>NZ_JCAXEE010000009.1:0-172578 GCF_059758755.1 Lysobacter sp. GQ73 | reverse complement strand
TAAGCGCTGCTCTTCACCCCCTCGGATGATGTTGGGCGTGGAGGCGTTTCAGTTGTTCGCGCGCCACCAGAGTGTAGATCTGGGTGGTCGACAGGGAGCTGTGGCCGAGCAGCATCTGCAGGGCGCGCAAGTCGGCGCCGTGGTTGAGCAGGTGGGTGGCGAAGCTGTGGCGCAGGCCGTGCGGGCTGATCTTGGACGGGTCGATACCGGCGACGGCGGCGTAGCGCTTGACCAGATGCCAGAACTCCTGCCGGCTCGGGGCCTCGCCGCCCGCGGTCAGGAACAGCGGCGCCAGCGCGCGTTTGCCTGCCAACACGGGACGCGATTGGGCCAGATAGCGCTCGAGCCAGTGTTGGGCTTCTTCGCCGAGCGGCACCAGCCGTTCCTTGCTGCCCTTGCCGGTGACCCGCAGCACGCCCTGGCGCAGGTTGACCGCGGTCGACGGCAAATTGACCAGTTCGCTCACCCGCAGGCCGGAGGCGTACATCAACTCGAGCATCGCGCGGTCGCGCAATCCCAGCGGTTCGTCGACGACCGGAGCGGCCAGCAAGGCCTCGATCTGGCTTTCGGCCAGGGCCTTGGGCAAGGAGCGCGGCAATTTCGGCGGCGCCAGCAAGGCGGTGGGGTCGTCGCTGCGCTCGCCGCGGCGCAGGCGGTAGGCATAGAACGCGCGCAGCACCGACAGCAGGCGGGCGTTGCTGCGGGGCGAATAGCCTTCGCGGGTGCGCCAGGCCAGATAGTCGAACAAGGCCGAGCGGTCGGCATCGGCGATGCCGGCGCCGTCGCGCCAGCGCGCCAGCCCTTCGAGATCGCGGCGGTAGCTGTCGAGGGTCTGCTGGGCGAGGCCGTTCTCGGCCCAGATCGTGTCGAGAAAGGACTTGATCGCCGCATCGTCGGCGTCGCCCAGCGGCGGCAGGGCCATCGCCTGGCTGCGGCGTTCGGCGGGGGTGGCGGCACTCATCGCCGCAGCTTAGCAGGCGGTCCGGCAGCCTATATCCTGATGCGATGAGCTCGAACGACACTCCTGCCACCGACTCCGCACCCACCAGGCCGGCCGCCCTTGTCGGGTGGCGCCTGCTGGCGTTGTTCTACGATTTTTGGCCGGCCGCGGCGCTGTGGCTGGTGGCGAGCGCGGTGTTCACCGTCGCCTACACCTTGTCCGGGCACGGACAGCGCGAAAACATCGAGCCGTTCAGCGCGCTGCAGTGGGCGCTGTGGTTCGTGTGCTGGCTGATCGCCGGCGGTTACGCGACGCTGAGCTGGCGCCGCGGCGGGCAGACCCTGGGCATGCGCCCCTGGCGGCTGCGCGTGACCGGCGCCGATGGCGCGGCACCGCCATGGCGCGCGCTGTGGCTCCGCTATGCGATCGGCACCCTGTCGCTCGCCGCGCTCGGCCTGGGCTTCTGGTGGGCCTGGTTCGATCGCGACCGCCTGGCCTGGCACGACCGCGCGAGCGGTACGCGGATGCAGCGCTTGCCCAAGCGGGCGAAGTGAATGGTGATGCAGCGTCCGGCGAAGTCGCGGGCGCTGGCGGCGTCACCACTGTAGGAGCGGCGCAAGCCGCGACCAAGGGACATGCAGAGGCAACATCGCCCGCGTCGCCGATCGAAGCCTAGAACTATCGCGGGGTAGGAGCGGCGCGAGCCGCGACCAAGGGACGTGCACAGGCAGCATCGCCCGCGTCGCCGATCGTAGCCTAGAACTATCGCGGGGTAGGAGCGGCGCAAGCCGCGACCAAGGGACGTGCACAGGCGGCATCGCCCGCGTCACTGATCGAAGCTAGAACTATCGCGGGATAGGAGCGGCGCAAGCCGCGACATTCTTCAGCCGGAAACGACCAAACAGCGCGGCGATCTTGGGTCGCGGCTTGCGCCGCTCCTACCCTGGAGTCGCGCTCGAAAGGGGCTACTCGTGAGCTGAGGGTTACGACCCCGGCCCGGTGCAGCGCGCCGGGCGTTCACGCAGTCCACGCGGTCGTGCCGCGTAAGCGGACTGCGTTCACCCCGAACGCCGTTTGAACAGGTAGGCCGAGACGGCCAGCATCACCACGGTCGGCGCGGCATAGGCCAGGCGGAAGTCGAAACGGAACACCTTGGCCAGTTCGACGAACTGGGTCTGCAACTGCCAGAACAGCAGGGCGAAGACGATGCCGATGAACAGGCGCTTGCCCATGCCGCCGCTGCGCAAGCTGCCGAAGGCGAACGGGATCGCCGCCAGACACAAAGTCAGCACGTTCAGCGGGTAGAACCAGCGGCCCCAGTAATAGGCCTCGAATTCGGCCGCATCGAGGCGGTTGCGCTCTCGGTCCTCGATCGCCTTGTGCAGGGCCTTGGCGCTGAGGTAGCGCGGACGGTTGCTGCCGCTCATCAAGGCCGCGCTGTCGAGCTTGGACTCCCAGCGTTCTTCGGCGACATGGACCTGTTCGGCCGACTTGGCCAGGAAGGTGGTGCGGGTGACGTCGCGCAGCAGCCAGCCGCCCGGGCGGTGCTCGGCGATCTTGGCCAAGGCCAGCGACGCCAGGCGTCCGTCCTCGCCGAACTGGTACAGGCTGACGTTGCGCAGCTCCAGCCAGCGGTCCTGGCCCTCGCTGCGTTCCTGGCCCTGGCTGGCGCTGAGGATCACGTCGCCCTCGCGCGCCCAGACCCCGGAATACTGGGCCACGACCTGGTTGTTGGACTTGGCCGCGGTCTTGAGCGCGTCGGCGCGACGCTGGCCTTCCGGCGCCAGGGTCTCGCCGTTGACCACCATCAGCAGGGTCAGCAGCGCCAGCGCGCCGGCCACCGCGAGGCTCAGGCGCCGCCGCGACAGACCGACTGCGCGCAGCACGGTCAGTTCCGAGGTCGAGGCCAACTGGCCCAGCGCCATCAGCGCGCCGATCACCGCGGCGTACGGGAACAGGGCGTAAGCACGGCGAGGCACGGTCATGGCCATGTAGGCCAGGGCCTGCATCAGGCCGTAGCGGCCCTTGCCGACATCGCCGAACTCACCGACCAGGCTGAGCATGAAATCCAGGCCCAGCAGCACCGCCCAGGTCAGCAGCACCGTGCCGAGCACGGTCTTGCCGACGTAGACGTCGTGAATCTTCGGGAACGGCTTCATCGCGCGCTCCGCCTGCGGGCGACGCGGCCGTCGCGGAAGTACAGCCAGCCGGCCACCGCCAACAGCGGCAACGTCAGCCACCACAGGCCGAGGAAGCTCGGGATCTTGCCGTCTTCCAACCAGCCCTTGCCCATCATCATGAAGTTGTTGCCGATCAGATAGGCCAGAAAGCCCATCAAAACGCTGCCGTAGCGGGCCTGGCGCGGGGTGCTGCGCGCCAACGGCACCGCCAGCAGGGCGAAGGCCAGCGCCAGCAGCGGCGGCGCGATCCGGTAATGCAGCTGGGCCGCGGACTCGCGGCGCGGATCGCCGAACAACTCGGTGGTCGCCATCATCTCGGGCAGGGACGGGTCGTAGCGGTCCTCGCTGGCCGGCAGCAGCACGTCGTTGCTGGCGTAGCGCATCAGCCGGTAGTTGAGCCCGCCGTCCTTCGGGCCCTCGACCTCGAACCCGTCTTCCAGGGTCAGATAACGGTCGCCGTTCGGGCGCACGGTCAGGTGACCGGTCTTGGAGGTGGTGACGTCCTGGCGGTCGGGCTTGTTGCGATAGATGAAGATGCGCTCGAAGCGGGTGCCGTCGTTGGACATCGCGCCGACGTAGATCACTCCGTTGTCGTTGGGCAGGCCGGTGAAGGCGCCCGGCTCCAGGCCGGCCACGACCAGGCTGCGGCTGGCTTCGTTGATCATCTGGCGCGAGGCGCGGTCGGCCCAGGGGCCCAGCCACAGCGAACAGGCGGCGACGACGGCCACGATCGGCCCGACCACCATCAACAAGGGCTTGAGCAGCCGGCGCGGGCCCACGCCGATCGATGCGATCACCGGCATTTCCGAATCGCGATAGAGCCGGCCGATGCCCAGCATCAGCCCCAGCATCAGCGCCAGCGGCAGGATCAGCGGCAGCCACTTGATCAGCACCAGGCCGAGCTGCAACAGCATCAGCCCGGCCGGGACCTTGCCCTTGGCGATGTCCTCGAGCACGTCGGTGAAGGCGCCGCCGACGCTCACGATCAGCAACACCACCAGGGTCGCGAAGACGGCCTGGGCGAATTCGCCAGTCAGATATCGGTCAAGCTTGAGCATCGGGCTTCGGCATCGGGCGGGCTTGCTTTAAACTCGGGGGTTCGTTCGACGGCCGGCCTGTCCGCTCGCGTTCCGGGATTCCCGGAGGCTCGAGGTCGAGAACCGAGGACGGCGGCACGGGCATCACGCCCCGGACCGACGCCCGGCAAAGCCGATCGATTGTACGGACAAACTCTTCTTGGCTGCTGGGAATCTGTTGGATGACCCTCGAATTCGACCTGAACCGCGACGCGCTCGCGGCCGCTCAAACCGATTGCGTCGTGGTAGGCGCCTTCGCCGACAAGACCCTGACGGCTGCCGCGCGAACGCTGGATGAAGTCAGCGGCGGGCGCCTGACGGCTTTGCTCGAGCGGGGCGACATCAGCGGCAAGACCGGCAAGACCTCTTTGCTGCACGACCTGCCCGGCGTGACCGCGCCGCGGGTGCTGGTGATCGGCCTCGGCGAGGCCGGCAAGTTCGGCGTCGCCCAGTATCTCAAGGCGGTCGGCGACGCCGCGCGCGCGCTCAAGGCCGGCCCGGTCGAGCATGCGCTGCTGACCCTCAGCGAAGAGCCGGTGACCGGCCGCGACAGCGCCTGGGCGATCCGCCAGGCCGCGATCGCCGCCGACCACGCCTGCTACCGCTACACCGCGACCCTGGGCAAGAAGAAAGACGAGCCCGGCCTGCGCAAGCTGTCGATCCGCGGCGACGACGCCACCGCCCTGGCCCAGGGCCAGGCGATCGCCGCCGGCGTCGCGTTCGCGCGCGAGCTCGGCAACCTGCCGCCGAACATCTGCAACCCGGCCTATCTGGCCGAGCAGGCGCAGGAGTTCGCCGGCCGCTTCGACACCACCTCGTGCGAAGTGCTGGACCGCGAGCAGATGCAGGCGCTCGGCATGGGCTCGCTGCTCGCGGTGGCGCGCGGCTCGGCCAACCCGCCCAAGCTGATCGTGCTCAAGTACGACAACGGCGGCGACGCCAAGCCCTACGTGCTGGTCGGCAAGGGCATCACCTTTGACACCGGCGGCATCAACCTCAAGGTCCAGGGCGGCATCGAGGAGATGAAGTTCGACATGTGCGGCGCCGCCTCGGTGCTCGGCACCTTCGTCTCGGCGGTCGGCATGCAGTTGCCGATCAACCTGGTGGTGATCGTGCCGGCGGTCGAGAACATGCCCGACGCCGATGCCTACCGCCCCTCGGACGTGCTGACCAGCATGTCCGGCAAGACCATCGAAGTCGGCAACACCGACGCCGAAGGCCGCCTGATCCTGTGCGACGCGCTGACCTATGCGCAGCGCTTCGAACCCAAGGCCCTGCTCGACGTGGCGACCCTGACCGGCGCCTGCGTGGTCGCGCTGGGCAAGTTCGCCACCGGCCTGATGAGCAAGGACGACGACCTCGCCGCCGAGCTGACCAGCGCCGGCGAACAGGTCTTCGACCGCGCCTGGCGCCTGCCGCTGTGGGACGAGTACCAGACCCAGCTCGAATCGAGCTTCGCCGACGTCTACAACATCGGCGGCCGCTGGGCCGGTGCGATCACCGCCGGCTGCTTCCTGTCGCGCTTCACCGAAGGCCAGCGCTGGGCCCACCTCGACATCGCCGGCGTGTCCAACGAAGAAGGCAAGCGCGGTCTCGCCACCGGCCGTCCGGTCGGCCTGCTCTCGCAGTGGCTGCTCGAGCGCGCCGCCTGACGATGAAGCGCACTGCGCCGATCCTCGCGGGCGATCGCGGCACCGGCGGGCGGCATCCTATCGATGTCGCCGGCCGCGCGGCGCAGGCTCAAGGCGAGCGGCGCGTTCGTCCCGCCCCTGCCCGGCGGGTTCGCCCGAACCTCGGCGGCGCCCTGCCGGGGCGTTTCGTTTTCGGCGGCTCGCCCGCTTATACCGGTTGATACCCGCCCATGGCCCGCGCTGACTTTTATCTGATCCAGACGCCGCGCTTCAAAGAGCAACCGCTGCGGTTGGTCTGCGAGCTGGCGCGCAAGGCCCACGACGCCGGCCTGCCGACCCTGATCCTGGCGCGCAACGCGGAACAGGCCGAGGCGCTCGACGACATGCTGTGGGACATGGGGGAAGACGCCTACATCCCGCACCAGATCGCCGGCGCCGATCTCGACGAGGAAGAGGCCGACGTGCTGATCGCCGCGCCCGAGGCCGACGCACCGCTGCGGCCGCTGGTGATCAACCTGCGCGACGCCGCGGTGCAGGACGGTTTCGACCGCGTGCTCGAAGTGGTGCCCGCCGACGACTCCGCGCGCGGCCCGCTGCGCGAACGCTGGAAGCAGTACCAGGCGCGCGGACTGACGCTCAACAAGCACGATATGTGAGGGGCCGGGATTGGGGATTCGGGAGTTGGGATTCGCGAAGCGGATCCGCCCAGTCCCAACCGGCACTCCGCTCTGCAAGCTCTTGCTCTTGGCTGTTGCTTCAACCAATCCCAAATCCCGAATAACGAATCCCGGTTCTTATGTCCCTCGCCCCCAGCTACGACCCCAAGCAGTTCGAAGCCCGCCTCTACGAGCAGTGGGAGAGCAGCGGCGTATTCAAGCCGCGCGGCGAGGGCCAGCCCTATACGATCCTGCTGCCGCCGCCCAACGTCACCGGCACCCTGCACATGGGCCATGCCTTCCAGCACACCCTGCAGGATGCGCTGATCCGCTATCACCGCATGCGCGGCTATCGCACCTTGTGGCAGATGGGTACCGACCATGCCGGCATCGCCACAGAAATGGTGGTCGGCCGCAATCTCGCCATCGAAGGCAAGGGCGAAACCCGCGACTCGCTGGGCCGCGACAAATTCATCGAAAAGGTCTGGGACTGGAAGCAGCAGTCCGGCGGCACCATCGAGCGCCAGATGCGCCGTCTCGGCGCCAGCGGCGATTGGTCGCGCAGCGTGTTCACCATGGACCCGATGGCCTCGGATGCGATCACCGAAGCGTTCGTGCGCCTGCATGAGAAGGGCCTGATTTACCGCGGCCAGCGCCTGGTCAACTGGGACCCAGTGCTGAAGACCGCGATCTCCGACCTGGAGGTGGCCAACGAGGAAGAGAACGGCCACATGTGGTCGATCCGCTATCCGCTGGCCGACGGCGCGAGCTACGAATACGTCGAGCGCGACGCCGACGGCAACGAAACCCTGCGCGAACTCCGCGACTACGTCGTGGTCGCCACCACCCGTCCGGAAACGATGCTGGGCGATACCGCGGTGATGGTGCACCCCGAGGACGAACGCTACGCCGCCATCCACGGCAAGTTCGTCGATCTGCCGCTGACCGGCCGCCGCATTCCCGTGATCACCGACAGCTACGTCGACCGCGAGTTCGGCACCGGCGTGGTCAAGGTCACGCCCGCCCACGACTTCAACGATTACGCGGTGGGCCACCGCCATTCGCTGCTGTCGATCAACATCTTCGCGCCCGACGCATCGGTCTGGACGCTGTCCGGCCCGACCGCGCTCAAGCACGTGCTGTCTTCCGCCGACCCGGACTTCACCAAGATCGATCCCGACGTCTGCACGCCGCAGCAGAATCAGTATGCCGACGACTTTTCCCTGTTCGCCGAACAGGGCATGGCCGCGATCGTCGAGAAGTACATCCCGGCGGCGTACCGAGGCCTCGATCGCTTCGAAGCGCGCAAGATGGTCGTCGCGGATCTGGACGTCGCCGAGTTGCTGATCGAGATCGCCCCCCATCGCCTGCAGGTGCCGCGCGGCGACCGCAGCGGCCAGGTGATCGAGCCGTATCTGACCGACCAGTGGTTCGTGAAGATGGACGCCTTGGCGCAGCGGGGGCTCGAGCTCGTCGAGTCGGGCGAGGTGAAGTTCGTCCCGGCGAACTGGATCAACACCTACCGCCACTGGCTGGAGAACATCCAGGACTGGACGATTTCGCGCCAGCTCTGGTGGGGCCACCGTATCCCCGCGTGGACCGTTCGCTCGGGCGAATCGGATTTCACGCCGCAGATCGGCGAAATAGTCGCTCGGACCGCAGCGGACGCCGAAGTCGCCGCTCACGCGAAACTGCTTAGCTCGCTCGGCCGCGACACCTACGAGAAGATCAAGGATCGGATCGAGTTGGTTCAAGACCCGGACGTGCTGGAAACCTGGTTCTCCTCGGCCATGTTCCCCTTCAGCACGCAAGGCTGGCCCAACGAAGACAAGATGGGCGAACTCGGCTTCGACATCGCGCTGCCGACCAGCGTGCTGGTGACCGGGTTCGACATCATCTTCTTCTGGGTGGCGCGCATGATCATGATGACCGACGAACTGGTCGGCCGCGTGCCGTTCCGCGACGTCTACATCACCGGCCTGGTCCGCGACAAGGACGGCCAGAAGATGTCGAAGTCGAAGGGCAATATTCTCGACCCGCTGGACATCATCGACGGCATCACCGCCGAGGCGTTGGTCGCCAAGCGCACCACCGGCCTGATGAAGCCGCAGGACGCGCCGAAGATCGAAAAGGCCACGCGCAAGGAATTTCCCGACGGCATCGCCGCCTTCGGCGCCGACGCGCTGCGCTTCACCATGACCGCGCTGGCCGGCCCCGGCCGCGACATCAAGTTCGACCTGGGCCGCGCCGAGGGCTACAAGAACTTCTGCAACAAGCTGTGGAACGCGACCCGCTTCGTGTTGATGAACACCGAAGCGGCGAGCTTCTCCGGCGCGCCGCAGCCGAAGACCGATGCCGAGCGCTGGATCCTGGCGCAGTTGGCCAAGGCCGCGGCCGAAGCCGAGACCCACTTCGCCGCCTACCGTTTCGACCTGCTCGCGCAGAGTCTGTACGAGTTCGCCTGGAACGCGTTCTGCGACTGGTTCGTCGAACTGGCCAAGCCGGCCCTGCAGGGCGACGATGCGGCCGCCGCCGACAGCACCCGCCACACCTTGCTGTACGTGCTGGAGCGTCTGTTGTCCCTGCTGCATCCGCTGATCCCCTTCGTCACCGAAGAGCTGTGGCAGCAGGTCGCGCCGAAACTCGGCATCGCCGAGACCACGATCATGCTGCGTCCGTATCCGCAGGCCGGCGAGCTCGGCGCCGACTACGCTCAGGCCGAAGCCGACGTCGAATGGCTCAAGTCGATGGTTTCGGCCCTGCGCAAGGTGCGCAGCGAACTCAACGTTCCGCCGCAGAAGAACGTCGGCCTGCTGCTGGCCAAGGGCGATGCCGCCGACCGCGACCGCGCCGCGCGCTTCGACTCGCAGTTGCGCTTCCTCAATCGCCTCGACAGCATCGCGTTCGTCGCCGACGCCAGCGACACGCCGCCCGCGGCCTCGGCCGTGGTCGGCGAGCTGACCCTGCTGGTGCCGCTCGAAGGCCTGGTCGACCTGGGCGCCGAGCGCACCCGCCTGGACAAGGAGATCAAGCGCGTCGCCGGCGAAATCGGCAAATGCCAGGGCAAGCTCGCCAGCGAAACCTTCGTCCAGAACGCACCGGTCGCCGTGGTCGAACAGGAGCGCAAGCGCCTGGTCGACTGGAATCTGCAGTTGGAAGGCCTGACTGCGCAGCGCACCAAGCTGGGCTGAGGCGAGCCGGGCGTCGTTCCGGCTCCGCTCGATCAGACAAAGCCGTGGCTTAGGCCACGGCTTTTTTTATGTCCCGGTTTCGGCACAGGCAGAAGCTGAATCTCCTGCCCCCTCCTCCTGGGGAAAGGCGCGCTGGGTATTCGATTCGTCGCTGGATCGCCGAGCTGCAAGTCATCGGCAACGCGTCCCTCTTTGGAAAGGGGCCGAGGGCGTGCTCTCGCTCTTGCCCTTCCACCCGCGCCAACCCGCAATCCCGGCCCTTGCGGCGCTGCGACGCGGCGACCTAGGCTGGTCTCTGTCCCCGGGGAAACCGAAGCCATGCGTCTCGTCCTGCTGTTCGCAGCCTGCCTGTTGGCCGCACCCGCGTTCGCCGGCAGTTGCCCGCCCGCCGGCTACACCGCGGCGTCCCTGCAAGCGTTGAAAGCGCGCCAGTTCGCCTTGCCCGATCCTGCGGCAAAACAGGCGCTGGCGACCGGCCTGATCGGCTGCTTGTCCGCTTCCGATCCCGAACTCCGCGACGGGGTCGCCTTCGAAGCCCTGAGCCAGTGGATGCGCGCCGGCGATTTCGACGCGGAGGCGCTGCGGACCCTGCGCGGCGCCCTGTACGCAACGCTCGACGGCGCAGACCCGCAAGGCTTCGGCAAACCCTTCGCGGCTCTGGTGCTGTCGGAAGTCGCGCGCAGCGACCGGATCAAGCCATGGATGACCGCACCGGAAAGAGCGGCGATGGTCGAACGCGCCGCGGCCTATGTCGAATCGGTGCGCGACTTCCGCGGCTACAACGAGGGCGAAGGTTGGCGCCATGGCGTCGCCCACGGTGCCGACTGGCTGATGCAGCTGAGCTTGAATCCGGCGCTGGAACGCGCGCAGTACCAACGCATCCTGGCCGCGGTCGCCAGCCAGGCGGTGCCGCGCGACGGCCACGCCTACGTGTTCGGCGAACCCGAACGCCTGGCCCGGCCGCTGTTGTTCACGGCCAAGCGCGGCCTGCTGTCGGCGGCCGAATGGGAGGCCTGGTTCGCGGCGCTGTCGGCGCAGGTGGGCAAGCTCGATCGCGCCGATTACGCCGGCTGGCTCGGGCGTCGCCACGATCTGACCGCATTCCTGAGCGTCCTGTACGTGCAGGCCGACCAGAGCGACGACGCCGCGATCAGGGCGCTGAAGCCGGCGATCCTGGCGGCCTTGAAACCGGTGCAGTAATCGCGCGGCGCGACCGCCGTCGCCGCTTATTCCTCGGCGAACAACTCGATCGCCATGACCAGGGCGTCCTCGCGCCCGCCGCGCGCCGGGTAGTAGCGCGGGCGGCGGCCGATCTCGTTGAAGCCTTCGTTGTGGTACAGCGCGATCGCGCCGGAGTTGGACGGGCGCACTTCCAGGAATACCCGCTCGGCGCCGCGTCCGCGGGCGATGTGGACCAGCGCGCGCAACAGCTTGCGGCCGTAGCCGTGGCCGTGCGCTTCCGGGGCCACGCAGACGTTGAGCACGTGCGCTTCGCCGGCGGCCACGCTCATCAGGAAGTAGCCGATGATGCGCTCGCCTTCCGACAACACCCAGGCCGGGTAATCGGCACGCAGACAGTCGCGGAAGATGCCGGGAGTCCAGGGAAACTCGTAAGCGCGGATCTCGATCGCGTGGACGGCTTCGAGGTCGTCCTCGCGCATCGGCCGCAGCGCGGCCGGCGCCGTGGCCGGGTCGAACTCGGACGCCTGCGCACTCACCTCGTCGCGCTCCCGCGCCGCAGCGCGCGCAATTGCGGCCACAGCGCGCGCTTGGCGGCGGCGTTGCCGCGCAGCGTCTGCGCATCGAACAGCGCCAGCACCGCCGGATCGTCGGGGCCGCGCCGCGCCGCGCGCAGGACCGCACGCAACAAGGCCTCGCCGGCGCCTCGCGCCGGGGAGGCGGCCGGGCGCGAGGGCTCGGCGCGCGACGCGGTCGCTTGCGCCGACGCGCGTTGCGCGGGCGGCGCCGAAGCCTCGGCGGCGACGGCCGCCGGCGCCTCGGTCTGGTCCGCGGCCAGGGTCATCACCGAATGGCCCATCGCCTGCAGCCATTCGCGCTGCTCGGCGCTCCACAGTCCGCTCATGGCGGGCCGGCCTCGGCCGGCGGCGTGCGCCGCAGGCGCCGATAGATGGCCGAGACCGGGCCGGACAGCGCGTACGGCGCGAAGATGGCCAACAGCACGCGCGGCGGGTCGATCGCGATCGCGATCACCACCACCACCACGATCAGGATCGCCAGGAACGGCACCCGGTCGTTGCGCGGACCGCTGCCCTTGAAGCTGAAATAGCGCATCCGGCTGACCATCAGCAGGCCGGTCAGCACGGTCAGCGCCAGCGCGCCGTAGCGCAGTTGCTCGCCGACCAGGTCGAAGCTGTGGCAGGTCCAGACGAAGCTCGCCACCAGCCCGGCCGCGGCGGGGCTGGCCAGGCCGATGAACCAGCGCTTGTCGACCTGGCCGACCTGCGAATTGAAGCGGGCCAGGCGCAGCGCCGCGCAGGCGGCGTACAGGAAGGCGCCGATCCAGCCGATCTTGCCGGGGATCACCCCGTCGAGCTTGGTCGACTCCAGCGCCCAGTGGTACATCACCAGGGCCGGCGCCAGGCCGAAGCTGATCAGGTCGGCCAGCGAGTCGTACTGGACCCCGAATTCGCTCTGGGTATTGGTCAGGCGCGCGACCCGGCCGTCGACGCCGTCGAGGATGGCGGCGATGAAGATCGCCATGCAGGCCTCGCCGAAGCGGCCCTGGGTGGCGGCGATGATCGCGTAGAAGCCGGCGAACAGGCCGCCGGTGGTGAACAGGTTGGGCAGCAGGTAAATGCCGCGTCCGCGCGGGCGGGGCGTGTGATGGGGTTCCATAACTGGGAAGTGTAGCGCTTGCCTGCGCCTCGGCAGGATGCTGCAATCGCCGCTTCCCCCGCTCGACCGGCCCTACGCCGTCCGTTCCGCTTGCCTGCCTCGGAGCTTCGCTATGCCCTGCCCGTCCCGCCACGCCGTTTTCCGCGCCTTTCCGGCGCTCGCCGCCAGCGCAGTCCTGTTCGCCCTGCTGGCCGCGCCGGCGGCCGCCACCGAGCTGTACCAGTGGAAGGACGCCAACGGCGTCACCCACTATTCCGATTCGCCGCCGCCGAACCAGGGCGGGGTCAAGAACCGGGTGATCAAGAACAAGTCCGGCACCGCCACCTCGGCCCAATCGGCCAGCGAGGCCGCCCCGGCCGAGAACGCCCAGTGCCTGACCGCGCGCGGCAACCTCAAGCAACTGCAAAGCTCGGCCTCGGTCGGCGTCGACACCAACAAGGACGGCAAGCCCGACAACGTCCTCGACGCGCAGCAGCGCGCGGCCCAGGTCCAGCTCGCCGAATCGGCGGTCAAGGCCTATTGCACGCAGCCGGCGGCCCCGGTCGCGGCCCCGGCGCAGTCGCTTCCGTCGAGCGCCAAGCAGGGCGACGCCTGATCCTTGTCTGATTTCGGGCGCTCGCGCCCGATTCGGGCCTGACCTCCTCCAGGCGTTCGCGCCGGATCCGGGCCTGATTTCCAGGCGCTCGCGCTCGACCCGGGCCTGAGCGCCTCAGCGCCCGCAGCTGCGGGCGCTGCCGTGGCGGCCTGCACGGGCCGCACTCCCGCTCCGGACCGGCCACGCCGCTCCGGGGACCGGACCACCCTCCCCGGCGGACGGAGCCGCCGCCTCGGCATGGCAAACTGTTCGCTTTCCACGTCCGCGAACCCCAGCCGATGCGTCTGTCGCAATTCCATCTCCATACCAGCAAGGAAACGCCCGCCGAAGCCGAAATCGTCAGCCACAAGCTGATGCTCAAGGCCGGCATGATCCGCAAGCTCGCCGCAGGCCTCTACACCTGGTCGCCGCTGGGCCTGCGCGTGCTGCGCAAGGTCGAGCGCGCGGTGCGCGAGGAGATGAACGCCGCCGGCGCGATCGAAGTGCTGATGCCGTCGGTGCAGCCCAAGGAGCTGTGGGAAGAGACCGGGCGCTGGGAGAAGTTCGGCGGCCAGTTGCTGAAGATCCAGGACCGCAAGGAAGCCTGGTACTGCTACGGCCCGACCCACGAGGAAGTCATCACCGACTTCGCCCGCAACGAGCTGGCCAGCTACAAGCAACTGCCGGTCAACTTCTACCAGATCCAGACCAAGTTCCGCGACGAGATCCGCCCGCGCTTCGGGGTGATGCGCGCGCGCGAGTTCCTGATGAAGGACGCCTACTCCTTCCATCTGAGCGACCAGGACCTGGATCGCGAATACCGCAACATGTACGACACCTACAGCCGCATCTTCACCCGCCTGGGGCTGAAGTTCCGCGCGGTGTTCGCCGACACCGGCGCGATCGGCGGCAGCGCTTCGCACGAGTTCCACGTGCTGGCCGACTCGGGCGAGGACGCGATCGCGTTCTCGGACGGCTCGGACTACGCCGCCAACGTCGAACTCGCCGAGGCGGTGGCGCCGCATGCGCGCGCCGCGGCCGCCGAAGCGCTGCGCAAGGTCGACACGCCGACCCAGAAGACCTGCGAAGACGTCGCCGCGCTGATGGGCGTCGCCCTGTCGCGCACGGTCAAGTCGGTCGCGATCGTCGGCGCCGACGGCGAAGGCAAGCCGCAGTTCGCGCTGGCGCTGGTGCGCGGCGACCACGTCGTCAACGAGATCAAGCTGTCCAAGCTCGCCGGCCTGGCCGAGTACCGCCTCGCCACCGAGGCCGAGATCCTCGAACACCTCGGCGCGCAACCGGGCTTCCTGGGTCCGGTGAAGCCCTCGAAGAAAATCCGCGTGATCGCCGACCGCAGCGTCGCGGCGATGCACGATTTCGTGGTCGGCGCCAACGAAAACGGCTACCACCTGGCCGGCGTCAACTGGGGCCGCGACCTGGCCGAGCCCGACGAGGTCGCCGACATTCGCAATGCCGTCGCCGGCGACCCCTCCCCCGACGGCCAGGGCACGCTCGGCATCGCCCGCGGCATCGAGGTCGGCCACGTGTTCCAGCTCGGCCGCAAGTACGCCGAGGCGATGAAGCTGAGCGTGCTCGACGAGACCGGCAAGGCCGCGACCCCGGCGATGGGCTGCTACGGCATCGGCGTGTCGCGCATCGTCGCCGCGGCGATCGAGCAGAACCACGACGAGGCCGGCATCGCCTGGCCCGAAGCGATGGCGCCGTGGCAGGCGGTGGTGTGCGTGATCAACCCCAAGAACGACGCCGCGGTGAGCGAAGCCGCCCAGGCCCTGTACCGGGACCTGCTGGCGGCCGGCGTCGATGCCGCGCTCGACGACCGCGGCCTGCGTCCGGGCGCGATGTTCGCCGACATGGAACTGATCGGTGTCCCGCACCGCGTGGTGGTGTCCGAGCGCGGCCTGGCCGCGGGCAGTTTCGAATACCGCCACCGCCGCGCCAGCGAAGCCGAGAATCTCGACCGCGCCGCGGTGCTGGCGCGGATCGCCGGATAAGCCCGGGCGATTCGCCTTCCGCCGGCCTCCTCGCGGGGAGGCCCGCCGAGGTAATCTGCAAGATAAGTCGGAAAACACTGCCGCCGGCATGACCGGCGCAGTCCGATTATCCTCACGGCTTGTCCGTGAGGGCCGGAAACCGCCCGCCGGTACGGTGCGCTCGGTTTGTGGCAAATACATTGCAAACCGCGTTCCGCCTCCACGCCGCGCCGCAATGGGGCGCGGCCGCGGCGAGGCTTGGCCGTCGTACCTTCGGCCCGTTAGCGCGGCGGCCAATACCCGATTACATTAATCCACGCGTCGACGGCGAACCCGATGGATTCGCCCCTGATAAGAACGCGAATATCTACACGGACCTTCGGCACATTTACGCGGAGGGAATGTGCCTTTACTATTCCGCCGCGCGCCAGGGACTGGCCAAAATCCGAACCCACTCCCCGGAGGCTCCATGTCGATCGATCTCTCCACGTTGTCCGCGAAAGAACTCGAGTCACTGATCAGCCAGGCCAAGAAGCGCAAGACCACCCTCAATAAGCGCAAGCCCATTGCTGCGGTGCGCAAGAAGGTCGCGGCCTTGCTCAAGACCGAGGGCTACACCCTCGAAGAATTGTTCGGCGGCGCCGCGCCCAGCGGCCGCGCCACCAAGACCGCTAAGGCCGCCAAGCCCGCCGCCGTGGACCGCAAGGCCCGCAAGCCGCTCGGCAAGGTCGCGCCGAAGTACCGCAACCCGGCCAATACCGCCGAAACCTGGACCGGCCGCGGCAAGCAGCCGCGCTGGCTGGCCGCGTACGTCGCCGCGGGTCGCAAGATCGACGATTTCCTGATCAAGTAATCGGCGATACGCAGCGAAGAGGCCGGCCTTGCGCCGGCTTTTTTGTGCCTCCGGAAAATGTCCCGGGGCGGGCGAAGATTCCCCGCGCCCCCGAAACCGCGGCGCCGTCGAATCCTCGACGCGAGCCGCGGGCCCGCCTGCGCTCGTCCCGCGCTGCCGCCTCGCCGGGCGGATTTACAGATTCCGCCGCGCCGGCAGCAGCAGATTGCCGAATATCAGCCCGGCGATCAGCGCCAGCAGGATATTGAGCACGGCCAATACCGCGTCCTGGCCGACGTTGACGTCCTGCTGCTGGATCATCGACAACAGCCCACGCAGGCTGACGCTGCCGGGCACCAGCATGATGATGCCGGGCACGCGGATGATCGCGCCGGGACGATTACCCCAGCGCGCATAGGCATTGCCGACCGCGGTCAGGGTCAAGGCGGCGAGGAATATCCCGGCCGGGCTGCCCCAAGCCAAGCCGACGAAACGCGAAATCAGATAACCCCCGGCGGCCGCGGCCATGACCTTGGGATAATCGCTGCGATGGGCGCGGAACAACACCGCGAAGGCGTACGCGGCGATCGCGATGCCGCACCATTCGACCCAGGCCTCCTGCGGGCGCGAGGCGCGGATCTGCGGCTGCAGCCCGATCAGGTCGGTCAGGTACAGCGCGATCACCGTGCCGACCGCGAGTTTCACCACGGTGGTCAAGGCGCCGGCGAAGCGCGCCGTGCCCGAGACCAGGTGCTGGCTGGTCAGCTCGTTGACCGCGTTGGTCAGGGCCAGGCCCGGCAGCAATACGATCAGCGAGGCGATGATCACCGTGTTCTGGTTCAACGGCGCGATGAAGCTGGCGACCAATACCGTCATGGTGGCGGCGAACATCGCCGCGATCGCTTCCAGTGCTTCCTTGAAACGCGGGCGCGAGCCGGAAATGTCGACCAGCAAGCCGATCATCAGGCCGTTGATCGCGGCCACGCCGATGTCCAGCCACGGCAGCCGCAGCAGGCTGGCGACCGCGCCGGCGGCGAGACCGTAGGCGACCACCTGCATGGCGCGCCAGCGCTTGCTGCGCGGCCGGTCCAGTTGTTCGAGCGCGGCATGGCCGGCGGCGAGGTCGAGACGCCCGGCCATGACCTCTTCGGCGATGCGGTCGGTCTCGCTGAGCCGGTACAGATCGTTCTCGCCGGGCGGCAGCCGGATCACCCGGGTGGTGTCGCTGTCGCCGAGCGGCCGGTTGGGGTCGCTGAAGGTCAGGATCAGCCCGGTCGGGTTGGACCACGGCTCACATTCCAGACGCAGCTTTTGCGCGACCGCGGTCACCGCCCCTTCCAGGCGCTGGGCGGTGGTGCCGTAACTGTGCAGACGCTCGGCCAGCTCGACGACGAAGGCGATGCGGGCGGCATAGCTGGTGGCGCTGAGCGGATGCGGGGTCGACATAACGGCGAAGCATCGCACGCGCGCGCGTCGCTGGGCAGACCGGCCGCGCGACCGGGCCGCGCGACCGGTTCGGGCTTGGGCCGCTCAGTCGGTCGGCCGGCACTGCACGTGACACTCACCTTGCCGTCCCTAGCCTGTATTCTCCGCCCGAGGCTCTATGACCGTATCGACCACGCAAGCGCCGGAAATCACCGCCGATGGCCAAGCGCCCTCGCGGCTACGCCTTTCCGGCTGCTGGACGCTCGAGCACGCGATCCGGATCTCCGAAGCCCTCAAGGGCGCGCCGGAAGGCGCCTGCGAAGTCGACGCCAGCGGGGTCGACCGGCTCGACTCGGTCGGCGTGCTGCAGCTGATGCGCTATGCGCGCCGGCACGAGCTCGATTTCGATACCGCCTTCACCTTCCACGACAGTCACCGCGCCCTGGTCAGCGCGATCGAGGACGTCGCCGACGAGCGCCCGAAGAAAAAGCGCGAGTACGGCTTCCAGGCCGCGCTCGCGCGCCTGGGCTTCGCGGTCACCGACAACTGGAAGGAAGTCTTGGCCCTGGTCGCCTTCTTCGGCGAAACCCTGGTCAAGATGCTGCGTCTGTTCAAGAACCCGGGTCGCTTCCGCCCGACCGCCACGGTCCACCACATGGAGCAGGTCGGCCTCGACGCTGTGCCGCTGATCGCGCTGCTGTGCTACCTCGTCGGCGCGGTCGTGGCCTTCCTCGGCTCGACCATCCTCAAGGACTTCGGCGCCACCATCTTCGTGGTCGAGCTGGTCAGCATCGCTTTCCTGCGCGAGTTCGGCGTGCTGCTGACCGCGATCGTGCTGGCCGGCCGCACCGCCAGCGCCTTCACCGCCCAGATCGGCGCGATGGTCAGCCGCGAAGAGGTCGACGCCATCCGCACCCTCGGCATGGACCCGATCGACCTGCTGGTGATCCCGCGCGTGCTCGCCCTGCTGGTGATGCTGCCGCTGCTGACCTTCATCGCGATGGTCGCCGGCCTGCTCGGCGGCCTCACCGTCGGCGCCTACGGCCTGGACATTCCGCCGCAGCAGTACCTGGCGCGCATGCACGACACCATGCAGTTGCGGCATTTCCTGGTCGGCCTGTCGAAGGCGCCGATCTTCGCCCTGCTGATCAGTCTGATCGGCTGCCTGGAAGGCCTGCAGGTCAAGGGCACCGCGCAGTCGGTCGGCGAACGCACCACCTCGAGCGTGGTCCAGGCGATCTCGCTGGTGATCGTGCTGGACGCCTTCTTCGCGATCTGGTTCATGGAGATGGGCTGGTGAGGCGGGAACAGGTGAAGCCGGGACTCGGGACTCGGGACTGGGGACTCGCAAAGCGGTTTGCGGGCGCGGGCGGGCACGACGCGGAGAAATGGCCGTGACGAGTCCCGAGTCCCAAGTCCCGAGTCCCGAGGGCGCCGGCGAAGCCGCCGACGCCCCCATCATCCGCATCCGCGGCCTGGTCAATCAGTTCGGCGAGCAGGTCGTCCACGACGGCCTCGACCTGGACGTGCGGCGCGGCGAGATCATCGGCGTGGTCGGCGGCTCGGGCACCGGCAAGTCGGTGATGATGCGGTCGATCCTCGGCCTGCGTAAGCCCGATGCCGGCGAGATCGAAGTGCTCGGCATCGACGCGCGCAACCCCGACCCGGGCTTGCGCCGCGAGATCGAGCGCAACACCGGCGTGCTGTTCCAGGACGGCGCGCTGTTCTCGTCGCTGACCGTCGGCGAAAACGTGCAGGTGCCGCTGAAGGAGTACCACAGCGATCTGCCCGACTCGCTGCGCTATGAACTCTCGCTGCTCAAGGTCAAGTTGGCCGGCCTGCCGGCCGATGCGATCAACAAGCTGCCTTCGCAGTTGTCGGGCGGCATGCGCAAGCGCGCCGGCCTGGCCCGCGCGCTGGCGCTGGACCCGCCGCTGCTGTTCCTCGACGAGCCCACCGCCGGCCTCGACCCGATCGGCGCGGCCGCGTTCGACCGCCTGATCCGCACCCTGCAGCAGGCGCTCGGCCTGACCGTGTTCCTGATCACCCACGACCTGGACACCCTGTACGCGATCTGCGACCGCATCGCCGTGCTCGCCGACAAGAAGGTCATCGCCTGCGCGCCGATCGCCGAGGTCGAACAACTCGACCACCCCTGGGTGCAGGAATATTTCCACGGCCCGCGCGCGCGCGCCGCGCAGGTCGCGCGCGACAAGAACCTCGCGGATGCGCCGCCTCGATGAACGCCTGGGGACTGCCGGCCGACGCGCCGTGGAGTGTGTCGTTGTGGGGGCTGCTATGCGCGGCCGCCGCCCTGCTGTGGTGGCCGAAGGCGCGCGCGGCGAGCCTGGTCCTGCTCGGCGCGGTGGTGGCCGGCGCACTGTGGCGCGGGCTGCTCGATCCCATCGCACTGGTCTCCTTCGCCCTGCTCGGCCTGGCCGCCTGGCTGGTGCGGGCGCCGCGCGGCAAGGGCTGGCGCATCGCCGGTCACGTGCTGTTCGTGCTGGTCGCCTTCGCCCTGGGCCTGCACCTGATGCCGGGCTTCCACAACCCGCAGCTTGTGAGCGATCTGCGGCTGACGCCCGACGCCGCGCCGATGTCGCTGTACTTCAATTTCGACAAGCCCCTGGCCGGGTTCTGGCTGCTGCTGTGCTGGCCGCTGCTGAAGCGCTTCGGCGAAGGAGAGCAACCGTTCGCGGCCTCGTTGTCGGCCGGGCTGATCGGCGCCGCCTTGGCCGCGCTGCTGTGCCTCGGCCTGGCGCTGGTCCTGGGCGTGGTCGCCTGGGCCCCGAAGTGGCCGGCCTTCGCCGCCTTGTGGGCGCTGAACAACCTGCTGCTGGTCGCGCTGGCCGAAGAGGCGATGTTCCGCGGCTACCTGCAGGAGGCCTTGCAGCGGCGCTGGCGCGAACTGCGGCATGGCGCGACCTACGCGACCGCGCTGTCGGCACTGGCGTTCGGCCTGGTCCACGCAGCCGGCGGCTGGCGCTGGGTGCTGCTGGCGAGCCTGGCCGGCCTGGCCTACGGTTGGGCCTATCGCAAGGGCGGCCTGTTCGGCGCCGTGCTCGCCCACTTCGGCCTCAACCTCGTTCATTTCACCGCTTTTAGCTATCCCATGCTGGCATGATGCCGGCCATGAAACACGGCAACGCCCCGTCGTTCAAAGGTGCCTGATGGAAACCAAGGCCAATTACGTCCTCATCGGTGCGTTCACGATCATCGTGACGCTGTTCCTGCTGCTGTTCGCTCTGTGGGCGGCCAAATACTCCTCGGAGAAGAGCTGGCGCGAATACGCGGTGATCTTCAACGAGCCGGTCACCGGCCTGTCGGAAGGCAGTACCGTGCAGTACAACGGCATCTCGGTCGGCACCGTGCAGCAACTGAGCCTGGCGCCGGACGACCCGCGCCGGGTCATCGCCAAGCTGCGCCTGCAGGCCGACGCGCCGATCAAGACCGACACCCGGGCCAAGCTGTCGATGACCGGCATCACCGGCAGCCCGATCATCCAGCTCACCGGCGGCAGTCCGAACAGCCCGGCGCTGGCCGACGCCGAGCGCAGCAGCGACATCCCGGTGATCCAGACCGAGGCCTCGGCGCTGCAGAACATCGCCGACACCGCCAACCGCCTGGTCGCGCGCATGGACCAGGTGCTCAGCGACCAGAACGTCAAGCACGTCTCGAACACCCTGGCCAACATCGAATCGCTGACCGGCTCGATCGCCGACCAGCGCGAAGACCTGCGCGCGCTGATCATCAACGCGCGCAAGTCCAGCGAGCAACTCAGCGCGACCCTCGACACCACCAACCGCGCGGTCGAGAGCGTCGACCGCGAACTGGTGAACAAGCTGCCGGGGTTGATCGCCAAGCTCGACAGCACCCTGACCAAGCTCGATTCGGCCGCGACCGGCGCCAACGGCATCCTCACCGACAACCGCGCCGCGATCAGCAGCTTCGCCAACGACGGCCTGGCCCAGCTCGGCCCGACCCTGAGCGAATTGCGTTCGCTGGTGCGCGACCTGCGCCGGATCAGCGACCGCCTCGACAACAACCCGACCCGCTATCTGCTGGGCCGCGATGCGGTCAAGGAATTCGAGCCCGAATGAGGCGCATGGCGAGCTCATCGGCACGGCAGCCGGCCGATCGGGCCGGCGAATGTATGGCCCCAGTTGCGAAGACCACCATGACCCACACGCCCCGATCCAACGACTCTTCGAGCAATTCCGCGTTCGCTCACCGCTTCGGTTGGATCCTCGCCGGCGCGACCGCATTGGCCCTGGCCGGTTGTTCGTCGATCCTCGGCGAAAAGCCGAAGAAGCCGACCACTCAGTACGCGCCCGACCCGCGCGTGCAGGCCGATCCGTCCTGGCCGAACGCGAACTGGCAATTGTCGCTGAGCACGCCCAACGCGGCGCGCATGATCGACAGCCTGCGCATCGCGGTGCGCCCGACCGGCAACGAGATCGAGGTCTACAAGGGCGCGGCCTGGGCCAAGCTGCCCAGCAGCATGATCGAGGACGCGTTGCTGCGTACCCTGGAGGACTCCGGCAAGATCGCCGCGGTCGCGCGCCAGGGCAGCGGCATCGGCGGCGAGTACAAGCTGGTGCTGGACATGCGCCGTTTCGAGTCCGACTACGGCCGGGGCGCGGCGGTGCCGTCGGCGACCATCGAGATCAACGCCAAGCTGATGCACAGCCCCGACCAGAAGGTCGTCGCCACGCATACCTTCCTGCAGGCGCAACCGGCCGCGACCACCGCGGTGCCCGACGTGGTCGACGCCTTCGAGCGCGCACTGGAAACCATCACCGGCGAGATCGCCGGCTGGACGCTGATCTCGGGCGACGCGCACGACCAGACCCACAAGCGCTGATCGAATCGCGGCCGCGTGGCCGCCTTGGCTCTAGGGCAGGAGCGGCGCAGGCCGCGTCCGCGCCGACTCGACGACGACGCCACCCGCCGTAAAACCAACTTCAAGCCCGCGGCCCGATCACCCGAAACGTCAGATTGATCCGCTCGCCCACCGGCCTCGCCGTGCGCGGCAACGCGTGGCGAAAATTCGCCTGGGTGGGGCCCGACATCACCAACAGACTGCCGTGCCCCAGTTCCAGTGCGCCTTTCAGCTCGGCGCGGCGCCGGTGCTTGAGCGCGAAGCGCCGTGTGGCCCCCAGGCTCAGGGACGCGATCACCGGCCTCGGCCCGAGCTCGCGCTCGTCGTCGCTGTGCCAGCCCATCGCATCGCGGCCGTCGCGATAACGATTGGCCAACACGCTGTTGAAACCGGCCCCGAGTTCGCGCGTCAGCCGCTCGCGGATCGGCGTCAACGCGGCGGGCCAGGGATGCGGACGGAAGTCGGCCCCGGAGTAGCGGTAGTGCGCGTCGGGGTCGCCGATCCAACTGCTGAGCCGCGGCGAATCGTGCTCGCGCCCGAATAACCGGATGCGATGCACCTCCCAGGGAACCTCGTCGAGCAGGGCGGCGCGCAGGGCATCGGCGGCGGCGCGTTCCAGCCAATGCGGATCGAAGGCCAGTTCGGCGTCTTCCAGAGGCAGGCGTTGCAGGGACATGGCGGCACGCTAGCACGCGTCGCGCGGGCCTCGCGATCCGGATCCTGCGCCGGCGCGGGCGCCGCCCGCCGGCCTCCATACGCCTGTCGCCGCGATCGTCCGGGATCGCGTCCGCAACGGCATCCAAAGCGTTTTAAACGCCGCGCGGAGGCGGCGCCGGTCCCGACGGATTTGGCGCTGCCGCCGCAAACCCGCGACAATAGGCGGATCGCACGCCAGAGTCCCGCCAGCATGAGCGAACAGCCGATCGATACGGTTCAGCCGTCCGACACGCCAGCCACCGAAATCGAACGCGACGTCATGGAGTACGACGTCGTCACCGTCGGCGCCGGCCCGGCCGGGCTGTCGTTCGCGATCCGGCTCAAGCAGCTCAACCCGGAGCTGTCGGTCTGCGTGATCGAGAAATCCAGCACCATCGGCGCGCACATCCTGTCCGGCGCGGTGATCGAGACCGGGCCGCTGGATGCGCTGCTGCCGAACTGGCGCGACAACCCGCCGCCGATCTGCGTGCCGGCCGCCGACGACGAGTTCTGGCTGCTCAGCAAGACCGGCGGCCGCAAGCTGCCGGTGCCGCCGGGCATGCACAACGAAGGCAACGTCATCGTCAGCCTCGGCGCGATGTGCGCCTGGCTCGCGCCGCAGGCCGAGGCCCTGGGCGTGGAGATCTACCCCGGCTTCGCCGCCGCCGAGACCCTGCACGATCCCGACGGCCGCGTCGCCGGCGTGCGCATCGGCGACATGGGCATCGCCAAGGACGGCAGCCACAAGCCCGGCTTCACCGCCGGCATCGACATCCGCGCCAAGGTCACCGTGTTCGCCGAAGGCGCGCGCGGCCATCTGACCAAGCGCCTGATCAAGCGCTTCAAGCTCGACGCCGACAGCGACCCGCAGGGTTATTCGATCGGCATCAAGGAGCTGTGGCAGGTGCCCGAAGACCGGGTCAGCCCCGGCAAGATCGTGCACAGCTTCGGCTGGCCGGCCGACAGCCACACCTACGGCGGCAGCTTCCTGTATCACCTCGACAAGGGCCGCATCGCGCTCGGCTACGTCAGCGGCCTGGATTACCGCGATCCCGACTACAAGCCCTGGGAAGCCTTCCAGCAGTGGAAGAACCATCCGATGGTCAAGCCGCTGCTCGAAGGCGGCACCATCGTCTCGGCCGGCGCCCGCGCCATCGTCACCGGCGGCTACCAGTCGCTGCCGAAAGTCGAAATGCCCGGCGCCCTGCTGATAGGCGACACTGCCGGCCTGCTCAACGTGCCCAAGGTCAAAGGCACCCACCAGGCGATCCGCTCCGGCATGCTCGCCGCCGAGCACCTCGCTCAGTCGCTGAGCAGCGAGGGCTTCGACGCCAAGCTGCGCGCCTCCGATGCGATGGCCGAGCTCAAGAAGGTCCGCAACATCAAGCCCGCGTTCAAGCGCGGCCTGTGGTTCGGCATGCTCAACGCCGCCTGGGAAACCGTCACCGGCGGACGCTCGCCGTGGACCCTGAAGAACAAGCCCGACTGGTCTTCGCTGCAGAAGCTCGGCGAGGCCGAACAGCCCAAGCGCGACTACGTCGACCGCAGCCTGGCCCCGCGCGACCGCCTGGCTTCGGTGTACTTCGCCGCGACCGAGCACGACGAAGACCAGCCCGTGCACCTCAAGGTCGCCGACACCAACATCTGCGTCACCCGGTGCGCCGAGGAATACGGCAATCCCTGCACGCGCTTCTGCCCGGCCGGCGTGTACGAGATCGTCGAGGAAGCCGGCGCCAAGCGCCTGCAGATCAACTCGGCGAACTGCGTGCACTGCAAGACCTGCGACATCAAGGACCCGTACGAAATCATCAACTGGGTCACCCCGGAAGGCGGCGCGGGGCCGAATTACCAGAATCTTTGAACGATTTCTCGTAGCGGTCGCCGGCGCCCAACCGGCGTTCGCAAACGCAGTTCCGCCGCTGGCCATCGCGCCGCGCGCGTGCGCTTCGCAGAGGCCGTGCGATGCCAGAGCAACCCGTGCTCGCGCATCGCTACGGTCTTGTCGGAGATGATCAGCCGCCGCGATCGGTCGCAACGACAAAACGCAGATGCGGCCGGCTCCCCGGGACACACGCCTGCGGCGGGACGACCGGAGTCCTGGAAGTGCCCGTTCCTCCCGGTCTCGGTCAAGCACGGCACAGCCTGCGCCGGACATCGCCAGGATCACCACCCAAGGCCATTTGTTCATCGCCTTTCTGCTTGTTTCTACGCGCGTCGGTGCATGGCCGACCGGAGCCCGGTCAACGCATCGGATGCAACTCCCAGCCGACCGGGTACTGGTGGTAGACGATGAAATCGAAGCCGTTCATCAGGGTATTTCTGCCGACATTGCGCTCGCCGACGCTGGTGCCGCCCTTGGGCACGTCCCAGATCACGTCGGCTTCGGCGACATGGCCCGGGCCGCGCACCACGCCCGCCAACTGATGCCCGGCGCGCAGCACCTGGCTCGGGTTGGCGGCGATGCGCGGGCCGTCCATGACCCAGCGGCTCAAGGTATCGCCGGCGGGATTGGCCCAATACATATCGTCGCGGCCGTCGCCGTTGTAGTCGCCCGTCGCGACGTAAGTCCACCCCGGATGCCCGGCGACCACCGCGCCGGTGAAGCGCATCGCATCGTTGACGTAGAGGTTGACGTTGGCGCCGTCGGCGTAGACCACATCGCTATAGCCGTCGCCGTTGAAATCGCCGATGCCCAGGATCTCCATCCAGCCCGGCATCGGCGCCACGGCCTGCTCGACGATGCGCTCCTCGCGCATCGCCCAGACCTTCATTTGCCCGGTGGTGAAGTTGCGCCACAGCAGGTCGTAACGCTCGTCGCGGTTGAAATCGCCGACTCCGACGATGTGCATACCCGGCTCGTAGCCGCCGACGATGCGCTGCTCGAAGCCCTCGCCCGCCGCCACCCACAACACCAGGAACCGGTCCAGGTCGCTGCGCCACAACACGTCGGCGCGACCGTCGCCGGTGAAGTCGCCGATGCCGGCGACCCGGTAGGCGGAGACCATGCCGAACGCCTGCGAGGACTCTTGCGGGCTCATGCCGCTCCAGTAGGCGAACAGCTGCTGCCCCTTGTTGCGCCAGAACAGCTCCGGATTACCGTCGCCGTCGGTGTCGTAGCGGGCGAAACCGCCGCGCGTCAGCTTGCGCCGGAACCGGCTCACGATCGGAATCGTCTGCTGCAGGGCCAGTACGTTGTCCGCTTCGACCGTGCCGCAGGGCGGCGGCGGGCCCTCGTCTCCGGCATAAGCGCAGGACCGGCGCGGGTTGGACAGCGTCTGCATCGGCCGGGTCGTGCTGGAGGCCGCCAGAGCAGTGTGGAACGTGGCGCCCACATAGTCGAACGAATACGGATAGGCGCCGTACTCGACGCTGCCGCCGGCGCTGGCGGTCGCCAGGTCGTGCTGAGCGCCGAGGCTGTGGGCGATCTGGTGCAGGAAATACATGTCCGAGCAACCCGAAGCGTTCTTGACCACCGAGTAGCCGTAGGCCGCGTCGCCGGCATCGATGCCCTTGAGGTTGGCGCCCAGCAACCAGGAGGCGCCGCAGCCCGGGGTAGCGACGCCGACCATGTCGCGCACCAGCACCGCCAGGTCGCCGCCGAACTGCTCGCGCGAAGCGCGCAGACCGGCGAAGGCCGGATCCGGCGCGACCGTCGGGCTGCCGGTCAGTTTCCGCAACGTGATCTGATCGTTGGCGTCGTTGACGTAGTAATCGACGTAAGTGGCATTGACCATGCGCAGACGCGTCTTGACGCCGCTGCTGCGCAGTATCGAATTGGCGAAGCTCATCATGTCGTTGAGGTGGGTCATGACCACAGAACGCGGCCCCTGCTCTGTGTAGCCCACCACCAGATCGACCAGACGCATCGCTGGGTCGGTATTGGCCGCGGCCGGCGCATCGGGAAGCTTGTCCGCAGCGACCGTCGGCGGGATCAGATAGTCCGGCGCGGCCGCGGCGGCGGCGGGTTGGGCCGCGGCGGGGTCGGCTTCCACCGCCCAGGCGGCGCCGTCGCGCGTGATCAGGCGCAAGGCGCTCTGGCCGGGTACGGCGAAGGTGCCGAACACTGCGTCGGCGCCGAAGGTGACGGTCGCGCGCTCGCCGGCGTTGCCGTTGGCGGCGCGGCCGACCCAGGTCCAATCGCCGTTGTCGTGCCGGACCTGTTCCTCGTACGCGTAGTCCAGAAGCTGCCCGGAAGGCGTGGTCAGGCGCAGGCGGCCGCCGGCCGTCGCGGCACGCGCATGCGCCTGGCTGATCCCGCCGATCCGATGCCAGACGAATCCGCTTTCGCGTCGCGCCGGCGTGGCGCGCGAGTACGACAGCAGTTCGCCGCGGTCGGCCAGCCCGGCCAAGCGGCTTCGCGCATCAGCGTACGCCGGTGGCGGCACCGATGCGGCCGTAGCGGCAGGCGCGGCGACCAACGACGCGTCTCCCGGCCGAGCCGCCGCGACGGGCGGGTTGGGCGCGGTGCAGGCGCCCGCCGCAAGCCCGAGCAACAGGGCGGCACCCAATTGGATTTTGCTGCGCATTGCTTGCTCCATTTCGTTGTCGCTCGATTGCGGCTGCGCTGGTCGCCGTACGGCGGCAAATTGTCTCAGCGCGGTTCCCAGCCAGACGGCAACGGCAAGCTATGGGTCGCGCCCGGCAAGTACGGGGCGTCAACCACGGTGATCTTCAAATTCGGCGACGACTCGGCGTTGTAGGCCGGCTCCAGCCAGATCAGCTCGGCGGACGGATTGCCACCGACGTGGCGCGCGGCGATGAAGCGCCGATCCGGATAGGTGGTCAGCGACGGGTTGCCGAGAATGCGGGCACCGTCCATGGTCCAGTAGCTGACCGCGGTACGGGCGCCGTTCTGCCAGATCAGGTCGTCGCGCCTGTCGTTGTTGAGATCGCCGCTGCCCAGGAAGGTCCAGCCTTGCGGCCGTGCGGAGATCCGTTGGCCGGCAAAACCAGCGCCGTTGTTGAGATACAGATTGACCTCGTTCGAATCGGCATAGATCGCGTCGCTGTACCCGTCGCCGTTGTAGTCGCCGATGCCCAGCACCTGGTACCACTGCGGCATCGCGGCGACGAAATGCGAACGGATCTGCGCGCCGTTCATGGTCCAGACCTTGAGCAACTCGGCGCCGTAGCTGCGCCACATCAGGTCCTGCTTCTCGTCGCCGTCGAAGTCGCCGATGCCGACGAAGCTCATGCCCGGCTCAAAGCCGCCGATCCCGCGCTGCTCGTAGCCGTTGTCCTTGGCCACCCACAGCACCAGGTACTTGTAGGCATCGCTCTTCCACAGCACGTCGCTGCGGCCGTCGCCGGTGAAGTCGCCGATGCCCGCCACGTCGTACTCGGCCTGCATGTAGAAGCCGGCAGAGCGTTGACTCGCTATAGGGTCGAGCCAGTAGGCGAATTCCTGCGTCCCGGGATTGCGCCAGTAAACATCGCCGGTGCCGCCGGCGTCGAAATCGCCGCTCACCACACCGCCGAGCACCTTGCGCGGACGGAAACTGGCGACGACCGGGATGGTCTGGCGCGCGGTACGCACGTTGTCGGCCTCGTTCGCCACCCCGAGCACGCAGGGCGAGGCGGGGTGACAGGTTAGGTCCGGGGTCGAATAGATATACGAATAGCTGGCGTCGACCTGGAACGGATACGCCATCGCAGTGCGGGTCTGGCCGTAACCCGGGTTGCCATGGACGTAGCCGAACGCGTACGGCGTCGCACCGTATTCCAACACCCCGCGCGGGCTCGCACTGGCGCGGTCGTGCTGCAGGCCGAAGCTGTGCCCGATCACGTGCGGTGCGGCGAACGGGTGGCAGTAAGGCATCGACTGCGCGCCGGTGTAGTTCCACACCAGATAGCCCAGGCCGGCATCGGAAGCGTCGATGCCTTTCAGGTTGCCGCCGATCAGCCACGACGCGCCGCAGGCCCGATCGGTCTGCAGGCCCTGGTTGCGCACCAGCAGAACCAGGTCGCCGCCGTAAGTGTCGCGCGCCTGGCGCAGCGCCGAGAACGCCGGCGCCACGGCCACGCCGTCGGCGCCGGTCATTTCGCGCAGGACCTGGAAATTGGCGTGGCTGTCCGGATACTCGACCTGCATCCTGTGGACGATGCGCACGCGGGCGTTGATCGTGCTGACGTACAAGGCGTTGTTGATCGTGGCCTGCACGTTGTACAGGTCCGACTCCGCGCGGGCGCGGTCCTCGAACACGCTCGCGTAGCCCGGGGTGTAGCCGATCACCAGATCGACGATGGCCTGTTGGTCCGCGGGCCCGCCGGCCGCTGTATCGGCCGGCCGGTCGATCGGCGGCATCAGATAATCGGTTTCGAAGCTGACCGCGTCCGCGAGCGTTGCTGCGGGGCCGAGGGCCTGCGCGCGCCCGACCCAAGTGCGCCCCTCGAACGTGGCCAGTTGCCATGCCGAGCCGTCCGCTTCCGCGACGGTGCCTGTCGCGCCGTAGGGGCCGAACACCAACAGCGCGCGCGCATCCGCCGGAGCGCTTTCGGCGTGCCCGATCCAGCTCCAATGATCGCCGTCGCTGCGCTGATGCTCGAAGCGGAACGGCAGGCTGCGCCCGTCCGGCGTCGGCACGCTCAGCCGTCCTTGGGTCTGCGCGGCAGCCAGCGCATGGCGTCGGCTCAGCGTCACCGCATGCCACTGCATGGCCCCGACCCGGCGCGGCGCTACGCTGCGGTCGTAGGCCCACAACTGTCCTTCCGGTACGGCCCGCGACGCAGCCGGCGCGGCCGCAGCCGCGGTCCTGCCTGCGCGCCCGCCTTCGCGCTCCTGTCCTGCGCGCTGAGCCTGCTGGGGCTGGCACGCCGCCAGCAAGACCACGGACGCCCACATCCACTGTTTCATTTGCTTTCCCCCAAGGTGTCGGTTGGCGCGACCGGCGACGGTCGGCGCGGCGCTTATCTGATTTCCCAGCCGCGCGGATAACTCGCGTAGCGCGAGTCGTCGTTGACCGGCGAATGCATGCGCAGGTAACGCGGCCCCGAGGGCGCGTCCTCGGCCGCATCGTCCCAAAGCAACTCCATCCCGGAGCGACCGAAGAGGTGGCTCATCCCGGCCAGACGTTCATAGGATTCGGTGCGCAGGCTGGGATTGCCGACGATGCGCGCTCCGTCGAGGCGCCAATAGCTCAGCGTGCCCAGCGCCGGATTGATCCAGGACATGTCGTCGCGACCGTCGGAGTCCAGATCGCCGCTGCCGGCATACGTCCAGCCCCCGGGCCGACCGGCCACTCTGGCGCCCGAGAACGAGACGCCGTCGTTCATGTACAGGTTCACGCTCGCCGAATCGGCATAGACGATATCGCTGCGGCCGTCGCCGGCGAAATCGCCGATGCCGAGGATCTCGTACCAGCCGGGCATCGTCGCGTTGCGCGTGGATGCGATCTGCTCGCCGCGCATCAGCCACAGTTTGAGCTCGCCGGTGGCATGGCTGCGCCAAGCGATGTCGTAACGCTCGTCGCCGTCGAAGTCGCCGACGCCGACGAAGCTCATGCCCGGCTCGAAGCCGCCGATCGCGCGCTGCTCGTACCCATCGCCCTGGGCCGCCCACAGCACCAGGTAATGATCCGGATCGCTCTTCCACAGCACATCACTGCGGCCGTCGCCGGTGAAGTCGGCCACGGCGGCCACGTCGTAGGGCGCGACCATGAAGAATCCGCGGCCGGCGCTGGGTTCGGCGTACGGCCAGATGGCGAATTCCTGACTGGCCAGATTGCGCCAGTACAGTTCGGCGCCGCCGCTCATGTCGAAATCGCCGACCACGCTGCCGCCCGGCACGCGCTTGGGACGGAAGCTGCTCAGCACCGGAAAGGTTTGCCGCGCCGCGCGGCGGTTGTCGGCCTGATCCTGCACGCCGCACACCTGTCCGTAGCATTTACGCTCGGGCGTCGAAAGCATGCTTCGGTGCTGGGGCGTTTCGACCGGGTACGCCATAACCGTGCGGATCGCGTTCGGATCGGTCGCCGGCCCGGAAACGTAGCCGAAGGCGTACGGAAAGGCGCCGTACTCCAACGTGCCGTTCGGGCTGGCGCTGGCACGGTCGTGCTGCAGCCCCAAGGCATGGCCGAACTGGTGCGCGGCGCTGTATTCGGTACAGAAATAGCGGCCCAGGTCCCAGTCGAACACCGCGTAACCCAACCCCGAGGACGCACGCGCGTACGGCGTCAGCCCGCCGCCGATCATCCAGGACGCGCCGCAACGGCCGCCCTGCGGGCCGTCGTATTTGCGCACTAGGTAGACCATGTCACCGCCGTAGGCGTCGCGCGCGCGGCGCACCTCGGTGAAGGCCGGGTGCGCCGGCACGCCGTCGGCACCGGTCAGCTCGCGCAGGGCCTGCAGGTCGTCGGTGTCGTCGGGATAATCGACCTGGACCGCATGAACGATGCGCACCCTTGCGTTAATGCCCATGGACAGCGCCGCGTTGATGCCGCCGAACAAGGTGTCTAGGCGCAGGGCCAGACCATAGTCCCCACCGCCGCCGGGCTGATCGAAACGCGCCTGGAAGCCCTTGGTGTAGGCGACCACGATGTCCGCACCGGCGCGCTCGTCCTGTTCGGAGCCAACACCGGGATCGGCCGGCAGCGCGGCCGGCGGCATCAGGTAGTCGACCTGCGACTGCGCCGCCGACGTGGCCACTGCCGCGGCCCGCGGCGGGTCGGGCTCGATCAGCCAGGTGCCGTCGCGTTCGGTCGCCAGGTGCAGGGTCGTGCCGCCAGGACGATCGACACTGCCGGAGATGCGGCTGCCGTCGAAGGACACCACCGCCCGCCCCGGCTGCCGACCGTCGCTGCGCCCGGTCCAGATCCGCGCCCCGGACAGATCGCCGGTCCACGCGCCGGTGGAGCGGAACGCCAGGACCTCGCCGTCGGGCGTGCGCAGCCGCAGACGGCCCTGCGGCCGGGCCGCGATCGTCAATTGGGCCGAATCCAGGCGCACCGGCCACCAGGTGGCGGCGCCGCGCCGCTGTGACTTCGCCCCCGGCTCGATCCGGATCGGCTCGGCCGCGGCAGCCGTCAGCGGTATGGGGATGGAGATGGGGATGGGCGGCCGTGCCTGCGGCGCGACCGCCATCGGCACATGCGCGCGAGCACTATCGGAAAAGCCAGCGTCCAAGCTTGGCGGCACGGTCTGCGTGCACGCCGAGGCCAGGGCAGCCGCCCCGACCAGTATCCATTTGCGCATGTGCGGCCCCCTCGGTGCGCCAATGGTGGCATGCGTCACGGATTGACTTCAATCTGTTCCAGGTTGCACGTAGACAAAATACGAAGGCCGCCCTTCGGCGGCCTTCGAAAACCCTGTTGCGCTTGCGGGTGGGCTCAGCGCCGCATCTGCCAACCGGCCGGGTAAGCATTGCTGTAGCGCTGACTGCCCCCGGTCAAATCGATATTGACCTTGAGCTGCGCTGCCGCATCCCAGATCAGGTCGGCGCGGCCATCGCCATTGACGTCGCGCGCGGCGAAGAAGGTTTCTCCAGCCCGCCCTGCCACCGTGGGATTAGCGACGATCGACGCTCCGTTCATGACCCAATAGCTCAGCACGTTCTGTCCTGGATTGAGCCAGACCATATCGTCGCGACCGTCGCCGTTGATATCCGCGCTGTCGACATAGCTCCAACCCGCAGGACGTCCGCCGACGGTCTGCCCGGCGAAGTAATTGCCTCTACTGAAGTAAAGGCTGGTCTGCGCATCGTCGGCATAGACTACATCGGAGCGGCCGTCTCCATCGAAGTCGCCGACGCCCAGGATCTGGAACCACGACGGCATGGGCGCGTCCCATTTCGACGCGACCTGATTGGCCTGCATCAGCCAAACCCGCAGGCGGCTGCCGGCAAGCGAGCGCCAAATCAGATCGTGCCGTCCATCGCCGTTGACGTCGCCGCCTCCGACCAACGCCATATCCGGCTCGAACCCACCGACCACCTGTTGCGTGTAGCCGCCGCCCGAACTGAGCCAGAGTACGAGGAACCGCTCAGCCTCGTTCTTCCACAGCACATCGACGCGGCCGTCGCCGTTGAAGTCGCCGACGGCTCCGACATCGTAGGAAGAGACCATGTCGAAGCCGGCCGCGCTCGCGAAGCCCTGCAAAGCATCGGACGAACCGGCCAGCCAATGCGCGAACTGATGCGCGGAAGCATTGCGCCACAGCAAGTCGGCCCAGCCATCCCCGTTAACGTCGCCGCGCACCCTGAATGCCGGCACTGCCGTCGCCCGGAACGTCGCGATGATGGGCATTGTCTGACTAAGAGTCAGCGCCGTATCGGCTTGGCCGCCGATGCCGCACGCGAAACCGCCGCAGCTGGTGATCCGCGGATTCGAGAAGACCCGATAAGAGGTCTGGCCCGGATCGCCGTACGCCATGATGTCGTAGAAATTACCGCTGCCGGCGCCGGCCTTGTAGCCGAACGAGTACGCGTAAGCGCCGTACTGCAGGCTGCCGCCCGAGGAGGCCGTCGCGCGATCGTGCTGCGCGCCCATATTATGGCCCAACTCGTGCGCGAAGGTTTCGTCGCGGCAGAAATAGGTCGTGCCGCCGTCGTTCTGGCGCCCATCGCTGACCACCGAATAGCCGTTTGGCGCCGACGACGTGGTGATCGGTTGCTGGCCGCCGCCGAGCAGCCAGGCGATGCCGCAACCGTCCTGCGCAGTGCGATCGTACTTGCGCACGAACGAGACCAGATCGGCGCCGTATTGCTCGCGCGCCGCCCGCAATGCATTGAAGGCCGGATCGACCGGCGTCGTGCGCGTGCCGGTCATTTTCTCCAGGACGCCGCCGTTGTCGGAGTCGTCCGGATAGTTGACCTGCATGGCATGAACCATGCGGATGCGCGAAGTGATCTGGCTGTTGACGTACGCCTGGTTAGTGACCTCGACCAGATAGTTGAGCCGGGTGACGGCCTGCGACGGACCACCCAGACTGGCGGCGAATCCGTTGCTGTAGCCGACCAGGACATCGACCAAGGCTTGACCGTCGGCGGCAACGGCTAAGGTACCGACCGAGACACTCGCCGGCCCGGCGGTCGACGCGTTCGCCGCTGCGCTAGGTATCAAATAATCGTCGCCGTGATCGGAGCCGAACGAATTTTCGAGCAGCGCCAGCTTGCTGGGATCGGTTTCGACCAGCCACGACTTGCCATCGCGCAAGGTCAACTTCAGCGCCGGCTTGCGGGGCTGTGCGATGCTACCGAATACGGCGCGTTCGCCGAAGGTGATGATGGCTTCCTGGGCGAGACCACCGCGATCGATGCGTCCGACCCAGGTCCAGTCGCCGCTGGGATGCTCGACATGGCGCTCGTAACGGAAGTCGAGCTTTTCGCCGGACGGCGTGGTGATGCGCAAGTACCCGCCAATGGTTGCGGCCAGGGCGTGCTCTTCGCTCAACTCGACGCGATGCCAGGTATAGGCGCCTTCGGAAAGAATGGGTTGTCTGGCCGGGTAAGAGGTCAGGTTGCCGCGGTCGGGAAGTCGTGCGAACCCGCTGGCGGCGATGCGGCGCGTCGCAAGGCGTGCCGATACCGGATCTGCGAACGGACTCAATACCGAACCCATGCTCGCGGACGGTGCCGCGAACCCGTTCCCATGCGTGCTTGCAGCCAAGGAACGACCGGAGTCGGACGACGTGCAACCGGCCACGAACAGGACCAGCATCCCCAGGAAAGCCAAATTGCGCATAGCGACCAGCCGAATAAAAGCAGCGCCGCATCCTGACTGCGCGGCGCAGATACTTCAATGGCCGTCCAAACGATACCCAAATTTAATTGAGATTAGCGTCACGCTTTTCTGGCAGATCCCGGGTTAACGCACCCGGCGATACCGCCGTTACGCCATTCAGGCGGTCAATAGCGGCACCCCGGTCTTGGCGCGCAGTTCGGCTTCGTTCACTCCGGGAGCGGTCTCCACCAACACCAGACCCCGTTCGGTGACGTCCATGACGGCCAGCTCGGTAATGATGCGATTGACCACGCCCAGGCCGGTCAGCGGCAACGTGCATTCGGGCAGGATCTTGTGCTCGCCGTTCTTCGCGCTGTGCTCCATCAGCACCACCACGCGCTTGACGCCGGCGACCAGGTCCATCGCGCCGCCCATGCCCTTGACCATCTTGCCGGGCACCATCCAGTTGGCCAGGTCGCCCTTGTCGGTAACCTGCATCGCACCGAGGATCGCCAGGTCGATATGCCCGCCGCGGATCATCGCGAAGCTGTCGTGGCTGCCGAAATAGCTGGCGCCCTGGCGCGCAGTCACGGTCTGCTTGCCGGCGTTGATGAGGTCGGCGTCGATCTCGCCTTCGGTCGGAAACGGACCGATGCCGAGCAGGCCGTTCTCGGACTGCAGCCACACGTCCATGCCGTCGGGAATGAAGTTGGCGACCAGGGTCGGCAAGCCGATGCCGAGGTTGACGTAGGCGCCATCGGTGAGTTCCTGCGCGGCGCGCTGCGCCATTTCATCGCGGGTCCAGGACATAGGGTTGTTCTCTGTATTGACGGTAAGCCGGCGCTGGAAGGCGGCGGCGAGACTTTCAGCGTGGTCCAGGAACGAGTGGGGAGGTACTAGAACTAGAACTAGAACTAGAAACTTAGCAGTTCCGGACGACCTTCGACTCGTTGCGGGTTCCTCTGCACTCGTTTCCTGCTGCGATTACGAGGGCCTGCTCAGCCGGCCCGCACCGTCCGCTGCTCGATGCGCTTCTCCGGGGCCGCATTGACCACGATGCGGTCGACGTAGATGCCCGGCAGGTGCACGTGATCGGGATCGATCGCGCCGACCTCGACCAGTTCCTCGACTTCGGCGATGCAGACCTTGCCGGCCATCGCGCAGGCGGGGTTGAAGTTGCGCGCGGTCTTGCGGAACACCAGGTTGCCGGCCTTGTCGGCCTTCCACGCCTTGACCAGCGACACATCGGCCTTGAGCGCGGTTTCCATGACGTAGTGGTGGCCGTCGAACTCGCGCGTTTCCTTGCCTTCGGCCACGACCGTGCCGTAGCCGGTGCGGGTGAAGAAGGCCGGGATGCCGGCGCCGCCGGCGCGCAGGCGCTCGGCCAGGGTGCCTTGCGGATTGAATTCGAGCTCGAGCTCGCCGGACAGGAACTGGCGTTCGAACTCCTTGTTCTCGCCGACGTAGGACGAGATCATTTTCTTGATCTGGCGCGTTTCCAGCAGCAGGCCCAGGCCGAAACCGTCGACGCCGGCGTTGTTGGAGATCGCGGTGATGCCCTTGACGCCGCTGTCGCGCAGCGCGCCGATCAGGGCCTCGGGGATGCCGCACAGGCCGAAGCCGCCGACGGCCAGGGTCTGCCCGTCCGCCACCACGTCCTGCAGGGCTTGTTTCGCACTGGGGTACAGCTTGCTCTTCGCGGCGCCGGCGGGCGTCGCGGCGATGGCCTCGGCCATGGGACAACTCCTTTGCGGGATGGGCGCAGTTTAGCCTGCGCCCGGAGCGGGACCTAGCGGACTTTCGGGCAATACCGCGACAATGCCCCGATCGCGTGCCGACGCTAGACTTGCGATATGAGCCGACTCGCCCTGGTCACCGCCATCGCCGCCGCCGGGCAGGACGACGACCTGTCGCCCCTGCTCCAGGCCTGCACCGCACGCGGCATCGCCGCCGAGATCCGCGCCTGGGACGACCCCAGCGTGGCCTGGGCACGATACGACGCCGTACTGCTGCGCTCGCCCTGGGACTACACCGAACGCCTCGACGAGTTCCTGGCCTGGTGCGCAAGCGTCGACGCCGACACGCGCCTGCTCAATCCCTGGCCGGTGGTGCGCTGGAACACCGACAAGCATTATCTGGCAGACCTCGCAGCGCGCGGCGTGCCGGTGGTGCCGAGCGCCTTCGTCGAACCCGACATGGACCCGTTGCCGGCGCTGCAGGAGTTTCTCGCCGCCTATCCGCACGCCGATGAGTTCGTGGTCAAGCCGGCGATCAGCGCCGGCTCGCGCGACACCCAGCGTTATGCGCGCGCGCAGGAGTTCGCCGCGGCCAACCACGTCGCGCGCCTGCTAGATCAGGGCCGCAGCGCGATGCTGCAACCCTATCTGGCCTCGGTCGATCGCGACGGCGAGACCGCGCTGATCCATTTCAACGGGGTGTTCAGCCACGCCATCCGCAAGGGCGCGATGCTGCAACGCGAGGATGCGCTGAATCTGCGCGCGGTCGAGCGCATCGCCGCGCGCGAGGCCGGCGACGACGAACGCAGGGTCGCCCTGCATGCCTTGACCGCGATGACCGCACGGCTCGATCTGGAAGAGCCTCTTCCGTACGCGCGCGTCGACCTGATCCGCGACGGCGACGGCCAGCCGCAATTGCTGGAACTGGAACTGTGCGAGCCCTCGCTGTTCTTCGCCCATGCCGAAGGCAGTGCCGCGCGCTTCGCGGCAGTGCTGGCCGAATTACTGGCGACGATGCAGGTCGATTGAGACGCAGGTCGACCGAGCCGTTCGCGGCGTAGTGGCGAGCGTCGGCACGGGCTCGCGTCGAGGAAGCCTTGAAGAAAAAACCGGCCTCGCGGCCGGTTTTTTCGTGCGCGATCGCGACCTGGAGGTTCAGGAGCGCCCGTACACGTCCTCGAGCCGGACGATGTCGTCTTCGCCCAGGTACGCGCCCGACTGCACCTCGATCAACTCGACCGGTTCGGTGCCGTTGTTGCGCAGGCGGTGGACGCTGCCGAGCGGGATATAGGTGCTCTGGTTTTCGTGCAGGTCGAACACCCGCTCGTCGCAGGTCACCTCGGCCACCCCGGACACCACGATCCAGTGCTCGGCGCGCTTGTGGTGCTTTTGCAGGCTCAATGCCGCGCCCGGCTTGACCACGATGCGCTTGACCTGGAAGCGCGGCCCGACGTCGATCGAGTCGTAGTAGCCCCAGGGCCGATAGACCTTGCGATGGAACAGATGCTCCTGGCGTCCGGCCTTTTTCAGGCGATCGACGATGGTCTTGACGTCCTGCACCCGGTCCTTGCGCGCGACCAGGGTGGCGTCGGGCGTATCGACGATGACCAGGTCCTCGACCCCGATCGTGGCGATCAGGCGCCGCTCCGAAGCGCGCACCAGGCTGTCGCGCGTATCCAGGGAGATGACGTCGCCTTCGTAGCGGTTGCCGTCTTCGTCGCGCTCGGCCACCGACCACAGTGACGACCAGGAACCGATGTCGCTCCAGCCGCAGCTGACCGGCACCACCGCGGCGCGATCGGTCTTTTCCATCACCGCGTAGTCGATCGAATCGCTGGGGCTGGCGGCGAACGCCTCCTTGCCGACGCGGATGAAGTCGAGGTCGCTTTGCGCGGCCGCATAAGCGGCGGTCGCGGCGGCGTGGATCTGCGGCGCGAAACGCGCGAGTTCTTCGAGATAGCGCTCGGCCTTGAACAGGAACATGCCCGAGTTCCACGAATACGTGCCCTCGGCCAAGTAGGTTTGCGCCGTGGCCAGGGCCGGCTTTTCCACGAAACGAGCGACCCGATAGCCGTCCTCGCCGAGCGCTTCGCCGCGCGCGATATAGCCGTAGCCGGTTTCCGGATAGTCCGGCTGGATCCCGAAGGTCACCAGCCAGCCCTGCCCGGCCAGCACCGCCGCGCGTTCCACGGCGGCCCGGAAAGCCGACTCGTCCTCGATCAGGTGATCGGCCGGCAGCACCAGCATCACGGCCTCGGGATGGCGGGCGAGCAGATGCAATGCGGCCAGCGCGATCGCCGGCGCGGTGTTTCGCGCGATGGGTTCGAGCAGGATGCCGCCGCTGCCCACGCCGACGCCTTGCAACTGCTCTCCGACCATGAAGCGGTGGCCCTCGGCGCAGACCGTTACCGGCAAGCCCGCCTGCGGCAGTGCGCAGGCGCGCAGCACCGTTTCCTGGAACAGCGAACGATCGCCGATCAACGACAGAAACTGCTTGGGCTGGTTCTCGCGCGACAGCGGCCACAGGCGCGAACCGCTGCCGCCGCTCAATACGACAGGATGCAGCATCCCGGCTCCGAAAGACTGGGGATGGGCAAGAATAGCCCGGCCGGGCGGCTGGAGGCTTCATGTATCGACACCGCGCCCCGTCGGCACGCCGGGCGGCGGCCTTAGAATCCTCATGACGGCCCATCGGACACTCTAGCGTGCCGATGGCGACTTCGCTCAAGCAAGGACAGGCCCGTGGCTTCCGACCCGAACGAGGCAGTTACCGGCGCTCTGCGCCTCCGGGTTTCGGGCGGAGTCGAGATCCAGGCCACCGCGTTCGGCGCGCACGCCGTGTCCTGGCGATGCCAGGGCCGCGAGCGCCTTTACCTCAGCCCTCGCGCCAGCTTCGGTGCCGGCAAGGCGATCCGAGGCGGCATTCCAGTGATCTTTCCGCAATTCGGCGGACGCGGCAGCGGGCCGCGCCATGGATTTGCCCGCACTCGCCTATGGGAATCGATCCCCACCCCACCGACGGGTCCGGGCTTGGCCTTCGGTCTGCGCGACGACGACGAGACTCGCCTGCATTGGCCGCATCGGTTCGAAGCCGAGCTGGCTTTGCAACCCGGCGGCGACCGGCTGCGCATCGCCCTGACGGTCCGCAATGTCGACAATGCCGCTTTCGAATTCACGGTCGCGCTGCACACCTACCTGCGTGTGGCCGATATCGCGGGCACGCTGATCCATGGCCTGGAAGACCGGCCATACCTGGATTCGGCGGACGGCGGCAGACGGGTCGAGGCGACCGACGCCCCGGTGCGCTTCGAGGGCGAGGTCGACCGTATTTACATGGAGGCGCGCAAGCCGTTACGCGTCACCGACGGCGACCAGCTGTTGCGCCTGGAAAGCACGGGCTTTGCCGACATCGTGGTGTGGAACCCAGGCGCCGTGCTGGCGTCCAGCCTGGACGACCTAGGCGAGGATCAATATCGGCGGTTCATCTGCGTCGAAGCCGGCAACGTCGTGAGCCCGGTCCGACTGGAGCCACGAACCGTTTGGACGGGCGTGCAGACCCTGGTCGTGGAGACGCGGGCGGGAATCTGACCGAGCCTCGCAATCCATCCCAAGGCTGCCTGTAAGGTATGGTCAGCCAGGGGCGGACAGGTGTGGAATGCCGTTCGTTCAGCATCTTTCGACGATCGGCTTCGTTGAGCCGAGTGCGCCTCCCACACGCATGGCTTCGATTGGGCATATCGTCAAGCCGCAGCCTCCCGAAACTTCGGCCGGCAGGCCGTCCGACAACCGTCCGTGCCCTGCCGCGCCGACCCACCCGCCTGCGCGACACCCCCGTCTCCGCTAGAATTGGCGGTTCTCGGCCGCTCCCGGCCCAGCACCCCCACAAGGAATCCCCGCACGATGAAGATCCTCGTCGGTTACAAGCGCGTGGTGGACTACAACGTCCGCATTCAGGTCAAGCCGGATGGCTCCGGCGTGGTCACCGACGGCGTCAAGCTGTCGGCCAATCCGTTCGACGAAATCGCCCTGGAAGAAGCCCTGCGCCTGCGCGACAAGGGCATCGCCACCGAGGTCGTGGTCGCGACGATCGCCCCGGCCGACGCCCAGGCGCATCTGCGCAACGGCTTGGCCATGGGCGCGAACCGCGCCGTGCACGTGGTCTCGGACCAGCCGATCCAGCCGCTGACCGCCGCGCGCGCCCTGCTCAAGCTGATCGAGAAGGAACAGCCGGACATCGTCATCCTCGGCAAGCAGGCCATCGACGACGACGCCAACCAGACCGGCCAGATGCTGGCCACGCTGTGGGGCCGCCCGCAGGCGACCTTCGCTTCCAAGCTCGAAGTCGAAGGCGGCAAGGCCACGGTGACGCGCGAAGTCGACGCCGGCCTGGAAACGCTGGAAGTCGACCTGCCGGCGGTGGTCACCACCGACCTGCGCCTCAACGAGCCGCGCTTCATCAAGCTGCCGGACATCATGAAGGCCAAGAGCAAGCCGCTGGAGACCATCGCGTTCGCCGATCTCGGCGTCGACACCGGCGATACGCTCAAGACCACCCATTACGCACCGCCGCCGAAGCGCAGCAAGGGCGTGATGGTCAAGGACGCGGCCGAACTGGTCGCCGCACTCAAGGCTAAGGGGTTGCTGTGATGAGCAAGGTTCTGATCGTCGCCGAACATCTCAACGGCAAGCTCAACGCGTCCACCGCCAAGTGCGTGTCGGCCGCGCAGGCGCTGAAGCCGGACGCCATCGACATCGTCGTGCTCGCCGCCGACCCGGCCGCGGTCGCCGCCGAAGCCGCGCAGATCGCCGGCGTCGCCAAGGTGCTGACCGTCGCCAATGCCGCCAACGCCGACGCGATCGCGCAGGTGCTCGCACCGCAGCTCGCCGCGCTGGCCAAAGGCTACAGCCACGTGTTCGGCCCCAGCACCACCTTCGGCAAGGACCTCATGCCCTGCGTCGCCGCCCTGCTCGGCGTCGCCCAGGTCTCCGACGTCATGGCCGTCGAAGGCAGCCACACCTTCAAGCGCCCGATCTACGCCGGCAACGCCATCGTCACCGTCGAAGCGCCCGCCGACCACACCGTGGTCGCCACCGTGCGTACCGCCTCGTGGCCGGAAGCGGCAAAGGGCGGCGGCGCCGCAGTCGAAGCCGCCACGGTCGACGCGACCCTGCCGACCCACACCCGCCATAAAGGCCTGGCCGCGGGCAAGTCCGACCGTCCCGACCTGCAGAGCGCCAAGCGCGTCGTTTCCGGCGGCCGCGGCGTGGGCTCGGCCGAGAACTTCAAGATCATCTTCGACTTCGCCGACAAGCTCGGCGCCGCGGTCGGCGCCTCGCGCGCCGCGGTCGACGCCGGCTACGTGCCCAACGAGATGCAGGTCGGCCAGACCGGCAAGATCATTTCGCCCGAGCTCTATGTCGCCATCGGCATCAGCGGCGCGATCCAGCACCTGACCGGCATCAAGGACGCCGGCACCATCGTCGCGATCAACAAGGACGGCGAGGCGCCGATCTTCGAGATCGCCGACATCGGCCTGGTAGGAGATCTATTCACACTGCTTCCGCAACTATCCAACGAACTTAAATAAGCCCGATCCGCGGTTAATAGGTCGGCCGAGCGCTTCACTCGGCCTTCACGGCAAGTCTCCGCATTACTGGCGAAAGTCGTTCCGCATTTTTCTTCATAATGCGGGGACCTTGCGACCCATCGAGGGATCGACAGCTCGATGGGCAACTCACATTCACAAAATGGCATCCGGAATATAAGCATGGGGCGAGTCAACAATTTCGATGCCGTACGATTGCTGGCTGCTGCGGTCGTCATTTTCGGGCACGCGCATCCGCTGACCAACACGCCCAGTCCAACCTTGTTCGCCAACTCCGTGCAGGCGTTGGCGGTCAAGATATTTTTTGTGATCAGCGGATACCTGATCTATACTAGTTGGACCCTCGAGCCCTCGCTCACACGCTATCTGCGCAAGCGCAGCTTGCGCATATTTCCGGCTCTGATCGCCATTTGCATAGCGTCCGCCCTATTCCTGGGGCCGGCACTGTCTACCCTGCCCGTGGGCGAGTATCTCTCCAACCCAGGCACATACTCTTACTTCAAGAATATTTTTCTGAAACCGGTGTACGACCTGCCGGGTTTGTTCGCGGACAACACTTATCCCGTCGCGGTGAACGGTTCGCTTTGGAGCCTGCCGATCGAATTCGCGATGTATCTGGCGCTGCCGCTGATCTGCACGCTCGGCGTCTTGCTGAGGTCCAGGTGGTTCATGGGTGCCGCCACATTGGTCCTATGCGCAACGAGCATCTACTTCGTGCGCCTGCATACCCCTGAAAGTCATCCGGTCTTCTACGGCAGCGATTTGATCAGCGCTTTGGATGTCGCCCCATACTTCATGCTAGGCGCCTTCGTCGCTCACATGAAGTGGGAACGCTTTCTCGATCCAAGCCTGGCTTTGTTCATCATAGGCGTAGTCGCGCTGGTCCCGCCCAGCAACGCCTGGGCGCTCGAAGCGACGCTATACCTCGTCCTTCCCGTTGCAGTGCTGTCGCTCGCCCTCGCCGCGCATCCTCTGTTGTCGCGCGCCGGCCGCTTCGGCGATTTTTCATACGGGTTGTATCTTTACGGTTTTGTCGTGCAGCAGACCGTCAACCACTTGGCCGGCAACAGGCTTAGCGCTATGGAGAACGCCCTGATCAGCCTCCCCGTTGCGTTGGCATGCGCAGCCGTTTCCTGGCACTTCATCGAAAAACCGATGCTTGCGCTCAAAAACAAGAAAGCAGTCGCGAAACTCGTTCCCAGCACATCGGAGTAAGCATGACCCAGATTTGTCTCGTAACAGGCGGCGCCGGATTCATCGGCTGCGCCATATCCGAAACCCTCGTGAAATCGTTCGATCGGGTTGTCGCCGTCGACAATCTGCATCCCCAGATTCACAAGAGCGGAACGAGGCCGGCCGCGCTCCATCCGCAGGTGGAGCTGATCGTCGCCGATGTAACGGAGGCCCAGACCTGGACCGAGGTCTTGTCCAAGTACCGTCCGACCACGATCGTCCATCTGGCCGCCGAGACCGGCACCGGGCAATCCTTGACCGAAGCCAGCCGTCATGCGCAGGTCAACGTCGTCGGCACCACCAAGATGCTCGACGCACTCGCCTCTCATGAAATAATACCGTCGCGCATCGTACTCTCGAGCAGTCGCGCCATCTATGGTGAAGGCGAATGGCTCGATGCAAGCGGTCGCTCGCACTACCCGGGCCAACGTTCGGCCCAGATGCTCGAGCAAGGTCAGTGGGACTTCCAGGGACTTCGCAGCCAGCCCTTCCGCTGCGCTGCCACGCGCCCGGATCCAACTAGCGTCTATGGCGCTACGAAACTGGCTCAAGAGCACATCCTCTCGGCATGGTGCCTTGCATTCGGCACCTCGCTCAACGTGCTGCGCCTGCAGAACGTTTACGGCCCCGGACAATCCCTGACCAACCCCTATACGGGCATCGTCTCGTTGTTTGCGCGCCTGGCGAAGGCCGGCAAGAGCATTCCGCTTTACGAGGACGGCAAGATGCTGCGCGACTTCGTTTTCATCGACGACGTGGCGGATGCCATCATCGCCGCCGCCACCTCCGACAAGAGCGGAATCCTGGCCGACATCGGCACCGGCGCCTCGCTTTCCATCGAACAACTGGCTGACATCATCGCCGGCATCTACAACGCCCCGCCGCCGCACGTCACCGCCCAATACCGTAACGGCGACGTCCGACATGCGGCATGCGACGTGACTGCCTCCTCTGAGACGCTGGGCTGGTCGCCGAAGGTCGATGCCGCTACGGGCGTAAGACGTCTGTGCGCCTGGATCGATGAACGAGAGGGGGAACTGGAGCAGCCATGACCGCTAAAATCCATAATATCGGCCATGTGCGCGTGCACTCGGTGCTTTATGGCAACGAACCCGAACGCATCGTCCAGACAGTGGCCCATCTCAATCGCGCGGCCGATCTCGCGATCGCTGCCGGCGCGGTAAGCTCCGTTTCGCTGGTATATGGAGACAGCTCTCCCGCCCCGGTTCTGGACGCCGCCGCGATCAAGGCGATCGCCGTCTCGTCCGAAGCGCTGCGAAGCGTGGAAAACGTGAACTTCGGCCGCAACATGGGTTCGGCACGCGGCCACAACACCCTCATCGCCCATGCCGTCGAGGCGCTCGACAAAGGCAACCCCGTCGACGCCGTGCTGATCATGAACCCGGACGTGATGCTCGCACCGGACGCGCTTATCGAGCTCGCCAGACCGCTGCAGAACCCGAAGGTCGGCTTGGTGGAAGCGCGCCAACTGCCGGTCGAACATCCCAAGGAATACAACGCGGGCAGCGGCGAAACGGACTGGGCGACCACCGCTTGCGCTCTGATCCCCTTGGCCGTGTTGCGCGAACTCGACGGCTTCGACGCCGAATCGTTCTTTCTTTACTGCGACGACGTCGATTTCTCCTGGCGAGCGCGCTTAGCCGGTTACAGCATCATCTATCAACCCTCCGCTGCGGTCTTCCACGACAAGCGCCTCGGCGACAACGGTCAATGGCAACCGACTTCTTCCGAACAATATTACTCGGCGGAAGCGGCGTTGATGATGGCGCATAAGTACTCGCGGCCGGAGATCGTCGCCCGCCTGCTCGAAGGGTTCGGAAAGTCTCCGATCGCCCACCTCAAGCGCGCCGCCGAGAACTTCGAAACTCGACGAACGGAAGGCCGCCTGCCCGAACCTATCGACAAGCGCCGAACCGTCTCGGTGTTCCGCGGCGATCACTACACCGAACATCGGTTCAGCCTCTGATGAATACCTACGACAATCCTTACTTCCATGACAATGTCTACGGGCATGTCATCAGCCTGTTGACCGATCACGGCAACAGCCCTGAAGGCGTGCATATCGATATCGGTTGCAGCCTGGGACCGATCGCCGAACGTGTCCGCGATGATCTCGGCTGCAAGTACATCGGCTTGGATATCGATGTCGAGGCATTGAGCCAACTGAGTGCGAGAGGATTTCAGACCCAGGCGCTCGATCTGAGCGATATCGCAAGCGCTGAAACCACCTTGCGACAGGTGATCGGCGATCAAAAACTCGTCTCGATGTCGATTATCGACACCCTCGAGCACGTCGCCGAGCCCGAAGCGGTCGTGGCTATGTTGCGCCGGATTTCTGAGACGCACTGCGCCCCGCTGGTCGTTTCAGTGCCCAACGTGGCTCATCGCGATGTCGGCTTTAAACTGGCTTTCGGACGCTGGGACTACACAAAGACCGGCTTGCTGGACCACACCCATCTTCGCGGTTTCACTCAGGCGAGCCTGCGGACGATGATGCATGCGTCGGGCTGGCATTTAGTCAGCTCCAAAGACGTCAAACTCAACCACAGCGATCAGCATTTCCCGACCTATCACCCGGCCTTGGCTGGCGGGTCGTTGCTGCAGCGGCTACTGTCCTACTTGCGGGACGGCGTTGACGCCACTGCAACCACGAACCAGTTCGTCGGCCTCTACCTGCCGGGACAAAGACGCGACGCGATAGCTTATACCGACGACCACGGCGAGACCGGACGCCCATTCCTGAGCGTAGTCACGCGCACCCAGGGCAAGCGCCTGGATACGCTGCGCGATGTGTTCCTGTGCCTCTCTGCGCAAACCGATCAGGATTTCGAAGTTCTCGTCATCGGCCATAAGCTTCAGCCGGAAGGCGTACTCGCAGTCGAACGCGTTATCGAAGACACGAACGCAACGATCCGCAACCGCATCCGCCTCATCAAAGTAGACGACGGCAATCGCACCCGACCGCTCAATGTTGGTTTCTCGGAGGCTAAAGGACATTACATCGCCATTCTCGACGACGATGACATCGTCATGGGGCACTGGGTGGAGGAGTTCAGAAAACTCGCGAACCGGACTCCCGGGCGTGTACTGCGCAGCAGAACCGTAGCGCAATCCTGGCAGCCCGTTCGGACCAACTACGGCAGCCCATCGGTACGGGCCGTCAGTGGCATGGATTCGCGCTACCCGAAAGAATTCGATTTCTTCCAGCACTTGGTCGAAAACAGCACGCCGCCGGTCTCCGTCGCCTTTCCGCACTCGGCCTTTCACGATCTCGGCGTTAGGTTCGACGAATCCCTGACCACCACCGAAGATTGGGACTTCATGATGCGGACTGCCAACGTCTGCGACGTAGGCAGCGGCAGCGACATCACTTCGATCTATCGTCTCTGGAAGCAGGCCGAGTCTTCTTACACCCTGCATTCGGCGGATGAGTGGCAGTCGAACCATCATGCGATCTGGCGCAAGTTCGATGCCATGCCCTTACTATTGGCACCGGGTAGCGCGACCCGCATCAGGCAGATGGTGCAGGACTGGAATCGCGTAAATCGCGGACAGCACGGTCCGCTTCCGGATCCACTGCTCGAAGAGCATCGCTACGCCAACGCCCTGCGCGAGCAGATTCACGCGACCATGAACAGTCGCACCTGGGCGCTCGGTTGGCCGGTGCGCGCGGCGGCGGCGCTGGTGGGCCGCAAGCAAGCGTCGCCGATGCTGTGGGCGATGACTCCGGCCGAACTCGAGAACTACCAGGCCCGCCTACAAGCATCCAAATCCTGGCGCTTCGCCTGCAAGCTCAAGCGTCTGTTCGGCCAATGACCGCAATGCGCATCGACCCGACCCCGAGTCGATGCGCGATCGGCGAGTGCTCAGCCGATCTTGCCGAGCGCAATCGATTTCATCGGGATGCCGATCATCCCGGTACTTACTGCCGAAGAATGACTGCTGATAATGATCGCGTCGTGCACCCAATGGTGCACGACGTGATCTTTCTGCGTGCCTTCGGACACTGCCACCGAAACTGCGTACTCGCCAGCTGGCAGGATCGGCATACGAAAATCGAATCGCGCGTACCAAGTCTCGTCGGCACCGCATTCCGGCGCCCGGTCTAGATACGACAAATACGTGTTCTCGCCGAACAGGGACAAACCCTGGCGATTGCGCACGAGAAATCCTACGATCAACCCTGAAATCGCCTCGACGCAGTGTAAAGTCACTACGAGCGAAACCGGCTCGCCGCCTACGGCCCATTGCAATCTTGCGCCATGCTCGTCGAGCAGTCGCGTATCAAGGATGCGGGCGCCCCCCTTTCCGAAGACGTCACCCGTCTCGTCGAAACGGCTGACTTCGAGATCGTTGCGCAAATTCGAGTTCAGAACTAGGTCGCGGCGCGCATCCGCATAGTCGTCGTCCCCGGAATGCAGCAACATGGCCTGGCCTTGTTGCTGAATCTGCAGAGCCACTTCGTCGTCGCCCTGCTCTTGCCGATAAAGATCCGCCAGGTAGGCTTGAGTCACCTGCTTAGGCGCATCGTCCATACGCACTTTTCCGTCTTGCAGCCATATCGCCCGATCGCATAACGAAGTAATCGTGGAGCTATCGTGGCTTACGAACAGCAGCGTGCCGCCCGACGAACTGAAAGTATGCAGAAAACGCATGCACTTCTGCACGAAGTATGCATCTCCAACCGCCAATGCCTCGTCGATGATCAACACGTCAGCGTCGACGTGAGCGATCACGGCGAAGGCCAAGCGCATGAACATGCCGCTGGAGTAAGTTTTGACCGGCTGATCCACGTAGTCGCCGATATCGGCGAAGCGCAGGATGCTGTCGAAGCGCGTATCTATCTCTTCGTTGGTCAGCCCCAGGATCTGCGCGCTCATCCTGACATTCTCGACGCCGGTATATTCCGGGTTGAAGCCCGCTCCGAGCTCCAACAGCGCCGCGACTCGGCCATTGACTCGGTGCTGCCCTTCGCTAGCCTCAAGCGTGCCGCAGAGTATCTGCAGCAAGGTCGACTTCCCGGAGCCATTGCGGCCGATCAGACCGACGGTTTCGCCGCGCCTGACCTGGAACGAGATCCCTTTCAGAACATGGTGTTCGCGGAAGAAATGTTTCTTACCGCGCAATAGCATCTGCCATAGCCGGTGCACCGGACTATCAAAGATCAGATAGCTCTTGTGCAGACCCACCACATCGATCGCGACTTCAGATGACATCGGCAAAACCGTTCTTGCTGCGCCAAAACCAGGTAAAACTCAGCACCAACAGGACATACGCGACTGCCGCGTACAGCCCGAGCTGAACCCAATCGGGCCACTGTCCATAAAGGGTGGCGGCCCGCAGTTGGGTGACTGGGACGGTCAGCGGATTGAAGTGCAGCAGCCCCCTGTACTGCTCGGGCACCGATTCGATCGGAAACAGGACCGGGCTCAGGTACATCATGACGATCGTGACCAAGCCGGTCACCTGGCCCAGATCGCGCAGAAACACCCCGAGCGAAGAGAGCAGAAACACCGCCGCGGCCATCAGTATGGCCAGAGGCAGGACGATGATCGGTACGCTGAACCAGCTCAAGGGGATCGAGCCTTCCAGCAGCAATTGTCCTATGAGCAGGATACCCAGCGAGATGCACAAATTCACCGCAGCGCCGCCGACCACTACAGGCGGCAGCAATTCGAGCGGGAAGACGACCTTTTTCACATAGTTGCTGTTCTGCAGGATCAACATCGGAGCGCGGTTGATGCATTCCGAAGCAAACAGGAACAACACCAAGCCGGAAAACAGGACCAGGGCAAAGCTCTTGGTGTCCCCGGCGACACCCCAACGCGCCTGGAAGACGACTCCAAACACGAAAGCGAAAACGCATAACAGCGCGAGCGGGTTCAGCAGCGACCAAAGGATACCGAAGACAGAGCCCTTGTAGCGCGACCCGACATCGCGCGAAACCAGTCGCGCGAACAGGGACCGTTCCCTGAAAAGCAGCAAGAACACCCCGAATGCGTACCAGGCGATTCCACCTGGCGCTCGGCGCGCGCCTATCGTCACTGCAGCGCTCCAGCCAGCGCATTACGCAGATCCGCCAGGTCCTCCACGCCCACGCTCAGGCGCACCAGGTTGTCGGTGATGCCGAGGACCGCGCGGCGGTCCGGCGGGATCGAGGCGTGGGTCATTACCGCGGGGTGGTTGACGAGGCTTTCCACGCCGCCGAGCGATTCGGCGATGGTGAACAGTTCGCAGCGCTCCATCATCCGGCGCGCGCCGTCGAGGCCGCCCTTGACGTAGAGGCTGACCATGCCGCCGAAGCCGTGCATCTGGCGCCGGGCGAGCTCGTGCTGCGGGTGCGACTTGAGGCCGGGGTAGATCACTTTCTCGACCGACGGATGGGTTTCGAGCCATTCGGCCAGCGCCTGCGCGTTTTCGCAGTGGGCCTTCATGCGCAGGTGCAGGGTCTTGAGGCCGCGCAGGGCGAGGAAGCTGTCGAACGGACCCTGGACCGCGCCGACCGCGTTCTGCAGGAAAGTCATGCGCTCGGCGAGATCGGCGTCGTCGCCGACCACGGCGATGCCGCCGACGATGTCGGAGTGGCCGTTGAGGTACTTGGTCGCCGAGTGCATGACGATGTGCGCGCCCAGTTCGAGCGGGCGCTGCAGGATCGGCGAGGAGAAGGTGTTGTCGACCACCACCACCAGCCCGCGCTTGCGCGCGATCGCGGCGATCGCGGCGATGTCGACCAGCTTGAGCAGCGGGTTGGTCGGGGTCTCGATCCAGACCAGCTTGGTCTCGGGACGGATCGCGGCTTCGAACGCGGCGACGTCGCTGAGGTCGACCCAGCTGAAGTCCAGCCCGGCGGAACGGCGGCGGACGCGCTCGAACAACCGGTAGGTGCCGCCGTAGACGTCGTCCATTGCGATGACGTGGCTGCCGGCATCGAACAGTTCGAGGATGGTCGAGGTGGCGGCCAGGCCGGAGGCGAAGGCGTAGCCGTGGCTGCCGCCCTCGAGGCCGGCGATGCAGCGCTCGTAGGCGAAGCGGGTCGGATTGTGGCTGCGCGAGTACTCGAAGCCCTGGTGCTGGCCGGGGCTGCTCTGGGCATAGGTCGAGGTGGCGTAGATCGGCGGCATCACCGCGCCCGTGCTCGGGTCGGGCGACTGACCGGCGTGGATCGCGAGGGTGCCCAGGCCGAGCTTGCGGGCCCCGTCTTCCGGCTGCTGTTGGCTCATTGAATGCTTCCGATTCCGCTCGTTGGCGCAACCGGGAATTCTAACATCGCCGCCGCGGCCGGCCGCCGCGACGACGCCTCACTTCAGGTCGGATGCAGGCGGGTTATGCAGGCGGGCGGCCCTGCCCGGTTGACGGATGCACCATGGGCCGGCACAAGCTGAATAGGCGTCTCGCCCATATCGAGAGGGGCCGCTCCCCCCTTGGCGAGAGCGTCCCGAACCTCCTCAAGTGTGCCTTCCCCCGCCCGAGGGTCGCGGCTAGCGCCGCTCCTGCCCGCTCCAAGCCGGCCTCCGCCCGGCACGCGGGCGGCAGTCGGGCGGCGCTTACTGCACCCGGCGGCGCAGGAAGTTGAGCAGGTCGATGCGGGTGATCAGGCCGAGGAAGCGCTCGCCGTCGACGACGATGGCGACGTGGCCGCGGTCGAACACCGGCAGCAGCGATTCGATCGGCTGATCGACCGGGATCTTGTCGAGCTTGCTGACCATGGCGGTCGAGACCGGGTCGCGGAAGCGCGACTCGTCGCCGTACACGTGCAGCAGCACATCGCTTTCATCGACTATCCCGACGATGTGCTCGCCGTCCATGACCGGCAGCTGCGAGACGTCGTACAGCTTCATGCGCTGGTAGGCGGTGACCAGCAGGTCGCCCGGGCCCACCACCACGGTGTCGCGCTGCGAATACGGGCGCAGGATCAGGTCGCGCAGGTCGCCGTGCTGCTCGCGCTGGATGAAGCCGTTGTCGAGCATCCAGTAATCGTTGTACATCTTCGACAGGTACTTGTTGCCGGTGTCGCAAACGAACACCAGCACCTTCTTCGGCTCGGTCTGTTCCTGGCAGTACTTCAACGCCGCCGCCAACAGGGTGCCGGTCGAGGAGCCGCCCAGGATGCCCTCTTTCTCGAGCAGGGCGCGCGCGGTCAGGAAGCTTTCCTTGTCGCTGATCGCATAGGCCTTCTTGACCCGGGTGAAGTCGGAGATCGGCGGCAGGAAGTCCTCGCCGATGCCCTCGACCATCCAGCTGGCCGACTTGTCCGAAAGGGTGCCGCGGTTGATGTATTCCTCGAGGATCGAGCCGACCGGGTCGGCCAGGACCAGCTCGGTCTTGGGCGACAGCGTGGCGAAGGCGCGCGACAGGCCGGTCATCGTCCCGGAGCTGCCGCAGCCGAACACGATGGCGTCGAGCTCGCCGCCCATCTGTTCGAGGATCTCCGGGCCGGTGCCGAACTCGTGCGCGGCCGGGTTGTCGGGGTTGCCGAACTGGTTGATGAAGTAGGCGCCGGGGGTCTCGCGGGCGATGCGCTCGGCGAGGTCCTGGTAGTAGTCCGGGTGGCCCTTGGCGACGTCCGACCGGGTCAGCACGACCTGCGCGCCCATCGCCTTGAGGTTGAAGATCTTCTCGCGGCTCATCTTGTCGGGCACCACCAGCAGCAGCTTGTAGCCCTTCTGCTGGGCGACCAGGGCCAGGCCGATGCCGGTGTTGCCGGCAGTGCCTTCGACCAGGGTGTCGCCGGGCTTGATCTTGCCGGACTTCTCGGCCGCTTCGATCATCGACAGGCCGATGCGGTCCTTGATCGAACCGCCGGGGTTCTGCGATTCGAGCTTGAGATACAGCTCGCAGACGCCGGTGTCGAGGCGCTGGGCCTTGACGATCGGGGTCTGGCCGATGAGTTCGAGTACGGAGGAATGAATGGCCATGCGAATCCTGTGGGCCGCGACCATGCGGCGGACCCGGCCATTCTAGCGAGGCCTCGGCGGACTGCGCTGCCGCTGCACGCGCGTTCGGCGCGGATCGCGGGCGCCGGTTTCGTGCGCGGGAGCGCTTGGGCGCGCGGGAAACAATGACTATCGGAGAGGTCGGTAGCCGCGGGCGGTGGCGACCGACGAGGATGGCCGCCACCGCCCGCGCTAGACCTGGAGCCGTCGACCGCGGGCGGGTCGGGGTCCATACGATCGGCGCCGGCACTCTCCTTGCCGGCGAGCACCGCACCGGCGTCGCGCCGATGCCGCCTGGATCAATGCTGTTGGTCGTACAACTGGGTCAAGCGGTCCTTCGCAGCCAGCTTCTCGCGCTTCATCTGCCCCAGGGTGGTGTCGTCGATCGGCAATACGCCGAGCTCGGCGTCCATGACCTTTTTGTCGAGGTCCTTGTGGCGCTGGTAGAGCTGTTTGAATTCCGGATTGCTCTTGATGAGCGCGTCGATTTCAGGCTGCGGTTGTTCTTCGAACATGAAAGCCTCCTTCAGCACGAATGCGAACGCCCCGGCCGTCGGACCAGGGCGTTGCGGGGGACCGTGAGGTTCGTCAGGCGCGGCGCAGCGTCCGTTTCACGCAACCGGGCCGCATGCGGATGTGCGGCGGCGGGGTCCTGCGGAAAGGGCGTATCGGTCATCGGCCTGGCTCTTCGCCAAGCGGTCGAAGAACCGCTTGGGTATCTGACCCTACTCCTGTACCCGGGATCCGGCAAGGGCGCCTGCAACCGTTTTCAGGCCTTGGACAGGCAGGCCCGGGACGACTCCGAATCGCCTGCAAGCCATTGTTTTAATTTTTAATTTTTGTGGAATCCGCAAACATGAACAGCCGCGGACGGTGGGCCGGCAAAACTGCGGCCGCGGGCCCCGCCGTTCGTCGGAAGCGCAGCCGCCCGATACGGCAAGACAATGCCCCCGAGGCGAGCGCGGGCACCGGGGTCCAGGATCACCGCTGCGGACCACAGGCCCGGCATCGAGCCAGGCCGGCGAGCCGGATTACTTCTGCTTCGGCTTGGGCTTGGCCGGCTTCGGCGGGGTCGGGGACTGGCCGAGCAGCTCGGCTTCCTTGCGTGCCAGCTCGGCGTCGCGCTCGCGCGCGGCGCGCAGCTTGGCGGCCTGCTGGTTGGCGACGTTGTCGAGCAGGCCCTCGGCTTCCTGGCGCGCCAGGGCTTCCTGGTCGGCGGCCTGGCGCAGGCGTTCGGCTTCCTCGGCCTGGATCTGGGCCTGCACGCGCAGGCGCTCGGCCTCGGCGCGGGCGCGGTCGGCGTCGCGGCGGCTGGCTTCGACCAGCAGCTCGCTGCGCTCGCGGTCGAGGCGGTCGACCTCGCGCTGGGCCAGCTGGGTGCGGGTCACGACCTCGGCGGTCTCGACCCGGCGGTCGGCGATGCGCAAGGCCCACTGGCGGTCGCGGCTGCGGGCCTGGCGCACCGCATCGATCGCCTGGCGCGCGCGCAGGCGCTCGAAGGCGCCGTAGGCGGCGGCGTCCGGATTGGCCTCGATCGCGGCCACCCGCTGGGCGAGCCGGGCGACCTCGGGGTCGTCGGCCGGCGCGGCGAAGGCCAGGCCGCAGGCCAGGCACAGGACCAACGCCGACAGGCGGATAACGCGAAGACGCGCACTCATCGGTCGGCTCCCTGCAGGCGATTGCGCAATTCTGCGATCTCGGCCCTGCGCTGGTTGAGTTCGGCCTGGGTCACGGTCTCGCGGCTGTGGGCATAGGCCAGGTCGGCCTCGGCCGCGGCCGCGAGCGCCATGCGACGGGCATCCTCGTCCTTGCCCTGCGACAGCGCGGCCTGGGCCGCGCTCAGCGCGGTGCGCGCGGCATTGAGGTCCTGCGGCGCGTATTGGTCGGCGTCGGCATCGGCCGCGCGCATCACCGCCTGCTGCGCGGCGGACAGTTCTCCGGTCGGCGGAGGCGTGGAGGCGCAGCCGGCCAGCCCGGAAGCGAGAACTGCGGCCAGCAGCGGCAATCGAATTTGTGCGAAGCTTGCGGTCATTGGGGAGCGCCGTACGGAAGGGATGTCGCACGGACATTGTCGGAAGCCGGCAGCGTGCTTGCAACGGCGCGCGCCGTCAACAAGGGGTGTGAATGCATGGACATCGGCTATTTCCTGAAGCTGATGACGGAAAAAAACGCGTCGGACATGTTCCTGACGACTGGCGCGCCGGTGTACATCAAGGTCGAGGGTCGACTGTACCCGCTCGGCAATACCGGTTTGCCCCCGGGCATGGTCAAGAAGATCGCCTACTCGTTGATGGACGAGGGCCAGGTACCGCTGTTCGAGCGTGACCTGGAGTTGAACATGGCGCTAGCCCTGCCCGACGCCGGCCGTTTCCGCATCAACGTTTTCAAGCAACGCGGCGAAGTCGGCATGGTCATCCGCGCCATCCGCAGCATCATTCCGAGCATCGAAGAGCTGCAGCTGCCGCAGGTGCTCAAGCAGATCATCATGGCGCCGCGCGGCCTGGTCCTGATCGTCGGTTCGACCGGCTCGGGCAAGTCGACCACGCTGGCCTCGATGATCGACCACCGCAACAGCAGTACCGCCGGGCACATCCTCACCATCGAGGACCCGATCGAGTACCTGCACAAGCACAAGAAGTCGATCGTGAACCAGCGCGAGGTCGGCCTGGACACCCACGCCTTCCACAACGCGCTCAAGAACGCGATGCGCGAAGCGCCGGACGTGATCCTGATCGGCGAAATCCTCGACGCCACCACCATGGAGGCGGCGATCGCCTTCGCCGAGACCGGGCACCTGTGCCTGGCGACGCTGCACTCGAACAACGCCGACCAGACCCTGGAGCGCATCCTCAACTTCTTCCCCGAGGCCGCGCACAAGAACGTGTTGATGAACCTGGCCCTGAACCTCAAGGCGGTGGTGTCGCAGCGCCTGGTGATCGGCGTCGACGGGCGCCGCCTGCCGGCCGCGGAAATCCTGATCAACACCCCGCACGTGCGCGACCTGATGCGCCGCGGCCAGGTCCACGAGATCAAGCAGGCGATGGAAGAGTCGCTCGAAGAAGGCATGGAGTCGTTCGACCAGTGCCTGTTCCGCCTCTACAAGGAAGGCCGGATCGAGATGGAGGAGGCGCTCAAGGCGGCCGACTCGCGCGACGGCCTGGCGCTGAAGTTCCGCCTGTCCGAGGGCGGCACCGGCGAGCACGACCCGTACGCGGACATGTACGACGCGACCGCCGCGCACTAGGCAAGCAGTGAGCGGAGCGGAATGAGGAACGGGTAAAGCGTTCCGCGGCAAACGGGTCCTTCGGGGCCCGTTTTGCATTTGGCGCAGGCCGGTTCGAGAAGCCAGCGCAGAGGATGAGGAGTGAGCGAATCGGCAGGCGCGGCGACTGCCTTGCTCTTGTTCACTCCGGTAAATTCACTCCTCGAATCACCCGGGCGCCCGATCCGGCTGGTTCTCCGGCCGCGCCGCATCGAACTCCGGCAGGGCCAGGCAGGCCGCTTCGATCCGCAACAGGGTCGGGAACTCCTCGAGCGGTACGCCGAACCGGCGCGCGTTGTAAATCTGCGGCACCAGGCAGCAATCGGCCAGCCCGGGCAGGTCGCCGACGCAGAAGGTGCCGGTAGCCTCGTCCCCGGCCAGCATCGTCTCCAGCGCCTTGAAACCCTCGCAAATCCAGTGCTTGACCCAGCCGTCGCGCTCCGGCTGGGGCACGTTCCAGGTGCCGTCGAGGTATTTCAGCACCCGCAGGTTGTTGAGCGGATGGATTTCGCAGGCGATGGTCTGGGCGATCGCGCGCACCCGCTGGCGATCGCGCGCGGTCGCCGGCAGCAGGTTCGGCCGCGGCCAGGTCTCGTCGAGGTATTCCAGGATCGCGATCGACTGGGTCAGATTGCGCTGGCCGTGCTGCAGCAGCGGCACCAGGCCTTGCGGGTTGAGTTCGCGATAGGCGGCGGCGTGTTGTTCGCCGCCGTCGCGGACCAGGTGGACCGGCACGGTCTCGTAATCCAGGCCCTTCAGGTTCAGGCCGATGCGCACCCGGTAGGAGGCGCTGGAGCGCCAGTAGGAATACAACCGCAATTGTTCGCTCACCCGGATCCGCCTCGCTTGCCTTGCCCGATCGGCAGGACGCAAACCTTACCGGGTGCGCCCCGCGGTCGGACGACCTCTCGTCGTACCCGCCGCTGCCGTCAGGCGGAAGGACGCTCCATGCGCTGCTCGATCGCGCCGAAGATGCTGCGGCCTTCGGCATCGAGCATCTCGATGCGCACGGTGTCGCCGAACTTCATGAAAGGCGTCGACGGCTTGCCGTGCTCCAGGGTCTCGACGGTGCGCTTCTCGGCGAAGCACGATGCGCCCAGGCTGGTGTCCTCGTTGGCCACGGTGCCCGAGCCGACGATCGTGCCGGCCGACAGCGGCCGGGTCTTGGCGGCATGGGCGACCAGCTGGGCGAAGTTGAACTGCATGTCGATGCCGGCTTCCGGCGCGCCGAACCACTCGCCGTTGATGTGGGTCAGCAACGGGCGGTGAACCTTGCTGTCGATCCAGGCCGGGCCGAGTTCGTCGGGGGTGACGAACACCGGGCTCAGCGCCGAGCGCGGCTTGGACTGCAGGAAGCCGAAGCCCTTGGCGAGTTCGTTCGGGATCAGGTTGCGCAGGGACACGTCGTTGACCAGGCCGATCAGCTGGATGTGCGCGGCCGCCGCCTCCGGCGTCACCGCCATCGGCACGTCGTCGGTGACGATCACGACCTCGGCTTCCAGGTCGATGCCGTAATCCTCGCTGACCACCCGCACCGGGTCGCGCGGGCCGTAGAAACCGGCGCTGACCGCCTGGTACATCAGCGGATCGACGTAGAAGCTCTCCGGCACCTCGGCGCCGCGGGCGCGGCGCACGCGCTCGACGTGCGGCAGGTAGGCGCTGCCGTCGACGAATTCGTAAGCGCGCGGCAGGGGCGCGGCCAGGGCGGCGAAATCGACCTCGAAGGCATCCGCGGCGCGTCCCTCGTTGAGCGCGTCCGACAGCGCGTTGAGGCGCGGCGCGGTGTTCGACCAGTCCTCCAGCGCGCGCTGCAGGGTCTCGGCGATGCCGGTGGCGCGCACGGCGCGGGTCAGGTCGCGCGAGACGACGATCAGCGTGCCGTCGCGGCCGCCTTCCTTCAGGGATCCGAGTTTCATCCAGGCCTCGATGTCGGTGCAGGGCGCCGCAGCGCGATGGTTTCAATTGTAACCACTCGCGCGCCGGTTATCACCGGCCGCGGCGTTCCAGCACTGAATCCGGGCGCCGGGCGCCTGTCGCGCGAGGTTCGGCCCGGGGCTGCGGACGCCGTTGCGGGTCCCGCGCAGCCTACCGCGAAAAAAAGTTTCGCGGCCGTGATGGGTCCGGCCGCCGTTTGCCGGTTTGTTGAGTTAAGCGCGGCGTGGTCACGCCCGGGTTCGCCGGGGCAGGCCCAGCCAGGTCAACGATCCAGGGATCGGGTTGAGGGCACGTCCCTCTGCGACCGCGTGATTCCTCAATCATGCCTTTGGAGTTCCTCATGAAACCGCAATCCGCTCTCGTCCTGCGCGCCCTGCCCGCCGCCCTCGCCCTGTGGTTCGGCGCCAGCGCCGGCGTCCACGCCCAGGCCCTCACCATCGACGTGGTCAATCCGATCAAGGACGGCCGGGTCCTGTTCGAGGCGATCGGCCCGGCCCAGGTCGGCGGCGCCAAGCAAGGCCGCGTGTCCCTGCGCATGGGCATCCGCAACGACGATTCCGTGCCGCTGACCATCACCAAGGTCGAGATCCTCGACCAGCTCGCCTCCAACTTCCTCGCCCCGGTGCAGATCGACCCCGGCAAGACCTACGCCTTCCAGAACTGCAAGTGCGACTACTTCAATGCCGATCCGGACGCGCCGAAAGTGCCGTCATCTTACCCGATCGTGATCACCGCGCCCTACCCGAGCATGGTCAAGATCGCGGTCTACGTGCAGGGCTACCGCAACCCGGTGATCAAGAACCTGTCGTTCGCGCCGGGCACCAACAACGACGGCCCGTTGCGCTACCCGGGCAAGATCACCGACCTGCGCGCCAACGAAGCCTGGCAGACCTCGAGCAACCACCCCGGCGGCAGCCAGGCCTTCGGCCTCGACACCAGCGTCACCGGCTGGACCGGCAGCACCTGGGACGCCAAGCGTCCCGGCGCCGACCCGAACAAGGCCGAAAGCCAGCGCGCCTACGGTCTGCCGCTGTACGCAATGGCCGACGGCATCGTCTGCAGCGCCCTCAACGACTTGCCGGAATGGAAGAACTATCCGCGCGTCAGCAAGGAAATCGAACCCGAACCGATCGCACCGAGCACCGGCCAGTACTCGGCCGGCGGCAACTATCTCAAGATCAAGACCGGCGACGAGATCGCCCTGTACGCGCACATGCAGCCCGGTTCGATCCCGGCCGAGCTGCTGGTGCCGGGCGCGACGGTCAAGCAGGGCCAGTACCTGGGCAAGGTCGGTTATTCCGGCAAGTCCAGCGGCCCGCACGTGCACGTCCACGTGACCCAGGAAAGCACCAGCACGCCCTGCGACGGCAACGACCTGCGTCCGCGCCCGATGACCTTCGCCCAGATCCAGAGCCTGACCTGGGGCGAAGCCAAGGCCATGGCCGCCGCCGACAGCATGGACCCGACCGACTGGACCCAGCTCAGCAACCACTCCGCGCCGCATCCCTACAGCCTGATCTATCCGTCCAGCACCGCGTATCCCTTCGACGCCGCCGAAACCGACGCCAAGACCTTCCTCGGCGTGTGGAAGGCGAGCAGCGAGATCGAGCTGCGGGTCAATCGCCCCAACTGGACCGCGTTCACCCAGAAGTGGTCGGAGCTGTCGGCCGACGGCTTCCGCCTGGAACAGGTCGAGAACTACGTCGAGAACGGCGACCGCCACTTCGTCGGCGTGTACAAGCGCGGCAGCGGCGCCGGCGCGCTGTACAACTTCGACAACTGGGACGACTTCACCGCCAAATGGAAGGAGCTGTCCGACGGCGGCCAGCGCCTGCTCGACCTGACCACCTACCTGAGCGCGGGCAAGCGCCACTACGTCGGCGTGTTCCGCGCCGGCAACGGCAACGCCGGGCTGTGGAGCCACACCGGCTTCAGCGCCTTCGCCAATCAGCGCGAGATCGCCAAGGGCCTGGGCCTGCGCCTGATCGACATGGAAAGCTTCGACATCGGCAACGGCCAGCGCCAGTTCATCGGCGTATACCGCGAAGGCACCGACAACCACGCCCTGTGGCGCTCCAACAGCTGGGCCGCGTTCACCAGCAAGTGGGACGAGCTCAGCGACAACGGTCTGCGACTGATCGACGTCGACAGCTTCGTCGAGGACGGCGTGCGCAACTACGTCGGCGTGTTCCGCGCCGGCAGCGGCGGCTATGCCCTGGAAGCGGTCAAGGGCTACCAGTCGCTGTACCAGTCGGCCGAGAAGTACGCGACCAAGGGCCTGCGCCTGGTCGACGTGCAAGCGGTCGAATGATCGGCGGCGAGCGCATCGGCAAGACATCGCCGCGGTAACGTCCTTGCCGCAGCGAACCGACACGCCGCCCTCGGGCGGCGTGTTTTTTGCGCAGGTGGATGCCGCGGCCACGGGGCGCATCGATACTCACGCAGCGGCTCGACCACCGCACGATGGATCACAACGGGCGCTCGCTCAGCGCGCCGCCACCTGCACCCGCGGCGCGCCCCGCTTGACCGACTGCAGGCGCCGCAACAGCTCCGACTCGCTGTACATCTCGCGCCGCAGCACCGCCTCGGCGAGCTGCACCTGCGCCGCCGCGGCGCGCGCATCGCCGCGAGCGAGCAGCACCTCGGCATAGGGCACGCGCAGCCTCGCGGTCTTGACCTGCTGCGCACCGTAAGCGACCCGGCTGTCTTCGATCGTCCTGGCCCAGGCCGCTTCAGCCTCGTCCCAGCGTCCGCGGCGTTGCGCGAGTTCGGCCTGCAGGGCCGGAATCCGCGCCAGCATGAAGGCGTTGTATTCGCCGCGGCCGAGGTCGATCGCCTCGAGTTCGGTCTGCGCCTCGTCGAGGCGGTCGCGGCTCAGCAGCCACTCGACCCGCGTCAACGCGACCATCAACAGCCCCGGATGGTCGTCCGGATAACGCCGCCGCCAGACCGCAGCGCTGTGCTCGACCAGCGAGCGCGCCTCCTCGCTGCGGCCGCCGCGCGCGAGCACCAGCCCGAGCGCGTTCTCGGTGCGCAGCACCCGGCGCTCGTCCGCCGGCAAGTGCTCGCGGCGGATCGACAAGGCCTGGCGCAGGCGCCGCTCGGATTCGGCCAGGTCGCCGCGCTCCAGCGACAGCGCCGCGTAGTTGTTGAGGATGCGGGCGTAATCCAGGCTGCGCTCGCCGGCCACGACCGCCATGATCTCGAGCGCGGCGCGGTAGTGCTCGCCGGCCTGGCGGTAATCGCCGAGGTCCTGGGTGGCGTTGGCCAGGTCGACATGAATGTTGGCGACCATGTCGCTCTGCTCGCCGTACAGATCGCGCGCCAGGCTCAGGTTCTCGACCAGCTCGCGTCGGGCTTCCGCCACGCGGCCGAGCCCGAACAGGGTGCTCGCCAGGCCGAACTGGTTGAGCTGGACGGCGACCGGGTCGGTGCCGGTTTCGCGGTTGATCTCCAGCGCGTCGCGATAGGTCTGCTCGGCGCGCTTGAGTTCGCCGCGGCGCCGGTACAGCTGGGCGAGCCGGGCGAGCATCGCCGCGCGTTCGTCGGGCGACTGGCGCAGGCCGCGCTCGCTGCGCAACTGCTGCGAGCGCTCGAAGCTGCGCTCGGCCTGGGCGTACTGGCTGTCGGCCACCTGGGCCAGACCGAGGGTGTCGTAGGCATCGGCGAGCGCGCGCGGTTCGCCGTCGCGCTCGCGCAGGCCCAGCGCGCGGCGCGCGGCGGCGACGGCCTGGGCGCCGTACTGGCGGTCGCTGAGCGAACGCGACAGATCGGACAGTGCCTGCGCGGCCTGGTCGGGCCGGTCCACCGCCGGGTCGAGGAACTCGCGTGCGGCCTGGTCGAGCAGCGCTTCGGCGCGCTGCGGCTGGCCGAGGTTGCGATAGGCGCGGCCGAGCACCGCGCGCAGCCGCGCGCGGATCGCCGGAGTGTCGTCGAGTCCGTGTTCGATGCGAGCGGCGGAAGCGTCGAGCACCTGCCGCGCGCTGAGCTCCTGCCCAGCCTGCGCGCCGCGCATGCGCGGGTCGGCGGCGTCGAAGGCCGAGACCAGGAAGTCGCTGACCTGGCGTGCGACCGAAGCCTCGCGCTCGGCGCGCGCGCGCTCGGCGGTGACCCGCCAGACGAAGCCGCCGGCCAGCGCGAGCACCAACGCCGCGGCCGCAGTCTCGCGCCAATGCCGGCGCAGATAGCGGCCGAAGCGATACCCCACGGTGGGCGTGCGCGCCGACACCGGTCGCCAGGCGAGGTGGCGCCCGATGTCCTGGGACAAGGCTTCGACCGAGGAATAGCGCTGGCGCGGATCGAGCGCGCAGGCGCGGGCGGCGATCGCATCCAGGTCGCCGCGCAGGCGCTCGCGCCAGGCGCAGTCCGGCCCGGCCCACTCGCTCGGCAGCGGCACCGCGAGGTCGCGGTCGGCCGGCCCGCGTTCGACCGAGCGGCAGGCCAGCAGTTCGGTCAACAGCACGCCCAACGCGAACACGTCGCTGACCACGCTGACCCGCGCCCCGCCGAGCAGTTCCGGGCTGGCGTAGGCCGGCGTGCAGAAGGTCCCGTAGGAGGCGTTGTCGTCGCCGGCCTGGTGATCGAGCACCTGGGCGATGCCGAAATCGAGCAGGACCGGCTCGCCGTCGTCCTGCACCATCACGTTGCCGGGCTTGAGATCGCAATGCACGATCAGGCGCTGGTGCGCGCTCTGCACCGCCGCGCAGATGCGCTGGAACAACTGCAGGCGCTGGCGCAGGTCGGGCTGGCGCTGTTCGCAATACTCGTCGAGGTCGCGTCCGAGTACGTACTCCATGACCAGATAGGGCTGCCCGCTCGGGGTGGTGCCGCCGTCGTAGAGGCGGGCGATGTTGGGGTGCTGCAGTTCGGCCAGCAATTGCCGTTCGACCGCTAGGCGGCGGGCGAATTCGGCCTGGTTGAAGCCGCTGCCGCGCAGCAGCTTGATAGCGACCTGCTGGCGGAACAGGCCATCGGCGCGTTCGGCCACGAACACCGTGCCCATGCCCCCGCTCGCCAGCCGTTCGATCAACACCCAGGCGCCGAGCCGGTCGCCGACCTGCAGTTCGCTGTCGGGCAGGCCCGCGACCAACTCGCTGAGCGGTTGCACGACGCGGTCGAAGTGCTCGGTCTGCGCGCCGAGCAACTCCAGCGCTTCGGCGATCAGCGCCGGATCGTCGCTGAGCGCATGTAACCGCTCCGCCCAGCGCTCGGCCGGCAGGTCGCATACCGCATCGAACAATCGGCGCAGGTCGTGCCAGCGCTGGGTTTCCATATCGCCTCCTGTCGCGTCCGATCGGCGGGCGCTCAGCCCAATTGCTGTCCGAGCCAGGCCCGGGCAAAACGCAGGTCGCGTTCGACGGTCGGCACCGAGACGTCCAGCACGCAGGCGATTTCGCGCTGCTCCATGCCGCCGAAGTAGGCCATTTCGACCGCCCGCGCCGAACGCGGGTCGCGCTCGGCCAGGCGCTCGAGCGCATCGTGCAGGGCCAGCACGTCGAAACCGACGGTCTGGCCGCCGTGCAGATCGGCATGCGACAAGGTCAGCATGACCGGCCGCGCGCCGCGCTTGGCCGCCGCCTGCGCGCGCGCCTGGTCGACCAGCACCGCACGCATCTTCAGCGCGGCCAGCGCGTAGAAGTGGGCGCGGTCCTGCCACTCGACCTCGCCGCCGATCAGGCGGATCAGGGCTTCGTTGACCAGCGAGGTGGGCTGCAGGGTGCGCTGGCCGTTGCGCCCGCCCAGGCGCGCCGCGGCCATGCCGCGCAAGGTGTCGTAGACCAGCGCGAACAGGCGGTCGCGCGAAGCGACGTCGCCACCGCGCCAGTCATGCAGCAACCGAGTCAGATCTTCGCTCATGCGCGCTCCCCAACGTCGCCCCCGCGCCGCGGATGGTAGCCGAGTGGCGCGAACCGCGGAGACCAGGCGGTCACAGCCGCGATCGCTCGTCGCCGTCGGCCGCCCTCGGCGGCGCCCGCGTTGCGATCGCTTCGCGCACAGGCGACGACCGCCATCGGTCACGATCTGCGCCGGCACCGGCGCTAAAGTGTCGCGCTGCGCCCCGCACGTCCTCACCGCCATGCCGCCTACCCGCGCCATCGAAGCCAGCGACCACGGCCCCATTCGCGCCTTCCTCGACCGGCGCTGGGGCGGGCCGATCGTCATGCTCGACGGCCGCGCGATCGATGCCGCGGTCCTGCCGGGCTTCATCGCGCTGGCTGCGGACGGCGCGATCGCCGGCCTGGTCACCTTGCTCGACGACCCGCTGCAGTCGGAGATCGTCACGCTCGATGCGGTGCAGCCGCAGGCCGGCCTCGGCACCCGCCTGGTCGAATGCGCGGCCGATCGGGCACGCGCGCTGGGCCTGGGCCGGCTGCTGACCCGCACCACCAACGACAACCTCGACGCGTTGCGTTTCTACCAGCGCCGCGGCTTCCGCCTGCACCGGCTCGCCGCCGGCGCGATCGATCTGGAACGCGAGGCGAACCCGGCGATTGCGCTGCTGGGGCGGCACGGCATCCCGCTGCGCGATGAGCTCAGCCTGGTCAGGGTCTTGAGCGCGGATTGAGGGCACGTTCCGCGCGCGGTTTCGACGGAGCGACGCTGGTCGCAGAACCAGGAAACCCGTCGTAGGGGGGGCGGACCTCGCAAACAAGAATCCCGCCATTTGGCGAGCTCGTAACTTCACAAACGAGAAACCCGCCTCGCGGCGGGCTCATGCTGGAAAACAAGAAACCCGCCTTGCGGCGGGCTCATGCTGGGTAAAAACAAGAAACCCGCCTCGCGGCGGGCCCATGCTGGAAAACAAGAAACCCGCCTCGCGGCGGGCTCATGCTGGAAACAAGAAACCCGCCTCGCGGCGGGCTCATGCTGGAAACAAGAAACCCGCCTCGCGGCGGGTTTCAGGTCGCCGATTCGAGCCGTCAAGCAGGAATCGGACTTGGGTATGGCAGCCCCGGATGGATTCGAACCACCGAATGCCTGAGTCAGAGTCAGGTGCCTTACCGCTTGGCGACGGGGCTATGGAACCGATATTAGCGCAAAAACGCGACGCGCAAAAACAACAATTAGCGCTTCGAGAACTGGGTTGCGCGACGAGCCTTGTGCAGACCGACCTTCTTACGCTCGACTTCGCGGGCGTCGCGGGTCATGAAGCCTGCCTTGCGCAGCTCGCCCTTGAGGGTTTCGTCGTACTCGACCAGTGCGCGGGCGATGCCGAGACGGATCGCGCCGGCCTGGCCGGTGATGCCGCCGCCGGCGACCGTCACGTTGACGTCGAACTTGTCGGTCGACTGGGTCAGCTCGAGCGGCTGGCGGACGATCATGCGCGCGGTTTCGCGGCCGAAGAACTCTTCGATCGAACGCTGATTGATGGTGATCTTGCCGTCGCCCTTGCGCAGGAACACGCGGGCGGTGGACGACTTGCGGCGGCCGGTGCCGTAATTCTGCTGGATAGCCATGGTCTTTACCTTAGATGTCGAGCGGCTGCGGCTGCTGGGCGGTATGCGGATGCTCGGAGCCCTTGTAGACCTTGAGCTTGCGATACATGGCGCGGCCGAGCGGATTCTTCGGCAGCATGCCCTTGACACCGATCTCGATGACGCGTTCCGGGTGGCGCTCAAGCGCCTGGCCCAGCGTCTCGCTCTTCAGGTTGCCGACGTAACCGGTGAACCGGTAGTACATCTTGTCCTGCAGCTTGTTGCCGGTGACGGCGATCTTCTCGGCGTTGATCACCACCAGGTAATCGCCGGTATCGACGTGAGGGGTGTAGACGGGCTTGTGCTTGCCGCGCAGACGGCGCGCGAGTTCGGAGCACAAGCGGCCGAGCGTTTTGCCCGACGCGTCGACGACGTACCAGTCGCGCTGGACGGTCTCGTTCTTGGCGGTAAAAGTCTTCATGACAACTCTTTATGTGGGCACAGTGGTCGGGCTGGTTCCGCCGTTTCCCGGTGCGGGAAGGGCGTCGGAACGTCGCCTCGCGTTGTGATTGCGGAACGAAAGAGGCGGAATGATAGCGGGCCGCCCGGGATCGCGCAAGCCTGGGTTTGGCCCGTGCTAGCATCGATGGTCATGCCGCACGACCGTCGCCCGCCCTCCGCCGATCCCCTGGTGGCTCTGGCCGACCGCTGCGTGCAATGCGGGCTGTGCCTGCCCGCCTGCCCCACCTATGGCCGCGACCGGCTCGAAGCCGAATCCCCGCGCGGCCGGATCGCCCTGGCCCGGGCCTGGGCCCTGGACAGCATCGTCGCGACCGCGACGTCCGACGCTCATCTCGATCACTGCCTGGGCTGCCGCAGCTGCGAGTCGGTGTGCCCGGCCGGCGTGGATTATGGCCGATTGCTGGTCCTGGCACGCAGCCGCCAGCGCGAGCGCCGGCCGCCGGCCTGGCGCCAGCGCCTGATCGAAGGCCTGGCGGCGCGGCCGCGCTGGCTGGCCGCAGCCCTGTCGCTGTATCGGGTCGGCTACCCCTGGCTGCCCGAGGCCTGGCGCGCGTTGCCGCGCCCGACGCGGCCAGTCACGATGCCGCCAGCACGCCCCCTGCCGGCCGTACAGGCCCGCGCGGGGTTGTTCGTGGGCTGCGTGGCCGACACCTATGAAAGCGCCCTGCGCGCGGCCACGGCGCGGCTGTGCGCCTCGTTCGGGGTGGAACTCGACCCGGTCGCCGGCCAGGGCTGCTGCGGCGCCCTGCACGAGCACGCCGGCAATGCCGCCGCGGCCCAGGACCTGGCCCAGGCCAACCGCGGCGCGTTCTCCGGCCACGCCACCGTCCTGAGCCTGGCCAGCGGCTGCCATACCGCGCTGGCGCATTCGCTCGCGCCGCAGGCCCGGGTGGTCGACGCCATCGCCTACCTCGACCAGGCCGGCGCGGGCCTGCGCTTCCGGCCCTCGCCACAACGCATCGCCGTGCACCTGCCCTGCACCCAGCGCAACGTGGTCAAGTCGGTACCGGCCTTGCGCCGCCTGCTGGCGCGGGTGCCCGGGCTGCAGGTGGTCGAACTCGACGCCGGCTACGGCTGCTGCGGCGCCGCCGGCAGCCAGATGCTGGCCGACCCGGCGCGCGCGGCCGAATACCGCGCTCCGCTGCTCGAACAATTGGCGCACAGCGGCGCCAGCGTGCTGCTCAGCGCCAACATCGGCTGCCGCCTGCACCTGGGCGGCGGCACCGCGATCCCGGTCCAGCATCCGCTGGAGTTCCTGGCCGGGCTGCTCGACGAAGGCGGAGCCGCACCGGCGGCCGATTAACCGACTTCTACGCCGGCCTCGCCTTAGAATCGGCGCCATGACGACCCGCGAACTCAGCCCCCTGGACCGCGTGCTCAGCGAAGCACAGCGCGCGCTCGATACCGTATTCGGCGCCCCGGGCGCCGAACGCCCGAACCCCGCCGGCAACACCGCCGAACTGGTGCTCGAACCCGGCGAACGCCGCCATTCGGCCGGCCTGATGCGGATCAACCACGTCGGCGAGGTCTGCGCCCAGGCCCTGTACTGCGGCCAGGCCGCGGTCGCCCGCGACGAATCCACCCGCGGCCACCTGCTCGAAGCCGCCCAGGAAGAGACCGACCATCTGGCCTGGTGCGCCGACCGCCTGCGCGAACTCGACAGCCGCCCGAGCCTGCTGAACCCGCTGTGGTACGCCGGCAGCTTCGCCATCGGCGCCCTCGCCGGCCTGCGCGGGGACGGCTGGAACCTGGGCTTCGTGGTCGAGACCGAGCGCCAGGTCGAGGCGCATATCGACGAACACCTGCAGTCCCTGCCCGAGGCCGACCAGCGCAGCCGGGCGATCCTGCGCACCATGAAGGCCGACGAGGCCCGCCACGCCGAGAACGCCGAAGCCGCCGGCGCGCGGATCCTGCCGATGCCAGTGCCGGCCCTGATGGCGGCGGCATCCAAGCTGATGAAGGCCGTGGCTTACCGGGTCTGAGGCTCGGGGCCCGCGGGGCATGTACCCCGGCAAGCCTGGCTTTCAGCGCCCTCTCCCGTTCACGGACCCGGTTGGGGCGAGGGTTCGCCCTTCCCTGGGGCGGTTACGGGTCCGAGCCCTCTGCTCTCACCCCGCCCCCCCCTCCCGCAGGCGGGAGAGGGAGGCAAGCCGGGCGGCGGGGAGGGACCCGACTTCATCCCGAAACAAAAAAGGCCGGCTTTCGCCGGCCTTTAGCGTGCATCGCGCAGAGGCTCAATCGACCAGGTTGCGGCCGTGATAGAGCTCTTCGATCTCGCGGCGCAGGCGCGCTTCGATCTTCATGCGCTCCTTGAACGAGAGGTTCTTGGCCTTTTCCTCGAACAGGTAGGTGTCGAGGTCGAATTCCTTCAGGTGCATCTTCGTATGGAAGATGTTTTCCTGATAGACGTTGACGTCGATCATCTCGTAACGCGACTTGATGTTCTTGGCCAGGTAGTCCTGGATCGAATTGATCTTGTGATCGATGTAGTGCTTCTTGCCCTTGATGTCGCGGGTGAAGCCGCGCACCCGGTAGTCCATGACCACGATGTCGGACTGGAAGCTTTCGATCAGGTAATTCAAGGCCTTAAGCGGCGAAATCACCCCGCAGGTCGCCACGTCGATATCGGCCCGGAAGGTCGCGATGCCGCTGTCCGGATGGGTCTCCGGATAGGTGTGGACGGTGATGTGGGACTTGTCCATGTGGGCGACCACGGCGTCGGAGATGATCTCCTTGCCGGCCGCCTTCTTGTCGATCACCGGCTCCTCGGAGATCAGGATCGTCACCGACGCGCCCTGGGGGTCGTAGTCCTGGCGGGCGATGTTGAGGATGTTGGCGCCGATGATCTCCGCCACATCCGTGAGGATCTGGGTGAGGCGGTCGGCGTTGTACGCCTCGTCGATGTATTCGATATAGCGACCGCGCTCGTCCTCCGAGGCGGCAAAGCAAACATCGTAGATATTGAACGAGAGGGCCTTGGTGAGGTTGTTGAAACCCTGCAACCTCAGGCGCGGCAACGGCTTGACCACTGTAGGAATATCCGGACGGACGGCGAGGGCCGCGATTATGAGGCAATTGGCCCCGGGGGGAAACGCAGCTAGGTTTTGGACTGCGTCGATTACAAAAGCGTGACCGTCTCTGCGCTTCCATCATCGCTCTCTATCGGACCGGGATTTTCAACGGCAGGATTTGCTCACGCGGCCGTATCGCCCTAAGCTCGGCCGACAGCCAAAGCCCATTCCCAATGTCCGCCAACCCGGTAGCCCCCTTGACTGCATTGCGCAGAACCAATAGCCCGTTGCTGCCGGACGGCGCAACGATCGAACGCTTCCTGGCCCATTGCCACCGTCGCCGTTACCCGTCCCGTACGGACGTGTTTCGCCCCGGGGATCCGGCCAGCACGCTGTATTACGTCGTCTCGGGCTCGGTGAGCATCATCACCGAGGAAGAGGACGGACGTGAACTGGTCCTGGGCTATTTCGGCCCCGGCGAGTTCGTCGGCGAGCTAGGCCTGTTCATCGAGAGCGACCATCGCGAGGTGATCCTGCGAACGCGCAGCACCTGCGAACTGGCCGAAATCGGGCACGAGCGCCTCTACGACCTGCTGCTGACCCGGCTCTCGCTGGACGCGCCCAAGCTGCTGTATGCGATCGGCGCGCAGATTTCCCGGCGTCTGCTCGACACCAGCCGCAAGGCCGGCCGCCTGGCCTTCCTCGACGTCACCGACCGCATCGTCCGTGCCCTGCACGACCTCGCCAAGGAACCCGAGGCCATGAGCCATCCGCAGGGCACTCAGCTGCGGGTGTCGCGCCAGGAGCTTTCGCGCCTGGTCGGCTGCTCGCGTGAAATGGCCGGTCGCGTGCTGAAGAAGCTGCAGGCCGACGGCAAGCTGCACGCCCGGGGCAAGACCGTCGTTCTCTACGGGACCCGCTAAGGGCCCCGGTGGGACGCATCGCGCCCTCCTCCGAGACCGCACCCACGGTGCGGCTCGCGGAGCTGGGCGACGCCAGCGATGTCGCCGAGCTGCTCAGCCAGCTCGGCTACCCCTGCACCCGCGACGAAGCCCTCGAACGCATCGCCGTGCTGCGCGAAGACCCGCGCCACGACCTGCTGCTGGCCGAACTCGATGGCCACGCCTGTGGCCTGATCGCCAGCCATACCCGCTATTCGCTGACCCGCGGCAACCTGCTGACCCGCATCACCGCCCTGGTGGTGGCCCAGTCCTGCCATCGACAGGGCATCGGCCGTCTGCTGGTTCGCGAGGTCGAGCGCCGCGCCCGCCGCGACGGGGTCGGCCGGGTCGAGGTCGCCAGCAATATCCGCCGCACCGACGCCCACGACTTCTACCGCGCCTGCGGCTATTCCAACGGCTCGTCGGTCAAGTTCGTGAAGATGCTGGGCGACTGAGGCCCGGATTGCGGCGTCGCCGTAGCCCGTAGCCCGTAGCCCGATCCACTCTGAACATCCATGCGGCGGCGCGTCGGGGCGCCACGGCCGCGGCGGCTCGCGCCGCTCTTACCCGTTGCGGCGTTGCGGTCGGGCAGAATCGGCGCAAGCCGCGACCGCGCTCCCGCCCGCACCGGCGAGAACATCTAAACCGCCGGCGACACCGGATCGCCGCCCCGCCCCGGGCAACCCCAGTTCAGGATCGGGGTGCCGGCCGGCAGCACGCGCCGGAACATCTCCACCCGCGCGGCCTTGGGGTTGACCACCACCGGCCTGCGCGCGGCTTTGAGCAGGGGCAGGTCGGCGCTGCTGTCCGAATAGGCGGTCTCGACCGGCCCGGTGAAGCCGGACTCGCGCAGCATCGTCATCTTCATTTCGGAATGGCAGTGGCGGCGGGCGCCGAGCGCGCCCAGGCGCGGGCCGACCAGGGTGCCGACCACCGGCACGTCCTCGTGGGCGACGAAGGCCAGGATGGCGCGGGCCAGTTCCGGCGGCGCGCCGGTCGCGATCACCACCTGGTCGCCCTGCTCGCGGTGGCGATGCAGCACCTCCAGCGCGATCGGCAGCAGTCGTCCGCGGATCTGCGCGGTGTGCCGGGCGACGTAGCGGTCGATCATGACGTCGAGCAAACCGGCCCGGTGCATGCCGACGGTGCCGACCCAGACGAAGGCCGAGATGCCGAGGCGGCGGGTCTTCAGCCAGGCCACCATCGGCCCGGCGACCGGCGCGATCAGGCTTGCCAGCAGCACCCGCCACCACGAGCGCTTGATCAGCCAGGCGAACAGGTGGCTGCCGGAGTCGCCGTCGTACAGGGTGTGGTCGAAGTCGAACACGATCAGCGGCGCGTCGGCGCGCACCGCCGGAAACCGCGCGGGACGGACCGCGCTCACGCCGCGAACAACCGCCGCAGCGCCGCGCCCGGGTCGCTTTCGCGCATGAAGCTTTCGCCGACCAGGAAGGTTTCGATACCGGCCCCGCGCATGCGGGCGACATCGCCCGCCGTGGCGATACCGCTCTCGGTCACCAGCGTACGGTCCCTGGGCACCGCCGCTTGCAGGGCGAGGGTGGTGTCCAGCGAGACCTCGAAGGTGCGCAGGTTGCGGTTGTTGACCCCGATCAGCTCGCAATCGGTCTGCAGCGCGCGTTCGAGCTCGTCGATGTCGTGGACTTCGACCAGCACGTCCATGCCCAGCTCCATCGCCAGGCCGGCCATCTCGATCATCGGCCCGTCCTCGAGCGCGGCGACGATCAGCAGGATCGCGTCGGCGCCGATCATGCGCGCCTCGTAGACCTGGTAGGGGTCGACGGTGAAGTCCTTGCGCAACACCGGCAGCGTGCAGGCGCCGCGGGCTTCGCCGAGGTAGGCGTTGCTGCCCTGGAAGAAATCGACGTCGGTCAGCACCGACAGGCAGGCCGCGCCGCCGGCCTCGTAGCTGCGCGCGATCTCGGCCGGCTTGAAGTCGGCGCGGATCAGGCCCTTGGACGGGCTGGCCTTCTTGACCTCGGCGATCACCGCGGCTTCGCCGGCGGCATGCTTGCGCTTGATCGCGTCGACGAACCCGCGGGCCGGCGCCTGCGAGGCCGCGCGCGCGCGCAGATCGGCGAGCGAGCGCACCCGGCTGCGCTGTTCGATCTCCTCGTGCTTGCGCGCGAGGATGGTGTTCAGGATGTCGCTCATGCCTTGCCCTTGCTCCCGTACGCGCGCTCGACCTTGGCCACGCGCAACTCGAAATGTCGATACCAATGTTCGCGCCCGTAGGCGCGGGTGGCGGCGTGTTCGGCCTGCCGTTTCCAGGCGGCGATCGCCGCCTCGTCGGACCAATAGCTTACGGTGATGCCGAAGCCGTCGTCGCCGCGGGTCGACTCGACCCCGAGGAAGCCCGGTTGCTGCGCGGCCAGCTCGACCATGCGTTCGGCGGCCTCGCCGTAGCCGGCATCGTCTCCCTCGCTGCGCTGGGAGCTGAAGATGACCGCGTAATACGGCGGTTTGGGCAATTCGGCGAAGCGGGCGGACATGCTGGCTCCTGAGTCGTGTTCTGTGGGCGACGGCGGTCAGGCCCCGGTCAATTCCCGGGTCAGCGCGACGAACTCGTCGAGCTTCTCCCGCGCGGCCCCCGAGGCCAGCGCGCCGCGCGCGCGCTCGATGCCGTCGGCGATGCTCTCGGCCACGCCGGCGGCGTACAGCGCGGCGCCGGAGTTCAACGCCACGATCTCGCGCGGCAGGCCGTCGCGGTTTTCCAGCGCCTGCAGCAGCATGGCCTTCGACTCGCTCGCATCGGCCACGCGCAGGTTGCGGCTGGCCGCCATCGCGATGCCGAAGTCCTCCGGGTGCACTTCGTATTCGCGCACCACGCCGTCGCGCAGTTCGCCGACCAGGCTGCCGGCGCCGAGCGAGAGCTCGTCCATGCCGTCGCGGCCCCACACCACCAGCGCGCGCTGCGCGCCCATCTCCTGCAGCACGCGCACCTGGATGCCGACCAGGTCGGGATGGAACACGCCCATCAGGATGCTCGGCGCGTCGGCCGGGTTGGTCAGCGGGCCCAGGATGTTGAACAAGGTGCGCACGCCCATCTCGCGCCGTACCGGCGCGACCACCTTCATCGCCGGGTGATGCACCGGCGCGAACATGAAGCCGATCCCGGCACGGTCGATGCACTGGCTCACCTGCTCGGGCTGCAGCTCTATCGCCGCGCCCAGCGCTTCGAGCACGTCGGCGCTGCCCGACTTCGAGGACACGCTGCGATTGCCGTGCTTGGCCACCTTGGCCCCGGCCGCGGCGACCACGAACATGCTCGCGGTGGAAATGTTGAAGGTGTGGGCGCCGTCGCCGCCGGTGCCGACGATGTCGACCAGGTGGGTGCGGTCGCCGACCTGCACCGGCCGGGCGAACTCGCGCAGCACCGTCGCCGCGCCGGCGATCTCGCCGACGGTTTCCTTCTTGACCCGCAGGCCGGTGAGGATCGCCGCGGTCATGGTCGGCGAGATTTCGCCGCGCATGATCATGCGCATCAGATCGACCATCTCGTCGTGGAAGATCTCGCGGTGCTCGATCGTGCGTTGCAGGGCTTCTTGGGCGGTCAGTGGCATCGTGATTCGGGTCCTGGCGGGGCGGGCGCGCCGCGGCGGTTATCGGGTCAGGAAATTCTTCAGCAGCGCGTGGCCGTGCTCGGTCAGGATCGACTCGGGATGGAACTGCACCCCTTCGACCGGATACTCGCGATGGCGCAGGCCCATGATTTCTTCGAAGCTGCCGTCCTCGTTCTCGGTCCAGGCGGTGATCTCCAGCGCCTCGGGCAAGCTGTCGCGCGACACCACCAGCGAGTGATAGCGCGTGGCCCGGTAGCTGTCCGGCAGGCCGGCGAACACGCCGCGGCCTTCGTGGCGGATGCGCGAGGTCTTGCCGTGCATGATGGTCTGGGCGCGAATCACGTCGCCGCCATAGGCCTGGCCGAGGCTCTGGTGGCCGAGGCAGACGCCGAGGATCGGCACCCGCGGGCCGAGTTCGCGGATCACCTCCAGCGACACGCCGGCATCGTTCGGCGTGCCCGGCCCGGGCGAAATCATGATGCGTTCCGGCGCCAGCCGGTCGATCTCCGCCACGCTCAGGTCGTCGTTGCGGATCACCTTCACTTCGGCCCCGAGCGCCTGCAGGTACTGCACGAGGTTGTAGGTGAAGCTGTCGTAGTTGTCGATCATCAGAACGGACATGACGCGCCTCGAATGCGGGTGATACCGGATAGCCGCACGACCGCGGGCCAGGGGCCCGTCATCGTGCCGGCAAGGTGTTGCGGGAGATGCGGCGCCCTCGCCCGGGGCCGTCCGCAGCGGTACGGCAGAGCCGCGCCGGCGAACGCCAGCCCAGGATTATCCCGCCTCGATGAGGCCGCAGACAGGGGTCGGACCTGAAATAGCGCTGCTGCGCCGGGCAGGGCCCGGCCGCACTTGGCGGCCGGCGTACCGCGGCCGCGCGTGGCGGCCGGAAAACCTCGACGGCGCTCAGCCGTCGGAAAGCATCGAATCGTAGGCGGGGTCACGCAGGGAGTCCTCGAAGGGCGGCAGGGAACGGACGACGGCGGCACGCCACCATCGCCAAGCCTGGCCGGCTTTCGGGGAGTTCTGCGGAATTGCGCGAACGATCATGCGGCTACTGTAACCGCTGGGCGCCGGTCTGTGCGAGGCCGCCGCGGCGCCCCGCGAGGGCCCCGATATGTGTGCCAGTTGGCAATAGCAAGAAACGAAGCAGTCTCCGCCGCGGCCGGCCGATAGCGTGAACTCGCCGGCCCCGCTCCGGCACCCGCCTCGCACCCGCGACCCGATCCCTATCGAAGGATGGACGTCATGCACGCTCCACGTTCCCGGCTACACCGTTGCGCGATTCTCCTGGCCGCCCTGGCCCTCGCCCCGAGCACGATCGCGCGCGGCCCGGACCGGCTCCACTCGCCGCTGCCGGCAGTCGACGCCGCCGCCTCGGCGCAGTGCTATCCGTTCGTGCCACCGAGCCCGCAGGCCCTGCACGCCTCGGGCAAGAAAGTGTTCGCCTGGTATTTCCCACCGTTCCAGCTCTCGACCCACAACGAGGCCGACAGCAAGAACTGGTACGAGCGCTGGCTCAGCCCGACCGGCGCGAGCAGCGGCAACCTGGAATATCTCAGCACCGGCGGCCTGCTGCGCGACCGCCCGCTGCCGATGCCGAAACGCCCGGAACCGAACTGGAAACAGCTCAACTTCGAAGTCGAGATCCGCCAGGCCATCGCCATGGGGCTGGACGGTTTCATCCTGGAAATGTCCTACCGGCAGACCCATGTCGACGACCGCTTCAACCGGGTGCGCGACATGCTGGCCGCGGCCAAGGCGGTCGATCCGGAGTTCCGCATCCTGCTCGCGCCCGGGTTTCCGAAGGGTGCGCAGGACACACCCGACGAACTCGCGCAGACCCTGCTCGCCGTTATCGACCACCCCTCGGTGTTCCGCCTGCCCGACGGCCGCGTGCCCGTGGCCACGTTCGCGCCCGAACGGCCGATCAGGGACGGCGGCAAGCCGATCCTGTGGTGGCGGCACATGCTCGCCCTGCTGCGCGCGCAGGGCGTCGAACCGGCCTGGTACCCGATGTTCCTGTCGCGCACTGCGATGAACTCGATTCCGAACATCGCGGAGTGGCGCGCGACCATGGCCGGTTATTCGATCTTCGAAGGCAAGACCGCCAGCCAGGCCGCCTCCAACCTCAGCGAGGCGATCGACGCGCGTCGGCACGGCCTGGACTGGATGGCGCGGGTCGCGTTCCAGGACATGCGCGTGCGCAAGAGCGCCGAGAAGGTCGAACTGCGCCATTGGGAGTCGTCGAACAGCGCGACGTTGCGCGCCTTGTTCGAGAAGGCCATCGAAAGCGATGCGCAGATGCTCAACATCCTGACCTGGAACGACTACGGCGAAACCCAGGTCGCGCCATCGCGCGCCCGCGGCTATGCGGTGGCCGACCTGCTCGCCTACTACACGGCCTGGTTCAAGACCGGCCAAGCGCCGCCGATCGCGCGCGACGCCTTGTATTACTTCCATCGCAAACACCGCACCGATGCGCCGTACGACACCACGAAGCAGACCGCCGGTGCGTTCACGATCCCGTCCGGACCGGTCGCCGAGAACCAGGTCGAACTGCTCGCCTTCCTGACCGAGCCCGGCCTGCTCAGCATCCGCCAGGGCAGCGACCTGCGCAGCGTGCAGGCCGCGGCCGGCATGACCTCGTTCAAGGTGCCGCTGATCGCCGGCACCACACCGCAGTTCGAGTTGAGCCGCGGCAACCAGGTCGTCGAATCGCTGACCAGCGCGACGCCGGTGCGCGCCTCGGTCGACTACCAGGACATGACCTACTACGCAGGCGGCAGCATCGATTGCGCACGGCCGTTGTAAGCCTGTCTAAGGCGGATTCGCGCTATCGGGTGGCGCGATTCGATGACGACGAAAACAGCAGCGCAGCTCTTTGCAGGAGCTGCGCAAGCTGCGACCGCGCCGCTACGCCGGCCGACGCGGGTCGCGGCTCGCGCCGCTCCTACCCAAAACGCATCCGCGCAGCCGTTACAACCCCCGCGCCGCCTCGGCCACCGCACGGAACAGGGCGCGGCCCTTGTTCATCGTCTCCTCCCATTCCTTCTGCGGGTCGGAGTCGTAGACGATGCCGGCGCCGGCCTGCACGTGCAGGCGGCCGTCCTGGATCACCGCGGTGCGGATCGCGATGGCGGTGTCGGCGTCGCCGTGCCAGCCGATGTAGCCGACCGCGCCGGAATAGACGTTGCGCTTGATCGGTTCGAGCTCTCGGATCACTTCCAGCGCGCGGATCTTCGGCGCGCCGCTGACCGTGCCGGCCGGGAAGGTCGCACGCAGCACGTCCATATAGCTCATGCCCGCCTTCAACCGTCCGGTGACTTCGCTGACGATGTGCATGACGTGGCTGTAGCGCTCGATCACGAACTGTTCGCCGACTTCGACCGTGCCGGGTTCGGACACGCGGCCGACGTCGTTGCGGCCGAGGTCGATCAGCATCAGATGCTCGGCGCGCTCCTTCGGGTCGGCCAGCAATTCGGCTTCGAGCGCATTGTCTTCCTCGACCGTCTTGCCGCGCGGGCGGGTGCCGGCGATCGGTCGCACGGTGACTTCGGCACCGCCGTCGTCGGTGTGTTGCAGGCGCACCAGGATTTCCGGCGACGAGCCGACCACCTGGGTGCCGCCGACGTCGAGGAAGTACATGTACGGCGACGGGTTCAGGGCGCGCAGCGCGCGGTAGACGTCGACCGGACGCGCCTTGAACGGCACGCTCAGGCGCTGCGACAGCACCACCTGGAAGATGTCGCCGGCGCGGATCAGCTCCTTCGATTTCTCGACCGCTTCGATGAAGCCTTCGCGGGTGAAACCGGAGACGAAATCCCCTTCGTCCAGGCCGGCCGGATCCAGGGTTTCCGGATAACTCGCGCCGCCGATGCGCAGCCGGTGCACGAGCTGGTCGAGGCGGCGGTTGGCGCGGGCGAACGCCTGCGGCTCGCGCGGGTCGGCGTGGACGATCAGGTACAGACGACCCTTGAGGTTGTCGAATACCGCGATCTCCTCGCTCTGCATCAGCAGGATGTCGGGGGTACCGAGTTCGTCGGGCTTGTGCACGCCCCCGGGCTGCGGACCAGTCAGGCGCTGCTCGATGTACTGGATGCACTCGAAACCGAACCAGCCGACCAGACCGCCGGTGAACCCCGGCAGGCCGTCGATCTTGGGCACGCGGTACTCGGTGCGCAGCCGCTCGACTTCGGCCAGCGGGTCGTCGACCACGCGGCTGTCGATCAGTTCGCCGTGTTCGCTGACGAACAGGCTGTGGCCGGCGAACGCGTACACGCGCTGCGCCGGCAGGCCGATGATCGAGTACCGGCCGAAGCGTTCGCCGCCCTCGACCGACTCGAACAGATAGGTGTGCGGGCCGTCGGCGAGCTTGAGATAGACCGACAGGGGGGTATCGAGGTCGGACAGGACCTCGCGCACGACCGGAATACGGGTGTAGCCGTTAGCGGCCTGTTGCTGGAAGAGTTCGTGCGAAATCACGCGGCAGTTCCTTCATGGACGAGTGGGCAGGAGCGACGATGGCCGACGGCCACCATCGCCAACCCACGTCGGCACAAAGGAAATGCGGGTTCGCCCAGGCTTTCATGGGCGCTACTGTAGCCGCTTCGCCGGCGCCGCGCGACGGCCTCAGCCGGCGCCGGCGGAGAACGACGGCGGCAATGCCGGCGTCGCCGACAGCAGCGGGCAGCCGAGTGGCAGGTGCATGCGCACGCGGCCGGCCACGCAGTCGATGCGGAAGTGATGCGCACAGACCGGTTCGCCGTCCAGGTTGAGGGTCAGCGCCCGCGGCGATTCGATCTCGACCGAGCGCAACTGCACCCGGGTGGCGACCCGGTCGAGCGCGGCATGCTTGCCTTCGGTCAGCAGGGTGCGCACGGTCGCGCCGACTTCGCCGGACAGGTCCGGCACCACGGTCACGTCGAGCAGGCCGTCGTCGATCAACGCGTCCGGACAGAGTACCTGGCCGCCGCCGGCCTGCTTGCCGTTGCCGATGCCCAGGGCGATGAAATCGCCCTCCCACTCGAAGCCGTCGCCGTAGATACGGGCGCGGACCGGATCGATGCGGCCGAGCTTGGAGATGCCGGTGACCAGATAAGCCAGGCCGCCGAGCATCTTCTTGAGGCCGGCGTCGGTGTCGATGGTGACCTGGGTGCCGAAGCCGCCGCTGGCGAGATTGGCGGCCCAGTGCAGGCCGTCCGGCGCTTCGAGGCGGATCAGGTCGATCGGCTGCGGCGGCCGTCGCGCGATCAGATCCAGCGCCAATGCCGGGTCGATGGGGATCAGCGCGGCGCTGGCGAAGTCGTTGGCGGTGCCGAGCGGCACCAGCCCGAGAGACGGCAGCGCATCGGCGGGTTCGTCGCGATGCGCCAGGGTGGTCGCGACCTCGCTGAGGGTGCCGTCGCCGCCGGCCGCGACGAGGGTATCGACGCCGTCGGCGATGGCCTCGGCTACGTAGCGCTCGGCATCGCCGCCCTCCCAGGTGACGCGGACGTCCAGGTCGATGCCGCGCTCGCGTATCGCGACCACGGCCTCGCGCAGGTCATCGTCGCCGGCCGACTTGCCGTTGAGAATCAAGCGCCAGCGAGGCTTGGGCATGGAGACGGGAGTCCGAGCGGGAAGCCCGCGAGGCTACCAGCGTCGGGGAAATTCCCGGTGAACGTCGGTCGCGGCGGGCACCGGCCTTGGCTCTGCCCGGGCGATCGGAGGGGCCGTGTCGGGCTGGACGGCCGAGCTTCCGAATTCGCTACTTTTGTCACACACCGGTCATCGTTGATCCGGAATATAAGAGTCCATATCAGGGACGACGGGCGGAGGCTGGATTGCCTCCAATTATTCCAGGACGCGGGCCGCAGGGCCCGCGTCCTTTGCTTTGGGCGGGGCAGTGCGGGCGCCCGCGGCTGATCGACAAGCATGCACCGTTGCCGTTGCCGTTGCCGTTGCCGTTGCCGTTGCCGTGATTTTGATCTGCCTTGCCGCTTTGCCGGTCAAAAGCTGACCCGTAGGGCGGCCCGCAGGGATGCGGGCCGTGCGCAAGCAGGCCATGGGTGGCCTGTCTGGAGCATCCCTGCGTCGGCATCGATCGTGCGGGGCTTGTGCCCTTGCAAGGAGAAGCACTTTTCTTTGGTGACTTTCTTTTGTTGCTTTGGACGAGAAAGTTACCCGCACCCTTTAGGGGGCGGAAGTTTTGCTGTTGCTTCACCGCCCTGCGGCAAGAAGCGCCGCAACCGGAGACGACGCGGTCGCGACCTGCCTCGCTCCTACCCTCGCGAAAGCGCGCCTCTTCAATGGATAACCTCGGCGTTGTGGCCTCTGCGCGTCCCGCGGTCGCGACTTGCGTCGCTCCTACAGGGGTGAGAGCGCCCCGCTGCCGCGGCCAAGATCAAACCCATAGCTTCCGCCACTAAAGCGGCGGGTTACTTTCTTTTGTCTAAAGCAACAAAAGTAAGGTAACCAAAGAAAAATGCTTCTCTTTGAATCAAGGGCCCGCACGAGCGATGCCGACGCGGGGCTTTCATACGGGGCCTCCCTGTTCCGACGAAAAATGGCCCGCATCCCTGCGGGCCGCCCTTCGGGTCTTCTTTGGCCTTCGCTAAAGCGAAGCTGCGCACAGCAAGAGCAGAGCACTAAGACAAAAACAAGGACAAGGACAAAGACTGAAGACAAGCGCGATCAACGCAAAACTTCGTCCGCCACCACCACCCCGTCCTCATCCGCGCACAACCAATCCCCCGGCCGGATGACCACGCCACCGATCTCGATCGCGACGTCGCGCATGCCCTGCCCCAGTTTGTCGGTCTTGCGCGGGCAGGTGCCCAGCGCCTTGACGCCGAGTTCCATCGCACCGATCGCGCCGCTGTCGCGGATCGCGCCGTGGACGACCACCCCGGCCCAACCGTTCTCGACCGCTTTCGCCGCAAGCAGGTCGCCGAGCATCGCGCGGCGCATCGAGCCGCCGCCGTCGATCACCAACACCCGGCCGTTGCCGGCTTCGGCCACCGCTTCGCGCACCAGCGAATTGTCTTCGTAGGCCTTGATGGTGCTGACCGTGCCGTCGAAGGCCAGGCGCCCGCCGTAGTCGCGCAACGGCAGGTCCAATACGCGGACCCGTGCTTCGTGCAGATCGCACAGATCGCAGGTGTTCATCCGCGCACCGCCGCGACCGCCGCTTTCATCCGGCCGATCACTTCGGCGTAGTCGGGCGCGTTGAACACGGCCGAACCGGCGACGAAAGTGTCGGCGCCGGCGGCGGCGATCTCGGCGATGTTGTCGGGCTTGACCCCGCCGTCGATCTCCAGCCGGATCGCACGGCCGCTGTTGTCGATGCGCTCGCGCACGCGGCGCAACTTGTCCAGCGCCGAGGGAATGAAGCTCTGCCCGCCGAAGCCCGGGTTGACCGACATCAGCAGCACCAGGTCCAGGTCTTCGAGTACCCAGTCGAGCACTTCGATCGGGGTCGCCGGGTTCAGCACCAGGCCGGCCTGGCAACCGTGCGATTTGATCAGTTGGATCGTGCGGTGCACGTGACCGCTGGCTTCCGGGTGGAAGCTGATGGTGCTGGCGCCGGCCTTGGCGAAGTCGGGGACGATGCGGTCGACCGGCTCGACCATCAGGTGCACGTCGATCGGCGCGGTCACGCCATGCTTGCGCAGCGCCTCGCAGATCATCGAGCCGATGGTCAGGTTCGGCACGTAATGGTTGTCCATGACGTCGAAATGGACCCAGTCGGCGCCGGCCTTGAGGACGTTGTCGACCTCCTCGCCGAGCTTGGCGAAGTTCGCCGAGAGGATCGAAGGGGCGATGACGGTGGCTTGCATGGGCGCGGCTCGGTAGGACAGGCGGCTATTGTCCCGTAAAAGGCGAGCAGCGAGGAGCGGGCCACGAGCGGGCGCCTCTTGTCCTGCTCATTCCTGCCCCCTCACTCCTGCCCGCTCATTTCTTGCGCTGGCGCAGGGTCTTGATCCGGTCGTAGGCGCGGTTGATCTCGCGGGCGCGCTGCTCGGCCTGGCTGCGCAGCTCGGGGGCCGCGTGAACGACCCGGTCGGGGTGGTATTGCGACATCAGCCGGCGGTAGGCCTGGTCGACCTCGCTGTCGCTGGCGTCGTCGCTCACGCCCAGTACGGCATAGGGGTTGTCGCCGCGCAGCTTGAACCAGTCGGTGTCGAAGGCGTGGCCGATCAGCAGGCCGATGATCGCGCCCAGGAAGGGGTTGCCGCGCAGCAGCGCCGCGCCGGCGAAGAAGCCGAGCAATTTGCCGTACCAGCGCTTCATTCGCGCCCATCGTCCCGGGCCGGTCGCGGCCCGTCCAGGCCCCTGCGGGCCGCCGGCCCCCAGTCTACCTGCACGCGGGCGCCAGCCGGCGTACACTGCCCGGCCCCGTCGCGCCTGCGCGCGCGAGCCGTCCGGCTCCGGCGGCGCGAGGCGATGGGGGGAATCATTTACGCCGCCGCCATCAGGGGTCCCCACGTTGACGACCACACTGCTGCAATCCGAACTGCCCGGCCTGCCCTTGCGCCACCGGGGCAAGGTCCGCGATGTCTTCGACCTTCCGGCCGATCGCCTGCCTGCGGGCGCCGCCCCGGGCGGCGACTGTCTGTTGATGGTCGCCACCGACCGCCTCAGCGCCTTCGACGTCGTGTTGCCCGACCCCATCCCGGGCAAGGGCGAGATGCTCTGCCAGATCAGCAACTTCTGGTTCGGCAAGACCGCCCACATCATTCCCAATCACCTGACCGGGATCGATGTCGCCGCGGTGCTGCCGGCCGGTGTCGACGCCCGGCTGTACGCCAGACGCACGGTCGTGACCAAGCGGCTCAAGCCGGTGCCGATCGAGTGCATCGCCCGCGGTTATCTGATCGGCAGCGGCTGGAAGGACTATCAGCGCACCGGCCGGGTCAGCGGCATCGCCCTGCCGAGCGGCCTGCGCCAGGCCGAGCAACTGCCCGAGCCGATCTTCACCCCCTCGACCAAGGCCGCGGTCGGCGACCACGACGAGAACATCGACTTCGACACCGCGGTGCGCACGGTCGGCGCCGAACTGGCCGAGGCGGTGCGCGACGCCACCCTGCGCCTGTACCGCTATGCCGCCGACTACGCGGCGCAGCGCGGCATCCTGCTGGCCGACACCAAGTTCGAGTTCGGCACCGATGCCGACGGCCGCCTCTACGTCATGGACGAGATGCTGACGCCGGACTCCTCGCGCTACTGGCCCGCCGACGAGTACCAGGTCGGCACCAGCCCGCCGAGCTACGACAAGCAGTTCGTGCGCGACTATCTGGAAACCCTGGGCTGGGACAAGACCCCGCCGGGCCCCAACCTGCCGGCCGAGGTCATCGAGCGCACCCGCGCCAAGTACGCCGAAGCGCTGCACAAGCTCGCCGGCATCTCGATCGACTGACCTCCACCGGCCCGCGACACGGGCCCGTTCGGGACGGTTCGGTTCGGGACGGTTTGGTTTGGGACGCCCCCGCGGCTACCCGGGGGCTACGCGGCCAGTCACGTGTGCAAGCGCGGCCAATCTGGGTGCCGGCGCCTCACCGATCGCGCGATCCGCGCCACACTCGAGGGCCGACCGCGGATACAGCCCTGCCGCCATGCGCGTTACCCTGGCCCGATCGCCCTCCCCGCGAGCACCGCATGAATATCGGCTACCTGTACCTGAGCGTCGCGATCGCCGCCGAAGTGGTGGCGACCAGCGCGCTCAAGGCCTCCGACGGCTTCACCAAGCTGGGCCCCTCGCTGATCGTCGGCCTCGGCTACGCCACCGCGTTCTACTTCCTGTCGCTGGTGCTGCGCACGGTGCCGGTCGGCGTCGCCTATGCGATCTGGTCCGGCGTCGGCATCGTCCTGATCGCCGCGATCGGCTGGCTGTTCATGAAACAGACCCTGGACGCCGGCGCGCTCGCCGGCATCGGCCTGATCGTGGCGGGGGTGGCCGTCATCCAGCTATTCTCGAAGTCCGCGGCCCACTAGCCGCCCGCACCAATCCGCGGACCGCGCGTCCGCCCCGCCGCAACGGGAGTCGAGCATGAGCACCGTCGCCGAATCGTCGCAACGCCCCATCGATCGCTGGTTCGCCAGTTACTCCGGCGACCACCGCAACGCCGTCAACCAGAGCATCCATGTGATCGCGGTGCCGGCGATCCTGTGGAGCGTGATCGCCCTGCTGTGGTGCATCCCCGCGCCGGGCAGCTACTTCCGTCCGGGCGCCTGGGCCGCGCTGGGGATGTTCGCCGCGCTGCTGTTCTACTACCGCGCCTCGCGCAGGCTCGGCTTCGGCATGCTCGTGCAGTTCGTGGTGCTGTCGCTGATCGCGCACTGGATCGCACAGAGCTTCGGCCTGACCGTGCTGCTCTACACCGCCATCGCGGTGTTCGTGGTGGCCTGGATCGCGCAGTTCGTCGGCCACAAGATCGAAGGCAAGAAGCCGAGCTTCCTGACCGACCTGACCTATCTGCTGATCGGCCCGGCCTGGGTGTTGTCGAAGCTGTACCGCAAGCTCGGCTGGTCGTACTGAGCGGACAGCCGCCATCGGGCCCCCAGGGCAGGCGCGAGGCAAGTCGCGGCCGCGCGACGCCTCGACCTCGCGGCGTCGCCGCCTGCCCTCGGACAGACCGCCACGGGCCTTGATCTCGGCTACTGGCTGCGCTTGCCGATCGCGGCTTCTCGTTCGATGCGGTCAGGTCGGCGGGAAGTAATTTCGCCCCACCAGATACACGCACAGCGCCGCCTGTACCCACAGCACCACGCAGGTCGCCGCCGACACCCGCAAGGCCCGCGCCCAGCTCAGGCGCACCCCGTCGGGGCCCGGCAGGTGGATGCGCACGCTGAACGCCAGGGCCAGGCAGGACAGCGCGAACGCGACCGCCGCGAACGGCCAGCCGCTGCTGGCCACCTGGCCATGCAGCACGATCATCGCGGTCACCGCCAGCATCGCCCACAGCACCAGGGCGAACACCACCGACCACAGCGCCGCGCCATAGGCCGGCCGCGCCTTGACCAACTGCGCGACCCAGCCGCGCAACAGCCAGGCGCCCGGCATCAGCCAGAACACCAGCGCGGCGATCGCCAGCAAGCCCCAGGCGAGCGGACCCGCGGTCTGCAACGCATACTTCACAATGCTTCTCCCGTCATGCCATTCGCGACCCGCTCGAGCGGCCGTCACGATAGCCCAATCGGCTTCCCCCATGCCCGTTCGCGACATCGTCCTGTTGCTGCTCGTCGTCCTGTCCTGGGCGCTCAACTTCCTGACCTCGGCCTATGCGCTGCGCGAGATCCCGCCGCTGCTGTTCACCGGGCTGCGCTTCGCCCTGCTCGCCCTGCCGCTGGCGTTCTTCGTCAAGCGCCCGGCGCCGGGCCAGTGGCCGCGACTGATCGCGGTCTGCCTGTGCATCGGCGTGCTGCACTTCGGCCTGAGCTTCAGCGCGCTCAAGGCCGCCGGCGACCTGTCCTCGCCGGCGATCGTGCTGCAGAGCTATGTCCCGATGACCGCGGTGCTGGCCTGGTGGCTGCTCGGCGAGCGTTTCGCCTGGCGCACCGGCGTGGCGATCGGCCTGAGCTTCGCCGGGGTGCTGGTGCTCGGCTTCGACCCGCTGGTGCTCGACAAACCGATGGCGGTGGTGCTGATGCTGGTCTCGGCCGCGTTCCTGGCCCTGGGCACGGTGCTGATGAAGGGCCTGCGCGGGCTCGACGTCTACAGCCAGCAAGGCTGGACCGCCTTGATCGCAGTGGCGCCGCTGATCGGCCTCAGCATCGCCTTCGAACCCGGCGGCCTCGCCGCGCTCGGCACGGTGAGCTGGCTCGCCTGGCTCGGCGTGATCTATGCGGCCTTCGTCTCCTCGCTGCTCGGCCACGGCCTGTACTACGTGCTGGTGCAACGCCATCCCGTCGCCCGGGTCACCCCGTGGCTGCTGCTGGTGCCGGTGTTCGCGATCGCCCTGGGCGTCGCCTTCTGGGGCGACCGCCCCGGCCCGCGCCTGTGGATCGGCGGTGCCATGGTGCTGGGCGGCGTACTGATCATCGCCTTGCGTTCTCTGGCGAAGTCGCGCTCGGGAGTGTCGGCGACGGATGTTTGAGTGAGGGATGGGGCGGCGTGGGCGAGATCGCGTCGCATCGATCTCGCGCCGATACCGGCCGCGGCCTGTCCGGGTAGGAGCGGCGCAAGCCGCGACATCGTTGCAATGGTCTCGCGGCGCTTGTCTCGTTCAATAGATCAAGATCAAAGATCAAATCCAAAGCTTCCGCCACTAAAGCCGCGGGTTACTTTCTTTTGTCTAAAGCAACAAAAGAAAGGTAACCAAAAGAAGTTGCTTCTCTTTGAATCACAAGCCCGCACGAGCGGTGCATCCGCCGGGATCTACATACGGAACCTCCCTGTCCCGATGAAAAACGGCCTGCATCCGTGCGGGCCGTGCGCAAGCAGGCCAGGTATGACCTGTCTGGAGCATCCCTGCGCCGGCTTCGATCGCGCGGGCTGGTGCCCTTGCAGGGAGAGCACTTTTCTTTGGTGACTTTCTTTTGTTGCTTTGGACGAGAAAGTTACCCGCACCCTTCAGGGGGCGGAAGCTTTGCTAGTGATATTTGCTTCACCGCCCTGCGGCAAGAAGCGTCGCAACCGGAGACGACGCGGTCGCGACTTGCGTCGCTCCTACCCTGCGATTGCTAACGGCTTCGATCGATGACATCGGCACCGTTGCCTCTGCGCGTCCCTTGGTCGCGGCTCAAGCCGCTCCTGCCGGGCCGCGACGCCGCACAACTATTCGCGCGGCGGCTCGAACATCTCCGCACTCGGCCGGAACGGCCGCGGGGCGTAGCCGAAATCGCGCTGCGCCGGGCCGGCGTCGAAGGTCATGTCGCCGCGCATGCGCCGCACCGCGGCTTCGCCGAGCCCCGAGGCTCGACCGGTGGCCTGGGCGGCGAGCAAGGCGAGGTTGAACAGGGGCGACGGCAGTTCGATCAGGCGCACCGGCGGGCGCAGGCAGGCCAGGGTGCGGGCGACCATGTCGCGATAGCTCAGCACCTCGCCGCCGGGCACGGCGTAGATCTGGCCGAAGGTCGCAGGCACGTCGAGCACGGCGAAGGCGGCATCGGCGAGGTCGTCGACGTGCACCGGCTGGCGCAGGCCGTTGGCGCCGCGCGGCAAGGGGAAGTAACGCAGGCGGCGCGCCAGTTGCGCGATCCGGGTCAGGGTGGCGTCGCGGCCGGCGCCGTAGATCAGGGTTGGGCGCAGCACGGTCACCTCATCCTTGCGCAGCACCGCGGCGGCGAACAGAGCCGCCTCGCCCTCGCGCAGTTCCTGGGCGACGCGGCGCTCGTCGGCATCGGCCGAGCCGCGCTTGGTCTCGGCGCTGGTCGAACCGAATGCGACCACACGCGAGGCTTCGATGCCCGATTGTTCGTACCATTTGGCGAACTTCAGCAGCGGACCGCAGCTGAAGATCGCATCGACGCGCGCCGGCAATGCCGGCATCGACGACAGATCGCCCTGCAACCAATGCAAACCGGGGCGATCGTGCTGTTCGTGGCGCGAGATGCCGGTGACCCGCCATCCGGCGTGATACAGCCGTTGCAGCAGCGGCACGCCGATCTGGCCGCTGGCGCCCAATACCAAAGCATGTTTCATTCCTTCAGCCCTGCCCGCCCCGCGCCGGCAGCACCGCGCGCAACCAGAAATAACCGAGCGCCGCCGACAGCAGCGAGGCGCCGAGGATGCCGAGCACGGCCTCCTCGTACAACAGCGGGTCCTGATAGGCCAACGAGGCGATGAACAGACTCATCGTGAAACCGATGCCGCACATCAGGCCCAGGCCGATCATCGCCCGCAGGTCCATGCCCGCCGGGAAACGCGCCCAGCCCAGCGCTCGCATCAACAGCGCGGCACCGACGATGCCGACCGGCTTGCCGACCACCAGGCCGAGCACGATGCCCATCGGCAGCGCCGCGGTCGCGTCCTTGAGCTCGACCCCGCCCAACGACAGACCGGCGTTGACGAAGGCGAACAGCGGCAGGATCGCGTAGGCCACCCACGGGTGCAGCGCGTGCTCCAGGGTTTCCAGCGGCGAATGCTCGTGCTCGTCGTCGATCGCATTGCGCTTGTCGACGTGCGGGATCATCAGACCGGTGGCGACGCCGGCCAAGGTCGCATGCACGCCGGACTTCAGCACGCACACCCACAGCACCACGCCGAGCGCGAGATAGGGCCCGAGCGAGGTCACGCCGCGCCGGTTGAGCAGCCACATGCCGGCCAGCGCCGCCGCCGCCCACATCAGCGCGGTGACCGACAGGCCGTGCGAATAGAAGAAGGCGATGATCAGGATCGCAATCAGGTCGTCGACCACCGCGATCGTCGACAACAGCAGTTTCATCGCCACCGGCACGCGCGAGCCCAGCAGGGCCAGCACGCCCAGGGCGAAGGCGATGTCGGTCGCCGTCGGCACCGCCCAGCCGCGCATCGAGGCCGCATCGCCGCGGTTGAGCGCGAAGAACAGCAGCGCCGGCACGACCACGCCGGCGGCGGCGCAGACCATCGGCAGCACCAGTTGCGAGCGCTCGGCCAACTGCCCGCTCAGCGCCTCGCGCTTGATCTCCAGGGCGACGACCAGGAAGAAGATCGCCATCAGGCCGTCGTTGATCCACAGCAGCAGCGGCTTGGCGATGTCGAGCGCGCCGATGCGCACCTGCACCGGAATCTCGCGGAAGGCCTCGTAGGCCGCCTGCAGCGGCGAGTTGGCCGCGACCAGGGCCAGCACCGCGGCGACGATCAGGACGATGCCGCCTGCGGCTTCGAGGCGGAAGAACTCGCTGAGCGCGCGCAATGCGCGGCGCGACAGCGGCGGAGTGGGGGTGAGTTCGCTCATCGCGCCAGTATATCGGCCCGGGCCGCCCAGCCCCATCGCTCCGCACTCAGCGCAGCAGCATCAGCACTTCGAACCCGATCCAGCCGAGCAGGCCGACGAGCAGGATCGCGCCCTCGCGCTTGCTCACCCGCAGGTCGCCGCGCAGCATCGGGTACAGCATCAGCGCGAACACCGCCGCGGCCGGCAGCTCGAAACGCACGAACGAGGCCGGCAGCGGCACGCTGTGCCAGGCCGCCATGCCGCCGACCACGATCAGCAGGTTGAACAGGCTCGAGCCGACCACGTGGCCGACGACGATGTCGCCCTGCCCGCGCCGCGCAGCGGCGATGGCGGCCATGGCCTCGGGCAACGCGGTGCCGATCGCCACCGGCAGCAGGCCGGTCAGCAGCGGCGACAGGCCCATCGCGCCGCCGATGATGGCCGCGTTCGGCGAACCGAAGCCGGCCGCCAGCGCCGGCGAGGCGCCAAGGCTCCACAGGCCGTTGCCGCCGATGATCAGATACGCACCCAGGTGCATCAGCAGCACCGCGATCAGCACCCGCACCAGGTTCAGGCCGAGGTGGGTCTGGGTCTGGGCGAAGGCGGCGATGGCGTCCTGCAGTTCCGGCGCTTCGCGACGGGTGCGCGCAATCGCATAGGCGACCACCGCGACGAACGCCAGCAGCATGACGAGGCCTTCGCCACGGCTGAGCACGCCGTCCAGGCCCAGGCCGATCACCGCCAGGGTGCCGAGCAACAGCACCAGCAGCAGCGGCGCCAGCGCACGCCAGCGCACCAGCAGCGGCGCGGCGAGCGCGGCCAGGCCGAGGGTCAGGCCGAAGTTGACCACGTTGCTGCCGACCGCGTTACCGAGCGCGAGCGCCTGCTGGCCGCGCACCACCGCCTGCAGGTTGACCGCGAGTTCCGGCAACGAGGTGCCGAACGCGACCAGCACCAGGCCGGCCGCGAATGGCGAGGCGCCGAAGCGCTGGGCCAGCCCCGAGGCGCCCTTGACGATCGAATCGCCGCCCAGGGCCAGCAGGACCAGGCCGAGTACGAATAAGCCGACGGCTTCGAACATGACGATCATCCCCTTGCGGTCAATGGCCGATTCTATGCTCAGGCCGGGCCGGGTGGCGCTTCGCCGCCCGCGGCGGCCGCTTCGCCGGTTTCGAGTATCAGGAGCAGCCTTCGACGTAGTCGACCTGCGGCGGCACGCCGATGCGCCAGGCGGTGACCTTGCCGGCGGCGTCGGTCTCGAACACCAGCGCGCCGGCGCCGCCGGCGGCATCGCCGATGCGCAGGTTCTTGCCGCCTTCGACGTACTTGTGCGGCTGCTCTTCGATCCGGCCGGCGTAGAGTTTGCGGATCTCGTCCGCGCTCATGCCGCGCTTGCCGCCGCCGGGCGCGGTTTCCTTGTCGTTGCCGACGTCGACGCGGACGAACTTGCCGTTCTCGATCATGAAAGCGAACTCGGCCGGGTTCCGGGTCCAGATCGGCGTCAGGTGATAGCAGCCGCTGTCGGCTGCGACCTGTCCCTTGAGCTCGCCGCCCCAGGCTTTCCTGGCTTCCTCGGCGCTCATGCCGAAACGCAGGTCGCCGTAGCCGTCGAAGCGCGCCAGGGTGTCGCTCGCGGCCGGCGTGGCGGGCGGGGCAGCCGCAGGCGCGGGCGCGGTGGCGGGCGGCACGTCTTCGGCGGGTTGATCGTTGGCCGGCGGGGTCGCCGCGTCGGTCGCGGCGCCATCGGGGCCGGCCGCGTCGCGTTGGCAGGCGCTCAGGGCCAGGCACAGCAGCAAGGCCGGCAGTACGGCGGGAACGGACGGACGCTTCATCGGCAGGACTCCGGCGCGCGCGGCGCGGTTCGGGTGGCCGCTGCAGCCTAGCCGTTTTGCGTGAATGCGGCGCGAAACGCGGTCGTGCCGCGGCAGCGAAGCGAGCGCCCTCGCGCGGCCGGGCCGCGCGAGGGTCGGACGGCGTGTCCCGCGATCAGTCGCGCTTGCTCGGGTCGAAGTGCTTGCGCAGGCCGGCCCAGCAGGCCTGGTAGTCGCGCTGGCGATGCGCGGCGTCGAAGGCCTGCGCGGCCGGGCGGATCACCGCGCGCGTCTCGAACATGAAGGCCATGGTGTCGACGATCACGTGCGGCTGCGATAGGTCCGCGGCCGAGGCCTTCTCGAAGGTCTGCGCATCCGGGCCGTGGCCGGTCATGCAGTTGTGCAGCGACGAGCCGCCGGGCGCGAAGCCGTCGGCCTTGGCGTCGTAGGCGCCATGGATCAGACCCATGAACTCGCTGGCGATGTTGCGGTGGAACCACGGCGGCCGGAAGGTGTGCTGGGCCACCAGCCAACGCGGCGGAAAGATCACGAAGTCGATGTTGGCCGTGCCTGGCGTGTCGCTCGGCGAGGTCAGCACGGTGAAGATCGACGGATCGGGGTGATCGAAACTGATCGAACCGATAGTGTTGAAGTGGCGCAAGTCGTATTTGTACGGCGCGTAGTTGCCGTGCCAGGCGACCACGTCGAGCGGCGAATGGCCGATGTCGGCGCGCCACAGATGGCCCTGGAACTTGGCGACCAGCTCGAACTCGCCTTCCAGGTCCTCGTAAGAGGCATGCGGGGTCAGGAAATCGCGCGGGTTGGCCAGGCCGTTGGCGCCGATCGGGCCGAGGTCGGGCAGGCGCAGCAGGGCGCCGAAGTTCTCGCAGACATAGCCGCGCGAAGGGCCGTCGACCAGTTCGACGCGGAAGCGCACGCCACGCGGGATCACCGCGACTTCGAGCGGCTCGACTTCGAGCGCGCCGAGTTCGGTGGCGATCAACAGGCGCCCCTGTTGCGGCACGATCAACAGCTCGCCGTCGGCGCTGTAGAAATAGCGGCCTTCCATCGAACGGTTGGCGGCGTACAGGTGGATGCCGCAACCGTGCTGGCCGGCCGGCGAACCGTTGCCGGCCATGGTGTACAGGCCGTCGACGAAATCGATCGCGGCCTCCGGCAGCGGCAAGGGGTCCCAGCGCAGTTGGTCCGGCGAGACCGGGCCATTGCCGAAGTCGTTATGGAAGCGCGGCTGGCCATAGGGCGCGAACGTGCCGTGCATCGCCGCCGGGCGGATCCGGTACAGCCAGCTGCGCCGGTTCTCCTTGCGCGGCGCGGTAAACGCCGTGCCGCTGAGTTGCTCGGCGTACAGCCCGAACGCTGCGCGCTGCGGCGAGTTCTGCCCCTGCGGCAGCGCGCCGGCCACGGCCTCGCTGGCGAATTCGTTGCCGAAGCCGCTCATGTAGCCGCGCGGGCGCTGACGTTGGGCGTCGGTGCTGGGCATCGGAATCACGTTGTCGATGTCGTTGGCTGCGGTGCTCATACGGACTCGCTATGCGGTGGGGCGCCGCGATCGTTCGCGGCGCGATTCGAATATCCTGCGGCGCGGCGTCACATGACCGGGCGCAACCCCAGTGAGCGCTGGGTCGAGCGTTCGATCCTCAACGCCAGCTCGGCGGCGATCTGCAGGACCCGCGCGGCGTCTTTGCGCCAGACCGGCAGCGCGTGCAGGTTGTCGCTGAAAGTATCTTCGAGCAGCAGCAACTCGTAGCCGCCGCCGTCGACGCCGCGCTCGGCCAGCAACGGGTCCAGCCAGGCGAAATACTCGTCCGGCAGGAACCCGCGCCCGTCGCCGCGACGCGGGAACTCCGGCAACGGCTCGGCGAAGAAGTCGCTGATCTGCTCGTGCACCTCGTCGATCTTGTCGCCGACCGCGATGTGATCCATCAGCTTCAACACCAGCGCGTTCTGGATCAGTTCCTCCGGCGAGGGATCCTCGATCCAGGCCAGATCGGGATCCTCGGCCGCGCCGTCGATCTCGGCGGCCAGCGATCGCAGCTTCCCGGGTTCGAGTTCCCGGCAGGTCAACAGATCGACGAGTTCCCTGATCATGCGCATTCCTTCGCCTTGGCCGGCCGTTTCGGTCGACCGTTATAGTACGCCGCGCTTCATCTGGTCGCGTTCGATGCTCTCGAACAGGGCCTGGAAGTTGCCCTCGCCGAATCCTTCGTTGCCCTTGCGCTGGATGATCTCGAAGAAGATCGGGCCGATCGCGTTCTGGGTGAAGATCTGCAGCAGCTTGCGCTGGTGGGTCTCGCGGTCGGCGTCGATCAGGATCTTGTTCTTGGCCAGGCGGGCGACGTCCTCGCCGTGGTTGGGCACGCGCTGGTCGATCACCTCGAAATAGGTGTCCGGGGTATCGAGGAACTCGACGCCCTGCTCGCGCATCGCTTCGACGGTCTCGTAGATGTTGTCGGTGAAGCAGGCGATGTGCTGGATGCCCTCGCCCTTGTAGGCGTCCAGGTATTCGTTGATCTGGCTCTTCGGGTCGCTGGACTCGTTGAGCGGGATGCGCACGACGCCGTCCGGCGCGGTCATCGCCTTCGACACCAGGCCGGTCTTGGCGCCCTTGATGTCGAAGTAGCGGATTTCGCGGAAGTTGAACAGGCGCTCGTAGTAGTCCGACCACTTCTGCATGTTGCCGAAGTAGAGGTTGTGGGTCAGGTGGTCGATGAAGGTCAGGCCGAACCCGGTCGGCTGCTGGTCGGCGCCCGGGATCGGCTCGTAGTCTTCATAGGCCGTGCCGCGGTCGCCGTAACGGTCGACCAGGTACAGCATGCAGTCGCCGATGCCCTTGACCACTGGCGCGTCGATCGCGCGGGTGTCGGCGCGCTCGCCGATCGCTTCGCCGCCGTTGCCGAGCACGGCCTTATAGACCTCGTCGGCCGGCTTCTTGAAGCGGATCGCGAAGCCCGCCGCGCACGGGCCGTGCGCTTGCGCGAAGGCCGCGGCGAAGCTGTCGGGCGACTCGTTGACGAGGAAGTTCACCCCGCCCTGGCGATAGACGGTGATCGGGCGCGACTTGTGGCGCAGCACGGCGCTGAAGCCGAGCTTGCGGAAGTAGTCGTGGAGCAGGTCGCTCTGGCCGTTCGGGGCGGCGAACTCGACGAACTCGAACCCGTCGATGCCGAGCGGATTCTCGAACGTGGTGACCTGCATGCCGAGGTTGGGCTGCGCATTCATGGCATTGTTCTCAGGTGGCGGCCGGGTCCGCTGCGGACGGCCTTGTCGAAAGGGTCGTTATAGTTTCACATGAAACCATAAGCAAGGCACAGTGCAACATGAATCGACCTCAATCCGACCCCGATGCCGCCCCCGAGTCCCCCATTGCCGGCGCCCCGACCGCGCCGGCCGTCAAGCCCGGCGGGCCGCGCCATGCCGAGCTGGACCTGGAACATTTCCTGCCCTACCGCCTCTCGGTGCTGTCGAACCGGGTCAGCAGCGCGATCGCCCGGGTCTATTCCGAGCGCTTCGCCCTCAGCGTGACCGAATGGCGGGTCATGGCGGTCCTGGGCCGCTACCCCGGCTTGTCGGCCAACGAGGTCGCCCAGCGCACCGCGATGGACAAGGTCGCGGTGAGCCGCGCCGTCGCCCGCCTGATCGAGGCCGGCCGCCTGGAGCGCGACACCCACGACGACGACCGCCGTCGCTCGGTGCTGCAGCTGTCGCTGGACGGCTACAAGATCTACGACGAGGTCGCGCCGATGGCGTTGGCCTTCGAGCAGCGCCTGCTGGTCGGCATCGAGGCGGCCGAGCGCGAGGCCTTGTTCCGGTTGCTGGACCGTCTCGACGAGTTGGAGATGCAGGCCGAGGCGGAGATGGCGGCTACGACGCGATAGGGTCTGGTCCACGTAGGACGCCTTTGCCTTTGCCTTTGCCTTTGCCGTGATTTTTGATCCGCTTTGCTTTGCGGCTTTGCCTTGCGGCTTTGCTTGGCCGCTTTGCGGTCAAAAGCAGACCCGGAGGGCGGCCCGCAGGGATGCGGGGCGTGCGCAAGCAGACCAGGGATGGCCTGTCTGGAGCCTCCCTCGTCGGCTGCGATCGCGCGGGCTTGTGCCCTTGCAAGGAAAAGCACTTTTCTTTGGTGACTTTCTTTTGTTGCTTTGGACAAAAGAAAGTTACCCGCACCCTTTAGGGGGCGGAAGCTCTGCTGTTGATGTTGCTTTACCGCCTCAAGGCAGGTGACGCAGCGACCGGAGATGGCGCGGTCGCGACTTGCGTCGCTCCTACCCGGGAGCTACCGCATCAGCATGTCGCTATGGCTCTGTCCCCTGTAGGAGCGACGTAAGTCGCGACCATGGAACGCGCAAAGATAACGAGGCCGTCGCCATTCGTCGAAGCGGCGTGCTTTCGCCAGGGTAGGAGCGGCGCAAGCCGCGACATCGCTATGGCGGTCTTGCGGCGCATCGCTCATCGAACGAGATCAAAGATCAAGATCAAGATCAAGATCAAGATCAAACCCAAAGCTTCCGCCACTAGAGCGGCGGGTTACTTTCTTTTGTCTAAAGCAACAAAAGAAAGGTAACCAAAGAAAAATGCTTTGTTTTGAATCAAGGGCCCGCACGTTCGACGCCGACGCGGTGATTTTTCATACGGGACATCCTTGTCCCGATGAAAAACGGCCTGCATCCATGCAGGCCGCCCTCCGGGTCTTCTACTGCCTTCGCTAATGCGTAGCGGCGCACGGCAACGGCAACGGCAACGGCAACTACAGCATCCCTCCCGACCCACAAAAAAAGACGACGGCCGTAGCCGTCGTCTTTTCGTTCGCCGCACCGCCGCGCGAAAGCGCGGCTTGAGGTCACTTCACCCCGTGCATCAACTTCTGCACCAGCGGGGCGACCAGGAACAACAGCAGGCCGGCGCCGACCAGGACGATGAAGCCGAAGCCGTAGCCGGTGAGCGCGGTCGAGGTGTCCATGCCCTTCTCGCCGCTGACCACGCCGGCGAAGATACCCGACAGGTTGTTGCCGATGCCGGTCGACAGGAACCAGCCGCCCATGCCGAAGCCGACCAGGCGCACCGGGGCCAGCTTGGTCACCATCGACAGGCCGATCGGCGACAGGCACAGCTCGCCGATCGACTGGATGACGTAGACCATGAACAAGGACCAGAACGGCACCTTGCCCGGCGCGGCCGCGAACGGCGAATCCGGCGAGACCGACGGCGCCCACTTCAGCCAGGACGGCAGGCTGTCGATGCCGAACGCCGGGATCACCAGCGGAGTCAGCACGACCACCAGCAGCAGGAAGGCCAGGCCGTTGAAGATCAGGCCCAGGCCGAACTTGCGCGGGATCGAGGGATTGGCGTTGCGCATCGCCACCCAGATCCAGGCGATCAGCGGCGCCAGGGTGATGATGGCCAGCGAGTTGACCGACTGGAACCAGGCGTTCGGGAACACGAAGCCGCCGTCGAACTGGCGGTCGACGATCTTGTCGGCGAGGAAGGTGAAGGAGCTGCCGGCCTGCTCGAAGAACATCCAGAACAGGATGTTGAAGGTGAAGATGATCAGCATCGCGATGACTTTGTCGCGTTGCACCGAGCCCTCGCGGAAGCCTTCGAACAACAGCAGGCCGCACAGCGCGACGAACATCGCCAGCAATACCCACTGCAGGGTGGTCGCGCCGACGGCGAGCAGGAAGTAGACCACCGGGATCGCGGCGAGCGCGCCGAGGAACACGTACAGCACCTTCTGCTTGCCGGCCTTGTCTTCCGGCGGACGGCCGATGCCTTCGAGCTGACGGCGGCCGAACCAGAACCACACCAGGCTGATCAGCATGCCGACGCCGGAAGCCATGAACACGACCTTGTAGGCCGGGATCGTGGTGGTGCCGAACACCTGCTCGGCCAGCCAGCCGGTCAGGATCGGCGAGATGAAGGCGCCGGCGTTGATGCCCATGTAGAAGATGGTGAAGCCCGAATCGCGGCGGCCGTCGGTCACCCCGTAGAGCTTGCCGACCATGGTCGAGATGTTCGGCTTGAACAAGCCGTTGCCGACCACGATCGTGGCCAGGCCCAGCTTGAAGATCTGCTCGTTCGGTATCGCGATCAGGAACAGGCCCGAGGCCATGATCACCGCACCGAGCAGGATCGAGCGTTGATAGCCGAGCACCCGATCGGCGATGTAGCCGCCGAAGATCGCCGCGGCGTAGACCAGCGCCAGATAGGCGCCGTAGACGCGGTTGGCCGGCGCCTCGCCGACCGCATCGCCGCTGTAGAACTGGGCCACGATGTAGAGCACCAGCGCCCAGCGGATGCCGTAGAACGCGAAGCGCTCCCAGAACTCCGTCATGAACAGCATCCACAGGGGCTTGGGGTGCCCCAGCATCTGCTTGAACTCGGGTATGGGCGCCTGGCCCTGGGTCGGTATCGCGGCTCCGCTCATGCGGTGTCCCCTGTCGTGTCGAAACTGAATGAAAATCCCACGCCCACGGCACGGGTCGGGGAGATTTACCGGCACTGACCGGTCCCGTCAAACCTTTATTGACGGGATTGCCGGTTGTTGCGGCGCAACAATCACGCTTTGGGGGCGCTGAACGGGGGAGAATTTTGCGCGATACGGCGGTTGGAGGTGCGGGGTTACCGCGGTCTGGGGCGTCGGGATGCCGGGAGATCGGTGTCTGGGCACCCGGTCCCGGTGAGGCGGCCTGGTGGGTTCGCGGGCGCGGCTTGCGCCGCTCCTACCCAAGGGCGGCGGGACGGCGATGGGGCCTAATTACACCCACGCCTACGCAAGCTCCCGCCGTGGTTCAACCAATCTTGCGTCGACGCGTGCGGCGGCGCGGTCGCGGCTCGCGCCGCTCCTGCCCGAGAATTACAGAAAATCGAGCCGCGCTGCCTCAGCCGCCGGCGCCGTAGCCTTGCGACGGGCCGATGCTGGTGCGGACCTCGAACAGTTCCGGGAAGAAGGTCAGTTCCAGCGCCTGCTTGAGGAAGCCCACGCCGCTGGAACCGCCGGTGCCGCGCTTGAAGCCGATGATGCGCATGACCGTGCGCATGTGGCGGAAGCGCCACAACTGGAACTGGGTTTCCAGGTCGACCAGGTCCTCGCACAGGGCGTACTCGCGCCAGTACAAGTCGGTGTTTTCGTAGATGCGCTCGAACACCGGCTGCAGCGCCGGGTCGCTGACGTGCGGCAGGCGCCAGTCGCGCTCGAGGTGGATCGCCGGGATCGGGTGGCCGAAGCGCGACAGATACATCAGGAACTCGTCGTACAGGCTCGGCGACGACAGCGCCTTCTCCAGCGCGACCTGCCCCTGCGGGTCGTGGGCGAACACCCGCAGCATGGCTTCGTTCTTGTTGCCGAGCATGAACTCGATGCTGCGGTACTGCAGCGACTGGAAGCCCGACGACGGCCCCAGGGTTTCGCGGAAGCCCATGTATTCCGACGGCGTCAGGGTCTCCAGCACCGACCACTGTTCGGTCAGCTGGCGCAGCACTTGCTTGCAGCGCGCGAGAACCTTCTGGCACTGCCAGACCTGGTCGTGGCGCAGGTGATCGAGCGCGGCGCTCAGCTCGTGGATGATCAGCTTCATCCACAGCTCCGAGACCTGGTGCTGGATGATGAAGAGCATCTCGTCGTGATGGGCCGGCTCCGACAGCGCGCGTTGGGCCGACAGCAGCCGGTCGAGTTGCAGATAGCCGCCGTAGCTGATGCGCCCGGACAGGTCGGTATGGATACCGGCTTCCAGTTCGCGCTGGTTCTTCTCGACGGACATCGGCGGCACTCGCGGCAGGGGCGCAAAGCGTAACGCATCGCCCGCACCTGGGTCGGCTTTCGGAACGCTGGCCGTCAGTTACGCCCGCCAGTCGCGACGTGTGCGACGCCCGAAACGGATAATGACCGGGCCTGCCCAGCACGTCCCGCAGGCGCATTCATCAGGGGAATCCATGCACAGACTCGCTAGCCGCGCCCACGCGGCGGGTATCGCTTTGGCCGTGTCCGGCGCAGCCGGGGCACAGGTGGTCATTTCTCAGGTATACGGCGGTGCCGGCCAGAGCGGCGCACGCTACAACGCCGACTTCGTCGAACTGCACAACAACGGCAACGCCGCGGTCGACCTGAGCGGCTGGAGCCTGCATTACTCGCCGCTCAACGGCGCCTATGCCTGGCAACGCACGCCATTGACCGGCGTCATCGCACCCGGCGGCTATTTCCTGGTCCGCCAGCGCGTCTCGACCGGCTCGACCGCGCTGAGCGCCTACGATCTCACCGGCAACGTCTCGCTCAATCACCTCAGCGGCAAGCTGGCGCTGGTCAATCACGCCAGCCCTATCGCCGTCTCCTGCCCGACCGGCTCGGTGGACTTCATCGGTTACGGCAGCATCGACTGCGCCGAAGGCTCGGCGACGGCGCCCGCAGGCGGCCCGGTCACAGCGCAACTGCGCAGGGACGGCGGTTGCGTCGACACGCAGGCCAACTCGATCGACTTCGCCCTCGGCGCGCCGACTCCGCGCACCCGCACCTCGGCGAGACGAGTCTGCCCATCTGGCCCGCCGCCGCGGCTGTCGGCGATCGACGTGACACAGGGCGAGGGGCAGGATGGCATCTCGTCGTTCGTGTTCCGGCTCAAGCTCGATCGTCCCGCCGGCGCCGACGGAGTCAGCTGGAGCGCCTTCAGCAACGGCCAGGGCACCGCAACGCCGGACCAGGACTACCTGCCCATCGATCTGCACGGCACCATCGCCCCCGGCCAGACCGAGACCGCCTTCGTCTTGCCGGTCAAGGGCGACCTGCTGAGCGAAGGCGACGAAACCGTCGTCCTTCAGGTCAAGGTCCACTCCGGCGCGGTCACTGCCAACGGCGACTACCTCAACCTGCGGGCGACCATCGTCGACGACGATCCGCAACCCCTGCCGCCGCGCCTGTCGCTGCACAGCAACGCGGTCAACGAAGGCGACTTCGACGTCGCGCCGTTCCCGATCGAACTGCGTCTGGACCGTCCTGCCGGCAGCGGCGGCGTGCGGGTGCGACTGAGTTCGGCCGATGGCGGCTCGGCGACGATCCACGAGGACTATCTGCCGTTCGACTACGAAGCGGTGATCGACCCGGGCCAGGACCGCACCCACGTCAGCTTCGGCGTGCGCGGCGACACCCGGTTCGAAGGCGACGAAACGGTCCGGATCAGGGCACAGATACTGTCGGGCGCGATCGCCGACGACGGCAGCGCCAACCTCGAAGGCTTGGCCACCATCGTCGACGACGATCTGCGGCTGGTGCCGATCGCGGCCGTGCAGGGCCGCGAGGCGGTCTCGCCGCTGCGCGGCGAATTCGTCTCGGTCGAAGGTCTCGTCACCGCGCTCAGCAACGACGGTTTCTATCTGCAGAGCGAGGAGTTCGAAAGCGATGGCGATCCGCAGACCTCGCAGGGCCTGTTCGTGCAGACCGGGCATCGTCCCGACCCGCAATGGCGCGGTTTGCGCGTGCGCGCTTCCGGCATGGTGGCGGAATTGTCCGACACCGGCAGTCACCCCTTGCGCGGCAGCATGACCGCGATCGCAGGCTCGCCGGCGATCGCTTTGCTGACGAACTCGCCGCGGCCGCTGCCGCCGGCGCCGTTGCTGCCGTGGCAACCGTTCGGCGCGCCCGATTACGAAGCCTTCGAAGGGATGCGGGTGGGTTTGCCGGAGGTTCGCGTGGTCGGCCCGACCGGCGGCAGCTTCGATGCGATGCAGGACCGCACCCGCAGCGACGGCCGATTCCATGTCGCGCTCGGCCCGCCCGATCAGCCGCTGGCTCAGGCGGCGCCGATGCGCGAGCCGGGCACGCGCTATCGGCCGTTCTTCCACGGCCAGCCGCAGGACTGGCTGCCGCGCTGGGACGGCAACCCGGAAGTGGTCGGCGTCGACAGCGACGACGACGGCCACGCGCCGCTCGATGTCGCGATCGACACCCGTATCGACGGGGTGATCGGCCCGCTCGATCAGCGCAGCGGGCGCTACACCGTGGCCCTGCAGCACGATGCGCAATTGATCGTGCGCCCGTCGCTGCCGGCGCCGCCGCGGATCGAACCGGGCGACCCGCAACAGCGCCAGGTCGCGGTGGTCAGCTACGACCTCGGCGATCTCTACGACGAGTACAGCCCGCCCGGCTCCGCTCAGCCGACCACGCCGTTACCGGCGCTGGAACGCCGCCTCGGCAAACTCTCGCGCAGCCTGCGCGAGAGCCTGCTGATGCCGGACCTGGTCGCGATCGCCGGCATCGAGAACGAGGCCCTGCTGCAACGCCTGGCCGAGCGCATCAATCGCGACGCCATCGCGTCGGGCAGTGCCGATCCGCGATATCGCGCCATCGCTCTGCCGAACGTCGATCCGCTCAAGCCGCACCTCGGCCTGCTCGCGCGCAGCGAGCAGGTCGGCGGCTGGGGTTCGCGAGTGGTCGTCGAACACATCGCCCAGATCGGCCGCGATGCGCTGCTGCCGGACACTGGCGGCAGCCCTTCGCCGCTGTTGTTCGATCAAGCGCCGCTGAGCATCGATGCCATCGCCCAGTCCATCGACGGCCACCGTTTCCGCCAGCGTTTGCTGCTGGTGCAACTGGCGCCGATGGCAGGCACCGAGGCCGACACGCCGGAGGCCGAACGCCAGCGCGATCGCCGCCATCTGCAAGCCGAGTTCATCGCCGGCTGGGTGCGACAACAGCAAAGCGATCCCGAGGCGCCGCCGCTGTTGCTGCTCGGCCGCTTCGATGCGCATGCGTTCAACGACGGCTTGGTCGACCCGATCGGCACCCTGACCGGCCGGCCGACCGAAGGCGTGAGCACGATGGTGCTCGGCGACGGCGTCGACCGTTTCGACCCGGACCTGCTCAGGCTCGCCGCGACCGACCCCGAATCGGAGCGCTATTCCTCGATCGACGAAGGCAGCCGCGAGGAACTGCAGCACGCATTCGCCGACGAGCGCCTGATCGGCGCCACCGACCGGATCGAGGTCCAGCGCCTGCGCACCAATGCCGGCTATCCGGCGGTGCTGCGCGATGCGCAGGACTCGCCGATCCGCGCCGGCGACGTCGACCCGCTGCACCTGCGGCTGGTGCCGCGCACTCAGGCCGATCTGTCGGTGTGGGCCGGGCCGATGAGTGGCGACACGCTCGAAGCCGGCCGTCCGCTGGAATTGTCGGTATCGGTCGACAACGCCGGTCCGGACTGGGCGCGCCAGGTCGGCCTCGGTCTGGCCCTGTCCGGGGCCTGGCCGAACCTCGAAGTCAGCGCGGTCGCGCCGGGCTGGCGCTGCGCGACGCCGGTGGTCGAGGGCGATCACACCAGCCTCGCCTGCACCGGTGAATCGGTCGACAGCACCGGCCATGTCTCGCAGTGGTTCCATCTGCGCGCCCCGACCGACGCCTCGATGGCCGGGCGCACGATCGAGCTCGCCGCTTCGGTGACGTCCTCGTCGGCCGATCCCGACGCCGCCGACAACGCCGCCCGGACCACCCTGCGGATCCTCGCCCCGGGCGGCGCACCGCAGCCCTGAGCCGACCCCGCCCCCGGCGCGAGCCGGGGAGCTTCGGCGCCGCCCGGGCCGTCCCGGGCGGCGACCCTGCCGGCTGAATGCGACGAGGTTCGCGATTTTCCGGGCCGTCATGCGCTTGCAACGCCAAAAAGTGAGCATTGAGGCACAATCCCCTCCGTCTGCTTCCGGGGGGATCCAGGCGTTCACATGGGGATCAACATGGATAAGTTCGGGGGCCGCCTGCTGGCGGCGGTATTGGCCTTTGCGGCGGCCGGGTCGGCGCAGGCACAGGTGGTCATCAGCCAGGTCTACGGCGGCGGCGGCAATTCCGGCGCCACGCTGAAAAGCGATTTCATCGAATTGCACAACAACGGCAGCACCGCTGTCGATCTGAGCGGCTGGAGCGTGCAGTACGCATCCAGCGCGGGCACCACCTGGCAGCGCACCGCGCTCAGCGGCAGCCTTGCGCCCGGCGCCTACTATCTGGTCAAGCAGGCCGACGGCAGCGGCGGCTCGATCGATCTGCCGGCGCCCGATACGGTCGGCACGATCCCGATGGCGGCCGGCGCCGGCAAGGTCGCGCTGGTCAACCACAACACCGCATTGAGCGGCAGCTGCCCGCTCGGCAGCGTCGACTTCGTCGGCTACGGCAGCGCGTCCAACTGCGCCGAAGGCAGCCAGCCGACCGCGACGATCAGCGCCGTCCTCGCCGCCGTGCGCGCCGGTAAGGGCTGCACCGACAGCAACGTCAACGGTGCCGACTTCGACACCGCCGCACCGGCGCCGCGCAACCGCGCCAGCGTCGCGTTCTCCTGCGCAGGCGCCAACCTGCCGGTGGTCGGCATCGCCGACGTCAGCCAGATGGAATCGGCGCCCGGCTTCGCCTTCACCGTGAGCCTGTCGGAAGCGGCAGGCCCGAACGGCGTCAGCGTGTCCTATGCCACCGCCGACGGCACCGCAGTGGCCGGCAGCGATTACGAGGCCCTCTCCGGCACGTTGACGATTCCGCAGGGCGCGAGCTCGGCGACGATCGTCGTCAACGTGATCGACGACACCGTCAACGAGAACGACGAGACCTTCTTCGTCCGCCTCAGTGCGCCGGTCGGCGCCAACCTCGGCGATGCCGAGGCGCTCGCGACCATCGTCACCGACGAAGTCGAGCTGACGCCGATCCACGCCATCCAGGGCAATGGCGCGCAGTCGCCGCTGCTCGGCCAGCGCGTGTACACCAGCGGCATCGTCACCGGCCGCAAGAGCAACGGCTTCTTCCTGCAGACGCCGGACAGCCAGGTCGACGCCGATCCGGCCACCTCCGAAGGCGTGTTCGTGTTCGTCGGCAGCGCGCCGCCGGCCGTCGCCGCCGTCGGCAACACCGTGCGCGTCAACGCCAGCGTGATCGAGTTCGTGCCCGGCGCGGATCCCGGCCAGGCCCCGCTCACCGAGCTCGGCAATGCCCCGCAGGTAGTGTTGATCTCCGCGCCGCCGGTGATCGGCCCGAACACCCTGCCCGCCCCGATCGCACTGAGCCCGACCTTCCCGGATCCGTCCGGCGGCCTCGACCAGCTCGAGCGTCTGGAAGGCATGCGCGTGACCATCCCGAGCGCGACCGTGGTATCGCCGACCCAGGGCTCGAAGAACGAAGCCAACGCCACCGGCAGCAGCAACGGCATCTTCAACGTCGTGGTCACCGGCGTGGCGCGTCCGTTCCGCGAACCGGGCATCCAGGCACCCGACAACGCTCCGGGCGGCGGCAGCATTCCGCCGATCCCGCGTTGGGACTTCAATCCGGAACTGATCACCGTCGACAGCGACGCGATCGGCGGCAGCGCGTTCAACCTGTCCAGCGGCACCGTGCTGACCGACCTGACCGGTCCGCTCGACTACGGTTTCCGCCGTTACACCATCCTGCGCGATCCGAACACGCTCACCACCATCACCCAGGACCGCCAGCCGACCGCGGCGCGCGTGCCGGCGATGAGCGAGTTCACGGTCGCGGCCTATAACGTCGAGCGCTTCTTCGACGCCGCCAACGACCCGGCGATCGGCGAGCCGGTGCTGACGCCGGACGCGTATGCGCGCCGTCTCAACAAGATCTCGCTCGGCATCGCCTACCTGCAGCGTCCGGACATCCTCGGCCTGGTCGAGGTGGAGAACATCGCCGCCGCCCAGGACATCGCCGCGCGTGTCAACGCCGACGCGGTGACCGCCGGCCTCGCCGATCCGAAGTACGTGGCTTACCTGCTGGAAGGCAACGACATCGGCGGCATCGATGTCGGCTACCTGATCAAGACCGCCGACATCGCCCCCGGCACCGCCCGGGTCGAAGTGCTGTCGGTGACCCAGGCCGGCAAGACCGCGACCTGGACCCAGCCGGACGGCAACACTGCCCTGCTCAACGACCGTCCGCCGCTGGTGCTCGAAGCGGTGGTGCACAACGGCGACGGGCGCAGCTTCCCGATCACCGTGATCCTGGTCCACCAGCGCTCGCTGATCGACAGCGAACTCGACACCGATGCCGGCCACCGCGTGCGCATGAAGCGCCAGGCCCAGGCGGTGTTCCTCGCCGAGTTCATCCAGCAGCGCCAGCTGTCCAATCCGGGCGAACGCATCGTCACCCTCGGCGACTTCAACGCGTTCGAGTTCAACGACGGCCTCGTCGACGTGATCAACACCGTCGCCGGCACGCCGACGCCGGACGATCAGACTGCGGTGCCCGGCGACGGCGCCGACCTGGTCGAGCCGAACCTGAGCAACCTCGGCGAACTGGCCACGCCGGACCAGCGTTACTCCTACACCTTCGGCGGCAATGCGCAGACCATCGACCAGGTCCTGGCCAACCAGGCCCTGATCGCCGCGGCGACCGGCCTCGAGCTGGATCACGCGCGCATCAACGCCGACTTCCCGGAGATCAACCGCAGCCTCGGCGATTCGCCGTCGCGCCTGTCCGACCACGACCCGGTCATCACCTACATCGACTTCCGCCGCCGCGCGGATCTCGCGGTGACCGCGTCGACCTCGACCGCCTCGGTGCGCGTCGGCCAGCCGGTGAACTTCAGCGCCTCGCTGAACAACGCCGGTCCGGAACAGGCCGACTACCCGGGCATCGGCTTCGCCATCAACGCCGAACTGCCGGCCTTGAGCGTCGTCGCCCCGGCCGGCTGGAGCTGCGATGCCCCGGCCGTCGCCGACGGTTCGACCAGCGTCGCCTGTAACCGCACCAGCATGGCCAACGGCGAAGCCGCGACGTTCGCGCTCTCGGCCGTCGCCAGCGAAGCGATGATCGGCAAGACCACCACCCTGGCGGTCGCCGCCCAGTCGCAGTCGCTGGACCCGGTGCCGGGCAACGACGGCGCCAGCGTCAGCATCGAAGTCACCGCACGCGCCGACCTGGCCATCGACGTCGACGGTCCGCGCGCCCTGCGTGGCGGCCAGAGCGGGCAGTTCGCCGTCACCGTGCGCAACCGCGGCGGCGACGTCGCGGTGCTGCCGAGCCTGAACCTGTACGGCGATGCGCCGGCGGGCAATGTCTCGATCGCCGCGCCGACCGGCTGGACCTGCACCGTCGCCGCGCACGGCAACGGCTTCGAAGCGACCTGCGAGGGCGCCCGCCTGGCGGCGCGCAGCGAACAGCGTTTCGACTTCGTCGTCGTCGCACCGCGTCCGCGCCTGTGGGATCGCAGCCTGACCCTGCTCGGCTTCGCCGCATCGGCGGTGGAAGATCCGAATCCGTTTAACGACTTCGCCCTGCACCACGTCCAGCTCGCCGGACCGTGGTGGTGGTAAGTTCGCGGGCGGCGCCACGCCGCCCGGCGCGATTCGACCGTTAGAACCAAAGCGCGGCTTCGGCCGCGTTTTTTTTTGCCCGGCGTTCGAGTGCGCGTTGCGCCTGGGTCGATCGCAAACACGCCATGCGCAGGCGCGCGCGAGCCCGACAGCTTTGCCGGAATGGGCTTCTGCGCAAACCGCTGCGCGCGCGCCGGACACTCCGTACTGCGCCGTCTCGTGCGCCGGCCGGCGCACAAACCCGTGAACGCCATCGCGGCATGCGTCGGCTCCCGGCCGATGTTGCGTTTGCGCAACTCGCTGGAAACTGCGCGTCCGGCGCTTCGCCGAACGCCCGGCCGCGAGCATGAACCAGCACGCAAGTGCGCAGCCGACAACGGAAAACACGCCGGCCGGCCGCGCGAACCGCGACGGCGAGCCGCACGCCTGGCCCGCGCGCCGCACACCGCGAGTGCGACGCCTAGCCGGTTTCGCCTCGCATTGCATGTCGCAGCGCGCAACGGCGCTTAACAAGCGTTTCGGTATCATCCGCGCCATGACGCAGCGCCCGGCCCGCCGGGCGCCGCGGCTTTAGCCCGGCCCGGAATCCCCTCGTTCGCACGGAGAATCCGGACCCAGCCAGTCTGAAGCTGACCAGCGCGCCCGGCACTGGATCCGGGACCGGAATGATTCGGACCTCATCCCTTTTCTGTGAGGACCTTCCCCCGATGACCGTCGCCGCGACGTTCGAAATCGAATACCTCCAATACCTCGGCGCAGACGGTCGACCCGTCGCCGAGATTCCGGCCGCGTTCAAGGACGCCAACACGCTGCTGCCGCTGTTCAAGCAAATGCTGTTCGTGCGCACGTTCGACACCAAGGCCATCGCCCTGCAGCGCACCGGCAAGCTCGGCACCTACGCCGCCTGCCTCGGCCACGAAGCCACCCATGTCGGCATCGGCGCCTCGATGCGTCCCGACGACGTGTTCGCACCGAGCTACCGCGAGTACGGCGCGCAGTTCATGCGCGGCGTGCAGCCGCGTGAAGTGCTGATGTACTGGGGCGGCGACGAGCGCGGCAACGACTTCGCCGGTCCGCGCAAGGACTTCGCCTGGTCGGTACCGATCTCGACCCAGTGCCTGCACGCCGCCGGCGCCGCGCTCGCGTTCAAGCTGCGCAAGGAGAACAACCTCGCGGTCGCCTGCTGCGGCGACGGCGGTTCGTCGAAGACCGACTTCTACGCCGCGCTCAATTCGGCCGGCGCTTATCAATTGCCGTTGATCCTGTGCGTGATCAACAACGGCTGGGCGATCTCGGTGCCACGCTCGGCCCAGACCGGCGCCAAGACCCTGGCTCAGAAGGGCCTGGCCGGCGGCCTGCACTGCCTGCAGGTCGACGGCAACGACCTGATCGCGGTGCTCGAAGGCATGCGCCGCGCCGCCGAACTCGCCCGCAGCGGCCAGGGCGGCAGCGTGATCGAGTTCATGACCTATCGCCTGCACGACCACACCACCGCCGACGACGCGCGCCGCTACCGCGACGAGGCCGAGGTCAAGGACGCCTGGACGCGCGACCCGATGCCGCGCCTGCGCGCCTACCTGACCGCGCAGGGCGTGTGGAACGAAGAACTCGAGAAGGCCTGGGCCGAGGAATGCGGCAAGAAGGTCGACGTCGAGATCAACGCTTATCTGGAAACTCCGGTGCAACCGGTCGAAGCCATGTTCGATTACCTCTACGCCGACATGCCGGCGGATTTGCTCGCCCAACGCGCCGCCGTGCTCGCTCTGGAGGGCCGCCGATGAACGTCGCCACCAAGACCACCGTCGATACCGCCCAGCCGGTCGCCACGCCCGCCGCGATCACCCTGATCGAAGCGATCACTCAGGCGCTCGCCTATGAGATGCGCCACGACGACAGCGTGCTGGTGCTCGGCGAAGACGTCGGCGTCAACGGCGGCGTGTTCCGCGCCACCGCCGGCCTGCAGCAGGTGTTCGGCCCGGAACGCGTGCTGGATACGCCGCTCGACGAAACCACCATCGCCGGGCTCACCGTCGGCCTGGCCGCGCAGGGCATGAAGCCGGTCGCCGAAGCGCAGTTCGACGGTTTCGTCTATCCGATGCTCGACCACATCATCTGCCACGCCGCGCGCTTCCGTCACCGCACCCGCGGCCGCCTGACCTGCCCGATGGTGCTGCGCGTGCCGTGGGGCGGCGGCATCCGCGCGCCGGAGCACCACAGCGAAGCCAACGAAGCGCTGTTCACCAACGTGCCGGGCCTGCGCGTGGTGCTGCCCTCGTCGCCGGCACGCGCCTACGGCTTGCTGCTCGCTGCAATCCGCGATCCGGACCCGGTGATCTTCTACGAGCCCAAGCGCATCTACCGCCAGTACAAGGAAGTCGTCGCCGACGACGGCGAAGCCCTGCCGCTGGACGTGTGCTACGTGCTGCGCGACGGCACCGACATCACCCTGGTGACCTGGGGCGCGCAGGTCAAGGAAGCGCTGGAGGCGGCCGACAAGCTCGCCGGCGAAGGCATCAGCGCCGAAGTCATCGACGTCGCCACGCTCAAGCCGCTGGACTTCGCCACCATCGCCGAATCGGTCGGCAAGACCGGCCGCTGCGTGATCGTGCACGAGGCGCCCAAGACCGCCGGTTTCGGCGCCGAAATCGCCGCGCGCCTGGCCGAGGAGTCGATGTACGACCTGCTCGCGCCGGTCGAACGCGTCACCGGCTACGACACCCACATCCCGCTGTTCCGCCTGGAAATGAAGTACCTGCCGAGCGTCGACAAGATCGTCGCCGCGGCCAAGCGCGCGATGGCCAACGGCTGACGCGCGCGCTTCGAACCGACGGACTACCGCCAACGCATCGGCCGGTCGCCGACCGGCGATGCGCAGCATGCAAGACGAAGGCCGAGCGCGCGCCTTCGTTCATCACCCTCTCAGAGAACGAGTCATGAGCGATACCAAGACCTTCCTGCTCCCCGACCTCGGCGAAGGCCTGCCCGACGCGACCATCGTCGAATGGTCGGTCAAGGTCGGCGACACCGTCCGTCTCGACGACACCCTGGTGTCGATGGAAACCGCCAAGGCCGTGGTCGAAGTGCCCTCGCCCGTGTCGGGCAAGGTGCTCAAGCTCGCCGGCGCCGCAGGCGATGTGATCGTCACCGGCACCATGCTGGCCGAGTTCGAGATCGACCCGAACCTGCCGCAGCGCGCCGACGGCCAGGACACCGGCCACCACCACGGCGGCGGCCATGCGCCGGCGCCGCAGGCGCCTGCGGTATCCGCCGAACCCGCGGCCAAGCCTGCCGAAGCCGCCGGCGGCGCCGAACGCGCCGACAGCGGCACCGTCGTCGGTGCGATGCAGTCCTCCGACGCGGTGCGCAGCGAACAGGCGGTCGCGGTCGGCGGAGTCAAGGCGATGCCGGCGGTACGCGCACTCGCGCGCAAGCTCGGCGTCGACCTGGGCCGGGTCCGCGCCACCGGCGCCGACGGCGTGGTCACCATGGACGACGTCAAGCGCGCCGCCGCCGACGGCACCGCCCAGGCCGGCGCAGCGCCGGTGCAGCGCACGGCCGACCGCGCTCCCGCGCCGGCCGCGGCGCCGGCGCCGGCCGCCGCACCGGCACGCAGCACCCTGTCGGCTTCGGGCCGGCCGATGCGCACCCAGCCGCCGGGCGTCGCCGCGACCGGCCAGCCGGAGCAACTCAAGGGCGTGCGCCGCAACATGGCCCGCGTGATGGCCGACGCGCACAGCAAGGTCGTGCCCACGACGCTCGCCGACGACGCCGACATCAACGCCTGGCAGCCCGGCAACGACATCACCGGCCGCCTGGTGCGCGCGATCGTCGTCGCCTGCAAGACCGTGCCCGCGCTCAACGCCTGGTTCGACGGCGACAAGCTCACCCGCACCCTGCATCCGCAGGTCGACATCGGCATCGCCGTCGATACCGACGACGGCCTGTTCGTGCCGGCGCTGCGCAATGCCGACGTGCTCGATTCGCGCGGCGTGCGCGAGGCGATCAACCGTCTGCGCTCGCAGGTCGAAGACCGCAGCATTCCGGCCTCGGAACTCAGCGGCTACACGATCTCGCTGTCGAACTTCGGCATGTTCGCAGGCCGTTACGCCACGCCGGTGGTGGTGCCGCCGACGGTGGCGATCGTCGCCGCCGGCAAGGGCCGCCACCAGATGACCCCGGTGATGGGCGGCTTCGAATCGCACAAGGTGATTCCGCTGTCGCTGACCTTCGATCACCGCGCTTGCACCGGGGGCGAAGCCGCGCGCTTCCTCAAGGCGATGATCGACGACCTCGCGCGTCCGAACTGATCCAGCCGAAAGACACCGCTCCCGCATCGCGCGGGAGCGGTTCGGATGTCTAAACCCTTCGGCCCTCCGCGGTGCCGACAGCGCGCCGCGCGCGGACTTGCTTCGCCGGCCGCGCTCCCGAATGCCCTCGCCGATGCGGCGAGCGAAACACTCGCCTGACCCGCTCGGGTCCGCTGAACTCAACCCCGACTTTTCCCGCGACGCCACGGCGCGGTCGCTGCTGCCTGCCCGCCGTCTTCCCGGGCTCGGCCAAACCGGCATTCCGCAATCGCGATGGGCATCACGCTCGCCGCTACGATTGCGTTTAGGAATAAATAATTCCCTAAATCAATTATCCAGGAATCGCGCTAGCGTCGGCCCGCAATCCCGGCATCGGGCGCCTGCCGGCGCCGCGGCCGGCCCTTCGCCCTCATCGTCAGTCGAGAGGTTCCAGCATGAAGCGTTTCCTGCGCACGGTCCTGTCGTGCATTTCAGTCGCGGCCTTCGGCCTGATCGCGCCGGCCGCCCACGCCGCCCGGCCGGCCTTCCAGATGCCCTTCCCCTGCGGCCAGACCTGGTACGGCGACACCTACCCCGGCCACGGCCTGCGCTATGCCGTCGATCTCAATCACAAGCCGCGCCCGCTCAGCGACGCCGACCTCGGCTCGACCGTGGTCGCCTCGGCCGCCGGCACCGCGCGCACCTACGACCCGCACCCCGGCACCGGCTACGGCCGCCTGGTGGTGATCGATCACGGCGGCGGCTGGCAGACTTATTACGCCCATCTCAACGCCATCTCGGTCGGCAACGGCGCCCGCGTGTCGCAGGGGCAGAAGATCGGCACGCTCGGCAAGACCACCCGCCCCGGCAACAGCATCTCCGCCCACCTGCACTACGAACAGCGCCTCAACGGCGACGACCAGAAGATCGTCTGGAACGGCGCGACCATCGTCTACGACCAGTACGAAGTGGCCTACAAGAGCCGCAACAGCTGCAGCGCCGGCGGCGCCACCGGCACGGTCAGGACCAGCGGCTCGCCGCTCAACGTGCGCTCGGGCCCGGGCACCGCCTACAGCATCGTCGGCTCGCTCGCCAACGGCGCCAGCGTGACCATCCGTTGCCAGAAGACCGGCGAATCGGTCAGCGGCACCTACGGCACCAGCAATCTGTGGAACAACATCGGCGCCGTCGGCAGCAACCGTTATATTCCGGATGCCTACACCTACACCGGTTCCGACGGCCGCGTCGCTCCGGATTGTTGATGACCCGGTAAACAAACCCGACGGGGCGGCGGCGGGACCGCCGCCGCCCCGTCGGCACCGCATCGAGGACGCCGATGACCTACGCCGAGCCTTCGCAACCATGAGCCACGCCCGGCTAGGCCTCGCGTTGCTGAGCTCCGCCTTGATCGGCGGCCTGCTCGGCGCGGCGATCACCCGCTCGTGGATGGCGCCTGCGGCGCCCCACCGAGGCGAGCACGCCACGGCCGTGCCCGCCTCGGCGGGCACGCCGTCCCGGACGCAGCACTCGGCCCTGGCCGACGCCCTGGCCGGCGGCGGCCCGCGCGGGCGCGGCGCCGAGGACCTCGACCGCGACGTCCGCCGCGCCGCGCAGGACCCGGGCCATTTGCGCGAACTGCTGCGCCGCTACAGCTTCGAGACCGATCTCGACCGGCGCGGCGCCCTGCTCGCGATTCTCCAGGGCGTGGCCAACGAGGAAGTGCTGCAGTTCGGCCGGCAACTCGCCGGCAACCCCGACCCGCAGATGCGGCGCAACGGCCTGGCCCTGCTCAAGGCGTTTCCGCTCGACCGCGCCGAAGTGCGCGACACCTTGGCCCGTCAGCTGCGCGAGGAGCGCGATCCAGTGCTGTTGAAGGAAAGCATCGACATGCTCGCGCCGGCGGTCGTCGCGAGCGAAGACGCCGCGCCGCTGCTGGAACGCCTCGCCGCGCTGCGCGGCCACGCCGACGCCGAGGTGCGCGCCAGCGCCGTACTGCAGTCGGCGCGCTGGGACAAACAAGGCGACGGCGCCGCGATCCTCGAACCGGCCCTGCTCGATCCGGACCTCGCCGTGCGCCGCGCCGCGATCGCCGGCATCGAAGCCTCCGGCGCGCGTTCCGAACGCCTCAAGATCGCCTTGCTCGACATTGCCGGCGACGCCGGAGCCGACGCCGACCTGCGCCGCGCGGCGGCGTTCGCCCTGCAGAACTTCGCCCTCGATCGAGACGAGTACGCGCTGTACCGCGACGCGCTCGCCCGCGCCGACGCTACGGGCCGGAGTTTGCCGCTGCACTGAATCGCGATGCCGGAACGCTGCGCCAACGCGGCGTGGCGATACGGCGATGTGACGAGTACCGCGCCGCATCGCCGGGCCGGCACTTTCCCGTCCGCGCTCGGCGCGGCAATCTGCACCGCGGTCCTTCCCACGGAGCATTGCCATGGCCCATCGCAGCCGCCTGGCCGGATTCATCATCGATTGCGAAACCGGCGACCTCGACGCCGCCGCGAATTTCTGGAGCGGTGCGCTCGGCCTGGCCCGCAGCGAAACCTACGACGACGGCGACGCCGAATACGCCTCGCTCGCCGACGGTCCCGCCGCCCTGCAGATCGAAGTGCAGAAAGTCGCCCATCCCTCGCGCGTGCACCTGGACATCGAGAGCGACGACCTCGACGCCGAAGCCGCACGCCTGGAAGCGCTCGGCGCCAGGCGGGTGGCCTTCGTCAAGCGCTGGTGGGTGATGGAAGCGCCGACCGGCCACCGCTTCTGCATCGTGCGCATGAAACATCCCGAACGCGGTGCGCCGCCGAACGTCTGGGACTGACGGCGCTCAGCTGTCGTCGACGACGAGCCGGTCGCGACCGCTGGCCTTGGCCCGGTACAGCGCCTGGTCGGCGCGGTCGAACACCTGCTCGGGGCGGTCGCGCTCGGGCTCGCCGCCGGCGACGCCGATCGACACGGTCAACGGAAACGGCAGCGACGAACGCGCGATGCGCTGGCGGATGCGTTCGCCGACTTCCGCCGCCGTCGCCAGGTGCGTGCCCGGCAGCACCACCAGGAACTCCTCGCCGCCGAAACGCACCGCGACATCGCCTTCGCGGATCGAGCCGGCGACCGCGTCGGCCACCGCGCGCAGGGCGCGGTCGCCCAGCAGATGGCCGTGCCGGTCGTTGACCATCTTGAAGTGGTCGACGTCGATCAACATCAAGGTGTAGGCGGCGCGGCGCAGGCGGTCCATCGAGTCTTCGCTGCCGAGCAACTGCGCCAGCGCGGTGCGGTTGAGCAGGCCGGTCAGCGGGTCGTGGCTGGCGCTGTGCTGGAGCAGGTCGTGGCGCCGTTGCAGGTCGGCCTGGGCCTGTTCGAGCTGTTGGGCGAAGGCCTCGCGTTCGGACAACAGCCGACGTTGCTCGATCGCATAGCGGCGCAGTTCGAACAGATGCTGGACCTGGCGCGCGATCGCCGCCAGGCCTTCGCGCTGCGCGTTGCGCAATTCGCGCGGCACGGCGTCCATCACGCACAAGGTGCCGAGCGCGTAACCGTCGGGGCTCAGCAGCGGCGCGCCCGCATAGAAGCGCAGCGGGCGCTCGTCGAGTTTCAGGCCGAGCCCGGCGAAGCGCGGATCGTCGGCGAGGTCCTCGACCACGAGCACCTGGTCCGGCAGCGCATTGGCGATCAGGCGGTGGCAGATCGAGTCCGAGCGCGGCCGCTCCGCCGCCTTCAGCCCGACCCGCGCCTTGAACCAGACCCGACCGTTGTCGACGAGGGCGATCGCCGCGGCCGGCGTCTGGCATAGGGTCGCCGCGAGCCGGACCAGGTCGTCGTAAGCGCTCTCGGGCACGCTGTCGAGCAGGCCGTAGCCGGCGAGCGCGAGTTGACGGCCGGATTCGTCTCCGGGCTCGGTCGGCATCGGTTGCGGGCGCAACGGCACGACGGACATCGGCAGGTCGGGGCGTAGTTTTCCAGCCCTGGACGCTACCCCAGCGCCGATTCAACGCCCGTGAACGGCCCGATCGGACTCACGTTTTCCGGCATCTGCGGTTCAGCCCGTCGCCGCCATCGCCGAGACGCCCGCTAACCTTGGCGATCCAGCCACACGCCCAGGCCCTGGGCGTTGAGCTCGATGTCGACCGCCAGACTGGCATGGACTTGCGCCTCGCTGAGCGGGCTGCCGTGGGCCCGCGCGCGCTCGGTGTACAGCGCCTCGAGCGCGGCCTTCATGCGCGCATGGCGATCGCCCCCGGCGGCCTGCGCGTCGCGGCCGATCCGCACCATCGCATCGATCTGCTCGATCAGCTCGGCGCCGAGCCGCTGCACGTCGCCGACGCGGCCGTAATGGGTCAGGTACATCGCCTCGGGATCGCTGGCCAGCAGCAGGCGGATCGAGGCCTTGAGCGGCTCGGGTTCGAACTGCACCGGCGAGCTGGTCGGAATGACGAAGGGACCGCGCGCCGAATCGAACTCGCGATACGACAGACCGAAGGTGTCGCCGGTGAACCAACTGCGGCTGCGCGCGTCCCACACGCACAGGTGATGGCGCGCATGCCCGGGCGTGTCGACGCACAACAAGGGCCGTCCGCCCAGCTCGACGATGTGGCCGTCGCGGGCGATCACCACGCGTTCGGCCGCCACCGGCGCGATCTCGCCGTAGCTGCGGGCCATTTCCGCCTCGCCGTAGACCGCGGTGGCGCCGGCGACCAGGCGCGCCGGATCGATCATGTGCGGCGCGCCGCGCGGATGCACCACCAGCCGCGCATTCGGCAACTGCCGCATCAGCGCACCGGCGCCGCCGGCGTGATCGAGATGGACGTGGGTCAGGATCAGCCAGTCGACGTCGGCCGGGGTCAGGCCTTGCGGCGGCAGCGCCGCGAGCAGCGCAGGGATCGAATGCTGGGTGCCGCAGTCGATGAACGCGCCGCGGCCGCTGTCGACCACCAGATACGCGGCATCGAAGATCGGCCGCTGAAAACCGGTGTCGATGGTGACGATGCCCAGGGATTCGCTCATGACGGCGCTGCGCGGCGGAGACCGCCCCAGTCTATGCGCTGGTCGCCGCGGCGACATGCGGCTTTGGTCGCAGGCGCCGGCCCGTTCGCGGTCGTCGAGCGCGAGGTTTCGCCGGCCGCCTATCGCCCGCTCAATCGAGCATGTCGGTCCAGCGACGCAGCCATCGCCAGCGCACCACGCCGGCGATGGCCAAGGTCGCCAGGAACACCCCGTAGCCGAGCGAGGTCGCGAAGATCTGCGGCCACATCGCGCCATAGGCGTCGCCGGCATAGCGGTGCGCCCAGCGGATCGCCAGCACGAAGGCGCATACCGACGCGGCCAGGGACACCGCATCGAACAAACGCCGCGCGGCGTTGCGCGGCTGCCGCGGGTACAGCCAGAACAGCGCGCCGAGAATCGCGAACCAGGGCAGGAACAGGATCAGCGCCAGGTTGAGTTCGACGAACCGGCTCACGACGTCGCGCTGTCCTTCGCCGCCTGCGCCTCGGCTTCGGCTTGCACGATCGCGCTAAGCGCCGCGGCCACGGCCTCGCGGCGGGCGTCGTCGACGGCATCGGCCGCGGCGAGCAAAGCCGCGACGTCGCTCTTGCCGGCCTTGAGCGCGGCGATCAGCTGCCCGGCCTCTTTCGGCGAAGCGAAGCCGCGACTTTGCAGCAGCACCTCGTCGCCGTCGGCGAGCTTGAAATAGAACTGTCCGTCGGCTTCGCGGTACTGCTTGAACACCGGCAGGCTCGCCTTGCTCTCGGCCTTGGCCGCCGCCTTGACCGAGGCCTGCGACAGATCGCGCAGGCCGACCGCTTCGCGCAGCGCCTTCATGCGCGGGCTGACGTGCTGCGCGCGCACGCGGCGGGCGCCGTCGACCAGGATCGCTTCGATGTCCTGCGGGCGCGCCATCAGCGTCTCGTACTTCTCGCGCAACGGCGCGACCTCGCCGTCGATGCGTTCGAACAGGGCTTGCTTGGCCTCGCCCCAGCCGATGCCCTCGGCGAAGGCGCGGCGCATCGCCTGCGTTTCCTCGACGCTGGCGAAAGCCTGGTAGATCTGGAACAGGGCCGAGCCCTCGGTGTCCTTCGGTTCGCCCGGCGCGCGCGAGTCGGTGACGATCGAATAGATCAGTTTCTTCAGCGTGTCGCGCGGCGCGAACAAGGGAATGGTGTTGTCGTAGCTCTTGCTCATCTTGCGGCCGTCCAGGCCCGGCAAGGTCGCCACGCTTTCCTCGATCAATGCCTCGGGCAGGACGAAATGCTCGCCGTAGAGATGGTTGAAACGCTGGCCGACGTCGCGCGCCATCTCGATGTGCTGGATCTGGTCGCGGCCGACCGGCACCTGGTTGGCGTTGAACGCCAGGATGTCGGCCGACATCAGCACCGGGTACATGAAAAGGCCGGCGGTGATCGCGGCATCGTCGTCCTCGCCTTCGGCGCGGTTCTTGTCGACCGCGGCCTTGTAGGCGTGGGCGCGGTTGAGCATGCCCTTGCCGGCGACGCAGGTCAGAAACCAGGACAGTTCCGGAATCTCGACGATCTCGCTCTGGCGATAAAACCAGACCTTGGACGGATCGAGCCCGCAGGCCAGCCATGCCGCCGCGATCTCCAGGGTCGAGCGCTGCACGCGCTCGGGCTCCTGCACCTTGATCAAGGCGTGCAGGTCGGCGAGGAAATAGAAGCTTTCCACGTCCGGGGCCAGGCTCGCGGCGATCGCCGGGCGGATCGCGCCGACGTAGTTGCCGAGATGCGGGGTGCCGGAGGTGGTGATGCCGGTCAGGATGCGGGTCTGGGTCATTGCGGATCGTGGGTGGAACGTGGCCGGCCAGTGTACCCGCTGCCCGGCGGCCTCCGCCTCGTCCGCGGGGCCTCAAGCGCGCAGCAGGGGCGGGCATCCCGGGCCGGCGGCTGAGCGCCGGCTGAGCGCCGCGGCCGACCAGACCGGGCCGCCGCAACCCCGTTCCGGGAACAGGTGCGTTTGCATGCTCGACCACCCAGGAGACACCGCCATGTTCCGCACCTTCGCCCTGCTCGCCGGTGCCGTGTTGACCGCCACCGCCTGCACCCCGGCCTTCGGCCGCCCGTTGGTCGACCTCGCGGTGATCGACCGCGACAGCGGCGATTGGCTGCCGACCTATCCGCACCGCGGCCAGCAGTGGATCGCCGGCACGCCCGGACACCGCTATTCGGTGCGCCTGACCAATACCACCGGCCAACGAGTGCTGGTCGTATTGTCGGTCGACGGCGTCAATGCGGTCAGCGGCCAGACCGCCAGCCCCTCGCAGGCCGGCTACGTGCTCGATGCCTGGCAATCGACCGAGATCAACGGCTGGCGCAAATCGCTCGACGATGTCGCCCAGTTCGTCTTCACCGATCTGCCCGACAGTTACGCCGCGCGCACCGGACGCCCCGACAACGTCGGCGTGATCGGCGTGGCGGTGTTCGAGGAACGTCCGGTGTATCGCGAACCGCCGCGTCCGTATCCCTATCCCTACCCGGCGTCGCCGCCGTACGGCCGCGGCCAGGGCATGGCCGAGGCCGAGCGCCGCGCCTCCAACGGCGCGGCCGCGCCGGCCGCCAGTGCAGGCAAAGCGCGCGAAGCCGCCGCCGACAGTACCGCGGCGCAGTCCATCGGCACCGGTCATGGCGCGCGGGAGTGGTCGCCGGTCTCGCAGACCGACTTCGTCCGCGCGTCGCGTTCGCCGGCCCAGGTCATCCAGTTCCGCTACGACGATTACCGCAATCTGGTCGCACGCGGCATCGTGCCGCGCTATCGCGCGCCGTATCGCGATAACGAGCCGCGCGCGTTCCCGAACGGCTTCGTCGCCGACCCGCCGCCGCGCGGTTGGTGACGCGCGAGCCGTAAAAGACCCAGCGCCGCGATGCTGCGACCGCTCGGCCAGGCGATACGTGGCGCAACGAAAAACGGGCCGGACGAATCCGGCCCGCTTCCCCTTCTGTCCCCGAGCGCGTCTTGCGCGTTTTCTCGCGCGACGGCGGCACCCGGTTCAAGCTCGCTTCGTTCTAGCCTGTTTCGTTCACGCCTGCCTGGATCGTTGGAGAGCCGATCCGCGAGCGCATCAGGACAGCATCAGGGCTTCGCTCAGTTCAGCGTCTTGCCGAACTCCCTCACTTCCTTCTCGGCGCGGTCGCGTTCCCAACCGTAGCGTTCCTGCAACTTGCCTGCGAGGTATTCCGAATTGCCTTCGGCGACATCGAATACGTCGTCGGTCAGATCGCCCCACTTGGCCTGGGCCTTGCCCTTGATCTGGGTCCACTTGCCGGCAATGATGTCTTTGTTCATCGATGACACTCCTTCGTTGGGGGAAGTCGGATCCGGCGCGACGCGCATGCGGTGCAGTCATTCGGAAGTAGTCGTTCGAGATGACTGTCCAGCGCGTCGTTGGCTTGCCGTATCGCCGAGACAGTTTCGCAACGACGACGTTCCGGCCGGGTCACGATTGCGTTAGCTGCGGCTTGATTTCGGTGAACGCGCATGAATGCTTCATTGCGTTTTTGTGCGCGGGTTCGCGCTTCGGCCACAACTGTGCAGAACGGCGATCCAGCGCGATGATCGGCGCGCCGCGGGGATGCATGCGCCGCTCTGCCTTCGTAGGACAGCCAACGCCCAGACGCAGAAAAGGCCGGATCGCTCCGGCCTTTTCGCAGATTCGGCGGACCGTAACGGCTTAGTTGCCGTCGCGGACGTCTTCGGCCGTCTGCTCGACCTTTTCGCCGGCCTTCTGAACGTCCTTGCCGGCACCGGCCACGGTGTTGCAAGCGGTCAGGGTGCCCATCGAGAACAGGGCCAGCAGCAACAGGGCAGTCAAACGCTTCATAAGAACTCCTTGGTCGGTTACGGATACCAGATCGGGCCGCGCACGCTGTCGCGTCCTGTCCGCATGAAACGCGAGCCAATGTGAAGCCGGTGTGCAGCGCCGGCCCGGAGCCCACGGGGAACCGGCCATCGCGAGGCGAGTCCGCCGAGCCGCCGTCAGCGGCGATTCATCGCCGCGGCGGCGACCGCGCTCATTCGCGCATCAGGGTCGATTTTCCGAACAGGCTTTCGACCAGGTCGACCGCGAGCTTGGCGGTGCGATTGCGCTTGTCGAGGATCGGATTGAGTTCGACGATGTCGAGCGAGGCCAGCCGCCCGCTGTCGGCGATCATCTCCATGACCAATTGCGCTTCGCGATAATTGGGGCCGCCCGGCACGGTGGTGCCGACTCCCGGCGCGATGCTCGGGTCGAGGAAGTCGACGTCGAAACTGACGTGCAGATGGGTGTTCTCGTCGACGCCTTCGAGCGCCTCCTCCATGACCCGCCGCATGCCGATCTCGTCGATGTAGCGCATGTCGTAGACGTCGAGCCCGTGCTGCTGGATCAACTGCTTCTCGCCGCGGTCGACCGAACGGATGCCGATCTGGCGGATCTCGTCGGCGCGCATCGCCGGGGCCGAACCGCCGAGATGGGTCAAGGCTTCCGGGCCGAGCCCGCACAGGCACGACACCGGCATGCCGTGTATGTTGCCCGACGGGGTGACCTGGCTGGTGTTGAAGTCGGCATGCGCATCGAGCCACAGCACGCGCAGTTGCTTGCCGGTTTCGCGGCAATGCCGCGCGACCGCGGTGATCGAGCCCAGGCCGAGGCAGTGATCGCCGCCGAGCAGGATCGGCATGCGGCCTTCGCGCAATTCCGCGCCGACCGCGTCCATCACCAGGCGGTTCCAGGCCACCACTTCGGGCAGGTGGCGATAGCCCTCGACCGGCTTCTGCCAGGGATTGCGCGGGCCGTCGAGGTTGCCGCGATCGACCACGTCGACGCCGCGCGCGCTCAAGGCTTCGCCGAGACCGGCGATGCGCAGCGCTTCCGGTCCGAGGCGCGCGCCGCGATGACCGGCGCCGACGTCGGTCGGCGCGCCGAGCAAGGACACGGGAGGATAAGTACGACTCATGAGACTTCCTCTTCCCTGCGCCGGCATCGCGACGCACGAGGGATATCGATAGTGAACGCAGACGATGCCCGCGGCATCGCGCGATCGCCGCAACAGGGCCGCGCGTTGCGCTGCGGCCGCCGACGATGCCGGCATTCTAGCGCAGGGCGGACGCGGGGCCGTCGGCTCGGCGTATCGGTCGAGGGCTACTGCGCTGCAGCAGGGCTCGGGTGGGATGGAAGCAACTGCGGCTCGGCCTGCCTTGGCGTCGCAAGGTCATGGCGGGGATCGGCGGTTTGCCGCCGGCGTTCGCGCTTGACCTAGCGCCGGGACGGTTCTGGCGTTGGATGAGCTGAACCGACTGCGGTTCACCTGCCCTGGCAGCGCAAGATCAGGGCGGTGGATCGGTGATTCGCCGCGAGGCGTTCGTGGTTTGGACAAGCGCCGGAGTGGTTCGGGCCGTTGGATGGATTGGCCGGGCGGTTGCCTCGCCAACGCTTTACGTGGATTCACGTGGTGCCGCTTGTCCGAATCGAACGGACGACCGCTCGCTTACAAGGCGAGTGCTCTACCAACTGAGCTAAAGCGGCAAGGCGTGACGGCGTGCGGACCGGGATTGGAGCACCGATGCGGGCGACGGCAGGCGCATTCTACGCGCCCGCGCCGCCCACGGACAGCGCGCTCAGCCGAGGGCGCCGCAGGACACGCTGCGCCAGCGCTGGGCGCCGGCGGCGCGGCGCAGGGCATCGCCGTTCGAGGTGGTGGTGGCCGCGTCGATCCAGGTCGCCGACGCCGTCTCGCCGAGCGCTTCGACTCGCACCGGGAAACCCGCCTCGCTGAGCGAGGACGCACGCTTGCGCGCCGATTCCTCGCTGCGGAAACGGCCGAGGGCGATGCCGTTGGCGTCGGCGCCGGCGCCCATCACGAACAGATCGCTGAAACCGGCGGCGCGAATGCGCTGCGCGGTCGCCTGCGCCGCCTCCGCGCTCGCGGCCGGCGGCAGATACACGCGCCAACCGCGCGAAGGGTTCGAGCTGCCGGCCTGGGCGCGCGTCGCCAGCTTCTGCGCGAGCGGCTGCAACTTCGCCCGAGCCGCATCGGCGGCCGCGGCATCGGCGAACGGGCCGACGCTGAAGCACTGCGCTTTCGCCGCTTTCGCCGCTTCGGGCGCCGCCGTCGTGGCCGCGACCGCCTGGGGCGGCGCGGCCAGCGGGGTGCCGCTCGCGGCATCGAGCTTCGCCGCCGCGGCCGCGGTCTTGGCCGCTTCGCCCTGCTCGGCCTCGGCCTGGACTGTGTTCGCCGCCGCCGGCAACTTGCCGGCGCTGTCGACCAGGGCCGCGGTCGGCGCCGACGGCGCGGGCGCGACGGCGGCCGCCGTGGATTCGCCGGCCAACTGCAGGCGCGCGACGCCGAGCGGAAGTTTCTCCTCGGCTGCGGCGGGCGCGGCAGGGCGCGCGACCCACCAGGCGGCGACGCCGATGTTGAGCGCGATCAGCAGAACGATGAGGGCACGGACGAGCATGCGCGGATTCTATCGCCTGGGTTCAGCGGGATGTTTCGATGCCGGCCCAGATCGCGAGTCCTTGCAGGACCAGCGTCGGGGCCAGGGTCGGCGACGGCAGCGCGGCGGCCAGCGCATCGGCGCCGCCGCCATGCAGCAGCAACCGCGGCCGCTGACCGAGCGTGGCCGTCGCCGAGGCCAGGCTGCGTTCGATCAGGGCCAGGGCGGCGCCGTCGCAGCCGGAGGCCAGCGCGTCTTCGGTGTCGGCGGCGAAGTCCAGGGTCGCGCCGCCGTGCTCGGGCAATTGCGGCGCGCGCGCATGCAGCGCTTCGCGCATCAGCGTCGGCGACGGCGCGATCAGGCCGCCGCGATGCAGGCCGCCGGCGTCGAGCAGATCGATGGTCAGCGCGGTGCCGATCCCGCAGATCAGGGCCGCGCCCTCGCCTTGGGCGTGCGCGCCGAGCAGGGCCAGGAAACGGTCGGCGCCGAGCTTGCGCGGTTCGGCGTAGGCGATGCGCACGCGATCGGACGCGGCCGCGGCGAAGCCCTGCGGCGAACGGAAGCTCGCCTGGGTGCGCGCGATCGAGATCCGCCGGCAACGCGCGGCCAGGGCATCGAGCACGGCCAGGCGCAGGGCCGGATGCGCCACGCTGGCCAGGTAGGCCACCTCGATCCGCTCGGCCGGCAAGGCCTCGGCGAGTGCGGCGGCCACGTCTTCCTCGCGATGCGGCAAGGCTACGGCGGCACCGGGACGGCCGTCGGCGCCGAGCGGCGCGCACTTGAGCCGGGTGTTGCCGAGGTCGAACAGCCAGGCGCTCAACGCGAAGCTCCCTGCACGCGCCGCACGCTGACTTCGCCGGCGTGGAAACGGCGCTCCTCGCCGTCGTCCAGGCGCACCCGCAGGGCGCCGTCGTCGGCCAGGCCGAGGGCGATGCCCTGGTGGGTCGCGTCGGCGCCGTGCACGCTGATCGCCTGCCCGGCCAAGGCGTCGAATGCGGCGTAACGGTCGAGGAACGGCGCCAGCCCGGCTAGGTCGAATTCGTCCAGCGCCGGCAGCAGCCGTTCCAGCAGGGCCGCGGCGACCGCGTCCCGGGCCAGGCTGTGCGTGCCGCCGTGCGTGCCGGACAGCCCGGACAGGTCGATCCAGGGCTGGTCGATCGACCCCGCGGCCGCGGCCGGCATGCGCACGTTGAGCCCGAGCCCGATCACCGCGCGCGCCGGCCCGGCGTATTCGCCGCCGCCTTCGATCAGCAGGCCGCCGAGTTTGCGCAGGCCGTCGCCGTCCGGCACGACCAGGTCGTTCGGCCATTTCAGCCGCACCGCGGTGTAACCGAGGCCTTGCAGGGCCTCGACCGCGGCGATGCCGGCGACCAGGCTGAGCCCGCCGAGACGGGCGAGCCCGCCGCCGAACGAGCGCGACAGCGAGAGGTACAGATGCGCCGCCAGCGGCGAGGCCCAGACCCGGCCGCGGCGCCCGCGTCCGCCGGTCTGGCGTTCGGCCAGCAGCGCCGCGACGCCTTGCGCCGGGGTCGGCCGGCGCAGCAGCTCGCTGTTGGTCGAGTCGATGCTCCAGGCCACCTCGAGCGTGGCCAAGAGCGCACGGGTCGGCGCCGACAGCGCGGCGACGATCGCTTCGGCATCGAGCAGGTCGAGCGGTTGCGAAAGTGCGTATCCGCGCCCGGGCTTGGCTTCGATCGCTACGCCAGCTTCGCGCAAGGCCTCGATGCGCTTCCACACCGCCGCGCGGGTCTGCCCGGCGGCGCTGGCGAGCGCATCGCCGGTGGCGGGGCCTGCGATCAGATGCTGCAACAGCGCGCGGTCGTCCATCAGCTCCGGCGCCAACGGTGCAGCAGACGCGCGCCGGCGAAGCGCGATTCGGTGCCGGCACGCAGGCGCGCCAGATTGCCGCGATGGGTGAACACGATCAGCGCCGCGGCGGCGATCGCGAAGCATTGCCGCGGCAGCCCGGCCTCGCCGAGCCAGGCGAGCACCGGCAGGCATAGCACCGCGATCACCGTGGCCAGGCCGACATAGCCGCTGAGAATCAGCACCGCGGCCCAGGCCAGCAACAGCACCGGCAGCGCGAACGGCCACAGCACGGCCAGGCCGCCGACCAGGGTGGCCGCGCCCTTGCCGCCGCGGAAGCCGTGCCAGATCGGCCAGACATGGCCGAGCACCGCAGCGAACGCGGCGAGGTAACCGTGCGCGGTGACCGATAACTCGTTGCCGACCGGGGCATAGCGCAGCGCCAGCCAAGTCGCGAGCGCGCCCTTGCCGATGTCGAACAGGACCACGGCGAGCGCGAAGCGCAGGCCCTGGGTGCGGAAGGCATTGGTCCCGCCAGCGTTGCCGCTGCCCTGCTCGCGGATGTCGACACCGCGCAGGCGTCCCAGCAGCAGGCTGCCCGACAGCGAACCGATCGCGTACGCCGCCAGCAGTAGCGCCACCGACAGCGGCGCCACCGAGATGACGGCGGACAGGGGTGGCGTGAGGGCGGCGAACGGCATGGGCGAATTATGCGCGAGCCGATACGCGGGCCGATACGGAGCGAACGCGTGAGTCCCGCGATTTCGCCGCCCAAAAGCTGGGAGTGGCGCATGCGGCGACCGCCATTGCCCCTCCCTTGCCCCCTCGCCACGCCCCCTTAGCCACGCCCCCCTCAGCCGCGGCCTCCAGCCCCTGCCCGCTTCACGGCGCCGGCTGCACCGACACCAACAGCGCCCCACGCCCGGCATGCGCGCCCAGCGCCGGCCCGGTCTCCACCAGCCAGACCTGCTCCAGGTCGAGACGGCGGCGCAGCGCCTCGAGCAAGCGCTCGCCGTCGCCGAGCGCGTCGCAATGGCCGACGATCGCGCGCCAGCGCTGCCTTTTCGGCAACCGCCGCGCCAGATGGCGGGCAAAGGCTTCGGGCGCATGTTTCCTGGCGAACAGCCCGCCGCTGACGCCGAGCCGCCCCTCGGGCTTCATCCTGGCAACCGGGGTCAGGCCGGTGTATCGCACCACGGGCTCGGCCCAGGGCGGGATCCGGCCGCCGCGCACCGCGTGCGAGATGTCCCGCGCCATCGCCCAGGTCCGGGTCAGCGGGCGCAGCCGTTCCAGCTCGGCCACGATCGCCGCCAGCTCGGCTCCGTCGCCGGCCAGTTCGGCCGCGCGCCAGGCCAGCAGGGCCTGGCCGCCGGCGGCATTGAAACTGTCGAACACCTGCACCCGGCGCGGGTCGGCGCGCGCCGCGGCCTGCTCGCCCGACTGCAAGATGCCGGAGACCGCGCGCGACAGGCCCACGTACAAGACCTCGGCGCGGTGCCCCAGCAGGAATTCGAAGGCGCGGCGGAAATCGCCCGGCGGCGGTTGGCTGGTGCGCGGCAGCCCGGCGCTGCCCGCCATGCGCCGGTAGAACTCGTCCGTGGCCAGGCCGATTTTGTCGAGGTAGTCGCGTCCGTCGATCGACACCCGCACCGGCACCACCTGCAGGCCGTAACGTTCGGCCAGGAACTCGGGCAGATCGGCGGCGCTGTCGGTCACTACCGCTACTCGCTGCACCCGTTCGACGCTGCGCTGCTGTTGCAGCATGTCGTCGGCCTTCATCGCCTCGACCGCGCCGAACGCCGCGCAGGTATCGAACAATCGTTGCGGCGCGTCGACGTGCGCGTGCACGCGCATGCGCGCTTCGCCGCCGGCCAGGACCACCGAATCGGCGCCGATCGCTTCGAGCGCGGCGAGCAGCCGGGCGCGTTCGATGCCGCCGCCGTTCACCAGGCATTCGCTGCACCAGCGCCGCTGCGGATCGACCGCGTCGTGCACCGGCGCCTGCTCGTGGCCGGCGCAGGCTTCGTTGGCGGCGCTCACGCCCGCATGCACGCGCAAGGCGCGCGGGCCGCCGTCGACGAATTCGGCGATGCCTTCGAGCAGGTCGACGAAACCCTTCGCGCCGGCGTCGACCACCCCGGCCTTGTGCAGCAGCGCCATCTGCTGCGGCGTGCGCGCCAGGGCGCTGCGAGCCCGGACCAGCGCGGCGGCGAAGCCCGGGCGCGGGTCGCCGTCGCGGCTGGCCAGGGCGGCCTCGTCGAGAGCGTCGGCGAAAGCGTTGATGACGCTGAGGATGGTGCCTTCGACCGGATGCGCGAGCGCCGCCCGAGCATGGACCGCGCCGTGGCGGACCGCGGCGGCCAGGGTCGCGGCGTCGAGTTCGGGCCGGCTGCGCGCGTACGCGGCCAGCCCGTACAGGAACTGGGCCAGGATCGCCCCGGAATTGCCGCGCGCGCCGTCGATGGCGTCGTCGCCGATCTGCAGCAGCAGCTCGCCGATGTGGCGGCTGCGTCGGCTCAGCGCCCCGTTCAGCAGGCTGCCGAGGGTGTGGGCCAGGTTATTGCCGGTGTCGCCGTCGGCGACCGGGAACACGTTGATCCGGTTGAGCAGGTCGCGCCCGGCGATGACCCGGCGCGCGCCCGCGATCAAGGCCCGGCGCAGGGCCGGCGCAGTCAGCGGAGGACGGGCGGTCGCCATGGCGGCAGTCTGGGGCAAGCCGGCCCGGCCGCCTGCTGCGACGCAGCATCGATCTTGCGCGGCCGGAGCCGGCTCCGGGTCTCGGTTTCGCGCTATAGTCGGGAAATCGCTCGACGCCGGATTCCGGCCGGGCCGATCAAGGATTCCGCCATGCTACGGATCTGTCTGTGCCTGCTGTTCGCCCTCGCCAGTGCGACCTTGGCCGTCGCGGACGTTGGTGCGCGCGAGGTCAACAAGCTCAGCCCGAACGACGCCTGCCCCGAAAGCGGCGCCTCGCGCAAAGAAACGGCGGCCCGCCCGAGCGGCCGCGGCGCCGCGCCGGCGACCGCGCGCGACACCAAGGCCAAGCCGAGCGTGCACAGCGACGCCGAAGCCAACAACCGCCTGCAGTCGCCGCGCTGGCACAACTTCCTGCCGGGCATGTTCCGCTGATCCGCTGACGGCACCGCCTTTGTTCGACCTGTTGCGCCGCCTGCGGCGCCCGCCCCCGATCGATGACGCCTTGTGGCGCGACGCCGTCGCCGCCTTGCCGTGGGCGCGCGCGCTCGATCAGCAACGGCAGCAGCGCCTGCGCGAGCTGGCCGCTCGCTTCCTGCACGAAAAAACCATCAGCCCGATCGGCGAGCTCGAACTCGACCCGCACCAGCGCTGCCTGCTCGCCGCCCTGTGCTGCCTGCCGCTGCTCGAGTTCGGCCAGGAAGGCCTGCGCGGCTGGTCGCAGTTGATCGTCTATCCCGATGCGTTCCGGGTGAACCGCAGCCACACCGATGCGGCCGGCGTGCTGCACGAATGGCAGGACGAACTGATCGGCGAGTCCTGGGAAGCCGGCCCTCTGATCCTGTCCTGGGCCGACGTGCTGGCCGACTGCGAAGCGCCGCGCGCCGGCTTCTGCGTGGCCGCGCACGAAATGGCGCACAAACTCGACGTGCTCGACGACCTGCTCGACGGCACCCCGCCCCTGCCGCGCCCGTGGCAGCGCGAATGGGCGCGCGATTTCCAGCAGGCCTACGACGCCTTCGTCGCCGAAGTCGACGCCGGCCGCGACACCGCGATCGACTCCTACGCCGCCGAAGCCCCCGAAGAGTTCTTCGCGGTCGTCACCGAATACCACTTCAGCGACCCCGCCCTGCTGCGCCAGCAGATGCCCGCGGTGGCGGCGCATTTGCAGCGGTTCTACGGCGTGTCGCCGTTCGCTTGAGTAGCGCGGCGCGCGCTGTCCCAGGCCGCACGCAGTCGTGGCCGCACGCTGTCGTGGGCGCGGCAGCAGCGACCGATGCGGCGCGCTCGCCTGCAGGAGAGACGTGAGTCGCGACCACGGGACGCGCACAGACAACCAGGCCGTCGCCATTCGTCGAAGCAGCGAGTTTTCGCCAGAGTAGGAGCGGCGCAAGCCGCGACCGCCATGTCCCAATGTCGCATCGTCTTCGGGTGTGCCTCTGTAGGAGCGACGTGAGTCGCGACCGCGAACGCGCAGAGATGACGGGGCCGTCGACGTTCGGCGAGGCGGTGTGCTTGCGCCAGGGTAGGAGCGGCGCAAGCCGCGACCGTCATGTTTTCACCTCGCCTCGCCTGGGTATCTCTCCCTGTAGGAGCGACGTGAGTCGCGACCAAGGGACGCGCCGAGATAACAAGCCGTCGCCATTCGTCGAAGCGGCGTGCTCTCGCCAGGGTAGGAGCGGCGCAAGCCGCGACATCGCTGTGGCGGTCTTGCGGCGCACGCTTCAAAAGAGATCCGGATCAAGATCAAGATCAAGCCCAAAGCTTCCGCCACTAAAGCGGCGGGTTACTTTCTTTTGTCTAAAGCAACAAAAGAAAGGTAACCAAAGAAAAATGCTTTGTTTTGAATCACAAGCCCGCACGAGCGATGCCTCCGCGGTGATTTTTCATACGGGACATCCCTGTCCCGATGAAAAACGGCCCACATCCCTGCGGGCCGCCCTCCGGGTCTTCTGTTGTCTTCGCTAGTGCGATGCGGCGCACAGCGACGGCAAAATCTCAACAGCAACAGCAACAGCAGCGGGATAGCTCGGCGCTGCTCTTGGGTAGGAGCGGCGCAAGCCGCGACCACGGGACACGCAGTGCCAATGAGGCCGATGCCGGTTGTCGGGGCGATACATTTCGCGGGCAGGAGCGACGCAAGTCGCGACCGCGTTGCGATGGTCTCGCGGCATTGACTGTCTGCCTGGCTTTTCCGCTCTTCCGCTTTGCCGCTCAAAAGCAGACCCGAAGGGCGGCCCGCAGGGAGGCGGGCCGTGCGCAGGCAGGCCATGGATGGCCTGTCTGGAGCATCCCTGCGTCGGCATCGCTCGTGCGGGCCTTTGATCCAAAGAAAAGCACTTTTCTTTGGCTACCTTTCTTTTGTTGCTTTAGACAAAAGAAAGTAACCCGCCGCGTAGTGGCGGAAGTTATGGTTGATCTTGATCTGATCCAGATCACATCCGAATCTTTCTTGGATCGTGCGCCGCAAGTCCGTCGCAGCGATGTCGCGGCTTGCGCCGCTCCTACCCTAGCGAGAACACGCCGCTTCAACGAATGGCGACGGCCTTGTTATCTCGGCGCGTCCCTTGGTCGCGACTCACGTCGCTCCTACAGCCTCCCCAAAGACGACGCGAGGTTGCTGCATGGCGATCGCGGCTTGCGCCGCTCCTACCCTGGCGAGAACACGCCGCTTCAACGAATGGCGACGGCCTTGTTATCTCGGCGCGTCCCTTGGTCGCGACTCACGTCGCTCCTACAGCCCCCCAAAGACGACGCGAGATTGCTGCATGGCGATTGCGGCTTGCGCCGCTCCTACCCTGACGAAAGCACGCCGCTTCGCTCCATGACATCAGCCTTGCGGATGCTGCACGTCCAGCGGTCGCGACTTGCGTCGCTCCTACAGAGAGACCATTCAAGAAGACGCGGGACGCGGTACGCAGGACGCCGCTCGCGAGCGCAAGTGCAGCCGCGCCCCGAACCATCGCTACTACCTCACAACCCCGGCGGCAACTTCACCTCGAACCGCGTCCCGCCGAGCTCCTCGGACGGAATCACGTCGAGCGTGCCGCGATAACCGCGTACCAGGTCCTGCACGATCGCCAGGCCGATGCCGTGGCCGTGCACGCGTTCGTCGCCGCGCACGCCGCGCTGCAGGATCGAGGCGATCTTCTCCGGCGGAATGCCGGGGCCGTCGTCGTCCACCGCCAACAGCAAGCCAGGGCGGCGGTTGCCCGCGGTCTCGCCCGACTGCACGGTCAGCAGCACGCGCGAGTTCGCCCACTTGAAGGCGTTCTCGAGCAGGTTGCCGAGCAATTCCTGCAGGTCGCCCGGCTCGCCGTGGAATTGCGCGCCCTCGGCCACGTCGAACTCGCACAGGATGCCCTTGGACGAGTACACCTTCTCCAGGCCGCGCACGATCTCTTCGGCATGCGGCTCGATCGCGATCGGCGCGGCGAACAGTGCATGGCCGCCGGATGCGGCGCGCGACAGCTGGTAGGACACCAGGTCGTTCATGCGCCGCAGTTGCACGTCGACATCCTCGCGCAGGCCGGCGTCGATCGGCGCGCCGCCGTTCTGGTTGTCGTCCAGGCGCGCGCGCAGCACCGCGAGCGGCGTCTTCAGGCTGTGCGCCAGGTCGGCCAGGGTGTTGCGCTGGCGGTCGAGGTTTTCGCGTTCGCTCTCGATGAAGGCGTTGATGCTTTCGGTCAGCGGTTCCAGCTCGCGCGGGTGCCGCTCGCTCATGCGCGAGGCAAGGCCGCGCTGCACCCGCTTGAGTTCCTCGATCACCCGCTTCAGCGGGCGCAGGCTCCATTGCATGATCAGCGCCTGCAACAGCAGCAGGATCACGCCGGCGCCGCCGAGGTTGCGCCACAGCGACAACCGGAACACCGCGACCTGCTGGCGCAGCGCGCTGGTGTCTTCGAGGATGTAGATCGTGTACTGGAACTCGGACTTGGAGTCGCCGTCGACGCTCCAGATCAGGCCGCGCCCATAGCGATAGGCCTCGCCGGCCCGGCCGTTGATCTCGGTGATCGGCAACGGGCCTTCGAAGGTTTCCTCGGCGGGCTTGAGCATGCCGCCGTCGGGCAGCACCGGCCCCTGCGCCGACATCGAGTCCCAGTGCCCGTTGGGCAGGATCACTTCCGCGTACAGGCCGCTGCCGGGCCGGTCGAAGCGCGGGTCCGGCGGGTCGTAGGGCGGGATGATTTCGCCGCCGCGGCCGAAATCGGTGTCGGCGGCGTAGGCCAGCGCGTAGCTGGTCAGGCGCTGGCGCATGTTGCTTTCGGCGGTTTCCAGGAACGCACGGTCGAGCGCGTAACCGGCCAGGGCCAGGAAGGCCAGCAGGCCGAGGCTCGCGGCCAGCAACTGGCGCGCGCGCAGCGAGCGGGGCTGGCCCCAGCTCATGGCGTCGGACGGGCCGGACGGCCCGCATCAGTAGGAGACGCGGGCCGCATAGGGGTCCGGAAAGGCTCCTGGGTCAGTCGCCGCTGCGCGGAATGGCGAACCGGTAGCCGCGACCGCGCACGGTCTCGATCGGCTTCAGTGCGCCGTCCGGATCGAGCTTCTTGCGCAGGCGGCCGATGAAGACCTCCAGCACGTTCGAGTCGCGGTCGAAATCCTGCTGATAGATGTGCTCGGTCAAATCGGCCTTCGAGACCAGCTCGCCGGCATGCATCATCAGGTATTCCAGAACCTTGTACTCGTAGCTCGTCAGGTCGACGTTGCCGCCGTTGACGCTGACCGTCTGCGCGGCCAGATCGAGCATGACCGGCCCGCATTCCAGGGTCGGCTTGCTCCAGCCCGCAGCTCGGCGCACCAGCGCATTGAGACGCGCCAGCAGCTCCTCGACGTGGAACGGCTTGACCAGGTAGTCGTCGGCGCCCTGCTTCAGGCCCTCGACCTTGTCCTGCCAGCTCGACCGCGCGGTCAGGATCAGCACCGGGAACTTCTTGCCTTCGTCGCGCAGGGCCTTGATCAGCTCCATGCCCGACATCTTCGGCAGGCCCAGGTCGATGATGCCCAGGTCGAACGGCACCTCGCGGCCCATGTACAGGCCTTCCTCGCCGTCTTGCGCGGCATCGACCGCGAAGCCCTCGCGCTTGAGGCGCGCAGCCAGGGTCTCGCGCAGCGGCGCTTCGTCTTCGACCAGCAGAATTCGCATGGGCACTCCCTTGTATAAATGTCGGCCCGCCAGGATCGCCCGGGCCGTCGAAGCGAAGGTTAGTCGTTGTTATTGTCGTCGCGGCGTGTAGGGCGGTCGTCGTCGCGGCGGCCCCTCTGCTGCGGGTCGTCCATGTATATCCGGACTCGGCCGCTGGAATCGACGACCTTGACCCGGTTTACGTCACGGCCGTCGAAAGGGATGCGTTCGGCGCTCAGGACCTGGCCGCCGCCGCTCTCCCGCTCGACCCGGCGGATGGCGTCCGACAGGGAGCGATGGTCGTCGCGGCGGTCGTGCCCGCGGCCGCCGCGGCCGTCGTCGTGCTGCGCCAGGGCGTTGCCGGCCACGGCGCACGAGGCGACGAGCAGCAGCAACGACAGGACGCGGGTGGACCGGATGCTCATGACGATCTTAGGATGCCCCAGCGGAACAATGAATGTGCGAACTTGCGACGTGGGGGCATTTTCGGAACGGGGCAGTGAATCCGATCTGAACTTTTCCATTACATCCGGGCTGCCATTCAGGCCGGTCGGACCGCCATCACACGTGGGGCGGGCAAACCGACACCCCGCAGCTGAGAGTCGTTCCTAATAAATCTCGCCCACGCAGCAGCGCAGCGAGCCGCCCCCGGCCTCGATCGCGTCCAGCTCCACGGTCGCCAGCGCGAAGCCCGCCGCGGCCAGGCCGGCCCGGGTGGCTCCGTCCAGCGCCCGTCCCGCGGCGGCGCTCATCCAGACCCGGTCGGCCGACAGTGCGATCGAATTGGCCACGAAGGCAGCGTGTTCGGCCGCGGCCAGAATCAGCCCGTGCGGGGCATAGAAACCGGCAATGGCCGCCGCCAGCGCCGGCTCGGCGAAACCGGCCGGGCTGACCAGCGCGGCGCGGCCGGCCAGGACCGCCAGCACGACATTGGTGTGGTACTCGCCCGGGGCCAGGTCGAACAGCAGGGTCGCGCGCAGCCCCAGCGCCTCGTGCATGAGCCGTGCGCCGGCCTCGTCGCAGCGCTCGGACAGGCCGGCATAACCCAGGCCCCGGGCGCGATCGATCACCAGCGCCCCGGTAAGCTCGCAGGGATGCCCCTGCAGCGACAGATCGACCGCCTCGTAGCCCAGCACCTGGCCGAAGAAGGCGCGGATGTCGCCGCGGCCGGCCTCGCGCTGGCGCACCGGGTGGCGCATCCGCCCGACCAGATAGCGCGGTGCCCCATCCGGCGCCCGCGCCGCATCCGGGCGGCCGGTCGCGAACACGTTGTTCGGGAACAGCGCGTCCGGGGTGTCCGGATCGCCGGCGAAGCAGACCGTCGGCAGCACCGCCGACAGGGCCCGCTGCAGCTCGCGGTGCTGGGCGCTCGCGCGGCCGGGGTCGAAATCGCCGGCCTGCGCCATGTAGCGGTTGTCCCCGGCCGATTGCTCGGCGCGGGCGAAGCCGTCCGGCGCGACCAGGAAGGCGGCGCGGGCGGTGGCCGGGCCGAAATCCGGCGCCAGCGCACGGGCCTGGGCGAAAAAGGCGTCGGGATGGCGGGTGATCATGCGGCTCGCAGGCTGGCGGCGGTGATTTGGAAGGGTAGAGCCTGAAAACCGGACCTCAGGCGGCGTCGCGCGCGGCGAAGGATTCGGTCACCGCGAGGGCCTGCTCGATCAGCGACCAGTCGGCGCCGGGCTTATGCGCGCCCTCGCTGAGCACCTGGCGGAACGCGCGGCCGCCGCGCTCGCCATGGAACAGTCCGAGCATGTGCCGGGTGATGTGCTTGAGGAACACCCCGCGTTCGAGCTCGGCCTCGACATACGGCCGCAGCGAACGCAGCAACTCGGCGCGGCTGCGCAGCTCGCCGCCGAACCAGGCGGTGTCGATCCGATGCAGCACGTAAGGCTCGTGATAAGCCGCGCGGCCGAGCATCGAGCCGTCGGCGTGCTCGAGGTGCGAGGTCGCCTCCTCGGCCGTGGCGATGCCGCCGTTGACGACGACCTTGAGCTGCGGCCGCTCGCGCTTGAGCCGGTAGGCCCAGTCGTAGCGCAGCGGCGGCACCTCGCGGTTCTCCTTCGGCGACAGGCCCTTGAGCCAGGCGTTGCGCGCGTGCACGACGAACATCGTGCAACCGGCCGCGGCGACCTCGTCGATGAAAGCCAGGAACACCTCGAAACGATGATCGTCGTCGACCCCGAGCCGGCACTTCACCGTCACCGACACGTCGCAGGCCTCGATCATCGCCGCCACCGACGCGGCGACCAGGGTCGGCTCGCGCATCAGGCAAGCACCGAACCGCCCGGCCTGCACCCGGTCGGAGGGGCAACCGCAATTGAGATTGATCTCGTCGAACCCGCGCTCGGCGCCGATCCGCGCCGCCTGCGCCAACAATGCCGGCTCGCTGCCGCCGAGCTGCAAGGCCACCGGATGCTCGACCGGGTCCATCGCCAGCAGCCGCGCGCGGTCGCCGTGGATGACCGCGTTCGCATGCACCATCTCGGTATACAACCGCGCATGCGGCGCCAGGGTGCGGTGAAACACCCGGCAGTGGGAATCGGTCCAGTCCATCATGGGGGCGACGGACAGACGGATGGCCTGCGATTCCAAGATTTTTCCGCTTGCTTCGGTCACTGCTGAAACCCGCCTTGCCCTGTTGAGTCCCCGGATACCTGCCGAACTCAGGCCGAGATAAGGCGTAAGTGTAGCAATGGCGGGGGTTGAGCACCTGAAAGCGATACTCGGGGTTGCGTTAATTTGTTTCTGGCGGCAGTTGGCCCGTCGCGCGCCTTGCGGGAATATCGAAAAGCCGGGTAATTACCCGAGGCCGGTGTAGGAAAAGTCTGATGCCAACGCGGCACGTCCTGAGCGATACTCCATGTGGTATCACGAGCCGAGCGGCACCTGGCAGACCGCGTCGCAGGGATGGGCAATCAGAATGGCAGCGGATGAAGGGACGTTCGACTGGGTGCAGTTTCCGCAGGGGCGGGCGCGCTTTGCTGGTGGCGTCCGTGGGGCCGAACAGTCCGGCCACGACACCTTCGCCGTCGAGCTGGGCGGCATCGAATATTTCGACGAAATAAAAAACATCTGGCCGGACCGCGAGCACTTCAATCTCGAAGTCGTGTCGTTCGGCCACCATATGCCCGAGAACATCGGCATGCCGATGAATGCCACCAGCCCTTTCATCGCAAAGTTTACGTCCGATCAACTACGAGTGGTCCAGGCATTGACCCTGGGGCTTGTGGAAACATTTGCGAAGCGCATGCACAGGCCGGCCATCATGCACATGGAGGACGAAAGTCAGTTCCTGGGCGAGGTCACTTTTGCGAACGGCTGGGCTCTGACGGCTCCTGGGCATTAGGAGGCCGGGCCCGGGATATCCCTCGCCTAGCAGCCTTCTATCCAAGAGCATCGTTATGACCCGTCTTCCACCACCGCCCGTTCCAAAGACGCTGCAGGAAATGCTCAGGGACTATCCCGGGCACATCGCGCGACTGCAGGAAGTCCTGGATGGCGTCGTGTATGACGGGAGAGTGCTGCTTATGCCTTTTGATCAAGCGATTTGGGCACTCGAAGGCAGCTTGGAAAGCTTCATCCGTGAAGCAAAGGCAGACTTGGAAGCGGCACAAACCAATGGAGACGCCCGAGCCATAGAACTCGCAAAGGCCAAGGAGGATCTTATGTTTAGGGCCAGATCGAGCAACGGCGTAATGAAGGGCCCGCATGATCTATGGGACTGCTTCGAAAAGAACAAGGACGCCTTCCAATGAAGCGAAGAACAGCTCTTACAGGCGAAGAGCTCCCCGAGCACGTCGCCTGCGGGCCATCATGCCGCTCTTTGCCAGGAAGTGCACAGTCATGACGGACGACAACGCTTCCGCGCCAAACGGCCGCAACCTCCCGCGCCCACCGGTGCCGCAACGACTGCAGGAGATGCTCCAGGACTATCCGGGGCATATCGATCGATTGCAGGAAGTTCTGGACACTGTTGTTGACAAGCCGTCACCCCTGACACCGCCATTCGAAGTTGCCGTGTGGGTACTGGAAAGTCGACTGGAGGCATATTATCGCGAAGCCGAGACGGAACTCGAGGCTGCGCAGGCCAATGGAAATCCCGAATTGATTGCGCAGGCGAATAAGAAGCAGCTCTTGATGTCAAAGGCGTGCTGGAAGCACGTCTGGCTGACTGACGAAGCACTCCGGGATTATTTTCAACAGCATCAGAACGACATTTTCCGGCGAGGACAATCGTAATCCGACCCATCACCACAAGCCTGCAAACATGAGACACGCTTATCGTAGTTCAAATAAGGAATACCTAGTGGCCGACTTGTCACGCCCTCCCGTACCAAAGAAATTACAGGAGTTGCTTCATGACTATCCTGGTCATATCGAGCGTTTACAAAAACAACTCAATCTCGTGGCAGCGGAAGACAGACCCGCAAGCTCGAAGTTTGAGGTCGCAACCTGGATGCTGGAAGGGCAACTCGAGGAATTTATCCGCGAAGCCCAGAAAGAACTAGAGGCAATTCAAGTCGACGGGGACGCCGAAGCGATTACGCAAGCCGACCAAAAGAAACGATTGATGTCGCAGGCAAGCTGGAAGCATGTCTGGCTCACCGACGAGGCACTTTTAGAGCACTTCCGAGACACATAGAGAACGTGAGACCGCCCCCTGACAGTGCCAGAACTTCATTCATTCTAACTCAACGAATTTTCTCCAATTCGAGAAGGACGCCGCCGTGACCAGCCATCCACTCCCTCCAGTTCCAGTGAAGCTACGAGAAATGCTCAAAGACTACCCCGGGCATATCGAACGCTTACAACAAGCTCTCAATACGGTTGCCAGAGATCCTTCGCCACTGACACCCCCATTTGAAGTAGCCGTATGGGTACTGGAGAGCAGACTCGAGGCCTTCGTTCGCGAAGCCCAAACAGATCTAGAAGAAGCACAAGAACGTGGAGTCACCGAAGAGATTGCGCAAGCCCAGCAGAAAGAACTACTGATGCTAAAGGCAAGCTCGAAGTACGCTTGGTTTACCGATGAGGCGCTTTTGAACTACTTCCAGCAGAATTAAGGATGCATTCTGATGAGTGGTAACGCAGATAAGCTGGATAAAGAATCACACAAGAGTATTTTTCTTGAGAAAGTCGTCCCCTCAAGCAGGCTCGACTCAGCGACTACACAAGAGAAACCTAAGGCAATCATCTTGGCGGGCCAACCAGGTTCTGGCAAAGGCGGTTTGGCGATAACGGCGACAAATGAACTCAAGGGCAACGTCGTTCCAATCGATCCGGACGAACTCCGCCAGTTTCATCCGAGCGCTCGGCAATGGCAGAAAAGCTCTCCTTATGGATGGTCGCAGCAAACCAATGCAGATGCAGGGCAATGGGCGCGGGAACTCCGCGGGGCAGCGATCGATGGCCGCAAGAACATTATCGTCGACACGACACTCGGAAACGCAAAGCCCGCTACTGAGATGATCAAAGAACTCCAGGCTGCGGGCTACGAAGTCGAAATCCGTGCCGTGGCAGCGCATCGACTGGAGAGTGAACACGGCATCGATGCCAGATTCACCAAGAAGATCGATGCAGATGGCGTCGGCCGTGATGTGCCTTTGGCTTTCCACGACGACGTTTATCGCGACCTGCCCGACAACCTGGATAAGGTGCGCGGCGCCACGGATGTACCAGTACGCATCTTCGACCGCAGCGGCGCCGAACTTTATGACAGCCGCCGGGACCCGACACTTCCCAGTGCCGCACTGCGCGAAGCGCGCGAGGCACGTTTGCAAGACCCAGAAGTGACGCAGCAATTGCGGGAGCGCTGGCAGAAACAAGCCGAATGGCACCGTGACCTGCCGAACACCATCGCTCAGAACGACAAGGTTCTTGCCTCGACCGCCGAAGCGCTGCTGCGCGAACAGGCCGATCGCGGCAAGGTGGCTCTCAGTGCGCAACGCGCCGAGGCCGCCGCCACGCTCGACGAACTGGTCCGCCCCGGCGCGCCGTTGGCGCATGCGCCGACGCCCGATGCGACCGGGCCCAATCTGCGCAAGGTGGCTACGCTCGCCGGCGTTTCGGCGTTGGGCGTCGCCGCCAGCGCCTACGACGCCAAACAAACCGGGGACCGCGTCAGCACCCTGCTCGAGCAGGACAATCCGCTCGCGGCGCAGTCGCAGTTCGCTCATTACGCGGCGCGCGGCACCGGCGGTTGGCTCGGCGGCGCGGCGGCCGGTCTTGCGGTGGGTTGGGAAACCGGACCGGGTGCGATCGCGTTCGTGGCGGTCGGCGCGCTCGCCGGCAGCCAGATCGGCGAGAAGGCCGCCCAGTTGTGGGACGAGCACCAGATATACAACCAGACCGACCGCGACGGCGTGGACTGGAAGTACAACGGCCGGCAATGGCTGAGGCAGGAGCCCGGCGATCTGCGCGACGACGGCGTCACCACGCCGGTGAAGCAATCCTTCGCTGCCCTGCCGGACAAGGCGCGGGAGCTGACCTACCTGGCCAGCAATGCGTCCAGCGCGCTGGCGATGGGCAAGTTGGAGCCGCCGCGCGACCCTTACGTGCAGCCTGCCAACGAGCACGACAAGCACAGCCTCGCCCAGGCCGACTGGAAGCGCAACGAAGACAGCGGCGATTGGTACCGCCAGGTCGTGATCGCCCGCACCGACCGCGGCCGACCGCTGAGCGTCCCGGATAAAGCGCTGCCCGAACGCGCCGCGGAGCTGGACCGGATGGCCGAGCAGGTCGTGCGCGCCAACATCGCCAACGGGCCCGCGCCGATCGCCGCGCGCTACGAGCAGGCCTACCGGCGCAACGGTTGGGACGAGTTCGGGCCGATGCCATCGGCGGTGCTCGCCGCCCTCGCCGAACCCAATAGCCTGCAGGCCTCGAACGGCGATCAGTACCGACGCAACGCGCAAGGCGAATGGCAGCGCGACGGCAGCCCGGCGCCGGCCAATCTGCAGCGCGAGTTGGAGGCCACGCGCGCCGAGTTGCAAACCCAACTCGTGCAGCACGACCGTCATCTGGCGACGATCCCGCGCTGGCAGCCGCCGACGCCCGACGAACAGGACCGCGCCAACGTGCTGTCGACCTATGCCGCGCTCGGCATCCACCCGAATCCGGAGCGGCTGGACGCGGTGATGGACGCCTTGCAGCGCACGCGGGAGGCCCACGGCATCGATCCGCACGCCAGTTCCCTGCACGTGGAGCGCAGCCCGCACGGCGGCTACGACATCGACAGCCCGCTCGCGCACCTACGTCGCGACGGCGGCGTGGTGCAGATCGTCGCGGTCACGAGCACCGAGGACATCCAGCAGGCCGTGGCGGCGCGACGCGAACGCGCCGCCCCCTTTCCCGACACCCCGGAGCTGCGGGTCGCCACCCTGTCGCCGCAGCAACGCGAGGCGCACCAGCAAGCCGAGCGCGAAGCCAACCGCCAAGGCCTGTCGCGCGACGAGGTGCAGCAGGCGGCGCAACAGGCCGCGGTGGCGACCGCTTCGCCCGAGCTCGCGCCGTCGGTTCCGGCGCTCGATGAGGCGCAACCCGTGCGCACGACCGGCGCGCCGGTTCCTCCGTCGGACCTGCGCCGAGAGGGCGAGCCAGCGGCGGCGCCGTCGCCCGCACCTGCGGCCGCAGCGCCGGAACCGATCGCCGAAGCCGAGCCCGAGCGTCCCCAAGCGGAAGCCGCAGCCCAAGCCAGGGCGGTTGCAGCCGAGTCGCCCGGACCTGGATCGCACCAGCCCGGATCGCCCCAACCCGGATCGTCTCAAGCCGAAGTCCCGCCGCGCGCACCCGAGCCGGCGGTAGCGCCGACCGCTTTCGTGCCGGCCGCTCCGGTCGAAGCCGCTCGCATCGAAGCCGCTCCTGTCGAAGCCGCTCCCGCCCAGCCCGCTGCCATCCAGCCCGCTCCTGCCCAGCCTGCAGTCGTCCAGACCGATTCCGCGCAGCCGGCCGCCGCCACTCCCTCCGCTGCGGTCAGCGCCGCTGCGGACACGCAGGACGACACGCTGCGCCCCGGCGACCGCGGGCAACAAGTGGAACTGTTGCAGTACCGCTTGGACCGCGTCGGTTACCGCGGGCCGGACGGCGAGCCCCTGGTTCGAAACGGCGAATACGATGCGGCGACCGAACAGACGGTCCGCCAGTTCCAGCGCGACCAGGGCCTCGCCGACACCGGCATGGCTGACCCGGCCACGCAACAGGCGATGTCGGCGGCGCAGCACGCTCGGATCGAATCGGGCAGGGCGACCTCGCAGGAGCCAGCACGCGCGTCCCTGTCGCAGCCGGACATCGCGCCGGAACGCCCGGCCGTGGCCCGACAGGACGACGAAGCGCCCTCGCGGACTGCGCGCGAGTTCGAGCCCCGGGCGCCGTCGAACGAGGAAGCCGTCCGAACCGCACAACCTGCCGAGGCCATGCGGCCGACCGCATTCACCGAGCAAGACGCACCGGCTGCGCCGCGCTCCAGAGGCGATGAGGCGCCACAGCCCCCGGCGCGCGAGCCCGTCGCTCTGGCTGTCGAGCCAGCCTCGCAAGCACCGGCCCGGCCGTACGAGCCGGCGCAGTACGACGATGCGCCGGCGCCCTACTCGCAGCGGACCCTATCGCCTCGCTCGGACGACACCCTGGCCGTCGAACCGTCGCGGCAGTCCGCACGGGAAGCCGTGTCGACAGGCTCGCCCGCCAGCCCCGAGCCGCTCTTCAGCCTGTCGCGGCTGTCGCCGAGCGACCAGGCGATGTTCGCCAAGATTCGCGGCGGCGTGCCGGCGGACGTGACCGACGAAGCCGTGGCCAAGGCGATGCTGGAAGCCAAGCTCGCCGGCATCCCGGACGCGGAACGCATCGACAAGGTCGCCGTGGTCGACGGCAAACTGTGGGTCGCGGGCACCACGCCCGGATTCCACGCCGGCGTGTCGGCGACCGAACCGGCGCCGGCGATGCAGGACACCCTGCGCGAGACGCAAGCCTACAACCAACAGCGGGACGAGCGCTTGGCGCAGGAATCGAACCAGAAAGCCCAGGACGAACCCGGGCGGGCTGCGCGCATGCCGTAATGACGCATGCGGCAACGGATAGCCGCGGCGGCCGCTCGCGCGGCCGCAGTGCGACGGCACGATCGGGCCAAGCCCGGACGATCGTGCAGCCGCCCTGCTCCGCTGCGTGCGCCGCGCGATCGAGTTTCAGACACGGCCGGCCCAGTCGCCTCGCACTGGGTTGGCGCCGCCGGATAGTGCAAGCTATCGGCAGGAGTAATCGGCAGGAGCCGCACGTGGGTCATTGGTTCGTCTCGCTGAGCGCCATCGAAGTGATGGTCGTGGGCGTGTTGTATTTCGCCGCGCTGTATCTGCTGAGCGGCGGCCTGAACTGGTGGCTGACCCACACCCTGCTGCCGGCGCTCGGCTACGGCCGCCGCCTGGACACCCGCCCGTTGCCGCCCGGCCAGTTGCGCCGCGAGTTCGGTGCCTCGGCCGTCTCGATCCTGATCTTCGGCCTCGGCCTGGTCGTGCCCTGGGGCATGCTGCGGCTGGGCTGGGCGCGGTTCGCGGTCGACCCGCCGGTGTGGCGGGTGGCGCTCGAAATCGCCGTGTTGTTCCTGTGGAACGAGCTGCACTTCTATCTCAACCACCGCGCCCTGCACACGAGTTGGCTGCGCCGTTTCCACGGCATGCACCACCGCTCGCACGTCGCCACGCCGTTCTCGACCTACGCCTTCCACCCGGTCGAGGCGGTGATGCTCGGCAGCGTGCCGCTGATCCCGATGCTGCTGCACGACTTCAGCTTCGTCGCCGTGGCCAGCCTGCCGGTACTCAGCATCGCCCTGAACAACCTCGGCCACAGCAACTACGAGGCCAGCCGCCAAGCGCCGGCACGCGGCTGGCGCGGCGCCAGCCGCCGCCATCACCTGCATCACGCGCGCTACAACGGCAACTACGGCTTTCTGCTGGAGGTGTTCGACCGTTGGGCCGGCACCGCGATCGACCCTGCCGCCGAGGACGCCCGCGCGGCAACGAGCACGAGCACGCGCACGGACCGCGCCGCATGAACGACGACCCCGCTCCCGGCGCGGCAGGCTTCGGTAAAGCAGGCGGCACTGCCGCGGCCCGCGGCATCGGCGCGCTGCGGCACGGCCGCGACCTGCAGAGCCTGCTCTATCTGCTGGCGCAACCGCTGTTGGCGCTGTGGCAGTGGCGGCACGGCTTCAGCCTGCCCCTGTGTGCGCTGATGCTGTATCTGGCGATCGCGATCAGCGTGATCCACCACAACCATGCGCACCTGCCGATGTGGCGCGGGCGCTGGCGCAATCGCGCCACCGATCTGCTGATCACCGTGCTGCAGGGGCACCCGACCTTCGTCTTCCATCCGGCGCACAACCGCAACCACCATCGCCACCGCCACGGCCCGGACGACGTCGCCCGCACCTGGCGCTTCGGCGACCACAATCACGCGCTCGGCTGGCTGCTGCATCCGCTGCAGGCGATCGCGGTGATCTATCCCTTCCTGTTCGATTGGCTGCGCGGCGTGCGCCGGCGCGCGCCCGGGGCCTACCGCTGGTATCTGCTGCAGTACGCGGCCTGGCTGGGCTCGTGGACGGCGCTGTTGGCGATCGACCCCGGCAAGGCGCTGGCGCTGGTGATCGGGCCGCAGCTGATCGGCCTGCATTGGCTGCTCTCGGCCAACTACCTGCAGCACGCCCACGCCGACGATGCGGCGCGGTTCGGCTATGCGCGCAATTTCGAGGGCTGGCTCAACCCGCTGCTGTTCAACATCGGTCTGCACACCGCCCACCACGAACACGGCCGCGCCCATTGGTCCGAGCTGCCGCGGCTGCACCGTCGCTATCGCCCTTTGATCGACCCCCGCCTGCTCGAAGCCAGCTTCGCCGGCTACGCCTGGCGCGTATTCGTCCTGGGCCCGTTTCTGCCGCAGTATCGCTCGCGCTCCTTGCGTCCGGCCGATACCCGCGCGGCCATGGACCGGCCCGCCACCACTTCCAAGGATTGTTGATGCCGACCCGTTTCGAACGCACTTTCATCGAGGGCAGCGGCCGCTTCCTGCCCGGCGCGCCCGTCGACAACGCCGCGATGGACGCCTACATCGCGCCGCTGACCAAGCTGTCGGACCGCATCAGGCGCCGGATCCTGGCCGAGAACGGCATCCTGACCCGGCATTACGCGGTCGATGCCGAAGGCCGCACCGTGCACTCCTGCGCCGACATGGCGGCCTCGGCGATCCGCCAGTGCCTGGCCAGCACCGAGACCGCGCTCGACGGCATCGGCCTGCTCGCCTGCGGCACCTCCGGCGGCGATGCGCTGATGCCGGGCTTCGCCTGCATGGTGCAGGGCGAACTGGCGGCGCCGCCGATGCAGACCCTGTCCGCGCACGGCATCTGCGCCTCCGGCGTCGGCGCCTGGGAAAGCGCCGCGTCCGCGGTCGAACTGGGCTCGCACCAGCGCGCCCTGGTCGCGGCGGCGGAGATGCCGTCGCGCCTGTTCAAGCGCTCGCGCTATGCGGCGCGCGACTACAACGCCGATTTCGATGCGCATTTCCTGCGCTGGATGCTGTCCGACGGCGCCGGCGCCCTGCAGCTGAGTTCGGCACCGAAGCCGCGCGACGGCCTGCGCCTGCGTTTGCGCTTCATCCACCAGCGTTCGTTCTCCGGCGATTACCCGGTCTGCATGCAATTGGGCCTGACCCCGGACCGCACCCGCAGCCATCTCGATTACGACTCCTGGCAGGCCGCCGAAGCCGACGGCGCGCTGTTCCTGCGCCAGGACATCCGCCTGCTGCCGCATCTGTTCGACGTCGGCGTGCACGAGTACGCCAAGCTGGCCCACGCCGGTTGGTTCGATCCGGCCAAGATCGATCACTTCCTCTGCCATTACTCGTCCGAGCGCTTCGCCCCGGTGGTCGACGAGCTGATGCGCAAGGCCGGCCTGGAGATTCCGCGCGAGCGCTGGTACAGCAACCTGACCTTGCGCGGCAACACCGGCGCGGCGTCGATCTTCATCATGCTCGACGAGTTCCTGCGCACCCGCACCTTGCAGGCCGGCGAACGTATTCTCTGCTTCATCCCGGAGTCCGGCCGTTTCACCGTCGCCTTCGTATTAATCGAAGTCGAAGCCGCCGATGCGCCGCTGATCTCCTCGGTGTCCGTGCCCACGACGGCCCCGGTCGTCGCCGCGCACGATCCCGACCTGATCGCCCCGCCGCACGACCCGGCCGACGCGCCGGCAGCGCTGCGCCACTTGCTCGGCGAGCTGGCGACGATCTGGCACGACTACCGCTCGCGCGCCTGGCGCACGCCGGTGATCCGAAAGTTGCGCGAGCGCCGCTTCGCCACCGCCGATTACGTGCAGTGGATGCAGCACTGGATCCCGCAGGTCCGCGAAGGCAGCAAGTGGATGCGCGAAGGCGCCGCCGCGGTGCAGGCGCCGTACACCGAGCTCAGCGCCCTGATCGAGACCCATGCCGGCGACGAGCAGGACGACTACATGATCCTGTACGAGGACTACCGCAAGGCCGGAGGCGCCGTCGCCGACCTCGACGCGCTGCGCCGCAACCCGGGTGGCGAAGCGCTCAACAGCTACCTGCACGCCCTGGCGGCCACGCCGAACCCGCTGGGACTGCTCGGCGCGATCTACATCATCGAAGGCACCGGCCAGCGCATCATCCCGGCCCTGCTGCCGTTGATGAAGGCCAGCCTGTCGCTGCCCGCCGACGCCTTCCGCTTTCTCGAATACCATGGCAGCAACGACGAGCACCATCTGGCGCGCTGGCTGCGGGCGATCGAGATCGTGCTCGAACACGACGCCGACGGCGAAGGCGCGCGCGCCATCGTCGCCACGGCGCGACGCACCGCGGAGCTCTATCTCATGCAGTTCGATCACGTGATGCAGGCATGAAATACCAACCCGAGTTCCTCGAGCAGGCCTACGACCCGCGCGACCCCAGTCCGTGGCTGGCCCTGTACCTGGACCGCAGCACGCCGCTCGACGACGAGGTCAAGCGCGCCTGGCTGGCCGATTCCAGCTCGCGCTCGCGCCAGTTCGTGTTGCCGTTCATGCGGCCGCTGGCGCGCACTTTGATCGTGCTGATCCAGGTGGCCAAGGTGTTCGCGCCGCGCCGGCTGGCGTTCTCGCGCACCCTGCACCGCCTGCTGGCCTGGGGCATGGAGAACTTCCTGAGCCCGGAGGCCAACTGGCTGATCCTGCGCCATTTCCATCTCGGCTCGCAGGTGCTGGAGTTCATCGGCAAGAACTCCGGGGTCGAGGTGCAGGGCAACCCGCTGCGTCCGGCCGCGGTGGCCGACGTGCGCGAGGACATGTTCCTGGTGCACGACCTCAACCTGTTCAACTTCGTCATCCGCCTCAACCAGAACCTGCAGGCGGCCGGGCGCGAACTGCAGTTCGTCGCCGACCCCGACCTGTCGATGGTCAAGCAACCCGAGCTGCGGCTGGAGGACATGCCGCGGCGCCGGCGCAATTTCCTCGACCTGCAAAGTTCGATCGAACTGTTCACGCCGATCTATCAGTTGCTGCTCACCGACAGCGATTTCTGGCGCGCGACCAATTCGCTGCAGCTCGACGAGACCATCGGCTTGTACGTGGCGACCATCCTCGATGCGCGCTCGCACCTGGTCCTGCTCAACAACCGCCATCCGCTGGTGCCCTTGTCGACCCTGCGCGCCGGCTTCCGCCTGACCCTGCACGGCCTGTCGACCGAGATGCTGCACGCCTTCCTGATGAGCAAGCGCGAGCAGCAGCAGGCGGCCGCGACCACGGCCACGACCGCCGCCTGAGCCGGCGTCCCGGACTGCGCGGGCGCCTCCGCAGGCGGCGCCCTGGCTCCTCGCGAAGAGAGGCCGGGCCGAAGCGGCGGCTGAGGTATCGCTCCCAGCCGCCCGTCGCGACGGGCCCGATGTGCCGATGTGCACGGATCGCGCATTGGGCCTGCTTGACTAGGGTTTCCCCCGATTTACCGGCGCTTGGCGGCTGTCTAGGCTGCGTCAGCATTGCAGCCTATCCCCTGCGCCGCGGCCGGCCGACGGCAACGCGGGCGCGACCGACCATCGGCCCAGACCGGGCCAGGAGCCGTTCCATGAGCGTCGATTCCGCCGTTTCCGTCACCCAGGACAAACTCAGCCAGGGCCTGCTCGACTGGGACGTCAGCAAGGGCGACCTGGACGCGATCAGCCGCGAGGTCGCCAACCTGACCCCGGCCGAGCGCAACGAGTTCATCGGCAAGCTCAGCAACGACGACATCAAGAACTGGACCCAGGAAATCGACGGCGCGATGGGCTCGTTGAGCGCCGGTGAGCGCGGCGAACTGTTCAACCGCCTGGCCGAAGGCCTGGACGGGACGCAGACCACGCGCTTCGTCGAGGCCTTCGACGGCAGCTCCGGCGGGCTGGAAGCCTTCGCCGACGCGATCGCCAGCCATGGCGGCAGCGACGCCAAGACCGCCTTCATCGACGCGGTCAAGGGCGACATCGACGGCGAGTACAAGGCCACCCAGGGCACCTGGGGCAACAGCGAGACCGAGGCGGCCGGCAAGGTCCTGGCCAGCCTCGCCAACGACCCGCAGGCGTTCCAGCAGGCGGTCGGCTCGCTGAGCAAGGAGCAGTTGCAGGACGTGATGAACGTCGCGATGGGCCGCAAGTACATCGTCGACTTCAGCGGCCGCACCGCCGGCACCACCCAGTACGACCCGAGCGTGCTGACCGGCATCCTCAACGCCTCGCAGGGCGCCGACCTGGCGACCCGCACCGCGGTGTTCGAAGCGGCCATGCCGCAGTTGCAAACCATGCAGGGCGACAACGTCGGCCTGCTCGGCGCCGAACCCTATGTCGACGGCGTCGCCCAGGCGATGGGCAAGGTGCTGAGCCGCGACGAGGCCATCGAGGCCGGCCTGCTGAAGATTCCGCAAGCGCCGCCCGGCGTGTCGATGGACGCCAACATCGCCGACACCCACAAGCACGAGTTCCCGAATCCGGGCGACATGGTCTGGTTCAAGGAGCAGGTCCAGGGCGGCGGCCCGTGGGATTACAAGACCCAGGGCGCGCAGTACGAGAACTACGGCAACTTCCACTTCGGCGTGGTCGCCGCGGCGATGGACATCCCCGAGCAGATCGGCCTGCGCGGCGCCGGCTTCGTGCAGATCCAGTCCGACACCTCGCAGGACGGTTGGGGCAAGCCCTACGACCTGGGCGACAGCAGCTACGGCGACGACCCGCGCGACCAGGCCCAGATCAAGGCCGGTTACGACTACTACAACTCCGGCATGTGGCGGGTCTGGTCGGATTGACCGCCGCGCCCGAGCCGAGCGCGAAGGCGTCGGCCATGCCGGCGCCTTCGTCGTATTGGACGCGTGCGCACTACTCCGACGGGCCGCGCGCCCTTAGGATCGTGCGGGCCGCAGCCGCCTGAGACGATCGCCCGAAATGAAAACCCGCCCGACCTGGATACCGACGATGCTGTTGGCGGCGCTGCTCGCCGTCGGCTGCAGCCACGATGCGATCATGCCCGACGTCGAAGTCGCCCGCGTCGCCTCGCCCGACCTGCAGGCCGACGCGGTGCTGACCGAGGCCAACCCCGGCGCCACCGCGTCCTTCATCTATCGGATCCGGATCGTGCCGCACGGCGCCGACTGGCGCTCCACGCCCTCCGCCGCCGAGCTGTACGGCGCGACCCGCAACGCCCAGGCCTACGGCATCGACCTGCACTGGCAGGACGCGAACACCGTGCGCGCCGATTACCTGCACGGCCGGGTGATGAAGCCGGCCGCCGCCTCGGTCGCGGTCGCCGGGCGTCCGGTCAGCTTGCGGTTGCGCAGCGGCGTCAGCAACCCCGCCGCACCGGCCGGCGGCATGGCGCCGGCGGAGCCCGGGCAAGCGCCTTGAACGGCGCGGCGGCCATCGCCGCCGCGCGCCCTTACGAACGCACCGTCACCCGCCAGCAGCGCTTCGCCTCCTGGACCCAGTCGATCTCGACCGGCAGGAACTTCTCGATCAGGCGCGCGTTGCTGACCAGGTGTTCGCTGAGCGCGGCGGTGGTGAACTCGCCGCCGCCGGCCAAAGCCATCGGCAACAACAACTGATCCGACAGGTGCTCGCCGACCGCCGCCGGCGAGTCCAGATAGGCCGAAGCCTGCTTGACCAGGCCGATCGCGACCTGCTCGGCGCTGAGCCCGCGCTCGCCCAGCGCGCTGAACAGCTCGCTGTGGCGCTCGCCGTGCACACGCAGCATCAGCACGTTGGCCGGGCTTTGCGCGTCGGCGACGCGGCGCAGGTGCTGCTGTTCCTGGGCCAGACCCAGGCGCTCGGCGACGACCGCCAGCTCACGGTAGCCGATCTGGTCCTGCAGGGCCGACAGCAACACCGTCGCGTCGAGGCGCGGCTCGGCATCGCGCTGGTCGATGACGCAGCGGCGCAGTTGCGCGCACGGCTCCACCCGCAGCTGCAGCGCACCGCCGCCGGCCGGGAAGAAGCCATGGCGCAGCAGGGCGAAGCTCGCCTCCACGCCCATGCGCTGCAAAGCCGGCAGATAGGCATCGGCAATGAAGTCCGCGCACGGCGCCAAGGGGTTGTGGGTGCCGCCCTCGATCGACAGCTCCGACGGCTCGGCGCAACGCCACAGCGCCGGCAACACGGTCTGCAGCACCAGGGTCGCCGAACCTGCGCTGCCGATCGAGAAACGATAGCGGCCGGCGTTGATCGCGCCGGGCATGAAGCGCAGCGTGGTCGCGCCCAACTGCGCGCCATGTACGTGGGCGCAGCCGATCTGCGCCGCGGCGCCGACCGCGGTCAAGTGTTGACGCATCAGTCCCGGGCGCGAGCGCTTGGCACGGATGTGCTGCATCTCGAACGCGGTGCCGGTGCACAGGCTCAGGGTCAGTGCGGTACGCAGCAGCTGTCCGCCGCCTTCGTGCCCGCTGATTTCGATCAGTTCCATCTTGCGATCCATCCATCCGGACGGCCTGGCGGCCGTCCGTACTCCTTTGCGTTCCGCGGCGACCGTGGTGGCCGCCGCCATTGATTGCGAGTCCGTGCGAGGTCGAAGCGGGGCCTCAACCCTTGACGCAGACCACCTGCCGCAGCGTATGCACGATCTCGACCAGGTCGCTCTGCGCGGCCATGACCGCATCGATCGACTTGTAGGCGGCCGGCGACTCGTCGACCACCTCGGCGTCTTTGCGGCATTCCACGTGCGCGGTCGCGCGTGCATGCTCTTCCAGGCTGATGCGCTTCTTCGCCTCGGTGCGGCTCATCACGCGGCCCGCGCCGTGGCTGCAGCTGTGGAAGCTGTCGGCATTGCCCAGGCCGCGGACGATGAAACTCTTCGCCCCCATGCTGCCCGGGATGATGCCCAGCTCGCCCTTGCGTGCGCTCACCGCCCCCTTGCGGGTCACCAATACGTCCTTGCCGAAATGATGCTCGCGGTTGACGTAGTTGTGATGGCAGTTGACCGCCTCGGCCTGCGCCTCGAACGGCTTGGCGATGACCTTGCGCACCGCCTCGACCACGTGCTTCATCATGATCTCGCGGTTTTTGCGGGCGAAACGCTGCGCCCAGTCGACCGCGAACACATAATCGTTGTAATGGTCGCTGCCTTCCGGCAGATAGGCCAGGTCCTGGTCCGGCAGGTTGATCATCCAGCGGCGCATGTCCTGCTTCGCCAACTCGATGAAATGGCTGCCGATCGCGTTGCCCACGCCGCGCGAACCCGAGTGCAGCATGAACCACACGCGCTGCTCCTCGTCGAGGCAGACCTCGACGAAGTGGTTGCCGGTGCCGAGCGTACCGAGGTGGCTGAGGTGGTTGCTGCGCTCGAGCTTCGGGTGCTTGGCGACGATGCGCTCGAAGCCCTCGTGCAGCTGCGACCAGCTCTGCAACGACGCCTCCGGCGGGTTCGCCCAGGCGCCCTTGTCGCGCAGCCCGCGGCCGACAGTGCGGCCGTGCGGCACCGCCTTCTCGATGGCCGCGCGTACCTCGCCCAGATGGTCCGGCAGGTCCTGCGCGGTCAGGCTGGTACGCACCGCGATCATGCCGCAGCCGATGTCGACGCCGACTGCCGCCGGCACGATCGCACCGACGGTCGGCACCACCGAACCCACGGTGGCGCCCTTGCCGAGATGCACGTCCGGCATCACCGCGATCCAGCGATGAATGAAGGGCAGCTTGGCGATGTTCTGCAGCTGGCGCCGCGCCTCGTCCTCGAGCGGCACGCCGCGGGTCCAATGCTTGATCGGCACCCCGCCCGGCTCGTTGATCACATCGTACTGATTCGTGTTCATGGTCTTGCTCTCTGTTGCGCACACAATGAAGGGGGATGGCCCGAAGAGCCAGCGCCTTGCGCCGGGCTCCCGCGGCGGCCGCATGGGCGGCACGGGATAAAAGTCGATGCACGACGACGAAGGACGCGAAACAGTTCCCGGCTCTGCCCGGCTGAGCTACCGTCTCGCGACGGGCGGGATTCGAACCCGCGTCTTGGGAGTCATGTAGTTCCGCAGGCATTCGCCATGCATCGATGAAACGATTCTTGTTGCGGATGTTTCCGGTGGTTCGGGTGATTCGCGATCGGGGGGACTCTCCTGCACCGGAGCCGGCCTGCACCGGAGCCGGCCTGCGCCGGCCCGATGCCGATGCCCTGCGACCAGGACTGACGAAACTTGCTCTACCGACTGAGCTATCGCCTCGCAGCGAGCGGGAGTCGAACCCACGACCTAGTAGTTTCGTACGCATTCGCAGCGCATCGACAAACTCGGTTACGACAATCTCTATTCTGTGAAAGCCATCTATCGGCCCCTATGGACCGATGGATGCCGTTGCCCTGCGACAAGTAACGGCGAAACGCTCCTGCTCTAACCGACTGAGCTACCGCCTCGCGGCGGGCGGGACTCGAACCCGCGTCCTGGACATTCAAAGTGTAGTTTCGCCAAGCATTCGCAAGGCACCGACAAACCCGAAACCTTTCGAGCCGGCCGGCGGACCCCATTGTCCGCCGGCCTTCCTGCGACCGCATCGCACCTCCCTGGCGCGTGCGGCCGACGGGTCGCCCCGTCCACGCGACGCAATCCCTGCGTTCGCGTCGCGGCGCTTCCTGCGCCGGTGCGGCTCCATCCCTGGTCCGCCCTCAGAGCGGGATCGAATCGATCCGCTCCACCCAACGCGCCGCATCGCCGCCCTGCGCCGCGTACACGGCGAACAGTTCGAACACGGCGTCGCTGAAACCGCCGATGTGCAGCACGTCCTGCGATTCGACCGTCTGGCTGGTCGCGGTCGGCTGCAGGTCGATGCACACCAGCCGGGCCTGCGGGCAACGCGCCTTGATCCGCGCCCACTGGCGCATGGTCTCGGTCGCACCGCCCGAACGGGTGTCGCGCCAACTCTCGTTGTCCGACACCAGCACCAGCAGGTCCACCCGGGCCTGCTCGCGATTCAACTGCGCCAAGGGCGCGCTGACCGCGGTGCCGCCGCCGCACAAGGCCGCGAGCTGCTGCGCCTGCGTCACCACGCTGTCGCGCGGATTCAGCCGCAGCCCGCGCACCTGGGTGTCGAACGGCAACACCCGCGCCGCCGGCTGCGTGCGCTGGATGCAGGCGGCGATGAGTGCCGCGACATCGACGCAACGCACCTTGGTCGTCGCCCCGGGGCGGTAGCCGGTGACCGGCGAAGCCATCGACCGCGACACGTCCACCGCCACCACCACCTCGCCCGCCAACACCGGCACCTGCCGGGTCGCGATTTCCATCGCGTCCTGCAGCGCCTCGACGATCGCGGCCGGCAGGCCGGCGGCAGCGTGGTAGGCGCTTAGCAACTGATACGGAAACACCCGCGCCTTGCGGATCGCTTCGGCATCGGCCAGGCGCGCCGCCACCTCGGCCACCACCGCCGGGTCCTCGAACACCCCGTGACGCTGGAAGGTGTTGAGGTTCATGCGCAGGGTCTGCCACGACACCGAACGCGCCAACTCGGTCCAGTGCGTCACCGTCAACGGCAACGCGGTGAAGTACTGAAACGGCAAGCTCGGCATCGAAGCGTCCTGCGAGCGCTTGAACGCTTCGTAGGACTGCAGCTGCGCCGGCAAGGCCGCGACGTCGTAAGGCTTGCCGATCAACCAGGCGTACAGGGCCGCGCGCTCGGCATCGGCCGGCTTGGGGTGGACCATCTTGATCACGTCGGCCAGCGAGGGCTGCTGGCCGATCGCGGCGGCCAGCAACTGCTCGACCGACGCCGCCTCCAGCCACTGCCGCACCAGGCGCTTGGGTTGCGAGCCCAGCGACTTGCGGCCGATCCGCCCGCTGCGAACGATCTGGACGAAGTTGCGCAGCATGCGGCCGTTGTCGACCACCCGGGCGAAGGCGCGTTCGAACGCCCGGCCGTCGCGCACCGTCAGGCTGGCCAGCAACAACGCCGGCATGTCCTTCATGTGGCCGCGCTGGCGGGTGTAGATCGCGGTCTTGGCGACGAACTCCGGCGACACCTGCGCGCACAGTCGCAGCACGTGCTCCAACTGCTCCTCGGCGCTCGCATAGAAGGTGCCGTTCAAGCAGCCGGTCGCGGCGTACAGAGCCAGTGCCGACTCCGCGCGGCGGGCATAGGCCAGGCCGCCGGCCTCGTTGTGCGAGGCGGCTGCCGGCACCAAGGCGCCGCGGGAGCTTGCGAAGAGATTGAGGTTGGCCATCGGGGCATTCCGGTTCGGACTTGCCGAGTACTAGCGCAAGCGCCGTGCCAACCCTTCCGGCACCAATCTATCTATTTGAATTTATAGGAATTTATCGGCCGCTAAGCCCAGCGCACTGGTTCCGTTACCGGTTCTTTATTTATACTTTGTAATCGTCTTATATATGAATGTATAAACATGAAACGTCAGGTCGTCGTCGGCATGCTCGGCACTCAGCTCGACGCGGCGCTCGGCCCGGGCCGTTGGGAGAAGTGGCGGCCGACGGTGTCGCTCGGCATGCATGAGGACCTGCTGCTGGACCGGATCGAGCTGCTGGTCGACGAGCGCCGCTATGGCAAGCTCGCCGCCGTGGTCGCCCAGGACCTCGGCCAGGTCTCGCCGGAAACCCGGGTGCGTTGCCACGACACCTTCCTCGCCGACCCCTGGGATTTCGAGAGCGTGTACGGCGCGCTGCACGAATTCGTGCGCGGTTACGACTTCCAGCCAGAGGAAGAGGACTACTACGTCCACATCACCACCGGCACCCACGTCAGCCAGATCTGCTGGTTCCTGCTGACCGAAAGCCGCCTGTTTCCGGGCCGCCTGTTGCAGACCGCGCCGCCGCGCAAGCAGAACGGCGAAGCGCCGGGCAGCTACGCGGTGATCGACCTGGACCTGTCGCGCTACGACCGCATCGCGCAACGCTTCGCCGAGGAGCGGCTGCACGACCGCGACCTGCTCAAGAGCGGCATCGCCACGCGCAATCCGGCCTTCAACCGGATGATCGAGCAGATCGAGACGGTGGCGACGCGCTCGAAGTCGCCGATGCTATTGATGGGGCCGACCGGCGCCGGCAAGAGCCAGCTCGCGCGCCGGGTGTTCGAGTTGAAGAAACAGAAGCATCAGTTGCCGGGCCGCTTCGTCGAGGTCAACTGCGCGACTCTGCGCGGCGACGGCGCGATGAGCACCTTGTTCGGCCACATCAAGGGCGCCTACACCGGCGCCTCGGCCGACCGCGCCGGGCTATTGCGCTCGGCTCACCAGGGACTGCTGTTCCTCGACGAAATCGGCGAACTCGGCCTCGACGAACAGGCGATGCTGCTGCGGGCGCTGGAAGAAAAGCGCTTCCTGCCGGTCGGCGGCGACAAGGAAGTCGAAAGCGATTTCCAGTTGATCGCCGGCACCAATCGCGACCTGCAGGAGGCGGTGCTCGAGGGCCGCTTCCGCGACGACTTGCTGGCGCGGCTGAACCTGTGGACTTATCGCCTGCCCGGCCTGGCCGAACGCGCCGAGGACATCGAGCCGAACCTGGATTTCGAACTCGAACGCCATTCGCGCGAAAACCGGCAACGGGTCACCTTCAACCGCGAAGCGCGCGAGCGCTATCTGGCTTTCGCGCTCAGCCCCGAGGCGACCTGGGCCGGCAATTTCCGCGACCTCGGCGCCTCGGTGATGCGCCTGGCGACCCTGGCCGACGGCGGACGCATCCGCACCGATCTGGTCGAAGAGGAGATCGGCCGGCTGCGCCGGCAGTGGCACGGCGCCGGCGCCCGCCACGGCCTGCTCGACGAGGTGCTCGGGAAGCGTGCGGCCGGGCTCGACCGCTTCGACCGCGCCCAGCTCGAAGACGTGCTGCGGATCTGCCGACAGGCGAAGTCGCTGTCGCAGGCCGGGCGCGAGCTGTTCGCGGTTTCGCGCGCGGCCCGCACCAGCACCAACGATGCCGACCGGCTGCGCAAATACCTGATGCGGTTCGAACTGGACTGGGAACAGGTGCGCGGGCGCAATTAGCATCGCGGCCGCCCGGCGCGCCTCAACCGGCCTGCTCCACCGCCTCGGCCGGCCTGGATGCGTTCGCGGGCGACAACCGGGCCAGGAACTCGCGACCGCGCCGCCCCGGCGCCATCAGGATGCCGGAGGTCGCCAGGAAGAACCGCTCCAGCTCGAACGACACGCAGCTGGCCACGCAGTAATCGTCGCCCTCGCTGTGGTTGACCGCGTAGTACAGCTCGATGCCGCGCGCTTCCAGGTCGGCCACGACTTCGGGCAGCAGCAGGGCCGGCGCCAGCCGCGGCTTGTCCGGATGCGGCCAGTCGACGCACTCGAGCCGGTCGCGGTCGATCTCGAAATAAGCGCAGGCCTGCAGCCGCGGATAGGCGGCGAGCGCGTCCAGCGCGAGCCGGTCGAGTTCGGCCAGATGCGCGGAGTGCTGCTTGATGTCCACGCATTGCACCAACTCGCTCAAGGCGCGCATCGCCGCGTAGTGCGCATACGAGGACGCGCCGCAGCCGTGCGGATGGACGATCTCCTCGGGCTTGCGCTCGGCGACGGTGGCGATGAAGGTCGGATAGCCGAGATCGGAGGTCGCATCGATCAGCAACACCTCGCGGCCGATGCGATGCTCGGCCAGGCGCAGCACCCGCGCCACTTCGTCGGGCAGGCAGGCGCGATCGATCAAGGCGCCATAGCGGCCCGGCCCGCCGAGATAGTGCGCGAGCAGGAACAGCGACCAGGCGTCGCGCTCGACGATCTCGCCGATCCCGTGCAGGGCGGCCTCCTCGAGACTGGCGCCGATCGCGGTACCGCTGTTGGAGCTGTAGCGAATCACGCTGCGGTAGTCGAAGTCGTCGCCCTCGCCCAACCGCGCGCCCGACGGCATGTCCGCCTGGGCGCCGACCGGGTAGTCGGGAAAGCTCAGGAACAGCGGCACCTGGATGTCGCGGCGGCCGGCGAAGAAGGAACGGTAGCGCCGGCAGGCCAGGCGGCGGCCGCGATTGTCGGCGAACGCCGACAGGAACGGCAGGCCGGCGTAGCGCGGATCGTCGATGAAGTGTTCGGCGGCGACGTATTCGACCGGGGTCGAGACGCGGGACGCCTTGCAGTAATAGTGCTCGACCGCCTCGTGCAGGGCGCCGGCCATCGAGGTCGCGGCATCGCCCTTGCCGAAACCGCGGCTGATCAACTCGCCCTCGGCGTCGCGCAGGCTGCATTTGACCGTCGTCAGCGTGCCGCCGAAATCCTCGGTTTCCACGGTCCAGCCGCGCCGGGCGATGCAGTCGCGGATGACGCGGTTGGCATCGTCCAGACTGCGCTCTCGTTCGTACGGAATCATTCCCTGCTCCTGCGCTGCGGCTCGGCGAGCCGCAGGACGCGCCGATGCGGCGCGCCGTGCGGGATCGCCGGTCCGGTGCGCTTACTTGGCGAACTCGTCGAGAAACGCCTGTTCCTGCACGGTCGGCGTGTTGAGTTCGGCCATCGCGCTTTTCAGCTCTTCGCCGGACGCCAAGCCATTGGCGCGGACGGATTCGGTGACGGGAATGTACTTGGGCTTGATCAACGACGTTTTATCGAAATCGATGCGCGTGGTACCCATGACGAAACCTCCTGTTTGGTCGAAAGGAAACCGCGAAGCCCGGTCGCGCGCCCCCGGTCCGGCGAACCGGCACGGCGATGCCCCCGCGGGCGGCCGAGGCCGCATGCGAGGGTTACCGGGTGGGGCGGCTTCGCGTCCATGACTCCCGTCACCGAAACGGACGCCGTCGAATCCAAACTGAGACCGACGATTCTGCGAATGCGTACCGCCCTGACGGTCGGGCAGGGCGGCGGTTCGATGCGGCCCGGCGCAGGGGCGGCGGGCGCCGCTGGCGGGAGCCCGAAGTTCAAAACCGGATCAGAACACGTTGGCGCGGCGCAGTTCGCGCTCGGCCAGGGACACCGCGGCGTTCTGCGGCAGGTTCCTCGGCCCGGTGACGCAGCTGACGAACACGTACTGGCGGGTGCCGCGCTTGACCTGGCCGACCAGCCAGCGCACGCCTTCCCTGCCGTCCATCACCGTCGAGGCGCTCTTGGCCGCGACCGAGACATCGTCGCGCGGCGGCGAAGGCCCGAACGGCGCCGCGCCGAAGCTGCCGACGACGACGCCCGGCGGCTGGCGCAAGGCCGAACGCACGTCGGCGATGTGTTGCCGGTCGACACTCAACTCGTCGCGGAAGAAACGGCGCAGGAACAGCATCTGCTCGTCCGGCGACACTTTCAGCGAGCCGCCGTCCCAGAAGTCGGTCGCACCGCTGCTGGTGTCGGCGTTGCCGTAGTTGAAACGGACCATGTACTCGCGCTCGCGCTGGGCGCCGAGGCGCTGGGCGATGCGCTGGAAGTACCAGGGTGCGGAGAACTGCAGCGCCGAATCCAGGTCCTGGTCGCTGCCGCTGGCGCCGTCGGCGCCGACCCGTTCCGTGGCGCGGACGATGCCGCCATCGAGCCCGGCGAGCGCATGCGGGATATCGAAGGACGCGCCCGGGCTGACCCGGCGGCTGCAGGCCTCCGACGGCGTGCGGCCGATCTCGCCGCCGCTGAGGTCGTAGAGCAGGAAACAGGATTGGATCCGGGGCTCGCCGGGAGGACCCATCGACTGGGCGAGGGCCTGGGTGGCCGCGCCGCAAAGCGAAACGGCGAACAATGCCGCGGTGAGGACAGCTTTCATGCCTGCGGTGCTCCTTGCGAAGGCGTAACGACGGGGACGGGCCGGGCGGGAGGCAAGCCCGAGGGCATGCCGACGCATCCGCACCGCTCGCCCCAGGATGCCATGCCTTATACGCGTATTTCGAGCGAACCGCGCGGCCGCGCCGGCCGGAACGGCAGCCGCTTGACCTGAAGCGCACTCGAGGTCCTATGCTCGGCTTCCCTTTCCACCGCACAGGACGGCATGGCCGCCACTCCCCCCAGCGAACCCGCCAGCGAGACCGACGGCGCCGCACCGGTCGACCGCAGTGCCGGCCGGCGCGGCGAATGGTCGGTGATCGCTTCGCTGCTGCCGTACCTGCGGCCTTACCTGGGCCGGATCGCGATCGCGTTGGCGATGGTGGTGGCGGCCAAACTGTTGAACCTGTACGTGCCGATGGCGCTCAAGCAGCTCATCGACCGGCTCAATGTCGAAGTCACGCCGCTGATGCTGCCGGTCGCGCTGCTGCTGTCGTACGGCGCTGCGCGCATCGGCGTGACCTTGTTCACCGAATTGCGCCAGGTCGTGTTCGCCCGAGTGATGGCCCGCACCTCGCGCCAGGTGACCCTGCAGGTGTTCCGCCACCTGCACGGGCTGAGCCTGAGGTTCCACCTCGCGCGCCGTACCGGCGGCGTCGCCCGCGACGTCGAACGCGGCGGCAGCTCGATCGCCGACCTGCTCGACTGGACCATCTACACCATCATCCCGGTGATCCTCGAAGTGGCGATGGTCACCACGGTGCTGGTGTGGATCTACGACTGGCGCTATGCCGCGATCACCCTCGGCACCTTGTTCGCCTACGGGCTGTGGACGTTTTCGGTCACCGAGTGGCGCACCCGCTATTACCGGGCTTCGGTCGAGGCCGACACGCGCGCCAACGAGCGCGCGGTGGATTCGCTGCTCAATTACGAGACCGTCAAGTACTTCAACAACGAAGAGCACGAAGCGCGCCGTTACGACGATAACCTGCGCCACCTGGAGAACGCCCAGGTCATGTCCATCAAGACCCTGGCGGTGCTCAACCTCGGCCAGAGCCTGGTGGTCGCGCTCGGCGTCACCGCGATGATGTGGCTGGCCGCCAGCGGCGTGGTCGCCGGCGAGATGACGGTCGGCGACCTGGTGCTGGTCAACGCTTATCTGCTGCAGTTGTCGGCGCCGTTGTTCATGCTCGGCATGATGTACCGCGAGGTCAAGCAGGCCCTGACCAACATGGAGCGCTTGTTCGGCCTGCTCGACGAACGCCAGGACGTGCGCGACTCGGCCGACGCCGAGGTGCTGGCGTCCCCGCGCCCTACGGTCGCCTTCCGCGACGTCCGCTTCGGCTACGACCCGCGCCGCGAGATTCTGCAAGGCATCGATTTCGAGATCGCCGCGGGCGCGACCGTGGCGGTGGTCGGCCATTCCGGCTCGGGCAAATCGACCCTGGCGCGCTTGCTGTATCGCTTCTACGACGTCGACGCCGGCTCGATCGCGATCGACGGCCGCGACCTGCGCGCCCTGACCCAGGCCTCGCTGCGCGGCTCGATCGCGATCGTCCCGCAGGACACGGTGCTGTTCAACGACAGCATCGGCTACAACATCCGTTACGGCCGGCCCGAAGCCGGCGAAGACGAGGTGGTGGCGGCCGCACGCGCCGCGCACATCCACGACTTCATCGTCGGCCTGCCCGACGGTTACGACACGCCGGTCGGCGAGCGCGGGCTGAAACTGTCCGGCGGCGAAAAGCAGCGCGTCGCGATCGCCCGCGCCCTGCTCAAGAACCCCTCGATCCTGATCTTCGACGAGGCCACCTCGGCGCTCGACTCGAAGTCCGAACGCGCGATCCAGTCCGAGCTCGACCGGCTCGCGGTCGGGCGCACCACCTTGGTGATCGCGCACCGGTTGTCGACGGTGATGGACGCCGACCAGATCCTGGTGATGGACGCCGGCCGCATCATCGAACGCGGCACCCATTCGCAACTGCGGGCGCTCGACGGCGTGTATGCGCAGATGTGGGAGCTGCAGCAGCGCCAGGAGGACGCGGCCGTGGCCTGAGCCGGGCCGGCTCGACGCCGTGAACACCTCAGGCCGGAGCGTCGGGTTCCCAGACCATGTAGACGTCGGCTCGCTGGTAGTGCGAGCCCGGCCGCGGCGCCGGACGATGGCGGAAGCCGACGCTTTCGTAGAGCTTGAGCGCGGGTCCGAGACGGGTGCTGGATTCCAGGAACAACTCGCGCCCGCCCATCTGCGCGAAGGCCTCGATCGCGCCGGCCATGAGCTTGCGGCCGATGCCGCCGCCGCGCAGCGAGGGTTCCACCGCCATCTTGGTCAGTTCGACCAGGCCGTCCTCGTGACGCATCAAGGCGACCGTGCCCAGCACCCGATCGGCTTCGTCGACCGCGAACAGGACCCGGCCGCCAGCGGCGAGCAGATGGGTCTGCGGATCGCCGAGCACCTCGCGGTCGACCGGTTCGACCTTGAACCAGCGCTCCAGCCATTCGATGTTGAGACGGGCGAATTCGCCGCGCCAGCGCGGCTCGAAATCGACCACACGGACGCTGCCGACCACCGGTTTGGGGGCCGGCGCGGACTCGTTGGAGGTGTCGTCGCTCATGCTTCGATCATAGACCGGCCGGCGCCGCGGCCGCAGCTCCGGACACGGCGACGGCGGCCGCGGTCGTCGTGCGAGTCGGCCGTCGCGGCCTCAGGGCTTGCCGTTGCCGTTGTCGCCCTTGCCCTGCCCTCGCGCGGCAGGCTTGTCCTTAGCGTTCTTATCCCTGGCGGGCTTGTCCTTGCCGGCCTTGTCCTTGGCTGCCTTGTCCTTGCCGGCCTTGTCCTTGGCTGCCTTGTCCCTGACCGCCTGGGCCTGCTCGCGTTCGTAATCGCGATAAGGGCGGTTCGGATAGTCGCGCCGCAGTTCGGTATCGATGGTGATCGGCCGGCCCCAGCGGTCGTAGGTCGGCACGAAGCCGCGCTTGAGCCGGTGGAACTCGGCCGAACCGGGCTTGATGCCCAGGCGCTGGGCGATCGCGCCCCAGCCTTCGGCATGGTCGCGGTCCCACTCGTCGACCACGTAGCGGCAGGGACGGCCCAGGACTTGCGCGATGGCGCAGGCGTAGTACACGTCGCCCGGCGTCCAGCGGCGCTCGTTCAACAAGTCGCCGACCAGTTCGCGCGGCGCACCGTAATAGCGGACCATTTCATCGACGAACGGCTCGCGATAGCGGGCGCCGTAGCGGTTGATGTCGCCGAGCCAGGTGTCCACCCAGACATCGCCGCTGCGCGGGTTCCAAGCGGCCGCAACGTCCTGCGCCTGGACCGTTCCGCCGCCCAACAGGGCCGCGACGGACGCGGTCAGGGCGAAGAAGTGGGTCTTGAGCTTGTTGGACATGGAGACCTCCTTACGGCCGGGGATGCGATGGCTGCTCCTGGAATCCGGTGCGGCGATTCGAGAACGATGCAGCGACACCCGCGCGGTCAGCGCGAGATGGTGAACTTGCCGAAGGCGACGCCGATGTCCCAGCCCTCGCCGGTGCCGGCCAGGGCCAGCGACACTTCGCCCTTGGTCATGACCTGCGCCTTGCTCGACTTGGCGGCGCCGGCATGGGCCTCGGCGGTAGCGTAACTGCCGAGCGTTTCGCCGATGTTATGCACGCCGGAGAACTCGCCGGTGCCGTTGACGATGCGCGACTTGCCGAAGCTCAGGCCGCCGCCCTTGGCGCTGATCCGCACCGACATGCTCTGGCCGTTGCTGCAGCTGATGGTGCCGTTGCCCGACGAGGTCTTGTAGAACACCGACCAGCCGGACATGTTGAACTTCAGTTTGCAGTCGACCGAGCCGCGGGCGGATGCGGCGCCCGGCACCGCGATCGCCGCCAGCAGCAGCGCGGCGAGCAAGGCGCGTCGCGGACGCAGGCGGGGCCCGGAAGTGCGGGCGGAGACGGCGGAACGGTCGATGGTGTTTTCGCTAACGGTGCGCATGGGCGGGCCTCGGACGATGGCGGAACCGGTCATGGACGACGGCATGTCGTGCCGGTGAGGGAGGCTAACACTGCAGGGCGGCGTCCAGCGGACGCAGCGACCCGGTCAAACGACGACGGCGCCCGAGGCGCCGTCGTGTGGCTGCGGACCGACGCCCGGATCAGTCGTCGTAGCGGTCGCGCCAGCGGCCGTTGTCGTGGCGGCCGTAGCGGCCTCGGTCGTGACGGTCGTAGTAGCGGTTGTCGTAACGATGGTCGTAACGCGGATCGTAGTAGGTGCTCTTGCACTTGCCGCGATGGTTGCAATTGCGGTCGTAGTAGCGCGGGCCGTAGCTGTAGCGCGGCGGCGCCGGGCGATAGCGGTGGGCGACGTAGCGCGGCGCGTTGCGGTAATAGGTCGGCCGGCCGTAACGGTCGTGCACGACGATCAAGCGATCGTTGTAACCGTAGTTGCCGTAACGGTAGTACGGGGTGTTGTTGCGAACGATCACGTCGGCGATATCGACGATCACCCGGGCCAGATCGTCGGCTCGGGCCGGAGCAGGCATCGCGACCGCGCCGATGCCGGCGGCGATGACGATCGGTGCGAGCCAGCGGGACAAGGCGGTCATGTCGGTCTCCTGTAAAGCCTGCTCCTCGGCAGGCACGGTGCGACTGTGAGCCTCCGACGGTGAACCGGTTTTTAATGGTTCGCACACTTGCCCGCGGCGCTCAGTCGCCGTTGGGGCGGCGCAAGCGGAAGGTTCAGCAGGGGGCGGCGAGCGACGACGGCGATGCGGACGGGCGAATGGCGCGACCGCGTGCGCAGGCGCGCCATGCGCGCCGGGCACTGAGCCCACAGCTTGCCCCGATGCCGGAGCATGACCACCGTCACGAACCGCGTATCGCCGAGCCCTGTGGGGCCGGCACGACACCCGGGCGGCGGCGCCGATTCGCGTGGCCGCCTTCCCGTGGCGCCCAACCGGCGGCAGCGACTTGTATCCGGCGAGGCGCCTCAGCCGGCGCTGGAGCCATCGCAGCGCGCCACCGCCTCGGCGATCGCAGCGGCCGAGGCCACGGTCAGCAATCGCGGGTGGTCGGCCTGCAGGCCGTGTTCCATCTCGTGGGCCCAGGTTACGTGATAGGGCATGTGGATGCCCCAGCCGCCGAGCGCGATCACCGGCTCGATATCCGAGCGCAGCGAATTGCCGACCATCGCAAAACCGCCCGGCGTCACACCGAATTCGGACAGCACTCGCGAGTAGCTGGCGTCGTCCTTCTCCGAAACGATCTCGATGCGGTGGAACAGATCGGCCAGGCCGCTGCGGGCGACCTTCTTCTCCTGGTGGAACAGGTCGCCCTTGGTGATCAGAACGATGCGGTGGCGGGCCGCGACCGCTTCGACCGCCTCGCGGATGCCGGGCAGCAGTTCGACCGGGTGATCGAGCATGGCCTTGGCCAGCAGCACGATCCGGTGGATGCCGGCCGCGGAGATCCGCGCTTCGGTGATGTCGATCGCCGCCTCGATCATGGACAGGACCATGCCTTTGACGCCGTAGCCGAACAGCGCGAGGTTGCTGCGCTCCACGGCCAGCAAGCGCTGGCGCACCGAAGCGTCGTCGATATCGACCCAGGCGCTGAGGATCCGGTCGAATTCGACCGCGGCCTCCTGGTAATAGCCCTCGCTATGCCAAAGCGTGTCGTCGCCGTCGAAACCTACCAGTTCCAGCATGGGTCTGCCTTGAATCATCGGCCACGGGCGACTCGCCCTGCCTGGGAATTGGACCGGACCGAGGTGGTCCCGGTCGGCGCGTACGCGGCGCGGAAACCGCGCGGCGATGGGCATTATCCCGCAGCCCGATGGCAGCGCCTATGCGGCGACGGCCGGAATGGGCGGCTGCGGCGGCGCCGGTGTCAGGGGAGGCTCAAGAGGGCGGCCCGGCGGCACGGAGAGAGTGTGCCGGTACGGGCCGCCGGGGAACGCGGTGTCGGACGCCTCGCAATCGGCGGGTCGCGCCCGGTTCGGTCGGGATATTCGGTCTGAATATTCGGTCCGGATTGAATCGGGACGCTCGGGTCAAGCGCACCCCGGACCAAGGCGCGGCAGGTGGAAGAAGGCGTCGCCCCGGGCCCTGCCCGGCAGCCAGCGGCGCCTTCCTCCATGGCCACGGCCCGCGCTCCGGACCGCCGGCCATCCCCAACGCAAACCTCAGCTCTCTGGTTCGCCGCTTTCGTCGCGGAAGTTGTTGCGGCGACCGAATTTCCGGTGGCGCTCGAGTTGCGAGTTCATGTAGTTGGAGATCATCGCCGCCAGTTCGCTGTCCGGGCCGAGCGCATTGATCACCGTCAGCCACATGCCGCGGTAAATCCAGCGGTTGCTGCGGACGTAGTTCTTGCGCCAGGGCCCATAGACCGCCTCGGGCAATTCGGTCCAGAAACGTCCGGTCGCCATGACCCACAACGCGGCCTCGACGAACCGTCGCGCGTCGTCGGCACTGGCATTGCGCGTGTAGACCGTCCGCGGCAATACGGCTTCGATGGCCGCCCACTGCTTCTCATCGAGCCGGGTGAATTTCAATTCCTCGCTTTCGTAGTGGGACATGGACTCGGCTCCCAGCTCGTCTGCGGGATCGTCGATTTGTTCGCTGCTGAACGGATGGATATTGCACACGGCGTGATCTGCTTATGGGTATGTCTAGGGGGTTCCGAAGGGTCGTAGCCGACTGGGGCGAATCCATCGACACGAACCGGGATCGGACGACTGACGCAGTGCATTACCTCCTTGGAATCGGACTGCTTCGATTCGTGTCGCGGGCTACGACGGCTTGTTGATACCGGGCTGGCGCCCTGGCTGCCCAACGCTGGCTTTCGTCCATTACCGCCATCCTCAGCCTTTGTTGCTGGAAACGCGCCGTCGAATCGGGGCGCAAACTAAATGTTCTTCAGTGCACACCATTTGCATGGCACGACTGCTCGAAGCGTGCGTTTAACAGGATGCGAATCGAAATGAAAATTTGATATGTGCAACGACACCCACATTGTTCAACCCCGATTATCAAGCGACCGGATCAACCCGTCCGCCTGCGCCCACCGGGCTGCACCCGGCAACCGCACTGCCATTAATTACATTTGAAACTCCGGCTTCAAGCGTGCGCCGCCGATCGTTATCCGAACCCTTGCGGGTCAAGGCATCCAGGCCGCAGCGAGCGAAATCGCGAATAATTAAATCGCCCGCTCCGCACGCCCTCACCGCCCTCTCAACAAGATAAAAGCCGAGCGCCGGAATCTCCATGAGCAAAATCCACCACGCCTCGGATTTTTGCTGCCGGTTGCATCGCTCTGATCTGCGGCCACCTGCCGCGACCGCTGCTTGTTATGGATAGCAATACAAATTCTGTGCCAACCATCACGTTTTTTGGCCAGATCCAGCAAAGTTTCGCCAACTACGCGATGAAACGGTTTACATCGGGAAAGAAAGCGCTCTTCGTGCCGACTACGTGCCGCCCTCGCCCCACCCTCGCCCTGTCCGGCCCACATATTGGGGCGCTAATTGACGGTAAATGTCAGCCGCGTGACACTGAATCGGGATTTCCGAAAGAAACCGCGAACAAAACTTATTTTTGGCCGGCGGTTATCGAAACCCACCTCGGCCGGATGCATCTGCGCGTTTCGCAAGGTTCAGTTTGAATAAGCACTGCGGCTCATTCCAATCAGCCGAGACGCCGAAAGCTCGAGGCAACGGCGATATCGCCGACGAAGCCGATATCGGTCGCCACCCAGGCAGAAGCAACGAGGTGCGTCGCAGTAAAGGGCGACGCGGCCGGTGACGCGTCGGACGCAGAGGGGAAACCGTCGGCCGGTGTGCCCGTGGCCAAGCGATCGCCCCGGGCCGATGCGCCGCCGGCGATTCGGCGGCGCGCAGATGTCGCGGCCTCAGTCGACCGTGCAAGTCAGGGTCACGACCATGGAGGCTCCGTTGGCCAAAGCGCCCAAGGCGACGCCGCTTTCCAACTGGGCCAGGGACAGGCCCGGCGGACAGGCCGCGCCGCTGCAACTCGGCGGCGCGGTGCAGGTCAGACCGCTGCGATTGGCCGCCGGATCGCTGAGCACTGCGCCGGTAACCGTGTCGGGACCGTTGTTGCTGACCGCAATGCTGTAGACCGTGGTCGCGCCGCGCGCCAGGGTGTCGTTGCCCTGGTCGCTCGGGCCGGAACCCGGTGTGTTGGTCTTGGTGATGATCAGGTCGGCGAGCGGATTGCGGGTATTGGTCAGGGTGCAGGTCAGGTCGTCGCCCGGCACGGCTGCGACAGTGAAACTGGTGCCGCTGCCGGCTGGAGTCTGCCCGCCCGCCAAGGCGTTGGTGCAGGCGTAGCCCGTTACATAGTTGGCGAGATTCGCGCCGCTCGCAGCAGCTTCGCCCAGTACATAGTTACTGCCTGTCGCGGCCGGGCTCAGCATTGCGACTTCGGTCGGAACATTCGTGGCTCCGGTGGTAGTGACGCTGACCGGAGCCCCGGGACCTGCAATGGTCAAGGTGAACTGATCGGCGGCAACGAAGCGCCCTAAAGGTAAAGCCTTCTGCAGCCTCAACGAGGCTTGGCCGTCATTGGTGAAGGTGCAAACGATCGTCGCGCCGGGAGCCGTCGCGGCGGCATCCAGAGTCACCGTTCTACCCGCGAGGTCGGGCGTTGCGGTGCCCCCCGCGCCCAGCCCCGTACACGCGATACCGCTTACCGCATAGCCGACGACGGCGGTTTCGGTCACTGTCGTCGCTACCCCAGTCGCAGTCAGCAGTTGCACCGTGCCGTTGACCGGGGTTCCAGCCACGGTCGTCGTCAGGGTTTGCGCAGCCACACCGTTGGTACCGGTGAAGGCGAACGAGCCGACCCCGCCATTGCTGATCTTCGACAGCGCGAACGTGGTGCCGACAGGAGTGGCATGCACCGCGCAGTAGCCGGTCAAGGCCACCGCACAGTTCGGCGCCGGGCTGGAGATCGGTCCGGTGAATGCCGTTGTCGCAGTATTCGTCACCGTTGGGGCAGACACCGAGTCGATCGACACGCGAAAGGTCAGCGTGGCCACGTTGTTCGGCGCCAGGAAGCCCATGGTGCCCGGAGGTCTGCCCTCGGAATTGATCGGGTAATTGGAGGCGAACGGATACGCCGCCTGATTGAGGTTGGTTCCGTTCAGAGTAGCCGTGTTCGCCACGTAACTGGTGCCGGCCGGCAGCGCATCCGACCAGCTTGCGCCCGTCGCCGGCGTGCTGCCTACGTTGGTGATCGTCACCGTGTAGTCGATGGTGCTGCCGACGACGACCACGCTGGCCGGATTGCCTTGCGCGTCGCGGGCTTGTCCAGCTTTGGTGATCTGGAACTTCGGCGCGCCGCAGGCTGCCATATCGGCCGCCCCAGGCTGTCCGCTATTCGGCACCGGCGCCCCCGTGATGGTAACGATCGCCGGATTGCTCTGGATGTCGGTCGGCAACTGTGCGTAGTTTCCCGAACCGCTGCCGATATAGAAGTTACCTGCATAGTAGGCAAACGACCCCCACTGCATGCCTGCCACGGGATTGGTGATTCCGCCATTCGCCAGCGAGGTGATGAGCGGCGTCAACAGACCGGTCGTGGTGTTGACCTCGTAGAAATACAGAAAATCATTGCCGGTACGGTTGAGCATCATGAACAGACGACCGGTATTGTCGTCCTGGGCAAGATCGCCGCCGGTGTAGTCGAGCGTGTTCGCCTTGTTCAAGGTGATGGTGAGATCGCTGATGGGCGTCAGACTGCCATCGGTGTTAACCGTAAAACGCTTGGTCGTCCAGGTATGCGTCGTCGTCCCGCCGCCCGTGGTCGGCACACTCGTGTTGGCATAGAGCACGCCGTTGCGGATGGTCGCTCGCGCCCACTTATTGGTCGCCGGACCGATACCGGGGCCGTCGATGTCGGTGGCCACCTGGGTCATGCTCCCGGCGGCGCCGCTGGTGCGGTAGATGTTGTCGTCGTTACCGACGATATAGAGGTAGCCGGTGCGTGCGTCGATCGCCAAGCCAGCCGAGCCGGTCAGGTTATTCGTCACCGACACCGGCTGTGCGGTCAGCGTAACCGGATCGACCCGAAACAAACCGACGCTGGTCGGACTCGTGTTGGTCTCGGCCCAGATGACGTTGCAATTCTGGTCGGTGAACTGAGCGGATGCGGGCACGGCCACGGCGCTCAAGGCAGTCGCGGCGGCCACATAGAACGCGGTACGCATGAAATGGGAAACGGCCTTCAAGTTATCTGCTCCTGTTTGGCGAACGACCCGCCGGATCTGTACGCGGCAGACGATCGCCCGAACTTCGCGCGCAAGGCTGCAGCCCACGCGTACGCGCGTCGCCGCATCGTCGCCACCCGTGCCGTCGTCCGTGCTCCATCGATGAGTGATCGGCCGCCCGACTCGCGCAGGCAGGCACAACGCCAACGCGGACTGCAGCGCCACCGCATCGGGCACCACCTTGGTCGCCGACTTTTCGGCAAGCCCACGCCGCCAGTTCGCCACGGCAGTCCCGACTGCCGTGTCTCGTCGTCAGTAAGTACCGACCAGATTCAAGAACCAACCCTTGTGGTCGTAGTCGAAGTTGGTCAGGTCGTCGCTGAACTCGGTGAAGTTGTAACCCACGCCGACGCGGAAGTTGCGGCCGATGTCGCGGTCCACGCCGACCAGGAAGCCCTGGCGGTCGCCGCCGTCGCGCACGCCCAGCCAGCGGTATTCGGCCAGCGCATGCCAGGTTTCGGCGAACTCGTAACGGGCCTGCGCGGCGGCGAAGGTCGTCGCCGAATCGGCCCATTGGCCTTCGAGGCGGCCGTAACGCACTTCGCCTTCGCGACGCGCCAGCTTGCCTGCGAACTCCCAATGGTGGTTCGGGTTGTAGATGCCTTCCAACGACAGGATCTGACTGCGCTGATCGTAGAACGCCACGTTGTCGCCGATCTGCGGCAGCGCCGAGACGTCGTACAGATAGGTGTACTTGCCGAGCAGCGCGTACTTGGTGCTGTTCCAGGGCCGCCAGGCGAACCCGATGTTGCCTTCGATGAACTTGGCGCCGGCCTCGGCGTTGATCTGGTCGGTGGTCTCGGAGTAGTTGAAGCGGGCGGCGATGCGGAAGCTTTCGTTGATCTTGTGGGTCAGGTTATTGGTCGTGACCCACTGCTCGCGACGTTCCGCGCCAGTGTCCTCGCGCCACTCCAGCTTGCTTTGCCACTGCGTCGCCGCCGAGGTGTGGCCGCCGCTGAGGCTGACCGCGCGGCGATCGACTTCGCCGATCTCCTTGTCCAGGCGTGCGCTTTGCAGGGTGAAGCCGAGGTTCCAGCCCTGGCTCGGATAGAAATCCATGCCATAGGTATGGGCCAGGCCGGATTCGTTCGGCGCCTTCAGGAACTGGCTCTCGTTGTACATGCTGACCTGGTTCGACAGGCGCCAGCGCTGGCCGAGCGTCCAACCCGAGTTGAGGCGGTTGTTGAACAGCGGGTCGTAGTCGGTGCGGTCGGTCGAATAGGTATAGCTGCCGTAGACCGTGTGGTCGGGCTGGATGCGGTATTCGGCGTTAATCTGCGCCGCGTCGCCACGGTCGCCGGTGGTCAGCTCGGCGCCGACGCTCGACAGATTTCCGAACACGTACTTGCCGCCCAGGGTGAAGGCGTCGTTGTCGGCGTAGCGGCCGTCGTCGTCGTCCAGGGTCACCTGGGCGGTGCCGTACAGGTCGAAGCTGCTGCCGAAGCGGCGCTTGTACTGCAAAGCGCCGAGCACGCCGGCGGCGTCGAGGGTGGCGCGGTTCTCCTCCACCCGGCGGATTTCGGCGGCCCAGGTGGTCGAGTCGCTGATCCGCCATTCGCCGGTCAGCTGCGCCTGGGTCAGCGATTCGGCGCCGCGTTCGGCCCGGCTGTAGCGGCCGTAGATGTTGAACGAGGGATTGAACTGGCCCAGCACTTCGAAACCGCGTTCCTCGACTTCCTGGCCCAGGTCGTAGCGCGAAATCGAGAAGCCCGGATCGACGCGGCGCCACCAGGCGCCGGCCGACCAGTCCAGATCGGTCCAACCCAGTTCCTTGAAGTTGGCCCGCGCTTCCACCGAGCGCGCTTCGCCCTTGCGGTTGTCGAGACCGGAATTGATCTCGTTGAAGCTCAGGCCGCCGTTGTCGGAGAAGAAGATCGGCGAGCTGGTCGCTTCGGTCCGGCTCTGCTCCAGCTTGAGGTAGGTGCCGCGGCCGGCCTGCAGGGTCAGGTCGGCGCCCTTCAGGGTGTAGTCGTCGCCGGCGCGGTTCTCGTCGACATAGGTCGCGCCGAGTGCGACGTGGTTGCCGAACCAGTGCTTGCCGCGGAAACCGGCGGTGACCGAGTCGGCGTCGAAGCCGTTCGGGATGAACTCGTAGTCGACCAGCAGCACCTGGGTGAAGCCGTCCAGCGGCGTGTCGCGGGTCAGGGTCGGGATGTTCTCGCGGGTGACCTGCGCCAGCGGACGCGTCAGCAGGATGCGGCCCTGCATTTCGTCGATCTCGTAGTCGGCGCCGCGCACCAGGTCGACCCGGTTCTCGACCCGGCCGGTGGTGGCGTCGCGGACTTCCAGCACGATCTTGTCCGAGCCCGGCAGCACGTCGGTGTGCTTGAGGTAGTACAGGCTGCCGCCGGTGCCGATGAACTCGTTATGGCCCGGCGCGGTCTGCGCCTCGGACCCGAACACGCGCAGTTCGCTGCCGGGCTCGCCCAGCACGGTGCTGCGGCGGCTGCGCCAGTTCAGCGCGCCGCCGTACAGCGAACGGCTGTACTGGCCGTACTCGGTGCCGGTGATGCCGGTCTCGAAGTTGCCCCACAGCGCCTGGCTCTTGTCCCAATCGACCCGGACGTACAGCCGGCCCATGGTGTCGACGTCGCGGTAGGTGGTCGAGTCGTCGCCGTAGACCGGGTAATACAGGTCCGGATCGAGGCGGCGGAAGATGTCCTGCGGATCGGCTTTCCAGAAGCCGTTGAACAACTGGCTGACCTCGCGCTCGCGCGTGTCGGCCTGGGCGGTGACCAGGTACTTGCCCTTGATCTTGCCCTTCAGATAGAAGCCCAGGCGGCCTTCGAGCAGGAAGCTCTTGTCGAAATGCTCGTCGCCGGCCAGCGGCTCGATCGAGCCCGAGGCGCTGCCTTTCGATGCGGTCACATCGGCGATCGCGACGGCGAACATGTAGCGCCCGCTGACGTCGATGTCGAGCTTGTGATTGATCTCGCCGCCCTCGCCCTTCAGGCGCAGGTCGTACTCGTGGCGGCCGATCGGCTCGAGGTATTCGGCGACCAGCTTGCGTTCCAGGTCGACCGGGAAGTTGCGCCCGTTGATCGTGACCGAATAGTTCTCGGGGATGTTGCGGCCCTGGATGCGGATGCGCGAGCCGTAGATGCCGATGTTCTGCTGGCGCAGCGTGCTGCTGCCGAACACCGCTTCGGTCAGGCTGTTGCGCTGCGCCTCTTCGACGCCGAGCGAGGTGCCCTGCTTGCGTTCCATGGCGTTGCGCATGGTCTGCAGGCCGCGTTCGGCCTCTTCCGGCCGGACCAGTTGCATGCGTTGCGGATAGGTTTCGTCGACGCTGCCGTCGGCGCCGTAGGCACGCACGAGGTACAGCAGTTCGTCGCCGGCACGCGCTTCATAGCCGGCCGGCAGGGTGCCGTCCCATTCGGCCTCGCTGATCGCACCGACCGGCAGCTCGACCTTGGCCAGCGGATCGACCAGGTCGGTGTCGCTGGCGCGGTAGATCAACACTTCGGCGCGCTGGATGAACGAGGAATAGTTGTTGTACGCGTAGAAGCGCACCGGCTTGAGCACCTTGGTCCCGTCGAACGACACCAGGCTGCTGCTGCTGATGTTCATCTCCGGCCGGCCGAGGGTGGGATCCTCGGTCGCCCAGATCACGCCGCCGTTGGGCAGGCTGACCGACCACTTGCCGATCGCCACCGCCTTGCCCGGCTGCTCCAGCGCCACCGTCACGCGGCGGTCCGGCTGCAGGGCTTCCGACGAGGACTTCGCCGTCGTGCCCTGGGTGACCGGCTTGCTGTAGCTGCGCGTGCGCAGCTTGAACAGCAAGCCGTCTTCGCCGCTGCACGCGTCTTCGGTGCACTTCACGGCTTCGGCGGCCCCTTCGGTCTGGGCGGCGGCCTCCTTGGTGGACTCCTGCGCAGTCGCCAGCGGGGCTGCGCCCGCCAACAGGCTGATCAGGGTGTAGTCCAGCAATTTCATTTTCATCTTCATGATCCGCCCCCTCAATTCCGCTTCACGTCGACAGGGGCTGTCGGATCGTTACTCGACTCGACTCGCACCTTGGCGCGCACTTCGGGGCTCAGTCGTTGGGCCAACGCGTCGTAGACGGCCTTGGCGCGTCGCATGCCGAGCGCAGTGTTGTATTGGTACGAAGCGCGTACATCGGTGTGACCGACGATCGCGATGACGCCGCCGTGCATGCGCTCCAGCGCAGCAGCGACCTTGTCGAGCAGCGGCTCGAACTCCGGCTTGATGGTCTCCTTGTCGGTATCGAACAGCACCGTGCCCAGCAGGGCACCGCCCTCGCCCAGGCCGACGATCAGCGAACCCGGATCGTCGGCGTTGCCGCGCACGCTGACCTTCAGCGCCTGCAGCACGTCGGCCGGCAATTGCTTGACCAGCTCGGCCTTGACCGCGGAAGCCCGTTCGAACGCCAGCGACTCGCTATCGCCGTTGGCGCTGATCACCACTTCGCCGCCGCGATGCTGCTTGATCTTCTCGGCCATCTTCGCGACCGCCGGCAGATACTGCGCACGCACCTCGGCGCTGCCCGCGGCGAAGAAGACTTCGCCCAGTTCCATCTCGACCTGCTCCTCGCCGCCTTCGATCAGCCCGGCCGGCAGCTTGACGCCCCAGTCGAAGCGGACCGGCAGGCCCGGGGTGACGCGACGCGTCAGCGGGTTGTCGGTGGTGAACACGCTGCCCGGAGGCAGGGTCGACGGATCGACCTTGAGGATGAAGTTGCGGCCGCGTTCCAGGGTGCCCACGTCCACGCCCTCGAGGTGATAGCGGCCGAACTGGTCGGTCTCCATCAACAAGCCCTCGATCGAGGCGATGCGCACGCCCGGAATACCGCGTTCGTCGACACCGGTGTTGCGGACGATGTAGTCGACCACGTAACCGCCTTCGGTCGGGCTGACCCGACGTTCCACCGTCGGTGCCGCCGCGCTCAGGTTCTTGGCCGCGTCGCCGCTGCGCTCGATCCGGGTGGTACCGGCCGCATCCATCCGCACCGTCACGCCCTGCCTGGTGGTCAAGGCGAAGTCGTCGGTGAAGCTCAGCTCCTTCAGGCGCTGGCTGATCACCACGCGATGGGCATCGGCCGGATCGGCATCGGACTGGCGGGCCGAGATGCTGCCCAGGACGATGCCGTGCAGCATCGGCGAGCTCGCATCGGGTTCCGCCTGCGGACCGTTGCCGCGGTCGACCGTGGTCGAGTTCGGCAGGTAGGCCTGCGGAGCGAAGCCGCCCTGGACCCGCGCATCGTCGATCGCCGCGCTGTCCTGCCAGCCGTCGCCGTCGCGGTCGTCGAACACGGTGCCCAGGACCAGGGCATGGTCGAGCAACGGATCGGCGATCAGCTGCACTTCGGCCGTGGCCACGTTCGAGACGATCTTGCCGTTGTCGCGCATCAACGCACTGTTGGAGTGGATGCCCGCACGCACGCCGGCGCCGACCCGCAACAGGTAGCTGAACGTCGCGCGCTCGCCGGCGGCGATGTCGACCTGGTCGACCTGGATCGGATAGGTACCGACCAGGCGACCGACGCCGTCGCGATCTGCGACCGACAGCGAACCGTCGACGAAGGTGAAGCCCGCGGGCGGCGTGTCGACCAGGGTCGCGTCGATCGCGTCGACGGTACCGGTGTTCTCCACCGTCACCGTGTAGCGGACCAGGTCGCCGATCTTCACGTCGCGCGGCGAGGCCTGCTTGATCACCCGCAGGGTCGGCGGCGGCGCCACCGTGGTGCTGGTGGTGCACGCGCCCACGCAGGACGGGTTGTCCGTACCGGTGCCGACCACGGTGTTGTTCACCGTCTCCGACGCCTGTGCGTTGACCTTCGCGGTGTAGCTCACCGTGTAGGTGCCCGGCACCGTACCGGCCGGCAAGGTGCACACCAGCGGGTTGGCCGCGTTGCAGCTGTAGCCGGCGGCGTTGGTCACCGCGGTGAAGTCCAGACCCGTGCCGAGCGTGTCGGTCAGGGTCAGGGCGTTGCGCGTCGGCGCATTGGCCACCGTCGTCGTCAGCGTGTAGGTGATCGTGTCGCCTTCGGCCACCGGGCCGGCCGTACTGGCCGACTTGGTGTAGCTGACCACCGGCGGCGCGACTTCCGTCGTCACCGAGCACCCCACGTTGCTGCAGTTCGGAGCGTCGGTACCGGTACCGATCACCGCGTTGTTGACGCTGCCGCCGGCCTGGCCGTTGACCCGCGCGGTGTAAGTCACCGCGTAGCTGCCCGGCACCGTACCGGCCGGCAGGCTGCACACCAGCGGATTGGCCGCATTGCAGGTGAAGGCACCGGCGCTGGTCACCGCGACGAAGTCCAGGCCGGCCCCCATCGTGTCGGTCAGCGTGGTCACGCCCGTCGTCTGCGCGTTGGTCACCGTGGCCGTCAAGGTGTAGGTGATCACATCGCCGACCACGACCGGACCGGCGGTGCTAGCCGTCTTCTCGTAGCTCACCGCCGACGCCGTCACCGGAGTCGTGGTGGTGCAGGTGCCGGTGCAGGTCGGGTTGTCCGTGCCCGTGCCGACGACCGCGTTGGTCACGCCGACCGTCGCCTGCGTATTGACCTGCGCGGTGTAGGTCACCGTGTAGACGCCCGGCACCGTACCGGCCGGCAGCGTGCACACCAGCGGGTTGGCGGCATTGCAGGCATAGCTGCCGGCACTGGTCACCGCCACGAAGTCCAGGCCAGCGCCCAGCGTGTCGGTCAGGGTCAGCGCGCCGATGGTCTGCGCGTTGGCCACCGTCGTGGTCAACGTGTAGGTGATCACGTCGCCGACCACGACCGGACCGGCCGTGCTGGCGGACTTGGTGTAGCTGACCGTCGACGGCACCACCGGGGTGTTGATGGTCGTGGTGCACGTCGGATCGGTGCTGCCCACCGGGCAGACCGGGCTGCTCGAGGTCGCGGTGTTGCTGATGCTGCCCGCGGTCACGTCCGCCGCGGTCACCACGTAGGTGCCGGTCAGCACACAGGTCGCACCCGGCGCAACGCTCGCGCAGGTGATCGTGCTCGGGGTGATCTTGCTGTCGTTCACCACTACGTTGGTCAGGTTGCCGCTCGGGCTGGTGTTGGTCACGGTGACCGTGTAGGTCAGCACGTCGCCCACCGTCACCGTGCCGCTGCCGTCGTTGTCGGCATTGGCCATGGTCTTGGCGATC
>NZ_JCAXEE010000008.1:0-256077 GCF_059758755.1 Lysobacter sp. GQ73 | reverse complement strand
GATCAGTGACGACGGCGATGCGGCGTCGATCCCTTCCATGGTCGCGGCTTACGCCGCTCCTACAGGGCTACGGCCAGGAACGCCGCAAGGTGGAGACGTCGCGGTCGCGACTCGCGTCGCTCCTACCCCAAAGCGATCGTGTCGGCGGAGCCCCGCTCCGGCACGCTCCGCGTCACCCAGGTCCGCAGCGCCACATAGAACACCGGGGTCAGGAACAGGCCGAACAAGGTCACCCCGAGCATGCCGGCGAATACGGTGATGCCGGTGGCGGTGCGCACTTCGCTGCCGGCGCCCTGGCCGATCAGCAGGGGCACGGTGCCGGCGATGAAGGCGATCGAGGTCATCACGATCGGGCGCAGGCGCAGGCGGCAGGCTTCCAGAGCCGATTCCACGATGCCCTTGCCCTGCAGTTCGAGTTCGCGGGCGAATTCGACGATCAGGATCGCGTTCTTGCACGCCAGGCCCATCAGCACCACCAGGCCGACCTGCACGAACACGTTGTTGTCGCCGCCGCTCGACCACACGCCCAGCAAGGCGGACAACAAGGTCATCGGCACGATCAGGATCACCGCGAGCGGCAAGGTCCAGCTTTCATACAACGCGGCCAGCACCAGGAACGCCAGCAGCACCGCCAGGGGGAATACGATCAGCGCGGCCTTGCCCTGGGTCGCCTGCTGATAGCTCAGGTCGGTCCATTCGATCGCCATGCCCTTGGGCAGGGCCTGCGCGGCGAGTTCGCGCAGGGTCTGCATGGCCTGGCTGGACGACAGCGCCCGCGGGTCGGATTCGCCGACCAGGTCGGCGGCGGGATAGCCGTTGTAGCGGATCACCGGGTCGGGGCCGTAGGTCTCGCCGAGGCTGACCATCGAACCCAGCGGAACCATGTCGCCGTCGCCGTTGCGCACGCGCAGGTTGGCGATGTCCTCGATGCTGTCGCGATGGGCGCCGTCGGCCTGGGCGATGACCTGGTAGGTGCGGCCGAAGCGGTTGAAGTCGTTGACGTAGGACGAGCCCAGGTAAGTCTGCAAGGTGGCGAACAGCTCGTCGAGCGGCACGCCCTGGGCCTTGGCCTTGGCGCGGTCGACGCGCGCGTCGAGTTGCGGCACGTTGGCCTGGTAGGTGCTGATCGGATAGCCCATGCCCGGGGTCTGCGCGACCGCGCCGCTCATGGCGTTGAGCGCGTTCTGCAGCTCGCCGTAACCGTGGCCGCTGCGGTCCTGGATGTACAGGGCATAGCCCGAACCCGCGCCGAGGCCGAGGATCGGCGGCGGCATGAACGAGAACGCCGCGCCGTCCTGCAAGGCGGCGAATTTCTCGTTGAGTTCGGCGTTGATCGCCTCGGCGCTGCGTTCGCGTCGGGCGAAGCCGTCGAGTTCGAAGAACAGAGTGCCCGTATTGGGCGTGTTGGTGAACTGCAGCGGATTCAGGCCGGGATAGCCTTCGGACGCCGATACGCCTTCGGTCGACATCGCGATCGCGCTCATCTTGCGGATCACCGCATCGGTGCGCGCGAGCGAGGCGCCCTCCGGCAGTTTCACCCCGCCGATCAGGTACAGCTTGTCCTGGATCGGGATGAAGCCGCCCGGCACGGCCTTGAACATCAGGCCGGTCGCGACCAGCAGCACCGCATACACCACGAACACCGCGCCGCGCTTGCCCAGCGTGCGCGAGACCGCGCCCTGGTACTTGCGCGAGCTCGAGGCGAAGAAGCGGTTGAACGGACGGAACAGCCAGCCGAACAGGCGGTCGATCAAACGGGTCGGCGCATCCTTCGGCGCGCTGTGCGGGCGCAGCAGGCGCGCGGCCAGCGCCGGCGACAGGGTCAGCGAGTTGATCGCCGAGATCACCGTCGAGATGGCGATGGTCACCGCGAACTGCTTGTAGAACTGGCCGGTCACGCCCGACAGGAACGCCATCGGCACGAACACCGCGCACAGCACCAGCGCGATCGCGACGATCGGGCCGGACACTTCCTTCATCGCCTGGTGCGCCGCCGCGAGCGGGGTCAGGCCTTCCTCGATGTTGCGTTCGACGTTCTCCACCACCACGATCGCGTCGTCGACCACGATGCCGATCGCCAGCACCAGCCCGAACAGGCTCAGGGTGTTGATCGAGAACCCGAGCAGGTACAGCGCGGCGAAGGTGCCGACCACCGACACCGGCACCGCCAGCAACGGAATGATCGAGGCGCGCCAGGTCTGCAGGAACAGGATCACCACCAGCACCACCAGCGCGATGGCTTCCAGCAGGGTCGTGACCACCGCCTTGATCGAGTCGCGCACGAACACGGTCGGGTCGTAGACGATGCGGTACTCCAGCCCGGGCGGAAAGGTCTGCGCGAGCTCGTCCATGCGCGCGCGCACCGCGTTCGACAGGCCGATCGAATTGGCGCCGGGCGCCTCGAACAAGCCGATCGCCACCGCATCGTGGTTGTCGAGCTGGGCGCGCAGGCTGTAGTCGCCGGCGTCGAGTTCGATCCGGGCCACATCCGACAAGCGCACCAGCTCGCCGTCGGCGCCGCGCTTGATGACGACCGCGCCGAACTCGGCCTCGCTCTGCAGCCGGCCTTGGGCGTTGATCGGGACCAGGAACTCGGCGCGGTTCGGCATCGGCTCGGCGCCGAGCTGCCCGGCCGAGACCTGCACGTTCTGTTCGCGGATCGCCGCCACCACGTCGCTCGCGCTCAGGCCGCGCGCGGCGATGCGATTGGGGTCGAGCCAGATCCGCATCGCGTAGTCGCCGCTGCCGAACATCTGGATCTGGCCCACACCGGGCAGGCGTGCGAGTTCGTCCTTAAGCTTCAAGGTCGCGTAGTTGCGCAGGTAGAGCGAGTCGTACTTGCTCTCGGGCGAGATCAGATGCACCAGCATGGTCAGGGTCGGCGACTGCTTCTGGGTGGTGATGCCCTGCCGCCGCACGTCTTCGGGCAGGCGCGCCAAGGCCTGGCTGACCCGGTTCTGCACCTGCACCTGGGCCTGGTCGGCGTCGGTGCCGGGCTTGAAGGTGACGGTGACCACCAGCACGCCGTCGGAGCCGGCCACCGACTTCATGTACATCATGCGTTCGACGCCGTTGATCGCTTCCTCCAGCGGCGTGGCCACGGTTTCGGCGATGACCTTGGCGTTGGCGCCGGGGTAGACCGCGCGCACCACCACGGTCGGCGGCACCACGTCGGGGTATTCGCTGACCGGCAACAGCGGGATCGCGATCAGGCCGGCGGCGAAGATCAGGATCGACAGCACCGCGGCGAAGATCGGCCGGTCGATGAAGAAACGCGAGAAATCCATGACGGAGTCCTGGGCGGCGCGAGGCCGCAGGCGGCCGCAACCGGCGTGGAGGACGCCGGCCGGGTGGGTTCGGAAGCGATGGGCGGCGCGGCGCGCGAGACGCGCCGGCCGGAATCAGGCGGCGGCGCGCAGCTCGGTCGTCGGCCGTTGCGCGACCTGTACGCCGAAGGCTTCGAGTTGGCGCAGCTGATAGGCCGGGTCGATCAGCAGGTCCGGCGTGTACAGGCCCGGCGCGACCGCATCGCCACCGGCCAGGCCGAGCAGGCGTTCGACGCCGAGCGCGATGCCGAGTGCGGTCATCGGCGCCTGCCCTTGCGGATGCACCAGTTCGTGGCGGGTACGCACGTGGGTGCCGTCGTGACGTTCGCCTTCCAGCTCGATCACGATCTCGGTCGAGAAGGCTTCGCCGCGGCGCCGGCTCGCGCTTTCGCCCAAGGCCATGTCGAGGCGGATCGAGTGCGCGTCGGTCGCCGCAGCCAGGCTGACCACGTCCATCGGCGAATACGCGGCGGCCTGCACCACGGTGCCGTCGACGCTGGCGAAAGTGGCGGCCGCTGCTTCGCCGCGCACCCAGCGCCAGCGCCCGCGTTCGAGGATCTGCGCTGCCGCGGCGGTGGTCAGGCGTTCGTAGTCGGCGGCCGCGGCCGGGCCGCCCATGTCCTGCTCGTCGAGCAGGGCCGAGATCACGATGCGGTCGAGGCGACGGAACTCGCGCGCGAAGTGCAGCGCCGGCAAGGTCGCGGTGCCGGCCAGCCAATGGCTCGCCAGCAGGATCGGCGAACGCCCGGGATGGCGCAGATGGCGCGCGACTTCCGGGGCGATCTCGAACGAACCGCTGGAGGTGCTGACGTAGGGCAGGCCGTGGCGCTGGGCGTACTTGAGCGAGTTGAGGCTGTCGTCCTTGACGAACACCACCACCGCGCCGAAGCGCGCCTCGTCGCCGAGGCCGAGGTCGGCGCGCTCCAGGTCCACCCGCACCGCCTCCGCTCGGCCGATCCCGGCGGCGACCTTGGCCGCCTTGGCCGGGTCGCGGCCGGCGATGGCGATCGGCAGCTCCGGCTGCAGGCGGCGCAGGGCCTGCGCGCCCTGGGCGCCGACCACGCCGGAACCACCGATGATGAGGACGGGTCTGTTGGCGATTGCGATCATGGTTCAAGCTCCTGGCTGAGCAGCGTGCGCGGCGTCCGATGGGTACCGGCGCAAGCTACGATTGGTAAGTTACCAATAGTAAGATACACTCCCGCCCAGGCTGTCAAGCGCTTTTTTCTTCGTCGCACCCGCAACCCGCCCGCCAGAGATCGCTCCATGACCGAGACCCCCGCCAAGCGCCTGCCCAAGGCCGAACGTCGCGAGCAGTTGCTCGAAACGGCAATGGGCATCGTCCGCGAGCAAGGCACCGATGCCTTGACCCTGGGTTACCTCGCCGAGCGCGCCGGGGTCAGCAAGCCGATCGCCTACGAGCACTTCGGCACCCGTTCGGGTCTGTTGATCGCGCTGTACAAGCAGATCGACGAGCGCCAGAACGCGGTGGTGCGGCGCGACTTCGAGCGTACCCCGCAGCGTCTGCACGATGTCGCGCGGCTGCTCGGCGAGAGCTATATGAGCTGCTTCCGCACCGCCGGGCCGGAGTGCCACGCGATCAACGCCGCGCTCGCCGGCGACGAGGAAATGGAGAAATTCCAGCAGGAATTGGTCGAAGGCTATGTGCGCTTCTATCGCGACCTGCTCGCACCGTTCGCCCCGTCGTTGCCGGCCGATGAGTTGCTGCGCCGCTGCGTCGCCATCATCGGCGCCGGCGATGCGCTGTCGCGCGAGATGACGCGCGGGCGCATCGAGGAAGCCGATGCGGCGGCGACGCTGGCCCGGTTGATCGTCGGTGCGATGGCCGACGCCGGCGTTTGAGCGGCGCGACTCAGTCGCCTCCGCCTCCGCCTCCGCCTCCATCGCCACCTCCGCAGTCGCCACCGCCACCGGTGCCGCCGTCGTTGCCGCAAGGGCCGCCCCAGCCGGGGTCGCCGCAGTCTTGTCCGGCGGTGCCGCCGAAGAACACCGCCTGCGGAAATCCGAAATCGTTGCCCGCACCACGGCTGGACCCGTAACGCCCGGCTCCTGCGCGGCGCGTTCCGCTGGCAATGGCCTGGCCACTCGCATGTATCGCCAGGCACAGCGTCGCGCCGAGCACCGGCAGCAGCCAGATCAGTCTCAGTTGCCGGCGCCGCGTCTGCGTTCGCGGCTCCTCATTGCGCACCACTACGACCGTGGCCCAAAGGTTGAGTGCGACGACAATGGTCATGCCGATAGCTACGTTGCTCATCGTGTTTCCCTCCACGCGGCCCGAGTTGCGCGCATCCTGGTCGAGGCCGGCGGCAGGCGTGTAAAAAACCGGTAAATTTCCGCGGTTTTCGCACGTTCGGAGAGTGTGAATTCCATGCCTGGGACGGCGGCGTCGGCGCTGCCGCCCGTCCCTCGCGACCCCTACGGCGAATGCCGCCATGGTGCCGCGGTGCGACCCCGGGTTCGCCCTCGCGCCGGGCGCGCTGGCTTTCAGGCGCTTTCGGCGGCGCGCGCGAGCAGCAGGTCGCGCTCGCGCACGTTGCGGGTCATCGAAGCGGCGCGTTCGAACTCGGCGCGCGCTTCGTCGCGGCGGCCGAGCTTGAACAGCAGGTCGCCGCGCACCGTCGGCAGCAAGTGGTAATGCTTGAGCGAAGGCTCGTCGACCAGCGTGTCGACCAGCTCCAGGCCGGCGGCCGGGCCGAACGCCATCGACAAGGCCACGGCGCGGTTGAGTTCGATCACCGGCGACGGCGTCAGCACCGCGAGTTGCTGGTACAGCGCGGCGATGCGCGGCCACGGCGTGTCCTGCGCGGTCGGCGCGCTGGCGTGGCAGGCGGCGATGCCGGCCTGCAGGGCGTACGGCCGCTGCGCACCGCCGAGGCGGATCGCGCGCTCCAGCGCGCTCAGCCCGCGCTGGATCTGGATCCGGTCCCAGCGCGCGCGGTCCTGGTCGAGCAACAGGATCGGGGTGCCGTCGGCCGCGGTGCGCGCACCCGCGCGCGAGGCCTGGATTTCCATCAGCGCGACCAGGCCGTGCACTTCCGATTCGTTCGGCATCAGCCCGGCCAGGATACGGCCCAGGCGCAGTGCGTCCTCGCACAGGCCCGGACGCATCCAGTCGTCGCCGGCGGTGGCCGAATAGCCTTCGTTGAAGATCAGGTAGATGACCTCGAGCACCGAGGCCAAGCGCTGCGCCAGCTCCTCGCCGCGCGGCACCTCGAACGGCACCTGCGCCTCGGCCAGGGTGCGCTTGGCGCGGACGATGCGCTGGGCGATGGTCGGCTCGGCGGCGAGGAAGGCGCGCGCGATCTCGTCGGTGGTGAGGCCGCCGAGCAGACGCAGGGTCAGGGCCAGCCGCGCCTCGGTCGACAGCACCGGGTGGCAGGAAATGAAGACCAGCCGCAGCAGGTCGTCGCCGATGTCGTCGTCGAGCTTGTCGAAGAAGGCGTCCTCGACCTCGTCCTGGCTGGCCTCTATCTCGCGCCCGATCTCCTCGTGCTTGCGGTCGAGCAGCTTCTTGCGGCGCAGCCGGTCGATCGCGCGGTTCTTCGCGGTCTGCATGAGCCAGGCGCCGGGATTGTCCGGCACCCCGGTCTCGGGCCAGCGCTCGAGCGCGATCACCAGCGCGTCCTGGGCGAGTTCTTCGGCCAGACCGACATCGCGCACCATGCGCGTCAGTCCGGCGATGAGTTTGGCCGATTCGATGCGCCAGACGGCGTCGATGGCACGGTGGGTATCGATGGCCGTCACGGCCAAGGATCAGACCATCTCGGACACGCCGATGCAAGGCCCGGGGCCGGGCCGCGCGACCGCGTCCCGGCTTGGATTGGAGCGGCGCGAGCGGCGACCGCGATCCGTCGGCGCCCGGCGAAAGCGATCGAGCCGGACAGACGTCTCGGCCGCTAATGATCTGCACCGCGGCCAACGCCGGCACATGACGTGGTCGCGGCTTGCGCCGCGCCTGCCCTTCGAGCGGTCAGGCGGCCTTTTCGCAATTGATCATCCACGGCACGCCGAAGCGGTCGCTGACGATGGCGTAGGACAGCGCCCAGAAGGTTTCCTGCAGGGGCATGTCGATCCTGCCGCCGTCGGCGAAGGCTTCGTAGATGCGCTTGGCCTCGGCCGGATCGTTCAAGGACACCACGACGTGCGCGCCGGTCACGGCCCGGTAGGGATACAGATCGGTGGCGTCGGTGCCCATCAGGGCGAAGCCGTCGAGCTCGAAGCGGGCGTGCATGATCTTGTCGCGCTCGTGCTCGCCCAGGCCTTCGCAACCGGGGTGGTCGCCGAAGATCATCATGTCGGTGATCTTGCCGCCGAGGGTGCGTTGGTAGAACTCGAATGCCTGGCGGCAGTCGCCGTTGAAAGACAGGTAAGTGGTCAGTTGCATGGCGGGGTCGTCCTCGCTGGGGTGGGGGCGCTTGAACCGGGTGAGACGGGCGCTGTGGCTGGGCATGGCCGTCGCGATGCGGGCGGCCACGACGGCCGGTGTCGTAATCACGACGAACCCGCGCGCCCGGAATCGACGTGCGAGCCGCGTTTGGTGCGGCCGTCAGTTCGACCAGGTCGCGACCCGGTCGCGCATGCGCTCTTCGGCGGCGCGCAGTTCCGGGCTCAAGGCGTCGCCGAAGTCGGCCAGGTCGTAGACCTGTCGGATTTCGATCTGCGCCGGCAGGCCCGGCGGATGCGGCACGCGCTTGACCCATTCGACCGCTTCGGCGAGCGAGCGCGCCTGGATCAGCCAGAACCCGGCGACCAGTTCCTCGGTCGCGGCGAACGGGCCTTCGACGATCCGGCGCGAGGCGCCGTCGAACTGCACCCGCACGCCCTTGGCGCTCGGATGCAGCCCTTCGGCGGCGAGCAGCACGCCGGCCCGGACCAGTTCCTCGTTGTAGGCGCCCATCGCGCTCAGCAAGGCCGGATCGGGCAGCACCCCGGCCTCGCTGTCGCGGTCGGCCTTGATTATCAGCATGAATTTCATCGTCGGTTCCTCGCGGACGAGCGGCCCGGTGGCGGCTCTCATGAGGACGACGAACGGGGCGCGGCCAAATCGACATCCGCGCCGGAGGGGCGCGGCCGGCCTCTTCCGGTCAGCGAATCGGCTCTCGCCCGTCTCGGCCGGGCCCTGCGGGCGGCGGCGCGGCGGCGGCGGCGCGGTCCACGGACGGACGCACGGTGCTGCGGATGGCGCTCGCCAGCGGGCTGGGCAGACCGCAGCACGGCCTCGCCGGCCGCGACGCGGACTCGGCGCCGTCGCGTTTGCGTTCGGACGCGCCGGCATCAGCCATGGCGCCGGCTCCGCTCGCGGCCCGCGCGGCCCAAGCCGCGGCGGCGGTCAGTCGGGATCGGGCTCATCGCGCTTGCTCCCGGTTCGGAGCGGGTCGCCGCCGCCGGCCTGGGTCGCCTGCAGCTGCACGAGGTAGTCGTCCAGGCGGTCGAGGCGTTGTTCCCAGATCTGCCGGTAGCGGTCGAGCCAGCCGGAGACTTCCCGCAGCCGCTCGGTCTCGAGCCGGCACGGCCGCCACTGCGCCTCGCGGCCGCGCGCGATCAGGCCCGCGCGTTCGAGCACCTTGATGTGCTTGGAGATCGCCGGAAGGCTCATGGCGAAGGGCTCGGCCAGTTCGGTCACCCCGGCCTCGCCTTGGGCGAGCCGGGCCAGGATCGCGCGCCGGGTCGGGTCGGCCAGGGCGGCGAAGGTCGCATTGAGCGAGTCGACGGACATTCTATGAACCGATAGGTTAAATAACTGATCCGTTGATAAAGCCGGCGGGCCCAGGCTGTCAAGCGGCGTGGCCATGCGTCGGCGAAGTGCGTTTCGCTGAACTGGGGAGCTCGGCTTTCGTTCGGCGATCCCATGGCCTGCCGACCATAGCGGTCAACATTATCGACTTACGTCACATAATAGACGTGACGTAATCCGCAGTAATATCGTGCTCGTCAGGGAAGGTCGGCCCGGCTGCAATCCCGTCAGTGGTCTGCCCTTGCGGGATCCCGATGAAGCATTCGTACTCCAACGCGATGGTTGCCTGTGCGCGCACGACGGTCACTGCCGTTGTCATGGAGCGGCCACGGCCGGTCCCGGCCCGGAGGCCTGCCGCATGCGCATAGGCCTCGACTACCGCGCCGCCACTACCGCCCCGGCGACCCCGGCCGGGCGTCAGGTACTGGCTCTGGAACGCGCCTTGCGCGGGCGCAGCGGCATCGACACGGTGCTGTTCACCGCCGCGCCGGCCGAGCATCCGCATCGCGCCATCGCGGTCAGCGACGACGCGCCGCTGACGCTCGACCACGACCCCGGCCTGCGCGATCGCTGGCACTACGACGCCGGTTTCCTGCCGGCGGCATTGCGCCGGGAAAAGATCGACCTCTACATCGCCACCGCCGACGGCGGCCTGCCGCTGTGGCGCAAGCCGGCCGGGGTGCGCCAGGTGGTGTTGCTGCACGACCTGTTCCGGCTGACCCTGCGCCGCCCGCGCACCTCACCGTGGCGCGCGCTGGCCGAGCGGCTGATCGAGCGGATCCGGATCGGCCATGCGATCGCCAACGCCGACGCGATCTGGACGCCGTCGCGCTACACCACCGCCGAATGCGGGCGCCTGTACCCGGCCCACGCGCACAAGCTCTACGTGCTGCCCGATGCGGTCGCGCCGTTGCCGCCGCCGGCCGACCGCAGCAAGCTGCCGCTCGCCCTGCCGCCGCGCTATTGGCTGTTGGTCGGCACCCGCGAGCCGCGCAAGAACGCCGACCTGTTCCTGCGCGCCTGGCTCGACGCGCGCCGCCAGCATTACGACACGCCGGACTTGGCCGTGGTCGGCTCGCCCGCCGACGTCGGCCCGGAACTGCGCCGGGTCAACGGCGTGCACCGGTTCGACGACCTCGACGACGAAGGCCTGGCCCGCCTGTACGTGGACGCCGAACGCCTGTGGCAACCCTCGTACGCGGAAGGCTTCGGCCTGCCGGTACTGGAAGCGCTCGCCGCCGGCACGCCGGTCGCGGTCGCCGAAGGCAGCGCACTGGAGGAAGTCGCGCCCGGCGACATGCCGCGCTTCGATCCGCACGACCGGCCGATGCTGACTCGGTTGATGATCCAGCTCGGCCGCGAGGCGGTCGACGGCAGCGCCGAACAGCGCCGCGCCTTTGCCCAGCGCTTCGCGCCGAACGCCTACGCCGCGCGCGTGGCGGCCCTGCTCGACGAGTTGATGAGATAGCCGCAAACACCGATGCGGCCGCGAAGGCGAGACGCGCCGGCCTTATTCGCCGGCTTTATTCCCCGACCTTACTCGTACGGCGCGTGCTGCAAGCCCTGCGAGGCCAGCATCCGGTTGATGTTGGAGACCACGTGGCCGCGCTCGGGGCGCGGCGTCACCGTCAACAGCCGTTCGACCAGACTGTCGACGCGCGGCCAGAACACGGCATCGTCGCGCCACTGACGCCGCCACATCGGCAAGGCGGCACGCAGCTGGCACAGATCGCCGTCGAGTTCGGCACGGGTTCGATGCATCGTTCACACCCCTCTGGCAACGGCGGGCAAGGCCCGCTTCGAGCACATCGGCACGGACGGACCGGGCCACTGGACTGTAGGCGCCCACGCCGGGGGACGCATGGACGGACCGGGCCGGATTCGCCGCCAGCGATCTGCATCGCGGCCGACGATTCCGGAACTCTCCTTATTCCGAACGCGTTCCGGAGCGCTTTCCCCACCTTAGGCCATAGCCGGGATGCTCGAAACATGACGAAAGTCACACCTCATGCATCGCCCGCCGATGAACAGGACTGGGGAGGCCATCACCGGGAGCGGGGACGGCCGGACCGCCTCGGCTTCAAACCTGCGCGGCCGGCACCGCCGCAGTGGGCGCGGGCGCGCCGCGGTCGTCGCGCCGCTGCACGATGCGATCGCGCAGACGCAGGAACGGCCGCTCCACCGCGTAATACAGCAGCGCGCCGCCGAGCAGCGCCGCCGCGGCATAGACGACGAGTGCGAGCAGGCCGTGGCCGTCGAGCCGGTCGCCGTAGTGGCGTGAGACCAGGCCGAACATCTGCTTGTGGGTCAGGTAGAGACTGAACGACGCCGCGGCGAGCCAGGCCGCGCCCGGCACCCGCACCCGGCCGGTCCAGCGCTGCTCCGAAGCCGCGGCCGCGACCAGCAACGCGAGCCCGAACGAAACCACCGGGAAACCGAACACCGAGGCCTGGAAGCCCAGGCGATCCTGCGACAGCCAAATCGCTGCGGCGACGCCGGCCAGCCCGAGCGCGAGCAACACGCCACAGCGCCGCATCATCGCCGCCCACCACGACGGGCGGTAAGCGCGGATCGCCGCGAGCAGGACTCCGGCAAGCAAGCCGTCCAGGCGCATCCAGGTCGGGTAATAGATGCGCTCGACCCAGGCCGTGCTGCCGTCGTCGAGGCTGGAATGCCAGACCCAGGCGCGCAAGACCATGCCGCCGGCGACCAATGCCACGGCGATCGCGACGGTTTTCCACAACGCCGGACGCCGCGTCAGCCACCACGCCATCAATGGAAACAGCAGATAGAAATGCTCTTCCACGCACAGCGACCAGGCATGCGAGAAAGCCTTGTTGTGTTGATAGTCGATCAGCAGGTTCACGCTGAAAGTCAGGAACTGCCAGACCGGCTGCATGCCGGGGCGCTCGCGGAACTCGGGCACCAGCAGGTACAACGCGATCACCGCCCAGAACGCAGGCAGCACGCGCATCGCGCGGCGCAGATAGAAATCGCCCCAGCGCAACGGTTCGCCGCGGCTCAGCGGCTTGAGCACCTGCCAGCCGATCAGATAACCGCTAAGAGCGAAGAACAAGTCCACCCCCATCCAACCGAACCGGGACATCGGCGGATACGGCGAGCCGAGTGCGGCGGCATGGAAGAACATCACCCATACGATCGCGATCGCGCGCAGCAGATCGAGGCCGGGCAGTCGGCTCATTGAAGGTCCTGGAGGTGGATGTAGGACAGAGGGATGGCGCCGCGATCGCATCGCGGCATTGCGCCGCGAGGTGGAAACCGCGCGAACAGTCTCGCCGAGAGCTGCGTCCGCAACAAGAGGATCCGCAAGCGAAAGACGCCTGCGTTGCCACGCTCGCGCGGCGATCGCGGGCCGGCAGGCGACACCGGCGATGAGGCGGGCGCGCCGACGGCGCCGGCACGATGTTTGCGCGTTCGAACGACGACGCGGTGCCGAGGCATGGCAGGTCGACGGTGAGCGAGGTTGGGCCGCACATCTGCGCGTCGAGGACGGCGCCTGCGACACCGGCGCGTCCGGGCGAATGCGGCATCTCGCTGGTCTCGCTACGGCTCCGCCAGGAAGCCGTCCTGCGGTGCCGGTGCGTACCGCCTGACCTAGGGTCGGCCCGAGGATGCCCACGACGGCGCGGCGGATTAATTTCCAGGGGCGCGCTATCGATCCGGTGCGAGGTTTCTGCTGGGAGAACGCCCATGTCGGGTTTTCCGAATTTACCCGGACTTCTGGGTGGCGGCCGCCCGTCCTTTCCCGGCCTGGGCGGTCCCGGCCACGACCCGCTCGGCCTGGGCCTGCCCGGCCTGGGCGGCGACGATCACCACAGCCCCGGCTCGCCGCCGGGGTTGAACGGCGACGGCCCGCCGGGCCTGGAAAAGCCGCACGGCGGCCACGGCAACACCGGCGGCAATGGGGTCGACAACAGTCACGGCGGCGATACCAATCCGGTCACGCCGCCGTCCGGCACCGCGCCGGGCTCGGCCGAGCACGACCGCCCGCACAACACCCCGAACGTGGTGAGTTCCGGTTCGGCGATGGACGACCAGATCGCTGCCTATCCGAGCCGCCTGCTGCCCGGCCAGTCGATGCAGTCGAGCGGCAACACCCAGACCGCGTTTAACCAGATCACCCAGTACCCGCCGCCGACCCTGTCCGAGCGCGCGCTCGGCAACGCCACCGGGCTGAGCGGCATGAACCGGCCGGTGTCGGCCGATGCGGTGCCGGGCAGCGCGATGACCATGCAGCCGTCCGGCGTGCAGACTGCGATGCTCGGCAACCCGGGCGTGGCCGCCGCGGCCAACGCCGGCCTGCCGGCGCAGGTCGCCTATGCGGCGGCGCCTGCGCTCGCGGTGCCGGTGGCGACGCCGAACGCGGTGCTGGCCGCGCCGATGGCGAGCGCGCTGTACAGCGAGTCCTTGCCCGCGCAGCAGAACCTGCTCAACCAGTTGTCGATGATGCAGCGCCTGAGCACGCCGCCGGCCGTGGTGCCGGCCAATGTCGCCGCCCCGGCCAGCGAAGCGCTGGTCGCGCCGACCGTGGTGCCGTTGATGGTCAACGCCGCGCCGAACGACCCGCGCAACCTGCCGCTGGCCAACGACCGCCTCAACCTGATGCGCGGCGACAGCCCGCTCAACACGGCCGTGTATGCCGACAGTCCCTACCGCCGCCCGCTGCGGCGTGGCGCCAAGGTCGACCAGGCTTCGCTGACGTACTGGTTGTGGGCGCTCGGCCGCGGCGGCACTCATCGCACCAGCCATGAGGCCGAACCCAGCCGCGAAGTGCTGCGTGCGCTGCAGTGGCTGTTCTGGGTGCTGACCGTGGTCGCCTACGCTTGCCTGGCGATGGCGGTGATCATCCTGTTGCCCGGCAGCGAATTCGTCAGCGAACGCGCCACCCCGGGCGTCAGCGGCCTGGCGTTGTTCTTGGGGGTTACGGTCGCGGCCGGCGCGTGGTGGCTGGGGCGGCGGTTGAATCGTCGCGGCTGAGGCGGCTGAGGCGCTTCCGCTACGGAGCTTCGCATCGCTGTTGCGAACCCGTCCCTGCAGGAGCGACGTACGCCATTCGCCGATGTGAGGCGCTCTCGCAGGGTAGCAGCGGCGCAAGTCGCGACCGCCACGCTTCGATCTCGCTTCGCCGCCGAGGCTCTTTGTAGGAGCGACGTGAGTCGCGACCGAGGGACGCGCAGAGGTAACGGGGCCGTCGTCGTTCGTGGAAGCGGCGTGCTTTCGCGAGGGTAGGAGCGGCGCGAGCCGCGACCACGCTGCGGCGGTCTGCGCGCCGCCCTCCGGGGCTTCTTTGGCCTTCGCTAGTGCGCGGCGTCGCCCAGCCACAGCAACGGCCAAAGCCATGGCCAGCGCCGCGATATCGAAAGGAACTTAGCGGCTTGGAACGTGCGGTCGCGGCTCGCACGCTCCTACCCTGCGAAAGTGCATCATCGCTTCGATGGATAACGTCGGTCCTGCGGCCTTGGCGCGTTCCGCGGTCGCGGCTTACGCCGCTCCTACGGGGATGGGTCGCCGCATAGCGGTGGACGTGCCAGCGCAGGCGCTCCGATCGCGTCGCATTCGTCCTTACGAACGAACTGCTCGTACGCACGAAACGACCGTACGAACGAATCGGCCGCACAAACGAAAACGCCAGGCCCGTGGGCCTGGCGTTCGTACGACCGGGGTCGTGTACGGCTTAGTTGCGCTTGGCCATCGCGCCCTGCGCTTCGCCCATGGTCTTCAACGCGGTGCTGACGGCGTTGATGAACATCGAATACATCTGGCTCTGCACGGTCAGCTCGGTGGAGTCGGCGGCGGTCGGCTTTTCGCCGATCGCTTCGGCCTTGTTCATCAGGGCTTCGCCGGCCTTTTCGATGAGCTTGCCCATCGCGGTGGCGAACGCCACCAGCCAGCCGCCACCCGCGCCGGAACGGCCGCCGCGCTTGGAGTTACCCGACTCGTCGACGCCTGCGCTGTCGACCATGTTCTGCTGCGACAACTGGGCGTACTGAGTGTTGATATCCGACATGACGCTCTCCCTGGTTTTTGGGTAGATCAGCCGCCCCGGTCAGATCGCCTGCGGTAGCGGGATTGGTAAGCCTGTAGGTGAATTATCGGGATCGCCGCAAGGCTGTATAGCTGGGGCGTTCCCTAGGGCGAAACCGTTGCGGCGGGGCGATTTCGCAGGATTTGTGAACGCCCTCACCCCGCGTCGCCGGCGGCGCCGATTCAGCGGTAGGTCTTGACCGGTTTCTTGATGCCCAGCGACGAGGGCAGGCCGCTCGGCGGCGGCGCCGGCGTCGAGCCGCCGCCGCTGGAGGACGCCTCGCCCTCGAGGTCGGGCTGGGTCTCCAGCCACTGCCGCGCCTTCTCCTCGCCGTCGCGCTGGCTGCGCTGGCTGAACTCGAGCGCGCGCTGCACCTTCGGGTCCTTCAGCGGGGCCTCGAAGGCCTTGGTCAGGCCGTCGCGGTCGCCGGGCTGGATGATGCGGTTCTCCTGCAACAGATCCAGGGTCTGGCTGAGGTTGGCCATCAGCGCCTGCGGGTCGGCCGCGTCGTCGGGCTTGGCTTCGTCGAGGGCGCGGGCGAAGTGGTGCAGCAGCGCGTCGCGGTCGGCCGCGTCGATGCCGGACTGTTCGTTCAACAGGGCCTCGAAGTCGGCGAACATCTGCTCGCGCTGTTCCTGGGTCGGGGTGAAGGGCTGGGACATCGGACTCTCCTGTCGCAACGATGGCGGTGATGGCGATAACGAATCAGTAGACACTGCGGGCGCGACGCCCAGGAAGCGGCGGCGCGCCGATCTTTGACGGGGATCATCTCCCGGCGGTCGCGGCCGCGGACGATCGAGCCGGGGCCATCGAGTATCGGCGATGCCCGCGAACGCGAAAGCCTGGGAACGCCCCCAGGGTCGGCGGCGCCGCGCCACGCGGCAAACCGCGGGGGCGCGGAGCCCGGCATGAGCGGATCGATGCGGCTCAGCGCCGCGGCGCGAACCCCCGGTCGGTCAGGGCCACGCGGCGGAAATCGATGCCGATGCCGCGGCCGATGGCGGCGACGCCGTCGCGCAGGCTGGCGCGCTCGGCCGGGCTGCCGGCGTTCTGCCAGGCCGCCGCGGCCAGGGTCGCGACCAGCCCGTACAGCTCGGCCGCTTCCTGCATGCGACTGCGCTCCATGGTGGTCATCGCCTCGCCGCGCGCGAGGCTGTCGGTCAGGCGCTGGCGCAGCGCGGCGAAAGCCGCGCCGTGATCGCTGCGCGCGCCGTCGTTGACCAGGGTCCAGCCGTAGATCATGAAGGCGTTGACGACGTCGCCGAGGTTGCGCGAGGAATAGCCGTGCTCGGCCAGGCGGCGCTGGAACTGCGCCTGCAGGCGACCGGACTGCAGCGCCAGCAGGACCTGGTCGCGGTCGCCGCCGAGCTGGCGCGCCAGCAATTCGCGAAAGCGCGGATTGCGCACGAACTCGGCGTCGATGGCGTGCAAGGTCGCGTGGTCGAGGGTCGGCCGGCGCCCGGTCAGGCTGTCGGCGAAGGCGGCGTTGAGGGCCTTCGATACCGCCGGCGCCGGCGCGAAACTCAGGCTGTCGAGGCTCAGCGCGGGTCGCTTGGCGGCGCGCCGGTCCGGCGTCGTGCCCTGGCCTCGCTTGCCGGCCGGCGTCGCGGCGTCGTCGCCGCGATGACGCATGATCTGCGAATGAGTGTAAGCGCCGACGCCGTCGATCAAGGGCGCATTGTCCTGCGCGCGCGAGGCGCCCGGCGCGGCGGCGAGCAGCAGCCCGGCGAGCGCGGCGGCGACGGTCGTGCGGTTGGCCATGCAGCGGTCCATGAGCGAGATCTCCCTGCCCGCTCCGCAGCCGGCACGGCTCGACGCCTGCCGGACGCGCGCGGGCCTAGGCTCAGTCGTGGAAATGCGGATCGATGCTGAGCTGGCCGAGATTGCGCGAGGCGAAGCGGCGCATCAACTCGGGGCTGGCGTCGCGGATCGCATCGAAGCTGGAACGCGAGCGCACGTCGGCGCGCAGTTGCCAGCCTTCGGCGGTCTTGGTCAGCAGCAGATCGGTGCCCGGCAAAGTGCTGTCGGCCAGACGCAGCAGAACCTGCCCTTCTTCGCCGCCGGCAGCGCCCTCGCCGACCGCGAGCTGGCGCACGTGGCGCTCGATCAGGTCGGCGAACGCGGCCGCGTTCGAATTCGGCAGGCTCGGCTGGGTCTGGGTGGCGGCGTCGCGCATCGCCAGCTGCGCCTGCCACATCGCCGAGGCCTCGGCCGGCGGCAGGCTCGCGAGTTCCTGGCGGCCCTGGTCCTGGCCGCTGCCGGCGTTGCGTTCTTCGAGGCGGCCGTGCTGGCGCGAGTGCTCGGCGACGGTACGGGCATGCGCCTCGCCGGCGTGCGCGGCGCGGCGCGCGTCGGCCCTGGCGTTGCCGGGCCCGCCGTCCTGCGCCTGCTTCTTGAGCATCGCCGCGGCTTCTTCCTCGCGCGCCAGGCCTTCCTGGCCGGGCAACTGGCCGAGCTTGCCTTCGCGTTGCTGCATCAGGCTGCGGAAACGGTCGACGGTGCCCTCGGCCGGCGGCTCGCGCCGGGCTTCGCGGGGCTTGTCGGTCTGGCGCGTGGATTCGCTGCGCTGGGCGGCATCGGAATCGGACGTCGAGGAGCTGCGGGTGATGCTCATGGCGACCTCGTTCAGAAGGGGCCGTTCGTGTTCTGGCGCGCGGCCAGCATCAGATCGGCGTTCATGGCTTCCTCGCGGCGCGCGGTCAGGGTGTTCTGCTCCTTGCGCCACAGGTCCTTGCGTTTTTCCAGTGCGTCCAACCGCGCCTTGGCGCGGAAGAACGCCTTGCGTGCCTCGTCGAGCGAGGCTTCGGCTTCGCGCAGCTTGCCTTGCGCGTCGAGCAGCCGTTGTTGCGCGGCGACCGCCAGCTCGCCGAGATGGTCGATGTGCGCCTCGCGCTGGGTCATCGCCATCGGCCAGGGCATGCCGGGCGGAGGCGGGTCCATCAGGCGCAGGCGCTGGCCGGCGCGTTCGTCGTTGAGCGCGGCGATCTCGCCCTGGATCCGGGTGCAGGCGTCGCGGCGTTCCTGCACCTGGCGCTGGCGTTCGAGCACCAGCATGCGCGCGGTCTCGACCCGGTGCGAGCGCAGTTGCAGCAGGGTATGCAGCGGATAGCGCTTCATCCGAACACCTTGCGCAGGGCGTCCACCGATTGACGGTAGTCGGCCAGGTCGTGGGAGGACTGCTTCAGCAGCCTGCGGATCGGCTCGATCTTCTCGATCGCGATGTCGGCCTCGGCATCGCTGCCGCGCTTGTATTCGCCGAGCTGCAGCAACAGTTCGATGTCCTGGTGCTTGGCCAGGTACTTGCGCAACTGGCCCGCGGCGCGCTGGTGAGCTTCGTCGGCGACCCGCGGCATGGTGCGGCTGAGGCTGGTCAGCACGTCGATGGCCGGGTAGTGGTACGCCGCGGCGAGCTTGCGCGACAGCACGATGTGGCCGTCGAGAATCGAGCGCACTTCCTCGGCGATCGGGTCGTCGCCGTCCTCGCCTTCCATCAGCACGGTGTAGAAGGCGGTGATGCTGCCGCGGTCGTTGTTGCCGGCGCGCTCGAACAGGCGCGGCAGGGCGCTGAACACCGAAGGCGGGAAACCGCGCCGCGCCGGCGGCTCGCCGATCGCCAGGCCGACGTCGCGCAACGCGCGGGCGAAGCGGGTGACCGAGTCGACCAGCAGCATCACCCGCTTGCCGCGGTCGCGGAAATACTCGGAGATGGCGGTCGCGACCCAGGCCGCGCGGCTGCGCTCGAGCGCGGGCCGGTCGGAGGTCGCGACCACGATGATCGACTTCCTGAGCCCGGCTTCGCCGAGGTTGTCGTGGACGAATTCGTTGACCTCGCGGCCGCGTTCGCCGACCAGGGCGATCACGTTGACGTCGGCGTCGCCGCCGCGCGCGAGCATCCCGAGCAGGGTGCTCTTGCCGCCGCCGGCGACGGCGAAGATGCCCAGGCGCTGGCCGACGCCGGCGGTCATGACCGTGTCGATGGCGCGCACCCCGGTCGCGAACGGGCGTTCGATCAGCTGGCGCGACAGGGGATTCGGCGAAGCGGCGTAAATCGGAATCTGCACGGTCGGGCCGAACCCGCCCAGGCCGTCGATCGGCTCGCCGTTGGCGTCGACGATGCGCCCGAGCAGGCCGTCGCCGGCGCGCACCGAGGCCTGGCGGCCGGTGGCGACGACTTCGGTGTCGTGGGCGACGCCATCGAGCGCGCCGAGCGGGGTCAGCAGGGTGTACTGGCGCGACACGCCGACGACTTCGGCGGCCAGGCGGAAATTGCGGTCGCGCGGGCTGCGCAGTTCGCACAGCTCGCCGATCATCGCCTTGAGCCCGGTCGCGCGGATCATGGTGCCGTAGGCCTCGGCGACCTTGCCCACCCGCACCACCGGCTGCACCCGCGACAGCGCGGCGATCAGCGGATCTTGCTGGGCGGGCGCCGGCACGGCCTGCAGGATGGTGCGCGGCAGGCTGCTCATCGCGCCGCCTCCGCGCCCGCGCGCCGCAGGACCGGACCGTTGGCCGCGCGCGGTGTCATTCGGCGTGCTCCGCGCCGTACTCGGCGCCGGACAGGGCGATGCGGATCGCCTCGATCTGCTGGGCCACGCCGGCGCGCACTTCGCCGGCTTCGGACACGACGACGCAGCTGAGCTTGTCCAGGCTTTCGTCGTCGACCAATTCGATCACCCCGACCACCGGATGCGCCTGGCGCACCAGGCCGAGGCCCTTGGCGACGTCCTCGCGCACGCTCGGGTGGACGCGGATCAGCAGGAACTGCTCGGCCTGCGCGGCCTCGACCGCATGCATGACCAGCGGCGGCACCACGCTGCGCGCGTCGAACTCCGGCGAGATGCGCGCGACGATCGCGCAGGCCAGTTCGGTGACGCGGCTGCCGGCGTCGGCCAGCACGCGCGCGCGGCGTTCGTTGAGGTCGGCCAGTTGCTGCGCCATCTGCTGCTGGGCGCGGGCGATGCCCTCGGCGAACCCGGCGGCGTAGCCGGCCTCGCGCGCCTGCTTGATCTCGTCGCCGGCCTCGGCGTACAGCGCGTTGACCCGCGCCAGCGTCTGGTCGAGTTCGGCGATCGCGTTCCACTGCTTGGCCGGCACCACCGTGCCGGCGACCGCGCGCTCGAACTGCTTGCGTTCGAACACCGAGATCGTCGCGCTGGCGCGCTGGGGCTCGATCCTGCGCGCACCGCTTTCCGTCGTGCCCGTGGCCGCGGAGGCGGACGACGGCGTAGCGGACGGGAGCGGATCTGCGTGCATGGGAATTCCGTGGTGGGATGCGCGGCGCGGCGGCTCAGGCCGTCAGCGGGCGCGCGCCGTGGTGGGCGTACAGGCGCTCGACCGCTTCCGGCGGCAGATGCGTGCCGAGCGAGGCGGAGGCCTCGTGGGTCAGGCGCGGCAGCAGCAGCCGCGACCAGTCGGCCAGGCCGGGGTCGCGGCGCTCGGCCCACACCCGCAGCTCGGTGCGGCCGCGGCCGTCGAGCAGGTCGAACAGCAATTGGTCGGTTTCCGACGCGCGCAGCGCGGCATCGAGTTCGGCGCTGAGCTGGGCGCCGAGCTGGGCCTGGACCTTGCCGTCCCAGACCAGGCTGTCGAGCGCGAGCAGGTAACTGTTGTCGAGCGCCTGCTTGAGCCGGCGCACCGGTTCGCGCCGGACTTCCGAACGGATCGCCGGCGCATAGGCCAGCGCGCCGAGGTCGCGCACCAGGCGCGCCATGCGCGCGCGCGGCCAGCGCCGCGCGGCAGCGCCGAAGCCCTCGCCGGGCTGCGGTGCGAGCAGGGCCGGCGCGTCGGCGGCGAGCCAACGCGCGAGCAGACGGCGTCCCAGCGGACTCTGGCGCGCCGACACGAGCAGTTCGGGATCGATCGTGTCGGTCCCGGCACCGTGCCAGCTCGGATCGACCTCGGTGAGGATCGTCCGCAGCGCCATCGACGCGCTCATCCGTTCCAGACCCCGCTGCGGGCGTTGGAGGCCGGCGCGGCGGCCGGGGCCGGCAGGAAGCGCGAGCGCAGGCGGCCGAAGAAGAACGCCACGATCCCCAACAACACCAGCACGCCGGCGCCGATGATCACCACGGTCAGGTCGATCGAACCGAGCACTGCCGCAAACGGGCCGCCGGCCTGATGCGCCTTCGGCGGCGCGGTGACGGTGAAGAACTTGACCGTGACCTTGTTGACGTCGTCGAGGCCTTCGACGCTGTCCTTGACGAACACCTTGATGTCGGTCTCGCGATCGCGCAGGCTCTGGCCCGGCCGCTCGAACACCAGGACCGAAGCCGAGGAGTCCTGCACGTTGCCGCCGAGCGGGTCGCGGTCGGGCAAGGCGATGTGCACGCGCGCCTCCACCACGCCGTCGATGCGCGACAGGGTGCGCGAGAGCTCCTGCGACAGGCCGTACAGATAGCGCGCCTTTTCTTCCAGCGCCGACGAGGCGAAGCCTTCCTTCTTGAACACCTCGCCGAGCGAGCGGTACTGCGCGCGCGGCAAGCCGCGCGAGTTCAGCACCTGCATCGCGTAGGGAATGTCGCCGCGGTTGACCATCACTTCCCAACCGGTCTTGCTCGCCGATGGATCTTTTTCCGCCGGAATACCGGCGTCCAGCAGAGCCGCCATCAGTTCGTTGGCCTGCTGCTCGTCGAGCTGGCTGTACAGCGTGGTGCGTGTGCAGCCGACGATCAGCAGGCAAGCCAGCAGGGCTGCCATGACTCGTACCGCGTTGAAGCCTGACGCCCTACCCATGCATTCCCCCGATTTTGGAATTACGACTGCTGACGGAACAATTGCTGGACGCCGTCCGAGGTGCGGTTGGCGACGTTCGAGGTCAATTGCGAGGTGAACATGAACTCGTGACAGCGCATGGTCATCTGGATCATCTCGCCCGGCGTCAGGTCGGCGGAATTGGCCGACATGGTCTTGGACGCCGCGTCGATCTTGTCGGCGCCGCCGTTGAGATTGTCGAGCGCGGCGAGGACCGCACGCGTGCCCTGCGAGGGTTCGCCGGCCGCGGTGGCGCCGGCCTGGGCGGTGCCGCCGCCCTGCGCCGCCGGCGAGGCGCCGCGGTCGAACGCCGCCGCGAACTCGCGGACGTCGTAGGCCGAGGCCTGCGGCGATTGCGCCGGCGATGCGGCGGCCGGCTGTGCGGCTTCGGCCGCGACTGAAATGGCTTCGATCATTGCCCTTTCTCCCGAAAGGTGAAGTCCGTTTAAGAAATTGCTCGGATGAATCTACGCATGAATCTACGCGACATCTGCGCGGCGCAGCACCGTGCGGTGCACGGCGATGCCGGGGCGCGCCCGCTCGTCCCGGACCGGTCCGTCCGGACCTTGCGATCCGGACGGCACGACGGCTCGGAACGGCGGCGGACGTCGCGCCGCCGTCGCGATTACTTCCTGGCCAGCGCGTTCAGCGCTTCGCCGACGCTGTTCTGCGAGGTCGCGGCGCTGTTGGAGACGAACTGCATGCGCAGGCTCTCGGCGGTCAGCGCGACCATGTTCGAGGGCTGGTCGCCGCCGCCGCCGATCGAGCCGGACAGCTCGGTGATGCGCGAGGCCTGGGCGTCGAGGGTCTGGCCCCAGGCGCGCGACAGCGCCTCGTACCAGCTGCCGCCGCTGCCGCCGCCGCCGCTGGCCGCGGTCGCACCGCCGCCATTGCGGGTGCCGTTGTTGTTGTTGTTGGCCGCAGCGATGAAGGTGGTCACCAGGCCACCGGCGTCGGCGCCGGGATTGATCGTGTTGCTCATTGACGTCTCTCCTGCAGGGAGCGGCTCAGGCCGCTGATTAGCGTGGAACTACGGATGGCACTGAAACTGAATGCGGGAACTGCGATCGGCCGGACTCAGGGTGCATGTAGCCGATCTTGGATTTAATCGATGATCCGAATGTGAAACCAGCTAGTGCTAACCCGGGGTGCGCCCCTACTGACGGTTGCCGGCCGGCCGCGCCGGCGCCTCGGCCACGGCTGAACGGGGCGCCGCCGACTTCCCGGTCGAGTTCGGCGATTGCGGCCCTGGAGCGGCCGGTGCTGCGGCCGGTGCTGTCGGCAGGGTCGTGGCCGGCGCCGGCTTGGCCACGGTCGGGGTGGCCGGGACGGTCGTCGCCGCTGCCGCGCCGGTCGCGGCGGCGTTCACTGCGGGCGCCGCCTCCGTGCCGGCCGCCGCGGCGGCGATGGCCGCCTGCTCGGCCGCGGTCACCGGCTGCGCCTTGATCTCCTCGACCTGGCCGCTGACCTTGTTCAGCGCCCAGGCCTTGTCGCCGATGGCGATCAGCGAACGGCCGTCGGGCATGGCCTCGCCGACCGCGTACCGGGCGCCGTCGACGTCGATCACATGCGGGTTGGCGCCGCGCACGATCTGCACGATCCGGGTCGGCGCGGTGCTGACTGGGGTCTTGGGTTCGGCGTCGACCGCGGCGACGGTCGGCCCGGCCGCGGCCTCGGCGCTCTCGTCGAGGTCGCGCGGAATCACCCGGCGCACGCCGTTGACGTCCTGCATCGCGCGCGAGGCGATCGCGCGCTTGAACTTGTCCTGGTCGGCGAAGCGGCCGGCGACTTCGACGTCGCCATTGCCGAGGTACTTGGTCTGCACGGTCAGGCCCTGGCTGCGCAGCACTTCGCGCACGTCGGCGGCGATGTCGTCGCCGGTGCGCAGGTCGAGCCGCGCCTGCACGTTGCCGGTGGCCAGGCGCTTGCGGATCATCTCGCGCGTGGTCGCGTCCTTGATCGTGCCCGACAGCACCACGCTGCCGTCCTCGTTCTCGACCGCGCGGCCGCCGACGATCGAGAACTCCTTGATCAGGGGCGTCACCACTTCCATCGCGGTGGGTTCTTTCTCGAAGCCGGGCATCACCGCCGCGGCGATCGCCACCGACACCAGCGACAGCGCGGCGAGGCCGGCGATCAGGGGCAGGTGGCGCATCGACGAGCGCGGCGGCTTGGCCAGCTCGCCGAGGTTCGGCAGGATCGTCGCCCAGGCCGGGTCTTCGCTGGCGCCGACCGCGAGCGAGGCGCTGCCCAGGTCGACCCGCTGCATCGCCGACAGCTCGGCCGGATCGCCCGGGTTCAAGGTCTGGCCGTCGATCAGCAAGGGCGCGTCGACCGCGCGCAGCGAAACCGTGCCGCCCATGCGGGTGATGAAGGCGTGGTGCGGGGCGACGCCGGGGTCGGACAACACGATGTCGCAATCGCCGCCGCTGCCGATCAACAGGGTTTCCTGCGCCGACAGCGGACGGCTGGCGCCCGCATGCAGGCCGGAGACGATGCGCAGCACGCTGACCGCGGGCGACGCGGCGGCGGCACGGGGCTCGGCGGGTTCGATACGGATGTCGGGGGAAGACATGACGGACTCCTGTCTAGACGCTGCCGCTGAGGGCGGCGCGTACGGCCGGGCCGCGCGGAACGCGCGCACCCACCGGCCGATGATGGATCGGGGAGATTACCTGGCGATGGAGGCTGGGACGTTGCATCGTCTTGGCGCTCATCTAGGCGTTGACCTGGCCGGCCTGCACGATCCGCAGGTCGGGTGCGAGTTCCTGGTAGGACAGCACCGGCAGTTCGAAGAAATCGATCTCCAGCAGCTTGCGCAGGTGCCGGCGAACGTCCAGTGAACACAGCAGCACCGGCCGCACGCCCTCGGCCTGGCGGCCCAGGTGCGAACGCACTTCGGCGCCGAGCCGCCCGGCCAGCTCGGGCGAGATCGCCAACTGGGTGGCGCCGCCGGCGACGCGCACCGACTGGCGCAGCCGATCTTCCAATTCAGGATGGATCAACAGCACCTGCATCGTGCGTTCGCTGTCGGCGTAGCGGTCGGCGATCTCGCGCTTGAGCGCGACCCGCACGTATTCAGTCAGCAGCACCACGTCCTTCTCGCGCCCGCCGACATCGGTGATGGCCTCGAAGGCATCGCGCAGGTTGCGGATCGGCACGCCTTCCTCGACCAGCCGGCGCAGCACGTCGGCCACGCGCTGCGGCGCCACCACGCGCAGCATTTCCTTGACCAGGTCCGGATAGTCGCGCTGCATCTTGCCGAACAGGTTCGAGGTCTCCTGGATGCCGATGAAGCTGCCCATGCGGCGCTCCAGCGCGGCGCGGCAATGCTCGACCAGGGTGGCCAGGGCGTCGCGGGTCTCGCCGCCGGTCTGTCCGGTCCACTCGCCGGCCAGCGGCGGGAAGAACCCGGCGAGCTTGGGCGCGCCGGCGTCGCCGCTGCGGGCCGGGCGGAACTGCGCGTTCGCCGACAACCGGCCGAAGGCGATGCGCGCGCCGTAGGCGGTCAGGCGATAGCCGCCGAGGCCGTCGCCGTTGTCGAGCGCCGGCACCACCTTGACCACCGGCACCGGCAGCGGCACGCCGTATTCCTCGCGCAGGCGGCGGGCGACATCGACGATGCGCTCGCGCACCGTGGCCTCGCCGAACGCCGCCGCCAGCACCGGCGACAGGTCCAGTTGCAGCGGCGCGGGCGGGGCGATCTCGTCTTCGTTGACGACCACGTCGTCGGTGCCGCGCTCGCCTTCCGGCACCCGGAACGCGCGCCGCAGCAACACCGAGCCGTGGCGGTAGCGCCAGGCGGCGAAACCGAGCAGCACCGCCGACAGCAACAGGAACACCAGCCCAGGAAAGCCCGGCACGAAGACCATCAGGAAGGCGAGGCAGCCGGTGATCAGCAGCACGCGCGGCTGGCCGGTGACCTGGCGGGTGATCGACTCGCCGAGGTGGCGGTCGTCCTCGTCGCCGGCGGTGCGGGTGACCACCAGGCCGGCCGCGATCGTGGCGAGGATCGCCGGGATCTGCGAAACCAGGCCGTCGCCGATGGTCAGGATGCTGTAGGTATGGGTGGCGTCGCCGAGGGTCATGCCCTTCTGCAGGACGCCGATCGCCAAGCCGCCGAGCAGGTTGATGATGATGATGACGATGCCGGCGATGGCGTCGCCCTTCACGAACTTCATCGCGCCGTCGAGGCTGCCGTGCAGCTGGCTTTCGACTTCGAGCAGGCGGCGCTTGCGCTTGGCCTCGTCCTTGTCGGTCAGGCCGGCGCGCAGGTCCGAGTCGATCGACAACTGCTTGCCGGGCATCGCGTCGAGGGTGAAGCGCGCGGCGACCTCGGCCACGCGCTCGGCGCCCTTGGCGATGACGATGAACTGGACCACGGTGATGATCAGGAACACCACGAAGCCGACCACCAGGTTGCCGCCGGCGACCATGCTGCCGAAGGTTTCGACGATGTGGCCGCCGTTGGCCTCGAGCAGGATCGAGCGGGTGATCGCGATCGACAGGGCCAGGCGGAACAGCGTGGTCAGCAGCAGCACGCTGGGAAAGCTGGAGAACGCGACCGGGGTCGGGATGTACAGCGCGATCAGCAGCAGGCCGAAGCCGATGGCGATGTTGACCGCGACCAAAGTGTCGATGATGGCCAGCGGCAACGGGAGGATCATCACGCCGATGATCGTGACCGCTGCGATGGCCAGCACGATATCACTGTAACCGGCGCGACGCCGGGGCGTCGCGCCGGGAGCGGCGGCCATCAGGGAGCTCAACAATGCGCGCATTCGGTCAGTCCCGGTTCCTGAGAATCGAAGAGCGGACCTCGTTCGGGCGCGGGCGCGCAGCCGCGACGGCGCGGCCCCGCGGCGTCTGGCCACGGGTCGCGATCGAAGTGAGTTCGGCCCTGCATCGAACGGTGAAAGCAGTCACTGCCCTACCACATACCCCTGAGCACCCAGCCATGGCGCCGTCCTTACACGATCCCGGTTCGGACGCCCGATACTAAGTGCTGATTGTCATCATTTGTGTGAACGAAGTGCTTATTGTGCGGGATATGCACAATCACGCCCCCTCGATCTCGGGCGGCTACATTCGCGCGCATTCATCATTGTTTTTGTGAGCCCGTGCGCAATTGCGCAATTGCGTTCGACTAACGTAGCCGAAGACTCGTCACGATTCGGCTTCGGCCGCGGCGACGGTCGATTCCGGTATCGTCGTCGCAGTCGGCAATGGGGCGACGTCGGCGGAATCGAGTTCGGCGATCAGGCTCATCGTTTGTCCGCCGACCCCGATCGCCAGGGCGCGGCCGCTGCGCGTGCGCAGCACCACGATGCGCTCGCGCGGGCCGACCGGAAGCACCTGCAGGACCGACAGCGGATTGTCGCGCGCGGTCAGTCCATGGCGCTTGCGCAGGTAATACAAGACCGCGACCAGGCCGACCAGGACCACCGCGACTGGCAGCATGATCGATAGCAGTTCGAGGAAGAACGAAGGCGGTTCGGGAACGTTCGCCGGAGCCGCGGGGGTCTTGGCCGCCGCCGCGAAGGCCAGCGCGGGCGCCGGCGACAGCAGCGCGGTCAGGGCCGGCAGCGGGGAGCGTTTAAGCAGCGAGCGCAGGGGGAGCAGTATCGGCATGGTGGGTCTGTGCGGAACCGGTAACGGGGCGAGAGGAGCGGCGAGGCCGCGCCGACATACCGTAGCAGCCCGGCCGCCCCGCAACGGCGGCGGATCGTCGCTTCACGTCGACGAGTCGTCGCGCATGGCATTGATGTGAGCATGGTCACAGCGAAACGTCGTAGCAAACCCAGCGATGAATCGGGCGCGGCCAGCGCCCCGGACCACGACGCCGGCCTGTTGGGCGCGGTCCCGTTCGCCTGCGCGATGTTCGCCGGGAACGGCGCCCTGATCGCCGGCAACGCGCGTTACCGCGAGGAATTCGGCGAACTGGCTGAACATGGTGAACGCGAGGCCTTGCTCGCCCGCCTGCAAGGCGAGGCCGGCGACGGCGAGCGTCCGCGCGAAGTGCTGGCCCCGCACAGCGGCCGCTGGTACGCGCTGCACTGGGGCCGTGCCGAGCACGGCGGCGGGGCGGTCGACGTGCTGACCGCGGTCGACATCAGCGAGCGCATCGAGACCCTGGACTCGCACAAGACCCGCCAGGAAAAACTGCTGTTCACCTCGCGCCTGATGTCGGTCGGCGAGATGGCCGCGACCCTGGCCCACGAATTGAACCAGCCGCTCGCGGCGATCATGAATTATCTCAACGGCAGCCTGCGCCTGGTCGAACAGGCCGGCGGCCCGGTCCAGGTCGAACGCGCCCTGCAGGCCGCGCGCACCCAGGCCGAACACGCCAGCGCGGTGATCTCGCGGGTGCGCGAGTTCGTGCGCGCGCGCGAACCGCGCCGCGACGCCCACGACCTCAGCCAGATCGCCGCGACCGTGCTCGAGCTGCTGCGCCTGGAAGCCGAGCGCCTGCAACTGCGCATCGACCTCGGCCTGCCGGCGCGGCTGGCGCCGGTGTTCGCCGACCGGGTGATGATCGAGCAGGTGCTGCTGAACCTGGTCAAGAACGCCATCGAGGCGATGCGCGAGATCCCGACCGCGCGCCGCGAGCTGCGCATCGACGCGCGCATGAACCTCGACGACCAGATCGAGGTGCGCGTGTCCGACCGCGGCGCCGGCCTCAGCCCGGCCGAGCAGGACCAGCTGTTCTCGCCGTTCTTCACCACCAAGACCGACGGCCTCGGCATCGGCCTGGCGATCTGCCGGTCGATCATCGAGTACCACGAGGGCCGGCTGTTCTTCGAGCCGCGCGAGGGCGGCGGCAGCGTGTTCGGCTTCACCCTGCCGCGTTACGAAGCCAGGACCTGAGCACGATGCCCGAACGCTTCCGCGCCGCCCGCGCCGTGCCCGCCGCCCGCCTCTCGCCCGCCGCCCCGGGGAACGCCCGCCCATGAGCGAAGCACGCATCTATCTGGTCGACGACAACGACGGCTTCCGCGATTCGACCGCGTGGCTGCTGGAAACCGCCGGCTTCGAAGTCCAGGCCTACGCTTCCGGGCCGGCGTTCCTGGAGGCCTATGCCGGCGAGCGCCACGGCGGCGGCGCCCACTGCATGGTTTCGGACATCCGCATGCCGCTGATGAGCGGCCTGCAACTGCAGGAAGAATTGCGCCGGCGCGGCATCGGCCTGCCGCTGGTGTTCGTCACCGCCCACGGCGACGTGCCGCTGGCGGTCGAGGCGATGCGCAAGGGCGCGTCCAACTTCCTCGAAAAACCCTTCAGCGACGACGCCCTGATCGATGCGATCCGGGCCGCCATCGCCAATGCGCGCAACCATGCCGCCGAAGCCGGCGACGACCGCCTGGCCCGGCTCAGCCCGCGCGAACGCCAGGTCATGGACCTGGTGGTGGCGAGCAAACCGAACAAGATCATCGCCGACGTGCTCGGCATCAGCGTCAAGACCGTGGAACTGCATCGATCGAACATGATGAACAAACTCGGGGTACGCTCGCTGCCCGAATTGATGAAGGTGGCGCTGGGCCATGGGTGAGACGAGCGAAACGATGACGCCGACGCATTCGGCCGGCGCCGCCGGCCTTGCCGCTTCGCCGCGCGGCCGCCTGCCCTCCCTGCATCCCTGGCAGGCCGAGGCCCTGCGCGACGTGTTCGCGCTGCGCCAGCGCTGGCCGACCCGCGACGGCGGCTGGCTCAGCTTCGTGCCGGCCGAGCCGGCGCACGGCGAACTGGTCACGCTGGAAGGCGACGGCGCGCGGGTCAAGCTGCGCTTCGACAGCAGCCTGGCCAACGCCGGCGACACCGGCCTGCACTGGAGCGACTACCAGGGCCGCTCACGCCTGCTGGCCTGGAGCCTCGCCCACGAGACCCAGTTGGTGCGGCTGAGCCAGGGCATCGACGTCGCCCTGATCCCGATCGTCGACGACGGCGCCGGCGACCCGATCCGCGCCGCCCACGCCGAGGCCGAAGCCGAGCTCGACGGCCTGTGGCTGTCGTTCGTGATCACCGACGGCAGCGGCGCGCAGGTGCTGAGCCGCGGCACCCTGCGCATGCCGGTCAACTGGGTCGGCCAGCTGCTCGCGCGCGCCGAAACCCCCGAACCCGGCTACGGCGAGGACCCGCGCGCGCGCTGGGCCGACCTGCCGGTGCCGATCGCGATCCGCTGGGCCGGCCCGTCGTTGCGCCATGCGCAATGGCGCCAGTTGCGCCCCGGCGACGTGCTCGTGATCGGCAACTCACAACGCCCGCCGCCGATCCAGGCGCAGGTGCCCGGCTTCGCCTGGCCGTTGGCGCCGGCCGCCGACGGCTGGCGCATCGACGGCGCGCCCTTGACCCTTTCTACGCACCAGGAGACCTCCGCGATGAGCGACACCGAGTCCGCTGCCCCCGAGTCCGCGGAACCCACCGCACCGGACGTTCCGGTCCGCCTGGAGTTCGACCTGGGCCGGCTCGAATGCCGGTACGACGAACTGTCCGGCTTCCAGCCCGGTTACGTGTTCGCCCTGCCCTCGCGCCTGGAAGGCGCCAACGTGGTGATCCGCGCCAACGGCCGCGACGCCGGGCGCGGCGAGATCGTCGCGGTCGGCGACACCCTCGGCGTGCGCCTGATCGCCTGGAGCTGAACCATGGATTTCAGTTCGTTCTCGCCGGCCTTGGTGCTGATCACGGTGGTCAGCCTCGCGCTGGCTCCGTTCGTCGCGGTCATGGTGACCTCGTTCACCAAGATCGTGGTCGTGCTGAGCCTGCTGCGCAACGCGCTGGGCCTGCAGCAGGTGCCGCCGAACGTGGTCATCAACGGCCTGGCGATCGTGCTGTCGATCTACGTGATGTATCCGGTGATCCTGGAGACCCACGACGCGATCAACGCCCGCGTCGGCGGCGGCACCGCCGCGACCGCGACCCAGGGCCAGCCGCCCGGCACCGCGGTGGCGGCCGCAGCCGCGGCGGGAACGACGGCAGCGGCGACGGCAGCCGCACCGGCCGCGGGCACCGCGCCGGTCGCGGGCGCGGCCACCCCGACCGCCGCTGCGGCGACACCCGCGGCCAGCCCGGCGCCTGCCGCTGCGGCACCCGCAGCGGCAGCGCCGGCCGCGACCGCGGCGGCGAAAAAACCGGCCACGCCTCTGCTCGGCGGCGGCGGCAAGATGGACACCGCACGCCTGCTGGCGATGATGGATGCCGGCAAGGAACCGCTGCGCGGCTTCCTGATCAAGCACTCCAGCGACGCCGAGCGCGCGTTCTTCCTGCGCAGCGCGCAGCGCCTGCTGCCGCCGGCCTCGCGCGGCGACATCTCGGTCAACGACTTCATCGTGGTGATCCCGGCGTTCACCGTCAGCGAACTCACCGCCGCGTTCCAGATCGGCTTCCTGATCTTCCTGCCGTTCCTGATCATCGACCTGGTCGTGTCCAACATCCTGCTGTCGCTCGGCATGATGATGCTGTCGCCGACCACCGTGTCGCTGCCGTTCAAGCTGCTGCTGTTCGTGCTGATCGGCGGCTGGGCCAAGCTGGTGCATGGGTTGGTGCTTACTTATGGCGGCTGAACTTCGTCCAGCGGGACTCGGGGCTCGGGACTCGGGACTCGCCGGAGCGGTCGAACCGCACTTGCGGGTGCCCACCGGAACCTCATCTGTCCGCGCCGGCTTCCGAGTCCCCAGTCCCAAGTCCCGAGTCCCGAACCATGGGTGACATGCTCGAACTGACCAAGCAGGCACTGTGGCTGACCCTGCTGCTGTCGGGTCCGCCGGTGGTCGCCGCGGCCGTGGTCGGCCTGGTGGTGGCCTTCATCCAGGCCGCCACCCAGTTGCAGGAACAGACCTTCGCCTACGCGATCAAGTTCACCGTGATCGTGGTGACCTTGTTCGTGACCGCGTCGATGATCGGCGGCACCCTGTACACCTTCGCCGACCGCATCTTCATCGACTTCCCGGGCATGGTCCGGCATTGATGCGCGCCGGTGAGCCCCGCGCGACCGGCGCATGATCAACTTCGATTCCGTCACCAACCTGATGCTCGCGCTGGGCCTGGTGCTGCCGCGCGTGATCGGCGCGTTCATGATGCTGCCGCTGCTGACCTCGGAGAACATGCCGCCGCTGGTGCGCAACAGCTTCATGGTCAGCCTGGCCATCATCGCGATTCCGGTGGCGGTGAACGGCGTGCCCCTGCACTCGCTGGGCACGCTCGACTGGGCGCCGATCATCCTCAAGGAGCTGTTCATCGGCATCTCGATCGGCTTCTGCTTCGGCATGGTGTTCTGGGCGATCAGCGCCGCCGGCAACATCATCGACACCCAGGTCGGCATGACCCTGGCCCAGGTGTTCGACCCGATCCAGGGCCACCAGGCCTCGCTGCACGGCAGCTTTCTGTCGCAGTTCGCGGCCTGGCTGTTCATGGCCAGCGGCGCGTTCCTGGTGTTCCTCGATCTGTTGCTGTCGAGCTATGCGATGTGGCCGGTGACGTCCTACTTCCCGACCCTGCATGCGGTCGGCATGGAGCTGTTCGTCGGCCAGTTCAGTTATTTGATGACCGCCCTGCTGGTGCTGGCCGCGCCGGCGATGGTGGTGCTGCTGCTGATCGACCTGACCTTCGGCCTGGTCAACCGTTTCGCCCCGCAGCTCAACGTGTTCACCATCACCATGCCGATCAAGGCCTGGCTGGCGACCTGGATCATCCTGCTGATGCTCGGCGTCTACGTCGAGATCGTGCTCGACCGCCTCAACGACAACCGCGGTCTGCTGGACGCCTTGAACCGCGTGTTCACTGCGTAGGCGGAGTGGCTGCGGTTGTCTTTGCGCGACCGGGGAAAAGCAAAGCAAGCCAAGGCAAGGCAAGGCAAGCGCAAGTCTCCCCTGCCCCTTTTTCAAACGGGGAACGGTCCGGGACCCGGGAAACGGCATCGGGATGTGCGACCGCTTCGGCAAGCGGGGCGTACATGTTGAGCAGCCGACCGCAACGTTGCGCAAGCTCGCAGCGAACCTCGGCTTCCCCGGCGCATGCTGCGCCCCCTTGGAAAAAGGGACGAACGGCCGCGCAGCGGGCGCGGGGGACGCCCTTGCTTCGCCCTGCTTCGCGTCGTCGGCTCACACAACGACGAACCGTCACCGCGGACGGGCGCGAACCGCTTGCGCCTCAGCGCGGCTCGTCGAGCGGCGGCGGCAGTTCCATTTCGCTGTCGTCGCCGTCGCGCAGGCGGCGCACGCTTTCGGCCCAATGCAGCACTTCGGCCACGGCCTCGAAGAACTCGTTGCCGATGTAGTCGTCCAGGGCCACGTGCTCGTTGAGGCCGCGCGCCAGCTCGACGTTCTGCAGGATCGGCACGCCGGCCTCGGCCGCGGTGCGCTTGATCTGCTCGGCCATGTAGCCCTCGCCCTTGGCCACCACCACCGGCAGGTCGGTGACGCCGTGTTCGTACTGCAGGGCGATGGCGATATGGGTGGGGTTGGTCACGACGACATTCGATTGGCGGACGGCATTGAGCATGTTCTGCTGCGACCACTCCTGATGCAACTGCCGCCGCCGGTTCTTCACGTGCGGGTCGCCCTCGTTCTCCTTGACCTCCTGCTGGATGTCGCGGCGGCTCATGCGCAGTTGCTTGGTGTAGGCGAACTTCTGGTACCACACGTCGATGGCGGAGACGAAGAAGAACACGAAGATGGTCCAGATGCCGATCCGGATCAGGCCGTGCCAGATGCCCGCGCCCATCGCCGCCGGCGGCGCGTACGGCAGCAGCATCAGCTGGGCCAGCATCTTGTAGAGCACGAACACGCCGATGCCGATCAGCGCCGCGCTCTTGATCACCGACTTGACCAGCTCGACGAGGTTGTCCATCGAGAACATCTTCTTCACGCCGTCGGCCGGGTTCAGCTTCTCCAGGTTGGGCTTGAGCTTGTCCAGGGTCAGGATCGGGCCGATCTGCAGGAACTCGATGATCACGCCCAGGAACACCGCGGTCGCCAGCAACGGCAGCGACAGCCACAGCAAAGTGTCGAAGGCGGTCGAGCCGACCTCGCGCAGGGCGTCGCCGAAGGGCTGGTTGATCGCCTTCAGGCTGGTCTCGAACAGGCGGATCAGCTTCATCCGCATGAAGTCGAGCATCATCCAGCCGCACACCACCCAGCCGAGCACCAGCACGGTGCTGGTCAGCTCCTTGCTCTTGGCGACGTTGCCCTGCTTGCGGGCGTCCCGGATCCGTTTTTGGGTAGGCGGTTCGGTCTTGTCGGCGCCCTGGTCCTTCGCCATGCGCGGCCCTTCCAGCGAGAGGGGGTCGAGGCTAGCACGGGCCTGCGAAAACGGTCGTGCCGGCACACGCCAAATGCGAACTCGATACAGTGCGCGGGCCGGCCCCGCCGTCCGGGCCCGCTGCGGCGGACCGGACATAACGGGGATGAACGGGTCCTCGACGACCTAGGGTCATCCCGAGTTGGCCGCTTCGGCCCCCGGCGCTACATTTCGCCCATCCCCCCGACTTCACCCGTAACCTGCCCCGCATGAGCACGATCGGCAACGACCCGCGAATCGACCGCAGCAGCCTCGACGGGCAAGCTGCGCTCGAGAACCTGCGCGGACGCGAGCCGACCCCGCAAGAGCAGATCCAGCACGCTCCCCAGGTCGCCGAGACCGTCCCCGCCTATGCACCGCCCGCGGTCGACCAGGGCGAGGACGTGCTCAACGCCGACGCCTGGAGCGACGTCCCGGCCGGCGAACGCCTGCTCGCCGGCGACCCCGGCTTCGAACACCAGCTCGGCCAGATGGACCTGTCCTCGGCCGCCGACCACGGCGCCGACGCCGTCCTCGATTCGCTGAGCTGAACTGCGCCGGCGCGCTCGACGCCGCAGCGCACCGGCCTGGGCTAGGCTAGTCCTCCTTCCCGTCCGATCGCCGCGCCCGCCGCGGCACGCCGCGACCGACTTGCCGTGACCGAAGCCAGCCCCACTCCCGAAGCCCTGCGCGCCGGTGCCGACCGCCTGGTGTCCGCGCTCGCCGCGCACAGCGACCCCGAGTACCGCCTGACCGTGCTCAAGCGCGTCGTGCGCCGCCTCGGCGAGGACCGCTATCCCTTGTTCATCCGTTTGCTCGGCGTCATCGCCGAGAGCGACGACGCGCGCGCCCAGCGCCTGATCGCCGACACCTTCGGCACCGCCCTGCGGCGCATGGACCTGCCCGGCGGCGCATTGAGCTCCTGGGGCGCCACCCGCTTGCCCGACTCGACCGGCCCCGTCGCGGTCAGCTCGCTGTCCGGGCATTTCTTCGGCGCCACGCCGCGGCGCCTGCTCGGCCCGGTCGAATACCTCACCGTCTGGCATCTGCAGCGTACCCAGCGCACCGCGCTCGGCGCGGCGACCTTCCGCACCGCGCTGTCGCGCCTGATCGCCCTGCTCAACCGCAGCGAAGACGCCCGCACCCTGTATCCGCAGAAGCTCGCCGCCGACGCCCAGAACGAGCTCGAAGGCGCCTACACCCGCGCCACCCGCGACCGTCTCGCCGCGATCGCCTCGGCCTGGCGCGCCGGCCAGTCGCCCGACGCCGTCGCCCAGGCCGCGCTCGCCGCCGACGAGTCCTCGCATCCGAGCGGCTGGGTGGTGCGCGACCTGTAGCCGGCGCTGCGACACTCGACCACATCCGCCCGCTCCGCGGCGATGCTGCAATGCCCGCCTTCGCTCAGACGAGGTGGGCCGTGTCCCGACGCCAGTTGCCATCCCCCATCGCGCCGACACCGCATTCGGCCGCGCGCCGGCGCCTGCTCGCCGGCTTCGCCGCCACCGGACTGCTGTCGGCCTGCGGCGGTCCCAAGCCGCTGTCCGTGCACGGCATCGACCTGAGCGGCCGCGATTTCGCCGACGACTTCCGCCTGTTCGACCCGCAGGGCCGCGAACGCTCGCTCGCCGACTTCCGCGGCAAGCTGGCGATGGTGTTCTTCGGGTTCACCCAGTGCCCCGACGTGTGTCCGACCGCGCTGACCCGCGCGGTGCAGATCCGCAAACGGCTCGGCGCCGAGGCCGAACGCCTGCAAGTGATCTTCATCACCGTCGACCCCGAGCGCGACACGCCGAAAGTGCTGGAGGCCTACACCCGGGCCTTCGACCCGAGCTTCCTCGGCCTGTACGGGGACCTTGAGCGCACCGCGCAGACCGCCAAGGCCTTCCGCGTGGTCTACGCGAAGGTACCGACCGGCCGGTCCTACACCATCGATCATTCCGCGCTGAGCTACGTCTTCGACGCCACCGGCGCGATCCGCCTGGCCCTGCGCCACGAACAGAGCGCGCAGGACTGCGTGCACGATCTCCGCCAGCTAATGTGAGAACGCCATGACCTCGATCCGTCCGCTTGCCGCCCTCGCCGCAGCCCTGCTGCTGAGCGCGAACGCCGTGGCGCAACCGCCGCCGGTCGCGGTCGAATCGCCGTGGGTGCGCGCGAGCGTGCCGCAGCAACAGGCGACCGGCGCCTTCATGCGCCTGACCGCGCGCACCGACCTGCGCCTGGTCGCGGCGCGCTCGGACGTCGCGGACGCCACCGAAGTGCACGAGATGGCGATGCAGGGCCAGATGATGCGCATGCGCGAAGTGTCCGCGGTGGCGCTGCCGCGCGGCCGCAGCGTGGCGCTGGCGCCGGGCGGGTACCACATCATGTTGATCGGCCTGAAGCGGCCGCTGGCGGCCGGCGAGCAAGTGCCGATCACCTTGGTGTTCGAGGATGCCGCGGGGCGGCGCAGCGAGACCCGCGTGCGGGCGGCCGTGCGTGCGCTGGGCGCGGGCGCGCCGTGACCGGCGGCGTGCGGCGCAGCAAGGATAGGACCGATGCGGGCTTAAGTCCTTTTTAGGAGCGGCGTAAGCCGCGACCGTGCAACCCCGATCGCCCGCGCCGGCAAGGGCAGATTCGCGGTCGCGGCTTGCGCCGCTCCTACTCCCGCGAAGATACGCCGCTTCGATGGTCGGCATCGGCGTTGTTGTCTCTGCGCGTCCCTGGGTCGCGACTTACGTCGCCCCTACAGTGCCTTACCGATTCGTCGCGAACCGCATCCCGCATCCCGCATCCCGCATCCCGAGTCCCGAGTCCCGAGTCCCGAGTCCCCCAACCTCAAGCCCAAACCTCAAAACCCGATCAACCCACGCTCTGGCCCCGGTCGTTTGCCCAGCTTGCGCTGCAGGGAACGCCGATGCATGCCGAGCAGACGGGCGGTGGCGGAGATGTTGCCGCCGGTATCGTTGAGGGCCTGCTGGATGTGCTCCCACTCCATCCGCCGCAACGGCATCATCGTCTCCGGAGCGGGCAGCACCAGGGGCGTGTCCTGCGACTCCAGGCCGAGCACGGCGAGGATGTTCGAGATGCTCGCCGGCTTGGGCAGGTAATCGTCGGCGCCGCGCTTGATCGCGTCGACCGCGGTGGCGACGCTGGCGTAACCGGTCACCAGCACGATGCGCATGTCGGCACGCAATTCGCGCAGGGGCCGGATCAGCTGCAGGCCGGACTCGTGGCCCAGCTTGAGGTCGAGCAGGGCGAAGGCCGGCATCTGACGCAGGGCGAGGTCCAGGGTTTCGGCGACGCTCGCCGCGATGCGGGTGTCGACGCCGCGACGACCGAGGCTGCGCTGCAGGGTCGCGGCATAGGCCGGGTCGTCGTCGACGATCAGGCCGCTGAGGAGCGGGCGTCCACTGCTCATTGCGTTCATGCGCGGCATCCTAGTCGATGGCCGCGCGGCGGTCCTGCGGCAAACTGCCACAGGACAGAATGTCCAGGCTGTGGTGGCCCTCGCCCCAACCCCTCTCCCGCGGACGGGAGAGGGGCTCGAGCGACGACCCGGACCTCAGCCGCTTCGAACCGGCCGCTTACTGGCGCTTGCAGTCGACGACCCGGTCGGCGTCGGTGCCGTAGGCCACTTCGTGCAGGGTGATGGTGGTGCCGGCCGAAGCCTGCAGGCCGAACGGCACCTCGAGCTTGGCCATGTCGGCGCCGCCGGCACGCACGCACTTCAGCGGCACGCCGATCCGCAGCCACTGGCCGCGCGGCAAGCCGCGCAAGGTATCGCCGAACGGCACCTTGGACTCGCATTTCGGGCCGCAGGCGGCGATCAGATTGGTTTCGCCGGCGCCGACCGCATCGACCTTGAGGCCGATCAGCAACTGCACGTCGCCGTTGGTCTCGCGCACCAGTTCGACCGGCGTGTCGGCGACCCACTCCACCGTCGCATCGCCGTTCCATTGCACGCGCCAGGCGTCCTCCTGCGCCTGATGGTCGACCGCGGTGATCGCCAGCGCGCGATTCGCGGTCGCCAACGGCGGCTTGCTCGCTTCGCTGTGCCGGCCTTGCGAAGCCACGCGCAGACGCCAGCCGCGCGGCAAGGCGCCGCGGCCGAGGAACTGCATCGAACGCTGGTCGAGATCGGTCGTGCCCGGGTCTTCCGGCAAGGCCGCGACCTCGCCGCCGCGGGCATAACTGAGGCCATAGCCGAAGGCGAACTGCGGCGCGTAGTTCTTGTCGCCGACGTTGGCCACTTGCACCGCAGTCTTCGGCCACGAGTAAGGCAGCTTGCCCTTGAAGTCGTAGGCGATGCCGCCCTTGGCGTCGCGCAACAGCACATCGGCGACGCCGCCGCCTTCCGAGCCCGGCAACCACGCGGCGACGAAGGCATCGGACGCGTTGATCTCGCGATTGACCCACAGCGGCCGGCCCGACAGCAACACGCTGACCACCGCGATACCCTGCGCCTTCAAACGCTGGATCAGCTCGAGTTCGGGGTTGCGGGTCGGCCGGAACGCGAGCGTGCGCAGGTCGCCCTGGAATTCGGCGTACGGGTCCTCGCCGTAGACGACGATGGCGACGTCGGGCTTGTTCTTGTACTGGCCGTCCACGGCGAGTTCGGCCTGGCCGCCGGCGGCCTGGATGCGCTCGCGCAGGCCCGACCAGATCGATTGCGCATTCGGGAAGTCGGCCGGCTTCAGGCCGGTGCCCTGCCAGTTCAAGGTCCAGCCGCCGGACTGCTTGGCGATGTCGTCGGCGCCGTCGCCGGCGACCAGGATGCGCTGCTGCGGCCGCAACGGCAGCAGGCCGCGCTGATTCTTCAGCAGCACCAGCGATTCGCGCACCGCCTGGCGCGCGACCGCGCGGTGCTCGGGGCTGCCGAGCAGTTCGAACTTGCCGCCGAGCGGGCGCTTGGACGGCGCGCCGGCTTCGAACAGACCCAAGCGCAGCTTGACCCGCAGAATCCGCGCGACCGCGTCGTCGAGCCGCGCCATCGGGATCTCGCCGCTGCGCACTTGCTTGAGCGCGTTGTCGTAATAGCCGCGCCAACTGTCGGGCGCCATCAGCATGTCGACGCCGGCGTTGAACGCCGCCGCGCAATTGTCGTTGCTGCACCCGGTCAGTTGGCCATGCGCGTTCCAGTCGCCGACCACGAAGCCGTCGAAGCCCATCCGCTGCTTCAGCACCTGGGTCAGCAACGCCTGGTTGCCGTGCATCTTCTGGCCCTGCCAGCTCGAGAACGAAGCCATCACCGTCTGTGCGCCGGCGTCCAGCGCGGGCGGGTAACCGGCGCCGTGAACGTCGCGCAGTTCGGCCTCGCCGATGCGCGCGTCGCCCTGATCGCGGCCCTCCAGGGTGCCGCCGTCGGCGAGGAAATGCTTGGCGGTGGCGATCACGTGCGCGCCGTCGAGGAACTGCTTGGTGCCCAGCTTGCCCTGCAGGCCTTCGATCGCCGCGGCGGCGTAACTGGCCACTACCCGCGGGTCTTCCGAATAGCCTTCGTAGGTGCGGCCCCAGCGGTCGTCGCGCGGGACCGTCAGGGTCGGCGCGAAGGTCCATTCCATGCCGGTCGCACGCACTTCCGCCGCGGTGACCTCGCCGATGCGCCGGATCAGCTCGGGGTTGCGCGTCGCGCCCAGACCGATGTTGTGCGGGAACAGGGTCGCGCCGATCAGATTATTGTGGCCGTGCACCGCGTCGATGCCGAACAGGATCGGTATCGCGACCTTGCCGTCGCTGACGTCCATCGAGGCCGCATAGAAGCGGTCGGCGATGTCGAGCCACTCCTGCGGCGGCGCGTCGTAGCGCCCGCCGGGCTCGGAAATGCCGCCGGGTTCGGAGTTGCCGCCGGCCAAGATCGAGCCCAGGTGGTATTTGCGCACGTCCTCGGGCGAGGCGCTGTTGATGTCGGCCTGGACGATCTGGCCGACCTTCTCCTCCACGCTCATCTTCGCCATCAGCTCGACGATGCGCCGCTCCAGCGCCTCGTCGCGCGGAATCGGCGCCTTCAGCGCCGGCCAGTGGGCCGGGTCGATCGTCGCCGCGACGTCCGCCGCGGCGGCCAGGGCCGGCAGCAAGGCCAGGGCGAGCGCGCACAGCCGCCAGCCGCGCCGCGGCCGGCGCGCCTGGATCGATGGAACCGCGGCGCGAACGCGTTCGCTCGTCGATGCATTCATGGTTCACTCCTGTTGGGGCGATGCGTTGGGGCGCGAAACGGGACGCGATCTGCGAATCCGTTCGTCGTCGTCGCGCGCGATAGATGAGTATTCGGCGCGTATTCTGGCAAAATGCGCGGAACACGCGGCAAGGGAAACGACCGGTCATGCGAGTACGCATCGAAGATGTAGCGGAAGCGGCGGGCGTGTCGATGAAGACCGTCTCGCGCGTACTCAACCAGGAACCGAACGTCAGCGAGGAGACGCGCAAGCGCGTCGAAGCCGCCGCGCGCAAGTTGCAGTACCGCCCCAATCCATCCGCGCGCAGCCTCGCCGGCCAGCGTTCGTTCCTGGTCGCGCTGCTCTACGACAATCCCTCGAGCAACTATCTGATGGAAGTGCAGGCCGGCATGCTCGATGCCTGCATCGCTCATCACTACAACCTGATGCTGGCGCCGGTGACCTACGGCGAACGCAAGTTCCTCGCCCACGTCGACGAGATCATCCAGCACTCGCGCGCCGACGGCCTGGTGCTGACCCCGCCGCTGACCGATCACCCCGGCCTGATGAAGCGTCTCGGCCAGCTCGGGATTCCCTACGCCAATATTTCGCCGAAGCTGCGCGGCGGCCGCATCGGCGTGGTGCTCGACGAGGAACGCGCGGTGCGCGAGATGATGGCCCACTTGGTTTCGCTCGGCCATCGCCGCATCGCCCACATCAAGGGCCATCCCGAGCACGGCGCCAGCCAGTGGCGCTTGAACGGTTACCGCGACGGGCTCGCCGCGGCCGGCATCGCCTACGATCCCGAGTTGGTGATCGACGGCGACTTCCATTACGACACCGGCGCGATCTGCGCCCAGCGCCTGCTGTTGATGGCCGACCGGCCGACCGCGATCTTCGCCGCCAACGACGACATGGCCGCGGGCACCATCCGCACCGCCAGCGAGATGGGCTTGTCGATTCCGGGCGACGTCTCGGTGTGCGGCTTCGACGACACGCCGATCGCGCGCCAGATCTATCCGCCGCTGACCACGGTGCGCCAGCCGACCCGCGAGATGGGCCGCCTGGCGACCCACGAGCTGTTCAAGCGCATCAAGGCGCCCGACGGCGGCCAGATGATCACTGCCGGCTACGAGCTGCAGCTGCGCCAGTCGACCGGGCCGATCGGCAAGGGCCGCACGCGCCGGCGTTGAGCCGGCGCGCAAGCGGTGCGAGGAGAGGACCGCCGCGGAGCGCGGGACTCGCGTACGCGCCCTCGCCAGAACCGCCGCGCTCACCGGAACAACCGCACTCACCAGAACAAGGTGTACAGCGCGACCAGGATCGCCAGCACGGCGACCGCGGCGATGTTGAACGAAGGCGCGGTGGCATAGCTGACGCCGTCGGTGGCGATGCGGTCGCGACCGGCGCCGGACGGCGTCGACAGCGACACCGCGACGGCCAGGATCGCCGCCAGCACGAACACCACGCCGACCCGGTTGACGAAAGGCAACTCGGGCCAGACCTGCTTGAGCAGGATCGACAGCGCCAGCGAGCCTACCGCCGCGGCAAGCGCGCCGGCTTCGTTGGCGCGCTTCCAGAACAGGCCCAGCACGAAGATCACCACGATGCCCGGAGTGAAGAAACCGGTGTATTCCTGGATGTACTGGAAGCCCTGGTCGAAGCTGCCGAGCAGGGGGCGCGCGGTCAGGATGCCGATCACGATCGACACCGCCGCGGCGATGCGGCCGATCCGCACCAGCTTGCGCTCGGACGCATCGGGACGATGCTTGGCATAGAAATCCAGGGTGAAAATGGTCGCGACCGAATTGATCTTCGACGCCAGCGAGGCCACGATCGCCGCGATCAGCGCCGCGAACACCAGGCCCAGCGCGCCGGTCGGCAGCAGCGCCATCATCGCCGGATAGGCGTCGTCGTTGCGCTCCAGGCCCGGCGCCAGCATCACCGCGGCGATGCCCGGCAGCACCACGATGACCGGCAGCACCAGCTTGAGGATCGCCGCGAACACGATGCCCTTCTGCGCCTCGCGCAGGTCCTTGGCGGCCAGGGCGCGCTGGATGATGTATTGGTTGAAGCCCCAGTAGCTGACGTGCGCCACCCACAGGCCGCCGACCAGCACGCCGATGCCCGGCAGGTCTTTGTAGAACGGGCTGTCCGGCGGCAGGATCATCTTGAAGTGTTCCGGATGCGTCGCCCACAGCGTCTTGAAGCCGGCGACGATGCCGGCGCCGTCTCCGATCTTGCTCAAGGTCAGCCCGGCCACCAGCAGGCCGCCGAGCACCAGCAGCGAGACCTGCACGATGTCGGTCAGCGCGACCGCCTTGAGCCCGCCGTAGAGCTGATAGGCCAGGGCGAAACCGCCGAGCAGGCTCAACGCCAGCATCTGGTCCATGCCGGTCACCTGCACGATCGCCAGCGACCCCAGCCACAGGATCGAGGTCAGATTGACGAACACGTACAGGCCGAGCCAGAACACCGCCATCAGGGTGCGGATGCGGTTGCCGTAACGTTCTTCCAGGAACTGCGGCATGGTGTAGATGCCGTTGCGCAGGAAGATCGGCAGAAAGAACTTGCCGACCACGAGCAGGGTCGCGGCGGCCATCCATTCGTAGGAGGCGATCGCCAGGCCCAGCGCGTAACCGGAGCCCGACATGCCGATGATCTGTTCGGCCGAGATGTTGGCGGCGATCAGCGAAGCGCCGATCGCCCACCACGGCAGCGCCTTGCTGGCGAGGAAGTAATCCTTCGCGGTCTTCTCGTGCCCGGCTTTTTCGCGCGAGACCCACTGCGCGAGAGCGAAAACGCCGGCCAGGTAGACCAGAACGATGAGGGTGTCGAGCAGGGAGAGTTTCATGCGGTCCTGTCTGTCCGGGGCGGTGTCTTCGCCGTTCTACCCGCTGCCGCAGGGCGCGGCCACGGCTGCGGCCGCTGTGGGTGCATGAATTCGATTGCAGTGGCGATTGGGCGTATCGGGGAGGAGGCGTGCCGGGAACGGGCGTGGCATTGAAGCGGCGGTGCCGACGCCGGACCAGCTACGAGGCCGGATGCGTCCATCGCATCGATCTCTACACGCCGGCCCGAGCCGATATCTGCCCGCGAAGCCCACCAGGCCTCGTTGCCGCGAAGGCGGGCTCTGGCTTTCTTCGGCGACAGCCAAGCATCCAGAGACTTCGGTGCCGCACCTGCATAGGGCTCTGGATGTCCGGCTGCCGCCGAATACGAGCGAGTTCCGCCTTTGCGGGAATGACGGATGAGCGACGACGTCAGCACCGTCCGGCCTTCGCCTGCACCCGCCGCCGGCACCCAGCGCCCCGCCCGCACGACGTGGGGGTTCGTGCGGGACGGAGCGCGGGGCTTGGGACAGGGCGCTGCCGCCATCAGAAGTTCCAGCGCACTCGCACGCCGTAGCTGCGCGCATCGTTGAGGAAGCGGGTGTTGACGCCGGAACCGACCAGAGCCTTCTGCGACACGTCCTTGTTGGTCAGGTTGCTGCCCCAGACTTCGACGCGCCAGGCCCCGTCGAGCGTGGTGAAGCCGGCGCCGGCGTTGATCTGGGTGAAGCCCTTCTGCTCGTCCGGGAAGCCCGCGGTCGCCGAGTCCTCGATGCGGTCGACGGTGCCGGCGGTGTCGCGCAGGAACACCACCTCGCGGTCGTTGTACTGGGTCAGGAAGAACGAGGAGCGATACGCGGCCAGCACCTGCCAGTCGAAGGTGCCGCGCGAGAACTCGATGGCCTGTTGCAGACGCGCGTTGAAGGTGTACTTCGAGGACAGCGGCAGGTCGTTGCCGGACAGGTCGATCTGCGAGGTGATGCCGCCGTTGCCGAAGTCCTGGCTGCGCACGTCGGCGACCATGCCCTCCTTGATCTCGGTCTCCAGGTACAGCGCGTTGAGGTCGAGGGTGAAGCCGCCGCCGAAGCGGAGCCGGCTCTCGGCCTCGATGCCGTACAGCTCGGACTTGCCGACGTTGCGGTTGACCAGGGCGAAACCGGTGGCTTCGCCGTCCGGATTGAAAGCGATCACGCTGAGGTCCTGGAAGACCTGGTCGTCGTAGTCGTAGTAGAAACCGCTGACGTTGAAGGTCGAGGTGCGGCCGAGGAACTCGAACGAGTTCTTCGAGCCGATCTCGAACGCGGTCAGTTTCTCCGGCTTGTAGGTTTCCGGAATCACGTTGACGTCGAAGCTGTCGTTGAAGCCGCCGGCCTTGTGTCCGGTGGAGACGGTCGCGTACAGCAGGTTGCGTTCGCTGAGGTCGTACTCGAAGCCCAGGCGCCAGTCGATGAAGTCGAAGGCGCTGGAGCCGTGCTGCGCCGACGGCACGCCGAGCGCGATGAAGCTGTGCTGGCCGTCGGCCGGGCAGTTGACGGTGTTGCCGCCGGTGTCGGGCCGGTCGACGCAGGTGCCGTTCGGGCGGCTGCCGTCGACGATTCCGGCCAGTTGCTGCTGCATGGTGTCGCGCGCGCCGGCCTGCAGCACGCCCTGCAGCAGGAAGCGGGCGAGGTCGGCATTGCTGGTCAAGCCGGTCACGTCGAACGACGGCCGGTCGAGCAGGGTCGGCTTGAAGCCTTCGGTGCCGAGGCGGGTCTGGAACACGCCGCCGTCGCCGCCCAGGCCGATGGTCCAGTTGCCGCCGATGCCGTCGCGCGACTTGCGCTCGTCGGTGTAGCGCACGCCGCCCTTGACGCGCAGGCGTTCGTTGACGTCGAAGGTGCCGTCGCCGAAGGCCGCCCAGGACTTGCCGTCCACGTCGGGCATGGTGAATTCGGTGCCCGAGTAGAACGCGCCCTTGTCGGCGAGAGCGAAGAAGCCGACCTGCTGCTTTTCGTGGAAGTAGAAGCCGCCGGTGGTCCAGCGGAAGCGCGCGTCGTCGTCGGACGACAGGCGCAGTTCGTGGGTCTGCGACTGCGAACGCGCCTGCAGGTAGTTGGTGCCGAAGTTGTCGTAGTCGATGCCGCCCCAGGTCGCCGGCTCGCCCGGCGGACGCGCGCGCAGGTCGCGCCCCGGCCAGGTGTTGCCGTCGGCGGCGGCGTTGATCTGGAAGTAGTCGACGTCGCGGTAGCTGCCGTTGTACTCCAGGGCGACGCCGCCGAAGTCGTAGCGCACCGTGCCCTGGAAGCCCCACAGCTTGTTGTCGACCTTGCCCTGCACGCCGCGGTAGATCACCTCGCGCATGTCGATGTCTTCGGAGGTATAGCCCTCCTCGGCGGCTCGGAACAGGCCGGCGCCGGGATAGCCGGTGCCGAGCTCGCGGCCGACATCGAGCATCGCGAACACCGACAGCTTGTCGTCGGGCTCGTACAGGAACGACAGGCGTCCGGCGCTGTCGTCCTGGATGCCGGCCGGGTCGAGGTGCTGCCACAGGCCTACGTTCTTGAAGCCGGCGTTCTTCTCGATGTGATAGCCGGCGAAACGCAGCGCAGCGTATTCGCCGAGCGGGAAGTTGAGCGCGGTCTCGTAACCCTTCTGGTCGCGGTTGCCGACCTCGCCCTGCACATAGCCGCTGAACTGCCCGCCGAGTTCGGGCTTCTTGGTGACGATGTTGAGGGTGCCGGCGAGTGCGTTGCGGCCGCGCAAGGTGCCTTGCGGACCCTTGTTGATCTCGACCCGTTCCAGGTCGTAGAACATGCCGCCGAGGCCGCGCGGACGCGGGATGTAGGCGCCGTTGACGTGCGGCGCCGCGCCCGGGTCGCCGAGCTCGGTGTTGTTGGACGAGCCGACGCCGCGAATGAAGACTTCGGTCGCGCCTTCCTGGTTGGCGATGCTCAGGCCGGGCACCGCGACCTGCATCTGGCGCAGCTCGTTATTGATGCCGAGCCCGCGCAGATCGTCCTGCGACAAGGCCTGCGCGGTGCCGGCGTACTTCTGCAGGCTTTGCTCGCGGCGTTCGACGGTGACGATCACCGAATCCAGGTCGGTGGCTTCCTTGCCCGATGCGGCGGGCGCCTCGGCGGGCGACGACGCGGTGTCCTGGGCGGCGGCGTGGCCGGCCATCAGCGCGGCGAAGATCGCAAAACTCAAGGTCGAACCGCGGACACGCTGGTGCATAGGCAGGTTCATCAGGACATCCCCTCCCCGGGGCCGGCTGCGAGCCGATCGTTGTTGTGTGTGGTGTGAGCGCGCGCCGCGAAGTCGGACCGGCGGCAGTGCGGAAAGCTTGTAGCGCGGCCATGACAGCGCTGTCAACTTAAGGACAGAATGCGGCGATGCAACATGGTCGCGTCGCTCGACCGATGCTCGTGTAGGTGCCGGGACGACTGTCTCGCGGGAGCGTGATGCGGATCACGCGCAACGCGCATTCACCGGCACGTAAGCGGTTTCAATGCGCGTGCGGCCGTTGCCGGCCTGCGACCAAAGTCGGGGGCGCAGGCGCCGACGCCGATGGAACTCGACGTTCGTTGCGCGTCGCCGGGTGCGCGCCGGTTTGCGCAATGCGTCACGCGTTCGCGCCCACCGCGTCGATGTTCTCGCCGATCCCCTCGGCGCCGAGGCGCGCCAATGAAGAACCCCGGCCGAAGCCGGGGTTCCGGGCGTGCCTTGCGAACGAGAGACCCGACTACGGCATCGCGTCGGTCGCGGCATCGGCATTGACGATGCCGGTGCCGATCAACTGCGGCGGCACCGGCGGCACCGGGAACGGACGCGCGGTGGACTTGATCAGGCGTTCGATCACCGCCGGCGATTCGTCCGGCGCGGGCTTGGACTGCATCAGCGCCACCACCCCGGCCACGAACGGCGCCGCCATCGAGGTGCCGTTGTAGTTGGCGTAGCTGGCTGCGCCCGGAGTAGTGCTGCCGTTGTTGAGCGTGGACAGGATGCCCACGCCCGGCGCCGCCACGTCGACCACCGATGTGGTGCCCCAGTTGGAGAAGCTGGCCTTGCCGCCGGCCGAAGTGCTGGCGCCGACGGTGATCACGTTGAGGCAGCTGGCCGGCTGGAAGTTCGCCGCGTTGGCGTTGCTGTTGCCGGCCGCGACCACCACGGTCACCCCGCGCGACACCGCGCCGTTGATCGCGTTCTGGAAGGTCGAGCTGCAGGCGCCGCTGCCGCCGAGGCTGAGGTTGATCACCACCGCCTTGTTGGCGCCGACCGCGGGCACGCCGGCGACGGTGCCGCCCGAAGCCCAGGTGATCGCATCGGCGATGTCGACCAGGGTGCCGCCGCACTTGCCGAGCGCGCGCGCGGTCAGCACCTTGGAACGGAACGCGGTGCCGGCGACGCCGACCGCGTTGTTGGTGACCGCCGCGGCGATGCCGGTGACGTGGGTGCCGTGCCAGCTCGACGGATTGGCGCCGCACCAGTCGCCGGGGTCGGCCGGGTTGCTGTCGCGGGCGTTGCCGTCGTTGGCGGTGGCGACGTTGGTGATGAAGTCGTAGCCGGCCGGCGAGGTCAGGTTGGCGGCGAGATCGGGATGCGCGGTGATGCCGGTGTCGATCACCGCGATGATCTTGCCCTGGCCCTGATAGCCGTTGTCCCAGGCGGTGTTGGCGCGAATGCCGCCGGCGACGCCGTGCAGGCCGTATTGCGAGGGATAGCTCGGGTCGTTCGGGGTCAGGATCGGCTGGAAGATCGAGTTGGGCTCGACGTATTCGATGTCCGGATTGGCCGCGATCCGCTGCATCAGCGTGGTCGCTTCGACCACGTCGAGCGGACGGCTGACTTCGATCAGTTCGGCGCCGGTCGAGACCGGGCCGGCGTGCTTGACGCTCAGGTCCTTGCGGCCGAGCACGGCGACGGCGGTGCTGAGTTCGCGCTGGAAGTCGAGCGCTTTCGGCGTGCCCGACTTGTAGGCGACGACGAAACCGGCGACCGGCCGGTCGGGATCGAGACTGCTGAGGTTGACGCGGTCGGCGGCGAACGCCGGCGCGGCAAGGAGGATGGAAACGGTGGCGACCGCCAGCGCGTGCCGGCGCAGGGTGGAGATTGATGGCTGAGACATTGCGAAACTCCCGTGAGGCTTCGTAGGCCGCGGTATGCGGCGGAACCGTCCTGGTTCTCTCTCGCGATCGACTGTTTCGAGGACTGCGGTCTTGCGCGAGCGCGTCCGGACGTGGCGCGGACACAGCGCTATGTCCGCGCTAGGCAGCCTAGGCACTGACGCCGGACGCGCAATACGCAAACGCATCTGCATCACAGCGCATTCGAGAACGTGCGGGATGGATATGGGATTCGACCGCGATGTCGCGCGGAGACTGAACGAATGCTCTGCACTTGCGCCGTTCGCGCGCCTACGCTCGAACTGCGACGGCAGGCGCGAAAATTCTGGCCGGCTATTTTTTCGCCATTGGAAAATTGCAACCGAGAGTGGCGCGCCAAGGCCCGCCGGCCGATGCGCCGGCAGAAGTTCGCCGCTTACGACGCATCGCCCAGGCAGCCGCGGTCGCGCCGCCGGCCCGCTCGCGGCGCCGGCGGCGCGGCCACGGCAGCGGCCGATGCCTCGTCGGCTTACTCCATGTAGACCGCTTCGACGTTATGGCCGTCTGGGTCGAGCAGGAACGCGGCGTAATAGCCGGCGCCGTAATCCTCGCGCAGACCGGCGCCGCCGTTGTCGCGGCCGCCGGCCTTGACGCCTTCGCGATGGAAGCCGTCGACGGCGGCGCGGCTGCCGGCGCGGAATGCGACATGCGCACCGCCGCGCGCATCGCCGTCGGGATACAGCCACAGTGCCGGCGCGTCCTTCGGGCCGAGCCCGGCGCCGCTGTCGTCGCTGGAGCCGACGACGTGGCCGAGCGGCTTCAATGCGGCACGGTAGAACTTCAGGCTGGCGGCGAGATCGCGCACCTTCAAACCGACGTGGTCGTACATGAGGGAACCTCCTCGAAAGGGAGGTCAGCTTGCCGCGCCGCGGCCGATGCGTTCTTGGAAAATCTTGCGGTCGCCGTGCGCAGCCTGGCGGAAGCGGCGCGGCGAGACCCCGGCCGCCCGATGGAAGCTGCGGCTGAAGTTGGACAAGTCGGCGAAGCCGCTGTCGTAAGCGACCTCGGTAATCGGCCGCTTCGGGTCGGCCAGCAAGGAAGCGGCCCGGCGCAGGCGCGCACGCAGCAGGTATTGATGCGGAGTGACCCCGAGCGCATCGGCGAACAGGCGCAGGAAATGGAAGGCGCTGACCCCGGCGATGCGCGCGCCGTCGTCCAGGCCGACCGAGCGATGTGCGTTCGCGTCCAGCCACATCGCCGCCTCGACCGCGCGGCGGCGATCGGCGGCGCGCGGCCGCAGGCGTTTGCCAGCCGCACCATCGACGGTGTCGACGCAACGCCGCGCCAACAGCAGGCCGACCTCATCGACGCCGAGATCGCTGCGCCCCTCCGCCGCGGCCTGGGCGAGTTCGCCCCAGACCATCAGTTCCGGCAACGGCGGCACGCCGCCGGCGCGCCACAACGCGCTGCTGGCGCCGAGTTCGTCGACGAGCGCCGGCGACAGATGGAACGACAGGCATTCGTCGCCGCAGCCGTGGTGTTCATGGGTGCACAGGAACTCGTCGCCGGCACGGCCGACCAACACGCTGCCGGCGACCAGTTCGTAGGCCTCGCCGCGCACGCGATAACCGAAGCTGCCGCGGCGCACGTAGGAAATGCAGTGGCTGCGGTGGCGCTCGACGAAGGGCGCATCCCGCGGCCCCGCCCCGCAGCGGTAGTCGACCGCGTGGAGCGATGCGCCTTCGCTGAGCGGAATGATCTGCATGCCGCCGATGCTAGGCCCGGGCGGCAGCGCTGGCAATGACCGGGTTGCGCGCTTTGGCAGTGTGGAGAGGAGTGAGAAGCGAGGAGTGAGAATGAGGGCTCGAGGGGTCGGGCGGGGTCGGCGCCAATACCGTATCGCTTCGGGGCGTCGTCTAGACCAGCAGCCCACTCGTTCCTGGTTCCTGCCTACTCTTTGCCCGCTCCTGCCTACTCACTCCTCCCCACTCACTCCTGTTTACTTCCTCACCCAACCCTCAACTCTCGTAAGCCGACTCGCCATGAGTGGTGATATCCAGGCCTTCGCGTTCGGATTCCTCCGGCACGCGCAGGCCGACCACGAACTTGACGATCGCGAAGGCGACCACCGAGACCACGCCCGACCAGATCACGGTGATGCCGACGCTCAGGGCCTGCACGCCCAGCTGCTCGGCGATGCTGTCGTTGCCGGCGCCGAGGCCGAAGCCGCCGAGCGCGGGCGAGCTGAACACGCCGGTCAACAAGGCGCCGATGATGCCGCCGAGGCCGTGCACGCCGAACACGTCGAGGGCGTCGTCGGCGCGCAGCAGACGCTTGAGACCGTGCACGCCCCACACGCACAAGGCGCCGGCGATCGCGCCGATCGCGATCGCGCCGAACGGACCGACCGTGCCGCAGGCCGGGGTGATCGCGACCAGGCCGGCGACCACGCCCGAAGCGCCGCCGAGCATCGACGGCTTGCCCTTGATCACCTTCTCCACCAGGCTCCAGGCCAGCGCCGCCGCGGCCGTCGCCAGCAGGGTGTTGAGGAAGGCCAGCGCCGCGCCGGCGGTGGCTTCCAGGTTGGAGCCGGCATTGAAGCCGAACCAGCCCACCCACAACAGCGACGCGCCGATCATGGTGAAGGTGACGTTGTGCGGCTTGATCGCCTCGCGTCCGTAGCCCACCCGCTTGCCGACGAAATAGGCGCCGACCAGGCCGGCGATGCCGGCGTTGATGTGCACCACCGTGCCGCCGGCGAAGTCGATCGCGCCTTTGGCGAACAGATAACCGTCGGGCCCGTACCAGACCATGTGCGCGATCGGCAGGTAGGCGAAGGTGAACCAGATCGCCGAGAACAGCAGCACCGCCGAGAACTTGATGCGCTCGGCGAAGGCGCCGACGATCAGCGCGCCGGTGATGCCGGCGAAGGTCGACTGGAAGGCGATGAAGACGTACTCCGGCAGGGACACACCGGCGGTGAAGGTGGCCGCGAGCGAGGCCTTGTCGACGCCCTTGAGGAACAGCTTGTCGAAGGTGCCGATGAAGGCGTTGCCGCCGCCGAACGCCAGCGAGTAACCGTAAGTCACCCACAGCAGTACGATCAGCGAGAACACCGCCAACACCTGCATCAACACCGACAGGACGTTCTTGGAGCGCACCAGGCCGCCGTAGAACAGGGCCAGGCCCGGCACCGTCATCAGCAGCACCAGCAGGGTCGAGGTCAGCATCCAGGCGACGTCGCCCTTGTCGACCACCGGCGCGGCCGCTGCGGCGGTTTCCTGCGCCCGCGCGGCGCCGGCCGACAACAACGCCAACACCGGTGCGGCGGCCAGGGCCAGGGGGCCTGCGATCCGCTCGCGCGAGCGGGATTCGATCATCGTGTGGTTCATTTCGTTTCTCGCGTGGAGGGTCACAGGGCGTCGTCGTCGAGTTCGCCGGTGCGGATGCGCACCGTGTTCTCGACCGGCAGGACGATGATTTTTCCGTCGCCGACCTTGCCGGTGCGGGCGGCGTTCTGGATCGATTCCAGAGCCGCGTCGAGCAGACTGTCGGGGACGGCGCACTCGATCTTGAGCTTGGGCAGGAAATCGACGACGTACTCGGCGCCGCGGTACAGCTCGGTGTGGCCCTTCTGGCGTCCGAAGCCTTTGACTTCGGTGACGGTGATGCCCGACACGCCGACTTCGGTCAGCGCTTCGCGCACCTCGTCGAGCTTGAACGGGCGGATGATGGCAATGATCAGTTTCATCTCGCGGCTCCGTGATGGTTCGTGTGCGGTCGTGCGCCGGGCGTGCTCAGAACGCCTTGGTCACGGTCAGGGTGAAAGCGTCGTCGGCGAGGAAGTTGCCGTGAGCGTTGGTATAGAAAGCCTCTCCGGCATCGGTGTCGCTGTAGGCGGCGGCGACCGAGAAACCGCTGTCGAAGCTCTTGGTCACGCCCACTTTCCAGTCGGCGTACTCGAAATCCTTGTTGTGCTCGATCCACTGCTTGCCGCCGTGGACGTTGAGCGTCCAACTCGGCTGGAAGGTCCAGTTGAGGTTGGCGTCGAGGTAGCCGCTGCCGTCGGAATCGGCATAGCCGAACAGGTCGGTCACGGCATACGAATACTTGAGCCCGACCGAGACCGTCTCCGACGGCGCCAGAGTGCCGCCGAGGTAGATCTCGGTGGTGTCGGGGCTGTTGAAGCCACTCGGGTAGTCGCCGGGGTAGTAATAGGTCAGCACGCCGACGTCGTAGGAGAACAGCTCGCCGGCCTTGCCGCGGTAGCCCATGTAGCCGTCGAGTTCGAGGCTGTTGGAGATGTCGTCGCCGATCACGACGGTGTCGGACAGCCAACTGACGTTGCTGCCCCAGGCGCCGGCGTAGAAACCGCTGTCGTGCGCGTATTCGATGCCGCCCTGCAAGGCGGGGTTCTGGTTGGTCTGCGACACCCCACGGAACAGGTAGTCGCTGGTCAGGCTCATCGAGCCCGAGGTTCCGGCGTGTGCAGTCGTGGCCGCGAGCGCGGCGAACGCGAGCGCGGTGGCGAGCGCAGCTTTGACTCGTGCGGTCCTGGCTCGTGCGGTCCTGGCTGGTGCGGTCGTGGCTGGTGCGGTCGTGGCTCGCGCGAACCTGGTTCGCGCGGTCTTGCCGGTGGCGCCGGCGCTTTCGGTTTTGCTATCTAACGACATGACGCAGGCTCCTCATAAGCGGTGGCCCCTCCCCGGTCATTGCTTCGTTGCGTTCCGGCCGCGTCGACGCCTTCGTCGTGCTCGGGCCGGAGATGGACGCGCGGTCGGACTCTGCGGTCCGCGCCTGCGTCGAATGGCTGTCCTCCTGTGGTCGGTCGGGTCCGCGGCGGCGCGCATCGATCGGTCGCGGCTCGATGGCTGCGTACTCGTCGTGCTGTGTGCGATGCCGCGGTCGAGGGTTTCGGTGGTAAGGGGCTTTGCGTTTCGTGTCCTGCGTTTGTTGCGGCAAGCCGCTCCCGCGACGTCGGCCATGGCCGATATCGGACGGATGGAGGCGAGTGGCGTCGCCCGGGTGGGTGCTCTTCCCTGAAAGCGACACGGCCCGGAGCGTTAGCCCCGGGCCGTGTGGTGGTTTACTGCATCTCGCGCATCGCCTGCGCGCGCCGCCGCGCGGCATCCCGCCGCGCCGCATCGAAGCGGCGCGGGCGATCTGGATGACGCTTGGCTGGTGCGAGGATGGATGCGTTCATGGCGATCAGACGGCGTAGTACATCTGGTATTCCAAGGGGTGTGTCGCCGCGCGGAACTTGGTCACTTCCTGCATCTTCAGCGCGATGTAGCTGTCGATGAAGTCGTCGGTGAACACGCCGCCGGCCTTGAGGAAGTCGCGGTCCTTGTCGAGCGCTTCGAGCGCCTGGTCGAGCGAGTGGCACACGGTCGGGATGCCCTTCTCCTCTTCCGGCGGCAGGTCGTAGAGGTCCTTGTCGCTCGGCGCGCCCGGGTCGATCTGGTTCTTGATGCCGTCCAGGCCGGCCATCATCAGCGCGGCGAAGGTCAGATAGCCCGACTGGATCGGGTCGGGGAAGCGCATTTCGATGCGGCGCGCCTTCGGGTTGGCCACGTAGGGAATGCGGCAGCTGGCCGAACGGTTGCGGGCCGAATAGGCCAGCATCACCGGCGCCTCGAAGCCCGGCACCAGGCGCTTGTAGCTGTTGGTGCCCGAGTTGGTGAAGGCGTTGATCGCGCGTGCGTGCTTGAACACGCCGCCGATGTACCACAGCGCCATCTGCGACAGGCCGCCGTAGCCGTCGCCGCTGAACAGGTTGACGCCGCCCTTGGCGAAGGACTGGTGCACGTGCATGCCGCTGCCGTTGTCGCCGACGATCGGCTTGGGCATGAAGGTCGCGGTCTTGCCGTTGCGGTGGGCGACGTTCTTGATGATGTACTTCATCGTCAACAGTTCGTCGGCCTTGGCCACCAGCGAGTTGAACTTGGTGCCGATCTCGCACTGGCCGGCGTTGGCGACTTCGTGGTGGTGCACTTCGACTTCGATGCCGACCTGCTCAAGGGTCTTGCACATCTCGGCGCGGATGTCGTGCAGCGAGTCGAGCGGCGCGACCGGGAAATAGCCGCCCTTCACGCCCGGACGGTAACCGCTGTTGCCGCCTTCGTATTCCTTGCCCGAGTTCCAGGCGGCTTCTTCCGAATCGACGTGGAAGAAGGTGTGGCCCATCTCATTGGCGTAACGGACCGAGTCGAAGATGAAGAATTCGGGTTCCGGACCGAAGAAGGCCTGGTCGGCGACGCCGCTGGACTTCAGGTAGGCCTCGGCGCGCTTGGCGACGCCGCGCGGATCGCGCGAGTAGGCCTGCATGGTCGCCGGGTCGAGGATGTCGCAGGTCAGCACGACGGTCGGATCGGCGGTGAACGGGTCCAGGAACGCGGTCGAGGGATCCGGCAGCAGGATCATGTCCGACTCGTTGATGCCCTTCCAGCCGCTGATCGAGGAGCCGTCGAACATTTTGCCGTCTTCGAACAACGAGGGCTCGACGATCGACTTCGGGAAGGTCACGTGGTGCTGCACGCCACGCATGTCGGTGAAACGCAGGTCGACGAATTCGACCTTGTGATCCTTGATGAGCTTTTCGACCTGTTCGAGAGACATGTTCGTTCCGGGAAAGGGGAGTCGGGAGTAAAAGTCGTGCAACGCGAGGGCATTGAAGCCGCCTGCCTGACAGGGAAGCAAGCGTCGTGCCAACTTTCAGCACCCTCTAAGTCCATGAAATAAAACAGAATCGTGGATCTGTCACGATCGGGACGCACCATATGAAGGCGCGAAACCGGGCATTCGCACCAAGTTAGTGCAATACGCTTTCCGTTATTCTGGCGCGCCGCCGCGAACCCCCGATCGCGACGGCGCGCTCCGCCTCTCCGCCCCCGACCAAGACCCCCGCCCCTAATGACCGACCTGCTCGCCGCCCTGCTCCTCGGCATCATCGAAGGCATCACCGAATTCCTGCCGATCTCCAGCACCGGACATCTGCTGATCGCGCAACACTGGCTCGGACACCGCTCCGACCTGTTCAACATCTCGATCCAGGCCGGCGCGATTCTCGCCGTGGTGGTCATCTACTGGCGCCGGCTGTGGACGCTCGCGACCGGCTTCGCCGAGCGCGACAACCGCGACTACCTGTACAAGCTCGCCGTCGCCTTCGGAGTGACCGCGGTGCTGGGCATCGCGGTCAAGAAGGCCGGCTTCAGCCTGCCCGACCAGGTCCTGCCGATCGCCTGGGCGCTGGTGCTCGGCGGCGTATGGATGATCGCGGCCGAGCATTTCGCCGCCAAGCGCGCCGCCGCGCTCGGCGAACGCAGCGAGATCACCTGGACCGTCGCGACCCTGGTCGGCATCGCCCAGGTGGTCGCCGGCGTGTTCCCGGGCACCTCGCGTTCGGGCGCGACGATCTTCATCGCCCTGCTAGCCGGCACCACCAGCCGCGCCGCAGCGACCGAGTTCACCTTCCTGGTCGGCATCCCGACCATGTTCGCGGCCAGCGGCTACGAGCTGCTCGGCGTGCTCGGCACCCCGGCCGCCGCCAACGAAGACTGGAACGCGCTCGGGGTGGCCTTCGTCGCTTCGGCCGTGACCGCCTTCATCGCGGTGAAGTGGCTGTTGCGCTATATCCAGACCCACCGTTTCACCGCGTTCGCGATCTACCGCTTCGTGTTCGGCGCGGCGCTGTTGCTGCTGATGCCGTCCGGCAGTTGAATGAGAACGCCCAGCTGATCGCATCGCCCCACCGGCAGGAGCCGCCGCCATGAACGAAGCCGATCGCGCCGCCGAACAGGAATTGCTCGACTACGCCCAGTTGTCCGGACCCGAGCGCTACGCCGCCTTCGTCGCGGCGGTCGCGCGCACCGGGCAGCTGTGGGTCGCCGAGTCCGGCGAGTTCGTGCTGACCCTGTTCGACGACGACGGCCAGGAGCTGTTGCCGGTGTGGCCTTCGACCAGCACCGCGCGCGCCGCGCTGGCGGCGGCGCCGAAGCTCAAGGGCTATGCGCCGGTACTGCGCGAGCTGGAAGCCTGGCGCGCGAAGGCCGCGCCGGCGCTGACCGAGGCCGGCCTCGGCGTCGGCGTGTTCCCGAACACCACGATGCAGTGCGCGGTAGTCACCCCGGCGGAACTGCTGGGGCATATCGACGCCGTGCTCGCCGACGAAAGCGAGCAAGAAGACAGCGACGGCGGCCTCGACCTGGAGCGCGCCCAGCGCGAACTGGCGCAGAAGTTCGCCAAGCCCAAAGGCTGAACCCCGAGCCGCGCGCCGGCGCGTTGCGACTGGAACGCCCATCGCTGATCGACAAGGAGTGTCGCACCATGAATCGATTGTTCTGCCTCGCATCGCTCGCCGCATTGCTGACGACGATCTCGCCGGCCTCGGTTGCCGCCAGCCGGCAACCCGCACCGGCTTATTCGCTGCCTCAGACCCAGGCCGGTTTGCTCGGCGCCTTCGACTGGTACCCGTTGGAGGCCACCGATGCGCGGGGCCGCCGCATCGGCGCGCTGCGCGGAGCGCGTCATCGTGGCTTGCATGCGCGCTACCAAGACGGCGTATTCGAATTGAAAGGAGCCTGCAACACGGTCGGCGGCCGCTACAAGCTGGATGGCAAGCGACTGCTGCGCGACGACCAGGGCGCAATCCAGACCACCGCCGGTTGCAGGCGCGACGCCGCGATGGACACTGCCTTCTTCCGTCTAGCCACCGTCGAGACGCAATTCGCGATCGTCGCCGAGGGCGACACGCACAAGCTGCTGATCACCCACGACGACGGCGCGCGCATCAGCCTGATCGGCGTGCCGACCGCGCAGACGCGCTACGGCAGCCCCGGCAGCCCGCTCGAATTGGAGATCGACGACGAGCGCCGCTGTCCGCCGCCGTCGAGGCGTCGCGAGCGCTGCCTGCATGTGCGGCAGGTTCGCAGCGAAGGCGCGAACCGCATTCCGGTCGGCGACTGGCACTGGCAGCGCGAACCGATCGAAGGCTATCGCCATGAAGCCTGCTTCCGCGCGATCTTGCGGGTGCGGCGCTTCGACATCGTCGATGCGCACGGCGCGCACGGCGTGGTCTACGTCAAGGAGTATCGCGACGCCCAGGCCCGCATCCAACCCGAGACCCCGGCTTGCGCGTCGGTCGATCCACGCGGCGATTGACGATCGCATCCGCCTTGCGGCCCAACCGGCTCGCTTCTCGTCCCCGCCTTTGGTCGGTGGCGAGCTGCCCCGGCCGGGTCCAAGCTCGGCATTTACCGTAGCGGGGCCGACCATGCCGCAAATGCCTTCCGTCGTCCGCCGGACCGAGTCGCCGGGCGGGTACGCCTACGCGCCGCTCCTCGCCGCACTGCTGTTCGCGCTGACCGCCTGCGGCGGCGACGACCGGCCCGGTCACACCGAGGCTGCTGCGGCGACCGAACCCGAACCCACCGCCATACCGGGCGACGCGCGCCCGGCCGCGGTGACGCAGCGCCCACCACCGCCGAAACCGGATCCGGGCCCGCAAGGCCTGGGCGGTTACCGCTGGCAAATCCTGCTCGCCACCGCCGCCGACGGCCGCGCGCTGCCGGAGCTGCAGCCGAACGAGTTCTCGCGGATCCATTTCGAGTTCGGCGACGACGGACGCCTGACGATCGACGGGCACTGCGGCGAAATGTCCGGCGATTATCGCCTGCGCGGCGATGTCCTCGAGGTGTCCGATCAGGTCCAACAGGCCGTCGGTTGCACCAACCATCTCGCCCAGGCGACTTCGATCGCGGTCGACGAACACCTGCTCTCGCCTTACCGCTACCGCCTGGAGGGCCAGGGCGTGCGGCAGCGCCTGCGCTTGACCAGCCGCAACGGCACCCAGTTGGTCTTGCAGACCGAGGATGCGGCCTGGGGCAGCAAGCCGGTCGAGATGACGCTCGAGGTCGCGGCGAAAGAAGTCGATTGCGAGGGCCTGCTGGTCGCCGCATCCCGTTGCCTGTGGGTGCGCGAGCTGCATTACGTCCTCGGCCGACGGGTGTCGGCTTCGGATTGGCATCGCTTCTACGGCCCGATCGAGGGCTATCGCCACTCACCCGGAGCGCACGAACTCGTCCGTGTACGCCATTACCCACTGATGCTGCGCGGCCGGCTCGTAAGCTCGTATGCGCTGGACTACGCCACGCCGTCGGCCCCGGAGCCGACCCACGTGAACGGCACCGTAGGCGGAGCGGTCGCTCACGACCGGCCCTAGCCGACCCGCGGCTGAACGCAGCCAACCCCATGGCCCGCGTGGGGCCGTTGATCCTGTCTTCGCAGCCAACATTGGATCATCGCGCCCCATGACTATCACCCGCCCCCTCGTTTTGTCCGCCGCCGCGCTGTCGCTCGCCCTGCTCGCCGCCTGCGCCGCGCCTTCCCACAGCACCGGCAACGGCGACACCGCCAAGCCCACCCAGGACAGCGCCGCGCCGGCCGATGCCGCGCCGGCGACTTCCGCGATCGACCTGGGCGGCTACAAGTGGAATCTCGACTCGGCCACCGACAGCGCCGGCAAGCCGATCGCGGCCCTCCAGCGCGAAGGCAAGTACGGCCTGCAGCTGAGCTTCGTCAAGGACCGCCTCGGCGTGTCCGGCGGCTGCAACCACGTGGGTGCGGCGTACGCGCTCAAGGGCGACCGCATCGAGGTCAAGCAGTTCCAGACCACCTTGATGGCCTGCCAGGACCAGCGCCTGATGCAGATGGACGACGAGATCGCCAAGCAGCTCGAAGGCAATGCGAAATTCGCCATCGAAGGCGAGGCGCCGCAGCCGCGCCTGCTGTTGACCACCGCTTCGGGCAGCAAGCTCGGCCTGAGCGGCCAGCCGACCGCGGAAACCCGTTACGGCAGCGCCGGCACCACGATGTTCTTCGAAGTCGACGCGCAGCGCCGCACCTGCCCGCATCCGCTGATGCCCAAGCACCAGTGCCTGTGGGTGCGCGAACGCAGCTACGACGCCAACGGCGTCTCGCAGGCGCCGGGCGAGTGGCAGTTCCTGTACCAGGACATCGAGGGCTACAAGCACGAAGCCGGCGTGCGCAACGTCGTGCGGGTCAAGAAGTTCGACATCAAGAACCCGCCGGCCGACGCCTCGTCGGTGGCCTACGTGCTCGACATGGTGGTCGAGAGCGAACTGGTGCCGCCGCCGAAGTCGTAAGCGCCGTCGCGGACGCGCCGCTCAGCGCGTCCGCACCACCAGGGTTTTCGGCAGGCGGTCGTGCCAGCCGGTCGGGCGACGACTGTCCGAGAAGAACAGCGACAACGCATCGAACGGAATCAGCCGCGCGAACGAGCGCCCGATGACTTGGCCCCAACTAGGCGGGCGTCCCTGCTCGTCGACCACGCGGGTGCCGGTGATGAGCTTGCCGACGGTGACGCCGAACATGCCTTCGAGCAAGATGTAGTAGGCCAACATCAGGCCGATGCCGATGGCGTAGTCGCGCAGGAGGTTCGGTTCGTCCATCGCGGCCAGCGCGCCTTCCCCGCCGAACAAGGCGAACGCGAAGGCGATCACGAAGCCGATCGCATAGCAGGCGACGAAATCGATGAGGTAGTTGAAGAAGCGCCGGAGGAAGCTCGCCGCCTCCAACTTCGCCATGCGCTCGTCCAACTGCACCGCGGTCTGCGGTGCGTGATACGGGTTGTCGTCCATGCCGATCGTGCTCCCCTGTCGGTCCCGAAGCGGGATCCCTCGGCGGACTCTAGGGCAACCGACAGCGCGCCCGCAATCGCGGTGCGCGCTCGCAACGGCGACGCCGTGCACCGCCGTCGATCAGCCGGCAACCGCCGGATTCAGCGCATACGTCGCATAGGTCGTGGCCTGGCCGAGCACATGGCCCTGCATCGCGTACAGCACTTCGCCGGCGGTGAAGCGCGGACCGACCTCGAGACGCTCGACGTCGAGAGCGAAGACGCGGAAGAAATAGCGGTGCAGGCGCAGGTCGTTCGGCGGCGGAAAGGCGCCGTCGTAGCCGTACCAGTCGCCGGCCATGTCCGGATTGGCGGCGAACCAGCCGGTGTAGTCGTTGATGCCCTGGCGCGATCCGGCCGGACCGGCCGGGCTCTGCTTGCCGTGCGCGGTCACCCCGTCGCTGCAGCTGCCGGCGGCGATCTCGGTGACCGCGGCGGGAATATCGATCATCGCCCAATGGAAGAAATCGCAACGCACCTGGTCGACCGGGATCTGCACGTCGTCGCGGTCGACCATCTCCGGCACGGTCGGCGCATCCGGGTCGATGCACAACAGCGCGAACGAGCGCGTGCCGGCCGGCACGCCGTCCCAGGCCAGGTGCGGATTGCGGTTGGCGGCGAAGCCGAAACCCTCGGCGGTGGCCTGGCCGGCGGCGAACTCGGCCGGCAGACGCTTACCGTGCTCGAAACTGTTGCTGTGGATACGCATGTCGGGCTCCTGGAGCGACGGCGCGGCGCGCCGTCGGTGCGTGGATAGGCGGCTCAGTTTTCCGGATAACCCAGGCGGCGCGCGACCGGCTTGAGCAGGGCGAAGGCCTCGCCGAGCGGGCCGGTGTACTGGCGCCAGCGGCCCGGCGCCAGGCGCGCGCCGCCGAGCGACAGATCGTTCGGCAGCGACACCTGGATGCGCAAGGTGTCGGCGATCGCCTGGGCGAGCGCGCCCGGGTCGTCGAGGATCTCGTCGAGCTTGACCAGGTTGTGCGGGAACAGATCGTGCTCGTGCAGGTCGGCGACCTGGTCCAGGGTCTGGGCCAGCCAGCGCGCGCCGGCCTCGGGCGTTTCCAGCGCGTACGGCGTGGTGCTGCCGAAGGCCAGCCAGTCGAGCAGCATGTCGCGCGGGTCGCGCACCGCGATCAGCATCATCGCCTGCGGCAGATACGGACGCAGCGCGCGCAACAGGGCGTTGTCCCACCACAGCAGCCAGTCGAACACCGGGCCCTCGGCGGCGCCGCGCGCCGGCAAGGCGGCGCGGTACATCTTGACCAGGAAGGCCGGGTCGAGGGTGCCGGCGAGCAATTCTTCGACCGTGCCGTAGCGCTGCAGCGGATCGGTCGGCGGCTGTTCGCCGTAGCGATCGACCAGCAGCGGCGCGCCGACCGCGGTCAGCATCCGGGCGAAGCGTTCGACCCGCGAACCCGGCGCGCCCCACAGCAGCAGCACGCCCTGGGCGCCGTCGGCGATCGGCGCCAACGCCGGCCATTCGGCGCCGTTGCGGCGGCTGATGGTGTTGCGCGGCAGGCGCTGGTCGACGACCTCGGCGTGCAGTTCGGCCCAGGTCGCGGCGGCGGCCTCGGGCTGGCCGGCCAGGTCGAAGGCGCGGCCGAGCAACTGGCGCAGTTCGCGCTTGACCAGCGGATCCGGCGCCAGGCCGATCAGGCGTTCGATGCGTTCGGCGGCGGCGTCCGGATCGGTCTCGGCCAGGCCCTGGACGATGCGCATTTCGGCGCGCACGTCGCCCGGGTGCAGCTCGACGATGCGATGGGCGATGGCCTCGGCCTCGGCGTGTTCGCCGACCTGATCGTGCACCGCCGCGCGCGCCTCCAGCGCGCCGAGGTGCCCGGGCATGGCCTGCTGCCAGCGTTCGATGACCTCGACCGCGCCGGCTTCGGCGAACGGTTCCAGGGCCAGGCGCGCGCGCCACAGGTTGGGCAGGTCGGCGTGGGTGGCGAGCGCGGACTCGAGCGTGCGGCGCGCATCGTCGATGTCGTCGAGGCGACGCCAGGCTTCCATGATCGCGTTGAGCGTGCGCGGGTCGTCGGGAACGATGGCCAGCGCCGAACGCAGCGCCGGCAGCGCGCGCTCCGGACGGCCGGCGTCGAGTTCCAGCTCGCCGAGCCAACGCTGCACGCCGAAGCCGGCGTCTTCGCGCTCGGCCACCGCGGCGACCCGGTCGGCGGCTTCGCCGAAGCGCTGCTGGCGGCGCATCAGGTCGGCGATCATCAACTGCAGGGTGGGCTGATCGGGGTGACGCTCGGCGAGGGTCAGGAAGGCCTGCTCGGCGAAGGCCAGATGGCCCTTGGCGAGGTAGGCGAAGGCCAGCGCGTGCACGATCTGGGCGTCGTCCGGCGCCAGCGAGGCGGCGTGGCTGAGCACCGCCAGGGCGCGGTCGGTGTCGCCGCGGCGCAGCGCCAGAGAACCTTCGACGGCGGCGACCTGCGGGTGGCCCGGGGCGATGCGCGAGGCGGTGCGGCCGAGCCGCTCGGCTTCGTCGAGGTCGCCGCGCGCGATCGCGAGGTGGGCTTTGACGATGTAAGCCGGAAACTGATTGGGGTCGAGCCCGATCGCGGTGGCGAGCGCGGCCTGGGCCTCGTCGAGCTGGCGGCCGTCGAGCAGCGCGCCGGCGCGTTCCAGGTGCAGCTGCGCGTCCTCGGGGGTCAGGCCCAGCGCGCGGTCGAGCGCGGCGACGGCGCCCTCGCGGTCGCCGCTCAGGCGCAGCGCGGCGGCGTGCAGGCGATGCGCGCCGGCGTCTTGCGGGTCGGCGGCCACGGCCTGCTCGGCGGCGGACAACGCCTCCGCGGCGGCGCCGCGGCGCAGGGCGTCGAGGATGGGTTCGTACATTCGTGTGCTTCGGATGGGATGAGAACCGCAATTGTAGGCGGGCCGCGCCGGTTTTCCCGGCCTGGGCCGGCGCGGGCGCCGGAATGCGCGCGCGCGGCCGGTTCGATCGGTCGCCGCAGCGGCGCGGCGCGGGCCGCGCCGCCGGGCTCAGGCCGAAGCGCAGGCACTCAGGCGGTCGGCGATCCAGCGCTCGGCGAAGCCGTCGAGCTGGGCGTTCTCGAGGAAGCCGCAATGCCCGCCCCAGGGCGCGATCTCCAAGCGCGCGTGCTCGGGCAGGACCAGTTCGTGGAAGCCGGCGACCGGGATCACCGGATCGTCGGCGGCCATCAGGATGCTGACCGGGATTTCCAGCCGGGCCATGCGCTGGCCGGCGATCGAGTAACCGTCGAAGTAGCGGTCGAGGGTGCCGAAGTCGGTATGCCGCTCGACCATCCACTGGGTCAGCGGGCGCATGCTCAGGCCCAGGGTGCGGTCGTCGAAGTCGTGCAGGGCCGGGAACAACGCGCGCTTGCGCGCCAGCGAATCGCGCCATTTGCGCTCGAAGTACCACAGGTACAGCGGCAGGCCGGACTCCATCGAGTCCATGGTCCGGGCCGGATCGAGCACCGGGCACACCGCGGCGACGTGGCTCAGCGGCAGGCCGGCCTCGGTCGCGCACAGGGCCAGGCGCAGGGCGAAGTTGCCGCCGAGCGAATAGCCGGCGACCGACAGCGGCCGCAGCGGAAACCGGCGCGCGATCTCGGCGGTGGCCTGCACCACCTCGTCAATGCGGTTGGAGTGGAACAGGCCTTCGTTGAGGTGGTGGGTGTCGCCGTGATCGCGGAAGTTGAGCCGGAACACCTCGAAGCCGCGCGCCAGCAACTGCGCCGCGGTCAGCCGCATGTAGTTGGAATCGGCGCTGCCTTCCCAGCCGTGCAGCAGCATCACCAGGCCGCGCGGCTCGGTGCCGGGCACCGCGCTGTGCAGGCCGTGCAGGCGCACGCCGTCGCCGGCGTCGATCAGGTGTTCGCTGGTGTGCGCGCCGATCCGGGCGAAGCGCTGCTCGGCGCGGCGCCGGCGCAGCGGGCTGGAACCCAGCGCCGACTGGACGTGCGCGTTCCTCAGCCAACGTGGAGGCGCGTAGTCGGCTGCGGTCAGCATGGGCTCAGCTCGCCATCGCCTCGACGATGCGCTGCCGCGCCAGGTCGGCGATGCGGCGGCGGCCATCGGCTTCGCCGGGACCGATCGGGGTCAGGAAATGGATCTCGGCGACGCAGCCGGGCTCGCCGAGCAAGCGCAGGAAATTGGCGAAGAAACTTTCCTTGCCCTGGAACGCGACTACCGACTGGGCGCTGCCGCGCTCGCCGTAGCGCAGCGCGACCGGTTGCACCGGCACGTTGGCCTCGACCGCGGCCAGGAAGATGCGCGCATGGAAGGGACCGATTTCGCCGCCGCCCCGCGTGCCGCCTTCGGGAAACACGCCGACCGAGCGCCCGGCGCGCAGGCGCGCGAGCATCTCGTGCAGCACGCCGCCGAGCGATTCGGTATTGCCGCGGTGATGGAAGATGGTCTCGCCGCGCGCCGCCAGCCAGCCGACCACCGGCCAGCTCTCGATCTCGCGCTTGGCCACGAAGCCCATCATGCGCTGGCTGTGCAGGGTCTCGATGTCGATCCAGCTGACGTGGTTGGCGACGAACAAGGTCGCACCCGGCAGCGGCGTGCCGATGCGGCGCAGGCGGAAGCCGAACACGTGCAAGAGCCCGGCCGACCAGGCCCGGATCGCGCGATGGCCCAGGGTTTCGCCGCTGCCGACGCGGATGGCGGCGGTCAAGGGCGTGGTCAGCAGCAACACGAGCGGCAGGTGCACGAGCACATGCCACAGGAGCGCGGGTACACGGATCAGGTAACGCAGCGCGCGCGCGGTCGACGCACCCGGAGGCGCGACCGCGCCGGCGTGGGGAGGCGGCGCATTCATTGTGTGCACGATACCGAAGCGTCGCCGCAGCGGCCAGCGGCGATTGCGACTGAAGCCGGGTTTTCGATCCGGCGGTGAAAAATAACCGCTCGTTCGGACAAGCAAGGCGAGCGTGCCGGTCGCCGGCTCGGCCGGGCCGCCGGATCGCCACGGGCGCGCGGGCCAGGCGATCGCCCCGAATGCGGCGCTTGAACGGGGCTTCGACGAGGGCTCGGCCCGAGCCGGATTAGTGCAACGACTCGGAAACGAGCGATGCGGCCGCGCGAGCGCTCCACGCCGCGTCGGCCGCGCCGGCCGGGCCGCTCGCCCCTCGCACTGCGCTTGCGGCAGTACGAGGGGGCGCAGGCGGGGCCGCCGTCGCCCTCAGTTCGAGACCGCGGCCGGGGCGGCGCCCGCGGCCGCCGCCCGATGGGCCAGGCCGACCTTATGCCCGGCCTTGGCGAAGTACAGGATGTACAGGTAGCAGGGCACCATCAGCAGCAGGAACACCAGCTGGAAGTCGAAGTGCTGCTTGAGCGCGGCGAACAGCTGCGGAATCACCGCGCCGCCGGCGATGCCCATCACCAGCAAGGCCGAACCGCGTTCGGTCAGGCGCCCCAGCCCCTCGATCGCGAGCGGGAAGATCGCCGGCCACATCATCGCGTTGGCGAAGCCCAGCGCGGCGACGAAGCCGACCGAGACATAGCCCTTGGTAAAGAACGCGCCGACGGTAAAGGCGATGCCGAGCGCGGCCGAGATCGCGAGGTACTTCTGCTGGCTGACGAAACGCGGAATCACCACGAGCCCGACCAGGTAGCCGACCAGCATCGCGATCAGGGTGAAGGTGGTGAAGAAACTGGTTTCGCTCGGCGGCAGGCCCAGGGCCGCGCCGTAGGTACCGATCGCGTCGCCGGCCATCACCTCGGCGCCGACGTAGACGAAGATGCAGATGGCGCCGAGCCAGACGTGCGGGTAATGCATCAGGCCCTTGCCGTCGCCGCCGCTGCCGCTGTCGGCCGGCGTCGCGTTGACGTCCTCGGCGCGGATTTCCGGCAGCGGCGAGCGCAGCAGCAACACCGCCAGCAGGGCCAGCACGCCGGCCATCGCGACATAGGGCACATGCACTTTCGCGGCGAATTCGTCGAGCAGGGTCTGGCGCCCGGCCGGCGTGGCCGCGGCGAGCTGCGCATCGAACTTGTTGATGCCGGCCAGGACCAGGGTAGCGAACGCGAACGGCGCCAGCGCGCCGGCGATCTTGTTGCAGATGCCCATCACCGCGATGCGCTGCGCCGCGCCCTCGATCGGGCCGAGAATGCTGATGTAGGGGTTCGCCGCAGTCTGCAGGATCGCCAGGCCCGCGCCGATGGTGAACAGCCCGGCCAGCGCGCCCGGGTAGGACCCGCGCAGGACGAACTCGCCGAAGGCGAAGGCGCCGATCGCCATCACGAACAGACCCAGCGACATGCCTTTCTTCATGCCGGTGCGCTTGAGGATGCTCGACGCCGGCAAGGCCAGGAACAGGTAGGACAGGTAGAACACCGTCAGCACCAGGAACGCGTTGAAGTCGTTCAACTCGAACCGGTATTTGACGAAGGTGATCAGCGGCCCGTTGAGCCAGGTGACGAAACCGAACACGAAGAACAGCGCGCCGATGATCGCGATCGAACCCAGGTGACGCGGCCGAGCGCTGGCGTTGGAAACCGACATGTGACTCCCCTCCCAGAGCGGCGGGTACCGCCCGCCACGTCCCGCTGGCCATCCGGATGACCGGCACGACAAGCGTCGGCCCAACGTTGTCACAAGTCGCTGCCGCATACCAGCCGCCAGGCCAAGAAGCCCGCCAAACCGTGATCTTGCGCGCGCGCCGCTATGTTGCGGCGCATCAATAATCCGGGCGCCGAAACCCGGTTTTGTGGCCTGGCTGACACATTGGCGGGAACTTGTTGACAACGTTGTCAAACCCAGAGCACTCTCGGCGCCGCCAAGGGGAAACACACCGGCAGCCGCGGAGGGCGCATGCAGTGGGAATGGAACGGGACGTCGTCGATGTCCTTGCGGGGACGCATCGTGAACACACGCGCCGGCATGGCGACGGCCGTCGCCGGAGCGTGCGCATGAGCGCGGCGGCACGGCTGAATCCGGCCACCTCCCAGTTCATCGCCGCCGACGTCGGCGGCACCCATACCCGGGTCGGCCTGGTCCGTCCCGGCAGCGGCGGCGAGTCCACCGTGACCGTGCTCGCCCACCGCAAGTACGTCTGCGCCGACTACCCGAGCCTGGCCGCGATCCTGGCCGAGTTCATCGCCAGCAACGCAGTCGGCATCGATCACCTGGTGATCGCCTGCGCCGGCGTGGTGCTCGACGATCAGGTCATCAATTCCAACCTGCCGTGGCGGATCTCGCTGTCGGAACTGCGCCGCGAGCTCGGCCTGCGCCAGGTGTTGTTCATCAACGATTTCCAGGCCAACGCCAACGCCGCCCAGTGCATGGCGCCGGACGATTCGACCCTGCTCACGCCCGGCGTCAGCGAGTCGACGCCCGGCCCGGTGCTGGTGATCGGCCCCGGCACCGGCCTCGGCGCGGCGGTGCGCATTCCGCACGGCAAGGCCACCGTGGTGTTGCCGACCGAAGCCGGCCATACCGCGTTCGCGCCGGGCAATGCGCGCGAAGTCGAAATGCTGAGCCTGGCCCAGCAGCGCGGCCAGACCCACGTGCCGACCGAGCACTTCGTCTCCGGTCCCGGCCTGGTCAATCTGTACGGCGCGCTGTGCACGCTCAACGGGGCCGAACCCTCGCTGCGCGCGCCGGCTGGGATCACCGAAGCGGCGCGTCGCGGCGAAGCGATCGCGCGCGAAGCGGTGCTGACGTTCTGCGCGCTGCTCGGCAGCGTGATCGGCGATCTGGCCGTGATCAGCGGCGCCAAGTCGGTGTTCATCGCCGGCGGCATCCTGCCCCAGCTCAAGGACTTCGTGCCCGAGAGCGAGTTCCATGCCCGCATGCTCGACAAGGGCGCGATGCGCCCGGTGCTCGAACGCGTGCCGGTGCGGCTGATCGAGAACGAACGCCTCGGCGTGATCGGTGCGGCGAGTTGGTATCTGGAGCACGGTCAATACGAGCCGGGCCGGTACGAGCAGGGCCAGCAGGAAAGCGAATCCGGCGATGGCGCGACGGCGCCGGCGAATCGCCAGCAGAAAACGCAGTAGGCGCAAGGCCTCAGGCGCACGCGCGCAAGGCGCGTGCGCGAAACCGCGGCCTCGCATCGAAGGCGGCAACACCGAAACCGGAAACGGCGTCGCCGCGACCGGCTGCATCAAGAAAAACCAGACAAGACAAACCGGACTTCGCGACGAACCGGCTTTCCCCGGTCGATCGCCGAGCCATCACCGCCCGAGGGAGGAACAGTAATGAAAGCGCGCAAGAGCATCCTGTCAGCCAGCATCGTCGCGGTCCTGACCTGTATCGGTCCGGGCCTGGCGGCCGCCCAGGACACCCAGGCAGCCACCAGCCCGTCCGCATCGTCGCAAGCCACCGAACTCGACACCGTCGTCGTCACCGGCATCCGCGCGAGCCTGGAAAAATCGCTGGATACCAAGCGGGCCAACGTGACCGTGTCGGAAGCGATCACCGCCGAGGACATCGGCAAGTTCGCCAACACCAACGTCGCCGAAGCGATGTCGCAGATTCCCGGCGTGGCCCTCGATCGCCGCTTCGGCCAGGGCGAGCGGGTCAGCATCGACGGCACCGACCCGAGCCTCAACCTGACCTTCCTGGACGGCCATCCGGTCGCGCAGGCGATCTGGCTGTACGGCGAGCAGCCCAACCGAGGCTTCGACTACACCCTGCTCGCGCCGGAAATCCTCGGCCGGCTGGAAATCATCAAGTCGTCGGAAGCGCGCATCACCGAAGGCAGCCTCGGCGGCACCGTGCTGATGCACACCCGCCAGCCGCTCGACCTGGAGGCCAACTCGGTCGCCGGCTCGGTCAGCTACAACTACAGCGACCAGGGCAGCAAGGGCCGCCCGAGCGGCTCGCTGCTGTACAGCTGGAAGAACCCGGAAGAAACCTTCGGCGTCTCGGTCGCCGCGCAGCACTACGAAGAGCAGGTCGACCGCCAGGGCCTGGAAATCTTCGGCTACGCCAAGGCCTCGACCTTCGCCAACGCCGCGCGCGCAGGCCTCGACCCGAACGCGGAAGTGCCCAACTCGATCAACGCCGCCTGGTTCCAGCAGCACCGCAAGCGCGACAGCGCCGTGGTCAACCTGCAGTTCAAGCCGAGCGACGAGTGGGAGTTCAACCTCAGCGGCCTGTACATCAAGGAAAACTTCGACAACTACAACCAGTCGCTGTACAGCTTCCTGACCTGGAACGACGGCACCGTCGCCGCGGTCGACCGGCTCGGCGACGCCAAGAACGGCGTGGTCACCAGCGGCCACTCCAACGCCAACGCCGATCCCACCGGCGGCACGGTGCTGTACGACAACAACGTGCGCGAGTCGGAAGTCGAGACCAAGGGTATCGACCTGCGCACCGCGTTCGACGGCGAAGGCTGGGGCTTCAAGGGCCAGATCGGCCGCAGCAAGTCCGAGAACAAGCACCTGGCCCAGTACTTCATCGAGCCGGTCTACAACGGCGGCTTCAGCTGGGACATCGACCGCGGCATCACCTTCGACAATCCCGACGCCGCGCGCAACCCGGCCAACTGGGGTCCGTCGGGCGGCCTGACCAACGGTTGGATGGGCAACAACGGCGTGTTCTCGACCGAGAGCAAGGACACCTACGGCCAGATCGACTTCAACGTCGAATTCGACAGCGTGTTCAACAACCTGCAGTTCGGCGTGCGTCGCGCCAAGCACGAGGAAGCCTTCGAGCTCAACATCTACGGCCCGGTCAACCGCGGCACCCTGGCCGATGTCGGCACCGTCGGCCTGACCGACATCCGCGGCTTCACCAACGACCATGGACGCCACATCCAGGTCGGCCGCGGCAACGTGCTTGACTGGGTCAAGGGCAGCCCGCTGAACTTCGCCAACCCCGACCCGGCCGGCTTCCTCAACAATACCTGGGCGCTGGAACAGACCAACACCGCGGCCTACGTGCAGGCCGACTTCTCCAGCGGCGCCTGGCGCGGCAACTTCGGCCTGCGTTACGTCGAGTCCAAGACCGACGCGAGCGGCTTCGTCTACGGCGGCGCGCCGACCCTCGACAACCTGGCCAGCAAGTGGCAGACCAAGTCGAAGAAGGAAGACTTCGTGCTGCCGTCGCTGAACGTGGTCTACGACACCGGCAACGACGTGCTGCTGCGTTTCGCCGCGGCCAAGGTGATCGCCTGGGCGCCGTACAACCAGATGGTCAACAACACCTTCCTCAACGACACCACCTATAACGGCAGCGGCGGCAACGCCGACCTGTCGCCGTACGAGTCGACCAACTTCAACCTGTCGGCCGAGTGGTATTTCGCCGAGCAGTCGGTGCTGGCGGCGTCGGTGTTCTACAAGGACATCTCCAACTACATCGACAGCGCGGCCCGGATCGAGCGCCAGTACAACTCGATCCGCGACACCAACCGGGTCGTGTTCGACACCACCCTGGTCGGTTTCCACGGCTGCACCAGCGACGGCTATTGCGACTACGACATCCAGCGTCCGCGCAATGCCGGCAAGGGCAAGGTCAAGGGCTTCAACGTCAGCTACCAGCAGCCGTTCGCCGACACCGGCTTCGGCCTGACCGCGAACTACACCTACGCCGACGGCGAGAACAACACCGGCGATCCGTTGCCGTACCAGTCGCGCGACAGCGTCGCGATCAGCCCGTACTACGAGAACGGCCCGCTGACGGTGCGCCTGTCGTACAACTGGCGCAGCCATTACCTGGCCGGCGGCTACGTGGCCGGCGCGGCGCCGGCGAGCGTGGACGCCTACTCGGAACTCGGCGCCAGCGTGGGCTGGAAGTTCAACGAGAACATGGGCGTGTCTTTCGACGCGATGAACATCCTCGACGAGGAATACGTGCAGTACTCCGGCACCAAGAGCAAGCCGGTCGGCACCTACCACAGCGGCCGCCGCTACATGGCCGCATTCCGGTTCAACTTCTGATCCGCAGCGCAACCCGCACGCGCCGGCCGCCTGGCCGGACGCGTGGCCGCTCCGCCGGGATCGCCTCGATCCCGCCGGCGCGTCGTACCCGGAGCCCGGCACTCACCCTGCCGGGCTTCGCCGCATTGAGCAACGCACACTGACACCGCCGGCGCGCCTCCGCGCGCGCCGGCCACGAACGGAGCAGCGCAACGATGAAAACGCGTACCGCCTGGAACCTGGCCCTGGCCAGCGCCGCGGCGATCGGACTGGCCGCCTGCCACAACCCGGCCGCGCCGGCCGGCTCTGACTCGGCCGGCTCCAGCTCGACCGATGCCCCCGCCGCCGCAAACGGCGCCGAGCCGGCGATCGCCGCGCACGCCACCGCGGTGATTCCGCGCCCGGCGCAGGTCGTCGCCGGCGAGGGGCGCTTCGTGTTCGGGCCGCAGACGCGCCTGGTCGTCGCCGACGACGATGCGGCCGCCCGCCGCGTCGCCGAGGATTTCGCCGCGCGCGTGCAGCAGCTGCGCGGCTTCGCGCCGCGCCTGGACAGCGGCGGCAAGCCCGGGGCCGATGCGATCGTGTTCGCACTCGATCCCAAGTCCGCCGCCAGCGGCGACGAGGCCTACACGCTGGAGATCGGCCGCGACGGGGTGCGCGTGCAGGCGCGTGCCGCCGCCGGCCTGTTCTACGGCGCGGTCAGCCTGTGGCAGCTGGCCACCGCCGACGGCGGCCGGGGCGCGGCCAGCATCGCCGCGCAGCGCATCGACGACGCCCCGCGTTTCGTCTGGCGCGGCCTGATGCTCGATGTCGCCCGCCATTTCCGCAGCGTCGACGAGGTCAAGTCGGTGCTCGACCAGATGGCGCTGCACAAGCTCAACACCTTCCACTGGCATCTGACCGACGACCAGGGCTGGCGGGTGGAGATCAAGAAGTACCCGCGCCTGACCGAGGTCGGCGGTTGCCGCATCCTCGCCGGCGCCGCCGGCCGCGACGCCGAGGGCAAGCCCAAGCCCTATTGCGGCTACTACACCCAGGAGCAGATCCGCGACGTCGTACGCTACGCCGCCGAGCGCCACATCACCGTGGTGCCGGAGATCGAAATGCCCGGCCATGCGCAGGCGGCGATCGCCGCCTATCCCGAACTCGGCGTTACCGACGTGGTGCGCAAGGCGCCGCCGGTGTCGCCGGACTGGGGCGTGCACACCTATCTGTACGGCGTCGACGACGCCACCTTCGGTTTCCTTGAGAACGTGCTCGACGAAGTCGCCGGGCTGTTCCCCTCGCGCTACATCCACATCGGCGGCGACGAGGCGGCCAAGGACCAGTGGATCGCCTCGCCGAGCGTACAGGCCAAGATCAAGTCGCTCGGCCTCAAGGACGAGATGGCGCTGCAGAGCTGGTTCGTCGGCCGCATCGCCGGCCACCTGCAGAAGCACGACCGCATCCTGCTCGGCTGGGACGAGATCCTCGAAGGCGGCAAGCTGCCGGCGAGCGCGACGGTGATGTCCTGGCGCGGCACCAAGGGCGCGGTCGAGGCCGCGCGCGAAGGCCACGACGTGATCGTCGCGCCGGACCGCCAGCTCTACCTCGACTACGTCCAGAGCGATCGCGACGACGAGCCGAGCGGACGCTTCCCGATCAGCACCCTGCGCGACTTCTATCAGTTCTCGGTGATACCGGCCGAGCTCGATGCGGCGCAGAGCAAGCATGTGCTCGGCGCCCAGGCCAATCTGTGGAGCGAGCACCGCCGCAGCTTCGAACGCGTTCAAGGCGCGCTGTACCCTCGCCTGGATGCGCTGTCGGAAGTGGTGTGGTCGCCGCAGGCGCGGATCGACTGGAACGACTTCCAACAACGCCTGGCCGCGCAGATGGCGCGCTACCGCGCCCAGGACGTGAAGGCCTCCGACGTCGCGTTCGCAGTCAAGTTCAAGGTCGAGGACGGCGCCGACGGCGCGGCGCCGAAGCTGGCGCTGAGCAACCAGACCGGCTTCGGCGAGATCCGCTACCGCACCGACGGCCAGGACCCCGGCGCCGACGCCCCGATCTACCGGCAGCCGATCGCCGCGACCCTGCCGCTCGACGTGGTCGCGACCACCTTCGTCGACGGCAAGCCGATTTCGGCGCCGCGCCGCTTCAACGCGCGCGAGCTGGCCGACCTGAGCACCCGCACCAGCGCCGGCCTGCGGCCCTGCCGCGAGGGCTACAACCTGCGCCTGGAGGACGACGCCGCGATCGAGGGCAAGGGCGACGGCGCCCGCGCCTCGCTGACCACGAACCTGATCGATCCGTGCTGGATCTACGAAGGCGCCCGCCTCGACGGAGTCGGCCGGATCGAGGTCCGGGTCGGCCAGGTGCCGTACAACTTCCAGCTCTGGCACGACACCAAGAACATCGTGACCCGCAAGGCCGAGCTCGGCGGCGCCCTGGAAGTGCGCGTCGACGACTGCAAGAGCGCACCGATCGCGCGCCTGCCGCTGGCCGAGGCCAAGCGTTCGGACGGCCTGACCACGCTGCAGGCGGACCTGCCGAAGCTCGCCGGCCGTCACGACCTGTGTTTCGTGTTCGCCAGCGGCGGCCACGACCCGCTGTGGGCGCTGGATCGCGTGACCCTGCGCCCGGCCGCGGACTGAGCCGCCGGCCCTGCGCTCCGCCGCAGCGACGCGGCGGAGCGCTCGTTCAGCTTTCGCCGCGGCCCGCCCCTGCCCGCTCGCCATGGCCGAACCGGCCGCACCAGCACGATCCGGCCCGTTCGCAACAGGCGATCCGCCACCTTGGGCCAAATAATTATGTGCGCGAATTCATGGATTGTGCATCGCAGCGGTTAGCATGTAGGGGTTCCAGGGGGATCTACAAACATGCCTATTCGCAAGTTGTTGTTGGCCGCGGCGCTCGCCGCGGCGGTCGTATCCGGCTCCGCCGGCGCCCAGGCCCTGTCGAAGCCGGGCGAGTTCTACTTCGACGCCGACGCTCAGACCACCAAGCCGGTGGTCGTGATCAAGGAGACCGGCGACGCTGCCATGGAACGGCTGGCCAAGATCGTCGAACGCAAGGCGCACGCGCCGAACGAGGCCGCGCAACTCGCCCATCTGGCGATGCAAAGCGGCCGCACCGAGCTGGCGCGCCAGCTGTATGCGCGGGCGTTGCGCGAGATCGACAGCGGCAGCACCTACTGGCGCGCGATCATGTGGAACTACGCCTGGGACCTGTATCGCAGCGGCGCCCACGCCGAAGCCTTCAAGTACTGGGTGACCCTGCACGGCGCGCGCAACGTCAGCGCCGCATGGATGCCGCCGACCTACGCCATCGCGCTGTGGTCGTTGGGACGCAAGGACGAGGCGGTGGAGTGGTATGCCGCCGCGGTGCGCAGCGAGCCGGACCTGTGGCGCGACAGCTCGCGTTACGCCGAGCTGCTGCCGGCGTGGCGCGACGCCGACCGCGCCACCCTGGCCGAAGTGCAGAAGGCCTGGGCCGCGAACCCGCCGCGCTGGCCGTAAGGCCGCGCAAGGCCGAACCGGGCGCCTCGCCCGGCGTGCGCGAACGCAGCGGCGCGGCGTGATGCCGCGCCGCTTTTTCGTGGCCCGACGCAAGTCGGCGACCGTTCGTCGCCGTTGTTTCCGTTGGACTCGGTACACGGCTACAGTCGGCCGTCCGCAGCCGCGCGTTCGCTCGACGACGTCGGTCTGTCGATGCGCCGTCGCAGCCGAGGATCGGATGTCCCTTTCGCTACTGAGCGTTGTGGTGGTCGAAGACCACGGCTTCCAACGCCGCATGGCGCTGCGCCTGCTGTCCGAACTCGGCGTCGCCCGCCTGCACGAGGCCGGCGACGGCGTTTCCGCCCTGGTCCTGCTGCGCTCGCTGTCGCAGGTGCCGGACGTGGTCCTGGTCGATCTGGACATGCCGGGCATGGACGGCATCGAATTCATCGACCACCTCGCCCAAGAGCACCTGGCCCGCGCGATCCTGGTGGTCAGCGCGCTCGACGCGGCCCTGCTGCACACCGTCCAGACCATGGCCCGGGCCTGCGGCCTGCGCGTACTCGAGGCGGTGCCCAAGCCGCTGACCCGGAGCAAGCTCGCCCAGGCCCTGGCCGGCCTGGAGCTGGTCGCGGCGGCGGTCGACGACGACGACCCCGGCGAGATCCACCTCGACAGCCTGCGCGCGGCGCTGGCGGCCGGCGACATCGTCCCGTGGTTCCAGCCGCAGGTCGAACTCGGCAACGGCCGGGTCATCGGCGTGGAGGCGCTGGCGCGCTGGCGCCGAGGCGACGGCCGGCTGATCCTGCCGCAGCATTTCCTGCCCTTGCTGGAGAGCGCCGACCTGGTCGACGAGCTGACCGAACAGATGCTGGCCCAGGCCTGCCGCTGGAAACGCCAGTGGGACCGCAGCGGGCTGCGCCTGAAACTGTCGGTCAACGTGTCCGCCTCGACCCTCGACGACGCCGGCGCCGCCGACCGCTACCAGCGCATCGTCCGCGAAGCCGGGGTCGATCCGGCCGAGGTTGTGCTCGAACTGACCGAAAGCTCGCTGATCGCCGATGCCGCGCGCGGCCTGGGCGTGCTCGCGCGGCTGCGCCTGAAGGGCTTCGGCCTGTCGATCGACGACTTCGGCACCGGCTGGTCGTCGCTGTCGCAACTTTCGCAGGTGCCGTTCACCGAATTGAAGATCGACCAGGAATTCGTCGCCGGCGCCAGCCAGCAACCGCGCAAGCGCGCGGTGGTCGAGGCCAGCCTGGACCTGGCCCGCAAGCTCGGCCTGGACGCGGTCGCCGAGGGCGTGGAAACCGTCGAGGACTGGCAGATGCTGGCCGAGCTGGGTTGCGCGATCGCCCAGGGCCGGCTGATCGGCGATGCGGTGCCCGGCGAAGAGCTGCCGGCCCTGCTCGGCCGCTGGCGCCGGCCCGAGCATTGAGGCGCGCGGTGTTCGCCTGGCTCGACCGCTTCAGCATCCGCCGCCAACTGTGGGGACTGTTCGGGCTGTTCCTGCTGACCGGCGCCAGCGTGCTGGTGATCGACGAGATCGAGCAATACCGCGCGCGCCGCTCGCTGCAGACCCTTCAGGACGACGCCCTGCTCGGCCTGCGCCTGATCAAGACCGTGTCCGACGCTTACGGCCTGGACGTGGTCGACACCACCTTCCGGGTGCGCAACTACCTGGTCGACTGGGACGAGGGCCTGCAGCGCGTCGACGACGCCCGGCGCCGCGTCGACCAGGCCTGGCCGCGCCTGCAGGCCTTGCCGCATTCGGCCGAGGAACGCGCGCAGCTGCATGCCGCCGCCCAGGCCCGCCGCACCGCCGACGCGGCCGCGGCCGAACTGCGCGCGATCCTGCGCCATCGCGACATCCGCGCCCTGGGCCAGTTCGCCGACAAGCGCCTGTACCCGGCGATCGACCCGCTGACCCAACGCCTGCAGTCCTTGTCCGACCTCAAGCTGGTCCAGGCCGACAGCGTGGTGCGCGCCGACATCGTCCGCAGCGAACGGGTCAGCCTGGTCCGCATCGCCCTGTCGCTGTTCGCGCTGGCGACCGCGGCGCTGATCGGCCGGCGCATCCTGCGCAACGCCTCGCGCGGCATCGACCGCCTGACCTGGCTGGCGCGGCGGATGCGCGAGCACGACTACACCGCCGAGCCCGGCGAGCTGCCGTCCGGCGAGCTCGGCGCGGTCATGCAGGCCTTCATCGACATGCGCCGCGACGTGCTCGGCTTCGAGACCGAACTGACCGGGCAGCTGATCCGCAACGAACGCACCCGCGCCGAACTCGAGCAGCGCGAGCGCTTCCAGCGCTCGCTGCTGGATTCGGCGCAGATCGCCATCCTCGCCGTCGACGGGGACGGCTGCCTGACTCTGGTCAACGCCTTCGCCGAACGCCTGCTCGGGATCAGCGCCGAGCAGGTGATCGGCCACGAACGCCTGCACACCGTGTTCGAGCCGCGCGCGCTGCAGGCGCTGGCCGACGAATTGAGCGCACAGACCGGCCAGGCCGTGCGCGCCGACTGGACCGCGCTGCGCGAACTCGCCCTGGCCAACGCCGCGCCGCGCGAGACCCGCCTGCGCCACCGCGACGGCACCTGGGTGCCGGCGTTGATGGCGGTCTCGGCCACTCACGAGGACGAGGGCTCACCCGGCCTGCTGCTGATCGCCGCCGACCTGAGTCCGCTCAAGCGGCTGGAGCGCGAACTGCGCGCCAGCGAAGCGCGGGCGCAGGACGCCAACCGCGCCAAGTCCTCGTTCCTGGCGGCGATGAGCCACGAGATCCGCACCCCGATGATCGGCGTCACCGGCATGATCGAGGTGCTCGCGCATTCGCGCCTGGACCCCGAGCAACGCCGCGCCCTCGACGTGATCGAACAATCGGCGCGGTCGCTGCTGCAGATCATCGGCGGCATCCTCGATTTTTCGAAGATCGAGGCCGGACGCCTGGAGATCGTCACCGAGGCGGTCGATCTGGCCGCGCTGGTGCGCGGCACGATGGCCGGCTTCGTCGGCGCCGCCGCCAGCCGCGGCGTGACCCTGAGCTGCCGGATCGACGCCGGCATCGCCCCGGCGCACCGCGCCGACGCCCTGCGCCTGCGCCAGATCCTCGGCAACTTCCTCTCCAACGCGGTCAAGTTCACCGAGCGCGGCAGCATCCAGGTCGCGCTGGAATACCTCGGTGCGGCGACCGCCGACGGCGGCGAGCCGCGCGATGCGCTGTGCCTGCGCGTCAGCGACACCGGCATCGGCGTCGGCGCCGAACAGCAACGGCGTTTGTTCGAGCCTTTCAGCCAGGCCGACAGCGACACCACCCGCCGTTACGGCGGCACCGGCCTGGGCCTGGCGATCTGCCGGCGCCTGGCGGCGCTGATGGACGGCGAAGTCACGATGGAAAGCGCGCCCGGCGTCGGCACGACCATGCGCTTGCGCGTCGACCTGGCGCGCGCGCCGGCCTCGGAACTGCGCGCCGCGAACGCCGGCGATGCCGACGCGACCGCGCTGGTCGCGCGCCCCCTGCCCGACCTAGCCACCGCCGAGCGCGAACGCAGCCTGATCCTGCTGATCGACGACCATCCGACCAACCGGCTGGTGATCGCACGCCAGCTCGCCCTCGCCGGGTATGCCAGCGAGTCCGCGGGCAGCGGCCAGGAAGGCCTGCAACGCTGGCGTAGCGGGCGTTACGCGTTGCTGCTGTCGGATGTGCACATGCCCGGCCTGGACGGCTACGGGCTGGCCCGCGCGGTGCGCGAAGAGGAAGCGCGCGACGGCCTGCCGCGCACCCCGATCGTCGCCCTGACCGCCTCGGCGCTGAAGGGCGAAGCCGAGGCCTGCCAGGCCGCGGGCATGGACGATTACCTGGTCAAGCCGGTCGCGGTCGCGCGCCTGGCCGCCACCTTGCAGCGCTGGCTGCCGCACACCGTGCCGCCGCCAGGCACCGCTGCGACCCTGGCGAACGACGAGCGCGCACGCGTGCTCGACGGCGAGGTGCTGCAAGAGCTGCTGAGCGACAGCGGCGGCGACGCCGCCGACGTGCTCGACGACTTCCTTGCCGTCACCCGCCAGGACCTGGCCGAATTGCAGAGCGCGCGCGCGCAGGGCGACCTGGCCGGTGTGCGCCGCCAGGCCCATCGCATCAAGGGCGCCGCGGCCCTGATCGGCGCCCACGAACTCGGCGCCGCCGCGCAGGCGGTCGAGCAGACCGCGCACGATCAGGACTGGACCGCGTTGCTCGCGGTGCTGAGCGACCTGGAAACCGCGCTGGAGCGTTTGCGGCGGTTGCGGTGAATCGGTTTGAGCGAGCGCGGTGGGGGGCGAATAGCAAATGCCCCTGCCCCTTCTCAAAGAAGGGCCTGCAGCCGTGGCGGGCGCAACGCTGGCGATGGCTTGGATGCGGGCTCGGTCACGGCGGCTCGGCCACGGCCGGGCAACCTCCGCCGTGGCGGCGATCGCCTCACGAGCATCCAGACAAGCGTGTCGAGTTACCCCTCTGACAACGGGGTCGGCGCCCGGCGCAACGCCGAGGCAGGTATCCGCAGCGCCGGGACTTACCCTTGCCGTGGCTGTGGCCGCTTGCCGCCCCAGCGCGGTTACTTCGCCTGCGCGTCCTCGATCGGAATCTGGTGCTCGCGCAGCCATTCGAGCACCGCTTCGCGTTCGCGGCGGGCCTGGGCGCTGAGCACGCTCTCGGGGGTCATGAACATGAAACGCTGGAAACTCGCGCCCTGCACGTTGCGGGCGTTCGGGCTCGCGCCGGCCTGCAGCAGCGCCAGGGCATGGCCGAATTCGTTGACCTTGGCGGCCTGGTGCAAGGGCGTGTTGCCCATGCGGTCGGCCAGATCGGGCTTGGCGCCGGCGGCGAGCAGGGCCTTGAAGTTGTCGGCGCGCTCGCCCATCAAGGCCGCCGCGAGCGGGGTGGCCTTGGTGACGGTGTTTGGGGTGTCCGGATTCGCGCCGCGATCCAGCAGCACCCGCAGGTAGCGCGGGTCGCTGGCCATCGCCGCCAGGTGCATCACGGTCATGCCGTCATCGCTGCCGACCGTCGGGTCGGCGCCGACCCCCAGCAAGGCCTCCATGCCGTCGCTGCTGCGGTGGTAGAGCGCCCATTGCAGCGGCGTGGTGCCCTTGGCGCCGCGCGCGTTCGGGTTGGCGCCGGCCGCGGCGAGCTCGCGCACGCGCGCGGCATTGCCGTCGGCGGCGGCTTCGGCCAATTCGGCGCTACGCACGTCGGGGAAGACTTCGCTGGCTTGCATCGATCGGTTTCCCGGGCCTGCACACGCCGTGCAGACCGACAGCATAAGCAGGATGGCGGCGGCCATCACGCGCGAGGCCGCGCCACGCGGGTTCGGATGCGGAAAATTCATGACGAGGCGCCTGCTAGGGAAGACGACCGTGGTCGGATGCCCGGATCGTAGCGCAGTCGCGCCGGCGCGTAAGCCGAACCGGTGCCGTTCGCGGACGCGCGCGACGACGCGGCACGCTGGAGCGCGCTCACGTCGTCACGGTGGCCGGGTCCGGACCTCAGTCGAAGGGATTGAGGAAACTGCCGACGTCGTCGATGACCTTGGCCGTGCCTTCGGCGACATCGCCGGCGAAGTCCAGGGTGGCCTCGGTCGCGGTGCCCACGCCGTCGAACACGATCTCGGTCAGCTCGCCGGCGCCTTCGGACACGTCGCCCAGGATCTGCCCGCCGTCCTCGATCCAGCCGGCGAGGGTGTCGCCGGCATCCTTGAGGCCGGCGTACTCGCCGAGATCGCGGATCAGGCCGCCGGCGAGTTCGCCGCTGCCCTCGGCCACGTCGCCGACCAGGTTGAAGCCGCCGCGGCCGACGTCGCCGGCCAGGTTCAAGGTGCCCTCGGCCAGGTCGCCGGTGAGCTTGAAGGTGCCGTCGATGTAGCGGCCTTCGGCGAATTCGTTGTTGATCACGCCGTCGATATCGCCGCCGAAGTCGTAGCCGACGTTGAAGGCGTCGACGCCGACGTCGATCAGTTCCTGGGCGCCGTCGCCGAGCAGATCGATCGCGGTTTCCGAAACCGTCTCGGCCGTGCGGTCGAGCAGTCCGAGGTCGTCGCCTTCGATGCTCTCGGTCGGCGTCGGCGTCTGGGTCTTCATCGCCTCGATCACGGTCGCCGCGCCGTGCGCGCTGAGCACGTTCGGCCAGCCTTCCGGATGCTTCAGGTTGAGCTCGTAACCGACCGCGTCGGGCGTGCCGTTGAGGATCTCCACGCTCTGCTGCACGCCGGTCAGCGGATCGCCGTCGACGTTGTAGCGGCGGATCTGGCCGTCTTCGGCCTGCGAGCGCGCGTCGTGCGGGCTGAAGCCCAGGTCGCGCAAGGTGTCGTTGCTCAGGCCGGCGGCGTTGAAGGTCACCGCGGTGTTGCCGGTGGCCAGCGCTGCGGTCGAGGCCAGGCCGCCGCCGAGCGAGTGACCGGTGAACACGACGTTGTCGCCGAACGCGGCCTCGGCTTCCTTGGCCAGCGCGACCGCCTGTTTGTACTGGCTGGTGTCGAAGCCCAGGCCCTGGCCGACGTCGTTGGCGATGTCGCCGTCGCCGAACGGGCTGAAGCCGTTGGTGCCGGCGAAGGCGACCACGTACTGGCCGTTGTTGTTGGTATAGACCGCGGCGCGGAAGCCGGTGCCCTCGGTTTCCAGCGAGGCCGGGTCGATGCCGGCCGGCTTGCCGTCGGGGCCCTTGAGGTCGAGCAGTTGTTCCGGGGTGAGCCGGGTCCAGCCGGCGGTACCGGCGCCGTCGGTCTTGTAGACGTCGCTGGACAGCTCGGCCAGCGAGGTGTCGATGGCCTTCTGCGGCTGCTGGCCGTAGAGCTGCTCGCTGAAGGGCTCCTGCGCGGTGGTGTCGACCGGCGCATGGGGCGAGTACGGCAGCTCGACCGGCGCGCTCGCCAGGGACACCGGCGGCGCCGGCTCCTGCGGCAGCGGCTGCGAGGCCGGCTGCGGGTGCAGCAGGTGATCGATCAGATTCGGCAACTGGGCAAAACGGAACGCACTGTCGAACTCTGGAAAGCTCATCGCGGCCACCCCTGGAGACTTGAACGCAGCGTATGGAGGTGGGTTGTGCAGAAACAGCTGGTGCGTGCCCGAGCTAGGGTCGACCCTAGGGGCGTCGGGGGCGTCGGGGGCGTTGGGACTCGGGACTCGGGACTCGGGATTCGGGGGGGCGGGAGCACGGCCGTAGCGGCCGGGATCAACCTTCGGCCCAGGCGCGCGGTCGCCGGGCTGCGTTATGGTCGGGGTTCACCTGGAGAGGCTCCGCATGTCCCGACCGATCACCGCGCCCCGCCGCGGCCTGGCGTTGCTCGCCCTGGCCTGCGCGCTCGCCCTGCCGCTGTCCGCACCGGCCGCCGACCGCATCAGCGGCAAGGCCTTCGCCACCCGCAGCGAGGTCTATGCCCCGCACGCGATCGCCGCGACCTCGCATCCGCTGGCCACCCAGATCGCGCTCGACGTGATGAAGGCCGGCGGCAGCGCGGTCGATGCGGCCATCGCCGCCAACGCCGCGCTCGGCCTGATGGAACCGACCGGCAACGGCATCGGCGGCGATCTGTTCGCGATCGTGTGGGACCCGAAGACCAAGAGGCTCCACGGCTACAACGGCTCGGGCCGTTCGCCGAAGTCGCTGAGCCTGGCCGAGTTCCACAAGCGCGGGCTCAAGGACATTCCGCCGCACGGCCCGCTGCCGGTGACCGTGCCCGGCACCGTCGACGGCTGGTTCGCCCTGCACGAACGCTTCGGCCGCAAGCCGATGGCCGAGAACCTGGCGCCGGCGATCCGCTATGCGCGCGACGGTCATCCGGTGCACGAGGTCATCGCCTATTACTGGAACGCCTCGGTGCCGCGCCTGTCGAAGTGGCCCGGCTTCAAGGAGCAGTTCACCGTCGACGGCCGCGCCCCGCGCACCGGCGAGACCTGGAAGAACCCGAACCTGGCCAACACCCTGGAGAAGATCGCCCGGGACGGACGCGACGCGTTCTACAAGGGCGAGATCGCCCGCACCATCGACGCCTACTTCAAGGCCAACGACGGTTTCCTGAGCTACGAAGACCTCGCCGCCCACCGCGGCGAATGGGTCGAGCCGGTCAGCACCAACTACCGCGGCTACGACGTCTGGGAGCTGCCGCCGAACGGCCAGGGCATCGCCGCGCTGCAGATCCTCAACCTGCTCGAACCCTACGACCTGAAGGCCTATGGCTTCGGCAGCGTCGAGCACCTGCACCTGTTCACCGAGGCCAAGAAGCTCGCCTTCGCCGACCGCGCGCGCTGGTACGCCGACCCGGCGTTCTCGAAGTCGCCGGTCGCCAAACTGATTTCCAAGGAGTACGCAGCGCAGCGGCGCAAGCTGATTTCGATGGACAAGGCCCTGCGCGAGGTGCAGCCGGCCACGCCGAAGGAACTCGACGAAGGCGACACCATCTACCTGACCGTGGCCGATGCCGACGGCATGATGGTCTCGCTGATCCAGTCGAATTACCGCGGCATGGGCAGCGGCATGGCGCCGCCGGGCCTGGGCTTCATCTTCCAGGACCGCGGCGAGCAGTTCGTGCTCAAGGAAGGCCACCCGAATTCGTTCGCGCCGGGCAAGCGCCCCTTCCACACCATCATTCCCGCGTTCGTGACCAAGGACGGCAAGCCCTGGCTGTCGTTCGGGGTGATGGGCGGGGCGATGCAGCCGCAGGGCCACGCCCAGATCGTCATCAACCTGATCGACTTCGGCATGAACCTGCAGGAAGCCGGCGACGCCCCGCGCCTGCAGCACGACGGCTCGACCGACCCGGCCGGCCAGGCCACGGTAATGAGCGACGGCGGCGAGCTCGACCTGGAAAGCGGCTTCGCCTACGAGACCGTGCGCGAACTGATGCGCCGCGGCCACAGTGTGCGCTTCGCCCACGGCCCCTACGGCGGCTACCAGGCGATCATGGTCAACCCGCACGGCGGCTACGTCGGCGCCAGCGAATCGCGCAAGGACGGCCAGGCCGCGGGGTACTGAGCGAACCCGTCGGGCTCGTAATGCAGGAGCGAGGTGAGTCGCGACATGCGCAGCGACATGAAGCGGCGCCGTCGCGGCTCGCGCCGCCTACAAAACCCCGCGGTCTGGGGGTAGGAGCGACGCAAGTCGCGACCGCGCCGGCGCACGCGGCAGCGCAGGTCGCGGCTCGCGCCGCCCCTACCCGAAAAGCATCGCCGCGCGATTGACAGCACCGACATCGCTGTCGAACACTAATCGCGCGGCGTCGCCACGACGCCGCGCACCAGTTGCGGATCGCCCCGATGGCCGATCCGCAGTCCGGACCGAGGGGTGCTGCGACGGAACCGATGCGTTCCGCCACGCTCGATCCGCGATGCCGAGACAAGGGCGCCCTCCCGATCCAGGAGGCGTCATGCCCGTTGTTTCCCATACCGCGTCCGACGATGCGAACCTCAATCCCGGCGCCACGCTCGGCGCCGCCCAGGCTGCCTCGAACGGCTTCCGGCTCGCCGTGGTCACCTCGACCGTCTACGCCGGCTTCCACCCCGACGATGCCGGCCTGGTCGACGCCCTGCGCGGCCACGGCATCGAGCCGGTCGCCTGCGTCTGGAACGACCCCGACGTGGACTGGACCCGCTTCGACGCGGTCCTGGTCCGCACCACCTGGGACTACTTCCGCCACTACGACGAGTTTCTCGCCTGGTACGACCATATCGAGGGGCTCGGCCTGCCGATCGCCAACGAGCTGCCCTTGCTGCGCTGGAACAGCAACAAGCGCTACCTGCTCGAGCTCGCCGCCCACGGCGTCGCCATCATCCCGACCGTGTCGGCGCGCGGCGATGCGCTCGCCGAGGCGGTCGCGGCGATGACCGGCCAGGACGTGGTGATCAAGCCCACGGTCAGCGGCGGCGCCTGGCATACCATGCGCGGCCGCGTCGGCGAGGCCGCCTTCGCCGAATTGCTGGCGGCGCTGCCGCGCGATCTCGACTATCTGGTGCAGCCGTTCATGCCCGAGATCGTCGCCGAGGGCGAGTGGTCGCTGATGTTCTTCGACGGCCGTTACAGCCACGCCGTGCTCAAGAAACCGAGCGCCGGCGACTACCGCGTGCAGACCGATTTCGGCGGCAGCGCGAGCCTGACCGAACCCGGTCCGGCGATCCTGGCCGCCGCCCGGCACGCGCTCGAGGCCGTCGCCGCGCTCGGCTACCGCGACCAGGCCTATGTGCGCGTGGACGGGGTGATGACCGCCGACGGCTTCCGCCTGATGGAGCTGGAGTTCATCGAACCCTTCCTGCACTTCGCCGCGTATCCGCCGGCCGCGGCCCTGTTCGCCGCGCAACTGGCGCGGCGCTGGCCGAGCGTGCGCGAATCGACCGCACTCGACGCTGGATGATTCCGGCGTTGGCTGAATCCCCATAGCTCAGACTCTGGACCAACCTGTGCACGCGCCGCCGAGGCGGCGCAACGGAGCCCGCATGCAAGCCGAACTCAGCGAATCCCTGTTTTCCTACGGCACCCTGCAACAGGCCGGCGTGCAGCAGGCCACTTTCGGCCGCCTGCTCGCCGGCCAGGCCGATGCGCTGGTCGGCTACCGCCGCACGATGGTGAAGATCGAAGACGCACGGGTCCTCGCCACCAGCGGCGAGGCTTACCATCCCATCGTCGAAGCCAGCGGCGACCCGCACGACCGCGTCGAAGGCACGGTGTTCGCGGTCAGCGCCGACGAACTGGCCCATGCCGACGCCTACGAAGTCGACGACTATCAACGTGTGCAGGCCGAACTGGTGTCGGGCCGGCGCGCGTGGGTGTACGTGAAGCGACCCGGCTGAGGCCCTGCCGGCACTCGATCGGCAGCCCCCACCATTGCCGCGAGCCCGGCCCTCGCTCCGAACTTCAGTCCGCCGCGACCGTGCGCCCGCGCGCCCATTCGCGCAGGGCGGCGACCTGCTCGCCCATCAGCACCGACAAGGGCCGGGTCTGCTTCAGCTCGGCGCGCAACTGGAAATCCGACAGCGGCGTGTTGGCCGCATGCGCGGCGTACATCGCCGCGACGATGGCCTGCTCGATCTCGGCGCCGGAAAACCCGTCGCTCGCCAAGGCCAGCCCGGCCAGATCGAAGCCTTCCGGGTTCAGCGCGCGTTTGCGCAGGTGGCCGGCGAACAATTCCTCGCGCACCTCGGCGACCGGCAGGTCGACGAAGAAGATCTCGTCGAAGCGGCCCTTGCGCAGCAGCTCCGGCGGCAAGGCCTCGATCTGGTTGGCGGTCGCGACCAGGAACAGCCGCGACTTGCGCTCGGCCATCCAGGTCAGCAGATAACCGAGCACGCGCCGCGACACCCCGCCGTCGCTGTCGCCGCCGTCGCCGGACAGGCCCTTCTCGATCTCGTCGATCCACAGCACCGCCGGCGCCAACTGCTCGGCCGAACTCAAGGCCGCGCGCAGGTTCTTCTCGGTCTCGCCGTGGAACTTGTCGTACAGGGTGCCGAAGTCCAGGCGCACCAGCGGCACGCCGAAGCCGGCCGCGACCGCCTTGGCGATCATCGACTTGCCGCAGCCCTGCACGCCGAGCAGCAGGATGCCCTTGGGCGGGTCCAGCCCGGGCGGCGCATCGCCGCCGACGAACACGCCGCGGCGCTGTTCGATCCAGCGCTTGATCCGGCGCGCGCCGGCGACCTCGCTCATGCGCGCGCTGTCGTATTCGTAATGCAGGTGGCCGGAGCGGTTGAGCAGCTCGAACTTCAGCTTGGCCAGTTCCGGCAGGTCGTCCAGCCCGATCGCGCCGTCGCGGAAGATCAGGTGGCGCGCGATCCGGCGCGCATCGACCGGGTCGAGGCCCTGCAGGTTGCGCACGATCTGCCTGACCACCTCGGCGTCGCTCTCGACCCGCCGCCCGCCATGCTCGCGCATGTAGTTCTCGGCTTCCTCGCGCACCAGCTTGAGCAACGCATTGGCGTCCGGCAGGCTCGGCCGGTGGCGCACCGCCAGCGACTCCAGGTCCGGCGGCAGCTCGACCTTGTGCCCGATCAGCACCAGCACGTGCGGCTCGCAACCGCGGCGCTGGACGATCTCGCGCAGCTGGCGCTGGGTGCTGGCATACCCCAGGTAGGGGTGCGCATCGAACATCAGGTAGATGCCGCGCTGGTCGGCGTCGCGGACCGACTGCAAGGTATTGGAGATGTCCGGCGCGACCTCGGTTTCCTCGTCGTCGCGGTCGAAATCGACCCGGCGCAGGCCTTCGGTGATCGACCAGCGGTACAGCGCCCGCCAGACGTTCATCAATACCTGCCGGAACAACTCGATCACCCGCGACTCGTCGCGGGTCTCGATCACGATCAATGCGGTGTTGGCGCGGATCAGCGCCGTCAGGTCTTGCAGTTCGCTCATGGCACCGCTCTTGCGTGGACGCGACATGATACGGCGCGCGGACGGGTGCGCTTCGGAGCGCGCGGGCAAGAGCATGGGCAACCGCAGATCCCTACGCCCTTGCGGGTCGTTCGCCCCGTCGAAGGGGACGACCGCCGGAGCCGCGATGGTTCTGGGGTGCACGTCGATCGCAGACGATCACAAAGGCTACGGCAACAGCAAATCCCAAAACGCTGGGGCAAATCCCCTCCGCCTTTGAAAGAGGCAGGCAGGGGAATTTGCTTTGGCTCTTGCCCTTGGCCCCTCTCGCTTCCGACCCGCCCCCCAACCGCAGCTAATCCTAAAGCCGCCTTGAGGCCACGCCGCGCAACCGCGACCATGCCCCATCGTCCGACGTTCGCGATCCCGCCCATGGCTTTCGACGCCTTCGCCCTGGTCCTGGCCATGCTGGGGCTGGGCTACCTGTTCCAACGCTTGCGCGTGCTGCCCGACAACGCCGCGCAGACCTTGAACCTGGTGGTGCTCTACGTCTGCCTGCCGGCCGCGGTGCTGCGCTACGCGCCGCGCCTGCATCTGGAGCCGGCCCTGATCGGCGTCGCCGCGGTGCCGTGGCTGCTGCTGATCGCGACCGTCGTGTGCGTCGGCGCGCTGTCGCGCTGGCTGAAGTTCCGCCGCGACGAACACGCGGTGCTGCTGCTGACCGTCGCCCACGGCAACACCAGCTTTCTCGGCTACCCGCTGACCCGCGCGCTGATCGGCGAGCACGCCCTGCCGTACGCGGTGATCTACGATCAGTTCGGCGCCTTCCTGATCCTGTCGACCTTCGGCCTGTGGGTGCTGGCGCGCTACGGCGGCGATCGTCCGCCCAGCGCCCCCGACATGCTGCGCCGGGTCCTGCGCTTCCCGCCGCTGTGGGCGCTGTCGATCGGGTTCACGCTGATGCCGGCCGAGCCGCCGGACTGGATCGCCGGCGGCCTGCAACGCCTGTCCGACGCCTTGCTGCCGTTGGCGATGCTGACCATCGGCCTGTCGGTGAAGCTGGCGCTGCCGCGCGACGAGCTCAAACCGCTGCTGTCGGGCCTGGCCCTGAAACTGGCGCTGATGCCGGCCCTGGCCTGGCTGCTGGTGCCGCTGCTCGGCCTGCACGGCGAGATGGCGCGCGCCACCGTGCTCGAATCGGCGATGCCGTCGATGGTCACCGCCGGCGCCCTGGCGATCGCCCACCAGCTCGCCCCGCGCCTGGCCGCGGCGATGGTCGGCTACGGTCTGCTGCTGTCGCTGCTGACCTTGCCGTTGTGGGCGAGGGTGGCCCTGGGGTGACGAGTCGGCCCGACGACAGGCTGTGATGCCCGCCCGCCGCGCTCCGGCACCCGGCGGCGAATCCTCCCATGGCCCGCCTCGCCCCAGCCCGTGATGGCCGCCGCCACACCCCCGGTGTACGCTGCGGTTTCCATCCGGAGGGAGCTCGCATGAAGACCGTGCTGGTGGCCAGTTCGAAGGGCGGCGTCGGCAAGACCACGATCGCCACCCACCTTGCCGCCCAGGCGGCCCTCGATGGCCTGCGCACGGCCTTGATCGACGCCGATCCCCAGGGGTCCTCGACCCGCTGGGCGCAGCGCCGCTCGGTCCTGGAGAGCGCGGTGCTGCCGCTCGACGGCACCCGCCGCAAGACCTGGCGCAAAAGCCTGCCCGACGACGCCCAGCGCACCGTGATCGACGCGCCGGCCGGCGCGATGGCCGAGGATCTGGAAAGTTTCCTGGAGATCGCCGACGCCGTGGTGGTGCCGATCCAGCCCTCGACCCTCGACATCGAAGCCACCGTGCCCTTCCTCGACACCCTGGCCCAGCACCCGCGGGTGCGCCGCGGCCAGCTCCGCGTCGGCCTGGTCGGCAACAAGCTCAAGCCCTGGACCAACGCCTCGCAGCAGGCCATCGAGCTGCTGCGCGAATGGCCCTACCCGGTGGTCGGGCAGATCCGCGACAGCCAGGCCTATGTGGTGATGACCGCGCTCGGCAAGAGCCTGTTCGACTACCACTCCGCACAGATCCGCGAACACCAGGCCGACTGGCAGCCGCTGCTGAAGTGGATCCGCAAGTAAGGCAGGCGCCCCGGCCGCGTTCGGCGCCGGCGCTACCCTTATTCCGATCCGACAGGCATCCTCCTACGGTCGCTCTTCGCACGTCGCAACGATTGGTCCAGCCTTCGCGCGCTTGTCGTTCCCGACCCCGCTTTCCTCCGCCGCCAGAACTGCCCACTCCATGCGCGAATTGATCCTGCTCCGCCACGCCCACGCCGAGCCGGCCGCCCAAGGCCAGGCCGACCTCGACCGCCCGCTGTCCGCCGAAGGCCTGGCCGAGGCCGAGGCCGCCGGCCGCTGGCTCGCCGAGAACAAGCTGGTCCCGGACTGCGTGCTGTGTTCGCCCTCGCGACGGACGCGCGAGACCCTGGAGGCCGTGCTCGGCGCGATCGGCTATGTCGAACAGCGCATCGAGCCCTCGGTCTACGACGCCACCCCGGGCACCCTGATCGGCCTGGCCGACACCCACATCGAGGCCGAGCGGCTGATGCTGGTCGGCCACAACCCCGGCCTGGAACGCCTCGCCGCGCTGCTGCACAGCGGCCAGTCGGGCGACTACCGCGGCATGCCGCCGGGCGGGATCGCGGTATTGAGCGTGCCGGTCGGCACCGGACTGGAACCGGGAGTGGCCCAGCTCAGCGCTTTTTGGTGGCCGTGAACCCGGCGCGGCCGGCGCCGTCGCGCTGGCGGCGCCTCCGCGGTCGGGTCGCCGCCGCAGCCGCCCTGGCGGCGGCGTTCGCCTGTCCGGCCTGGGCGCAGCCGACATTCCAGGCGTTCGACCCCGACCACACCCGTTTCAGCTTCGAGTTGCGCACGCGCTGGGGCCAGAAGGTCGCCGGGGTATTTCCGCGTTACGACGGCGAGGTCACCACCCTCGCCGACGGCCGCCGCCAGGTGCGCATCCGCCTGGCCACCGGCGCGGTGCAACTCGGCGACTCCGAGCGCTACACCCGCCTCGCCCGCGGCGAGCGCTTCTTCAATGCCCCGCTGCATCCCTACATCGAGTTCCTGTCCGAACCGCATGCGCCCGACCTGGTCCGCACCGGCGGCGCGCTACGCGGCAAGCTGACCCTGCACGGGGTCAGCCGGATGGAGACCTTCGTGCTCGGCGCGCCGGCCTGCGCCCGCCCCGGCGAGGATTGCGACGCGGTCGCCCACGGCAGCGTCAGCCGTTACGACTACGGTCTGGACGGTTGGCAGTTCGCACTCGGCGACCGTGTTCGTTTCACCATGCAGGTCCGGCTCAAGCCGGGCGTGCTCAAGCACCCCGAATCCAGGCCGGCGGACCCGCGGTCCAGCGACGGCCGCTCTGGCGACAGCCGGCCGGCCGAGTCCGGCCGGGTTTCGGAATGAAAGGAGTGTTTCCGTTGAATGCGGTACCCCGCGGCCTCGCCGCCCTGCTCGTCCTGTCGCTGTCGGCCTGCGCGACGCTGAGCCCGGCGCAGCGCGACCGCGCCAGTGAAATCGCCGCCCAGGCGCGCTCCAACCGGATCGACTGCGCCGCCGCCGACGCCTGCGCCCAGCCCTCGCCGCTGCGCGAACTGGGCAGCAAGGCCCTGGCCGCCTCGACCCCGGAGCAGCCGCGCCACTACGCGGTCATCCTCGACCGGGGCCCCGACGCCCTGCTCGCGCGCATCGACCTGATCCGCGGCGCTACCCGCACCCTCGACCTGCAGACCTACATCTACGACGAGGACGACGCCGGCAAGCTCGTGCTCGACGAACTGCTCGCCGCCGCCCGCCGCGGCGTGCGCGTGCGCCTGCTGATGGACCAGCTCGCCGCGCTGCGCCACATCGACACCCTGGCCGCGCTGTCCGGCGCCCACGTCAACCTGGAAGTGCGGCTGTACAACCCGGTGTTGCAGCGCGCCCGCATCACCTATCCGCAGTACGTGCTGGCCGCGGCCTGCTGCTGGCGCCGGCTCAACCAGCGCATGCACACCAAGTTGCTGCTCGCCGACGGCCGGGTCGGCATCGCCGGCGGCCGCAACTACCAGGACGACTATTACGACTGGGACGACGAGTACAACTTCCGCGACCGCGACGTACTGGTCGCCGGCCCGGTCGCCGAGGTCATGGGCACCGACTTCGACCTGTTCTGGAGCGACCGCCGCAGCGTCCCGGTCGAACGCCTCAGCGACGTCGGCCGGCGCCTGCTCGCCGACGGCGTGCCGGCCCTGCCGAAGACCGAGTTCGAGCGTCCCAAGCGCGCCCAGGCCATGCTCGACGATGCCGCCGACGCCGAGACCGTGCGCGAGCGCGTCGCCGCGCACGCGATCGAAGTCGGGCAGGTGCGCTACATCTCCGACACCCCCGACAAGCATCGCGAGAACAGCGACGTCAGCGCGCTGGCGTCCGACTCGCTGCGCAATCTGATTGCGAATTCGCGCAAGGAAGTGATGCTGCAGACGCCGTACCTGGTGCTGTCGAAGGCCGCGCAGAAATTGTTCAGCGACCTGCACGAACGCCCCGACGCGCCGCGCGTGATCGTCTCCACCAACAGCCTCGCGGCGACCGACGCCTTCATCGCCTACGCCCTGTCGTACAAATACAAACGCCGCTACCTGCGCGAGTTCGGCTTCAACATCTACGAGTACAAGCCGTTCCCGGCCGATGCGCCGATCGACATCGCCGCGACCGGCGCGACTCTGCCCGCGCTCGGCCTGCCGGGACTGTCCGAGCCGGCGCCGCCGGCGCGCTGGCGCCGGCAGGACCGCAGCAGCGTCGCCTATCCCTACCAATACCGGCGGCCGCTGTCGCGCGAATACGCCGCCACCCGCTACGCGCGCCGCCGCAGCAACGAACCGGTGCCGCTCAAGCGCGCCGGCGTGCGCATCGGCATGCACGCCAAGTCGATGGTCATCGACGACCGCATCAGCGTGATCGGCACCCACAACTTCGACCCGCGCGGCGATCACTACAACACCGAGAGCGCGGTGGTGATCGAGGACGAGGCCTTCGCCCGCGCCCTCGGCGACAGCATCCGCCGCGACATCGCCCCGGCCAATTCCTGGGTGATCGCGCGCCGCGACAAGCCGCCGGTGTTCTCCGGGCTGGAGTATTCGATCGCGAAGATTTCCGAACACCTGCCGCTGTTCGACCTGTGGCCGGTGCGTTATGCGACCAGCTACGAGTTCGTGCCCGGCCCGAACTGCCCGAGCCCGCTGTACCGTACCGACCCGGGCTTCCGCGCCTGCTACAAGCCGGTCGGCGATTTCCCCGAGGTCAACCTCGGCGTGAAGAGCCTGACCACGCGTATGTTCACCGCCTTCGGCGCGGGGCTGGCGCCGATTCTTTGATCCAGGCGCTGCTTGCGCGCCATGGGGCGGCGGCGCGGCACTGATCCGCTGCGGTCGGCCGCATCGGCACCGGATTGAACTCGTCCGGCCGGTACGTGTCTGAGCGGGTGCGATTCAAGCCCATGGACCGGAGCCTTTCGATCCGCATCGTCGCGTTGCTTGCGAGCATATTGGGCGTGCTGGCATTCGGCAGCGCGCTCGTTTATTCGTTCGTGCGACCCACTGCGATCGAATCGTTGGCCCGCGACCTGATCCGGACCGAGGTAGAGCAGCGCGTCGGCAAACCCTGCATCCCCCTGGACGACACCGCAGTGTCGCGGATCGCCACGCGGATGTCCGAACGCGGCCGTGCGCGGATCGCGCAGATCGGCCAGCAATTGCAAGCCGGCTTGCCGCGCCGGGTCGCCGAGATCGCGACGCAGATGCGATCCCGACTGCGCCTGCCGCGATCGGATCGAAGCCGGCGCTACCGCGGCGCTGCAGATGCAACGCGAGCGACTGCTGGATTCGGACACGCGCCTGACCCGCGCGATTCGCGCCAGGTACATGCAAGTCGCCGACGCCTTGATCGGCGAATTCCGCATCTTCAGCACTGCGAATCTGCTGGTGTTCGGAATGCTCGGCGTGGTGGCGCAGACCCGGCCTCGCGCCGGTCTGCATTTGTTGCTGCCAAACCCCGGTGATGCTGGGTGCGGCGGCCATCACCGCCTATTTCTATCTGTTCCAGCAGGACTGGCTGCGCACTGTCGTGTTCGGCGACTACCTGGGTTTGGCCTATTTTCTTTACCTGGGATTGGCGGGCGTTTGGCTGAGCGACATCTCGCTCAATCATGCGCGCCTGACCACCGCGACGATCAACGGCGCCGGCGCAGCGGTCGGCGTGGCGTTCAACCTCGTGGCCTGCTTCGGCCGAGCGCTCCGGTATCGCCCCGAGTATGGGGCTCCGCAATCTGCGCTCTGCCCCGGTCGTACCGGGAGCGGCCATGCCATGGACCATGGCCGCGCGCTCTCGTCTTCGTGATGCGCACGCAGCCTATCCGGCTCTCTTCCCCTTCGGTTGGTCACATCCGTCGCCCGGCATAGGTCTTCAGTCATAGGTGCGCGATTGCAACCTCCGCGCCCCTCGCCACATCTCTATCCACAATCCCGGCGCTTGCAACCCAGCCGCCGGGGCCCGGAACCCCCACCGGGGCCCCCCCGAAACACCGGGGCATGACTTCCAGCACATAGGCAAGATTGCTTAGGTGTTGTACTTTACCAACACACCGAGTCACTACAACCCCACGACACAGGAAGACCGCCATGAACGCCCAGAACGCCCGCACCGTTTCCCCGACCGCCACGACCGCTACCGCCACCGTCCAGGCCGCCCCGACCGTCCGCCACCAGCACCGCCAGCGCGATTTCGGCGTCGGCTACGGCAACAGCAGCGGCTACGCCAGCAATCGCAGCTACGCCAGCAACTGGGTCCAGCCGCGCTTCCGCTTCGCCTGATCGCAGACGTCCGTCCATGGGCCGGCCGAACGCGGTGATGATCTTCCCCTCTTTCCGACCCGGACCGGCGCGTACAGTCCCCACTGTTCGACGCGCGCCGTTCCGGGCTTTTTAGAGGACGCCGGGGCCGCCCGACCGCCCCGCGCCAACGCCCAAGCGTCGCTCCATCGCCTCACCGCAGCATCCGATGCACGCCCTCAACGCCTGCGAGCCGACGCGCGACTGGCCCGGCCGCGGCATCGCCGCTATCGTGAGGCGATGAATGCCTCCGACACCGCTCACCCCGCCGCGCGTTCCCTGTTCCGCGGCACCGACACCGTCGCCGACCTCAACCGGCTCTCGCGCAACACCGCGATGGAGCCGCTCGGCATCGTCTTCACCGAAATCGGCCCGGACTACGTCCGCGGCACCATGCCGGTCGACGCGCGTACCCACCAACCTTATGGCCTGCTCCACGGCGGTGCCTCGGTCCTGCTCGCCGAGACCCTGGGCAGCAGCGCGGGCAACCTCAGCGCGCCCGAAGGCAAGATGTGCGTCGGCATCGAGATCAACGCCAACCACGTCCGCGGCGTGCGCAGCGGCACCGTCACCGGCACCGCACGGCCGCTGCACATCGGCGCCAGCACCCAGGTCTGGGAAATCCGCATCGAGGACGAGGCCGGCAAACTGGCCTGCATCTCGCGCCTGACCCTGGCCGTGGTACCCAAGCCCTGACCCGGCGAGTAGGCTAGGACCTCGTCCGGCGCAGCAGCGCCGGTTTTGCGCTGACTCGCGAGAATCCCGTGCGCCGACCCACCATCAAAGACGTCGCCGAACTGGCCCAGGTCTCGCTGAAGACCGTCTCGCGAGTGATCAACGACGAGTCCGGCGTCCGCGCCCGAACCCGCGCCCGGGTCCACGAGGCGATCGCCGAACTCGACTACCGCCCCGACCCGTCCGCGCGCAGCCTGCGCAGCGCGCAGCCGTACGCGCTCGGCGTGGTCTACGACAACCCGAACCCTTACTACATCATCAGCGTGCAGAACGGCGTCCTCGCCGCCTGCCGCGAAACCGGCTACGGCCTGCAGATCCATCCCTGCGATTCGTCTTCGCCGCTGCTCGCCGCCGACCTGATCGACCTGGTCCAGGGCGCGCGCCTGGCCGGCCTGGTGCTGGCGCCGCCGATGTCCGAGCGCATGGAACTGGTCAGCGAACTGGTCGCCCACGGCATTCGCCTGGTGCGCATCGTCTCGGCCGCCGAAGACCCGAAGGACGGCTCGCCCTGCGTCTGGGTCGACGACCGCGACGCCGCCTACGACATCACCGAGCACCTCATCCAGCTCGGCCACCAGCGCATCGGGTTCCTGTGGGGCGGCAAATCGCACCGTTCCAGCTGGGAACGCTACAAGGGCTATGCCCAGGCGCTCAACGACTACGGCATCGCCGAAGACGAGAACCTGGTGCTGCCGGGCGACTATTCCTTCGACGACGGCTTCCGCGGCGCGCGGCGATTGTTCGCCCTGCCCGACCGCCCGACCGCGATCTTCGGCAGCAACGACGAAATCGCCGCTGGCGTGCTGGCCGCGGCGAAGTCGAGCGGCATGCACGTGCCCTACGACCTGTCGATCGCCGGTTTCGAGGACAGCCCGTTCTCCAAGCAATCCTGGCCGACCCTGACCACCGCACGCCAGGCCACCGAAGAGATCGCCCGTCACGCCGCGTATCGCCTGATCGCCGAACTGCGCCGCGAAGTCGACCAACCGCTGGAAGTCCCCCCGAACGAAGGCTTCAGCCCGATCCTGGTGGTGCGCGGTTCGACCGCCCCGCCGCGTCCGTTACAGACGCCGTAAGCCGCCGCACGACCACGACGACGCGCCTTTGCTGTTCCCCCCGTTGGAAAAGGGGGGTTAGGGGGAATTTGCCGTTGCCGTTGCCGTTGCCGTTGCCGTTGCCGTTGCCGTTGCCGTTGCCGTGAAGATTTTGCAGTTGCGGTTGCTGTGCGTCGCTTGGCACTAGCGAAGGCAATTGAAGACCCGGAGGGCGGCGCGCAGGGATGCGCGCCGTTTTTCATCGGGACAGGGATGTCCCGTATGAAAAATCCCCGCGTTTGCATCGATCGTGCGGGCCTGTGATTCAAAGCAAAAGCATTTTTCTTTGGTGACTTTCTTTTGTTGCTTTAGACAAAAGAAAGTTACCCGCCGCTTTAGTGGCGGAAGCTTTAGGCGTTTGATCTTGTTTCCTTAGAAGCTTCAAGCAAGTGCAGAGCTTCCGTCCGCTAAAGCGGCCGGGTTACTTTCTTTTGCTAAGCCCAAAAGAAAGGTAACCAAAGAAAAGGGCTCTCCTTGCAAGGGCACAGGCCACGAGTTCGCAGCCAACGCCGGGATTTTTCGATAAGACGTCCCTGTCTTATCGAAAAACGGCGCACGTCCTGTGCGCCGCCCTCCGGGTCTACAATCGCATCGCTAGATCGTTGTTACGCCAAGCACAACGGCAACGACAACGGCAACGGCAACGGCAACGGCAACGGCAACGGCAACCACACTATCGCCGAGCGATCAACCGCGTAACGCGACCGCCTCGCGCGCAAGCGCCTCCACCTTGCCCCAATCGCCGGCCTTGACCGCCGCCGCGGGCGCCACCCACGAACCGCCCACGCAGGGCACGTTCTTCAACGCCAGGTATTCGTGCGCGTTGTGCGCGCCGATGCCGCCGGTCGCGCAGAAGCGCAGTTCCGGCAGCGGGCCGCCGATCGCTTTCAGGGCGGTGGCGCCGCCGATCGATTCGGCCGGGAAGAACTTGAGCTGGGTGTAGCCGTGCTCGAACAAGGCCATCGCTTCCGACGCGGTCGCCACGCCCGGCAGCCACGCCAGGTCGATGTCGCGCGCCGCGGCGATCAGGCCCGGGGCGCTGCCCGGCGACACCGCGAAGGTCGCGCCGGCCTTGAGCGCATCGCTGAAGTCGGACGGCTTGCGCACGCTGCCGACGCCGACCGCGGCGCCTTCGACTTCGCCCGCGATCGCGCGCACCGCATCGAGCGCCACCGCGGTGCGCAGGGTCACTTCGATCGCCGGCAAGCCGCCGGCGACCAGGGCACGCGCCAACGGCACGGCGTCCTTCAGGTCGTCGATCACCAGCACCGGCACCACCGGCGCCAAGGCCAGCACCGCGGCGACGCGCGCCTGCAGATCCTGCATCGAACTCATTGCCTCACTCCTGTGGTTCGCGGCGTCGCGCTCAATCGCGCGCAGCCACTTCGTCGATATGTTTGAGCAGATCGGCCGGGTCTTCGTAGACGCGGAAAGCGCCGGCACGTTCGAGTTCGTCCTGGCCGTAGCCGCCCGAAAGCAGGCCCACGCCGAGCGCCCGCGCGCGCCGCGCGGCGAGCAGGTCCCAGATGCTGTCGCCGACCACGACCGAGTTCTCGATGTCGGCGCCGAGCTTGTCGGCGGCGGCCAGGAACAGGTCGGGATCGGGCTTGGCGTGCCTGACCATGTCGCGGGTGATCACCGGGGTGACGTCGGGGTCGACGCCCAGCGCGACCAGATTATGACGCGCGGTTTCCATGCGTCCGCTGGTGGCGATCGCCCACGGGATCCGGTTCTCGGTCAGGTAGGCGAGCAACTCCACCGAACCCGGCAGCGGCCGGATCTGGGTCGCCTGCCGGCCATAGGCCTCGGCATGCAGACGGTGCAATCGCTCGATGCGCTCGGGGGTGATGTCGATCCCGGTCTCGCGCAGCAGAATGTTGGTGAACAAGCCTCCGCTCATGCCGATCTTGCGATGGATGCGCCACACCGACAGCGGGATGCCGTCGGCGTCGAGCGCCTGCTTCCAGGCGAGCACGTGCTGGTAGACGCTGTCGACGAGGGTGCCGTCGAGGTCGAACAAGAAGGTGGTGCGTACGGGAGCGGGCATGGGGGACCAGGCTGGGGATCAGGGATTCGGTCGTGCGATCACAGCGGCGACGCGCCGAACACGCCGGCGCCCTTGTCCGCGGGCGCGGCATAGTCGCGGAACGCGGCGAACAGTTCGCGGCCGAGGCCGACGTGGTGCGAGGACAGGTCGACGACCGCGTTCTCGCGCTCGCTCCAGTCCGCCGGCGCCAGCACGCCGAGGGTGCCGGCGATCGCGTCGACGCGCAGCACGTCGCCGTCGCGCAACTTCGCCAGCGGGCCGCCGCAGGCGGCTTCCGGAGTCACGTGGATCGCCGCCGGCACCTGTCCGGACGCGCCCGACATGCGGCCGTCGGTGACCAGGGCGACGCGGTGGCCGCGCTTTTGCAGCACGCTCAGGGTCGGGGTGAGCTGGTGCAGTTCCGGCATGCCGTTGGCGCGCGGGCCCTGGAAGCGCACGACCACGATCACGTCGCGGTCGAGTTCGCCCCGCTCGAAGGCCTGCTTGACCTGATGCTGCTCGGTGAACACGCGGCACGGCGCCTCGACGATCCAGCGGTCCTCGGGCACGGCCGACACTTTGATCGCGGCGGTGCCGAGATTGCCGTCGAGCACGCGCAAGCCGCCGTCGACGCGGAACGGTTCGTCGACCGGGCGCAGCACCGCGGTGTCGGCGCTGATCGGCGCCGACGGCACGTGCACGACCTGGCCGGCGTCGTCGAGCCGCGCCTCGATGCGGTAACGCGCCAGGCCCGGGCCGGCGACGGTTTCGACATCGCCGTGCAGCAGGCCGTGATCGAGCAGTTCGCCGATCAGGTAGGCCAGGCCGCCGGCAGCGTGGAAGTGGTTCACGTCGGCGCTGCCGTTCGGATACACCCGCGCCAGCAGCGGGATCGCCGAGGACAGCGCATCGAAATCCTCCAGCCGCAGTTCGATGCCGGCCGCGGCCGCCATCGCGATCAAATGCAGCAGGTGATTGGTCGAACCGCCGGTGGCGTGCAGGCCGATCACGCCGTTGACGATCGCGCGTTCGTCGACGATGCGGCCGATCGGCCGGTAGTCGTCGCCGAGCGCGGTAATTTGCGCGGCGCGGTGCGCGGCCTGCGCGGTCAGCGCATCGCGCAGCGGCGTGTTCGGATGGACGAAACTCGAGCCCGGCAGATGCAGGCCCATCAGCTCCATCAGCATCTGGTTGGAGTTGGCGGTGCCGTAGAAGGTGCAGGTGCCGGGACCGTGGTAGCTGCGCGCTTCGGCTTCGAGCAGTTCCTCGCGCGAGGCCTCGCCGGTGGCATAGCGCTGGCGCACCCGCGACTTCTCGTCGTTCGGCAGGCCCGAGGTCATCGGCCCGGCCGGCACGAAGATGCCCGGCAGGTGGCCGAAGTGCAACGCGCCGATCAGCAGCCCCGGCACGATCTTGTCGCACACGCCCAGGTACAGCGCGGCGTCGAACATGTCGTGCGAGAGCGCGATCGCGGTCGACATGGCGATGACGTCGCGCGAGAACAGCGACAGCTCCATGCCTTCGCGGCCCTGGGTGACGCCGTCGCACATCGCCGGCACGCCGCCGGCGACCTGCGCGGTCGCGCCGGCTTCGCGCGCGGCGGCCTTGAGCAGGTCCGGAAACCGCTCCAGCGGCTGGTGCGCCGACAGCATGTCGTTGAACGAGGTGACGATGCCCAGGTTGGGCGCGTAGCCCGAGCGCAGCGCGCTCTTGTCGCCGGGCGCGCAGGCGGCGAAACCGTGGGCGAGATTGCCGCAGGACAGGCGCCGGCGTTGCGGGCCGCTGCTCAACGCCGCGTCGATGCGGGCGAGATAAGCATTGCGGCGCGCGCGGCTGCGTTCCTGGATGCGGTGCGTGACTTGCGCGACGACGGGATGTAGATGGGTATTCACGGGTACTCGATGAGTGCGGGGCACTGGCGAAAGAGGCCGAACAGTCCCCCCTTCGAAAAGAGGGTGAGGGGGATTCGCTCCGCCTACACCTTCCCGAGAAGACGAGGCAAAAGCAAATCCCCCAGCGTCGCGATGCGACGCGGCCCCCGTGGAAGGGGGCGACAGCAAAGGCCTGAGCTTGGGAGGGGAGGGAGCCTGGGCCTGGCTGTCTGCGGAGTCCAAGAATGCTGCGGACTCCAAGGGTGGAGCGGGAGAGATCGTGCGGGTTCGGGCGGGTCCGGGACTCGGGACTCGGGACTCGGGATTCGGGATTCGGGATTCGGGATTCGGGATTCGGGATTCGGGATTCGGGATTCGGGATTCGGGGCTCGGGGCTCAGGGCTCAGGGCTCGGAACTAGGAACTAGGAACTAGGAACCAAGAATCGTAGTTCGTAACGATCGATGGCACGCGAAGGCTCACGGGCTCCAGTACAGGGTCGGCGTCGCCGGTGCGCCGGTCAGCACCGAGCGGATCGGCAGGGTGCTGCGCGGGTCGCGCTGGGCGCCGTCGAGCACCGCGCGCTTCTTCTCGCCTTCGATGTGCAGGTACAGCGCCGGCGCGGTGAAGATCGCGCTCAGGGTCAGGGTCATGCGCGGTTCCGGCATCGCCGCGGTGCGGATCGACATCACCGGCGCGCGGCCGCGCGGCTGCAGGCCGATTTCGCGCAGGGCCGGGTTGTCGTAGCCCAGATCGGGGAACAACGAGGCCACGTGGCCGTCGTCGCCCATGCCGAGCACCGCGACGTCGAGCGGCAGGCCTTCATTGGCGATCTTGGTCAGCACCGGCATCAGCGCCGCCTCCGGCGTTTCGGTCGGGCGGTACAGCGGCAACAGGCGCGCGACCGCGGCGTTGTGCCGCAACAGATATTCGCGCAGCAGGCGCTCGTTCGAACGCGGATGCTCCGGCGGCAGCCAGCGCTCGTCGATCGGCAGCACCGTCACCCGCGCCCAGTCCAGGGTCTGGGTCGACAGGGCCTGGAAGAAGCGCTTCGGGGTATTGCCGCCGGACAGCGCGATGCAGGCCTCGCCGTGGCGCGCGAGCGCGCCGCGCAGATCCGCGGCGACCTGTTTCGCCAGGGCTTGCGCCAACTGTTCGCCATCGTCGAACAAGCGCTCGTGCAACGGCAGGGGCAAGGGTTCGATCACTTTCAGTCGCTCAGCCTGCATCTTCATGCCAGGTCCTCCCATCGCGTTCGATCAAGGCCACTGCGGCGCTCGGGCCCCAGCTGCCGGCGGTGTACGGGCGCGGCGCGTCGGCGCTCGCGGCCCAGGCGGCGCGGATCGGATCGATCCACTTCCAGGCCGCGTCGACTTCGTCGCGGCGCATGAACAGCATCGGATTGCCGCGCACCACGTCCATCAACAGGCGCTCGTAGGCATCGGCCTGGCGCCCGCCGAAGGCCGCGGCGAAACTCATGTCCAGCGGCACGTGGCGCAGGCGCAGGCCGCCCGGGCCCGGCACCTTGTTCATCAGCCACAGCTTCACGCCCTCGTCGGGCTGCAGGCGCAGCACCAGCTTGTTCGGCGCCAGGCGGCTGGACGGGTCCTGCTCGGTGAGGTCTTCGAAGATCGAGTGCGGCACCTGGCGGAAGGTCACCACGATCTCGGACGAACGCTCGGCCAGGCGCTTGCCGGTGCGCAGGTAGAACGGCACCCCGGCCCAGCGCCAGTTCTTCACTTCGGCCTTGATCGCGACGAAGGTCTCGGTGAGCGACTGCGCGCCGAGTTCCTGCGCATATCCCGGCACCGCGCGGCCTTCGACCGCGCCGGCCTTGTACTGGCCGCGCACGGTGGACTGCGCGGCGTTGCCGTTCTCGATCGGACGCAGGGCACGCAGCACTTTGAGCTTTTCGTCGCGGATCGCGTCGGCGGCGAGCGAGGACGGCGGCTCCATCGCGACCAGGCACAGCAGCTGCAGCAGATGGTTCTGGACCATGTCGCGCAGTGCGCCGGACTTGTCGTAGTACGGCGCGCGCGATTCCACGCCGACGGTCTCGGCGACGGTGATCTGCACGTGATCGATGTGTTCGGCCTTCCACAGCGGCTCGAACAAGGCGTTGCCGAAGCGCAACGCGGTCAGGTTCTGCACCGTTTCCTTACCGAGGTAATGGTCGATGCGGAAAATCTGGGTTTCGGCGAACACCCGGCCGAGCGCGTCGTTGATCGCGTCGGCGCTGACGCCGTCCTTGCCGAGCGGCTTCTCGACCACCACGCGGGTCTTCGGCCCGACCAGGCCGTGCGAGTGCAGGCGGTCGCCGACCACGCCGAACAAGTCCGGGCCGACCGCGAGGTAGAACACGCGGACGCGCTCCTGGTCGGGGAACTCGGCGGCGAACTCGGGCCAGCCGGCATCGGAGCTGAGATCGAGGCGGCGGTAGGACAACAGCGCCAGGAAGCCCGCCAGCGCCTCGCCGTCGCGCGCCTGCTCGCCGGCGAAGTCGAGCAGCGCCTCGCGGATCTTGCCGCGATAGTCCTCGTCGCTGCGCTCGTCGCGGGCGATCGCGACGATGCGGGTGCCGGCGACGATCTGGCCGTCGACATAGCGGTGGAACAAGGCGGGCAGGAGTTTGCGCAGCGCGAGGTCGCCGGTACCGCCGAAGATCACCAGGTCGAACGGGGCCAGCGGCGCCAGATGCGGGGCGTGGGAGGGGGTCGGCACGGAGTAGACACTCATGGGCGGGCTCGGACAGGTCTCGTAAGGAACCATACCAGTAAAGATACCAGTAAGATACCACTTCGACAAATTAGCCAATTTTCAATCATTTACGCAGGCATATCAGACACTTGTTGCCGCCAGTGGTCTGCGACTGGTATCTTTTTGCCATGCAGCCCTATTTGGTCAGCGAGTTCCGCCGCCAGAGCGACGCCCGACGCGCGCCGGCCTATCAGCACCTGCGCCGGTCGCTGCAGCACGCGATCGAAAACGGCGAACTGACCGCCGGCCAGGCCCTGCCGGGCGAGCGCGAACTCGGCAAGCTGCTCGACCTGTCGCGGGTGACCGTGCGCAAGGCCATCGCCGGCCTGGTCGCCGACGGCTTGCTGGTGCAGCGCCAGGGCGCCGGCACCTTCGTCGCCGAACGCATCGTCAAATCGTTCTCGCGCCTGACCAGCTTCACCGACGACCTGCGCGCGCGCGGGCTCGACCCGCGCTCGACCTTCCTCGAACGCGGCCTCGGCGAGGTCACCCCGGAAGAAGCGATGGCCCTGAACCTGTCGCCGGGCGCCGGGGTGATTCGCTACTACCGCCTGCGCACCGCCGACGGCGTGGCGCTTGCGCTCGAACGCACGGTGGTGCCGGCCTCGGTGATCGCGCATCCCGATTTCGTCGAGAACTCGCTGTACGAGGCCTTCGCCAAGCTCGGCATCCGGCCGGCCCGCGCCCTGCAGCGCCTGCGCGCTATCGCCTTCGACGCCGAACAGGCGCGCCTGATGAACCTGCCCGAAGGCGCCCCCGGCTTGTTCATCGAACGCCGCACCTTCCTCGACGACGGCCGCGTCGTCGAGTTCACCCGATCCTTCTACCGCGGCGACGCCTACGACTTCGTCGCCGAACTGCAGAGCGAACCCACGCCGTGACCACAGACACCCTGCTCGACGCCACCAGTACGCGCATGTACGCCGAAGCGCAGGAAGCCGGCGAGGCCGTCGCCCGCCAGTTCGCCGCCAACGCCGACATCGTCGACGACCTCGCCGAACGCCTGCAGAAACAGCCGCCGCGCTTCATCGTCACCTGCGCGCGCGGCAGCTCCGATCACGCCGCCACTTACGGCAAGTATTTGTTCGAGACCCAGCTCGGCCTGGTGACCGCCTCGGCCTCGCCCTCGGTCGGCTCGGTCTACGCGATCCAGCCCAAGCTCGACGGCGCCCTGTTCGTGACCGTCTCGCAATCGGGCAAGAGCCCGGACCTGGTGCGCAACGCCGAGATCGCCAAGGCCGCCGGCGCCCACGTCGTCGCCCTGGTCAACGTGACCGACTCGCCGCTGGCGCGGATCGCCGACACCGTGCTCGGCCTGCACGCCGGCCCGGAAACCAGCGTCGCGGCGACCAAGAGCTATCTGTGCTCGCTGGCCGCCTTGCTGCAGCTGACCGCGCGCTGGAGCAGCGACGCCGCCCTGTTCAATGCCGTGCATGCCCTGCCCGATGCGCTGGGCGAGGCCTGGCGCCAGGATTGGTCGCCGCTGGTCGACGGCCTGGTCGACGCGCACAACCTGTTCGTGGTCGGTCGCGGCCTCGGTCTCGGCGCAGCGCAGGAAGCCGCGCTCAAGTTCAAGGAAACCTGCAGCCTGCACGCCGAAGCCTTCAGCAGCGCGGAAGTGCGACACGGCCCGATGGCGATCGTCGGCCCCGGCTTTCCGGTGCTGGCCTTCGCCCAGGACGACGGCACCGGCGACGGCACCGTCGCGGTGGCGCGCGAGTTCCGCGCCCGCGGCGCGCCGGTGTGGCTCGCCGCGCCGGGCGTGCCCGGCGGCGATGTGTTGCCGACCGCACGCTCGGTGCATCCGGCGTTGACGCCGCTGCTGACCGTCGCGAGTTTCTACAAGGCGGTCAACGCCTTGTCGGTGGCGCGCGGGCATAACCCGGACCTGCCGCCGCATCTGAACAAAGTCACCGAAACCGTCTGAGGCCCCGCATGTCCGTCACCGCCTTCGTCAATGGCCGCGTGCTCAGCGAGCGCGGCTTCGAGTCCGACCTGAGCGTCATCGTCGAGGAAGGCCACATCGTCGCGGTGGTGCCGGGGCCGGCGCCGAGCGGCGCGCAAGCGGTGGACCTGCACGGCCAATATTTGGTGCCGGGCTTCATCGACACCCAGGTCAACGGCGGCGGCGACGTGCTGCTCAACGACACGCCCACCGTCGACGGCATCCGCCGCATCGCCCAGGCCCACCGCCAGTACGGCACCACCGGAATGATGCCGACCCTGATCAGCGACGACGTCGAGGTGATGGTCGCGGCGATCGACGCGGTGCGCGAAGCGATCCAGCAAGGCGTGCTGGGCATCCTCGGCATCCACCTCGAGGGCCCCTACCTGGCGCCGGCGCGCAAGGGCGTGCACAACCCGGACAAATTCCACACCCCGAGCGAGGGCGAACTCGACCGGATCGCCTCGCTCGGCGTCGGCAAGACCATGCTTACGCTCGCGCCCGAACGCTTCAGCAACGCCGGCCTGGAAGCGCTCGCCGCGCGCGGCGTGCTGGTCTGCGCCGGCCACACCGCCGCCGACTACGAGCGCCTGCGCGACGCCTTCGCCCATGGCGTGCGCGGCGTGACCCATCTGTTCAACGCGATGACCCCGCTCGGCAGCCGCGAACCCGGCGGCGTCGGCGCCTGCATCGAGGACCCGAACAGCTGGTGCGGCGTGATCGTCGACGGCGAACACGTCCACGACGCCTCGCTGCGCATCGCCATCGCCGCCAAACCGCGCGGCAAGATCATGCTGGTGACCGACGCGATGCCGCCGGTCGGCGGCACGCAGGAAGATTTCGTCCTCTACGGCGAAACCATGACCTGCCGCGACGGCAAATGCACCACCGCCGCCGGCACCCTCGCCGGCTCCGCGCTCGACATGGCCAGCGCGGTGCGCAACACCGTGCGGCGCCTGGGCCTGCCGCTCGACGAAGCCTGCCGCATGGCCTCGACTTATCCGGCCGAGTTCCTCGGCCTGGGCCATGAGTTGGGACGCATCGCGCCGGGGTATCGCGCCGATTTGGTCACCTTGAACGACGAGTTGCGGGTCACGGGCAGCTGGATCGGCGGATTGGCCTGAGCCCGGCCCGCCCGCACGATTGCGAATGCGGGCTGCGGCGCGGCGTGTCGGCGGTGCGTTCGACGATGACGTCTCTCAATCGCACTGTTTGGTCGCGCTGCCGGACGGATCGGCGCGCGCCGGCTCGGCCGGCGAGCTGCGCGTCGTCGCCAGGAACGAACCCAGCAGCACCAGCACGAAGCCGGCGCACATGCCGTAGGTGAGCGGCTCGTCCAGCAAGGTCACGCCCAACAGCAAGGCCACCAGCGGATTGAGATAGGTGATGACGGTGGCGCGGGCCGGGCCCGCTTCGGCGATCAGTGCGAAGAACAGCAGGAACGCCAGCGCGGTGCAGATCACGCCCAGGATCGCTATCGACCCGGCCGCCCGCACCGTGATCTGCGCCGGCCAGGCGCCGAGCGCGAACGGCGTATAAGCCAGCGCCGCCAACGCCAGCGATGCGGCGATGACGCCCAGGGGCGGCACGTTCGATAGGTAACGGCTGATGATGATCGGGCCGAGCGCGTAGCCCAGTGCGGTCGCCAATGCGGCAGCCATCGCCCAGCGGTTGGAAACGTCGATGTCCAGGCCCACCAGGGCCGCCACGCCCGCCAGGCCGACGCCGAGGCCCAGCAGCCGGCGCCCGTCCAGCTTCTCGTGCCCGCCGATGGCCATCAGGCCGGCGGTCATCACCGGAACCGTGGCGATCAACAGACCGGCGGTCGAACTGTTGATGCGGGTCTCGGCATAGCCGAGCAGCCACCACGGGATGCTGATCTCGACCAGGGTGAACGCGAGTAAGGGCCGCCAATGGGACAGCAGCGGCCGCAACTCGCCGCGCGCGGCCGCGATCGGCAGCAACAGCGCCGCGCCGATGAGCGTGCGTCCGAACGCGACCGTGACCGGCGACACGTCGGCCACCGCGACCCGGATCAGCAGGTAGGGCACGCCCCAGATCACTCCCAAGGCGAGGAACAGCCACCAGGCGCGCCGGCTCATGCCGTCCTCCGCGCGAGCACGCTGCGCCAGGGACCGTCCCGGCCGTCGAAGCGCGACTCCCAGCCGACCATGAAACCTGCCTGCCGCAGACGCTGGTCCAGTCCTGCTGCCGACCAGCGCACCACCCGATAGTCGCCCGAGTCGCCGTGCTCCCAGAACTCGTCTTCGCCCATCGGGTACGACAGCAGCAAGGCTCCGTCCGCAACCAGGGCCTGGGCCAGCTTGCGCAACACGCCGTCGATGTCGGCGCGTTCGAAATGCTGCAGCACGCACAGCATCGCGATGCCCGCATGGCGGCCCTCGATCTCGTCGGTGAGCAGATCGAAGACCTCGGCCCGCCGACCGCGCAGGGCCTGGAAGTCGCAGAAGGCCTGGGTCACGTCGGTGCGGCGCACCGGTACCGCAAGCGCCTCGAGGAAATCCGCATCCCAGCCGGGCCCCGACCCGATCTCCAGCACCCCCTCGCCGGACGGCAAGGCCTCGGCGAACCGCCGCAACGCCTCCGCCGCCGCGGCCGACGGCTGCGACGACACCGAGGCGGCATAGTCGTGCGCGCATTTTTCGTAGGCGGCGACAGTGCGCCGGTTGCTGGACTGAGACGGTGCCATCGGGACGATCTCCTGCATTCATGCATTGCCGCCGAGACCGCCATCTAAACATAGGCGGGGGCGGGATGGATGCAGGTTCCATGGAATGCCGGATGCGGCGCACGGCGACGCGATGGGTCGTGGTTTGCCTCGCTTCTAGATCGGTCGGGCTGGGTACGTCGCGAGACCGAATCGGCGCGGTCGCGGCTTGCCCTGGGGGCTACCGCATCCGTGTGTCGCTACCAATCTACCCCTGCAGGAGCGAGGTGAGTCGCGATGCTGGATGCGCAGTATGACGAGGCTGTCGTCATCATCGGAGCGACGTGCTTGCGCCAGGGTAGGAGCGGCGCAAGCCGCGACCGCGTCATGACGATCTTGCGGCGTCTGCGGGGCTGCGCACGACAACAGCAACAACCAGGGTTTGGCCCAAGCAGCGCAGCGAGCCGAAGTTCAGCGGTCGCGACTTGCGTCGCTCCTACTCTGGGGCGGTCTTGCGCCGATGCGCCCGCCAATCGCTGCGCAACAGCGCATATAAGGCGGTGTCCGACACCACGCCTTCCACGATCCAGCGTTCGCGCAGGTAGCCTTCGCGGACGAAGCCCTGGCGCTCGATGCTGTGGATGGAGGCGGTGTTGCGCGGGTCAATGTCGGCTTCGATGCGGTTGAGGTCCATCGCCTCGAAACCGTAGTCGATCAGCGCCGGCAGGGCTTCGCTGATGTAGCCGCGCGACCAGGCCGACACGGCCAAGGCGTAGCCGATTTCGGCGCGGCGGCACGGCGGGTCGAGATTGAACAGGGTGCAGGTGCCGATCAGGGCGCCGTCGTCGCGGCGCTGCAAGCCGAGGCAGAGGTAGCGGCCGGCGGCCATCGCCTCGCGGTCGCGGGCGATCCGGGCCTCGGCTTTCTCGATCGAGTCCCAGGGCGGCGAACTGCCGTAACGCATCACTTCGGGATCGCCGTAGATCGCCATCAGAGCGCCGGCGTCGGCGTCGACGAGCGGCCGCAACGACAGACGCTGCGTGGTCAGGACGACTTGGTCGAAGGCGGTCATGCGCGCACTCTACCTGCGCGACGCGCGGCTCGACCGCACGGCACGCGGCGGCCAGAGCGCCGTCCGGCCTTGGCCGGCCGCGTGAACAAAACGGCGAATGCTGCGCATCTGCCGGCCCCCACCGCCCGGCGCGGGCACGATCCGCCGCGGTACGGGCGCGCGTATTCAGCCGCTGGCGCCGGCTTCCTGCGTGATGACTGGCGCATCTGCCGGCCCGATTCCGCCCAAAGGCTATAATTCCGAGTCTTTGCTCGGGCCCCGGCGCGCCGCCGCCGTCCCGGCCGGGATGCCGTCCCGCCCCGCCAGCCAACCCGCGGCACCGCCGCGAGAGCCCGCCCATGACCAGCACCGCAGAACTCAGCTCGCCTTCGTCGGCGAATACAGACCTGACCAACAGCGTCCTCGACCCAGACTATTCGCTCGATCACAAGTACACCCGTCAGGAAGGCCGCATCTACCTGAGCGGCGTGCAGGCGCTGGTGCGCCTGCCGCTGATGCAGCGTTTGCGCGACCAGGCCGCCGGCCTCAACACCGCCGGCTTCATCTCCGGCTACCGCGGCTCGCCGCTGGGCGGTTTCGACCTGGAACTGTGGCGCGCGCGCAAGTACCTGGAAGCCTCGGGGGTGAAGTTCACTCCGGGCCTCAACGAGGACCTCGGCGCGACCATGGTCTGGGGCACCCAGCAGACCAATCTGTTCCCCGGCGCTAAGGTCGAGGGCGTCTACGGCATGTGGTACGGCAAGGGCCCGGGCGTGGACCGCACCGGCGACGTGTTCAAGCACGCCAACGCCGCCGGCACCAGCAAGTACGGCGGCGTCCTGGCCCTGGCCGCGGACGACCACGCCTGCCGCTCCTCGACCCTGCCGCACGGCTCGGAAGGCGAGTTCACCAGCGCGATGATGCCGATCCTGAACCCGGCCGGCGTACAGGACATCCTCGACATGGGCCTGATCGGCTGGGCCATGTCGCGCTTCACCGGGCGCTGGGTCGGCTTCAAGACCATCGCCGAGACGGTCGAGTCCTCGGCCTCGGTCGACGTCAATCCGCTGGCGCTGAACATCGTCACCCCGGACGACTTCGTGATGCCGCCGGGCGGCCTGAGCATCCGCTGGCCCGACCCGCCGATGGACCAGGAAATGCGCCTGCACCAGTACGCGGTCAAGGCCGCGCAGGCCTTCGCCCGCGCCAACGGCATCGACCGCACGGTGATCGACTCGCCGAACGCGCGCCTGGGCATCATCACCACCGGCAAGAGTTATCTCGACGTCCTGCAGGCCCTGGAATACCTCGGCCTGGACGCGCGCGCCTGCTCCGAACTCGGCATCCGCGTGTACAAGGTCGGCATGACCTGGCCGCTGGAGCCGGTCGGCCTGCGCGCGTTCGCGCGCGGCCTCGACGACATCCTGGTGGTCGAGGAGAAGCACGCCTTCATCGAAAGCCAGATGAAGGAGTCGATGTACAACTGGGACGGCGAACGCCGTCCGTCGATCGTCGGCAAGTACGACGAGAACGGCGAGTGGATCCTGCCCTCGACCGGCGAGCTGACCCCGGCGCGCATCGCCGGCGTGATCGCGCGCCGCATCCAGCGCTTCCACAACTCCGAGCACATGGAGAACGTGCTGCGCTGGATGGACGAGAAGGAAAGCGAGCTGGCCCTGCCGCGCGCCTCGTTCCCGCGCGTGCCGCATTACTGCTCGGGCTGCCCGCACAACACCTCGACGGTGGTGCCGGAAGGCTCGCGCGCGCTCGGCGGCATCGGCTGCCACTACATGGTCACGTGGATGGACCGCGAGACCAACACCTTCACCCAGATGGGCGGCGAAGGCGTGACCTGGTGCGGCCAGTCGGCCTTCACCGACACCGAGCACGTGTTCCAGAACCTCGGCGACGGCACCTATTTCCACAGCGGTTCGCTGGCGATCCGCCAGTCGGTCGCGGCCGGCGTCAACATCACCTACAAGATCCTCTACAACGACGCGGTCGCGATGACCGGCGGCCAGCCGGTCGACGGCACCCTGTCGGTGCCGCAGATCGCCCACCAGGTGCGCTCGGAAGGCGTGCAGACCATCGTCCTGCTGTCGGACGACATCGCCAAGTGGAACAAGCGCGAGCTGTTCCCGAGCGAGGTCGAGTTCTACGACCGCAAGGAGCTCGACGCGGTACAAAAGCGCCTGCGCGAGGTCAAGGGCACCAGCGTGCTGATCTTCGACCAGACCTGCGCGACCGAGAAGCGCCGTCGCCGCAAGCGCGGCAAGATGGTCGATCCGCAGAAGCGGGTCATGGTCAACACCCTGGTCTGCGAAGGCTGCGGCGACTGCGGCAAGAAGTCGTTCTGCGTGTCGGTGCTGCCGAAGGAAACCGAGTTCGGGCGCAAGCGCGAGATCGACCAGTCCAACTGCAACAAGGACTACAGCTGCGTCAACGGCTTCTGCCCGAGCTTCGTCACCGTCGAAGGCGGCGGGCTGAAAAAGAAGAAGGGTTCTTCGGCCAAGGACCGCCTGCAGGACCTGCCGGCGCCGCAGTTGCCGGCGCTCGACACGCCCTGGAACATCCTCATCACCGGCGTCGGCGGCACCGGCGTGGTCACCATCGGCGCCCTGCTCGGCATGGCCGGCCATCTGGAAGGAAAGGGTGCGAGCGTGCTCGACCAGACCGGCCTGGCGCAGAAGGGCGGCGCGGTCACCACCCACATCCGCATCGCCAAGACCCCGGCCGACATCCACGCCGTGCGCATCGCCGCCGGCGAGGCCGACCTGGTGCTCGGCTGCGACATGGTCGTGGTCAACGACTACTGGGCGCTGTCGAAGGTGCGCGCCGGCCGCAGCGCGGTCGTGCTCAACACCTACGAGGCGATGCCGGGCACCTTCACCACCCGCCCGGACATGCAGTTCCCGGCCACCGACATCGTCGCCGCGGTGCGCCAGGCCCTGGGCGGCGCCGAGCCTTTGCTGGTCGACGCGACCCAGCTCGCCACCGCCCTGCTCGGCGACGCCATCGCCACCAACCTGTTCATCCTCGGCTACGCCTGGCAACGCGCGCTGGTGCCGATTTCGTTCGCGGCGCTGATGCGCGCGATCGAACTCAACGGCGCCGCGATCGAGATGAACAAGACCGCCTTCGCCTGGGGTCGCCTGGCCGCGATCGACCCGAAAACGGTCGCCGAAGCCGCCGGCCTGGTGCGCAATGCGCCGACCGTCGCCGAAGCGACGCCGCACGATCTGCCGCATCTGGCTCCGGGCCAGTGGGAAGGCAAGGAATGGGGCGCGACTTCGGCGCCGCGCGCGACCCGCAACGGCGACGAGCTGCGTCACGTGCCGGCGCAGGCCGACAGCGACAACGTCGCCTTCCTGCCGCTCGACGATCTGCGCCTGTCGCGTTCGCTCGACGAGTTGATCTCGCGCCGCGTCGCTTTCCTGACCGAGTATCAGGACGCCGCCTACGCCAGGCGCTACGCCGACTTCGTCGCCAAGGTGCGCGCGGCCGAGCAGGCCAAAGCGCCGGGTTCGACCGACCTGGCCGAGGCGGTGGCGCGGTACTCGTTCAAGCTGATGGCCTACAAGGACGAGTACGAAGTGGCGCGCCTGTACACCAGCGGCGATTTCCAGCGCAAGCTGGAGCAGCAGTTCGACGGCGACTACAAGCTCAAGTTCCACCTCGCGCCGCCGCTGCTCGCCAAGAAGGACGAGCAAGGCCGATTGATCAAGCAGGAATTCGGCCCCTGGGTGTTCACCGCATTCAAGTGGATGGCGAAGTTGCGCAAGCTGCGCGGCAGCAAGCTCGACATCTTCGGCTACACCGAAGAGCGCAAGATGGAGCGCCGGCTGATCGCCGACTACGAGCAGACCGTGACCGGCCTGCTGGCGACCCTGGACGGCGGCAACGTCGACCTCGCCGCCGAGATCGCCAGCATCCCCGAGCACATCCGCGGCTATGGTCACGTCAAGGAAGCGCACCTGCACAAGGCGAAGGAACGCGAGGCCGAGTTGCTCAAGGAATACCGCAACCCCTTGCGGATCGTGCAGGCGGCCTGAGCGCCGCCGGCATGAAACGAAAAGCCCCGCATGCGGGGCTTTTCGTTGCGCGCGAACTTCATCGCGCCGATCGAGGCCTGCGCTGTTTCAACTGCTGAGGCGGCGATCGATCTCGCTCGCCAGGTCCTGCACCTTGGCCGACTCGGTCGGCATCTCCGAGCCGTGCTGCGCGGCCCGCACCAGTTCGACGCGCGCCGCTTCCAGGGCCGGGTCGTGATACTGGGCGATCATGAAGCGGCGCCAGTCCTGCTGCGTCGCCATGCCTTCCGCCAACGAGCGCAAAAAGGTTCCGAACTCGTTGCGCGTGTCCTGCATGTCCGTAGAGCTCATCGTCATCGCCTTTCCTGAGTTCTGTCAGATCGCGCCATCCAGCGCGCGCCTGACGACATCCGCCGATTCCCCACGGCTCACCATCGCATAGTTGTACCCCCCGCGCGACCAGTACTGCGCGAGCAGGTCGCCGTCGCGGCGGTCGCCGCGCGGCAGCAGGTGGCGGCGGGGGCCCGGCGGCCGGATATAGAAGCTGATCGCGTTACCGCCGGCGTCCTGGTAGACGACCAGGGCCGCGGCGCCCTGTTCAGTCGCGAGCAGGCGCGCGCCGACCTGGCGGAAACCGGCGCCGCTCAGGTCGGGCAGGCGCATCGGCTCGCGGAAACGGGCGTCCAGCCAGCCCTGCAGGTCGTCGCCGTGCGCCGGCTGGTCGGGGCGCAGATCGAAACGCGCGGCGAACAGACGGTGCGCTTCGAGCGCATCGCCCATCGGCTTCGCCGTGGCGTACGCCGCCGGCGCGGCGGCGGCGAATTCCTGGCTGCGCCATGCGCGCATCTGCCAGCCGCCGATGCCGCCGACCCCGAGGCTCAACAGCACCGTCGCCGCCATCGCATAGCGCGCGCGGCGCCGACGCGCGAGACCGGCGCGCAGGCGCGTCGGGTCGAGCGCGGCCGGCACCGTTTCCGCCTCCCCGTGCAGGGCCGCGCGCAGCAGCTGTGCGTCGCGCTGCCAAGCCTGGACCTCGGCCGCGCGTTCGGGATGGCGCGCAAGCCAGTCCTCGACCACGGCGCGGCGTTCGCCGCCGAGGCGCCCATCGACGTAGGCATGGAGGTCGTGTTCGCTCGGCGTCGTGTTCATGGGGAAGACTTGGTTGCGGTGGCGGGCTTCAACAATCTCAGCGGCGCGGCCGGGGTTTCGCCGTCGCTGAGCCGGCGCAAGGCTTCGCGAGCGCGCGACAGACGCGACATCACCGTGCCGATCGGCACCTGCAGAATGTCGGCGACCTCCTGATAGCTGAGCCCCTCGACCGAGACCCACAACAACAAGCTGCGTTGCTCGACCGACAGGCGTTGCATCGCTTCCAGGGTCGAACGCGCGAGGACTTCGCGCTCGGCCGAAGGTTGGCTGTCGTGGGAGAGGCCGAGCCTCGACAACACGCCGGCATAGCGTTGTGCGCGGCGTTGGCCGTCGAGGAACTGGCGGTACACGATCGCGAACAGCCACGGCCGCAGCGCCTGCTCGTCGCGGCGCCGGCCCCAGCCGAGGATCGCCCGTTCCATCGCCGCCTGGACCAGGTCGTCGGCGGCGTGCGGATCGCGCGCGAGCCAGCGCGCGAACCGTCGCAGGGACGGCAGTTGTTCGCGCAGGGCGCTGTCGAGGTCGCTGGCGGGCATGAGCGGTCCGGGAACGCGGGTCGGGGAATCGCTAAGCAAGACGCCGCTGGCCGCAGTTTATTCCCCGGTCTGGGGAATAAACCTCGCCGCGGTGCGTCGTACCCCAAGATTCCCGACCCGAGCGCCGCCATGTCTCCGTCCCACCCGCCCGCCGCACCGCCGCCCAACCCCAACCCAAACCCAAACCCCGACCCCAACCCCGACTCCGTCCATCGCCCCGCCAGGCCGCCCCATGCGCTCGCGCGCTGGGCCCTGATCGTCGCCGCCGTGGCCGGCACCGCCGTCGCGTTCGCCTATGTCGGCGGCTGGCTGAGTCCGCAGCGCCTCACCTCGCGCGGCCTGGTCGACCGCCTGCAGCTCAACGGCGGTCTGCACCCGGGCTATCGCCGCAACCACGCCAAGGGCGTGTGCGTGATCGGCCACTTCGACAGCAACGGCGCCGCCGCGAAGTACTCGAAAGCGGCCGTGTTCGCGCCCGGCCGCACGCCCCTGGTCGGCCGCTTCGCGATTCCCGGCGGCAACCCGCACGCACCGGATTTCGGCGTGCCGGTCCGCAGCCTGGCCTTGAGCCTGACCCAGGCCGACGGCCAGCAATGGCGCACCGGCATGAACAGCATGCCGGTGTTTCCGGTGGCCACGCCGCAGGCGTTCTTTCAGCAATTGCAGGCCGGTCGGCCCGACCCCGCGACCGGCAAGCCCGATCCGGCCAGACAGGCCGCGTTCTTCGCCGCGCACCCGGAAACCGCAGCGTTCCGCGCCTGGGCCAAGAACCACAAACCCTCGCCGAGCTACGCCACCGAAACCTATTACGGCCTCAACGCGTTCTACTTCGTCGACGCCGCCGGCGCGCGTCATGCGGTGCGCTGGCGCGTCGCCGCCGACAACGGCCCCGACGGCGCCGTACCGGCGACGCCGTCCGAGGACTATCTCGAGGGCGAACTGCAGCGGCGGCTCGCGCACGGGCCGCTGCAGTGGCGCTTGCTGGTGACTCTCGCCGCACCCGGCGACCCGACCGCCGACGCGACCCGGGTCTGGCCGCCGGACCGGCGCGAGATCGACGCCGGCCGCGTGGTGCTCGAACGCAGCGAGCCGCAGGCACAAGGCGCCTGCCGCGACCTCAATTTCGACCCGCTGATCCTGCCCGCGGGCATCGCTGCGTCCGACGACCCGCTGCTGCCGGCGCGCTCGTCGGCGTACGCCGAATCCTATCGCCGCCGCACCGCAGAACACGCCGGCGGCGCCGCCGCTGGCTCACAGGAGCCACACCGATGAAGCGCGATCCCGAACTGTTCTGGTGGCCGGCGCGCGTGCTGCACTGGCTGATGGCGGCGATGGTGCTGAGCATGCTGTTCGTCGGCGTCGGCATGGTCGCCAGCGTCTCGGCGCGGCACAGCTGGCTGCTCGCGCTGCACAAGCCGCTCGGCGCGGCGATCCTGGTTCTGGCGGTGTTGCGCTTGATCCTGCGTCTGTGGCGCAGGCCTCCGCCGTTGCCGGCCGACCTGCCCGCGCTGCAGCGTATCGCCGCGCAGGTTTCGCACTGGCTGTTGTACGCGCTGATGCTGGCCTTACCGCTGGTCGGCTGGGCGATGCTCTCGGCCGGCGGCTACCCGGTCATGCTCGGCGAAACCCTGCGCCTGCCCGCGATCGCACCGTTCGACGCCGACTGGTTCGCGGTTCTGCGCGGGCTGCATCGGCTGCTGGCGTACTCGCTGTTCGGCCTGATCCTGCTGCACGGCGCCGCCGCGCTGTACCACGGCCTGATCCGCCGCGACGGGGTATTGCGCAGCATGCTGTGGCGGCGGCGCGCAACGGTGGACACTCCGTCATCGCCCGAGGAGTGAGCGGACCGGCTTCAGCCGCGCAGGCCGCGCAGGCCGTGCCCGCCGACCGGTTCGGTCTCGTGATGCTCGTCGAAGCCGGCGATGATCGGCTTCGCCTTGGCGATCGCGGCCTGGACCGACGGCAAGGCCAGCGAGGCGCGATGGCTGTCCCGGCTGTCCCAGACTTCGCTGATCCAGATCGCGTCGGCGTCCTTGGGGTCGCGCGCGACGACGTAGCTCAGACAGCCGGGCATGGCGTCGATGCCGTCGAGCAGGATCGCGATCAGGGCATCGCGCTGGCCGGCGGCGGCGGTCATCTTTCCGATCAATCCGTACATGGTCCGGGTCTCTTGAGGTTCGGCGAGGTTGAAATACCGGTTTACTTCGGCGCGTAGATCTTCGACAGGCGGTCGGGCGTGCCTTCGATGCGTTCGAGCTTCGGGTACTTGAGGCCCTCGCGGTAGTCGATGCGCACGGTCTTGATCGCGTCGCCGTTCTTGATCAGCAGTTCGATCGGGTGCCGACCGTCCTTGGCCGCGGTGACCGCGTCCTTGAGCCGCTCGCCGTTGCTCGCATAGCCGTTGACCGCGAGCACGACGTTGCCCGGGGCGATGCCGGCGTCGAAGGCCGGCCCGTCCCAGCGCACGCTGGCCACCGAGGAGTCGCCGTTCGACACGCTCATGCCGAGCGAATAAGTAAGATCGACCGCCTTGCGTTCGCCCTCGGCGAGCTTCTGGAACTCGCCCGGCGTCTCGGTGAACACCAGCTTCCAACCGCTCGCGGCCAGGCCGTCGGTCGGCGGCGCGTGGCCGTCGATGCGCTCGCGCAGGAAGCCGGCCCAGTCGAACGCGGCGACGCCGTCGAGCGCGGCGACCACGTCTTCGAATTCGTAGGGCCTGACCCGGTAGTCGCCGTTCTCGCCGGCGAAGAAGGCGCGGGCGAAATCGTCGAGCGAGCGCTTGTCGCCGCTGAGCGCGCGCAGCTTGGCGTCGACCGCCAGCCACACCAGCTGGCCGCCGTTGTAGTAGTCCTCGCTGAGCTGGTAGCTCGTATACGACTTCGGCTTGCGCTGGGCGATGACCGGGTCGTAGGTAGTGTCCTGCAGGCTGCGCCAGGCCAGGCCCGGGCGATCGTTGCTGTAGCGCGCCGCCACTTGCGCCAAGGCCTCGCGCGCCAGCTCCGGTTTCCACAGGCCCGAGCGCACGGTCAGTACATAGCCCCAGTACTGGGTCTGGCCTTCATAAACCCAGAGCAGGCCGTCGCTGAGCGGCTGGTTGAAGTTCGGCGCGGCGATCCCGGCCGGCCGCCGGTACTTGCCGTTCCAGGAATGGGTGAACTCGTGCGCGAGCAGATCGCGGCCGATCGCGCTGCCGCCGTCCCAGCCGGTGAAGTAGTCGACGTCGACGCCGTTCTCGCTGGAGCGGTGATGCTCCAGGCCGATGCCGCTCATCTGGCCCGACAGCGAGAGCAGGAACTCGTAGCGGTCGAACGGACGCGAGCCGAACAGCTTGTAGGCCTGGCCGACCAACCGGCGATGCAACTCGATCTGCTCGGGCTTGGCTTCCAGGTACTTGGCGGCGTCGGCGACCAGGTTGAGCCGCACCGGGGTCTTCGCCCCCGGGTCGAGATCGATCTGCTTGAAATGGCGGCCGGCGAACACCGGCGAGTCGAGCAAGGTGTCGAACGGCACCGCGCGATAGCGCAGTCGGTCGCCCTCGCGCGCCTCGAGTTCCAGCGCGGTGCCGGCCTGCCAGCCGGGCGGCAGCTTCAGAGTCGGCGCGATCTGGATGCCGCGCGCGTAATACCCGGCCGGGTACAGCGCGACCTGGTTCCACTGCACGTTGAGCATGTCGGCGGTCATCACCACCCGGCCCGGCGTGCCGCCGGTGGGCGTGAGCATGTCGAAGCTCAACTCCAGCTCGGCAACGCCTTCGGGCACGACCAGCTTGAAGGCATAGACGTCGAACGGGTCGCGCTGCCAGGCGATGGCCTGGCCGTTGCCGCGGATGCGCAGGCCGGCGAGCTTGTCGATCGGGCCGGTCGGCGAATGATTGCCCTGAATCCACTGCGGAAACAGCAAGGTCAGCGCGCCGGCCTGGACCGGCAGGCGCTGGCGCACATGCATGACGCGCCGCGCCAGGTCGGTCGCATCGACCTCGAGCTGCACCAGGCCGGGATACGGCACATCGCGCGGCGCGGCGGTCTGGGCGCCCGCATTCGAGAACGGCAGCGCCGCGGCGATCAGCAAAGGCAGGACGGCGTGGATCGGACGGACCATGGAGAACTCCGGCGGCGCGAACACGGGACGGGATCCCGCATCCTACCCATCGCGCCCGCCCTGCCCCCTGCCATTCGGCATGGCCGCCGGCGGCGGGGCGCGGTCGACCGATTGCGCACAAGGCATGAGCAATCGTGGGATAGGTGGTGGGTGCCCGCTGCGCACCTGCCGCCGTTCCCGCGCAGGCGGACTCCGCTTTACTTCGGCGCGGCCGAACACCCGAGGCTTGACCCAGGCAGGGCGCTCAGGGCTTCTAGCCGACGGCTTGCGGCTGGAAGCTACGCCCGCCTCAGCCCCGCCCCAGGCCCGCCATGATGCTCATCGCCACCGCTTCGGCGGTCTTGATGCCGTCCACCGCCGCCGACAGGATGCCACCGGCATAGCCGGCGCCTTCGCCCGCCGGGAACAGGCCGCGGGTGTTGAGGCTGTGGCCGTCGGGGCCGCGGGTGATGCGCACCGGCGAGGAGGTGCGCGTCTCGACGCCGGTCAGCATCGCGTCGGGCATGGCGAAACCCTTGAGCTGCCTGTCGAAGGCCGGCAAGGCTTCGCGTATCGCCGCGATCGCGTAGTCGGGCAGCGAGGCGCTGAGGTCGCTCAGGCGCACGCCGGGCGTGTACGAGGGCTGCACCGCGCCGAGCGCGGTCGAGGGCCGCCCGGCCAGGAAATCGCCGACGGTCTGGCCCGGCGCTTCGTATTCGCCGCCGCCCAGGACGAAGGCCTGCGCCTCCCAATGCCGCTGCAGGGCGATGCCGGCCAGCGGGCTGCCGGGGCCTTTATCGGCGGTGTCGTCGTAGGCCCGGTAGTCCTCGGGGGTGATGCCGACCACGATCGCGGCGTTGGCGTTGCGTTCGTTGCGCGAATACTGGCTCATGCCGTTGGTGACCACGCGCCCGGGTTCGCTCGCCGCCGCGACCACGGTGCCACCGGGGCACATGCAGAAGCTGTAGACCGAACGGCCGTTGCGGCAGTGATGCACCAGCTTGTAGTCGGCGGCGCCGAGTATCTCGTGACCGGCCTGCGGCCCGAAGCGGGCGCGGTCGATCAGCGATTGCGGGTGTTCGATGCGGAAGCCGATCGAGAACGGCTTGGCCTCCATGAACACGCCGCGCGAATGCAGCATCGCGAACGTGTCGCGGGCGCTGTGGCCGACCGCGAACACGACGTGGTCGGCGCGCAGTTCGCCGCCGTCGGCGAGGGTCAACCCGCGCAGTCGCCCGTCCTCGATCAGCACGTCCTCGACCCGCTGCGAGAAACGGATTTCGCCGCCGAGCGACTCGATCGTCTCGCGCATGTTCTCGACCATCGAGACCAGGCGGAAGGTGCCGATGTGCGGCTTGCTGACGTAGAGGATTTCCTCCGGCGCGCCGGCCTTGACGAACTCGGTCAGCACCTTGCGGCCGTGATGCAGCTTGTCGCTGATCTGGCTGTAGAGCTTGCCGTCGGAAAACGTGCCGGCGCCGCCTTCGCCGAACTGCACGTTCGACTCCGGATTGAGCACGCGCTTGCGCCACAGGCCGAAGGTGTCGACGGTGCGTTCGCGCACCGCCTTGCCGCGCTCGAGGATGATCGGGCGGAAGCCCATCTGCGCCAGCACCAGGCCGGCGAACAGGCCGCAGGGACCCATGCCGATCACGATCGGCCGCAACGGCAGCGCCTCGGGCGCGCGGGCGACGAACTTGTAGTCGGTATCGGGGGTCGGCAGCACCTTGCCGGCGTCGGCCGCGCCCGGCTTGCCCTTGGCGTGCGCCGGCGCCGCGGCCTCGGCGGCCTCGGCGGCTTGGAAACGCCGCAGGATCTCCGCCTCGCGCGGCGTGTCCACGTCGATCGAATAGATCAGCACGATGCCGCCGCGCTTGCGCGCGTCGTAGCTGCGCTTGGCGATGGTGTAGCCGGTCAGTTCGTCCGCGGCGATGCCGAGGCGGGCGAGGATGGCGTCGGTGAGGGCGCTGGCCGGGTGGTCCAGCGGCAATCGCAGGTCGGTGAGTCGAAGCATGGCGATATTCTAAGAGGCTTCGGCGGTGGGCGGCTTTTCGTGCGCCGCTGGTGCAGGAACAACGGCCCCGGAACCCTCGCCCCACCCGCTCCCGCACGCCGGAAACAGCGCCGGACGCGCGGGCGGATGAGGAAGCCGGGCATCGCGACCGCCGCCTCAACGCCGCCATAACCAACGTCCAATCGGGATTGGCTAGCATGCCCGGTCCTGTTGCCACGACGTCGCCTTCCCCAATGATCCGACGCCAATTCCTCAAATCCGCGGCCGGCACCCTGGCCACCCTCGGTCTGCCGTTGCCGGCGCTCGCCTGGGCCGCGCCCGGCACGACCCAGCTCGGCCCGGCCCGGCCCTTCGATTTCGCCGGGCTCAAGGGCCAGGCCCGCGCCCTGGCCGAACGCGCCTACGCGCCGCGCAGCACCACTCTGCCGCCCGCGGTCGAGGCGATGAACTGGGACCAATACCAGTCGATCCGCTTCCGCCGCGACCATGCCCTGTGGGCGCAGGACGACACCCGCTTCCTGGGCCAGTTCTTCCACCTCGGCCTGTTCTTCAAGTCGGCCGTGCGCATGTACGAAGTCGACGGCGGCCAGGCGCGCGAGATCGTCTACGACCCGGCGATGTTCGACCGCGCCCGCAGCGGCCTGGACGGCAAGCCGCTGCCGGCCGACCTGGGCTTCGCCGGCTTCCGCCTCAACACCCGCAAGGACCCCGAGCGCGACTTCGCCGCCTTCCTCGGCGCGAGCTATTTCCGTGCGGTCGGCGGCGAAGGCCAGTACGGCCAGTCGGCGCGCGGCCTGGCGATCGACACCGGCACCGGCCGCCCCGAAGAGTTTCCCGATTTCACCGCGTACTGGCTGGAACGCCCGAGTCCGCAATCGGACACCTTGGTGATCTACGCCCTGCTCGATTCGCCGAGCATCGCCGGCGCCTACCGCTTCGCGATCACGCCGGGCCAGGTGCTGCTGATGGACATCGATTGCGCGCTGTACCCGCGCAAGACCATCGAGCGCATGGGCCTGGGCCCGTGCACCAGCATGTACCAGGTCGGCGAGAACGATCGCCGCATGGACTGGGACTGGCGCCCTGAGATCCACGACACCGACGGCCTGGCGATGTGGACCGGCAGCGGCGAGTGGATCTGGCGCCCGCTGTGCAATCCGACGCAGCTGCGCTTCAACATGTTCGCCGACGACAACCCGCGCGGCTTCGGCCTGCTGCAGCGCGACCGCAACTTCGACCATTACCAGGACGACGGCGTGTTCTACGAGAAACGCCCCTGCCTGTGGGTCGAACCCAAGCAGGGTTGGGGCGCGGGTTCGGTGCAGTTGGTCGAGATCCCTACCGTCGACGAGTCCTTCGACAACATCGTCGCGTTCTGGAACCCGCGCGCCAAGCCGCAGCCCGGGCAGGAGTTGCTGTTCGGCTACCGCCTGTACTGGGGCGCGATGCCGCCGGCGACGCCGAAGCTCGCCCATTGCGTGGCCACGCGCACCGGCCTGGGCGGTCGCATCGGCTTCAAGCGCGACTATTTTTCCTGGCGCTTCGCGGTCGATTTCGCCGGCGGCCCGCTGGCCGAACTGGCCAAGCGCAATGCGACGGTGGAACCGGTGCTGCAGATCGGCCGGGGCCGCCTGGAAACCGTGTCGTGTCGACCGCTGCACGAGATCGGCGGTTACCGGGTGATGTTCGATGCGGTGCCGCAGGGCGACTCGACCGAGCAGATCGACCTGCGCCTGTTCCTCAAGGATGCCAGCGGCGCGCTGAGCGAGACCTGGTTGTATCAGTGGTCGCCGCCGGAGAAGAGCGAGCGCAAGCTGTATTGAACGCTTGCTACGAAGGCAGAGCAAAAGCGGCAACGTCAACGGCAAATCCCCCTGCCCCCTCTACAAACGGGGGACAGCGAGAGCCGATCTTCCGGTATCTGGAACCTCTGCGGTCGCGAGTCCCGAGACCCGAGACCCGAGACCCGAGAGAGCCTCAAGCCACCCTGGCCCGCCGCGCCCGGGTCAAATGCACCAACAGCAGCGAGATCGCCGCCGGGGTCATGCCGGGGATGCGCTGGGCCTGGCCCACGGTCTGCGGGCGCACTCGCTCCAGCTTCTGCTGCGCTTCCGCCGACAGGCCGCGCACCGTGGCGTAATCGAATTCGCCCGGGATCGGCGTGCTCTCGTTGCGCTGCTGGCGCTCGATCTCGCCGCGCTGGCGGTCCAGGTAACCGGCGTACTTGACCCCGATCTCGACTTGCTCGGCGACCTCGGGCTCGGCCACCGCCGGACCCAGCGAGGGCACGCTCATCAGCTGGGCGTAGTTGATCTCGGGCCGCTTGAGCAGATCGCATGCGCTGCTTTCGCGGCTGACCTCGATGCCGAGGGTCTGGGCGATCTCGCGGCCGAGCGGGTTGTTCGGCGCCGCCCACACCGCGGCCAGGCGCGCGCTCTCGCGCTCGATCGCCTCGCGCTTGCGCGCGAACGCGGCCCAGCGCGATTCGCCGACCAGGCCGAGCCCGCGCCCGGTCTCGGTCAGGCGCAGGTCGGCGTTGTCCTCGCGCAACTGCAGCCGGTACTCGGCGCGCGAGGTGAACATGCGATAGGGCTCGCTGGTGCCGTGGGTGATCAGGTCGTCGACCAGCACGCCGATGTAGGCCTCGTCGCGGCGCGGGCTCCAGCCCTCGGCGCCGGCGACGAAACGCGCTGCGTTGACGCCGGCCAGCAGGCCCTGCGCGGCGGCCTCCTCGTAACCGGTGGTGCCGTTGATCTGGCCGGCGAAGAACAGGCCGGCGACGGCCTTGGTCTCCAGGGTCGACTGCAGCCCGCGCGGATCGAAGAAGTCGTACTCGATCGCATAGCCGGCGCGGGTGATGTGGGCGCGCTCGAAGCCGCGGATGCTGCGCACCAGGTCGAGCTGCACGTCGAACGGCAGCGAGGTCGAGATGCCGTTCGGGTAGATCTCGGCCACGTCCAGGCCTTCGGGCTCGACGAATATCTGGTGACTGGCCTTCTCGGCGAAACGCACCACCTTGTCCTCGATCGAGGGGCAGTAGCGTGGGCCGATGCCTTCGATCTGCCCGGTGTACAGCGGCGAGCGGTCGAGCGCGCCGCGGATGATTTCGTGGGCGCGCTCGGAGGTGTGGGTGATCCAGCACGACACCTGACGCGGATGGTCGGCCGGCCTGCCCAGGAAGGACATCACCGGACGCGGATCGTCGCCCGGCTGCTCTTCCATGACCGAGTAATCGAGGCTGCGGCCGTCGATGCGCGGCGGCGTGCCGGTCTTGAGCCGGTCGACCACGAACGGGCCCTCACGCAGGCGCGCGGCCAGGGCGATCGCCGGCGGGTCGCCGGCGCGGCCGGCGGCATAGGTGGTCTGGCCGACATGAACCTTGCCGGCGAGGAACGTACCGGCGGTCAGCACCACCGCCGGCGCAGCGAAGCGCAGGCCGGTCTGGGTGAGCACGCCGGTGACCCGGCCGGCGTCGAACTGGATATCGTCGACCGCGGCCTGGAACAAGGTCAGGTTCGACTGCGCCTCGACCGCTCGGCGGATGAAGCTGCGGTACAGCGAGCGGTCGGCCTGGCAGCGGGTGGCCCGCACCGCCGGGCCCTTGCTGGCGTTGAGCCGGCGCCACTGGATGCCGGCGGCGTCGGCGGCGCGCGCCATGATCCCGCCGAGCGCGTCGATCTCCTTGACCAGGTGGCCCTTGCCGATGCCGCCGATGGCCGGGTTGCAGCTCATCGCGCCGACCGTCTCGACCGAGTGGGTCAGCAGCAGGGTGCGCGCGCCGGCGCGCGCCGAGGCCAGCGCGGCCTCGGTGCCGGCATGGCCGCCGCCGACCACGATCACGTCGTATTGGAAGAAGGATTCGTTCATCGGTTCAAGGCACCACGGTCGCACCGTCGTCGGAAGCGACGCTCAGGACGCGGATTTTAGGCCAGACCGGGGCGGACCGCCTTCACCCGCGCTTGGCACACTTCATGCTTGGGTACTTAGTGCACCTTGCGGGGCAGGCGCTCGACGCCGGCTGGAATTGGAACAGGGGCTGGCCAAGCGCTCGCGGGGGAAGCTGGGGGGCCGAATGTCGGGGGACATTCGGCCCCTTTTTATTGCCTGTCGTTCGGGTCCCCGAACGGGGCCATCCCGGCGCCGGCACGACCGGCGACTGGGTCGAATCGCCGCGGCATGCGCCGGCAGGGCGAGCTAAGCCATTGATCAAAAACGCAAAGGCGCGCGTGGATACGCGCGCCTTTGGGTGTTTCCCCGGAGTCCGGGGGAATGGGCGCCGACGCCTGACAAGGACGGAACAGGGGGGATCCGTGATTCCTCGCCAGGCGCCGACATAGAAGCCTTGCTTACCGAAAACGTCCAAATACGACGTAAGCGGTCAGTAGCGGTAGATTGCTGTCACTTCCGCCTGAACGCAAGTGCTCGCCATTCCAAATCCAGCGTCCTGGCTGGCCGGCCTTAACATCCGGCCAGACTCCGTTCAGCGTTCGACGTCCTTCCAGGCCCGGCCGCCGTCGCGACGGGTCGAAGGAGTGGACGGCATGCGCGGCTGCATCGGCTGCTGCTGCATGGCCCGCGGCTGCGGCATGCTGCGCGGCTGCGAGACCGCACCGGGGTTCGTCGGCGCCCAGGCGCCGCCGCCGACCGGACGCGTGTCGCGCCACGGAATGCCGCGCGAAGGCTGGCTGGTCTGCGGCGGACGATGGGTCGGCGGACGATGCGGCCGGTTCGGGTAGTAGTAGCGCGGGTACGGATACGGGTAATAGCCCGGGTAGCCGTAACCGCCGCCGTAGTAACCGGGGTAGCCGTAGTTGCGATAGCGATAGGCGTCGCCGTACGGGTAGTAGCCGTACCCGTAGTTTTGGCCGTAATAGCCGTAGTCGACGCTGGGACGGCCGTAGTAATACGAACCGGCACCCCCGCCGCCGCGATAGGCGTAGTCGGACACGCAACCGGCCAGCAGGCCGGCGGCGATGAGCGGAACGATGAGCTTGCGGATCATGGCAGACCCCCTGGTGAGGGTTTCAGCTTCGGCCCGAGGCGTTGAACTCGGGCTTAATTCGACCCGCGCGCTGCTGTACGGTTCAGCCCTTGCTGTCGGCCGAGGCATCGCCTTGCGGCGCCGAGACCATGGTCGGGTCGATGCGCGGCGGCAGGCAACCCACCAACAGGACGAGGAGCAGGCATACCGTGAGTTTGCGGAGCATGTGGATTCCCTGTGGTGAGCGTGGACGAAAGCGCCTGAGCGAAGCCGGCCGTAATCGAGCCGGCCGTGAACGAAGCCGGTCGCGATTGCGGCGACCGGTTGGAGTCGGCTTCGGCCCTATCCTGGCGTTTCCATCAGGGAATATCCAGGTCCGAGTCCGGGTGATGCCGGCGCGCGCAGACGACGGGCCTGGACGGCGCCGCGTCGGCACGCGGCGCTCACGCCTGCGTCCGAGCGGTGGCGACACGCCTAAGCTAGTCTTCGCGCGGGCGGCGTTTGCTGCACGGGTTCACAGAAAACCATGCTGCATCGCATTCGGACGCGGGGCCGCGCATCGCGGCATGTCGCGCCGCCTCCGGGTTAAGGTAGATTGACCGCGATGGAATACGGCCAGGGATCGGTCTACGCCGCGCATGCGGCCTGCCCGCCCCGGTCGCCGCGTCGCGGAACTTCGCCGGCGGGCGCCGGGTCGTTCCCGGTCGCCCGGGCCTGCGTTCGCGCGCTCGCCCACGCCTCGTCTTTCCCCTTCTGGCCTAAGCAGTCCCGATGATCGAACTGGATGCGGTCCATCGTCGCTACGAGATGAATGGACAAGCGGTCGATGCCCTGGCCGGCGTGGACCTGAGCATCGCGGCGGGCGAATTCGTCGCCATCACCGGCGCCTCGGGCTCGGGCAAGTCCAGCCTGCTCAACATCCTCGGCTGTCTCGACCGGCCGACCCGCGGGCGTTATCTGATCGAAGGCCGCGACGTCGCCGCGCTCGACGACGAGGCCGCCAGCGACATCCGCAACCGCCGCATCGGCTTCGTGTTCCAGAGCTTCCATCTGCTGCCGCGCCTGAGCGTGATGGAGAACGTCCTGCTGCCGCTGCGCTTCCATCGCCAGCCGCCGCCCGACAGCGCCGAACGCGCGCGCGAGCTGCTCGCGCGCGTCGGCCTGGGCGAGCGCAGCGAGCACCGGCCGAGCGAGCTGTCCGGCGGCCAGCAGCAACGCGCGGCGATCGCGCGTGCGCTGTTGCTGCGCCCGGCCCTGCTGCTGGCCGACGAACCCACCGGCAACCTGGATTCGAAAAGCGCCGCCGACGTGCTCGACCTGATCGAGGAAGTGCACGGCGGCGGCCAGACCGTGGTGCTGGTGACCCACGACCGCGACCTCGCCGCGCGCGCGCCGCGCGAGGTGCGCCTGCACGACGGCAAGGTCGACCATGACTCGGCCGCCTGAGTTGGGCCACGCTCTTCGCCGGGTCTTTCGCCAGATCCTTCGCCGGACCCGCCCGCGCCTGTCGCGGCTGGCGCCGGCGCTGATCGCGCTGTCGCTGGCTGCGCCGCCGGCGTCCGCGGTGGTGTTGACCGGCGAGGTGCGCTCGGTCGGCGCGCAGCCGATCTACACCCCGCAGTCGAATACCGCGCCGGTGGCGATCCGCTACTTCGTCGCCGAAGGCCGGGCGGTCAAGGCCGGCGAGGTCGTGCTGCGCATCGACCCGGGCCAGGCCGGCACCCAGATTCCCGACCTCGACGCCAAGATCGAACAGGCCCGCGCCAAGGCCGCCAAGGAACTGGCCGAACTCGAGGTCAAGGCGGTCGATGCCGAAGTCGCGCTCGCCGATGCCGAGGCCGCGCTGGCCACGGCCAGGATCGAGGCGGCGATTCCGCGCGGCCTGATCTCGCAGCTCGACTACGACCGCCACCAGGGCGAACTCGACAAGACCACCCGCGAGCTCACCCTCAAGCGCGAGCAGTTAGCCGCCGCGCGCGCCGCAGTCGCGCGCCGCCAGCAGGACGCCAAGCTCGAAGTCGACAAACTGATCGTGCAGCGCGAGTACTACGCCGCGCTGCTGCGCCAGTCGGAAGTGCGCGCCGAACGCGACGGCATCGTCCTGCACGGGTTCAACAACAATTGGATCGGCGGGCGCATCGACGAGGGCAGCTCGACCATGCCCGGCAGCAAGGCCGGCGAAGTGGTCGGCCGCGGCGGCGGCATGGAAATCCGCGCCTGGGCGCTGGAACCGGACCGGCGCGGCCTCGCCGTCGGCCAGCCGGTGCAGTTGGCGTTCGACGCGCTGCCGCGGCAACGCGTGCAGGGCCGGATCAAGGCCATCGCCGGCGCTCCCGACCGCAAGCCGGAATGGGGCGAAGGCCGCTACTTCAGCCTCGACATCGAACTGCCGCGCGGGCACGCGCTCAAGCTGCTGCCGGGGATGAGCGTGCGCGTATCGACCGCGGTGCCGAAGGCCTCGGCGGGGGCGTCGCGATGACGCGGGCGGTGCCGGCTTCGACATCGTTCGCCCCGATATCGCTCATTGCGATATCGTTCGTTGCGATATCGCTCGCCGCGGCGCAACCGGCGGGCGCGGCGACCCTGCGCATCGACGGCGAGGTCTACGCGCGGCGCAGCTCGGCGCTGACGCCGCCGAACGTCGAGCGCATGTGGCAGTTCAACATCACCCGACTCGCGGCCGACGGCGCCCCGGTCAAGCGGGGCCAGCCGGTGATCTCGTTCGACAGCAACGACGTGGTCAAGCAACTCGGCGAGAAGCGCAGCCAGCTGAAGGAAAAGCAGAGCGAACTCGACAAGCTCGAGCTGGAGCTGGCCGAACGCGAGCACAGCGAGCGCCTGGCCACCGCCGAAGCGCGCGCCGAACTCGACAAGGCGCAGCGCAAGACCCAGCAGCCGGCCGAGCTGATCGCCGGCATCGAATACCGCAAGCTGTTGGTCGCGCGCGCGCAGATGGAACGCAAGATGATCCTGGCCCAGCGCCGCGAAAACCTGTCGGCCGAACAACGCCGCCAGGAGCGGCGCCTGCTCGCCGCCGAGCGCGCGCAGTTGCAGGCCGACGTCGAACGCCTGCAGCGCTCGTTGGCGGCGCTCGAGGTGAGCGCGCCGCGCGACGGCCTGATGATGCACCGGAGCAATTGGGAAGGCGAAAAATACGATGTCGGCTCGCAGGTCTGGGTCGGCCAGACCGTCGCCGAGATTCCCGACATGAGTACTCTGGCGGTGCGCGCCGAATTGCCCGAGCGCGACCTGCGCCGGGTCGCGGTCGGCGCGCCGGTGCGGATCGTGGTCGAGGGCGGCGCCGGCAGCGTGCTGCGCGGGCGCATCGCCTCGATCGGCAACGCCATCCGCAGCAAATCGCAGGTGCAACCGGTGCCGGTGCTGGACCTGGACGTGCGCCTCGACGACCCGCGCGCGCCGCTGCGTCCGGGCCAGGCGGTGCGGGTCGAGATCGCCTCGGCCCAGCCGGCCGCGCCTGCGGCCGCACGGAGCCCGGCCCGATGATGCGCGCCGGCGCCATTGCGATCTTCGCCCTGGCCTGGCTGTCGGCCTGCGCGGCCGACACCGCGCCGGCCACCGTCGAGACCATCGCCGCCGCGCCCTTGCGCCTGAGCGTGCGCGGCGAGGGCGAACTGAAGTCGGCCAAGGCCACACCGCTCAACGTGCCCGGCCGTAACTGGGCCTCGCGCCAGCTCGAATGGATGCTGCCGGAAGGCAGCGCGGTGAAGAAGGGCGACCTGATCGCGCGCTTCTCGGCCGCGCAGGGCCGGCAGGAACTCAGCCAGACCTTGATCGACCTGCAGCGCAATCTGCTCGCGCGCGCGGCCAAGCAGGGCGAACTGGCGACCGCGCACAGCAAGGTCGCGGTCGACCTGGCCGAGGTCGCGGTGCAGCTCGGCATCGCCGAGCGCTACGCCAGCGCCGACCTCAGTACCCTGGCCCGCAACGAAGTGCTCGACGCGGTGCAGGACGCGAGTTATCTGAAAGCCAAGCGCGACACCCTGGAATGGCAGCGCGGCCAGGCCGGCGTGCGCGGCAGCGCCGAACTGGCGGTGCTGGATGCGCAGCGCGCGACCTTCGAGCTCACCGCCCAGGCGCGCCAGTCCGACCTCGATGCGCTGGAACTGCGCGCGCCGAACGACGGCGTGCTGATGCTCGCGAGCAACTGGTCCGGCGACAAACCCAACGTCGGCGCGACCCTGCGCGCCGGCTTCGACTACGGCAGCCTGCCCGACGCTTCGGCGATGGAACTCGAACTGAGCCTGCCGCAGATCGAGGCGCAGGGCCTGCAGGTCGGCCAGGCGGTCGAGATGTTCCCGGTCGGGCGGCCCGAGCAGCGCATCCGCAGCAAGCTGTCGTGGGTCGCCAGCGCGGCCAAGGTGCGCAGCCAGGACAGCCCGGTGAAATACCTGACCATGAAAGCGCCGATTCCGGCCGAAGCGATCGCGCGCTACCGGCTGGTGCCGGGCCAGCGGCTCGAAGCGCGGGTGATTTTGTTCGATGCGCCCAAGGCGCTCAGCGTCGCCAACGTCGCCATCGACAGCGACGCCGGCAAGGACTACGTGCGGGTTCGCCGGGGCGGCGATTTCCTGCGCCGCGAAATCCAGCTCGGCGTGCGCGGGCCGGCGCGTTCCCAGGTGCGCTCGGGCCTGCGCGAGGGCGACGAGGTGCTGCTGGTCGAAGCCGGCGCCGTCGACACCGCCAGCCGAACCATCGAGCCCCCGGCCGAGAGCGACGCCGCGGGCCAGGCCGCGCCCGACGAAGGCGCCCCGGCCGCCGCGGCACCGGCGCGCAAGGGCCGGAACGCGCATCAGGTGCGTCCTTGAACCGTTTCGCCGGCCTGCTGCCGTCGATCTGGCGCGAGGCGATCGAAGAGCTGTGGCGCCGCCGCCTGCGCACCTTGCTGACCCTGCTCGGCCTGATCTTCGGGGTCGGCGCGATCGTCGCCATGCAGGCGGTCGGCGAGGGCAGCCGGCGCGAAGCGCTGCGCCTGGTCGAGAGTCTCGGCCTCAACAACCTGATCGCCGAAGCCAAGCCTCAGGACGAAAACAGCCTGCGCGAAACCCGCGCGCGCAGCCTCGGCCTGAGCCTGGCCGATGCCGACGCCGCACTCGCGGTGGTGCCCGGCGCCGAGCGCTACGCCGCCGAGAAACCGATCCGCACCCATTCAGTGTTCAGCGACAGCGGCCACAGCGACGCCCAGGCCAGCGGCGTGAGTCCGGACTATTTCGCCCTGTCCTCGCTGCGCATCGCCAAGGGCCGCAGCCTGAGCGACGACGACGACCGCGCCCTCGCCGCGGTCGCGGTGCTCGGCCATCAGGCCGCCGCCGATCTGTTTCCCGGGGTCGACCCGATCGGCCAGTATCTGAAGGTCAACCACGTCTGGCTGGAAGTGGTCGGCGTGCTCGCCGACCGCGACCTCAGCAAGGACCAGTTCGAAGGCGTGCAGCTCGGACTGGAGAGCAACCGCGTCTACCTGCCGCTGGCCAGCGCCCGCGCGCGCTTCCGCTTCCAGCCGCAGGAGGACGAGATCGACCGCTTCCTGCTGCGCCTGCGCGATCCCTCGCAACTCGCCGCCGGCGCGCGGGTGCTGTCGACCGTGCTCGGCCAGCGCCATGCCGGCATGCCCGACTTCCGCCTGGTGGTGCCGCAGCAGTTGTTCCAGCAGCACCAGAAGACCCAGCGCATCTTCCGCGTGGTGATGGGCGCGATCGCCGGCGTCAGCCTGCTGGTCGGCGGCATCGGCATCATGAACATCATGCTCGCCAACGTGCTCGAACGGCGCCGCGAGATCGGCCTGCTGCGCGCGCTCGGCGCGCGCCGGCGCGACGTGATCGCGCAGTTCCTGCGCGAGGCCATGGTCATTTGCGTCGCCGGCGCGGCGCTGGGCCTGCTGTTCGGCGTGGCCCTGGCCTATCTGATCGCCGCCTTCGCCGGCTGGCAGGTCGCCTGGGCGCCGCTGCCGGTGCTGGGCTCGGCCGTGTTCTGCGCCGCGGTCGGCCTGGCCTTCGGCGTGTATCCGGCGCGGCAGGCGGCGCGGCTCGACCCGATCGCGGCGCTGCGCCACGACTGAACTCGTCCTGTCGCCGGCGCCGCACGACGCCAATCCGCCATCCGGCGCATGCCAGGACGACCGGGCCTGGGCTACGCTTGAGGCATGAACGATCTCTCCGCACCGCCCAGCCTGGCCCCCCTGTTCACCGACATCCTGGCCGCCGCCGCGCGCATCGCGCCGCATGCGCACGCCACCCCGGTGCTGCGTTCGCGCGCGATCGACGCGCTGGCCGGCTGCGAGCTGCACTTCAAATGCGAAAACCTGCAGCGCGCCGGCGCGTTCAAGTTCCGCGGCGCCTGCAACGCGGTGTTCTCCTTGAGCGAGGACGAGGTCGCGCGCGGCATCGTCACCCAAAGCTCGGGCAACCACGGCGGTGCGATCGCGCTGGCGGCGAGCCTGCGCGGCGCGCGCGCGACCGTGGTCGCCCCGCACAACACCCCCAGGATCAAGCTCGCCGCGATCCGCGCCTACGGCGGACAGATCGTCGCCTGCGAACCCGACCAGGCCTCGCGCGACGCCATGACCGCGCAGGTCCTGGCGCAGACCGGCGGCGTGCTGGTGCATCCTTTCAACGACCCGCGGGTGATCGCCGGCCAGGGCACCGCGACCCTGGAACTGCTCGGCAGCGCCCCCGGCCTGGACGCGGTGATCGCCCCGGTCAGCGGCGGCGGCCTGCTTTCGGGCACGGCCATCGCCGCGCACGGGCTGAGCCCGGCCATCGAGGTGTTCGGCGCCGAACCCGAAGGCGCCCGCGACGCCCACGATTCGCTGCGCGCCGGCCAGCGCATCACCGGCCGCAAGGCCGACACCATCTGCGACGGCCTGCGCGCCGAACTGGGCACGCTCACCTTTCCTATCCTGAGCGAGCACCTGCGCGACATCCTGCTGGTCGACGACGCCCAGGTCGTCGCCGCGATGCGGCTGGTCTGGGAACGCATGAAGCTGGTGGTCGAACCCTCCGGTGCGGTGCCGCTGGCGGTGGTGCTGGCGCATCGCGAACGCTTCGCCGGCCGCCGCGTCGGCCTGGTCGTGTCCGGCGGCAACGTCGACCTGGATCTGGTCGCCGATCTGTTCGCCTTTAAGCCAGATTGACCGGTTCCGCAATCGCATTGCGTTTGTTATGCGGCACGTTTCTCAACGCTCGTCATTGGCCGCATAAACCCCAGGAAAACTCGCTTTTTCTGTGATCCTGGTTTGTGTTTTTTATGAACACAGCTGCCACGCTGCGCCATCGCGCGCCCGTCCCTAGTCATGCCGCGCGACTGTCGACGAGCGGGGGCTCTCGCCAGTTCGCTCCAGAAGAGTCGGTCTCTTCGCGAGCCGGGACCACGGACCAGCGCAAGCCAGGGAGTACTACATGGTGGATGTCGAGTTTCGCGTGGTGTCCGACCGTCGCGACGGGCTGCTGCTCGCCCTCGGGCAGGTGGTGATCGCCAACGGCTTCACGCTGCTGCGCCAACGCATGCTCAACAGCGAAGAAGGCGTGGTGCTGAGCATGGTCGTGCGCGGCCCGTCCGAATCGCTGCTGATGCTCGAGGAGCGACTGGGTACCCACCACCTGGTGCAGAGCTTCGAGGCCTCGCCGTACGAAGGCGGCAGCCCCGCGCCGGCGCCCACGCCGGTGCCGCGCCACAACGGCTCGGCGACCGCGCCCACCTCGGTGCCGGCTTCGGCCGCGCCTGCGCCCGCCGCCTCGCCGTCGAGCGCGCCGCCGATCGACACCCAGCGCGTCGAGACCCTGCTGCCGCAGCTCGCCCGCAACTACCCCAACATTCTGCTGCAGTTGGTCGCGCTCGAACGCGAACTGCCGCCGGCCCAGCGCGAGGCGACCTTGCGCTACATCGGCCAGCGCGTCGGCGCCTGGGTCTACAAGCGCGACTTCGCCCTCGGCGGGCAACTGCCGCTGGCCGACTCGGTGCGCCGCATCGCCCTGCCGGCGATGCGCCAGCTGGTCCAGGCCGAACTGCACGACGACATCCTGAAGATCCGCAACAGCCCCTTCTGCCATCGCGGCGACAGCGGCGAGTGCTGCCATTTCCTGCGCGGCATGCTCGGCGGCCTGCTCGAAGGCCAGCACGGCGCCGATGGCGTACGGGTAGTCGAAAGCCAATGCCGCAACACCGGCGCCGAGGCCTGCCGTTTCGAATTCGAAGCCTGAGCGTTTCCCATTCGCCCGGCAGACAGGGAGCCGGCCGGGCTTGCGATGCCGCACCGGGGCGGGGATGGCGCCGGTTCGGCCCCTAGCTATACCAACCCATCCACAGGGGATTCGTCATGCCGATCGATCACGCCATTCAGTGCATCCATGACCCGGTGCTCGCGATCTTGTCCTACGTGGTGTCGGTGCTGGGGTCGTTCACCGCCCTGCAACTGGCCATCGCCATTCCGACCGCGGTCGGTCCGGGACAGCGCTGGCGCGCCATCACCGCCGCCGGCATCGCCATGGGCGGCGGCGCGATCTGGGCGATGCATTTCATCGCCATGCTGGCCTGCCGCATGAACGTGGAAGTGACCTACGACCTGCCGATCACGATCGGTTCGGCGCTGGTCGCGGTGGTCTCGTGCATGGCCGGCCTGGCCATCGCCGGCACCGGCATCTTCAATTGGGGCAAGCTCGTCATCGCCGGCGTGCTGATGGGGCTCGGCGTCACCGGCATGCACTACGCCGGCATGGCGGCGATGCTGATGCCCGCCGACACCGTCTACAACAGCAACCTGGTGATCGCCTCGGCGGCGATCGCGATCGTCGCCTCGATCGTGGCGCTGTGGCTGGCCTTCAACCTGCGCGGCTGGGGCCAGATGCTCGGCAGCGCCCTGGTCATGGGCGTGGCGGTCTGCGGCATGCACTACACCGGCATGCTCGCGGCCAGCTTCGTGCCGCAGGAAGCCGGCGCCGCGGTGGCGCGCGGGATCAGCGGCGGCTACCTCGGCGTCGGCATCTTCGTGGTGACCACGGCGTTGTTGGCCGCGGTGCTGACTCTGAGCCTGGTGCGCCAACGCCAGCGCGCGACGGTGCGGATTTGAACCCGGGCACTGGATAAGACCAGGCGCCGGCCTCGCCCGGCGCGACCCCGCCTACCGGAAAGGCCCGCCACGCGCGGGCCTTTTTTAGTGTGCTCTATTAAACCTTGCGAGTCCCGAGCGCCAGGCATGGCCGGCCGCGGCTGCGGCACGGCGCGGGAATGAGCGATCATGGCCCCGCCCCGCATTGCCCGCAGGAACTCCGATGAAGATAGACGGCACCCGCATCCACGACCGCGCCACCGAATTGGTCCTGTCCTACTACGCCGCATTCAATCGTGCCGACTGGGACGCCATGCTGGGCCTGCTCGGCGCCGACGTCGTCCACGACCTCAACCAGGGCGCGCGCGAAGTCGGCCGCGACGCCTTCGCCGCCTTCCTGCAGCGCATGGCGCGCCACTACCGCGAGCAGCTTCGCGACATCGTGGTGATGGCCTCGCCGGACGGCGCGCGCGCCGGCGCCGAGTACGTGGTGCATGGCGAGTATCTGCTCACCGACCCGGGTTTGCCGGAAGCGCGCGGCCAGCGTTATGCGCTGCCGGGCGGCGCCTTCTTCGAGATCCGCGACAACAAGATCCAGCGCGTCACCAACTACTACAACCTGGAACAGTGGATGCTCATGGTCGGCGGCTGAGCCGGCCTGTGCGCCTCACGGCGGTGAACCGATCTGCGCGCCTCACGGCGCTTGAGCCGACCCGCGTGCGCCAGCGCAGCCGCAAAGCTCAACCGCCGCGATCGCTGCGCAATTGCTTGACCCTGCGTTCGTTGCCGGCCGCGGCCCGCGCCGCGACGATGCTGAACAAGACGATGCCGACACCGACCACGCAGGCGCCGGCCAGCGCGCGGCCCTGCGGCCAGGCTTCGCCGAGCCACAACGCGCCGATCACCGTCGCGAACAATATCTCCGCGGCCTGCATCGCCTCGGCCGCGGCCAGCGCGGTCGGATCGTTGCGGACCATGCCGGTGGCCTGGAAGAACAGCACCGTGGCGATCACGCCCGCGCTCAGCGCGACGCCGGCCGCCAGCCAGACCTGGCCCAACGGCGGCGCGCCGGCCTCGACCCCGGCATACGCCGCGACCGCCCACCACAGGGGCTGGCTCGCCAGGGTCATGCCGAACACGCGCTGGGTCGCGTTGAGTTCGATCCCGGCCTTCTCCAAATGCAGCAACAGGCCGCGGTTGCCGAGCGGATAAGCGAAGGCCGACACCGCCACGCAGATCAGGGCGATCCAGCCGGCGCGGTCGAGGCGGCCGCCGCCATGGCCGAACTGCAACAGCAACACCCCGGCCACGATGACCGCGCCGACCGCCAGCGCCGGACGCGGAATCCGCGCGCGCGCATCCCGGTACAGGAACGGCGCGCACAGCATTCCGGCGATCACGGTCAGCTGGAAAGTGCCGGCGATCAGCCACGACGGGCCGCTGGCCGCGGCATAGCTCAGGCACACGTAGAACAGCACGAACCCTATGCCGCTCCACCACAGCCACGGCCCGGGGTGACGGCGGATCGCCCGCCACACCGGCGCCACGCCGCCGAGCATCGGCATCGCCACCAGCAACATCGGCAGGGTGAACAGATAGCGCAGCGCCGCGGTCCAGGCCCAATGGCCGCCGTCGTTGGCGGCGGCGCGGTTGAGCACGTAGGTGCAGGTGAAGAACAGCGCCGACACCAGCGCGATCAGCACTGCCCACAGGGCCTGGCGGCGCGCGCTCACGGGCGCTGCCGCACGCGGATGCTCGACACCGGCACCTGCACTTCATCGAAACCGCCGACCCGGATCGGCGCGCCCGGCGGCGGGCCCCAGGCGTGGGCGTAGATCACTTCCCAGGTCGCCGGCAGGCGGCCGTCTTCGCCGCGCAGCGCCTCGTAGGCCTGGGCTGCGCGGGCGAAACGCGCGCGGCCGGTCAGGCTGCGGCGGCGGTCGTTCATTGCATTGGTCGCGCCGAGCGTGCGCAACTCGCGCATCAGATGGCCGAGGTCGGGGTGCCCCAGGACGAACTCGTCGCGATCCAGCACCGGGTTCTGGAAACCCGAAGCGATCAGGGCATCGCCGAACTGGGCGATCGACGGGAACAGGCTGACGTGCGGTGCGGCATCGGCTTCGGCGAAAGCGCCGCGCAGCTCGTACAAGGTGTCCGGGCCGAAGGTCGAGACCAGCAGCAACCCGCCGGGCTTGAGTACCCGGCGAAATCCGGCGAACACCGCCGGCAGGTCTTCGCACCACTGCAGGCACAGGTTCGAGAACAGCACGTCGACGCTGCCGTCGCGCAGCGGCAGGGCGCGCGCATCGGCGCAGACCGCGTCGGGACGGCGCGCGCCGCCGAGCAGGCGCGGCCGCCAGCCGCCGTCGCCGAAATGCGTGCGCGCCTCGCGCAGCATCGGCAGGGCCAGGTCGAGCGCGATCACCTGCGCGCGCGGCCACCGCTTCTGCATCGCCGCGCTCAGATGGCCGGGGCCGCAGCCGATGTCGACCACCACTTCGGGCGCGCGGTCGTCGAGGTAGTCCAGGGTTTCCGACAGGCGCGCGCCGACTTCGCGCTGCAGCGCGGCGGCACCGTCGTAACCGTGCGCGGCGCGCGAGAACGAGCGGCGAACCTGGCGGTGGTCGAAAAGATCGTTCATGAAACCTCAGCCATCCACAGCGGTCGGGGCGGTCGCCTGGGCGACGAAGCCCTCGATGAGTTGCGCGACCTGGGCGGTCGCGCCGAGAAACGGCGCATGGCCGGCGTTGCCGATGACCACGCTGCGGCTTTGCGGCGCGAGCTCGGCCGCGGCCGGCATCGCCCCGGCCGGGACCAGGCGGTCGCGGCGGCCCGAAATCCACAGGCTCGGCACCTGCAGCTGCGGCAGCTCGCCACGCACGTCGAATCCGTCGAGCAGGGCCAGCCCTTCGTGCAGCGCGCGCTCGGCCGGTTCGCCGCGGGCGAAGGCTGCGTTCCTCAGGCTGCGCAGTTCTTCCTGGGCGCTGGCCGAGCCCAGCGCTTCGAGCGCGAGAAAGCCTTCCAGGGTGCCGCGGAAATCGCGGCGCAAGGCCTCGCCGAAATTACGGAACAGATCCGGCGAAACGCCGTGGGGCCAATCCTCGCCGACCACGAACCGCGGCGACGAGGCGATCATGATCAAGCCGCGCACTCGTTGCGGATGATCGAGCGCGGCGCGCAGCGCGACCTGGCCGCCGAGCGACCAGCCCAGCCAATAGGCGTCGGGAATGCGCGCCACCAGTTCGGCGGCGAGCGTGCGCGGATCGAGCGGCGATTCGTTTTCGCGCGCATGGCCGTGGCCCGGCAGGTCGATCAGATGCAGGGTGCAATGCGCGCCGAGCCGTTCGACCAGCGGCGCGAACAGGCCGCCGTGCATGGCCCAGCCGTGGATCAGTGCGATGACCGGGCGGGCGGGGTCCGCGGCCGCGCCGGTGGTTTCGATGTACATGGGAAGCGGGTCCGTACTGCGATGGTGCGTCGGGTGTTGCGTCAGGCGGGGGTTGCGTCGGGTCTGGGCGCTGCGGGCGCCGTCATGGCGCGCGCATGGCCACGCCGGAGGGTTGCCGCGAAGACCCCGTCGAAGGCGATGGCTCGCCGGGCCTTCGGGCGTGTCGGGTTCAAGCCTCGCCGGCGGGGTGCGGCCGGCGCAGCGCATGCAGGGCCGCCAGCGCCTCCTCGCGCCGCTCCGAGGGCACCAGCAAATGATCGTGATGGAAGCCGGCCAGCACGTTGCAGGCGATGCCGCGCGCGGCCAGCGCCTGCGACACCGCCGCGGTCAGGCCGACCGCCTGCAGCCCCGAATGCACGCTCAGGCTCAGCCAGGCGGCGACGAAGTCGTAGCTCAGCCCGTGCGCGTCGGCGTCTTCGCGGCGCAACACGCAGGTCAGGCCTTCGGCTTCCTCGATCGTCGCCAGCGCCAGCGCGCGCGGCAGACGCTCGGGCTGCACGGCGGTGACGAAGACGTACTCGCCGGCGCGGGCTTCGACCTCGAGTGTCGCCAACATGCGGGCCAGATCGGTTTCGGGCGGCCGGGTCGGTGGCGGCTCGGCGGCGCGACTCATCGCGCCACGATGGCGGGCGCGGCGGCGCGGGCGCCGTCGCTGCCTTCGATCGCCACGCGCTCGGCCGCGCGCGCCAGCGCCTCGATCAGGCCGTCGACCTGCTCGCGCGTGTGCAGCGCCGAGAACGTCACGCGCAGACGCGCGCGACCTTCCGGCACGGTCGGCGGACGGATCGCCGCGACCCAGTACCCCTGTTGTTCCAGGGCCTGCGCCATCGCCAGCGCACGGCGGTCGTCGCCGCACATCACCGGCTGGATCGGCGTGCCCGAGGCCAGCAGTTCGAGGCCGAGCTTGCCGGCGCGTTCGCGGAAATGCGCGGTGAGCTCGGCCAGCTTCTCGCGCCGCCAATGGTCGTTGCGGGCCAGCTTGAGCGCCGCCCGCGTCGCCGCGGCCTGCGCCGGCGGCAAGGCGGTGGTGTAGAGATGGCTGCGCGCGGTTTCGGCGAGATGGCCGATCAGGTCGGCGTCGCCGTGCAGCGCCGCGCCGTAGCTGCCGAGCGCCTTGCCGAAAGTCGCCAACTGCAGCGGCACTTCCTGCACCGACAAGCGCGCCGCCGCGACGGTGCCGCGCCCATCCGGGCCGAGCACGCCGACGCCGTGGGCGTCGTCGACATACAGCACGGCCTTCTGCGCGCGCGCGACCAGGGCGAGGTCGCGCAACGGCGCCAGGTCGCCGTCCATGCTGAACACGCCGTCGGTGGCGAGCATCGCCAGGCCGTCGGGCACGTTGCGCAGCTGCCGGATCGCGCCTTCCGGGTCGGCATGCGGGTACCGGCGCAGACGGCAGCCGGCCAGGCGCGCGGCGTCGATCAGGCTGGCGTGGTTGAGCCGGTCCTGCACGCAGACATCGTCTTCGCCGAGCAGGCCCTGCACCGCGGCGATGTTGGCCAGGAACCCGCTGCCGAACAGCAGCGCGCGCGGCGAACCGAGCCAGTCGGCCAGTTCGCGTTCGAGCGCTTCATGCTGGGCGTGGTGGCCGCAGACCAGATGCGAAGCGAGCCCGCCGGTGCCCTCGCGGGCGGCGGCGTCCTGGAAGGCGTTGATCACCGCGAAGTGCTGCGACAGGCCGAGGTAGTCGTTGCCGCAGAAATTCACCAGCGAGCGCCCGTCGACCTCGCAGCGCGCGCCGTCGCGGTGAGCGACCGCGCGGTGGGTGCGGGTACGGGCGGTCGCCACGCGCTCGGCGTGGGCGGTCTGGATCCGGTCGCGCCAAAGGGTTCGCTGGCTGCTCATCGCGGTAGCTCCGCCGCGTCAGGCGGCGCAGGAGTGGGCGGGGTCGGTGGTTGCCTCAACGTGCTCTTCAATACTCGCATGGACGGTGCCCGCGGTCTCGACGATCTGCATCGGGCGCAGGCCGAGACGGGCGAACAGGGCCAGGTCGCGCTCGGTGTCGGGGTTGCCGGTGGTCAGCAGCTTCTCGCCGTAAAAGATCGAGTTGGCGCCGGCCAGGAAGCACAGGGCCTGCAGTTCGTCGCTCATGGCCTCGCGGCCGGCCGACAGGCGGACCATCGACTTGGGCATCAGCAGGCGCGCGACCGCGATGGTGCGCACGAATTCGAAGGGGTCGAGCTCGGCGGTGCCGGCCAGGGGGGTGCCCTCGACCTGGACCAGCCGGTTGATCGGCACCGAGTCCGGATGCGCCGGCAGGTTGGCCAGGGTCTGCAACAGGCCGGCGCGCTGCTCGCGCGACTCGCCCATGCCGACGATGCCGCCGCAGCAGGTCTTCATGCCGACATCGCGCACGTGCGCGAGGGTGTCCAGGCGGTCCTGGTACTCGCGGGTGTGGATGATCTCGTTGTAGAACTCGGGCGCGGTGTCGAGGTTGTGGTTGTAGTAGTCCAGGCCCGCCGACTTCAGCGCGGTGGCCTGCTCGCCCGAGAGCATGCCCAGAGTCGCGCAGGTCTCCAGGCCCAGGGCCTTCACCTCGCGGATCATCGCCGCGACCTTCGGGATGTCGCGGTCCTTCGGCGAGCGCCAGGCCGCGCCCATGCAGAAGCGCGAGGCGCCGGCGGCCTTGGCCTGGCGGGCCTTTTCGATCACCGCCTCAGTGCTCATCAGCTTGGTCGCGTCGACCCCGGTGTGATAGCGCTGCGCCTGCGGGCAGTACGCGCAATCTTCGGGACAACCGCCGGTCTTGACCGACAACAGGGTGCTGACCTGGACTTCGGTCGGGTCGAAATGCTCCCGGTGCACGCTGCCGGCGCGGTGCAGCAACTCGGGGAAGGGCAAATCGAACAGCGCACGGACCTCGGCGCGGGACCAATCGTTGCGAAGAAGGGGCATGGACACTAGAGCTGGCTCCACAGCGGGGAATTCACTGACGGCGGGCAACGGGGGATACCGACAGCGCGGGCCGTTCGGAGCGGGCAGTCTGGGAAGCATGTCGACAACTGTCAACCAGGATCGGCCGCTCCGGGTTGACAGCGTCTGGCGGCGCCTCGGCTGGGCCCTGTGGCCGCCGCGCTGCCTGATCTGCACCGAACCGGGCCTGCCCGGACGCGATCTGTGCCCGGCCTGCGAAGCCGAATGGCCGCGGCTCGGAGCCGCGTGTCTGCGGTGCGCCCTGCCGTTGGCGGGAGTGGCGGTTGGCAGGGGCGGGAGCAGCAGCGAAACCGGTATTGGCGCAGGCAGGACGGCCGGCTCGTTCGCCCGGCCCCTGATCTGCGGCCATTGCCTGCGCCGGCCGCCGCCGCTGACCCAGGTCCACGCAGCCTGCCTGTATCGCCCACCGCTCGATCGACTGCTGCCGCGTTTCAAGTTCCATCGCGACCTGGCCGCCGGGCGCCTGCTTGCGACGATGATGGCGCAAGCCTTCGAGCCGCTGCTTGGACACAGCTTGGCGACCACCGCGCCGACGCTCGCAGCACCCGAGGCATCGGGTACCGCCATCGAATCGCCTCGACCATGCCTGGTGCCGATCCCCCTGCATCGCCGGCGACTGCGCGAGCGCGGCTACGATCAAGCCCTGGAACTGGCCCGACCGCTGTCGCGCCAACTGCGCCTGCCCTTGCTCGATCATGGCCTGATCCGCCTGCGCGACACCGCGGCGCAATCCTTGCTGGACGCCAGGCAACGCCGCCGCAACCTGCGCGGTGCCTTCGCCTGGCGTCACGGCCTGCCCCTGCCCGCCCACATCGTCCTGATCGACGACGTCATGACCACCGGCGCCACCCTCCACTCCGCCGCGGCCGCACTGCGACGAGCCGGCGCCCAGCGGGTCGACGCCTGGGTATGCGCCCGGGTGACGGCGGCCTGAGCCGCGGCGGGTGGCCGTTTCGGCGGGCAGGCTTTCGGCGTCGTTCGTGGCTCGCTTGCTGGTGGTGCCGTCGCGATCCCGGACTACGCGGTCGCGGCTTGCGCCGCTCCTACCCCCTGAGGATGCCGGCCGCCGCCGGCGCGAGATCGAGAGATCGCGGTCGCGACTTACGTCGCTCCTACCCGGGTGGATTCGCAGCGTTGCATTGCAGGTCCAGGCTTTTGTAGGAGCGACGTAAGTCGCGACCGCGGGACGCGCCGAAGCGACAATGCCGATGGCATCCATCGACGCGGCGTGCTTTCGCTGGGGTAGGAGCGGCGCAAGCCGCGACATCGTCGGTTCGGTCTTGCGGCGCATTCCTCTTGGAAGATCAAGATCAAGATCAAGATCAGGAGCAGGAGCAGGAGCAGGAGCAGGAGCAGGAGCAAATCTAGAGCTTCCGCCACTAAAGCGGCGGGTTACTTTCTTTTGTCTAAAGCAACAAAAGAAAGGTAACCAAAGAAAAGTGCTTTTCTTTGAATCAAGGGCCCGCGCGTTCGATGCATCCGCGGTGATTTTTCATGCGGGACCTCCCTGTCCCGATGAAAAACGGCACGCATCCCTGCGGGCCGCCCTTCGGGTCTCCATGGCCTTCGCGAGTGCGTGGCCACGCAGTGCCAAATCCCATGAGAATCCTGGTTCCGCGACGCCATCCCATGTAGGAGCGACGTGAGTCGCGACCGCAGGATGCGCCGAAGCAACAATGCCGATGGCATCCATCGACGCGGCGTGCTTTCGCTGGGGTAGGAGCGGCGCAAGCCACGACATCGTCGGTTCGGTCTTGCGGCGCATTCCTCTTGGAAGATCAAGATCAAGATCAAGATCAGGAGCAGGAGCAGGAGCAGGAGCAAATCTAGAGCTTCCGCCACTAAAGCGGCGGGTTACTTTCTTTTGTCTAAAGCAACAAAAGAAAGGTAACCAAAGAAAAGTGCTTTGTTTTGAATCACAGGCCCGCGCGTTCGATGCATCCGCGGTGATTTTTCATACGGTACATCCCTGTCCCGATGAAAAACGGCCCGATCCCTGCGGGCCGCCCTTCGGGTCTCCATGGCCTTCGCGAGTGCGTGGCCACGCAGTGCCAAATCCCATGAGAATCCTGGTTCCGCGACGCCATCCCATGTAGGAGCGACGTGAGTCGCGACCGCGGGACGCGCCGAAGCAACGATGCCGATGGCATCCATCGACGCGGCATGCTTTCGCTGGGGTAGGAGCGGCGCAAGCCGCGACATCGTCGGTTCGGTCTTGCGGCGCATTCCTTTTGGAAGATCAAGATCAGGATCAAATCTAGAGCTTCCGCCACTAAAGCGGCGGGTTACTTTCTTTTGTCTAAAGCAACAAAAGAAAGGTAACCAAAGAAAAATGCTTCTCTTTGAATCACGGGCCCGCGCGTTCGATGCGTCCGCGGTGATTTTTCATACGGGACATCCTGTCCCGATAAAAAACGGCCCGCATCCCTGCGGGCCGCCCTTCGGGTCTTCCATGGCCTTCGCGAGTGCGTGGCCACGCAGTGCCAAATCCCATGAGAATCCTGGTTCCGCGACGCCATCCCATGTAGGAGCGACGTGAGTCGCGACCGCGGGACGCGCCGAAGCGACAATGCCGATGGCATCCATCGACGCGGCGTGCTTTCGCTGGGGTAGGAGCGGCGCAAGCCGCGACATCGTCGGTTCGGTCTTGCGGCGCATTCCTCTTGGAAGATCAAGATCAAGATCAAACCCAGAGCTTCCGCCACTAAAGCGGCGGGTTACTTTCTTTTGTCTAAAGCAACAAAAGAAAGGTAACCAAAGAAAAGTGCTTCTTTTTGAATCACAGGCCCGCACGAGCGGTGCTTTCGCGGTGATTTTTCATACGGGACATCCCTATCCCGATGAAAAACGGCCCGCATCCCTGCGGGCCGCCCTCCGGGTCTTCTTTAGCCGTCGCGAATGCGAGGCTACGCAGAGCAACAACAAGGGCAAAGGCAACAACAACGGCAACGGCAACCGCAACCGCGCTATAGCGAACAACCCCTCAGAACGGTCTCGTTAAGCAGCGGATCGATGCGCGCGACGACACGCGGTTCTCAACTCGCAACGCAATCAGAACCTCAATCCACCCGCGCCACCGCCGGTGCCGCGCCGACCCGGATCGTCCATTTGCGCGCATGCGCCAGCAGGGTGCCGGCCATGCTCGGCTGCACGAATGCGGTCCGGTCGGTGACCCGCAGTTCCAGGGTGCGCGTCGCCGGCGTGGCCGCGTCCTGGCGGAAGTCGTAACTCGCCGCGGTCGCACCCGGGATCGCGACCCCGTCCAGATACCACTGCACCGCGACCGTGCCCACGCTCGGGCGCAGCACGCTCGCGCTGAATCGCCGCGTGGTGCCGCGCGCGTAACCGACCGCGGTGGCCGGCGACGGGATCTCGGTGCCCGGCTCGATCAGGTCGATGCCCGCCGCGGGCGAGCCGAAGCCGCCGCGGTAGAGCATGCGCACGTACTCCTGCCGGCACACCGCGCAGAAGCTGGTGCCGAGGCTGCGCATCAGGCAGCTGCTGTCGACCGGCCGGAACATGCCGGTGCTGCGGTAGCGCGCACCCTCGAACAGGCCGGTGCCGGCGGTGCCGTCCGGCGTCGGGATCGGCAGACCCGGGGTGAACCAGCTGCGCCACTTCACCAGGCTGGCGTTGCTCTGGTTGGTGACGTTGGCTTCGCAGGCCGCGCTGCCGCCGAGGTCGCTGCAGGCCGGGAACCCGGGATAAGGGCTTTCGTACTCGTCGGCGAGGCCGTGGAAGCTGTGGCCGAACTCGTGGATCGCGATCAGCGCGGCGCTGCTGTGCGCCGAGATCACCGCATACGAGCCGCCGGCGCCGCCGTAGACCGGGTCGTTGACGGTGACGATGATCTTGTCCCAGTTGGGGAAGCTCGCCGCCGCCGCCATCACCTTCGAGGAACGCGCGGTCAGCAGGCGATGGATCTGGCTGGTGCAGAAGGTCGAGTCGAGCGCGGTGGCGACGAACTGGCCGGCGCGCGGATCGGTGCGCGAGGCGGCATCCGCGCAGCAATGGGCGCCGGTGCAGCCGGCCTGGTACGGCGGATGGTCGGCGCCGGACTGCTGCGATGCGATGAAGCCGGCCTACCAGTTCACGAAGCTCAGGTACTCCTTGTACGGGCTGACGTTGAACATCGCCGTCTTCAAGGCCGCGGCCTGGCTCGTGAACGCGCTTTGCTCGGCCGCGGTGTAGCCGTCGCCCAACACCAGGATGTCCAGGCGATTGGCCGAGTTCGCCGCCTTGGCGTCCTGGCCCTGCTGCGTGCCGACCATCGCGACCGGCTGCCGCAGCATCTGCGCCAACGGCAATTGCGAGGAACGGATCGCCAGCTCGCGCAGGTCGATGCGTTGCGCCGACCTGGCATTGCCGGCGTTGCCGATCAGCTCGATCTCATCGGCCTCGGACAGCGGCAGCCGCACGACGAAGGCGCGATGCGGGTCGCGCACCAAGGGATTCAGCTGGATCGTGCCGTCGCCGTGCTCGGGGTCGCGCGCGTACTCGGCACGGATAAAGTTGGGCATCTGCGCTTCGTAAAGGACCCCACTCTTGGCGCCGTTGCGCGACGCCCGATAGGCCACGCGCTCGACGCCGCGCTCGGCCCGGCGTGCGCCCTGCTGGTCGCTCTGGCCATCGGCCAGTTGCACCCGGGTGTAGAACACCGGCTCGGCGCGGCCGTGGGCATCGCGTTCGAACACGATGTAGTGGGCCGGCACGGCGGCGACGGCGCAGGAACTCGCCAGCAGCCACAGGCCGGCGATGCGCAACAGCGAAGACAGAGTCATGGCAACGTTCCGGAAGCACGACGCGACGGGCAGCCGCGCAGCGGGCGCGGCCGATTCTCGCCGACGTGTTTCACAGGAACTTGTACGGACGACGGCACTGGACCGTCTTCGAGCAGCAGTCGACGACGACCGCACGCTAACGCAGTCGCCGCACCAGGATCATCGTGTCGATCACACTATTCGGGCGCTCGCGGCCCTTCGATCTGTGACCTGTTTGTACGAATGCGCATACGTCATGGCCCAGCCGGCGCATCGGCACGCGATGTGGGGCTATGCAGGGCCGGATAACCGGCCCGCGCCTCCCCCCTTTGCGACCCGATGGCGGAGTCCTTTCCGCCACGCGCGCCATCCCGGGCGCGTCCCCGATTCCGACCGGCCGCCGTTCCCTGGCGGTCGCTTCCTTTCACGCCGCTTCCGGGCGCGCCAGGTCGAATCGAGCGGGTTTTTCAGGCCGGCGCTTCCTGCGCCGTGTCGGTCGGGGCCTCGGCCGGAACGCGATCCGCCGACGAGGACGCGATGCCGCATTCCGTTGCTCGAACCCCGATCCGACTGCGTGGGAGTCCGTTCCCTTTCGCGTGAGTCATTGTCGCTTTCGGGCGTCGCACAGGCTGAGAAGTGACGCCTTCGAACGAGCCTTTTCCTGCAAGTTTTTCCTGCGGTTTTACTGTGGTTTTTTTGGGTTATTTCGCTTGCTTTTTCCTCCTGCTTCCATGCGGGTTTTCGACCATCGTGAGCGGCTGCGGCATCCGTGCCGAGCGACCTGGCTCCGTACCGACCAAGGCGCTGCCCACGGACATAGCATCGCCCGCGCCGCGGCCCGGGTCAGTCGGGCATCGGCGCAGGCGCGGGTAGGATTTTGCCGGGCGCCGTCGGACGCGCCCGCGGCCTCAGGGCATCACGGGCGGGTGATAGGTCAGGGTCGTGCCGAGCAGCCACAGCAGGCCCAGCACCAGCGGAATATGCACCAGCAACTGGATGAAAGTGAAGCCGACGATATCGCGCGCCTTCAGCCCCAACACCCCGAGCAGCGGCAGCATCCAGAACGGATTGATCAGGTTCGGCAGGGCCTCGGCGGCGTTGTAGACCTGCACCGCCCAGCCCAGGTGCACCTGCAGGTCGTTGGCGGCCTGCATCACGTACGGCGCCTCGATGATCCACTTGCCGCCGCCGGACGGCACGAAGAAGCCGAGCACCGCCGAGTACACGCCCATCACCAGCGAGAACGTCTCAGTGGTGGCGATCTGCACGAACACGCTGGAAAGATGATGAGCCAGGGTCTGGCCATCGCTGCCCTTGGCCGCGGTCAGCAGGCTGGCGATGCCGCCGTACAGCGGGAACTGGATCAGCACGCCGGTCGTGCTCGGCACCGCGCGGGTGACCGCGTTGAGGAAGCTGCGCGGCCGCCAATGCAGCAACAGGCCGGCGGTCAGGAACGCGAAGTTATAAGTGTTGAGGTTGGCGATCGCGGTGACCAGCGGCTTGTGCGCGAACTCGTAGGCGAGCCAGCCCAGGCTCATCGCCGCCAGCAGGATCGTGATCAAGGGGCTGTATTCCAGCCATTCGCCCGGCCGCGAACGCGGCGGCAGCACCGAGGCCGCACGCTCGTCGGCGACCTCGAAATCCGCGGCGCGCCGCACCGAGGCGCCGCGTGGCGCGGTCACGAAACACACGACCAGCGAGACCGCGATCAGCGCCGCGGTCAACACGATCGACTGCCACAGCAGGATGGTCTCGCTGAAAGGGATCACCCCGGTGATCGCCAACAGCGCCGGCGGCATGCTGGCCGGGTTGGCCTGCAGTTGCGCCGCCGACGAGCTCAAGCCCATCGCCCACACCGCGCCGAGGCCGAGGTACGCCGCGGCGCCGGCGGCGCGGTAGTCCATGTCGAGGTCCTCGCGGCGCGCGAGCGCCCGCACCAGCAAGCCGCCGAACACCAGGGAGAAACCCCAGCTCAACAACGAAGTCACCATGCTGATCAGGCCGACGTAGCAGATCGCCCCGCGGCCGCTGCGCGGCACCCGCGCCAGCGCGTCGATCACCCGCGCCACCGCCGGCGCGGTGGCGACCACGTAACCGCCGATGACCACGAAGGCCATCTGCATGGTGAAGGGGATCAGGCTCCAGAACCCGTCGCCGAAGGCCGTGGCAGTAGCCGCCGGGGTGGCGCCGAAAACGAGCGCGAACACCGCGACGATGACCACGCCGAGCGCGGCGAACACGTAGGCATCGGGAAACCAGCGCTCGGCCCAGGCGGCGCTGCGCAGGGCGAAACGAGCGAGCGGCCCATCGGCCGGAGCGGCGGAAACTGCGGTCATGACGGCTGTCCTTCGACGAGAGCAAGGCATTGTCGAGGCGGTCACGGCCGCGACCACTTGCACTTTAGTCGCAGGCAACAGGCGTGGCGACGGTGGCCGTTATCCCGACCGCCCCACCCTGGGTCAAGGCTTCGCCGGCTTCGCGATCTCCGCCTTGGGCCGGCTTCCCGAACCGATCACCGCCTCGGCACGCAATTCGAAACTCGCGTCCTTCGAGAACAGCCCCGGCGTCGCCACCGCGGTCCAAGCCGGGTAGTGATCCTTGAAGAACTCGCGGTGCACCTTCAATACCGGATCGACGCGGCGACGAAACTCGGCGTGATCGGCGGCGACATGAAAACTCTGCAGTTCGACCACGTCGGCCAAGCTGGCCCCGGCGCTGCGCAGATGCGCTTCGAGCTGCTGGAACACCCAACGCGCCTGGGCCTCGTCGTCGGCGCCTTCGAGCGCCGGGATGCCGGAGACGATGACCCGGTCGCCGATCTTCACCACCGGCGAGTAATGCAGCCCGTGGTAGGAACCCTCCCAGCCCTTCGGCGCGAAATGTTCGCGGCTCGGCGCCGCCGCCGATTGCGCGCAGGCCGCTCCGCTGCAGGCCGCCAGTACGGCCAGGACCAGACTCTGCGACAGCGGGCCTCGCAACAGCAGGCCACTCGACGACTTCGACATGACGGCACTCCACCCGGGACGATTTGCCATTGCACGCCAGCCGGGCGCCCGCGTCATTAGCCGCGATCGCGCATTCGCCGCCCGAGCGGGCGATCCACCCCGCCAGGGAGTGCCCGCGCTCAGGCCGCGGCGTTGGGCGCGCGCAAGGCGTAGTCCAGGGCCAGGCCGGCGAAGATCGTCAGCCCGACCCAATGGTTGTGCAGGAAGGCGCGGAAGCAGGGCTCGCGCTCGCGGTGCCGCGCGATCACGAACTCGTACACCACCAAGGCCGCCGCCACCGCCAGGCCGCCGAAGTAATAGGTCCCAAGGCCGGCGCGCTGCCCGACCAGGAACAGCGCGGTGAACATCAGCGCATACAGAACGCCGATCGCGACCAGATCCATCTCGCCGAACAGGATCGCCGTCGATTTGGAGCCCATCTTGAGGTCGTCCTCGCGGTCGACCATCGCGTACCAAGTGTCGTAGGCGGTCGACCACAGGATGTTAGCCGCGTACAACAGCCAGCCCACCGCCGGCACCTCGCCCTGCACCGCCGCGAACGCCATCGGGATGCCCCAGCCGAAGGCCATGCCGAGGTAGACCTGCGGCAGATAGGTGTAGCGCTTCAGATACGGATAGCTCGCCGCCAGCACCACGCCGACGAAACTCATCAGGACGGTCAGCCGGTTCAAGGTAAGCACCAGCGCGAACGCCGCCAGCATCAGGGCGGCGAACACCGCCAGCGCCTCGCGCCCGCGCACCTCGCCGGTCGCCAGGGGCCGGTGCTTGGTGCGCTCGACGTGCGGGTCGAGCCAGCGGTCGGCGTAATCGTTGATCACGCAGCCGGCCGCCCGGGTCAGCCACACCCCGGCGCTGAACACGAACCAGGTCCACAGCGGCGGCACGCCCTCGGCGGCGATCCACAGCCCCCACCAGGTCGGCCACAGCAACAGCAACCACCCGATCGGACGGTCGCCACGGGTCAGTTTCCAGTACAGCGCAAGCTTGCGCCGCCAAGCCGGCGCAGGGGTTTCGGGGTGAGCGTGATCCATGGCGCATAGAGTAACGCGGGCGCCCCGGGGCTTCGCCGAGGGCGGCGGCGTTGGGCCACGGATCGTAGCGGAGCCGGGTTTGGAGGCGCGGCTGACCATGGCCGAGCCCCGCGACGGCCGCCACTGGACCGCGTCCCACGGGCCCCGACGCGACCGGACCACGCAGCCGATTCCCGACCCATCCCCTAAGCCGCGGTTTCCGCTAGAATGCACGGCCGCACGATCGCTTCGTGCGTGTCTACCACGCGCCTGTAGCTCAGCCGGATAGAGTAGTGGCTTCCGAAGCCATTGGTCGGGGGTTCGAATCCCTCCAGGCGCGCCAAACTCCCAGCCTCAACTTTTTCTACGCCTCGTCGCACCGACGAAAAAAGGCCTTATTTTCGAGGCTTTCGGCGTTTTCCTTTGGTCGGCGAGTTATCCACAGGGAGCTAGTTTGGCGATTTTTTCGCCTCTCTCCGGGCCGTTTTCTCCAAGCCTGTGGTCGGCCGACCATTGCTCGGTCCTTAAAATTCAGTCACTTACGAAGGCCGGTTTTTTCGCTCTTTTGAGGCCCAAGGCGACATCAAACCGCTTGATCCGACCAATGACGCGGCTTGGGATATATGGCTGGGGCTGCCCGACCTCTCCTGACGTCCCGAGTGGCGACGTGCCGTGGCTCGCAGTCAGGCCGTGGCCGACCGTAAAAGGTGGGGGGAGACTGACCGGGGAGCTAGCGCGCCCGTGGCGAATTGCCTACGCTGCAAGCGGGGCGGCCTTTTGGTTGGCGGCGGGGGACCGGAATGACGATCGTTGTCGCACTCAAAGTTGGCGACGGGTTGGTACTGGGGGCCGATAGCGCGTCTACGCTCTTCACAGGTACCGCCTACCACAACTCTTACTTCAATACAGAAAAACTGATTCGCGTAAATGGCCTTCCGGTTGGGGCGCTCACGTTTGGACTGGGGGCGCTAAAAAATCGATCGGTCTCAAGCTTGGCGAACGACCTAAAGCTTCGAATTCAAGGGAACGATCCAAGCTGGGCCATCGACCCGAGGAATTTTACGATTGATGAGGTCGTCGACCGTTTCAAGCGCTTTTACTACGATGAGCTTTACGTGACGCAATTTGGAGCAGCCGCAGAGAGTGCTGAAGAAGATCTCGGCGCAGTGATGGGGTTCTTCGTCGGCGGATTCGGTTCAGGAAACGACAGCGCTGAGGTGTGGCGAATCGTGTTGACACAACATGGCTGCAATGTCGTCAAAGTAATCGACGCCGACGCACCTTGGGACTGCGTTTGGGAAGGGGCCAGAGAACCTATCCAGCGTGTCCTCTATGGTTACTCTGACCAGATCATGCAAAGGCTGCTAGACGCCGGCGTCGAACCAGAGGTAGCTGAACAGCTACTCGCAAGCATGGAGCCTTTGATTCACGGCGGCATGCCTATCCAGGATGCAATCGACTTCGTGGATTATCTCATTGGCGTAACGTGCGGTTACGTAAGATTTGCGCCAGGCCCGATGACGGTCGCTAAACCGATAGATTTGGCTGCCATCACGAAGTACAACGGATTCAAGTGGATCACCCGCAAGCTCTATTACTCCGCCGAGTTGAACAAATGAGGTCTTCAATGAACGAGTTCAAACGCGAAAATTACAAGAGCGAGCACGTTAACTCCTCAAAGGTCAGAAGCGACACTGTGCAGTCTGTCAAACAACTCACGAGTGAACAGATCCGGCGCTTAGTTGGCATAGTGAAAGAGAGCCAGTATAGGCACCGGGCCTATCATGGAGTCTACCGTGAGGAAACACTTGTTTTTCATTGCGAATCCGCGTTGCTCCGTAAATTCAAGTGATTTCAAACTCATATTAAAGCCTCGCACTGCGGGGCTTTTTGTTGGATTCGACTTGAAAGTCTCATAATTTGAGGGCAAAAGGACGGCGCTGGCAGTAACCATCACCCAATGGAAAGCTGTCTATCGTGAGATCGAAAAGGACATGCTTGCGATAAGATCTGACAGCCCATTCAAGCCGAAGCCGCTTCGCCGCTCGGCCTAATTCAGGCGTTAGCGCCCTATGCAGTTATCTGAACTTCTCCAAGTTTCAACAGCGGTGGCTGCCATAGCGGCCGTGCTCGGCTGGTGGCTAAAAGGCCGTCTTGAAGCTTCTATCAAGCATGAGTATGACCGTTTACTGGCGAATTTGGCTGCAGAGCAAAAGCGCCGTGAGCTCTTGTATGCGGAGCGCCTCGCAGCCTTCAAGGTCATTTCCGGCAACTTGGTCCGTTTGCGCCGATATGTAGACGCGCGGAGCGCGGAACTAGAGCCCCAGTCAGAATTTGAGCCGACAACCGAGGCCCTCGGGCCGGAAGAAAATCTCTCCCTGTTGCTGCACGGTGAGCGTCTGCGCCGCACATTAGATGAGTATGAGCTGTTCCTATCAACTGCGGCGCGCGCGCAGTTTGAGAATCTTTTCGCTGTGTTAGGCCAGGGCTACAACGTTGAGCTGTGGCTGGCGGGTGACACTCCGGCAAGCGAGATACGTGCAGCGAGCCTTTACGACCTCGTCTCCGTTGAGGCTACTCAAGCTCAGAAGGTGTTGTACGGTGATCTCGGGTTTGTAGATTCCGGTACGGCCGCTAACAATTCCTTCAAGCCGAAGTCGCTTCGCGGCTCGGCTTACCTTAGGCATCAGGACTCATGACACACAGCTTCGGCTTTGAAGGCGTGATCGAAAAGCTATTTTTGCTGCAGCAGCTTCAGGCGGCCAGTCGCAACTACTGCCGAAACGCAGGTATTTGCCAAGGCTCATACCCATATGGCCACGATGACTGGAACGACTACGAGCACAAGATAAAGCCGATTGTGAGTGGCTACATGATTGAGATCGCATCCAAGGTAAGAATCTTTCAGGACTCTATGTCGGGCCAGATCCGTTCTTTAGTATTCGAAAGGGCCGACAAGTATGCGCTAGAGGACATTCCACTCGGTAAAGTGCATTCGGGCAATTTCAAACTAAGCGTCCGGGAATCATGCAACAAGATTATCCATGCCACGCGTGTTGAACTGCACTGGGTTACTCGCAACCGAAAGACTCAAAGCGCCTACACGCATTGGTCGGGCGCAGTAAACCTCTACGGTGAAAAGGCCAGTAAGCCCTGGCATCTGGAGCTCGACGCTACCGCATGGTGCTCTTCTATAGACTTCTACTTGGATCATATCTTGTCTAGCGCAGCATCAGACGGCATTCACGTCGCGTAAGCGCCAAAATTCATCCAAGCCGAAGCCCCTTCGCGGCTCGACTTAACTCAGACGTTAGGCCTCGGAGGACACTTCATGGACATTACAAGGACCGTCGATGAGGTCGTCCACCGAGTGAGAGCCGTCAAACAGGACTCCGGCTGTTTTGTCGGCATCGATGGTTTTGACGGCTCCGGCAAAACGACGCTGGCGTTTGAGCTAGCACGGCAAATGGATGGAATCCGAGTCGGCCTTGATAGTTATGTAGAAAATGACAGAGACGCGGACAGCTATGTTGGGCTGTTGCGCCTAGATCATCTCAAGCGAGACCTCGAAAATCTTCGTACCCGTTTCCCTGTCGTGGTCATAGATGGCGTATGCCTGCTGGAAGCGCTTGCCGCTATTAGGGCATCTGTTGATCTGCACATCTACGTGAAAAAGATTTCGCCCCAAGGGCTTTGGCATCCTGGCTTTGATCTGGAAAATTTTCTAGCCGGCCAACGTCTCGATTCTTGGCTTGATCGCTCCGTATGTGGTTACCATGGCTCCCATAGACCCCACGATAGAGCCGCGGTCCACCATCACTGGTCCAAGGCCTAACAGTCCGTTCAAGCCGAGGCCGCTTCGCGGGTCAGCCTGGACGAAGGAGTCTGCGTCAGCTTTGCTTAACGACTGGTTCCAGTCCGATCCCAACTCAGGCCGCCAATCCTAGGGCCAAGGACAAGTTGCCATTCGGATTGCTTCGATCGATGCATATCCGCCGACACCTCCGCGAACGGCCCCTCCACGCGGAGTAACTCCGGGTAGATCAAGCGAATAGTTTCAGGGGGTGGCGGCGGATTTCTTCCTGGCCGCCGGTTTGCGGGTGGCCGTTTTTGTCAGAGCCGCCTTCTTGGGCGCGTGCTGTTCGAGAAGCGCTTCGACTTGCTTCTTGCTCAGGCCTCTCAGCGCAGCAATCTTCTCCAGAAATTCCTGCCGTGGCCGAGTATCCGTCTGCTCCCAGTTATAGATCGCCTGCGAGCTAGCTCCCAATAGCGGGGCGAACGCGTCCCGGCTCAGCCCGAGGCGTTCGCGTAGTTTCCGAAGTCCAGCGGCTGAGTATCGGATTGCCACTGCCGGAGCATCGGGATTCTTCTGAACCAAGCCTGCCTCTTTGGGCCTCTTGGACGCCGCCTTGGCACCACGCCGCAGTGCTTCGACCTCCTGCTTCACCGCAGCCAGCTGCTTGCGTTGCGCCAGTATCTGCTTCTTCAGCGGCTCGACCTGTTGCCGGAACTCCTTACGGGTCAGGCGAATGATCTCGTCCTTAAGTAGCGAAGCGATGTTCGGCATGTAATCTTCCTTATGTTTGAATATTCAGACTAATCGATCACCGCTTTGGCGACCAGTTATTGTGGGTTTATGACCCCAGCCCAACGAGTCGCCGCTGCTCGGACCAGAGCAACGGGGGGCTGATGCCAAGTCGATCGATCTGCACATCCGGAATGGTGTCATCCAAGATTCCTGCGATGATCTCGGGGGCCAATAGCGTCAGGTTAATGATGCGTCCGACATAGCTGTTATCGGTGGCCTCAGTCTCCGCCAGTTCCTTCATTGAGGCGATCTCGCCACCTTCCAGCATTCCACGCCAACGGTAGCCCTTGGCCAGCGCGCGCTGCAGCGACGTCAGCTGGGACCCGTTGGTCGCGGCATCGCTGTCCTGGGCTTGGCCGTAGCGCCGCCGGCCAGCCCGCCGGCTGATGCTCAGCGGCACGATCACGGTTAACGCGCCGTCGCTACTTCGCACGACGCGTGGCGCTCCGGCGGTACCGACTACCGGCCTCATGCCGCCAGCCCTTCGCGGCCCAGCTCGTCGGCCAGCGAGAGCACACCATTGGGATGAAATCTGATCTCCATCGACTCGTGGTTGACCACGACCCGTTCGATCAACAGCCGCACTAGCCTTTGCTGCTCTGGGGGAAACAGCGCCTCCCAAACCTGATCGAACCGCCGCATCGCCACCACGATTACCGCCTCATCCAGTCCAGCCTTAGAGGCCTCCGACTGCGCAACGATCGCCGCAAGCATCTCCGGTGTATTCAGCATTTGGCGAATATAGCCAGCCACGATGCCTTCCAACTCGTCGGCCGGGAGCCTCGGGAAGGGCGCCGCCGCCGTACCCTCATGAATCTGCGCGGTGCTTCTGCGCGGTGCTTATGTAGTACCGATACAAACGTCCCTTGCCCTTGACCGTGTGATAAGGCGTCATCGCTCGGCGATCTGGGCCGACCACCAGTCCCTTCAGCAGAAAGGGGACCTTGGCTCGGCTGGAGTTTCCCCTGGCCGTTGCGTTGCTGGCCAGAATAGCCTGGACCTTCTCCCAGACCGCCGTATCAATGATGGGCGGATGGCAACCGGTGAAGTACTGGTCCCGATGCTTCAGCTCACCCAGATAGGTTCGGTTGTGCAGAATCTTGTGGATGGTGCTCTTGTCGTGCGGTTGGGGCGTACGGACACGCCCTTCTCGCGTAGTCCAAGCCTTGCTCTTGTAGCCCATACCGTTCGCGCCACGGACTACCGCTTGATCGGTTGAATTCTGGCCTGACCTCGGTCCGACTGCAGACGCCAGCGTCGACGTAGCGAGAGATCACCGGCGCGCGGTCGAGCCTCGCGGCGAGCTCCTGCTGGACCACGTAGCGCTGATACGCGATAAAGTCGGAGTCGACGGCTTCGGAGTAGCAGTAGACGGCAACTCGAACGGGTTTGCTAACGCTCGACATGGGGACTCCTTAAGTTCTCTTGATTCGCAGCGCCGTCAGCGCGCGTGCCAGCCACAGTGAAGCGCCGGCTCTAAAGCTGTCGCGAGTAGTGCTCCGGTCCGGAACGGCCTCAGCTTTCTGCGAGACGTCGACTGGCGCCCCTTTCGCAACGATGAGCGGCACACCTGAGAGTTCAAATCGAACCCTCAGGCGCAGATCGTCCATGTACGATCGCGTCAGCCGGTCGTCGGACGCCACCACGATGGCGCGAACGAACCCTGCATCCATGTGCCGGAGCATCGATTGCAGACCGGGGCGCCGGACGGTTGAGCCCACCATGCCGTCGTCGCAGTAGGTGACCGTCGCCGATTCGCCGAAGACTTCCTCGGCCGCGCGTTGGGCCTGCGCTTACTGCTGCAGGATGGAGCCGGGATCCGGCACGTCCGACCGCGCGTAGATCACGACATTTCCTGTCCTCGCCTCATGGCTCATGTTTCTCTCCCTTCGTACTTGTCCCGACCGGCAATCATCGCCTCACCCGGGTCGGTACCGTAAATCGCGCGTACGACGCAGTCGGCAACACCCTCAGCATCGGAACCACTGCCAAGCAGCTTGCTTACGACGCCAACGACCGGCTGCCCGAGGTGAAGCTGAATGGAGCGGTCAGGGCAACTTATCGCTACAACGCCCTGGGCGAGCGGATCGCGGCAACGGTCGGCACAACCACGACCTACACCCTGTACGACGAGTTCGGCAATTGGAACGGCGACTACGCAGCTACCGGCGTCGCCAAGCAACAAGCGGTATGGCTGGACGGAGTGCCGATCGGCGTGCTGGCCGGCAGTGGCAGTACCCAGTCTACGAAGTACGTTGAAACCGACGTTCTGGGCACGCCCCGCGCGGTCATCGACCCGGTCCGCAATGTCGCCATATGGACGTGGGATGCCAGGGGCGAAGCGTTCGGCAAGGATGTTCCGAACCAGGATCCGGACCTGGACGGCATGCCATTCGTGTTTAACATGCGCTTCCCTGGGCAACGGTTCGACGCCGGCAGCGGGTTCGTCTACAACTATTTCCGTGATTATGATCCCGCTACAGGCCGATATATCCAGAGCGACCCCATCGGTCTTCGGGGTGGCATCAGTACCTACGGTTATGTAGGCGGCCGACCGCTGACGCTGTCTGACCGCTTCGGGTTGGAGGCCCCGTTCTCCGGCAACAACGGCGGCTACAAGGTGTGGTGGGAAACCCCGAGCGCCGGACAAGGGTATGCGGTAGGTGGACTTGCAATACTCGGTGGCGCCTCGATCCTCGGCCTACTGGGGTCCTCGGCGAGTCTCGCGCTGCTCCCTTACTCACCGCGAATAAACTCAGCAGCGATCGCATTAGGTGAGTTCGCAAGCGGCACATCGTTAAATGCGGCGAGCGCAACAGCTGGGGCCGCAGCTCTAGCAATATGCAAGACCACTGCGAACACAAGAACATTCAGTTCGGCGGATCCGCTCGTCGGTGCGTTAGCGAACAAGATTGAGGCTGCATACCCAGGCCACGTCAAGGGTGTAAACGTGCCTATTTATGATGATCTTGGCAAACTTGTTACAGATGCTGACATCCTTCTCGCCAATGGCGTAATACAGGTAAAATCTGGCGGAGGAAAAGGGCTTACCTCGCAATTGCAGCGAACTGAAAATGCTACGGGCCTTCCGACGCTCGGATATGGTCCCGACCTTAAGCCGTCCATACTTAGAAGCTGTGCGGCCACAAACTGTGAGACTCTTATAATTGAGGTTGTCAAACCATGAATTCATTGATTCTTGCGTTAGGCCATGACTGCCCTTGGTCGCCAGTGGAATGGATGATCAGTCGAGGAGGGGCTAAGTTAGCCAGCACTCAAGTAACTATTGAAGAAGGTGGCGATTGGCTTTCCATCTTGCAGGATAATAAGCTCATTCATGATTTCGATGAAGAAGAACGAGAAGTTCTGATACGGCTGCTTGGGGATCCTGTTATGTTCTTAGTTGAGTACAAGGGTGAGCAACTGGTGGACTTGTTCGTGGGATCTATACCGGTGGAATGCGATGCGATGGTCGATAATGATCATGGATTGCTCGTACACATCGAGAAGCTGCGAGCTTTCTCTGTGAAGAACTGGGCCAGAGCGAGCACCCTTCCATAGTGCTCCCTGATGGACGCCACCAATAACCAAGCAGGCCCCGGAGACGGGGCCTTTCTTTATGCAATTTCCATTGCTTGAGCACGTCAGCCAGTACGGCCCCTGCTTTTCCGCTAGCTACTGACCCAGGACGCTGACTCTGAGGTCGCCGATTGCCCGTGCAACGCCAGAGAAGCTAGCTGGGCGAAGCGATAGCTGATCCCGCAACATCACGCGCAGCTGCGTCAGCTGCCCGGCGCCTATCACCGGCAGTCACATCTTGCCGCTCAAGGGCGCGCATCGGGTATGCGCGGTAATTGGCTCGATGCGCGATGGGGCTGACTGCGGACGAGAAAGCCGCAAAGATCTACCATACGTTTCAATGGCGCCCGAGCTGCGGCCGTGCGCTTGAGTGGCTCCATTCTCTGGTACGTAGCCACTAGGAACCCGCCCCCACCGCTACATACCAAGCCGTCCAACTGACAGCAGCAGCAGGCACCATAAAGAGAATCCAGAATCCTGGGCTGGCATACAGGGATAGGAGGCCAGCCCAGCCACTGCTTACAGCTATCACGGCGGAGAATACACCGCCGAACAAAACTATGCCGCCGCCCACGTAGCTCACAGCTCTTCGTTCGTTGACCGCAATCAGCAACCCATGCAGCGGCAAACCCAGAATAGAAATCGCAATATAGGAGAGTACGAGCTCGATCTTCACCAATGCCAGCACCTGCTTGCCAAGCAAGTCGGAGCTTTCGCCCGACCACAGGGGCGCCATTACGCCAGTGACCAGGACGACGATCGCTCCTGCCCAAGGAGCGATGAACATCGCAAGCGCAGCACGAACCCAGCGTTCCTTGTTCATTGGCCCCCTCGTGGGATGAATGGCATTGCTAATGTGTCCTATTGAATACCTACGTATTTTGGCGACTGACCTGGCTCTGGCACGGCGTAGTACGCCGGCGGCTGCTCTGACGTCCCGCACGTCTGTGTGTATACCTCCGCGCACGTCTGAACGCACTGCGCCTGCTGATTCGCTGGCAAACTCTGGCAAGCCGTTTGGCAAGCTGCGCCTGATCCGGTGCAGTGCTCCTGATTGATTGGCCACTGATAGGCCACGAGATCGGGTACTTTGTCGGTGCAACCGCAGCCCCATCCCTGCGTCGTCGCTGAGCAGAAATTCTCGGCCACCTTGGCGGGTCCTCCGCAGGTGGTCTGGCAAAAATTCTTGTTGGTGTCGCAGAGCTGCTGCTTCTCAGCTGCTGGCTTTTCTGTAAGGAGGTACTGAAAGTTTGGAAGGCCTGGGTTCGGTTCTTCCGATGGACCTGCCACAAGAACATCAACGCTTAACCTCGCCAAGTTTGGCAGCTCTCCTGCGCCCTTCACCCGTAGACCATTAACGATTAACCCGAAATCACCATCGTGAATCTGTTCGTTGACAATCACGTTTCCTGAGAAGGGCAACTGGAGGGAAATGGGAATGCCGAGAACGCTGATAGTGATGGGCAGCGTCGACAGCAGCGGCACCTCCGTATTCGGTGGTATTTCTCCGCTCAACGTTGGGCTTCCGTTGATCAGAATCTCCTGCGCGTACGTTTTACCTTCTTGGCTGAACGTGTGCGTTCCGTTGTTGGCGCGGCTACCAGATACTTCTGCGAACGCCACCAAATTTCGAACCAAGATCAGTCCGTCCAGCAAGACCACCTCATTAACAGAGGCGTCGGCTACGCCCGCCCCCGAACTGCTGGTTGTGGCGCTCTCAGCGCTATTCCTTAGCCCTTCCGCACTCAGAATATCCAAGGTTCCCAAGGGAACGTCGACTTCGGGCAGCCCTTCTTCATCGGAGCCGCCCGTCGGGGGCTGTACCGCCTGTGCAATTGGAGGGACGGAGATGGGTACCTTCTGCCATCCCAAGAGAGGAAGCTTCACTTCCAGACTGACGTCTACGCTGCCGGTGTTTGCCTCGCCAGTCACCGTCCAAACAGGCGCCGCATGCGAGATCCCCACCATGGCAATGCAGGCCGAAAGGGGGAGCAAGTAACAGAACACGCGAAATCGAGAACTGGCCACGGCATCTTCTCCTCGCAGACTAGCGAACGGTAGTTGCTATACGCAGCGAAACTTACGGGCGACGCCCCCCGGTTTTGAGTAGCACGGCGATTTGGAGTGCTTGACGAAGTCGAACGTAGCGTCCTTAACCCCTCGAAAGTTCTCGATGTGGATCCGTGCGACCTGCATTCCTTTCCTCTCAAGCAGTTGTTCTTACCAGCTGTTCCATCGCTGAAAATTTGCTCCGGGATGCAAATTCGTGCAAATGATGCGTTCCATCGACTGTCGTCGACGGCGAGTAGCCCGACGAATATGGACATAGACCGGGAAATGTCAGCAAAAAGCTGAATCGGGCACGGACATTCCGCTTACGGCTGCCCCCCCTTGGGACGAAGATTTATCCAGATGTCACTGGATAACATGTAACGGGTGCGACCTATCTGTGGATTGATCCGCGCGGCAGAGGTTCTCGTGCACCGCTTCGGCTTTAAAGTTGAGGCGAGTTTCGGAAATTTCGTCGTCCTGCCAATGCTCTGGTCGCCTGCTGACATGAGCATTGCACTCCGTTGACTGTGAAATCGTGACGGCCATTCTCCTTCCGCCGTTGCTCACGCAGTCTCACGAGTGGCAAATTTAAAGCTTGCTGGTTCTTCAATGCACTCGAAGCGATGCGCCGCTCTTTTGGCGAAAAATGACAACGATCTGGTGAGTGCGACGTTTACCCGACCGCGATGCTGGTCGATTCGATGGTCGCTACGATGCTCATCGTGCAACTGGCGTCGGGCCGCGGGCTGGATCAGGTCGCCGCGGGCACCGCCGCGATGATCGAGGGCGAGGTGATGCGCGTGGTCGCGATCGGCCGTAAGCGCAGTCGGTCATGCTCGGATTACATCACCAAACTACGAGCCGGAAGCAACTTTTCCTAGAGGCTACTCGGCCCTGCACCTTGGCGGTGCGGCAGAGGAAGTACTCGCCGTATACGTACGGGCGATGCCACCGTCGGACTTAAGCAATCAAAAGTGTCGAAAGACGCTGAGCCGGTCCGCTCACTTGGTTCCGGCCTTGCACGAGCGAAGCAGAATTTTCTCACCAAAGTGCCACTTGCTCGTCATGGACATAGAGCCGTGCAGGGAAGACTCGCCGGTCCGGTCATCTTTCTGACACTCGGGTATATTGAGCGCCTTATTGATATCTCCTCACGGCGCCAGCGCATGCAAGCGAATTCGATGATGGTTCAAAACAGATTGTGGCTTGGCTGCTTAATACTGTCCGCAGCCTTCTCGATCGCGGGCTGCAGCCGCGCGGACACCCCGGTGAAAGACCTGGGAACCGTAATTGATGAAGTCGCCGCTAACCTGATCAAGCAGCCTCTGCTTCACTCGACCTCGATCGGGGTCGTGTACAGAGGAAAGGAAATCATCCGCCATCGCGGCGATATGCATGCCGGGAAGCCGAACCCTCCGACCGACGCGACCCTTTACGAAATCGGCTCGTTGAGCAAGACCCTTGCCGGAACCCTGATGGCCAATGCCGTCCTGCAAGGCAGACTGAGTCTCGACGACGACGTCCAGATGTATCTGAGCGAGCCCTATCCAAATCTGCAGTACAAGGGCGAGCCCATCCGCATCCGCCACTTGCTGTCGCACACAAGCGGCCTGCCGAACATGTTGCCCCAGCGCGCGAATACGGTACTCGCCAGCTTCACCGACCGGCGCACGCCTACCGAACTCAATGTCATCTATGCGCGCTACGGCAAGGCGGACTTCTTCAAGGATCTGCACGCTGTCGAGATTCCGCGGATACCCGGAAACAAGTACGCCTACTCCAGCTCCGGCACAGAACTGACGGCGCATATCCTCGAGACGGTCTACAAGCGCGACTACGAGTTGCTGCTGCGCGAATTTCTCCGCGATTCGGCGGCGATGACGGACATCCGTATCAGGCTCGGCGATGCCGAAGCGAACCGGCTGGCGATCGGCTACCACAGCGACAACCCGGTTCCGACCACACCGATGCCGCAGTTGCCCTGGGGCGCATCCGGGAATGTGAAAGCAACCGTCCCGGACATGATGAAGTACCTGAAGTACCAGTTGGCCAATGGCCCAGTCGTGAAGGAATCGCACCGAACCTTGGTCAAATTCGATTCCGAGTTCAGCATCGGCTATTTTTGGAGCATTGTCGCTGGCGACCGCTTGAAGGGTGTTTATTACGTGCACCACGGCGGCGTGCCGCGGTCGCAGTGCTACATCTACATCGTGCCGAAATATGATCTTGGCATATTCATCATCACCAACCAGAGCGGCGACCAGACCGCCGACGCCATGGAAGCGGCGATCGATACGATCGTCGAGGAAATCGCGACACGGGACAATATCGCGAGTTGAGCGGCATCGGTGCGAACGCGAGCATCCGATAGAATCGCCCGGCAGTTCATTCAAGTCGAAGCTGCTTCGGGGTTCCGCTTACTCAGGTGCGAATCATAAATGTCACTTTCCTCGCACTCCTACAATCTTGCGACGGCGGCGCTCACGCCGGTTCTTGCTGGATTTCCCGGCAAGATTGTCGCAATCGATGGCCGCACCGGGTCGGGCAAAACAACTCCTGGTCGCTATCTCGCCTGGCACTTCAATGTGTCTCTCTTGGAAACGGATCTGTTCCTGATGGGCGGCCAGGGATTCACCTACCACCTTGATCACCTAACGAGAATGATTGTTCAGCTCATCGAGCAGCCACGCCCAGTAATTGTCGAGGGAGTCGCCATTCGCTGGCTGCTTGATTCAATGGACCTCCGTCCAGAATTTACGATCTGCTGTGTCAATTGCGGTCCAACCAGCGGCAATTCGCCGTTCGACCATGTCGCTGCCTATGAGTTCAAGTACCGTCCAAATGAAACTTCAGATCTGATCGTTGAGCTTTCCCACTAAGACGGCTAACAATTCATTTCACTCATGCCAGTCATCACTCCTGACCGCTTCATTTCTGAAGAATGCCCTGCTGAAGGTTCATCAGAGCCGAACCGCGTACTGTGGATTAGTGAAGCAGGTGCGCTCACCCAGTTCGGCGCCTTCATCGAGGTGCTTCAACCCGGCTCCCGTTCTTCCATCAAGCATTGGCATAGCTCTGAAGACGAGTTGGTCTACATTCTTGACGGCGAAATCACCTTGATCGAAGGCGATGAGGTCTCGCAGCTCCGCGCCGGCGACGCCGCAACTTTCAAAGCTGGAGTATCGGTCGGTCACTTTCTTGAGAACCGCAGCAACGCACCGACTCGCTGCTTGGTCGTTGGTACGCGGGTTCCTATAGACCACATCACATACCCTGATCACGATAGGGTTTGTATCCGGGATCGCTCGCTGCCTGACGATATCTGGACAGATCTCAACGGCAACCCCGCAAACAATCCATATGGTCAATAGAATGCCTGTCGTATTCCATGCGGCGCTTAGCAATTCACCCAAGCCGAAGCCGCTTCGCGGCTCGGCTTAGCCGCCGCGGTTGATGGCCAAGTCTGATGCGCCCACGGCTACCGGCTTCGAACCAGTCTCGACACCTTGGCATACACAGAGAGATATAGACGCAGGCTATCTAGCCAGCCCCTAGCCGACCAGATTTGGCCTAACCCGCCTGCCATTCACTCTATACAGCCAGGGCGTATCAAGTGGAGCGCTCGTTTGCTAGCGTCGGACAGCTTGAGAGCGGAACGTCTAGTGCATGCGTCGGTGCGGAACTTAAGCTCGAGAAATGAAACAATCTTGATTGGGGCCGAATGGATCGCCTGGACCGCTAGCCGCCTGTCATGGCACCAACTGGCCGAAGAAATAGCGTCGGCCTGCTTCGAAGTGCATGGGAGACGCCAGGTAGCGATCGAGTACGGCTGCCGCGCTACGGGGCTGAAATACGCCGTTGCCGCCATAGAAGCTGGAGCAGTCGACTCCCGAATAGACTTCGAATTTACGTCTCCAAATCAGAAAACCTCCCCAGTCTGTCCATTCGCCCGCGCGTTCGGACAGCAGATACTCCCTCATGGATCGAACTTGTCGATTCATATCGACAGGCATGCCTCCCGAAATCGAAACTCCGTCGCCGCCAGAACCACACTTCAATTCGGCAATCCGCGATTCGACAGCTTCCGAGTACTCGATCTCGCTCAGACCGCTGTCGTAAAACTCGGGCTCGGCTTCGATCGGATCGAGCAGATTCGATATGTTTGCCTCTATCGCTGCCCGGTCGGCTCGACGAGGTAGCGCACGCCAAGCTTCAAGCATGAACGGCATCAGCCAAAGAATGCCGGACCACTGGGCCGCCAGACTGGCCTCGATGCGCAGATAGTTCGGCCCTTCGATCATGAGTTCGGCGAGGAACTCCAGGTCCGTATCGAGCCCGGCGTCCGCCGTCAGACCCAGGCAGGCCGAGACCAGCGTCGGATCGCAGTCCTTTTCCAGAATCCACTTTTTCAGCCTGGATACATGGCTGTAGTCCGCGCGCTTCGCGCTTTCCAGGATCGACGCCAATGCGATCCAAGGATCGTCACTCAGCCATCCCGCCGGCGACATGACTGCTTCAGGCGCGAGGCCTGAATATCGGTACCCGCGCCCTTTCCAGTAGAAGCAGTCTTGAAGGAACTTCGGTCGGCGGCCGTGCTTGTAATTGCAATGAGCGGTATGCATCACGAGTGGTTTCGAAATATGCTGGCGAGCGTGGCGGCTCATTCGCCCGAGCAGAATGTCGGCCAACCCCGTGACGCGGTCATCGCGTTGCGCTATGCGTGCCCAGTCTCACGACGGACGCGCAGCCGCCTATGACACAGGGAGAAGGGCAATACAATATCAGATGGATCATCGGGTATTCGCGGTCTCCCGGTTCCCTCGATTCGGCCGTGTTTACCACCGCGCCCCTTACGCGCCTAAAACCGGTCGCCTGCAAAGCAGCAGTCCTCGTTCGCGATAATCGTGGGTTGGATGCCAGCCCCGCCGGAAGGGGCGCGGCGCCCGACCAGGAAGTAGAAGCGCGTCCTCGATCGGCGGCCGACTTCCTCCCGACGATGGGCAAACGAGTCCGTCGACCGCTTTCGCTCGCGATGTCGGGCGAGCCACCTCGCTGGATCACTGCGCGGTGTGCCTCGTGCGGCCGTGGCGACGCCGGACAACACGCAAGCGGAATCGTCGATTCCGGGTAGAGGCACTTCGGTCCCAAGCACCGGTACTGGCTCGACGATGATTGAGATGGGGCGTGTTTCTTGCCACAAATCCGAATGGTGAGAAAGCGTGAGCCAATAAGTGCCATCCGGTACTGCAGATTTCGAGTGCAACGGGGACCAAGATTTATGGGCGATCAATCTTGATCGCCAACCCGAATCAGAGGCTCGCATGTCATACATGCCGTGGTATCTCGCCGCAACCATCTTGGGATCCTCAGCACTCTTTTACGCTCCGTCGTCTATCGCGCAGATGACCGAGCTCGGCACATTGGGTGGAAATGCATGCTCGGCAAAGAACGCCAACGACAACGGCGCAGTCATCGGCACCTGTCGAGATGCGGACGGCGACATCGTCGCAACGTACTGGGCCCCAGGCACTGCGGTACCGATGCCGCTGGCGGCGCTCGAAATGGAGGGCCCCTGCGACGTGTACGACATCAATAATGGCAATATCGCAGCCGGCAATTGCGAGCAAGGCGTAAAGGGGGAGCATTTCCCGGCCCGTTGGATTACCTCGCTGCCCGGCAGCGGCCCGCAACGCCTCAACCCGTTGGCAGGCCATGCGAAAGCCGAAGCATGGTTGATCAACCATTCCGGTGTGGTTGCGGGCACCAGCATTGAGGCCGGCGGTGGCGCGCGCGCAGTGATCTGGCGGGCGGGCCAGGTCAATCCAACCAACTTGCCGGAGCTGGGCCTGTTGCCGCCTTTGCTTCCCAGTAGCACGGAGTGCAGTGTGGCCGACATGACCGATGCGATCGAACCCGTCGTGATCGGAACCTGTGAGTTGCGCGATGGTGGATCGGTGGCGGTTCGCTGGCAGCGTGGATTGCTGGGCGGCTACGCCGCCAGTGAGCTGCCGCGGCTGGAAGGCGGTTCGAACTGCGTTGCCACTGCGATCAACGACGATGAGTTCGTCGCTGGCACATGCGAAGACGTGGATGGGGACGTTGTTGCCGTGCGCTGGACGCCCAATGGGAGCCAGCTGACCTATCTCGACTACTTGGACGTCTCAGGCGAGTCACGGCAGCAGCTGACGGTCGAGGATATGAACGAGGCGGGCATCATCGTCGGCAACTACGTCACCGACGATGGACTGAGCCGTGCCTTCGTATGGGCACCGAACGGAATCCCCGCGCTGGAAGAGGGCTTGGATATCGGGTCGTTGGGCGGGTTCTGGGTTCGCGCCGTGGATATCGCCGACAACGGCCATATCGTCGGTGTCGGTCAGACTGCAGTTGGGCGGAGCCACGCCTTTCGATGGACACCAACCGATGGGATTGAAGACCTGGGCACGCTGGGCGGGTTTTCCAGTCGGGCGGTTGCATTGAGCGACAACGGGCTATGGGAGGTGGGTATCAGCCAAGTGGTCTCTGGCCATATGCACGCGTACTCGATCGACCCGGTTAGAAGAGCGGCTGCTCCATTAAAAGCACTGGGCGGCTGGGGCGGCGGCTGGGGTGGTGGTTGGGGCGGCGGCTGGGGCGGCGGTGGTTGGGGCGGTGGCGGTTGGGGCGGCGGATACCGTGGCAGTTGGGGCGGTAGAGGTTGGGGGCAGTCGCATTTGAGTGACCTCAGGCGCGAATGGAGCCAAATGTTTAACTGATCTCGATACGTCGATGAGTAATCGTCGATATCGGTTCGGGAAGCGCAACGTGCTGTGACGGCCGCCGCCAACCAACAGGGTGGGTATGCGGGCGAACATAACGAGAGGCTCCGCACAATCGGTGCGCCGCTCTCCCGACATCCGTGAGGAGGCCGGCACGAGATGGGCGTTGCCTCGACATGTTTTGCGTTCGTTGCCCGACGCGGCTTCTTCATCAGGAAGAGCAGCCGATGTTGTTGAGCCCGCCGATCGAACCGCACACGGTCGGCCCCAAGCGGGAGACTTATGCCCTGAACGGGCGACCGAGTTGACGGCACGGGCCGATCCGGCCACGGTGCACCCCGGGAGAAAGAGGCCATGCGTCATGGATGAGCGCTGCACCCGGCGCATCGGCGTGGACGGTGTAGACGCCGTAAAAAGCGTGACGGGCCACGCGTTCTCCAACTTTGGTCGGTAGCGCTGTCACTCGTGCACCATGCAGGCTGGATGCTCTGCCGAAATCGGGGGTCTCATGTCGGAGACGCGTAGCTGTTTCGCACAACTCGGACTTACGCTGGTGCTTTCGATCTTTCCCATCGGCGGGTGGCTTGCGCTGATGGTCGCGATGTCGGGTTGCAGCGCGCCGCCCGCATCCAACGAGGGTCCGCGCGAGCTGCCGCGCCGCGCGGCCAGCGCGCGCGAACTCGCCGAGTATCAATGGATCGTGCAGTTGGCCACGCGCGCCGACGGCGCCGCCTTGCCATTGCTGCAATCCGATGCGATCAATCAGATCGAGGTCAGTTTCGAACGCGACCAGATGACGGTCCGCGGCGGCCTGAATTCGCATTCGATGGTTTACCGCATCATCGGCAACCGCATCGTCGCCAAAGGCGAGGGCATGGCGATGACCCTCATCGGCACCCCGCACGAGCGCAGCGCTGTCACCGACGATACACTGCGCGACCACCTGCGCCCCCCATTCGAGTACTGGCTGGAAGGCAGCGGCGCAGTCCAGCGCCTGCATCTGATCGGAGCCGATCGTACCCACCTGATCCTGCACACCATTGATGCGGCCTACGGCGTCAAGGGCGAGTCGTTGAGCTTGGAGGTGGCGCCGAAGCCGCAGGACTGCGTTCGCGCGATGCGCGCGCCGATGCCTGGCAGCTGCCTTAAAGTGCGCAAGCTGAAATGGGTCGATCACATGCCGCAGCCGGCCTCGGACTGGTTCGTGCTGCCATGGCATGTGTTCGACGGCCAACGTCCCACGCCGGGACAGCACCAGGAACTAAAGGTGCGCTACTACCCCTCGCTGCCCCAGCGCGCGCCGGGATATGGCATCTACGTGGTCGACCAGGCGCGCGGCTACGATCAGATCCCAGTGGTCGAAGTTCGAGGCAACGTCACCTACTGGAAAATGCCGAAACAGCCGAACGTCAACTGATCGACATCAGCCCACACTCGATTGTTGATGCAGTGGCGCAATGGCGTTACCTACCCCAGGTTCAACCGTGCATCAATCAGCTACCCGTGAAGATCAGATTTCCAGAGGCCGAGGATCCGCGACTTTCTGCTGGCGGTTCATCAAGCCGAAGCCGCTTTGCGGCTCGGCCTAGGCGCTGCAGTTGACCGCGAAATTTGACGCCCACGTTGGACACTATCCATCAGCGCTCGCCATCGCTGAGCAGTTGAAAATGGTTCAAGCCACGCATCAGCGGTTGCTTGTCGCTGCGGCGCAGACGAATCTCGAAGTTACTTGTCACCGAGGCCGGCAGACCCTGTTGCTCGATGCGTGTGACCAACGGGATCTCGTGAAACCGATGCGGCGTCGCGCTCCCGGTCTGGGTAATCAGCTCCTCGCTGCTCATGCCCATGATGCTGCTGCCGATTTTGGAGTCCATCGCCACCGACATCCGTGCGCCGTCGAGGAACAGGGGTGCGGTAGCGGCCCCAGTCGCGTTTTGCACCGGCGTCGGCGGAAATCGGGTGTCGGCGGCAGTGCGGCAAGGGGATATCTCGGCGGAAAGATGCAGCCCCGGTAGCGATTATCCCTATGACGCCGCGTGGTGGCCGGACGCGCAACGGCCAGCGGGCGCGTTGCGGCCGCGGCGTGTAGCCGGTCCAGCGCGGTCAGGCCCGGGGCACCTGCGGCGGTAGGGGCGTGGGGGCGGATCGGGGTTAGCCTGGCGCACGTCAACGGCGGCCGTGCAGGGCGTAGGAGCGCCCCGATATTTGACTGGGCCGAAAGTATCTGAATAGCCAGGTGATTGTTGAGAAACCCAAGTTTGCCGTCGGCCTGCATATATGCGGCGGGAGGCACGCGGGCATGACGATCGGCATCTGCCATCGCCTCGGTGACGGGATAGCGTAACCATCGGCCCGGTATAGGAAGCGCAACGGATGACGCGAATGGGATGGACACGGCGAGCGTTTCTCGGCGCGTCAGTCGCCGGGGTCGCGCAGGCGTTGCCGCTCGGCTTGGGAGCGGCACCCGTGCCTGAGCCCGTTTGGCGGCCGGTACTGGAGTCCTTTGCCCAAGCGCACGGATTCTACGGGGTCGTTTGGCTGGAACACGACGGGCGGACCGTGTTTCGCCGTGCATACGGCATGGCCGACATCGAAGCCGGCCGTGCAGCATCGACCCGGACGTTGTATCCCCTGGCATCGATCACAAAATGGCTGGCCAGCGTGACGGTGATGCGATTGGTAGACAGAGGCGTTCTAGCCCTGGAGGGGCGCATCGCGGACTACCTGAGCGAATCCCGTCCCGATACCGGGAAGAGAGTGAAGCTTAAGCATCTGCTGTCGAACACCAGCGGCATCCCCAATCGTTTCGACGCGAAGGCCGACCCTGGATTGTGGAAACGGTCTTTCACCACAGCCGAAGCCATCAGCGCGTTCTGCTCGGGGGACCTGAAGTTCGAGCCCGGCAGCCAGTTCGCCTACGACTTCACCAACTGGGTCATCGTGCAAGGGATCGTGGAGACCACAACAGGGCGCACCTTCGCCGACGCTGTCAAGACCTACACCTTGCAACCGCTGGGCCTAGCTGGGATCGTTCCGCGCTATACCGAGGATGCAATCAGGCGCGTGGCGTCGGGCTACGCATCGACTCATCCGCCCATTCGAAAAATGTTTCCGCAGAGCGTGTACACCTTGGCCGCTGGCGGCTACTGCGGGCGGGCCGGCGATCTCGTTCGCCTCGCGCGCGCCGTTTACGCGCCGGGCTTCCTCGGCGAGGGTTCCCGTGCTGCCTTGAGCACCGTACTCGCTCCTGCCGAGTCCTATGCGCTCGGTGGACGCGTCAAAGCCGTTGCGATCGCGGGCAAGCCCACTGCGTTCGCATGGCTGACTGGCCGTCTGGAGGGGTATCGATCCCTACTGGCCCACCGCCTCGACGGCCGCTGCACGCTCGTAGTACTCAACAATACCGATCTGAGCCAGAGGGATATCGACGTTTTCGCCGAGACTCTACTGGCGAGTTCATAAGCGCCACTTGGGTTACACGAGCTATGGGTACCTGGAGGTCGTCGGTTTACTGACTTTGCGCCAGCAGCCGGACGGTCACGGCACCACGTTACTGACGTTGGAAGATGAATGTAGGGTCGTCCAGGTAATCGTCTGGCCGAATTTGGGGCTGGTCAGCGCAGAGAGTTGCTCGGCTCTCGACTGCCGACCGTGGATGGCAAGTGGGAGATGGAAGACGTATATGGTTACCGTGGCTCCGATAGACCCCACGATAGAGCCGCGATCCACCATCACTGGCCCGAGGCCTAACAGTCCGTTCAAGCCGAAGCCGCTTCGCGGCTCGGCCTACTCCAGGCCGTAGGTCCTTTATGAAGCTTTCGCGAGAACTTTCCGGCAGAAAATCCGCGACTTATAAGCTTCAGCCTCGTTACTACCTTCTCACCACTTGCGTGGGCTTCGCCGGGGTAGCGGTCGGCTTCGGGCTTCTCTTCATATCCTTCAGCTGCTTGTATACCGCCGTTCTTGGCGTTCCAGTCACTAGGTCCGTCCCTTTCAACGCGACTGCTGGCTGGCTACTGCTCGCCTTCATGGTCGGCATCCCCGTTTTTATCTATATCGGCTGCGTTCTGGTTGCAGGCATGTTCGGTTTGTTTTTGGTTGGACGCGGCAAATGCTCATGGTCTGAGGCCATGTATTACGCTTTGTTCTCCAGGTACCCAGCCTACTGGTACAAATCCAGGAATGAGACCTGACAATTCATGCAAGCCGAAGCCGCTTGCGGCTCGGCTCAATTCCAGCGCTAGGCAGCCATGTTGAAACTTCTCGCATTCATTGAAGCTCTGCTTATTTCAATGCCGGCTGCGGCCGTGTCATGTGGCGGGCAGCAATCGGTAGAGCAAGCCTACTCGGCAGCGGAAAACGTCTTCTCGGTTTACGTCGGTGAGATTTACATAGCCCCGGGCTTCAGACGAGATGACTTTCACTTCGCACGGCTAAGAATTCTGCCGGTCGGAAGGGCAGCCTGAAGCCAGCGGATGTCGTTTCGACCACGGCGGAAGATACAGTCAGCTTTGTCAGTGATGGCTTTGTCCCCCGCCAGGGCCTCAATGCGCTTATCTATTCGGGCGGGACACAGCCTTTTTCCTCAGCACTTGCTCCCGGTCTGCGCTACTGGAGAACACACGTCACTTCCCGGCGCCTCAAGAGCTCTCCAGGCCGCCCCAAGGCACGTAGACCTCTTAAAAATTCATTCAAGCCTAAGCCGCTTCGCGGCTCGGCCAACTCAGGCCGTTTGCTGATGTCCGCTTCTGGCCGATAGCGTCGTTTGATCGGTCGCAATTTTCGTGCTTCCCGCGGGGTTCCGGCCTCCAGCACAACAAATCTTTACGGCCGTCAGCGATTCGAGCGCTCCGGCGCGCATCCATGTCAAAGCCAATGGGGAATTCTCGTTTCGCAGCCGGGCGCCGAAGTAATCGGTTGGCTATCCCTCGATGGGGTCTCGTTCTTTGCCGACTGTTTTTGCCAGTGAAAAAGGGCGCCGTAGCGCCCTCAGTTCAAACTTCTTAGGTTCGTGCGCGAGGCGACAACTGTGCTTCCTCGACGATAGCAGCTACTTGACAAGCTTTGGTGGAGATTCTTCGGTCAATATGATCGTGGTTGAATTGCAAGCCCCGAGATTGACAGCATTCTCTTCGGGACGCTGGATAAACTTACCTTCCAGCTCAACGTAGCGCATATCATAGCGTGCGGTATCCATAGCTGCAGGAACCAGCAAACTGACGCAATTGTCAGCATAGTCACCGCGATCAAAAGCGGCTCTGCTCTCCCAAATGCCATACCGCTCAAACCTAGAAGTCATCCATCCGAACACCTTGACGCGTTGCCCATGATGCTCTGACCTCGCGGCATTTAGTGTGGCCGGCGTTACGGCGCCATCAGGCTTGGTTGGGGCCGCCACGCAAGACGTAAGCACGATGGTCATCAAGACTGCGTTGAGGAACTTCATACACTTGCTCCCTGATTCATTAAAAGCTCGCTGGCGGAATCAGGCACACGCCGCATCGCCCTTTCCGAGCGTAGAAACTACCGAGCCCCTAAGGGTCCGCATTCACGAAATGAGAAAAACTGACCTCGCGGCGCTCGGCATCCGAAGTTCAATTAGCTAAATTCCGGACAAAAATCACTTTTTCTCTACCTAACGAGCATAGAAAGTCTCGTCGCCGCAACCGCCGGCTTCAACTTGACGACCTAAGATTTTGTAGTGAAGTGCACCGTCAACGCTGGGCCTAGCTATTGATTCACCATGGACTATGACCGTATATCCCTCCCAGCCCTTAACGTTGCCGAGAACGGACGCAGGAAGCGCTAGATCATGGCATTTGCCGTCCTTCCCTGTAAGCGAGCCGGCTCCTCTTCCGTCAGTAAGTATGCTCAACCTCCCTTCTAAGATGTCCGCGTTTTTAGCCTGCTCCCTCACGTTGGAGTGTGGAGAATTTGAGAAGAGCAGCTTGTGCAAAGAGCTGTAATGATTAGCAAACTTTTGAACTGCATGTGACACCTCCTCCTCCGGCGGCCCCATCATTCTTGTTCCAGAACTGAACAAGTTTGACCATATCGCTGCGCTACTGTTGTTCTACCCTCGACCCCGCGACTTGACCGAGCGCGCCGCTCCAGAAATCGGCGGCGACATCGAGGTCGCCGATCTCGCAATAGACGATGAAACCGGCCAGGCGGCTGCGGTGGGCCATTTTGCTGCTCCGGGCAGTGGATTCGCTGCCAGATTGTCGCGCTGTCGGGCCGCGCGGAAGTGCAGGTGTCGCCGATTCGGCAGATCGCGGGAAACAAGCCCGCCGAGTGGCGGGCTTGTTGCGTGATGGGATCGACTTAATTGCGGCCCCTTTGTTTCCCTACAAGCCGAGGTTACTTTCTTGGGTTATGATTCGATCAACGCGACCATTTTGATCGAACACGACGATTATTCTCGTAATTTTCGTGATCGCATCCACTGGCGGCTCGAAAACGAAAAAAATGAGGGTAGGCGATTCGAGCGCCTCCTCTTGAATCATTTCAGTCGGGAATGTCGAGGTGTCGGCCAGCGGAGGTCTGAACTCGAACTTTATGCCGCGGCCTTTCAGTAGAAGTTCGACGTTGGCACGAGTTTCTCCGACTCTAATTCCTTCAGTCGCAGCCTCGGCAGGTCCATGCCTCTGGCAAGAGGCCGAGTAGATACTGAAAAATGCCAACAGCAATCCATTGATAGCGCGTTTCACTGATTAGGCCCCTTTGGTTCGAACGGCACTCCAGTTGTAAGGTTGTTTCCCAAGGCGTTGTTGTTAGGGTCAGGCGTGGCAACAGGTCTAGTTCCAGTAAGACCTTGCGCAGCGTCAAATGCAAATGAATTTTAGTTTACGCCGCGCGCATCGCAGTTAATTTTTGCGGCATTCACAGCATCCTTAAAGCGATTAAGTTGTCTCATTACTTCGCCGCCAGAGGCTGAGGTCGATACGATCGTTTGAGAACCGGCTTGGGGAACCTTCGCATCCTGGGAGATCACCAGAGAAGACGTTGTCGCCTGCAATTTTCTAGAGTCTGGCTTTATACCGAGAGATTTCGCCAGTTCGGGCGAGGCTGCTTGAATGTCGCCAGTCATGGTGCGCCCGCCCGCTGGTCCAGCTCGCACTACTTTCGATTCAGAACCATCTTTTGGAATCACGACAATGTATGCGTGCACGTAACGTGGCGCTCCCGGAATCTGGGCGTAGTTCATCTGTACATATGTGCAGTCCTGCGTGCAGCCTCCCGCTACTCTTCGACCATCAGGATCAGTGAACTTGTACGGATTGCCGGCTGCGTACCAGAACCGATTGAAGTACCGCCAATCTTTGTTGCCGTAAGCAGTAACCGGATCGACGCTCAAGAACCTTCCGATGGTCGGGTCGTAATAGCGTTGTTGCATGTAGATTAGGCCAGTAACAGCATCGCTAACGTGGCCAGTGTAGCCTGGACCGTCACCGAGAGGGCGACCGACTAGCTGCCCAAAGGGCTCGTACTCGCTGCGCTCAACCACATTTTGATTGGCATCGGTCACCGCGACCGGGCTGCCAAGCGCATCGGTATGGATGTATTCCACGACGGTCTGCGCTTGTACCGCGAAGGTGGCCACGGCGAAGATCGCTGTGGCTAGAAGCTTGGATATCCATTTCATGTCGTTATGCTCCAATCAGTCCATTGGCACGGTGCGACGGGTGGCCGGGTACGGCGGCGTCGACCAGGCCGAGCAGCCTCCCGATCCACACGCACGCACTGCGTAGTTCAATGTGCAGTACTGCCCCTTGGTACTGGATGCGATCTGAGTCGCTGTCCCGCGATATAGCAGCGCGCCGTTGTCCGAGGACTGCAACTCGTAAGCTGTCGTCTTGGCGGCGGCGGTGCAGCGTACGGTGCAGGTGTCGTTGACAATCCGACCACTCAGGGTATTGCGCAGCCAATCCGCCAAGGTGAGGGTCGGTGTCGCAGGCGGAAGATCGATCGTAATGAACTTGACCTCATAGTACGGCCCGCAACCGGCCGCATTGCAGCCGCGCACGCACTTCGGAGGCGGGCTATCGTTATCATCCTGAGGAGCTATTAGGCCTCGCGTTCGCCCTTAAGCAACTTGCCAATAGCTGCGAACGATTCATCCAAGCCGAAGCCGCCTCGCGGCTCGGCTTAATTCAGGCGTTGGGTCTCGTGACCAGCGCCACTAAAGACCAATGGGGGAACACCATGAAACGATCGCACAACGGCTGGATCTTCTTGCTCGGCATTCTGTTGGTTGTAGGCGGGCAGGCTCTCGCGGCCACTCAGGACATCAAAGCCGAGCCGGGTACAGGACTGGCATTCGGTGCGTTCGACATCACTGAATCCGATCTGGCGGTGAGCCATGTGGTGCTTCTGCGGATCAAACCCACGAAGATGTATATGGGTTCGTCTGGGGAGAAGAATACGGTGACCTACACCAATGGCGAATTTCTCTCGCCCAATTTGAGTCCAGGGCTCTACACCGTGAATGGTTTCTTCTCTGGCAACAAGTTCTTCGCGCTTGAAAAGAGCCTCCGAAATAACACCTTTTTGATCGAGCCCGGCCGGGTAGCTTATGCAGGCAGTTACAAGCTCAACCTGGCGAAGGGAGGCCTGTTCCGTCGGGATAAAGGCACTTTCGATCGCATAGACGCTCCGGATGCCGAGAGGCGATTACTTCAGTGGCTCGCAAAGGAATTGGGCGCAACCGGCTGGGGCCCTGGCGTAAACGCACGTCTAGCCGAAGTGAAGGACAGATAAGCGCGTGCTGAGAAGGCCTGCAATTCATTCAGCCGAAGCCGCTTCGCGGCTGCTTAGCCTGCAAGGGCATCGGGAGACAGGTCGGGCTCATCCGCACGTAGAGTCCTTCGTCGGTTTCGCCTCATGAGTCCGGCGCTTTTGTCGGACAAAAAAGCAAGGGCTGCCGGAGCAGCCCTTTTTTGATCCAACTTACGCATCATTACCTGTCTAGGATCTGCGCAATCACACCGGTGGCCAACTGCACCATGTAGTAGTTGTCATCGCGGGGATCAGGACGCACCCATGTATAGCCGCGCGGCGGCGGCGCGAGATCGTAAGCGCGGTAGTCGCGCACATAATACGGTTCGGCTAAGTAGTGCCTGGGGATGTATTCGCCTCGTGCCCAACGGCGCTCGGCCTTGGCCTGCTCCTTTCTGTATTCGCGGCGATCCTTCTCGTACTCGCGGTCCGCCTCACGACGATCCTTCCAGTACTCCCGCTCGGCCTCACGGTGATCTTTCGCCGCTTCGCGCCAAGCCTCGCGGCGGTCTTTCTCGTACTCACGCTGGGCCTCGTAACGGTCCCTGTCGGCCTCGTGACGATCCTTCCAGCGGTCATCGGCATGGGCGAAACCACAGGCCGTCAACATCACGGCGGTGGCGAGCAAAATACCTTTCATGGTCGGTCTCCCAGGTGGGACGCGCCCATGCTGCGGCGCCCGATCTGAACCATGCAGGAAGGGCGAATGAGCCTCGGTTCCGCGCCTGAAGACATCGTTCAGCCGGCTCCCACGGCCCGCGGCCCCGTCTGCCGTGGCCCAAGCCAGCTACAGCCTGGAACCGGCTCGCTTAAGGACAATCGAGTACTGCGAAGAGGGCAGCGCTTGGCCACACCCGCGAATGCGGGCAAGACGATTCGACATCCCGCCAAGCCCGGGCCGACGCAAGCGCACAGGCCACGCTGCGCGCCCGGTGCGGCAGCTCACCGGCCGCCATCGCCGGGCGTCATGCACTGCGCTCCGGGACGCCGTGGGCCCAATGCAGGGGTCCGATTCGCGGGCCCAGTTCGAGGCGCCACAAGGAATGTTTGGAACGATGGTGATCGGCCCAGGTTCCGCCGAACGGCCCCTCGACCCGCAGCAGTTTGCGACGTACCAACCGGCCAGGCTCGCCCCATTCGTCCGGCTCGCGCTCCTCTTCGATCACTGCCACCGATATTTCGGGGTCGTAGATGGGCGGCTCACTGCGGGTGCGCAGCCAGCAAGGGTATCGGCAGACACACGTCTGCATGGACGGTGCAGGCAGGTCTGACGCGGGTGGCGCAGCAGCGAAGGCCATCATGCGGTGGAAAGCCGCCGCGATGGGCGCTCGTCCGCCAACTCGGCCCGCACCGTCGCGCCGTGGCCGGCGAGCCAGCGCTCGACCCAGCCCAACGCGGCGGCGTCGGTGCGGAAGGGGCGGCTCACCTGGTCCCTGAGGCCGAGGTGGCGTCGGATGGTGGCGACGGCGCCGCGCTCGCCCAGGGCCGGCCGCACTGACGCCAGCCACGCGTCCGGGTCGCTGTCCGGGACCGCAACCAAGTGGTGGGCGAGCGGTGAACCCGCGAAGGGGGCTTCCCAGTGAAAGCCGGGCGGCAGGGGGTGCGGGGGCGAGTGGGCGTCCATGATCGCGGACGCTAATGGTTATCCGTCTCCCCTGACGAGACGCCGCTAGGCCGGATGCTCCAGGCGGCGGCCGGCAGGGCGCCAGCGGACACCGGCGACTGCGCATAGACGCGCCTCATGTTCGGTCGAGCGCCTGATGCAGGCCATATCGTGAAAAGCGCCTACGTACTTCGAGAGCGGTCCCAGTCCTGACGGGTAATGACGTACTCGACGTCTCCGACTTCACTGCCAGGCAACGGATCGGCATAGGCTGCAAAAAAGGTTCTCAGATGCCGCATGCCGAGTCGCTCCATCAGGCGGCGTGAGGCGAAGTTCACGGCCATTGTTTCGGCCGATATTCGCTTCAAGCCTAAATCCAGGAATCCATGTGCGACTAACGCGCTCGCGGCCTCAGCGGCGTAGCCGTGCCCCCAGAATTCGCGATGAAAACGATATCCCAACGCTGCGCTGTCTCCATCGACGTCGAGTGACACCCAGCCTATGAACTGACCACCAACGGCATGGTGGACCGCCCACACTCCAGGGTCGCCACCCCTGGGCATCAAAAAGGCAGTGTCCACCACCGAGTCGGTTACCAAGGGTGTCGGCGCGCCCCCATTGAGATAACGCATCACTTCGCCGTCCTGCTCCAGGCTGTGGAGGTCGAGCCTGTCCGCCTGCGTGGTGGGGCGGAGAATGAGGCGAGCTGTGTGCAGCATTCCGGTCATGTTTGAGTTCGGCAGGGGACGTAATCGAGTTGGCCATCGTCCGACAAGTCATTTGAATCGAGTCCAAGTCGTGGCAACGTCTTCGTGCCTACGATAGGCTAACAGCAATCGCCGTCCCGCTTCGGGCCGGCCTAACTCAAGCGCGCATGTCGAATCAATGCCAACCGAGTTGATGTCCGATGTCGATTGGCAGGAAGCCGATGATTTCCATCGGATGCTGCAACATGTCGGCGCCGCCTGTTCTACGCGGTCGCAACGACGCATCGCCTGCGAATTCGCACGGCTTGTGTTTGACGATCTGCCGCAACCGGCCAAGACGGCTCTCGAATATGCGCAGAACATGGATTCCGACCCGGATCGCCTTATCCGGTCCAGGCTGTTTCAGGACCAACTTCAGTTGTATTTATCCGAGGAGCATTCCAGTTCCCCTTGCAGTGCGGTTATCTGGGCATTGATGCCCTCGACCACGTCCTATCCTGCGTGGTACTCCGCATCGATCGTCGCCCATAATCTCGTCGAAGCGAAGGCTGCGACACCGCAACAACTATGCGATTTTATTCGAGCCTTGGTAGGCCACAGTGAGGCTGAGTTACATCCCGATATTCCCAAGGAGTCGCCGTAACAGAACAATGCGCAGGAGCTTCGAAGTCGGGCGCTTTAAGAATAGGCAATCTCGCCGCTGCCGGGCTCTGGTTTTGATTCTTGAGAGGTACGCTATTGGATACTGCAGGCACTCTTGGACGAGCAGCTCGTATCCCTTGCCAGAGAGCTGAACGGGTTTGCTTGGACTGGCCCGGTCGTTACGGATGGCTCGCCAACTGATAGTCCTCGCCAGTGGCCTGCAGTTCACTGAGGCCGAAGCCGCTTCGCGGCTCGACTCGGGCGCCGCGCTTGAAGGCAACACTCGGCGCACCCAACGAGATCGAAACTTCCAATCAATGGCCGACGCTCACTTATCGCGACTACATCTGCGCGGTGGCTTTCACGTTAAGAGTTCTCGTCGACCCGTCGGCGATCCAAAAGCCCAAAGGGTCTATGGCTGGCCTATTGATTACAAGGCCACATGAAACAGGCCTTTGGTTTCGAGATCACCGTTAGGCGGAAGAGAGATTCGGCGGCGAAATTATCGCCCGAACACCACGGACATCCTGGATCAAGATGCCTCGCCGGTGTAGCCGGCCCCCCTCGCCGCTGCCAGCCAGGCTGAGTCGCAACGTTGCCCGGCGGCCGCACAAGCACGACGCGGGATTGTTTGCGACGCATCGGCGTGATCGCGGTCACGGTGAAAAACGCCGTGTCGCGGCGACGGCCGGGCTCGAAGCTGCGGCCGTGCGGGCGTCATCGCGTCGCTAGGGTCGTTCCTAGCTTGCGAGCGCCCGAACCCCCATTAAGGTTTCCGGCAGCCTCCCCCTCGCACTCGTATTCGCTCCCATGACCGACCCCACCCGTCCCGTCGCGCCTCCGCCGATCTTCCCGCTGCCCACCACCGGTTCCAGCTACAACGCTGCGGTGCTGGCCGAAGCCGACCGCATCGTCTCGACCCACCAGTACTGCGGCCGTACCGACGTGGAAGGCATGGCCTACGCGGTCGCCGACTACACGCGCCAGCATCCCGAACAGGGCCAGCAGTTGCAGGACGCGATCGGCTCGCGCCTGCTGCCGATGGACCAGGTCGCCCTGACGAATGCGGTGCAGACCGTGCAGCGCCTGGATCAGGCCAAGCCGATCGGCACCCAGCACGGGGTCGCCGTCGACGTCGCCCCCGGCGACAGCGAGCGCAGCGTGCTCGACAAGGGCTACCGGCAGATGGCCGCCGACGCCGGGCTGTCGCCGCAGGCCGCCGCCGAGTTCGCGCGCCGCGCGCCGGCGCTGGACGACGGCACCCTGCACGCACCCTCCGGCGATCCGCAAAAACAGGGCCCGGCCATCGATTTGTCGGCCGCGCGCGACGGCAAGATCGAACTGGCGCCGACCTCGGCGCAGTCGGGCCTGCTCAGGCTGCTGGCCGCACAGGACCGCGCCGGCCTGGATCCGAACGCGCCGACCGGCGCCGCCGCCGGCATTCCGTTCATGGCCGACGGCAACCGCGCCGGCGCGCCGGGCAACGGCGCGGTCACGCCGGAAGTCGCCGCCGAAATGCTGCGCAACGTCTCCGAAGGCAAACCGCCGTTCCGCCCCGACCTGGGCAAAGTCGGCCCGGTGTCGTGGTTCGTCACCGAAGGCAATCCGCACGTCGGCGTCGGCAACGACAAGAGCGTGGTGGTGCCGGTGGAAGTCGCCAACACCAGCGGCAAGCCGCCGCTGCAGTTCGGCGAGCGCGAACTGCTGGAGATCTACGACCGCAAGTACGCAGCCGCCGCCGAAGCGGTGGAGCAGCAGGTGCGCGAGAAGGCCGGCAAGGGCCCCGGCGAGCCCCTGTCCAAGCGCAACCAGCACACCATCGACCGCAGCGCCAGCAAGATGGCCGAGCGGCAGATGTGGACCGAGGTCGGCGAAACCGTGGCCAAGTCCGAAAGCGGCGTCGGCAAGGTCAGCCTGCAAGACAGCATGTTCTCGCGCTCGGCCAACGGCGAGTTCACCCTGACCAGCCGCCCTGAGAACGTACGCATCCAGGGCGGCGCGCAAGGCCTGCTCGACGTGATCAAAAACCACGGCGTGAAGGCCGACCCGGAAGTGCTCAAGTCGGCCAACGACCTGGCCGCGCGCGAAGGCTGGGCTGGAAAAGTCGAAGGCGCGTTCCGGGTCGGCGGACGAGTGCTGATCGTGGTCGGCGTGGCCGCCGACGCTTACCGGATCTATACCGCCGAGGACAAGGTCAAGACCGTGGTCGAAGTGGCCGGCGGCTGGGCCGGCGCGGCCGCCGCCGGCGGCGCGTTCGCTACCGTCGCCGCGCCGGTCAACGCCACCGGCCCGTGGGGCTGGGCCGCGTACGGCGTCGGCACGCTCGCGTCCGGCGCGGTCGGCTACATGGCCGGCTCGGAAATCACCAAGACCATCTATGAGTTGGTGGTGGAAGGCAAACCGATCGAGGTCGGCGGCTGACGGCGCGGGCCGACAGCGGCCCGCCCCCGATCCGTCACCGACCCGATTGCGGCAAAATGCAGGCCATGAACGCAGAACATCGATCGCACATCCTGCTGCGCGGCCCGGTCGGGCGCTGGCAATCGGCGCTGGGCACCGCCGCCGGCGTGACCGGCGACCGCATCGAATTCCACGACGGCGGCCGCGGCGTGCTGCACAGCTGGTCGCCGGCGTTCGGCCAGGAAGCGCTGCCGTTCGAATGGCGGATGCAGGCGCCGGGGCATTTGCTGGTGCGCCAGCTCTACGACGATGGCGACGACGAAGTCGAAGCCTGGACCGGGCTGGAGCTGGAGTTCCGCGAGCGCGCCAGCGACCTGGGCGCGCAGATGGTGCTGGCGGAAAAAGGCGCCGAGGGCTTCTGGCTGATGCTCGATCCGCTCGCCTGGGTCGGCCCGCCGCAGGGATAGCAGCAACGTTCGCTGCGCGGGTCTTCGCTGGCACCGTCCGGGAGAAGGGCTACCCGCTGAGCTCTACTGAGAAAGGAAGGCGGGAGCGGGTCTACCGCATCCAGCCCGAGGCCAGGTAACCCGGCGCCGACGGCAATGCCGCGGAGTACGCCGATGGCAAGCCGGGCGGTGCCCGGCTCGCCGTTTGCATCGCGCTGGCCGCACCCGGCTCAGTCGTCCGAAAAGCAGCCTTGCGACAGCTTGACGTACCAATAGCCCGACGTCGGCTGAAACTCTTCGACGAGGATCGTCTCCTCCTGAGTGGATTCGCCCCAACCCAGGTAACAAGCCTGGTACGCGTAGTACGATGCGGCTTCGTACGCCTGGTCGCGGTCGTGGCCGTAGCCCTCGCCGATAACCTGATAGTGGTGCCGGTCCGCAAGGGCGGCGCCGCTGAACAGGATCGACATCAGGAAGGCAGCGCCGACGGCGCGATACTTGGTCATCTTCATACATGCTCCTTGCGAGTGAAGTTTGAAGGCTGCGGAATGATCGTGACGCCTGTGTGAATCCAGACGCTGTAGATTGCCAAACCAGGACCGGACCGCCATCTACTGTCGCGATGCGAACGTGGTGAACTCCGCTCCGTTTGCTTTATCGGAGAGAGCGCTCATGCGTTCCCGGCCCCGGAACCCTAGCATGCACGCCGGCCTCCTGCTCGCCGACCTGCCACCCGTCCTGCTCTCCTTCGTCGAGGACGAGCTCACAACAACGCAGCGGGCGACAACGAATTGCGAAGCTACTTCATAAGCCGTGGCCTGACGGCCGACCGAGCAATCGATATCGACCTGCCTACGCGACGGGCAGCTAACGGGGGGCGCAACGCCCATGCGCTCGGGCGTCGGGCTCCGATTCAACCCGCAGGCAGACGGGCTGGCCTGAGCCAGCATAATCCCTTGGTCCCGAAGGGGCGCCCAGATGCTGTGCGCGGTTTTTCGTTCCGGGAACATGCGCTGTCGTCCGACGCCTTGAACAGCCTTCGCGAAACCGCTTCCCTAATCCGTATGTCCGGAATGCGAGGACCCACTGCGATGCATTGGCCGCGCAGTCTGTCTTCCATGCCGCATCACTCTTGCAGCCGCGCCCCTAATTCGGCGCCGTCATGAAGTCGGGAAACAACGAGCCGTGGCCATCATCCGAAGGTTCTTGGTCGAGTTAACGGAAGGGGCGTGTAAACACGCATGTCCATCAAGAACACGTCTCCCGTCCGCCCGGACATTTCGACGATCGCAAGGCCCAGCCCGTGAAGGTCGCGCTCCAAGTCCCCCGACGTCTTCAAAAGCCTCGATCTGCTGAAAGTGCGTGAGGCCTCGCAATGAACCGGTCAGGTTCGTTCTTGTGGATAAACGCTTGAATTCGCCAAGCGCCTTCTGCTTGATCGCTGTGATCCGACGCGCCGGATGAAAGCCTTCCAAGCGCAAGTATCCCTGGCTGGCGAAAAGTCGGCTCGAACCGGTTTCATCAGGTCGCCTCCTTTGGAACCGCGGTCGCGCCACCGACAACGCTGGCCCTTAATCCCCAGGTTAGGAGCGATTCTTGGCGGTCCGGCGTAATCGGCCCCGGCAGTTCGTCCGGCGAAGATCGCAAACACGGCCCCCTCACCCGAGGAGAGTATGGTGATGAAAGAAGAATGCGTAAGTAGCCGCCCGGCTTTCCGCAACCGCCCAACGTCATTGGCGCCTGCGTCCACTCAAGTGACACAGGAATGCCATGAAACGATACCTGGTGACTTTGCGGCACAAGCCCGGCTCGGTGTTCGAGTTCATCTCACTGAGCGACATCGCTTTAGCCGCGTTTGAACTTATGCCGCTTGCACAAAAGGTCCGAGTCCTCGACGAGACCCCGGCATACATAGTGATCAGTTATGCATGGAAAACGGGACACGAGCCGTCGCTCCTGACCGACGAAGAGTTCGCCCGCTACGGGTTGGTCCGCATACCGACAGCAGCGGGCGGCCTGCTTCAGGACGGACCACCCCGACCTAGTTCGGCAGCCGCTCCGCAAAAGAGTCGGCCACAGCCGACCGAGGCCGCCGACGCCAGTGCGAGGGACGGACAGCGGCAGCGATTCGTCGACGTGGAGGCGGTTCGATTGTTCTGGGCGGACCACATACACATTCTGCCCAACGCCCATCTTCTGAACCACGCGGAGCTTTCGTCGGCCATCGCCATCGGAGTCGAAGCCGTTCTGCGAAACTCCCGGCCTTCCGCGATCCAGGTCGAACTCAAGGCATGCTACGACCGACTGATCGCTGAGTCGTTCGCATCCTGGGAACACGTGCTGGACATAGCCGAGTACGTCTACGCGCACGCCGATCTGCGCTTGCGCGCAGACTCCTTGTACGGCGACCGAAGCCAAAGATCCGAATAGTGCACTCGGTTTCGCTACTGCTGTACCGCTTTCCGGGCACACCGTATGACTTCGTGCCGCTGCGGGAACTTGTTCGCGGGGTGATCGGCGGCGCGGTGATTGGGGTCAGCGACGTCCGTATCGGCTCGTGCTCGGACGGAAGCATCGCCGTTTCGTTCTTGTGGGCCGGGTACGGACTACCGGCCATATCGAACGCCTATATCGCCCGATTCGGGCTTGCCCGCGCCCCATCGGGTCAAAGTTGACCTTCGCTTGGCCTGGGGAGACAGCCGGATGCTGTCGAAGATCGCCCGGCTGATCGTGCGGCCAACGGGTGCTGATTCGTACCTCACCAAGCGCAGGAAAGTCGGAAGCCGAGAGCATGCGAAAGAAGCGCCATGAATCTTCGGCGAATGATTGGCACGGCGCTCATGTTCCGGCTTACGTCCCGGCCGCAGACGCATGTAGATCGCTTAGCCATGCAGGGGCCCACGTCTGGGATGGCCGGGTGCGCCCGAACGGCGACTCGAGCATCAATCGTCCACACCGACTGCCCTCGCAAGGTCCATGCCCGACGCTGCGGCCTCTTCAGGAAGCCCTGGCGTCGCTCGTTGGCAGCGAGCGGGGAAGATTCTTCAGTGTCTTGCAGGGTCTTCCCGTCATTGGCGACGGGCGCTACTCAAACTTTCGGTCGATCCGGCCCGGATCCAGTCCGGGAGGCGATCGTGCATTTGCAACGGATCAAGACTCGCGACAAGAACTCGCGACAGAAAAAGCGGCGCTTTCGCGCCGCCTTTTGTTACCGACCGTCTTTGTCGGCATCGCCTGGGAGGACGCGTTCGACGCTGTGCCAAGCATCCTTGGCGGCTACCTTGGCCTTTTCCCAGCCCAACCGGGACTCGCCTCTTACGCTGTCCCAGCGCTGCCCAAGCTCCGCTTCGAGCTTGTCGTCCCAGTCCCGGTCGCTTCGATGCTGGCGAGCGTAGGTACCGAGGCGATAGGCGGGTTGGTAGTCCCTATATGAGGCGTCGGCCTCTCGATAGGGGGCCTGATCGAACTTTGCCTGATGGTAGCGATCGGTCGCCTCGTACGCCTGGTACGTGCGGTCCGCCCGTGTCCAGGAGTCTTGCACGGCCGAGCGCGCATCCTGCCAGTCCAGCCTGGATTCGCCGCGCGCACTGGCCCAGTCGCGCTCCAACTCGGCATCCGTCTTGTCGTCCCAAGGGCGGCTTCCCAGTCGCGAACGGGCATCGGCACCGTACGAATAGGCCGGCCCGTAATCGGTGTCGTAATCGTACTTCGAGTCGTAATAAGGGCGCCGGGTGTGTTCATCGCGCCAGTACTCGGTTTCGCCGGTCGGGTCGAGTCGCTCGGCTACGCCCTTGCCTGCCGAGGCGCCTGCGATGGCGCCGATGCCGCCACCGATCAACATGCCGATCGGGCCGCCGAGCGCGCCGATGATCATGCCCGCTGCGGCGCCACCGACGCCACCGACACCCACTCCGACCGGATGAGAGCCCGGCGCGCCGGAGATGGGATCGCGATTGAGGTCACGCCTTTCATTGCTGCTTGTCATGGTGCACTCCCTGAGCGGACGCGATGTCCACACTTCACCCGAGCATCGGCTGCCGCTCATGTACACCGCGTCGTCGGCGCGCGATGAGCGGGTTAACAGTTCGTGTGCTATGGCGGGCCTCTAGTCAATGTCCATCAACATGAACCATTCACCGCCCGGCTAGTTCATCCACCGGCATCGTCGACGACGATGCGTCACCGCCAACCGGTCGCGCGCCGTCCGCGGGCTTCACCGATTAGTTCAGCAACCCCGGCCGTCGATGGCGGTGAACCTGGTCCGCCCATTCCTAAACTCCGGGGCCCTTGTTTGCGGCCAGCGCGAAAGAGAAACGGCGCGTGGTTCGCCACGCGCCCTTGCCTGGACTTGCTGACGTATCAATCCGCCAGCGCGCCGTAGCCGGCCCCGACATCAGCACGACTGGCTACCCGCTCCTTCATGAGGCCCGTGCAGGCAATGTTGGTCGCCTCGCTCACCCAGCCCAGGCGGCGGAAACCGTTCCGCCACTTGATTCGGACTGGCCTACTGGTAGAGGCGCTGGCACACGGGGCAAAAGAATGCACGACGCTTGAATCGGCCGAGATGCTTGCGGAAGCTCAACCGCTCCCCGTCGCGCGGGCAATACATCTTGGTGTGGACTTGATAGTGCTTTTTGAGCTCGAAAGCCTTCTTCCAATGATAGAAGTCGAAGCTGTACTCGCGCGCCTGGCCTACCATCTCGTTCAACTTACGTGGCGAAAGCGCGCCGACCGTACTCTCGGGGTGCACGCGAACCCGGTGCAGGACTTCGTTCTTGATGATATTGCCGACACCGGCGAATACATTCTGGTCGAGCAAGGCGTCCGCGACCAATTGGGTCGGCGACGCGCGCAGTTTCGCGCGTGCCGCCTTGGGATCCCAGTCCGGGTTCATCACATCGCCCGACCAGTCGTAGACATCGTCGAGAGGCTCCTCGATGAATTTCACCGAGCATGAGTAGAAATTCAGGGCATCGCCGCCGTCGAACTGTAGGCTCAGCCGCGGCGGCGCCGGGCGCTCCTCGTTGATCCGGTAACTGCCGAACAACATGAAATGGATGCGCAGGCTGAAGTCGTCGAATTCCACGAGGAAGTGCTTGCCCCAGCTGCGCAATGCCTGGATTCGCTTTCCCCGCATGCGCTCTATGGGCTGCTTGCTGTTACCTGCGACATGCCGCACGGTGCGGCCCTCGAACAGCGCCGCCTCTTCTTTGAGGATGACAATCGTAGGACCTTCGGGCATGCCGGCAGTATGGGGCGCTGCCGTTAGACCGGCGTCAAAGACCTCCCCTCCTCCGCGCCCACGCTCCGGCACCACGACTGCGGCGTGCGCGGCGACCCGGCGCCGTCATCGTCGTAGCGATCGGTCCCGATCATTTCCGGAGGCGCCGCTGCATCGACTCTCAGGCACTGAAGAGTCACCGCGGTATGTGCGCTAATTCGGGCGTTCGATCGCCACTCAGCGGAGATATCTGGCGGCGCATCGGGGGCGGCGACCGCGAAGGACCACCCTTCGGGCTCGCCTCACTAACAGGGGGTGAGTTTATGAAGCAGCGACAAGAAATCGGCGCCCGCCAGGGGCGCCGAACAGGAAGAGTCGGGGCCGGGCAGGCGTAGCCTTGCCCGCCCGCGTTTACTCGCTGCCGGTCAGGGCAAGGCGTTCAACGTCGCCCGCACCGGCCTTGAGAAGATGAAACCATCGTGCCGGTCCCAGTTGATCGACCAGGTCATGACGCCGCGGAAGGTGGGATAAGCCTGCTGGGGCCGGATGGAGCCGCAACTCTGCAGCCGCGTCAGACAGTTCAGGGCATTGGCGATCGTGGTCGACGACGCCAGTCCGCTGTTGGCCGAGGAGGGACCCGAGGGCAGTCCGAACGCTACCTGATCCGGCCGCAGGCCGTTGAAGACGACGCCGGTGTTGTTGTTGGTCCTGAACCCCTCGATCAGCATCAGGCTGGCCCCGACCAACATGTCGACCGAACCCTCGGGCAAGCCGTTCTGGCTGTACGGGGAATACAGCGCGCCGTTGTTGTAGTACTGCACATGGATCAGGTCCAGCTCCTGGCGCAGTCCGTCGATGATCGGCAGATAGGCGCCCCATATCCCGCTGTACGCGGCAAAGCCGCCCTGGACATACGGGTGCTCGGGCGCCATCGACAGGTAGAACGACGGGCCGATGCGCGTGTTGAGCTGCTTGATGGCCGTGACCAGGTTGGTCTGCACGGCCGCGCCGTGGTAGACGCCGGCGCCGCTTTCCAGGTCGATGTCCACGCCGTCGAAACCGTAGTAGCGGATCAGGTCCTCCATGCTGTCGACGAAGTTGGCGACCTGCGTCGCGTTGTTCAGGGTCACCGTGCCGTTCTGGCCGCCCAGCGACAGCACGACCTTCTTGCCCCGCGCGCGCGCCGCGGCCACGTCGGCCCTGAACTGCGCTTCCGTGCCTGCGCCGGGGTCGACCGTGAAGCTGACCGCGCCGTTGCCCGCATCGTCGCCGAAGGCGACCACGATGACGTCGAAGTCGTTGGAGATCTGGCTGATCGGGAAAGTGGGCCCGGATGGATTGGTGAAGTTGTGCCAGTACCCCACCAGCGCATGGCGCGGCAGGGCGCCGCCGTCGCCGCCGGCGCTGGTGGTCGCGCTGACCTGCGCGCCTTGCGCCGAGGCGTTGCCGGCGTTGTCGCGGGCGCGCACGCGGAAGGTATAGGTCGTGGACGCGGCCAAGCCGGTGCTGCTGAAGGATGTCCCGGCAGGCGAGCCGACCAGCGTTCCATTACGGTAGACGTCGTAGCCGGCGACGCCGCTGCCGCCCGCGTTGTCGGTGGAGGCGTTCCAGCTCAGGTTGACGCTGGACGACGTCACCGACGTAGCAACCAGACCGGCCGGCACGCTGGGTGCGGTGGTGTCGGGCGTGGTCACGGGACTGATGGTGATGTTGGCCGTTGCGGACGTCGTGGTGGCGCCCTCGTTGTCGGTGGCGACTGCCGTGATTGCGTAGTTGCCTGCGGCCGCATTGGCCCAGGTCGCGCTGTAGGGGGCCGTCGTATCGACGCCCAGCGAGACGCTGCCGCGGAAGAACTGCACCTGGGCGATGGTGCCGTTGGCATCGGCCGCGTTCGCGGTAGCGGTGATGGTGGCGCCGGCGGTGAAGCTCGCTCCGTTCGCCGGTGCGGTCAACGCGACCGTAGGCGGCTGATTGCCGCCAGTGCTGCAGGTGCCCAGATCCTGGTAGTAGCCGCAGCTGGGACAGTGCGTGGGCGGTGTATTCCAGATCGACATGGTCGCCTGATACAGCCGCCCCTGATAGACGAGCTTGCTGCCCGCGTTGTAGATGGTGGCCGCGTTCCATTCGGCGATCCCCGTGCAGCTGACGCTTTGCGCGTGCGCGGGCGACAGCCAGGCCGTCAGCAAAAAGCCGGACAGCAAGATTCCTGTCAATCGGATGCTCATTAGGTGTGTTCTCCAGGTGCCTGGTGGATAGGGAAGGAGGCGAGCGCGAATGCGCCGACCTTTTCAAGCCACGCGCGGCAGACCTGCTGCGGCGCGGCTGTTCCCCCCAGAGAACAATGACAACGGTTGTGCGGTCTTGGCTGATCCGCACAGTGCGCTGCATGCATGTGCAGCGCTATCGGGCGCTGCCGACTGTGGTGCGCGACGGTCCGCGTGTCAAGTTGTCCGTTTCCGAATATTGCGGCGATCGTCACGCCGCGAACTATGCTGTCATGCAGCAATGTGCGCATGCGCCTGCCATCGCGTCGCTCATCGGACAAGCAGGAACGAGACTGGACTTTCAAATGCCCGAGCCTCGAGCGCCCGTCATAGCGGACGAGGGCTTCTAGCCGCAGCCGCTGCGCAGCCGGCTCAGTTCAGACGCCAAGCGCGCCGGGAAGAAAGTGCATGAGCTTCTTAGAACCACTCTCAAGCTCGTACTCGACCTGGCTGCAGATGCGGTCGACGGCCGAGCCCGCGCTGTCATTGCGGTCCGGCACCGCCGTATATCGCTCCGTTCCGACCCTGACAGTAGGTCATGGGGGATTTTCGTGATTCCTTCGTCTTGATGGACGACGACGTGGAAGCGACCGGGGGAGTTCACCCGTCGCAGAACCACCGTGTTCGCCCTCCGCTCCGTTGAGGCTGGCGTGCCTAGGCGCCGCGAGCCACGCAGGTCGACAGACGATCCGCCGTTTCCAAACAACCAGGATGCACACCCATGCCCAATCTCCTCCAGAGGTTCGACCTTCCCCGCTCCTTCTCCGCGCGAGGCAGTGCCCGCCGGCTCGCGCCGCTGCTCCTGTGTGTCGCAGCGACTGCTTGCGGGGAGGGCGGTGCCGGAGGCCCGATTGGATCCTCCGCGCTCGTCGATCCCGCCAGTGGCGCGACGTGCGGCCAGGGTGCCGACGTGCGGATCACCCGAAGCGGTTTTTCGACCGTGCTCGACGGCCAGTGCGGCAATGTGATCGTTACCGGATCGAACGGTTCCGTTAACGTGGATCACGCTCGGTCGATTCGCGTCGAGGGACAGAAAGTCACCGTGCTCAACGAAAAGGTCGAGACACTCGAAGCCATCGGCTCGGACAACATTTTCAACATGACCGAGGTGGGCCACGCGATCGTCGCCGGCGATCGGAACACACTGCTGGGCCGGGACTACCGGCAGGTGACGTTCAAGGGCAAGGACAACGCAGTCAACACCGACAACGATCCCCAACTGGACGACCAGGGGACCGGCAACAAGGTCATCTGAGCGGCGAAACAACTCGTTGGAAAGAACATGGCCAAGCCGGCGATCTACAGCGCCCCGTTGTCCGGACGCCCGGGCCACGCGGCGAGCTGGCCGTGTCCTCCAGCGCGTGCGGCCACGATACGGTCTCGTGGAGCGGCTGCGCCTCGAGGCCACTGCCGGTACCTATCAGAGCCGGAATCATCGTCCCCGGGCTTGCGTCCGTCCAACCAGTCCAGCCGCGCCGCATGGAAACCCGTGCGCGCGACCAAGGCGGCACGCTGCGCGCGCGTACAGCCCGGCAAATGCAGGTCGGCGGCCATGAGGCTGTGCGCCAGCAACTGCGCCAGCGTGTCCTGCCGCTGGTGCGCCTGGTAATCCAGCGCGGCCAGGATTCGTCCGGCGCGGACTTCATCGCCTTCGGCGCGGGCGATGGCAATCTCGAGTTGCTCCAGCCGCGGGATCCACAGCCCGCGCGACATGAGGCGACGGGTGGCCGCCAGTTCGATGCGCGCCTGGGCAACCTCGCCGCTTGCCATGGCGATCTCGGCCAGCGCCAACCGCCCGAACATGGCCGCGCGATTGAGGCCCTGCCGCTCCAGTTCGGGCAGCACGGCGTCGAGCTGGGCCTGCGCCTCGCGGGTCTCTCCGGCCCGCACGAGCAACGCGGCCAGGTCGACCTGGAGCGCCCAGCGATCGGGCGCCGTCGCGATCCGCGGGACTTCGTCCGCGACCGCACTCAGATGACGCAGCGCGCCCTGGAGGTCCCCTGCCATCAATTCGGTCTCTGCCAGACCGATCTGGCCAGACTGGGCTTGCGACCCGGGCCCCCTGCCGCACAGCGCATAGGCGCTGCGCGCTTCCATGGCGCGCGCCTGGCTGAGGAAGATGCCGCCCTTGGTGCAGGCGAACATCTTTTCGATGGCCGGCGGCGGGTCTCCCGGCTTGCGGCCCGCGCGCGCCTGCGCCGTAGCCGCATCGAGCACGGCCAGCGACTGCGCGTATTGCCCGCGATCGCTGGCGAGCAAGGCCTGGAATTGCCGCGCCCAGAGCAACTGTGCGCCCTGCACGCCGCTGCGCAGCATGGCATCGAGCTGTTGTTCGACCCGGTCGTGGCGACCGCGGAAGAAGTCGTCGTTCAACGCGTCCACGCCCAGCCAGATCAGCCCCAGGCGGTCGTTGATGTCATGGGCCACGGCGGTGGCCTGGACTAATCGATCGCGGTAACGGCCCAGATCGCCCGCGCGGTAGTAGTGAAACGCGGCCGACCGCAAAGCCCCCAGTTCGAGCTGGCGCTGGCCGGCGGCACGGGTCTGCGCCAACCACGCGTCCAACTGGCGCAACTCGCCGCGGTAAGGCCCGGCGGCCTCCCCGGCGAAGCGGGCACTGAGCGCCCAGAAGGTATCGCCGGCGGCGGCGAATCGCGCGGCGGCGCGCTCGTAAGTGCCGGTGGCGTCCACGCCTGCGGCGTTCTGCGCATCGGCCAAGGTCAGCAGCGATTGCCCACGCTCGTAAGCCCAGCCTTCGCCGGCCGCCTCGCCGATTCGCACCGCGTCGGCCGCGGTGGCGCGCGCGGCGGCATAGTCGCCCAATGAAATTTCGGTGCGCGCACGCGCCGTTATCCAGTACAGCCGCGTGGCCAAGGACCAGGCCTCGGGATCGGCCTGGGCCATGAGGACGGCCTTGGCGTCTCCGTAACGTCCGATGCGACCCAGCGCCCGGGCCTGTTGAATGGCGAACATCGGCTGGTGGGGATAGCGCTCGGCCAGCGCCTCGTAAGCGCGTGCGGCGCGCGCGTGGTCCGGCGACAGGCCCAGCCGCTCGGCGTCGAGAATCTGCCCCACGTCCGCCGGCACCGGGTGCAGCAGGCGACGCGCAGCGCCCAGATGCTCCAGCGCGGGCGGCAACTGGCCGAGCGTGGCCAGGGTCTGCGCCATGTTCAGCCGCCCCAGTGCGAAGTTCGGTGCCTGCCGGACCAAGTCTTCGCCGATGCGGGTGGCGCGGATCCATTCGCGGGCCTGCCGGGCACGCCGCAGTTCGATATAGCGCATTGCGGCGCGCGGCTCCACCTCGAGCCGCGGCCAAGCCTGGCCGTCGCGGCCCGGAACCAGGGCGTGCAGGACGTCCTCGCTGGTGCGATCCACCAGCGCGGCCACCTGCGAGCGCATTCCCTCGTGCTGGATGCGGCGCGGCCCATCGGGGGTGTCGATCCGGGCCTGGACGAACATCCGCGCCGGGTCGCCAGGCAATGGTCCGCTGCTGAGCAGCACCACCACGGTGGACGCGGGCGGCCGCACGGCCAATTCGGCTTGCGACAACAGGCTCAACTCGGGCAGCGCCCCAAGCTTCCATTCCAGCCAGGCATGCAGCAGCGCCGCGGGCATCCGATCGGCGGCGGCCGAACCGGGATCGTCCACTTCCACCAGCGCCACCGCCCTGGGTGAGACAGGCGTTGGCTCGGCCTGCAGCCGCAGGCTGATGACGACCAGAACGGCCAGGCCCACGGCGATGGCCAGCAACGGCCAGCGCGAGCCGGGTCTCCAGCGCGCGAGATTGACCGGTTCGGCGGGCGCAACCGGGGCCGGCTCCGGCGCCACAGCCGAGACGGGCGGGACTCCGGCACAGTCCACCGGTGCGGTCGCCGACGCGCCGGATCCGGACGCCGCCAGCGCCGGTTCCTCGGCGAGCACCGGTTCGACCTGCACCGGCGGCTCGAACACGTAGCCCTTCTTGGACACGGTGCGGATCCAGTCCTTGTGCGCCCCGCCCAGCGCCTTGCGCAGGGCCCAAACGCTTTGGGAAAGGTTGGGGTCCTCCACCACCAGCCCCGGCCAGACCCGGCTCAGCAGGGCCTGTCGCGTATGCAGGACGTGCGGCTCGGCGACCAGCAGCAGCAACAACTCGAAGATGCGGTGCGGCAGCTCCACCTCGCCGTCGGGGCGACGCAGCAGCCGGTAGCGCAGGTCGACCACGAGCGGGCCGATGCGCAGAGCCTGCGTGCGCGCAGGCCAGGGCGTGGGCGATTCGGTCATAGCGCGAACCTCTTGATAGGAGCCGTCCCGGCCTCGCGGAGCGAGCCGCCCCGCTACGGGCGTTCCCCACCTTGCCGGCGTCGCCCTGGGCTAAACAGATACCACGCGCCTCCCTCGCCGTGCACGTCCCGCGGGGCCGGCAATGCGTACGAGAGATTGTTTTGAGAAAACTTAAGCGAAACGAGAGAGGACCGGATAAGTCTTTTCACGCTGCAGTAATCCAAATGACCGCCATGCCTTCCGTGGCCCGCGGAAGGCGTCCGACCCCTGAGAGGTCGGGGGCTGGGGCACTGGACTGGCGGCCTCCCCCACGCCCCGCCAAAAGATACGGACGTCGCTCGATCGCGGCCGGCTTCATTGCGGCCGTTATTCCATTTCCTCATGAGGTCACATGCAGTGAAAAATTCGCACATCCGTCAGTCCGCGCTCGCCGCGGCCACCCTATTCATATTGGCTGGACCGGCTTATGCGCAGGGCCGGGTCGACCTGTCCGGACTCGCCACCGCGGATACGCACGACCGCTTCATCGTGAAATACCGCGACAGCAGCAGCGCCGCCGCCGCCAGCAACGCCAGCATGCAGGCATCGCTCGACGCCGCAGTCCGCGTACTGCCGATCCGGGGCGGGGTACGCGCCGGCATCAAGCACCTGCGCCGGATGGCCGTAGGCGCCGAAGTCGTGCAGGTCGGGCGCAAACTGGACCGCGTCGACGCCGAAACCCTGATGCGCCAGCTGGCGGCCGATCCGAATGTGGAGTACGTCGAGGTCGACGCCCTGCACCGCATCGCCGCCGTGCCCAACGACCCGAATTACAACGGCAACACCAACAAGCAGTGGCACTACTTCGAGGCCGCCGGTGGTGCGAACCTGCCACAAGCCTGGGACAAGTCCACCGGCGAAGGCATGGTGGTCGCCGTCGTGGATTCGGGCCACATCTCGCACAACGATCTCAATGGCAACCGGATCGGCGGCTACGACTTCATCAGCCAGGCCGGCTCCGGCCAGGGCCAGTCCGGTGACGGCAACGGCCGCGACAGCGATCCGACCGACGTGTCCAACGTCCAGCACGGCAACCACGTGGCCGGCACGATTGCCGCGGTCACCAACAACAACATCGGTGTGGCTGGCGTGGCGTATGGCGCCAAGTTCGTGCCGGTCCGCGTGCTGGGCAACGAGGGCTACGGCTCCATCTCCGACATTGCCGACGGCATCGTCTGGGCCGCCGGCGGCACCGTGAACGGCGTGCCGGCCAACCAGTACCCGGCCGATGTGATCAACCTCAGCCTGGGTGGCCCGGGCGCGTGTTCCAGCACCTACCAGAACGCCATCAACGCTGCGGTACAACGCGGGGCTGCTGTGGTGGTGGCCGCCGGCAACAACGGGCAGGACGCGTCCAACTTCAATCCTGCCAGCTGCAGCAACATCATCACCGTCGGCGCGACGGGCCGCAGCGGCGCCCGGTCCGCGTTCAAGTACGGCGGATCCTCCAACTACGGCACCGCCGTCGACGTGGCCGCTCCTGGCGGCGACATGAGGCAGAGCGACCAGAACGGCGTGCTGTCGACGGTGGCCAACAACGGCTACGCTTATTACGAGGGCACTTCGATGGCCACGCCGCACGTGGCGGGCATCGTGGCGCTCATGCAGTCGGCCGCCGGGTCCAGCCCGAAGACGCCGGCACAGATCGAACAGATTCTGAAGCAGACCGCTCGCGCTTTTCCATCGACCCCGGACCGGGCGATCGGAGCAGGCATCGTTGATGCGTTGGCCGCGGTGAACGCGGTGGGCGGCGGGACCGGCGGTGCGCCGACGGCGGCATTCAACTCGTCGATCAACGGCCTTACCGTCAGCTTCACCGACCAGTCCACCGACACTGGCGGCAGCATCGCCTCGCGCAGTTGGGATTTCGGCGACGGCACCACCTCGACCGAGACTAATCCCAGCAAGACCTACTCGGCGGCGGGCACCTACACCGTCAAGCTGACCGTCACCGACAACGAGGGCAACACCGATGACGAAACCAAGTCGGTGACCGTGGGCACCGCCAGCAACGTCCTCACCAACGGCACGCCGGTGACCGGCCTGTCCGGCGCGACCGGGGCCGCGCTGCGCTACACGATGGCCGTGCCCGCCGGCGCCACCAACCTGAAGTTCGTCACCAGCGGCGGCAGCGGCGACCCGGACCTGTACGCGAAGCTCGGCAGCGCCCCGACCACCACCAGCTACGACTGCAAGTCCGACAACCCCGCCACCGCCGAAACCTGCACGATCGCCACCGCCCAGGCCGGCACCTACCACGTGCTCGTTTCCGGCTACGCGCAGTTCAGCGGCGTCAGTCTCACCGGCAGCTACACCGCCGGCGGCACGGGCACGCAGACCTATACCAACACGGCCGACTACACCATCAACGACAACGCCTCGGTCGAAAGCCCGATCGCGGTCAGCGGCCGCAGCGGAAATGCGCCGTCCAACTCGTCGGTGGCGGTGAACGTGGTCCACTCCTTCCGCGGCGACGTTCGCCTCGACCTGGTCGCGCCGGACGGCTCGACCTATCTGCTGAAGAACCACAGCACCAACGACAGCGCCGACAACATCAATGCGACCTACACCGTGAACCTGAGCACCGAAACGCTCAACGGCAACTGGAAGCTGCGCGCGACCGACAACTACGTCAACGACACCGGCTATATCAACAGCTGGAGCATTACCTTCTGACGCCAACGGCCGGCGCAGCCCCGGGCTTCGCCGGCCGGACGAACAGGTTGGTTCCATTCGGCCCCGGAAGGAGTCCGGGGCCTCTTTGTCTGCGCCGAGCACGAAAGAACTAGGGTTTGCGTCCCGTGCCCTCGGGACGTACGCGGACCCGGTGCAGGACCTCGTTCTTGATGATATTGCCGACATCGGCGAATACATGCTGGTCGATCAAAGCGTCACGGCGCGGCCCTCGGACAGCGCTGCCTCTTCTATGAGGATCACGATCGTAGAACCTTCGAGCATGCCCGCGGCGCCAAGATCTCCGTTGCGACGCCGACCGGCCCCATGCTCTCTTCGCCGGGAACTGACCGCCTCCACAAAGATGCTCGATCTGATTCGCCGGCTGAGTTCATATCCGCGACAATGAACGCTGTGCGAGCCGGTGCACAGCAATAGCCATGCTTCGACAAAACGGCCCGGATGCCGTGGGAGACCTGTGGCAGGACACGACGAACATCGCACGACGAACATCGCCGGACATGCCCCGTGCCCGGACGTGCGCGATCGTTAGATGACATCCTCGATCGTGAGTCATCGCAGGCCAGGTACCATCAGTCATTCGACGATGTTACCCTCGATACATGAACAAGCTGACGCCTTATGAGCGCAGCTGATGGGGGCACTGTCACCTATTGACTGGACGATCGTCGCAGCGTATTTGCTTTTCACGCTGGTGGTCGGCCTATGGGCATCCCGATCTGCTGGCCGCTCCATTGAGTCTTACTTCGTCGCCGGGCGGTCGTTGCCGTGGTGGTGGATCGGAACGTCGATGGCCGCAACCACCTTTGCCGCCGATACTCCGCTGGTGGTTGCCGGATTGGTCGCAGAGCACGGAGTCGCAGGCAACTGGCTGTGGTGGTCATGGGCGATTTCACACGTGTCCGTTGCAGTGGTATTCGCCAGCTTATGGCGGCGAGCGGGTGTGTTAACCGATGCCGAGCTGATCGAGCTCAGATATAGCGGCCGCAGTGCCGCCATGCTGCGAGCATTTAAGGCCGGATTCTTCGCCCTACTCCTGAACGCGATCATTCTCGGTTGGGTAGTTCGCGCCATGGTGAAGATCGCCTCGCCATTCACCGATTGGGACGGGTGGATAGGACCCGACGCAGTGGCAGCCTTCGGGCGCTTCTGGCCACACTCCCTGCTGATTGGCGGAAGTAACGAAGACACGCTGACCGTTCTCGTCTTGTTCGGTCTCGTCGGACTGTATTCCACTATGGGCGGTATCCGCGGAGTGATTTTGACGGACTTGGTCCAGTTCGTTCTCGCTCTGTTGGGCGGCGTGGCATTCGCCTGGTACGCAGTAGACAGCGTCGGGGGGCTGGCAGGTTTACGGAGTGAGATAGCCCAACGCTATGACGCGGACCAGGTCTTGGCGTTCATTCCGCCGCTGGACTCGGCTTGGTTACCGCTGCATGTTTTCCTGATCTATGTTGCCGTGCAGTGGTGGGCACAGTATTACGCCGACGGCAGTGGATATCTCGCCCAGCGCCTGTTTGCCGCCCGCAATGAACGTCATGCGGCTGGCGGCGCCTTGTGGTTCGTAGTGTTGAATTACGCCGTACGCACCTGGCCTTGGGTATTGGTCGCCCTGGTCGCCCTAGTTGTCTATCCGCTGGATCAAACGGTTGCGCTTACCGGCGGTGCCGCGATCGTAGCCGCGGATCGGGAGATGGCGTATCCCGTTTTAATGGCGGAGCTTCTTCCATCCGGCCTACTGGGCCTGCTGTTCGTGTCGCTCTTGGCCGCATTCATGAGCACGGTCGACACCCACCTTAATTGGGGCGCCAGCTACCTCACAAATGACTTCTATCGCCGCTTTCTGAACCCGAAGGCGAGTGAGGTGCAACTGGTGCGGATCAGTCGCTTCAGCGTGGTTGCCCTGGCTGTCATGGGAATTCTGGTCGCCTCTCAGATCAACAGTATTGAGCAAGCCTGGCGCTTCTTTGTCGCGCTGGGTGCAGGTTTGGGCCTGCCGTCGATGCTGCGCTGGTTCTGGTGGCGAGCCAATGCATGGACCGAGATTGTCGGACTTGTTTCTGCTGTATGTACCGCTGTACTCATGTACACGATGTTTCCGAAGCTGCGGGCCGAGTACTTGATGCTCGTGGTTGTCGGCGCATCTACATGTACCGCTTTAGTTGCGACGTTCGCCACTCCTCCTGTGCCGAAGCGACATCTGCAACTGTTTGTCGACCGCGTTCGCCCCGTGGGCTATTGGCCGGGGCTCGCCGGCTCAGCCCCGCGCGCGATAGCCGCATGGCTGTTCGCCGCATGGGCCGCCGGTAATGCGGGGGTCTTCGCCTTGCTTTTCGGAACCGGCCAAGTTCTGCTGGGCGACGCAGCGATGGGCGGAGTGCTATGCGTAGTAGGCATTCTTCTCCTGATCGCGACCTTGCGCATAGGCAGTCACTGCTCCGCTGCACGGGGCGCGGGGTCTACTGACCTTGCGAGCGTGCAGGTGCCAGACGCGGCAGCGAAGTAGCAGGCGAACGACGCCTTTCAGGGCTACAGACGATCGATTAACGCAATCTTGACCTCGAGGCGTGAAAGATGCGTTAAGCTGCTGCGTCGCAACATGAAGCGACAAACATCTATTTGGGGATTGATGTTTTGGGGGCTGGGCCATGCATCGCTTGCATGTGGTCTGATGCCAGCTCTCCGGTGTGTTCGCCCTGCGCGAGCTTCGTAAACACCTATGCAATCCGCAAATTCTGTTGCAGCGCTCCTTCGGGAGCGCTGCTCGGCGTGGCGCGCGCACAGCTCCGCGCACGACTAACGTAGGAGGCATTGTGAGCGCTGTACTTCAGGATCGAACCCTGCTTTTAGCGACCGACTTGGATGGAACCTTTTTGGCCGGCGATCTTGAGAGCCGAAGGAAACTCTATCGTCTGATCGAGACACACTCAGAGGTCGACTTGGCGTGGGTGACAGGACGCGGGCGCGAGGGAATTCTTCCACTGCTTTCTGACCCCATGCTGCCGCGGCCAAAGTACCTGATATGCGATGTCGGGGCGACGGTTCTGCTCACCGAGGACATGCAGCCCATTCAGCCGTTGCAAGCGGACATAGAGGCGCGATGGCCCGGGGAGCAGGCTGTAAACCAGGCCATGCGTCGATTTCCAGGCTTGGTTCGACAGGAAGTTCCACAGGAGCGGCGCTGCTCGTATTACTGCGATCCATTGCATCTCAGAGAAATCCGAAAAGAGATCGAGTACGTGGCCGGAGCGATCGGTTGCAGGGTGCTGTACTCTGCGGATCGGTATCTGGATATCCTTCCTGGAGATACCGGGAAGGGAAGCACGCTGTCCGCTTTGATAGGCGCCATGCATGTAAGGCCCGACCGGGTTCTGGTGGCCGGCGATACGCTCAATGATCTGTCTATGTACGACGAAGGCTTTAGAGGCGTTTGCGTAGGCCATTCTGAGCCCGCCCTGATTCAAGCCACCGCAACCATGACTAATGTGATGCATGCGGCGGCTCCAGGCTGCGGCGGAATACTAGAAGCATTCGAGCATTTCCAGCTTCTGGATACGATCGAACCGGGCGCCTCGCCACAAGGCGTGGGCGAGGCCGAGCTCGTGATGGTGTATCACCGACTTCCTTATGAAGAACGGGTCGTGCGCGGCAAGCGCGTTCAACGCCCTCATAGCTCGCCCAACGGCATCATTCCCAGTCTGCTCAGCTTTTTCTCAGATGGGCAGCCAGGTTCATGGGTTGCATGGACCGTTGACGACTCAGCCAGTCCGCCGGACCAGCCTCGTCGTGCGCCCGTCGATCCAGTTCTATATCCCGGGCTCAATGCCGCGACGGTTGCGCTGAGCAGGCAAGATGTCGATACCTTTTACAAACGATTCTCGAAGGAAGCCTTCTGGCCGGTGATTAATACCTTCTGGGAGCGCGCTCGCTTCGATGAGGACGATTGGGGCGTATTCAAGCGCGTAAATCGCCAGTTCGCCCTCGCGGCCGCGGCCGAGGCGGCGTACGGAGCGACGGTCTGGCTTCACGACTACAATCTGTGGATGGTCCCGGTCGTGCTTCGAGAACTGCGCCCGGACTTGAAGATCGCCTTCTTCCATCACACGCAGTTCCCGGCCGCGGATATATTCAACATCCTTCCGTGGCGTCGGGAAATCCTTGGCAGCCTGCTGGCATGCGACTACATCGGATTTCACATTCCACGCCATGCGGAAAATTTCACGGACGCCGTTCGCAGCGTGTTTCCAGTCGAGGTGATAAGCCGCACGTCGTGCGCGCCGCGATTTCTCACGTTCGGTTGCGCCGTCGGCGTGGAGGACATGGCCTCGGAACTTCTGGTCGCGGGACGACATGTCCGTGTTGGGGCACACCCGATAGGCACCGACCTGGACCGGATTCGAGACTGCCTCAACGCACCGCAGTTCGAGAACGACGTACGCAGCGTCAGAGAGCAGATCGGCAATCGTAAGCTTGTGCTCTCCATAGAGCGCCTGGACTACACGAAGGGGATTTTGGAGAAATTGCAGGCCTTTGAACGCCTTCTGGATGAATCGCCCGAACTGCAAGGTAAAATCACGCTGATCATGGTTTGCGTGCCCGCTGCAGCGGGAATGACCATCTATCGATCGCTGCAGCGCCAGATCGAGCAGGCCGTAGGCAGGATCAATGGTCGACTATCGCGATTGGACTGGACGCCCGTTAGATTCTTCGCTCGCGTTTTGCCTTTTTCGAGCGTTGTCTCCTATTACGCCGCGGCAGACGTCATGTGGATTACGCCCCTGAGAGACGGGCTGAATTTGGTCGCGAAAGAATTCGTAGCCACGCAGGGGCTGAGGTCGGGTTCCGGCGTCCTCGTCTTGTCTGAATTTGCTGGCGCCGCTGCTGAAATGAAAGGCGCGTTGCTCACCAACCCTCACGACATAACAGACCTGGCCGCCAAGTTAAGGCAGGCTCTGCAAATGGAGCGCCCCGAGCGCGAAGGCCGCCAGCGGCAATTGTTCGAAATAGTGAAGCACTACGATCTAGCTCGCTGGGGCAGGGATTTCCTCAGATCGGTTCGAAATGCCGATGAGCTCTCGCCGGTTACTCAGATGCAGCAGGAGACGGCGGCGAACGATGAGGCCGAGGAAGTCCTTCAGCCATCGACGTCGATCATGGTCGATGAGGGACCGGTTTCCGAGGTTGTCTAACAGCTGTCGAACAGCACCGGAGTTGCAGCGGCCAGGCATTGAGCAAAAAAAAAGCGCCCGGGGCGAGGACCGGGCGCTCCGGCCGAACGCTATTGGAGGGAGCGCGCGGTCGGGCGTCCAGGATACCCCGGTTGCTTTTCTTTTTCATGATCCGCTCGGCTATCGACATGGGTCAGTGTCCGCCGCTGAGCGAGCTGTCGCCGTCGCGATGCTTGCCGACTCGCTCGATCAGCGTCTCGCTCGCCCGATTGAGGCCGATCACCTCGACCGCCGTCCCGTGAGCGCGAAGCTTCAGGACCACCCGATCGAGCGCATCGACCGCGCTTAAATCCCAGAAATGCGCATGTGCGACATCGATCTGCACGCGCGGCGGTGCGTGGATGAAGTCGAAGCTGGCGACGAACTGGTTGGCCGAGGCGAAGAACACCTGGCCGCGGACCTCGTATACACGGCTACCGTCGCCGGGATCGCGCTCCTCGACCTTAAGCAAAGCGCTCACCCGACGAGTGAACGACAGCGCGGTCAACAGCACCCCGGTCAGCACGCCCTTGGCCAGATCATGCGTGGCCACGGTGACCGCCACGGTACCGAGCATGATGATCGTGGCGCTCCTGGGGTGGTTTCGCATGTTGGCGAAGGACCGCCAATGAAAGGTGCCGATGCTGACCATGATCATCACCGCCACCAACGCGGCCATCGGAATGCGCGAAACCCAATCCGACCCGTAGACGACCAACAGCAGCAGGACGAAGCCCGCGACGAAGCAGGAAAGGCGTCCGCGCCCGCCGGACGACACGTTGATAACCGATTGTCCGATCATCGCGCAGCCGGCCATGCCGCCGAACAGTCCGGCGACGATATTGGCCGCGCCCTGCCCGACGCACTCGCGGCGGCGATCGGTCGGCGTATCGGTCATGTCCTCTACGATCTGCGCGGTCATCAAGGACTCGAGCAAACCCACGACGGCCAGTGTCGCCGAGACCGGCAGCAGAATCTCCAGGGTCTCGAGCGTCCAGGGAATGTTGGGCAACAGGAAAGCGGGCAGGCTGCTGGGCAGTGCGCCCATGTCGCCGACGGTCCGGATGTCCACGCCCAGCCCGATGCATACCGCAGTCAGCACGACGATCGCGACGAGGGGCGACGGCACCGCCCGGGTCAGCAGCGGCAGTAAATAGATGATCGCCAGGCCGGCGGCGCAAACCGCATACACGGGCCATCGCACGCCGATCAGCTCGGGCAGCTGGGCGAGAAAGATGAGGATGGCCAGCGCGTTGACGAAGCCGATCACGACGGAGCGCGAGACGAAGCGCATCAGGGTATTGAGGCGCAACGCACCCGCGAGGACCTGCACAATGCCGGCCAGAATGGTAGCCGCGAACAGGTATTGCAGGCCGTGGGCCTTGACCAGGTCCACCATCACCAACGCCATCGCGCCGGTGGCCGCCGAAATCATGCCGGGCCGCCCGCCGGCGAATGCGGTGACCACCGCGATACAGAACGAAGCATAGAGGCCGACTTTAGGGTCGACGCCGGCGATGATGGAAAAGGCGATCGCTTCGGGAATCAGCGCGAGGGCGACCAGCAGGCCCGACAGAATATCGCCGCGAATATTGCCGAACCACTGCTCACGCAGCGGATAATGGACGGTCATGTAGACTCCGCACGCCCGCAGGCGCTTGATGACACGATGAAATGCAAGTCCTCGCCGACGCGATGTCGCGTGGCCTGGAATGCCAAGTGTCAGGGCGGAGTCATGAGGCGGCGTCTTCTGGGCCGAATGTGGCTGTGGGCATGGTATTGCCTCGCAACAGCCAACTCAAGTTGGCCCCTCGATCGCTCGGCCGCGGCGCTTATCCCATCGGCGCCGGCAGCGAATGCCCGCAGTGCCGGCAGAACAGCGCGTCGGGATCGTGCCCCTCCAGGCCGCACTGTGGACAGCCGCGTCTGTCGAGATGAGCGCGTTCGTGGCTGGCCTCGCGCAGGCTGCTCGCCAGTTCGGCGGTATAAATGCCGGTCGGCACCGCGATCACGCTGTAACCGATCAGAATCAGGATCGAGGTAACGAAGCGGCCGAGCGTGGTGGTCGGCGCTATGTCGCCGAAGCCGACCGTGGCCATGGTGACGATGGCCCAGTACATGCCGGTGGGAATGCTGGTAAAGCCGCGCTCGGGTCCTTCGACGACGTACATCAACGCACCGAAGATCACCACGACGGTCAGCACCGCGCAAATGAACACGAAGATCTTGCGCCGGCTGCGCCATAGCGCGCCGACCAACAAGCCGCCCTCCTCCACGTACTGGGTCAACTTGAGAATCCGAAACAATCTGAGGATGCGCAGCACGCGCACCACCAACAGGCTCTGACTGCCCGGCAGGAGCAGCGACAGGTAAGTCGGCAGGATCGACAGCAGATCGATCAGCCCCCAGGTACTCAGCGCGTAGCGCCACGGGCGCCGCACCACGGCCAGCCGCAATGCGTACTCGACGGTGAACAGCACCGTGAACATCCATTCCAGCCCGTACAGCCATCCTGCCCAGCGCGCATGCAGGCGCGGCACGCTGTCGAACATGATCACAAGGACGCTCGCGAGGATCAGCCCGATCAACAGCAGATCGAAGTTGCGCGACGGCGCAGTGTCGTGGCGATAAATGATGTCGAACCAACGCCGGCGCCAGCCGTCCTGCGTCGCAGGGTTGAGTTGCGGGTCCAGCAACAAGCGCATGCGCCCTCCATCTAATCCACTGAAGCCCAATGCATCATGATGCCCCCGCTGTGCAGGCCTGGCGGCCTGGAACGTCTCAGAACTAGTTTACGGAGCCAGCAGGTCATCGGAACGGTAGGTGCATCCACGCGAGTCTACATAGCGTCCGCGATCAGTTCGGGTTAGCTCCTCGCCGGTAAACAACCTATAGACACCGATGATCTCGGGGCCATCGTCGGTACGCGTGCGCTCGCAGCGCAGGCGCCGAATGAGACCCCGTTCGTCGATCGCTACGATCTTCCAACTGCTACGAAGAGTGTTCATCAGGTTGGACATCCTGGCCGGGCGATCGGTCGCGCGCAGCGCACCGCGGGTAGTCGGACATGCGCCCGGCTGCAGCGGAAGGTTGCCTCCAGCCCCCCAGAAGCGAGACCAGAAGGCTAACATGAAGAGCCGCGTGTGGCATTGCAAGCCTGATTGCCGCGGAATTATTCTGACGAGTCTCGTCAGAACGCCGCATGCCTAGGACCATGGCGCGATAGCTAGCGGTTCCTCCAGTACCCTCCTATCTCCAGACGCATCGAGATCGCAATGAGCCCGCAGTCCCTGAGAAAAGTCGTTCCTCAGCGCGCCCTCGATGCCTTGGCTGAGTTCTTCCGCCTCGAAGCCGCAGGCGGGATCGTCCTCATCGTCGCGGCCTGTGCGGCGCTGATGATCGCCAACTCGCCGTTCCACGCCGAGTACCTGGCCTTCAACGCCACGCCGGTTCAACTCCGGATCGGCGCCCTGAATATCGACAAGCCCCTGTCGCTTTGGGTCAACGATGGGCTGATGGCGATCTTCTTCCTGATGGTCGCTTTGGAGATCAAGCGCGAAGCGGTCAGCGGACAGCTTTCGGAGCGCTCGCAGTTGGTGCTTCCCATGGTCTGCGCGGCCGCAGGTGTCGCGGTGCCCGCGCTGATCTTCACAGCATTCAATAGCGCCGATGCTAGCGCGATGCGAGGCTGGGCCGTGCCCACCGCGACCGACATTGCGTTCGCGCTGGGCGTACTGGCGCTGCTCGGATCCCGGGTGCCGACGGGCTTGAAGCTCCTATTGTCGACCATAGCCGTCGTCGACGACCTGATCGCGATCGTCATTATCGCGGTTTTCTATTCGCATGAGCTCGCGCTGACGCCTCTGGCGCTAGCTGCCGTCACGCTGACCGCCATGTGGGTTCTGAACCTGCGAGGCGTCAGCGCTCTGGGTCCGTACCTGCTGCTGGGCGTCGTGCTCTGGTTCTTCGTGCTCAAGTCCGGCGTCCACGCCACCTTGGCCGGCGTGGCCACCGGGCTGATGATCCCTCACGTCAACAGGAAGAACGCCATCCCCGACGACACTGAGCATTCGCCGCTGGAGGCGCTCGAACGCGAGATCCATCCCTGGGTCGTCTATGCGATCCTCCCCTTGTTCGCCTTCGTCAACGCCGGGCTGTCCCTACGTGGCATCGAACTGGGCCATATCCTCTCGCCGCTGCCGATGGGCGTCGTGTTCGGCCTGGTGATCGGTAAGCCGATCGGCATCGTCGGCGCCTCGCTGCTGTTGCGTGCCGCCGGCCTGGCGAGATTTCCCGACGGCATGAACGTCTCGGCCATGATCGGCCTGGGCTTGATGTGTGGGATCGGCTTCACCATGAGCCTGTTCATTTCGTCGCTTGCCTACTCGGATCCGGCCCTCTATCAGGAGTCGGTGATCGGGATCCTGTTGGCGTCGGCGATTTCCGCGGTCACCGGCTATGCATGGCTGCGGGCCGCGCTGCCGGTTCGATCCGAGCGATAATCGGCGTGATTACGCATGAGCCAGCAGGGCTTCATTCGGCCCAGACGCTGTTTGTGCCAGGGTAAGAATTTGCGTGGCCGCTCTTTGAGTTGTCCCGCAGAGCTTGAGCGGCAAGGGAGTCAGAGGTTGTGCTCGGCGAAAGGTACCTTCATGGACACGACTTCGCATTGAAGTACCGATCCTCGGTTTTATGGATCGCGCTGGCCTTCGCCGTGGCGGCTAGCTCGTGCTCCACGCCAAGCGAGGCCGACGATGCGCAAGCCATTCGATCCGAATTGCTTTCATCGTGGAATCGGCCGTATGTGCCGCTGAAGGTGGATCCCATCGTGATCGCCGGCGAATATGCGATCGCAACCTGGGCGCAGGGCCACTACGCGGGGCGGGTGCTGTTGGAAAGGCAGCAAGGCGCCTGGCAAATGATCCTTTGCAGTGGCGATGCCTTGAAGGACCCCGACTTCTTGCAGGAAGCCGGGGTAGATCCCGTCGCGGCACGAACGCTCGTGGCCGATCTCCATCGCGCGGAGCAGTCGTTGCCGGCGCGGACTCGAGCGGCTCTCTCGCGCTTCAGGGGCGTGGTACCTATGCGGTAGCCGCACGGCCTTCCGACCGCCCGCTCTCGCAGGCCAGCGGACTTAGGTTCCGAGCGATCCATACAGGCACGCCGATGGATCCGGCCCCATGGACCTTGCCGTTCAAGGCAGCGCGGCGCCAGTACGGCGCCGCGCTTGCGCTCAGCCTCCGCGATACTGGCCGATGTTCAGCGCGTTGATGCGCTCTTCCAGACCGGCTTGCGCGCCGTCGATGGCCTTGTCCAATGCGCTGCCGGGTTCGCGGTTCTCCAGGTACTGCGCCACGTCCTCGGCGAAGCGATCCGCGTCGGCGCCGGGCTGCGGCGTGCGCAGACCGCCGGTCTCCGGGTCGCGCAGGTTGTCGGGCAACGCGACCACGCCGCTGCGGCCAGCGCCATCGACGATGCTGAGGGTCTGCGCGGCGAGCAACGAGCGCATCTCCTGCGGCACGCTCTCCTCGAAGACTCGCTCGGCATTGTCGGTCGGCCACCAGCTTTCCAAGATCGACGACTCCACGTGCGTGTTGTACAGCGTCGCCACGGCCGCGCGCGGCACGCCGCCCCCACCGATGCCAACGGCGAATCCCGCGTAGTCGCTCAAGATGTTGAACATGGCCTGCTTGGCCGCGTTGGCATCGTCGCTGTCGGCCGCCCGGTTGGCCTGAGCGCCGAACGCGCCGGTCAGCACCTCGCCGTCGATATCGGCCACTTCGTCGGCGAAGGCGCGCAGGTCGCGGCTGCCGCCCTCGAGGACCGGAGCTCCGTAACGCTGCACTCGATCACGATACTGAGCGGTAGCGTCCATGACCGCTTCGCTCCACGACGCGTAGCGCTCCGGGGCCGGGCCCAGCGGCGGCGGCGGCGCGCCTTCGGCGAGCGGCTTGTTCGGGGCGGTACCGTCGGCGTTGAGCGCGGCGGTCATGAGGTAACTGCCGTCGCCGGCCTCCAGGGGCCCGGAGTCCGCCAGATAGCGACCGAGCGGCGTGTTGCGCGCCACCGCGAACGCGTCGTCGCCCTCGCCGGCATTGAGGATCTCGCCGGCGAAGCTGCGATAGACCTCGGCGAGCGGCTCGTCGGCCTCGGTGTTGACCCGGCCGTGGTGGTGCTTGGCGCCCAGCATCAACGATTCCACCGCGCGCATTGCCGCGGCGTCGTTCGGGTTATCGCGCAGGTTGTCGACCGGCGTGTCCAGGATGGCGCTGACCAGTGCCGGGATCTCGTTCACCCGCGGCGCGGTCCCGCCGGTCGGGCTGGGATCGTGCGAACTGGTGATCAAGCCGGGGTCCATCAGTCGCGAGGCTGGACTCTGGCTGGGGTCCCCGGGCGGAGTGCCCTGGATGGCGAGCAGTTCGGAGCTCGCTGCGTTGCGCATCGTCGCCAACAGCGCCGTCGGCCAGGCACCTTCGCCGAGCAGCTCGGCGCGGTGCTCGGCATAACGCTCCACCGGTTCGACTGCCGGCGGGTCGTCGTTGAGGATCACGTGGGCAGCGAGTTCGGCGGCGGCCTCGGGCGCATATTCGCCCTGGTTCAATACGATCGCGGCCAACTCCGGGTCGAGGCGCGACTCGCCTCCGCGACCGGTCAGCTGCTGAAAGAACGACGCGTCGAGACAGCCGGCGTTGCGCGAAGCCGAGCCCAATGCTTCGCCGAACAGCTTGAGCGTGTCCTGGGTCTTCTCGTTCGACAGGAACTCCTCGCCCCGGGCAGCCTGGGGGATGGAATCGTAGGCCGAGATCATCTCGGCGGTCTTCTCCGGCCCGAGCGCGCCGAAGAACCCGGCAGCGAATTCCGGATCGTCGGCCGCACGCTGCAAGGCGGCGTTGAGTTCGTCCGCCTGGTCGGCATAGACGAAGGCCAGTTCCGCGCTGCCGCCCGGCGGGATCGCCTGGAACGGCGGGTCTGCTTCCGCGAAGGTGCGGGCAGCCTGCGCGCCTTCGTCGCGCCCGTCGGAGGGCATACAACTATCGGGCGACTGCCACTGAACCGGTTGCGCGCTGACATTGCTGATCGGAGCGTTCATGGGCCCACCTGTCGGATTGCTTCGCGACCTTGAGGGTATCGACGCCGTACCCGGCAGGGGAGCTAGGGATAACCCTGCCGACGCAAGACGACTGTCGTGGCTGCCGGAGCGGAACTGAGATGCCGATCAACATTCACGTCGCGGCGCGGACCACCGAAGGCCTGTCGGCAGATCCCGGCCGCGTCGCTTCGGTCAGCGCCGGCTGGGCCAATGCGCCCACCAGATCCGGGGCCTGGTCCGGCATGCGTCCTCGCGCCAACTCCTCTCTCACGGGAAAGGGCCGAAGCATCCACCGCGCGCACGCATCGGCGCGCACGCGCGGTGGACCGGTGCCGCAGGATCAGAAGGTGACGCTCCAGGTGTCGATCCGGCCGGTATCGAACCAGGCATTGTCGTTGACGCGCAGCCTCCAGGTACCGTTGAGCGGCTCGCTCGACAGATCGAAGGTGAACGTGCCGGTGACGTTGTCGGCGCTGCCGCCGGTGCGGTTGTGGATGTTGTACAGCGAGCCGTCCGGCGCGACCAGGTCGACTCTCAGATCGCCTTTGTAGGTGTGGATGATGTTCACCGAGACGCTGGCATTGGTCGGTCCGTTGCCGCTGCGGCCGGACACCGCGATCGGGCTTTCCACCGTGGCATTGTCGCGTATGGCCACGTCGGTGCCGTTGGTATAGGTCTGGGCGCCGCCGCTGCCGACGGTCACCGTGCCGCTTTTCGTGTGAGTGGCGCCATCGTCGTCGGTGACGGTCAGGCTGACGTTGTAGGTGCCGGCGGTGCTATAGGTCTTGCTCGGGTTGGCCGCGATCGAGGTAGTGCCGTCGCCGAAGGTCCAGCTGCGCGAAGCGATCGTGCCGTCGCTGTCGGTCGAGGTGTCGGTGAAGTTCACCGTCAGCCCGCTGACGCTGGAAGTGAAATTGGCCACCGGCGGGTTGTTGCCCGGGCCGGGGCCGAACAGGGAATACAGCAGGCGGTTCGGGGAGCCGCGCAGGTCGGTGATCTTGCCAGGGGTGGCGTTGTTGACGATGGCGGTATACACCTGATCCGGTGTCGCCGCCGGGTTTACCGCCAGGTACAGCGCGGCGACGCCGGCTACGTGGGGCGAGGCCATCGAGGTGCCGCTGTTGGCGGCCGACGCGGTGGCGCTGCCGATACCGGCCGATACGATCGAGGTGCCCGGTGCGAACAGATCGAGGCAGCTGCCCCAGCTCGAGGCCTGGCCGCTGGTCCAGATGGAGCGCGCGTCGTTGCGATCGCTGGCTCCGACCGTGAGCGCGCGCGGCACCCGCGACGGGGACTCGGTGCACGCATCGATATTGCCGTTGCCCGCCGCCACCACCGCCACGACGCCGGCGTTGATCAGATTGTTCACCGCGGTGTCCGTGGCCGTTGAAGCCGGCCCGCCCAGGCTCATGTTCGCCACCGCGGGTTTGACGTGATTCGCCGTGACCCAGTCGATGCCGGCGATGATCTGCGAGTTCGGCGCGCTGGAACCGCAACCGAACACGCGCACCGGATGCACGGTGGCCTTCTTGGCCACGCCCCACGTGGTGCCGGCGACCGTGCCGGCAACATGGCTGCCGTGACCGTGGCAGTCGGTGGTGCTGGAATCGCCGGGGACCGAAGAGAACCCGTTGCCGATGCGGCCGGTGAACTCGGTGTGGTCGGCGCGCAGGCCGGTGTCGACGACGTAGGCGTGTACGCCGGCCGCGTCGGTATCGTAGGTGTAAGTGGTGCTGAGCGGCAGATCGCGCTGATCGATGCGATCCAGGCCCCAGGTGGCGTTGGTCTGCGTCGCCTCCACCGACATGTAGCCGTCTTCTTCCACGAAGGCTATCCGCGGATCCTTGAGCAACTGCGCCAGGGAAGCGTCGTCTGCGTCGACGACGAAGCCGCGCAGCGCATGTTGATAGCTGCGCTGCAGTTTGACGCGATACTGCTGGGCGATGCCCTGCGCGACCGCAGGCACGTTGGCTACACCATTGCGGCTCTCCGCCGACAGCAGGGCGGCCCGCTCCTTCAGTACGACGATGTAGCGTCCCTCGATCGGCCTGTCGACGGTCAGCAGCTCCGCAGTCAGGCCCGGCAGCGCGACGGACATCAGCGAAGCACCGATGGCCAGCGACAAAATTCGACGATTCATGCACGTCTCTCCGTGTGTGGACGGGACAAAAACGGAGGCCGTGGACTGCCTGTCCGGTGCATTGGCGATGAGCGGCGTCCCACTCCACGCAGTCCGGCACCCCACCTCGTGGTGAGCGCCCGGCGTCGCACCGGTTAGGGCAGCGCGCTGCGGCTCCGCCGCCAGCGCTTCACGGCACCGACCGTTGTTGCGTTCCCGATTGAAACCCCAAAGTGCCGCGGTATGCGGCGGGCGACCGTCCTGGCTTCCGCTAAGGGCAATATCGAAAAACGGGAAAGGCCCGACGGCATCTACGGCCGGTGCGCTCGCAGGGCCGTGGCGACCAACCTAGGTATACAAGCCAGCGGCGTCCATGCACTGAAAACGGTTTACTCGCGCATAAATCGTGAACGCGACCGCATTTCCAAATATCCACGGAAGCCACCGCAAGCGCATCGCAAACCGTACGTCGGCGTGCGCGCATCGTCGCAGAACCTGGTTCCCAGATGCGGAATATCGGCTACCTGCCTGCGGCCGAGCGTCGCGGGAGTGGTGTTCCGTGGCAATCGGTCAGCTCACACGATGTGGGCGCATCGCCGACCAACGCGCTCTCCAGATCGCGGGGCCGGGGCACGACTCATGACATCTGGGCCACGATCCGAGGCCGCATGATTCGGGCCGTCACGCATTCGACGCAGATCGAGCACGGGTGCCGGGCGTGCGTGCGATGTCGTTCGTTCATCCGAGCTTTCACGCAGATCCAGCCGAGTTTTCGAGCGCAGTCTTCACGCGATTATTGCGCTGTCGAATGACGCCGATCACGGGCACTTCATGCCGCGATCGAGATAGTGCGCACTCCCCCGAAGAAGCTTAGGAGTCACGCATGTCGGATCGCGCAACCACGCATAACCTCAACGATCTCATCGAGATTGCCCGCGACGGCAAGGACTTTTATACCGAGGCTTCCGGACAGGTGAAGAACGCCGAGCTGTCCGCCTTGTTTTCCCGCATCGCCTCGACGAAGTCCGAGATCGTTACCGCGCTGACCGCCGAAGTCGCGGCGACAGGCGGATCGCCGGCCGAACACGGAACCTTCGTAGGTTCGATGCAGCAACTCTACGGCAAGGTCCGCGCCGCCTTCGGCGATACCGCCTACGGCTATGTCGCCGAGCTGGAGGAGTCCGAAGATCGTCTGCTCAAGGCGTTCAACGAGGTAGCCGGCGACTCCGGCCTGACGCCGGCCGCCCGTGCGGCCGTCGAGCGCTTCCTCCCGATCGTTCGCGGCACGCACCGCGAAATGAGTCAGCTGAAGCACTCGATGAAGGGCGCGGCCTGATCGCTGCCATGCACTGCTGAAGCCAATGGCCGGATCGATTCAGGCACCGTCTTTCGGCGCTCCGGGACATTGGTCCCACTACTCGGGTCGGCTGGCCTGCGATCTCAACATCCGAGATGCACGTCAGCGAGCATCCGAATACGGCAGAGCCGCTTCCCCCCTGTAGTTGCTCTGCCTCGCGCGCCCGGTTCCCCAACCGGGCGCGCTTCTGTTTTGGCCGCTCGCCCGAACGGACTGGCTCGGTTCTTCGAGATCGCGCCTGTTTCTGCCGCATCACGCTGCCGCCTGGCAGGCGCCACGGACAGGGCCCGAGATCGTGCGGTTACGGCGCCGCGCATCCGACGTACTCGGCCGCGACTTGGTCGGTCAGCGCCTGCAGCGCACTGCGCGAATACCAACGGCCATTCACCATCACGCCGAGCGGTCGCTTCAAGGTGCTCAGATCGTCCAGCGGGTTGCCCGCGGCGAGAACCAGATCGGCCCGATAGCCGGCGGCTACTATGCCGACAGGCTCGCTGCCGGGCCGATATTCGCCAATGAGGGCTCCCGGCGTGCGCGTCGCGGCCTGCAGCGCCTGATAGCGGCTCAGCCCGGCGGCTTCCAATGCGGCCAGGTTCTCGTGCAGCGAGTAACCGGGAAAGACGCCTGGCACTACCGGCGCATCGGTGCCGGTCACCAGTCTCAGATCCGCGTCCGCCATCGCCTTGACGAAGCCCTGCAGAAACTTCATTCGCTCGTCGAGCGTGCCGGAACGCTTGGCGTACTGGTCGGCACGACGAATCCAGTCCAGCCGCTCGCTGGGCGCCAGATGGCGCGCTTCAGGACGCCGCAGGTAAGTGCGCCCGACGCCGGGGCGTCCCCATTGCGAAGCCACGGCGCCATAGGTCGCTAGATCGGCGGTCACATAGGGACGCTTCCGCTTCAATAGCGGGATCGTCGTCGCGATCCGGCCCGGGTCGGGCGCGCGGGTGCCGGCGTCTTCGCCGGGCTCGAAGAACTCCGTGTAAAAGAACTCCTCCGCATGTGCGACCAAGACCTGCCCCGCTTCGATCTGCCGCCGCAATCCCAGCGCGTTCACGCCATGGCCAACCACCGGCATGTTGCGCGCTCGTCCCTCCTGGATCAGCGCGTCGAACGCCGGTGCGTCGAGGTCGTTGTAGACTTTGATGAAGTCGAAGCCGTTGGTTTGGGCGAGTTCGACCAGGGCACGCGCTTGCTGCGGCGTGCGCACTGCCAGATGGCCATACCTTTGCGATCCGTCGATCACAAAGGCCGCGTACACGCGCGGGCCGGGCACTTCACCGCGCTCGATCGCCGCGCGCGTGCCGCCGATGAAGGCATTGGGCGCCTCGCCCATGTGCAAGACAGTGGTGACGCCGTTGGCCAGATACACGGCCATGTCCTGGCGGGTGTCGGAGTGCGTGTGCATATCCGCCAGACCGGGCGATAGCCACGCGGTGCCGCCGCCGTCGACGATGCGGGCATGCGCGGGCACGGCGAGGTCCGGCCCGATCGCGCGGATGCGCCCGCTCTCCACTATCACGGTCTGTTTCCGCAACACGCGCTCGCGGTCCATCGGCACGACATTGACGCGAACGAAAGCGACCACGGACGGCTCGACCGCAACGGCTCCCGCGCTCGCAGGCAAGGCCCAGCCGCACAACAGCGCCAAGAACAGAACTAGGACAGCGGTTTTCAGCATGAATCGGCCTCATAGCCCTTCGTGGCGGATCTCGCGACGCCCAGCGCTTCGGCGCGGTCGACGCGAGGAACCGCAGAAAGACTAACGCGGATCATGCGGCAAGTCGTACCCTGCGCCGCGGCCGGGTATTACACGCCGCGGAGTCAGCGACGTTCGCTGCACGCCCCTGCCGCATCGCTTATTTTCCCGACTGGTCGACGACCACGGATGTTGGCGGATTCGTTGAGAAGACGATCCGAAAAACCCCAGCCGCGCCCTGACGCTTCGGCGCGCCCATGTTGATGCCCGAGATCTGGATTTTCGCTCGACCTCTCTCGCTCGAATCGGTCAGGACGTCCGGGAGTTCGAGGGACCCGACTTGCCTGCCGGCCAGCCCGGCCGCACATATCCATTGCCGCACGCGATTCGCATTCAGCCCGATGCCCATGGCCCGGACCGGCCCGGGCCGGTCCCGTCCGACAAGGCTCCGCAGATACACCCATCGAAGACACGGGCAATCTCGATCCCCTCGGAATCGGCATAGAACCCATCATTACAGGTTCGAAAGCGTCGTCTCGAACGCGGCCGGATCTTTCGCTGCGAGGTTCCCCGACTACGCCAGGAAGGCGCCGGGTCGCCGCCGTCGACGGCGGCATTGATGTTCCCGCTGGCTGGAAATGCACAACCTGCGCCCCCCCTAATGCCGTACGTCGGGCACACCAGACGCCCCGTCAGGTTCAAGGACGATCAGGCCGACGCTCGGCCGACCCGGCCTACGGCGCGACGGATGACCCAGGGACGGCGAGTTCACCGCATGAGCGACGAAACCCGATCAAATCTCCTGGCCAGGTCCGCACGCCATGGCTGGCTGCTGATGGTGCTGGCGACGGCCGGATGCCTGCATGCGCCTGTGAGCAACCGCAAGGCCGGCCCGGCCGGCTCGCCGCCGTCGTCGGACAGCGACAGCGCCCGGGCAGATTCCGCGAGGCTCGACGACCGCATGCTCGCGACACGGAACCCGCTCGTCTTCGCGCAGGCTTAATGACCGCCGGGGCAGTTTGATCGCTGTAGCCCCATGCTGCTCCGCAGTCGAGCCTGCCGAGCGCGCCCGACCGCGAACGCCGGCCGGGACGATCGCGGCGATCCGTCGCGCAAGCGGTTCAAGCGACGCGAAGCGGTCCGGCGGCCCGCCACGACCGAACAGTCAGGAGTCGGCATGTCGCTCACCGAGTATCGGCGCAAGCGCAGTTTCGACAAGACCCGCGAACCGGAGCCGGGCAAGGCGCTGCCGAAGGGAAAGCGCGCGATCTTCGTGGTGCAACTGCATCACGCCAGCCGGCGCCACTACGACTTCAGGCTGCAGATCGGCGACGCCTTGAAGAGTTGGGCCGTGCCCAAGGGGCCGTCCTACGATCCTTCGGTGAAGCGGATGGCGGTCGAGGTCGAGGATCATCCGGTCGACTACGCCAGCTTCGAAGGCGAGATACCCAAGGGTCATTACGGCGGCGGCCACGTCGCCCAGTTCGACAACGGAGTCTGGGCGACCGAAGGCGACCCGGAGGCGCAACTGGCGAAAGGGCATCTGCGCTTCGAGCTGTTCGGCAGGAAGCTCAAGGGCGGTTGGCACCTGGTGCGGTCGGGCCGTCAGGCGAGGCAACCGCAGTGGCTGCTGTTCAAGGACCAGGACGCGTACGCCGGCCGGCTCGAGGCGGACGACCTGTTGGCCGACGTGACCGCCCCGCCGAAGGAAGACGCACAGCGCGCCGGCGGCGGCAAGGCTCGGCGGAAGAGACTCGTCGAAGTGCCGGTGGCGAAGTCGTCGCGACGGGGACTGGCCGCCAAGGCGGCGAAACTTCCCAACGCCAGAAAGGCGACCTTGTCGGGCGAGGCCTTCGAGCTGCAACTGGCGAAGCTCGGCGAGGCTCCGCCGCAGGGCGAGGAATGGATCCACGAGATCAAATGGGACGGGTATCGTCTCGGCGTTACCGTGGTCAAGGGCAAAGCGCGGCTGTGGTCGCGCAATGCCCTGGAGTGGACCGGCAAGGTGCCCGAGGTCGCCGCGGCGGTCGAAGCTCTAGGGCTGACCAGCGCCGCGTTCGACGGCGAACTCATCGCGGGCTCCGGCACGAAGCAGGACTTCAATCTCCTGCAGGCCACCTTGTCGGGCGAGAAGCAAGGCGCGCTGACTCTCGTGCTGTTCGATCTGCTGCACGTCGACGGCGTCGATATATCGGGCGCGCCCCTGGCGGATCGCAAGGCGCTGCTGGAAGAGATCCTGCAGCATCCGCCAGCGCATCTGAGCTACAGCTCGCACGGCCACGACGGCGAACGGTCGTTCGCGGTGGCGACCGAGCGGCATTTCGAGGGCCTCATCTCCAAGCGCGCCGACCGGGCGTACCACGGCGGCCGCAGCGACGATTGGCGCAAGTCCAAGAGCCTGGCCAGCGACGAGTTCGCGATCGTCGGCTACACCGCGCCCAAGGGCTCACGGCACGGTTTCGGCTCGCTGTTGCTGGCCCGGCCCGACGCCGAACACGGGTGGGTCTATGCCGGACGAGTGGGCTCGGGCTTTTCCGACGCGCTGATCCAGGAGGTCACCGACAGCCTGAGCGAGGGCGGCAAGCAGCCCACGGTGCACGTGCCGCCGCACGACACCGACCTGCGCAGCGCGCGCTGGTTCGAGCCGGCCGCCGTGGTCGAGGTCTTCTATCGCGGAGTGGGTGGACATGGCCTGCTGCGTCAGCCCTCGCTCAAAGGGTTGCGGCCCGACAAGTCGCCGTCCGACCTGCGCGACTCGGACCGGGCCGCGCCAGGCCCCAAGCCCAAGCGCGGCGCGAAGAACTCCACGGCGAAGCGCACCAGACAGGACCTGTCCGACTTTCATCTGAGCAGTCCGACCCGGGTGGTCTTTCCGGATACGGGCATCACCAAACAGGACGTGGCGGCCTACTATCTGGCCGTCATGGACTGGCTGCTGCCCGAAGTCGCCGACCGGCCGCTGTCGATCATCCGATGCACCCAGGGCGTGGGCCGGCCATGTTTTTTCCAGAAGCACCACACCGCTGGCCTGGAACACGTCGACCGCGTCAAGCTGAAGGAGGAAGCCGGCAACCAGGCCGACTACCTGGTGGTGCGCGATGCGCGCGGCTTGATGGACCTGGTCCAGTTCAATGCGCTGGAATTCCACCCCTGGGGGTCGACCGCGGAATTCCCGGACCGCGCCAACCGGATCGTGTTCGATCTCGACCCGGGGCCCGGCGTCGCCTGGAACGAGGTCGTCGAGGCGGCGCGGCAGATCCGCAAGCTGCTGGAAACCCTGCAGCTGCAATCGTTCGTCCGCACCTCGGGCGGCAAGGGTCTGCATGTCGTGGTGCCGGTCAACCCCGGATGCGATTGGGACCTGGTCAAGCCCTTTGCCCACAGTTTCGCCGACACCCTCGCGGCGACGGAGCCGTTGAAGTTCGTCGCCACCTCGTCGAAGAAGTTCCGCAACAACAAGATCTTCGTCGACTACCTGCGCAACGGCCGCGGCGCCACCAGCGTCGCCTCGTTCTCCCTGCGCGCACGGGAGGGCGCGCCGGTCGCCATGCCGCTGCGCTGGGAGGAACTCGGCAAGGTCAAATCCGGCGCGGCCTTCGACATCCGCTCAGCGCAGGCCCGGCTCAAACGGCTGAGGAAACACCCCTGGCATGGCATCGACGCCATCGAACAGGATCTCGACAAGGTCTCGAAGCTGCTGGAGAAGTTGCACCCATGATCGGTGCCGCCTCGGCGATGCCTTAACCGATAGCGCCCGGGTGGTCGAGGGTGTTGCGCGACAGAACAGCGCGATGGAGTCACCCACGGTGGGGAACCCTCCGGCAGCCTCAACGACAACCGACCGATCGACTCAGGCTCGTCTGCGGACCGAGCGGCCACGTACGAGCCGCCGAGAAGCCGGCAGCAACGCAATGACGAGTGAATCCGCTCGACAGTTGCCGCGAGTCGATTGTCCGCGCCTGAATCGATGGCGCTTACGGGCAGGTGTAATCGATATACCGCCGCTGCGGATCCGTTTCCGAGACGGCGTAGTCGGACTTCGACTGGATCACCGAAGCTAACCGACAAGCACGAACGCTAGCCGGGCACGGTAAGTCCGCTGCATTCGAAGTGTTTTGAACGCATCGTGTGAGACGTCGTGTCCGCAGAGTGCGACTCGGGCGTCGACAATGGGATGGCCGCCTGCGACCGCGTGCGCATAAGTGCGTGCATGGCCGGCTGCGACGATCGCAAGCGGCCTGGGACGGTGTCGTCGACTCTCGACCGACCGGTATGACGGTAGTGGAACTCTCCCGACGGCCCGGCAGGCGGCAAAGCTTCGGCATCCGAGGGCTTAAGCCGCTCGATTGGAAGTCGGTGCGGTCCCGGCGTCTTCCGCCGTCCGGGGCAGTCGCTTTTCGGGGCCCCATGCGAGCGTCGCCGATGGCGCTCAACCGGTGGAGGTGAAGCCGTGCCGGTTGAGATGGTTCTCGACGAGGTCGTAGCGCGGCGGGTGCCAGGAGAACTCGATTCTCATCGCATCCTCGCTTTCCAGGACCGGCGAGGCGGAGATTACGCCCGGCAGAGTGCGTACCGCGGTCAAGGCCTCTTTGCGCAACGAATCCATCGAACTGCGGACGGGCGATATTCTTCGGACGATCAACTTCGGCATCAGGTTTCCTGCACGACGCTTCGACGCGCGCAGCCTAGCAAACGAAGTTGACAACCGAGTTGTCGGGATCACATGGGAACCGTGCGAGCTTGCGCTGAAGTCATCGCGAGCGAATACGTGCCGATTAGCGCACCGGTGAAGGCCCTTGCGGTCTTCGCCGCCGCACCGGCGCGACGATCGCGGCGCATCGGCGGCCCTGCCAGCCTCGGCGCGAGCCTGTCTGCGCGAACACGCTGCCGGCTCCGTCGGCGGGACGGGTTGAACGGATTCCGCGCCGCCTCGCAGCCGCCGTCCTACTCCCGCAGCGGCGCGGCAAACCGGTCCCAGCCGGCCTGCTCGCGATGCGTCCCTTCGGCCTGCAGCGCGCACTGCCGCATCGCCGGTCGGTTCAGGGCCCAAGGCCATTCGGCGACGCGACTTGCGGGGATTTGCTGCGCGCTCCCCGTGGCGGCGTGCAGGTAGACATGCTCCGCGACCTCCAGCACCTGCGCCCAATCCACCAGCGGAGCCCGGACCAGACGTTGGTAACACGCCTTCAACTGGCCTTGTATCGTGCTCGGCCGGCTATGGCGCAGCATGGCCTCGATGCCCAGCGCGATCGCGGCCTGCAGTTCGCCCTCTTCGAACAGTTCGGCGCCGGGAAGTTGCTCTGCGTGTTTCATCCAGTACCGTCGCTGCGCGTCGGCATCGACGTAACGCTGACGATCCGATTCGGTCCATGGTGCGGCTGTCGCCATCTCGCGTTTCCCTCTACGTTCGGCCCCTGCGGGCCGAAAAAATAGGCTTCCCGGCGTCAACGGCCCGTCAAAGAAACCGGCTTTTCGCGCGGAGAATCAGCTGCATCCCGCTGAGCCCGTTGCCGCCGCTGCCGGTATCCGCATCGCCGTCGCAGCCTTCGTCGCGCACCTCATGGATGCCGGCCGCGTCGCAGGCCTTGCATACATTCGGTGCTTGGCGGCGGCCGCTTTCGGCAGATCCGCCAGAGGCCGGAACCTTCGTGTCGCAAAACGGCAGAGCAAGACTCGGCCGTCGCCGGCGTGCGCTCCACAGTCGCGACATGCATGTCTGCCGTCGGTTCTTTGCGCGCCCGGGTTCGACCGCGGCGCGGCCGCACCGCATCCGGTGAGCACCTAGCGGATCGGAATCCAGACCCTCGGCTCGTTCGGAACGGCCGATCGGCGGCGCCGCTAGGGCGATCGCCATAAGTGTGCTACAAGGCGCACTAATACCCTGGTGGGTGGTTTCGGGCAACGCCACACCTTCCGCTATCAAGGATGTCGGGTTCGGGGGCGTCAATGAGCACTGGTTCGCGTCGGCAAAGCCTGTTTCGGCACCTGAGAATCGACCGTGGCCCCTTAACCGGCCCGCCTACCGCCCAGTCCCGTTGGGCCTGTGCTACCGCGGGTTTTCTGCTCGCGATCCTGATGGTGTCCGTGGCCGACATACGGCCGGCCTGGGCCTATCTGGCACCGACGTCGGTCACTGGCCGCACCGCGGCCGGCGCCACCTTCGTGTTGCCGACCGCGTTCAACGTGCCCTTGGCGATCGCCGGCAGCAACCTCACCTCCGATATCACGTTTACCAACTTCAACAGCATCGGCGGGCCGGCCGCGGGCTTCTACAGCCCGTCGTTTCCGATCGCCTCGCCGGCGATCGGGGGCACGGCCAACCTGGGCGGCTGCCCGGCCGTGTCGGCGACCCGCCAGACCTGCGCCAATCGCGGCACGATCACCTTGACCTTCCCGCAGCCGGTGCGTAACCCGCGCCTGCATCTCGGCGGAATGGGGGGCAACGTGATCCTGGACGCTGCTACGCGAACCAACCTGAGTGCGCGCTTCACGATCGCGTCGGCCGCCAACGGTGCGACGCCGGTGGCCGCGACCTGGACCCAGTTGGCCGGCAACGGCAATCTCGGCAACACCACGACCACCGCTTTCAGCACCGTGCTGGCCGGCAACACCAGTTGCAGCGTAACGCCTAATCCGGCCGCCTGCGGCACCTTGCAGGTCAACGGCACCATCACCCAGCTCGTGCTGAACGTCGGCGTGGATTACTCCGGCAATCTCGCCTTCGATGTGACCACCGCCGACGCCTTCATGGCCTTGGTGACGGTCGACGAGGACTTCGGCGACGCGGCCGCGACCTACGACCCCACCCAGGCCGCGGTACACAATCTCAGCGACCTGGTCATCGGCACCACGGTCACGGCCGACAACACCGCGGTGCAGGCTTCCACCACCAGTCCGAATGCCAGCGCGGCGGCGAACCTCGACAGCGACGAGTTCGTGTGGCCCACCTTGGTGCGCAACACCACGACCGCCCTGGTGGTGCCGATCGCCAATGCGAGCAAGTCGGGCACCCTGTGCGGCTGGGTCGACTTCAACAACGGCGGCACGTTCGCGGCGGCCGAAGGCGTATGCCAGGCTTTCGCGATCGGCGCGACCAGCGTGACTCTGAACATTCCGACCCCGGCCGCTGCCGTGGCCGGCAACCGCGTCGCCCGACTGCGGGTGGACTACGGCACCGAACTCACCACCGCGACGCCCGCGGGCCGCGCCGACAGCGGCGAGGTCGAGGATGCGCTGGTGACCATCGCGAGTCTGCCGACGATCGACCTGCGCAAGACCACGCTGGGTGCGCTGGGGAGCTTTGGCTTCGCATTGACCAATACGCTCCAGACCACGGGCGCGGTCACCACCACCGCGCTCAATACCCCGACCCAGGTCGACGGCGATACGGTCGCGGCCGGTGTCCAGGTATTCACCGTGGCGACCGCGGGACAGGCGGTGACGATCGACGAGAATTCGTTGCCCGCCGGCTGGACGTTGAGCGCGGCGGTCTGCACCGATGCCGGCAGCGCCACCGTCGGCAGCCTGAGCGGCACCACGTATACGATTCCCGCTTCGGCTACCGCGCTCGATGCGGTCCTGACTTGCACCTTCACCAACAGCCGACAGCCGATCCTGCGCTTGCAGAAGGCCTTGCCGCTGGGGCGCTTCGTCGCGACCGATCAGTTCGCCTTGACCATCGGCGGGCCGGGCGGACCGAGCACGGTTACCACCACCGGCAGCAGCAATGCGCCGAGCGAAGTCGCGATCGTCAACCCGGGATCGAGCGGCGGCGCCTACACCCTGACCGAGGCCGGCGCAGCCGGCGCCAACCTGGCGAGCTATACGACGACCTACGCCTGCACCAACGCATTGGCCGGCGGGCAGACCCCGAGCGGCAGCGGCATCAGTTTCAATGTCACCGCCGCCGACGGCGACGACCTGACCTGCACCTTCAGCAATACGCGCGCGCCGATCGGCGACTTGTCGATCACCAAGACCAACACCCCGGGCGTGAACGGCGACATCGACCAGGCCGGCGACACCTTGGGCCGTGGCGCAACCACGGCCTACACCATCGTGGTCAGCAACACCGGTCCGGATGCGGTGAACGGCGCGGTATTGCGCGACCCCGCCTCCGGTCGCAGCAATCTCACTTGCACGGCGCCGGCGACCTGTACCGGCGCGGCCTGTCCGAGCGCGTCGTTGAGCCTGGCGGCGCTGGATGCCGGCGTAGTACTCGGCAACCTGGTCAACGGCGGCACCGTCACCGTCACCCTGAGCTGCGTGGTCAACTAGGCCGCTCGACGGCGGCTTCGACGGCGGTGGCGTCGGCGAGGTTCGCGCCGTACATGGCTTCGCCTCGCTCGACCGGGCGAGCGCCAGCCGGCGATGCGTCACGAGCGCGGCCATGCCCTGTCCCGCTTCATCTGCAGCGTCCCGGCGGCTGTTGCTCCGCTCGATCAACGGCGCGACGACCGCAGAACCGCTTCGTCGACGAGCAAGGCCGTCCACTGTTCGGAGAAGTCCGCGCATCGCTCGCGGATCAGATCGCTATGGCGGCAGGTGCTCGGCACGGCCGACTTGCAGTCCACCGCGTCGGCGAGCGCCGACTGCCACATGGCCAGGACCTTGGCCGGATCCGGATGCGCCTTGACGAGCGCGAGCAACATCAGGTGCTGCATCGCCACCTGCGCCTGCAGCGAGGACAACATTTCCTCTGTGATGCGGTCCATGGCGACCCCGCGGAAAAGAGCGGCCCGCGCACGGCGGGCCGCCGAAGTCATGCGTTGTGGACCTGCCCCACCGGAATGCGGCGCGGCGTGGTCTCCGGACGCTTGGGAATCACGATTTCCAGCACGCCGTTGTTGCCGGACGCCGAGATGCCATCGGGATCGGCGCTGTCGGGCAGCGCGAACCGGCGGTGGAAGGTGCCGTGCTGGCGTTCGGTGCGCGCGAAGGTCTGCGACTGGCGGCTGTCGATGCGCCGCTCGCCGCGGATCGTCAGGATGCCCTTCTCCATCTGGATGTCGATCTGTTGCGGATCGACGCCGGGCAGGTCGGCGATGAGCAGGAATTTGTCGTTGTGTTCCTGGATGTCAACGAGCGGTACCCATTGGCTCGTTACGACGGACGACTCGTCCGCCGTCGTACTGCGCAAGAACACGTCGTTGAACAGCTGATCCATCAAGTTGCGAAACGAATCCTGCTTCGACGTATTCAGCGTCGGCCATTGGGGATTTCGAACCATAGCGTTCATGGCAGGGTCTCCATTGGTCATAAGGACGAGCTCCTCGTCCGCCAGCACGAATAGGGTTTGCGATCCGGGTTTCAAGGGCGGCGACCGGACCGTTCTGCGCCGTTTAAATTTTATTTAGGATGCCCACCGGCCAGGTGGAACGGCGCTCTCAACGGTGTGCGCCGAGGCCGGACGGACGGTGCCGGTCCGCGGCGCGACGCGACGCGTCACCGCGCGATACCGCCGACGTCCCGGAGCGCGCGAATGACGACCATGTGCTCGCGCCCGCCGCCGTGCTACGCAGAATCTCCCGCCCGGCGGCCGCCGGTTTCGGCAGGGATGCCGGGAGCGATCGCCAACTCAGTCACAACTTGCATATTTCGTGACTGCGGCCACTAGGCCGGCATGGTCGCGCATGGCATCAACGCCGGGTCCGGAATGCTGCCGGATCGGACGGTCGCTCGGGGTTGCGTCCGTCGGCCGCCGCCGGGGCCGGTCGCTTTCGGTGCGATCGCCGCCGATTACTTTCATCGCCATCGTCCAGGGGATTTCGCAGTGCCTATCGACTCTCGTAATTCATCGTCCCGGTGCGGACGCGTCCTGCGCATGCTGCCGGCGCTGTTCTTCGGCGGGCTGGTCATGGCCCCGGCCATGGCGGCGGAGCCGCGCATGGGCGGCGAAGGCCAGGCCCATGCGGGCCTGATGTGGCCGAGCGAGCCGCCGGCGAATTATTGCCAGGCCGGCGTCATGCCGAGCGGCCCGGCGACCCCGCCGGAAGGCGCGATCGTGGTCCCGGCCGGCGACAACAGCGGCTTCGATTTCCGGCGCGCGGGCGTGACCTTCTGGTTCGAACCGGGCGTGCACACCCTCGGCACGGACAAGTACAGCCAGATCATCGCCCAGAACGGCAACACCTACCTGGGCGGGCCCGGCGCGATCATCGACGGCCAGAACCGCAACCATTACGCCTTCACCAACACGGCGCAGAACGTGGTCGTACGCTACCTGACCATCCGGAACTTCGGCCGCTACAGCGACGACCCCCTCGAGGACTACGGCAACTTCGACCAGGGCGTGGTCAACCACGACGCCGGCGACCACTGGACGATCGAGTACAACACCATCGTGAACAATCGCGGAGCGGGCGTGTTCCTCGGCAGCCACAACAAGGTCAGCTACAACTGCCTGAAGAACAACGGCCAGTACGGCTTCAGCATGTACAAACGGCCGTTGCAGAGCGAGGGCCCGCCGACCGCCGAGCAGCCGGCGCCGGGGCGTTCGGCCATCGTCGACATCGAGCTGAGCCATAACGAGATCGCCGGCAACAACGTCGACGATTGGGAGGCCAGCACCAAGTGCGGCTGCACCGGCGGCGGCAAGTTCTGGGACGTGCGCGGCGCCAGGATCGTCGGCAACTACGTCCACGACAACCACGGCACCGGCCTGTGGGCCGACACCAACAACATCGACTTCCTGTTCGAGAACAACTACATCCGCGACAACGCCGGCGTCGGCATCTGGTACGAGATCAGCTACAACGCCACCATCCGCGCCAACACCTTCATTAACAACGGCTGGACTTCGGGCAACGCCGACCGCGGCGCGCCGGCGCCGGCGATCTACCTGTCCGAGTCCGGCGGCGACAGCCGCCTGCCCAAGGACGTAAGCGGTTCGGACCGGCTGCGCATCTACGACAACTACTTCGAGAACAACTTCTCGGGCGTGTCGATCTACGAGAGCGCCAACCGCTTCTGCAACTCCAACGGCAATACCAGCCAGGTGTATTGCACGCCCTTCGTGCATCCGGCGCTGATCGTGCGGCCGGACCCGGAGCACCCGAGCAGCTACCCCGCTCCGGTCAGCCACCTGCATCCGTGCTACACCGAGATCAACGGCGATCCGACCCTGCAGCGCGACTGCCGCTGGCACGCCAGGAACATCGAAGTGACCGGCAACGAGTTCTACTTCGATCCGGCGGCGGTGCCCTGCGGCAGTTCCAGCTTCTGCGGCGCGCAGGCGCTGTACGCCACCGGCGACAACAACCTGAGCTGGTCGCCGTACACCGTGCAGCAGGTGCAGAACGATGTGATGTTCAACAACAATAATCGCTTCGCCAACAACCACTACTACGGCCCGTGGCGTTTCGCTAAGCGCTACGGCGAGGCGATGAGCTTCAAGTCCTGGCAGGCCGCGCCGTACCTGCAGGATGCGGGCAGCACCACCGATGGCTCGCTGTTCAACCTGCTCGACACCGCGACCGCGACCCTGGAGACCTCGGCCGGCCTGTGGACGCCGTGGTACGGCAGCAGCGCCGCCCGCGCCGATGTCGCCCACAGCGGCGCGTACAGCCTGCAAGTGGTGGTCGAGGACAGCTATTGGGGTCTGGAAGTCGCCAACCATCCCGGTTACCTGTCCGACAACGCCCGCAAGCGCCTGAGCTTCTGGGTCAAGCACGTCGCCGGCACCCCGCCGTTGCCCGCCAACGCGCGCGTGCGCCTGCGCTGGCACAAGGAAGACGGCAAGCCGGCGACCGGCGACGAGGACACCTCCTTCAGCGACGTGTCGATGGGGACGGTCGGCGATGAGTGGACCCAGATCGTGGCCGATGTGCAACCGCCCGCGCTGACGGCAAGCGTGTGGGTGCAGTTGCTCGGTTCGGGCGGCTCGGCCCACCACAACGCCAGCTTCTATCTCGACGACGTCGTGTTGCAGGACGCACCGCAGTAAGCGGCGCGCGCAGCGGGCCGCGAAGATGCGTTCGCGGCCCGTTGACGGCGCCGATCACCTTGCGCCTGTCCGATGGAAACGATGGGTTGCCGAAATTACGCCGCCGCGGCCGCGGCAGGCGAATGCGGCCGGCCGCGGCGACGAACCCTGGCAGCTTCATGCGATCATCGCGTCTTCAAGATCGAAACAAATCCGCTCGAACGACCGGTATCGGCGCTGTGCACGGACCGCGGCGTTGGGCTTGGCGCTGCTGGGCGCTGTCGGCTCGGCCCAGGCGCAGTTCGGAGCGAGCGGGACCAGCGATCTGCCGTTGCATTGGGTATTCGGCCCGTGGGTCGTGTTGGTCGGCGCGCTGTCGGCGGCTTGGTGGTTGCGCCCGTCGTGGCGGCCGCGGCTTTGCAAGGCGATGCGTCGCGGCGTGCTCGCCTACCTGTTCGTCGAGTTCGTTCCGGTGCTCGTATGCATGTTCGCCGCGGGTCTGTTCGATGTCTGGAAGACCGCCGCGATGATGTTTTGGGCACTGTCGTTCCTGGGCGTGATGTTCTCCGGCCTGGTGTTGCTCGTACTCGTATCGCTGGCGCTCGCATTGGATTGGGTGTTCTCTCCTGCCGGCGCGTGGTGCAGCCATGAACTCGAAAAAGGCCCGCGGCGAACTCGAGAGACTGGTCTGCCGGTCTTCGATGCCTGCCCTTTCTCTCCGCTATCCGCGTGCGCCTCCCCAGCCGGCGAGAAGGCCGCTCTGCCTGGGGCGGAGCAGGAGGCCGCTACCGAGAACTGCGCACTGGCCAGGGAACGGCAGAATCCGATTTTGAAACGTTTGTAGCGCCCGGCCTGCCGGGCGTCATATCGTTTATCGCTGTTATCCGTCCTCGCTTGAGTCGAAAACGAACCAGGAGCCCGGTCCATGCTCGATTACGACCTCGAATTGCAACGCCACAACGAGGCATTGCGGCGCGCTTACGACATCCGCACTGACGACCGGGTTCTAGATATCGGCTGCGGGACCGGACAGACCACGCGCGAAGCGGCCCGACTGGCGCCGGCAGGATCGGTGCTCGGGGTCGACCGGTCGGAAGAGATGATCGAGCGCGCGAGGCAGCTCACGGGTGCGGCCGGTCTGGGCAACGTCGAGTATCTGTGCGCAGACCTCGAACGGCAGACGCTGCCGCATGAGCGTTTCGATGCGGCGATCAGCCGGTTCGGCACGATGTTCTTCGAACATCCGCTGGCGGCCTTCGAACGTATCCGCAGCGCACTGCGACCGGATGGGCGTCTGTTGATGATGGTGTGGCAGCCGCGCGATCGCAATGAATGGGCAACCGCCATCGACGACGCGTTCCGGTTCGACCGAGCGGACGCCGCCGGCTCGTCCGCCGTCCCGCCCGCGTTCTCCCTGGGCGACCCGGACACCGCACGGCGCATGCTCGAATCCGCCGGCTTCGTGACGCCGGCATTCGACGAAGTGCATGCGCCTGTCTACTACGGCAGCGATGCCGATGCCGCGTTCGAGTTCGTCTCCGGGTTCTCGACCGTGCAGGACCAACTCGCCCGCCTCGACTCCAGCCAACGCGAGCAAGCGATCGATCGTCTGCGCCGGCTGTTCGCCGAGCACCAACGGACCGACGGCGTCTGGCTCGATTCGCGCGCCTGGATCGTCTACGCGCGCCGGCGCTGATCTGCCTGCGCCAAGCATGCGGCTTGCGAACGTCGTGGCGACGGGCGCCGACCGGTCGCGCTCGCTCACGCTCGCTCACCGCCGCAGCGTGCGAGGAATCACAGGAAAATCCGCGGCGGCGTGACACCTTATCGCCGGAGCGCGACTGCATGCGCGTGCAGGCTGCGCTGCGGAACCCGGGCGATTCGCCAGCGCCCCGCTTGCGGCCTCGGCCGCGAGTTTTCGCGCATCAAGGCGTGACTGTGCACAAGCGTTGCACCGAGGTCCTTGCAGCATCGCGCCAGGCGGCGCGAATGCTTGGGTCAGACCAGGGGGAGTCATGAACCACTTCGCCATCCAAACATCCGAAGTCCGTGCCGGGCAACCGCCGATCACGGCGATCCAGGGCGCGTCCATCGACGAGTACCAGGCCAAGGTCGAATACACCTACCAGGACGACCCGGGAGACTGGCGCAAGGTCATCGGCCACGGCCTGTGGTTCCAGTTCGGCATCTACGACGACCCGGGCTTGCCGCAACCGGCGTCCCTGGACGAGTCGGGCGCCCGATATTTCGACCGGCAGCTGCGCCTGGCCGGCCTCGATCAGGGCCGCGTCCCCGTCGAACGCGTTCTCGACATCGGCTGCGGCTGGGGTTCGGTCCTGGCGCATCTGGCCGATCGCTTTCCCGAATGCCGGCATCTGGACGGCATCAATGTCAGCCGCCGCCAGCTGGAGCACGGCGCGCGGATGCATGCCGAACGGGGCCTGTCCGGCCGCATCCACCTGTATCACGGCAATGCGAAGGACATCGACCTGCTGCCCGAGGCGGACCGGCCCTACGACCTGGTCGTCATGCGCGGGGTCATCTCGCATTTTCCCAACGATCTGTACCAGGACGTCATGCGGAAATTGCGCCGGTTGGTGCATCCGCAAAGCGTGGTGATCGTCTCCGACAATCTTTACAACATCGATCTCGGCCACTACCGGTCCGACACGCCCGACATCGTCGACAGGCTGGCCTGCAAGTACCGCAAGACGCCCAAGTACTTTTGCGAAGTGCTGGAGCGCAGCGGATTCGGCATCGAGGATTTGCGGGTGCTGCCCAGCAATGCCGACGCGATCCGTTGGCTGCTCGATATCAGGGCCAACATCGAGCGGAACTTTCCGCTCGGCGTCGCCGGCGCGCTGGAGGAACTGCATGTCATGACAGAAAGCCTGGCGGTGGCGCTGGTGAAGAACCAGATCTCGATCTACAGCGCCATCGTGCAGCCTCGTTGAGGCGGTTTTCGGCATCCCACGTTCCGCGGTCGAAGGACCGCTCCGAAACGTTCAACGAGAGAGTCGACGATGATCAAGGCGCCCAACTTCGTTCGCGACTTGGCCGGCCTGCCGGCATTGGGGGAAAAGATACATCACCCCGATTTTCACCTGACCCTGAAGCCGCTCTGGCACCCGGACCACGAGGAAGCCGAGCGGCAAGTGGCGCTGAGCGATAGCCGCTACATCCTGGCCCATTATGGAAGCCAGAAGGCGGTCGATCATTATTTGTCCATGAGCATGCCGTCCTACGGCGGCCTTGCCTATCCGCATACCAAGCGGGATCGCATCTACAACCTCGAACGGATGATGAGCATCACCACCTTGATCGACGACACCACCACCAACCCGCAGATACTCGGGGACGAGCGGCGGCAGTCCGAGATGCGTCGGCATTATTTCGATGCGATAGCGGGCATCCGCCCTCCCGACTCGGCCCCCATCGCCCAGTTGTTGTACGAAGGGCTGCTGCCGATCAAGCGGCAGATGGCGTCCAAGCCGCGGGTCTGGAAACGCCTCGAGGAATCGCTGCTCACCATGATCGTCCGGCAGACCGATTCGCTGGCCCTGCAGATGGATACCCTGAGCTTCGAGCGCTATCTGGAACTACGGCGGGTCGACAATTACGGCGAGTGGGCCGCGATGATGACCGAGTACGCCCTCGACGTGGACATGACCGACGCCTTGGCCGCCGACGCCTCCCTCGTGGCGGTCAGGACCGCGGCGATCGACTCGATCACCCTGGTCAACGACCCCTATTCGTTCCGCAAGGAAATACACATCGCCGACTCGGTGAACTCGGTGTGGCTGTTGATGCATCTGGAAGGGCTCACGCTGCAGGGCGCGCTGGACAAGTTGGCGCTGCTGGTGGCCGACAACGAGCGCAAGCTGATCGCCGCCCGCGACCGGGTGCTGGCCGGGCCGCTCGGGGCGCGCAGCGACGTGCGCGAGTACCTCACCGAATTGGAGCACCTGGCCTCGGGCAATGCCGAGTTCCACGCCATCAGCACGCGCTACCACGGCCGGGACTTCAAGGGACAGCGATTCATCTGCGGCGAGGTGACCATCAAGCCGCTGCCGTCCACCGACGAGATCGCCGCGGCGGACCTCGCGCAAGCGCGCCGGCTCGACTGATCGACTGCGGCGTTCAGGCCCGCTCCGCATGGCCAGCGTTCAGGCCCGTTCCGTACAGCGGAAGCCTGTCGCTGCGCGCGAACCGCGCCGGTCTCTCGGCCGGCAAGGCAGCCCGGGTTCGAGCGGGAACGAATCGGCGAAATAACTCAGGCAGGGCGCGTGGTTACGAGGCGCCGTGCAGTGGCCTGAATGCGGCCGCCGACGCTCGGGCGCGTGGCGCCGCACCCGAAACCTTCCCGGCCTGGCCCGGTTTCGGCCTTGAGCGGGGGCGGGCGCTGCCTAGTATCGATCCGGCGCATTGGACGCGCATGGCGGACTTCGCATGAAGCGGGCTTTTTCACCTGTCCGCACTCGCGACAGGCTCCGCAGGCACTCGTGCACCGACGTCCCCGCCATCGTCACGGGCGTAGCCGCGCCGCGTCGGCGCTCAGTCAGCGGTCTCAACCTACGAGGGAACACGATGAAGATGCTTTTGAAAGTACTGGTGCTGGGCACGGTGATGCAGGCCGCGGCGTGGTCCGCGGGCGCCGGTCAGGCCCAGGCGCGCGCGGCGACCGGCCCGAGCGACCCGAATCACTCGTTCTGCACCGAATGGCAGATCGCGGTGGATTACCCGCCTTACTGCATCGACCCGAACGATCCGGGCACCGGTCCGGGCGAACCCGGCCCGGGCGGCGAGTGCGTGCCGCCGCCGTGCATACCGGGCAAGCCTTGCCTCGATCCTTGCCCTTCGCTCGAGCCGAATCCGGCCTGATCGGCCTGAGCATCGGCGGCGCGGCAGGCACGCCCCACTGCCGCGCCGCCGTCGCGCTCAGTCGTTCGACCCGCTGTTCGTTCTAACGCTAGCCGTTCGACCCCAGCCATCCCGCCTTCGGAGGATTCATGAAACGACCCGTCCGCACTGCCCTGCTGATCGCAGCCTCGTTGTCCGCGCTGGCATTCGGCGCCTCGGTGGCGCGCCCGCCGCCGACCGGTTCCGGCTGGATCGAGTACAAGTACTACGACAGTTCCAACAATCTGGTCGGTGCACGCCTGATCGACTGCACCGGCATCGTCTCGACTTTCGGCTTGTTCCAGGGCCGGGTCGAGATCGAGCAAGGCCCTTGCTTCTGATGCAGTAGATAAGCCGCCCGAGCGATCCCGTGAGCGGGCACCGCTGCGCAGTCGTGTGCGCAGCGGCTTGCTTTCGCCGGAAGAGCCGGCGGCCACGCCTGGCGGCCTGGCCGCTCGCCGGGTCGTTCAGTCGCCGATCCCGCGCGGCAGCGGCCGTCCCGAAGCGCCCGCGACCACCTTGCTTACGCTGGATACCGCGGCCGACGCCAGCGAACGCTGCGCCAGAAACGCCGGCGTCTTGCCGCCGATGTCGGTCAGCGACGAGTAGGTCAATCGCGTTCCGGCAGTGGTCGGGGTGAGGGTCCATTCACCGCGCGAACGCAGCGCCACGCAATCGGGCTTCGGGGTTTTGCCGATATAGTCGAGCGCTACGAATTTCACCCGTATCTCGCCGCCGGCGAGCGCGTGCCGGTCGAAACGCATGGAGTAGCAGCGATCGCTGGTCACCGGGGTGCTGAGCACGTCGGACCAGATCGCCCGGTCGGGTCCGCGCTGGACGAAGCGGCGGTCGATGTTCTTGTTTTTCTCGTCGAGGTATCTGCCCAGCAGGTAGTCCGCGACCGTCTGCGGCGAAACCTTCACAGACGCGGTCACCCGAAGCTCGTCGAAACGTTCGCCAGGGATGCTGCGCGCCTCCAGGCGGATGCCGTCCTTGTCGCTGAGCGTGCGCCAGGGCGGGGTTTGCGCATCGACGGCCGCCGACCATGCGAGCGGCAACCACAGCAGACAGGCCCAATACCGGGCCGACCTGGCGAGGACGGCCGCGATCCGACCCGCGGCAGCACTGTGCAACGACACCATGACTCGTCTCCCCGGCGCTTGAGCCGTCCCGGGGATTCGATGCCAGGGCCATGACAGGAGCAAGACAAAGACGACACGATCGGCGCCGTCGCGCTCGCCGGTCAGTCCGGACGAGCCGCCGAACGGTCGGATCGAGCGGATCGGGCGCGCGGCAGAACCGCGCTGCGGTCAGGCCGGCTTGCGACCGATTAGGTTCCGCATTCGAGATCCGCCGCGCCCAGGTGCTCGAATCCCTGCAGCGCGAGACAGGATTTTCCCGGCGCGCAATCCTGAAGATTCGCAGACATGAGATTGTCCGGCTTCGGGCCATCGATACGCAGACCGAACAAGGCTTCGACCTCGCGCTCGCTCACTTTCCGATCGAATTCGACGGACAGTTGCTGCAGTTGTCCGTGCTCCCACTCGAGTTCGACCGCACTGATCGGCGACGGCAACGCCTTGGCGATGCCCGGCGGCAACTCCGGCCCGGCATGGTAGTTGCCGGTAGCGCCGAGACAGGCATCGCCCCAGTCCATGCGGTCGAAGTCGGCCGCGCAACCGAATCGCGGATCCCGTATTCCAAAGCGCTTTTCGAGCATGCAGCCGAAATCGGTCGCCTTCATCCTCGGCCAGGCCGTCAATTCGGCCGGCACCAGCTTGATGACGAAAGCATCTTCGCCAGGCCGGGCGGCGAAAACCGCCTCTGCCGACACCATCATCAATGCAACGACCAGCACCGTCTTTCGCACCGCCGACACCTTCCCTGTATCCGGATTTCAGCCTATCACGTGCCGGTTCGCGGACTCATCGTCACCGTCCCCAATCCAGCCACGCGCCCGGTGCCAGCGGCTGTATCTCGATCGCCTTGCCGTGAGCCGCCTTCTGCAACTGCCCGATCGGGTCCTCGACCTCGACGTATTCCTCCATGCCGGATATGCCGTAGTGGATGGGAACCAGGCGTTTCGCGCCGAGGATGGTCGCCGCCGCCACCGCCTGTTCCGGCGTCAGCACGCCGGGTTGGCCGCTGACCGGTTTGCGCCAACCGAAGCGCGCGCCGTTGACCGGCAGGAAGGCCGCGTCGAACGGCCCGAACTGGCGGCCGATGCGCCACCAATGCCCGTGCCACAGCGTGTCTCCGCCATGGAAAATGCGGCGGCCGCCCGCCGACACCACCCAGGACACCTGCGGGTCGCCGTAGCCGTCGGACGCGGGTACCGGTGTGGCGGTGAAGTCGCCGATCAGTTGCGGCTCCCACGGCGCGCTCGGCCGCACCCTGACTTTGGGCGGCAGCGGCAACGGTTGGGTGCCGAGCGGATGCGCGAGGACGCCGCCCCGGCCGAGCGCTTCGGCGACCGCCTTCGCGTCGAAATGGTCGCCGTGCGCATGAGTGATGAGGACCGCAGCGTCGCCGACGCTGTCGCCGACCGGAATCAACGGGTCCTTGAGCGCGGCGCCCCATTCCTGCGAATTCACCAAGGGATCGATGAACAAGGTCGCCTGCGGCAACTGCAGGCGAATGCCGGCCCAAGCCAGCCGTTGGATGCGCAGGCCGTCGGCGCGGTACGCGGCGAAAGCGGCGGTGCCCGGGATCAGGGCGGCACCGGCGAGGCCGGCGCAGCCGAGCAGGAACTCGCGGCGGCGCAGGCCGCGGCCGGGCGTCTCGTCGCGGCGGCTCATGCGCGATGCTCCCGCGACGCCAAGGCCGTGTCGAGCGCGAACACCGACTGCGCGACGATGACTTCCAGGTTGCGCTGGTGCCAGTCGCGCTCGAACGCCGTGGGTTCCACCTGCGGCGCCAGGCAGGCCTCGATGGCGATCGCGGCGATGCGCGGTTCGAGGTCGGGTCCGGCGGCTTCGTTGCGAATGCGGACGACCTCTTCCCGCAGGCGGTCGAGGTAGTGGATCGCGTCGTCGAGCACGGCGGCCGGGAACCGGCCCATGTGGCCGCCGACCACCGTGCTGCGGCCGAACTGGCGTATCCGGCCGATCGCGGCGCGGATCATCGCGGGATCGGCCTTGGACAGATAAACGATATGGCCGACGATGTTGTCGCCGACGCAGACCAGGTCGGCACTCGGCACGTCTACGCTGACGTGGTCCATGGTCTTGCCCGGGTTGTGGACGAAACGCAGTTCGTGCCGGCCCCAGCGCAACGTCATCTCACTGTCGAAGACCAGCTTCGGTTCGCGATAGAACTCGTCGACGCGACGGTTCTGCGACAGGAAGGTATGGCGATGGTGCCGATGCGCAAGCGTGAGCGCATCGGGGAACAGCGGCACGCCGGCCATGTGGTCGCTCATGGAGTGGGTCGCGGCAATGACGCGCACCGTCTTGCCCATGTCTCCGCACAGCACGTCGCGCAGCCGGTTCGCATCGGCGGCGGCGCTCAACGAGTCGACCAGCAGGACCTCGTCGCCGTCGACGAAGGCGGTCGCGACCGACTCGTAGTCGTCGCCGACGAACATGAGCACATCCGAATCCAGGGCCTCGAATCTCATCACCGACACTCACCGTTGCGATGACCTCATGATTGCCAGCGCCCCGGGCGCCGACAAACGAGATGTTTTGCGTCCCGCATTAGAAAAAGTAACTTGATAGGATGCGCGCACCGGTCCACGAACCCGAGGCAAGCTTGAAGCCCCGTCCCCCTGCCCCGCTCAACGCTCTTCGGGCCTTCGAGGCAGCCGCGCGACGCCTGAGTTTCCAGGATGCGGCCGGGCAGCTGTTCGTCACCCCTGCGGCGATCAGCCACCAGGTGAAGCGCTTGGAGGCCTACCTCGGCGTGAAGCTGTTCGAACGCGGCCACCGCTCGGTGGAGCTGACCGCCGAAGGCAAAGCGCTGGCGGCATCGTTGAGCGAGTTGTTCGCTCAGCTCGACCGGGCCCTGGACCGGGTCGCCGCCCCTGCCGCCGTGCAGCTGCGCGTGAGCACGGTGGAGTCGTTCGCGGCGAAGTGGCTCGCGCCGAGGCTGCACCGCTTTCACCGCGACCATCCGGATATCCAACTGCGGATCGAGACCGGCAACGAGCGAGCCGATTTCGGCCGCGACGGCATCGACGTCGCCATTCGCTACGGGCTAGGCGGTTATGCCGGCGTCCAGACCGAGCGCCTGATGGAGGCGCCGGTGTTTCCGGTGTGCGCGCCCGCCCTGGCGACCGACCAGCGCCGGCCGCTGGTCGCGCCCGAGGACTTGCGCACACATACCCTGCTGCACGATGAAGGCTCGGCCGGACGCGCCGGCGTGCCGGATTGGGCCGCCTGGGTGGAAGCCGCCGGCGCGACCGGCGTGGATGCGACGCGCGGGCCGATGTTCGCGAGCATGTACCTGGCCCAGGAGGCCGCCGTCGCCGGCCACGGCCTCGCCCTGGGCGTCGCGCCGTTGGTCGAGGAAGATTTGCAACGCGGCCGCCTGATCGCGCCGTTCGAACTCACCCTGACCAACGCTTATGCGTTCTGGATCGTGCGCCGGCAGGGCGTCGAGCCCACCTCCGCGGTCGACGCGTTCTGCGCCTGGCTGCGGAAGGAGGCCGATACGATGGCGCCGCCGCCGCCATCGGTAGAAGACGACAGGCGGTAGCAGCCCCTGCTCAATGCAGATGGATGGCCAGCCACAGCGCGCCTTCGGAAACGCGCCGCACCGTGTGCGGGGTGCCGGCCGGCAGAAACAGATAGTCGCCGGAGCGCAGCTCGACCGTTTCGCCGGCGACCTCGAGCGCCGCCTCGCCCTGCAGCATCGCCACCCACTCGTCCTGAGTCTGCACGTACTCGGTCGGCGTGATCGCGGCAGAACTCACGATGCGCTCGATCACCAGATTCTTGTGGCTGAGCAGGGCTTCGAAGCGCTCGCCGTTCGGCGGGGCGGACGCATTCGCAAACAAGTTGTCGATACGCATGGTGACGTTCCGGATAGGGCGCCAGGCCGGCTGGCCGCGGTGCGAGAGCCTGCATGAAGCGAAGTATCGGGCAGGTCGCTACGCGGAACCGAGGCGCCGGGCACCGCCCGGGATTCGTCGATCACCCGAACCTGCGCCGTTGCTAGAATCCGCAGCCGAACCGCGACGAGGCAGGCCATGACCCAGGACGAGATCCGCGAGTATCTCGCCGCGACCGGCTCGGTCCGGATCCAGATCGCCGCGCGCGAAGACGGCAGCCCGGAAACGGCCTGGGGCGACAGCTTCTGCTTCGCCCTGGACGCCGACGGGCAGCCGAAAAAGATGCCGTTCGCGACCATCGTGACCAAGGACTACGCCGGCTTCGACGATGAGTCCAGGCTCGACCGCGGCCTGTACCGGGTCAACCTCGACGTGGGCAAGACGAAGTTCGAGGAGCTGTTCGGTTTCGCGCCGAGAGCCCTGGCCGAGCATCGCGACGACTTCGACTTCGCCGCGGTCGACACCTTGATTCCGCATCCGGTCTATGGCGCCAACGGCTGGGTCTCGATCGTCGAACCCGGCGAGCGTTCGGACCGCCTGCTGAAGGATTTGCTTGACGTCGCGATTCGCCGGGCGATCGGCTGAGCCGACCGCATGACCGCCCTGCCCGCACTGCCCGCCGATGGCGTCTGGACCGGCACCCTGCTGCTCGGCGAGCACTTCGCGGTGCTGCTCGGCCAGGCCGGCGGCAGCGATCGTCATGCGCATTACGCGCACCAGCTGCTGCTCAGCGACGGCGCGCCGTGGCGGGTCGAGATCGACGGCGAGCGGCATTCGGGCCAGCGCCTGTGGCTGCCTTCGTTCCAGCCGCATGCGGTGCTGGCCGCGCCTGACGAAGGCTGCACGGTATATCTCGAACCTTGCCACGCCGACCTGGAAGCGATCCTGCAACGGCTGCCGCGGTTGCCGGCCCGATGGCCGGCACTGCAGCCGCTGTTGCCCGAGCTGTGCCGGGCCCGGCCGCTCGACCGGCGCCTGCAGGCGGCGATGGCCGAAATCGGCGCGCGCCTGCCGGACGGCGTGGCGGCTGCGGACATCGCCGAGGCCGCGCATCTGTCGCCGAGCCAGCTGCATCGTCGCTTCCAGTCCGACCTGGCGATCACCCTGCGCGGCTGGGTGCTGTGGCGACGCCTGCAGCACGCCCTGACCCGCGTGCTGGCCGGCGACAACCTCACTGCGAGCGCGCACGCCGCGGGCTTCGCCGACCTGCCGCATCTGTCGCGCAACCTGCGCCGCATGTTCGGCATCGGCGCGGCGCAACTGCGCGGCCTGCGAGTGCAGACCTATTCCGGGTGAACCGGGCTGGGTGGCCGCCGCAGTTGCGCCGGCAGCTCCGGCGCATCGCCTTGCGGCAACGCGCGGAACGGCGCCAGCAACTGGCCGAGATAATCGCGCGGATAGTCCGGCTGAGTGCCGATGCCCAGATCGCGGTGGCCCAGGCGATAACCGGGCGCATCGAAGGCGGTGCCCAGCCACCGATCCCAGACGGTGAAGAACAAACCGAAGTTGACGTCGCCGGCGCTGCCGTAGCGCAAATGATGGAAGCGATGCGAAGGCGCCCAGGCCATCCACCGCCCAAGCCGGCCCGGCCGCATGTCGACGTTGGAATGCTGCAGCAACAGCTGGATCGCGATCGCGAACGCCAGCACCGCCGCCACCGGATACGGCAGACCGAGCAACAACAAAGGCAACACCCCACCCAACGCTTCGATCGCCTGATGCAGCGGATGCTTCATCAGGCCGTTGAAGCTGTACATGCGGGTCACGCTGTGGTGCACCGCGTGCAATCGCCACAGCCAACCGACGCGATGGCTGGCGCAGTGCATCAGCGTGATGCCGAAGTCGGCGCCGACCACGGCCAGCAGTAGCTGCAATGCGAACGGCCAATCCGCCGGCCATACCCGCCACGGCAGCCAGCCCGCCAGCAACGGCACCAAGGCGATCGACGACAGGTTCAGCGCCTCGTTGACCAGCGCATGCGCCGCATCGCGCCCGCGGTCCCCGTGGCTCTCGTTGAACTGCGGGTCGTACGGCCAGCGACGTTCGGCCACGAACGCCACCACTATCGCCAGACACAGCAGCGGCAGCAGCCACAAGGCGCTGCCATGCCGATAACCGACCCACCACGCGGCCGACCCGACGAAACCGAACAGGAACAAGGGCGCATACCAGCGCAGCAGCCAGTCTTTCATCTGCATTCCAGCGTGGAAGAAGCCGGCATGCTGGCCCGAAGCGGCGCCGGCGGCTTGAATAAACCGCGCATGGTTGGGCGATCGGCGAAGGCAAGTCGCGACGCGAGTGCTCGGAACGACCTCGAGCTGGAGGGACCCTGTGCCGAACCGAAGTTTCCGAACCTCGTCCGAAACAGTTGTCGTACCGAGCCGAGAAGCCGCCCAGAAAAAGCACACATAGCGGCGTAGTTTTTTGCCGGTTATAAGCGGTCTCGGACCGGCTTTCCCCAGGCGAGAGCCGCTTCGCCGCTGTCGTCGGGCCTGCAACGGCTTAGGGAGCGTCAGACGAACTTCAATCGGCTGGGGCTAGATTGCAACCAATATCCCAGGGTGAGCTGCGCTATAAAATGGCGCAAGAGTTTACGTCCCTCCAATGGCGTTCGGGCTAATCAATGCCCTTAGAGGAGGCGGTCAAGTTTCTGACTACCCGCGCGTTGCCCCGTGAGAAGGCTCTATGCAAACAAACAGATCGATTGAATTAATAAGGCAACGTCGAGACCTTCTTCTGACCGAAGGAGTTTCGACATCGCTAGCGATTACATTGGAACTGGTTAAAACTGCCTTGCATCAAGGTGTCACGCCACTCTCGCTGATCGAGGTGGAAAATTCACATATTATAGGCGCGGAGCACAACTGGGTCAGACAGACCCAGGAACAGGCCACCTACATATTTGACCAACTATTGCCACTCGAAGGGATCCAAAATTCATTCCGTGGAGAAGCTTTACTCCGCTTTCGCTGATTTCTATGCCTTTATTGAAAACGGACAAGTAGTTTTCAAGTCGAAGGACTCGGTACCTGATAGCACCTTGAGTGCTCTAACCCATCATGTTGGGGCATTCTGTATTTTCATAGGGACGACTCCTGGCTCTCTATTGGGGAAGAACGCCACGATTGGCTTTATCAAGCCGGTTCATTCACCCCAGATCGCCCAGTTCGATCCGCCGCTGTACGAAATCGTGCACCTGCACCAGACGCTGTCCGACATTCTTCTGCGACCGGGTAATGACCCCGGCGAACTGTCCTTGCAGCGGTTGTTAGCTGCGATCCGGGATCATGTTGGTTATTCAAACTAATACAGGCCATGACTAACGCGCCTCAGCGTCTAAATCAGATGAAATGAAGACTGGCCGCACATGCAGGCGCGACTGACGGAGCGATCTAAGAATGATTCTCCGAATGGCCGATGGCCAAGCGGAAGCTATATCGCACTGGCGGTCTTGCAACTGGGCGAGGCAAGGCTGACCAACTATTTTGGCCGTGAGTTGCTGGCGGGTGATGAGGGAAGGTCTTGGGCCGTGGAAATCCGTCGATGCGCAATTGAAGTCTCGGTCCGTCATTTAGCTGATTACCTATGTTTATCATCAGGCAGGGCAGTTCACTTTGTGGTGATTCCGGGAGTAGCCGAGAAGGGGCGATTGACGAAGTCGTGGATTCTCTTAGTCTGGACCGAATCGATGTGCTTTGGGTAGCTCCGGACAAGGAACACGGAACACAACGCCGCTAACCGTCCCGCTAGATGGCATCATCGAACAATTTGACAAGGCTCCAAGAGGAAGCACGGACACAATGGGACAATTGATAGAGCTGGTGTTCGAAGGGACTCCTACAGAGGCGCTAAATTCGCTTGTAGCGGAGCTCCTTTCCTCAGAGCGGGCTTTTGATGTTTATGCGAGCGAGTTCGAGATGCAAGCTGGCGCCTCGCTATCCGATTATCTCTCCGTCTTCAATGCGGCACAGCCCTATTCTTCCGGCATGTTGAGCTTCAGAGCCAAGGAACTTCTCATTGGCGAAGCATCAGTTCTCCAGGCATTGGTTCAGCTGCTCCGAGCAGAAGGAGCTATCGATGTGTTGGTCGTCTTTGAGTGGCGCGGGACGGCCTCCAAGTCGGGACAGATCGCGAGCTCGCTGAGACATGGAGCGGAGCAGTTGGCGCTGAAGTATGGGGTCGGCGCTTTTGCATGTGGGTACGAACCGGTTTCCGATTGCTCCAGTCTTATCTTTGATGACAAGACGGAAGGACCGCTTTGGGATGCATACGCATCGCGCTGACTCGGAGCCGACCTATGCCGTCAGCTCATCGGCTTGGCCGTATCCGCTCGCGAACCTTATACGCTGTCAGTAGATAAACCGCGCTGAGGCGGACCGCTCTACGGATGTCGAATCCTACATACCTGGCGCTAACCGATCGAACTCCTCATCCAGCTCAATGAAACTCGGGGCGCTATTTCAACGCGGCGCCGACACGCCCTCGCCGTAGGACATCGGCAAGCGCAGCACCGTGCGCACCGGCTTGCCGTTTAGCAGCGCCGGCTCGTATCTCCAGTTCTGCGCCGCCTGCACCGCGGCGGAGTCGATGGCGGGGTCGCCGCTGCTGGTTGCGACCCTCACCTCATGCTTCCAGCCGTCTTCTTCGAGCAACACCAGCAAGACGACTTCACCGCTGAGCCCGTTCTCGTCGACGATGGCGGGCCATTGCGGCGGGTAACGTTCTGCCGAGGACGGCTCGGGCCGGGCCGGAGTGTCGGGTACCTGCTTGGTCCAGCAGCTTTCGTGGGCTGCGAACTCCACCGGAATGCGGATCTTGTCCGCGACCTTCCGACCCTGTTCGTCGCTCGCGGGGGTGTAGGTCCAGTGCCGCGCGGCGTCGAGTGCGGCCCGGTCGAGATGGGCGTTGCGACTGGACCGCTCGACGACGACATCGACGAAGCGGCCGTCGGCATCGACGTCGACGATCGCGACCACGGTGCCGGAAGCGCAGGCGCCGATCGCCTGCTCCGGATAGACCGGGGATGGCGGAACTTCGAGGTTCGATCCAGGCTCGCGTCGACGCTGGGGACGTCTTGTGCGTGCGCACCGTTCGCGAAAAGGACGAGCGCGCCGACCAAAGCGGACCGACATGTAGATATCATGGACTTGGTCCGCAATCTAAGAAATGGCTGTATCAACATAGCGCGGCCAAACTTCCTCATCGGAGGTTCGACAAGCAGGCCGGCCTGCTCAATCGAGATAAGAGTCAACGAATCCATCCACATTTCGCAAGCGGATCTTGGTTACAGCACTAAAGTCGAAATCGTATAGCAACACGTCGGGGATTCTTTTCTCTGGAGCGATCTCGACGAGTCTCGTTGGTTGTAGCGGAGTCGCGACGAGTTCGTAGCAACTACTCCTTTCCTTTGTCGCGCGGTGTATATCGCGCCAATCAAACACAAAGAGCCCGCGCTCCGCCAACGCAATGAAACTATCCGGCCTCGGAACATCAACATGAAGCATCACGTCTGAAACCTTCGGGAGGTCGAGAATGGCCCCTTCGAAGTCGCAAGGCATATTGTCCTCAGCTAACAGCCTCTTCGGAATTTGCCCTGCGCCGGCTGTAATAAACGCCGCCAGACGGCCGTCCCTATCGCGCCCGAGCCAGACCAAATCAGATCCAGTCGGATAAGCCTCATTCGTTGCCATCTTATCCATCACCTTCCAATGATGTCGTTTCTACCCGTACCTGTCCGCGCCTGGAGACTTCGCTCTACCGTCGGGCACAAGCTTCGTGAACTCAATCCAACATGATTAAGCACGGCGCAAATGTTGGCGCGCTTACTCTTTGCCGTACGCCAAGGGCAGTCGCAGCAGGGACCGCACCGGCTTGCCTTTCAGCCGCGCCGGCTGGAAGGTCCAGTCGCGCGCTGCAAGCGTCGCCGCCTGGTCGATGGCCTGATCGCCGCTGGACACGCCGACCGCGATATCTCTTTTGGATCCGTCCCGGTCGACCTTGATCAGCAGCACGACCAGCCCGTTGAGACTCTGCTCTTCGACCGTCGCCGGCCACCGCACCGGATGCGCCTGCATCGCGGCCTCGTCGGGGCGGGCCTCGACCTCCGGCACGGCGCTCCAGCAGGTGTCGTGTTCGGCGAAGTGCACCGGCATGCGCAACTTGCCGGGCGCTCGCTGGCCGTTCTGCGTCGCCGGACTGTATTTCCAGCGTTTGGTCGCCTCGACGGCGGCCCGGTCGAAATAGGCGTAGCCGCTGGAGCGCTCCACCACGGCCTTGGTGCGCTGGCCGTCCTTGTCGATATCGACCAGCACCAGGACCGTGCCGCCGACGCAGGCGTCCGCCCCCTCGGGCGGATACCCCGGCGGGTTCAACCGGTACGACGATATGTCGATGCTGGCGCCGATGTCCGAACTGCCCTGAGCCCGGGTGTCGGCCGCGGCCAAAGCCAGCGGCGTGCCGAAAAGAAGCGTGCCGAATACCAGCCAATTGCCTGTCTGTCTCATCGTCCATTCCGTCGGTCGGCGCCCGGCCGGGACGCGCAGCGTTCACTTTTCTCACGAAGACTAACACGCGAATAACGAGTCGCTGCCGAGGCCGGCGCGTGCCGGCATCGCGTGTTTTCGCGGCGCGTCGAAGCCATGGCCGCGCCGGCGCAAGCGCGGCCTTCGCCTCGCGCATTCTGCGTTTTCCTGTGCATGCACCGAAGTGAGACGGGAAGCGCCGTCGCCGCTGGGCGATCGCGCTGAATCGCGATCTACGGCATCGGCAGCGCCGATGCGACACAGGAGCCGCGTCATGAAGCGCTCTGTCCTGCTGGTTTTGCTGTCCGCGTTTCTTCATGCACCGAACGCACAGGCATCGGACGCGCACCCGCAGGGCGCCGAACTGACGGCGGCGTTCTACTCGAAACGCATCGACAGCGTATGGGAGCGCTTCGATGCCGGGATGCGGGACCTGGTCGTGTCCCGTCAAGGCCTGGCGGAGTTTCGCGAGCAGCTCGGCGCTCGCCTCGGCGACGAGCAGGCCGTCCTGGAAGAGTCCACCAGCTCGGATCCGCACATGAGCGTGTACAAGCGCCGGGTCCGGTTCGAGAAGTCTCCCGACATCCACGTGATGACCTGGTCGTTCACCCGGGACGGCAAGGTCGCCTTGTTTTCGATACTTGCCGAACCGAAGCCGCGGCCGCGCGCCGCCCCGAGCGAACGCTTCGATTACCGGACCAAGACCGCGCTGCGGTTGCCGATCGACCAAGAGTTCATGGTGTTCTGGGGCGGCCGCACGCTCGAGCAGAACTACCATGCGGCGTTCGCCGATCAGCGCTTCGCCGCCGACCTGGCCATCGTGCGCGGCAGCGCCACGCATGCCGGCGACGGGCTTCGCAACGAAGACTATTACTGCTTCGGCAAGCCGGTATTGGCGCCGGCAGCGGGCGCCGTGGTCGAGGCGGTGGACGGCATCGCCGACAACCCGCCCGGCCGGATGAATCTGCGCGAGCTGGCCGGCAATCGCGTGGTCATCGACCACGGCAACGGCGAATTTTCGATGCTCGCGCACCTGCGCAAGGGTTCGTTGCGGGTCAGGCGGGGCGACCGCGTCGCCACCGGCGACCGCCTCGGCGATTGCGGCAACAGCGGCAATTCCTCACAAGCGCACCTGCACTATCAGTTGCAGGACGGCCCGAGGTTCAACGGCTCGACCGCCCTGCCGGCGCAGTTCACCGGCTACCTCGCCGACGGTGCGCCGGTGGCGCGCGGCGAGCCTGCGAAGGGCCAGCGTGTCCGACCATCGGGACGGCAGTGAGTTTTCTCGATGCGTCCCGGTTCGCCCGAAACTCGATCCCGCCCATGCTCGGCGCAAGCCTCACAACCGTGACAGTCGGCGCAGCGACTTGCGTCTTCCCGGCTCCGGCAAGCTATTCTCCACGCCAGGAGCAACAAGGGGAGGCGCGACGGTCGAGTCGCCAGCACAGTGCAGTTTTACGACGTCATCGAAGAACAGCCTGGTGCCTGGTGCGTGCGCGCGGAAGCGATGGACGCGCCACCGGTGGCGTACTCCTCGCGCGCCGATGCGATCGCCGGCGCCTGCCAGGCCGCCAAGAGCCACTACCAGGCGCATCAGGCGACCACAGCGGTGCGCCTGATCCATCCGCCGGACGAAGCCGAGATCATCGTGCGCTATCTCTCGCCGGCCGAACTCGATGCGTTGTGTTGGTTCGGCGACGCGACTGGTCCCAGCACCGGTTGATGGCAGCGGCCGACGCGCAAGCTGACTGGTTCAGCTAAGGCCGAGGCAAGCCTGTTGCGCGAGTTCAGTGAACGATCGGCAACACCAGGCTCGCTCGCAGTCCGCCTTCTACGCGGTTGGACAGCCGCAGCTCGCCGCCCAGGTGCGCTGCCAGCTGCTCGGCGATCGCCAACCCCAGGCCGGTGCCGCCGGTGTCGCGGTTGCGCGAGCTCTCCAGGCGATGGAAGGGCTGCAGCACCGCCTGCATGTGCTCCTCGGGAATGCCGGGGCCGGTGTCGTCGACGTCGATCGCGACCCGGTCCGCCGCGATGAGGCGAACGCCGACGTCGGCGCGGCCGCCGTACTTGATCGCGTTGTCGATCAGGTTTTCGAGCACGCGGCGCAAGGCGTGCGGGCGGGTGGTGAGCGACAGATCGCTGTGGCCGTCGAGGCGCACCGGTTTGCCCGCGTCCTGGTAATCGCAGACCACGCTGTCGAGCAGCGCGTGCAGGTTGAGCTGGACCGGCGCGGTGGTGGCACCGTGGGTGCTGCGCGCGTAAGCGATGCCCTCGCGCACCAGTTGCTCCAGTTGCGACAGGTCTTCGCCCAGGCGCGCGCGTTCCGGGCTCGCGTCCATGCCTTCGACGCGCAGCTTCATGCGCGTGATCGGGGTCTGCAGGTCGTGCGAGATCGCCGCGAGTATCTGCAGGCGTTCGGCCAGGTAGTGGCCGATGCGCGCCTGCAGGGCATTGAAGGCAGTCGCGGCCTTGGCCACTTCGACCGGTCCGGATTCGCTCAGCGGCGCCGAGGGATGCGCGGGGTCGAGCCGTTCGGCGGCGTCGGCCAGGCGCACCAGCGGCCGGGTCGCCTGGCGCACCGCCAGCCAGGCGCACAGCAGCAGGACGGCGAGTTGCGCCGCCAGCACCCACGGCAGCCAGCGCGCGATCGGCATCACCGACGGCGTCACCTCCAGGGTCAAGGGCTGTCCGTCGGCCAATGTCAGCTGCACATGGAAACGCTCCGGCGACCGCGACACCGCGGTGGCCACCAGCGGATAGCGGTGCTGCAGGCTGCGGTCGATCAGGGCGGCCACCTGGCGCGCACGCTCGCTGGACAGCGGTGCGCCGGCTTGCGCCGGCTGCAGCAGATAGCGGTAAGTGCGCCGTTCCAGGCGCGGCGCCCATTGCCTGCGCTCGGCCGGCGTGAGGCGGTCGAGCAAGGCCACGCTGATGGCGACGTCCTGCTCCATGTTGCCGAGCATCATCGAGCGCGCCGAGACATAGCGTTCGTAGAACAGCAGCGCGAACGACAGCCCGTGCGCCAACAACAAGCCGGCGAACAGGATCAGGGTGAGGCGCGCGGCGATGGTGCGCGGCAGCCAGCGCCAGCGCGGCGCCGCGTTCATGGCGCCGGGTCCAGCAGGGTGACGGCCTGGCAGAACACATAGCCTTCGCTGCGCACGGTCTTGATGTAGGCCTGCTCGCGCGGGTCGTCCTGCAGGCGCTGGCGCAGGCGGCTGACCAGCAGATCGATGGAACGGTCGAACAGGTTGGCGTCGCGGCCCTGAGTCAGGTTCAACAACTGGTCGCGGCTGAGCACGCGCTGCGAATGGTCGAGGAACACCCGCAGCAGGCGGAACTCGGCGCCGCTGAGCGGATAGGCGGTGCCTGCGGCATCGAGCAGATGGCGCGCGGTCGTGTCCAGGCGCCACTGGCCGAAGCCGATCAGGCGGCCGGCCTGGCTGACCTGCAGATTGGGCGGCAGCATGCGGGTGCGGCGGATCACCGCGCTGATGCGGGCCAACAGTTCGCGCGAGGAGAACGGCTTGACCACGTAGTCGTCGGCGCCCATTTCCAGGCCGACGATGCGGTCGGTCTCGTCGTCACGCGCGGTCAGCATCACCACCGGCACCGCGCGGTGGGGGCCGGCGCGCAGGCCGCGGCACAACGACAGTCCGTCTTCGCCGGGCATCATCACGTCGAGCACGATCAGGTCGACGTCGCTGGTCTCCAGCGCCGCGCGCATCTCGCGGCCGTCGGCGGCGGTGGTGGTGCGCAGACCGTTCTTGTGCAGGTAGTCGGCGACCATCTGGCGGATGTCGCGGTCGTCGTCGACGATCAGGATGTGGTCTACGTGAGTCATGGCGTGGTCCCGGGCTTACCGCACTGCATCGGCGATGGTAACGCGCGGCGCCGGCGCTGCGGGCGGGGACGCCAGTTGCGCGCGGATCGCCGCTTCGGTGGCCGCGTACTCGCCTTCGCCGTAGTGGCGGTAGACGATCCGGCCCTGGCGGTCGATCAGGTACAGCGCCGGCCAATACTGGTTGCCGTAGGCGTTCCAGATCCGGTAGCCGTTGTCCTGCACGACCGGATAGGCGATGCCCAGTCTCTTGACCGCGGCCCGGACATTGGCGCCGACCCGCTCGTAGCCGTATTCGGGCGTGTGCACGCCGACCACGACCAGGCCCTGTCCGGCGTAACGCCGATGCCATTGCGAGACGCGCGGCAGCACACGCAGGCAGTTGATGCACGAGTAAGTCCAGAACTCGACCAGCACCACCTTGCCGCGCAGTTGCGGCAAGGACAGCGGCTCGCTGTTGATCCAGGCGCCACCGCTGGCGAAGCCGGGCGCGACGGTGGCAGTCGCGGGGTCTTTGCCGTGGGCACCGGCCTGCGGCCAGGCCAAAGCCGCAGCAACGACGACGGCGGCGGTGGCAAGCAATGCGATGAGGGATTTCGACATGGTCACAGTCCGGTGGAGATCGAAGGGAGCCACGGCAGCAGCCAGGCGATGAGTGCGGTGTCCAGTTGCATGAGTTGCAGCACGGCCATCGCCACCGCCAACACGCCGAAGGCGCGGCGCAGCCAGCCGGTATTCCGTTGCAGCGAGGCGACGCGGGCGGCGGCCCAGCGGCCGCCGTAGATCACCGCCAGCAGCGGCGCAGCCGCGCCGAGTGCGTACAGGCCCAGCAGTGCGGTGGCCCGGGCCGGGTCCTGGGCGCCGGCGGCGAGCGCCAGCACCGAGGCGAGGATCGGGCCGGCGCAGGGCGTCCAGGCGATGCCGAGCGAGACCCCGACCAGCAGCGCTCCGCCCGGCCCGGCGACGCGCGGCTGCCAGGCCATCAGCCGCGATCCGGCCAGCCAACGCCGCTGGACGCGTTCGAACATCCGCGGCCACACGCAGGCCAGCCCCGCGAGCAGCAACACCGCTATCGCGGCGACGCGCACGGCCGCTTCGAAGCGGCCCGAGGACGAGGCCAGCAAGCCCAGCGCGATGCCGCCGCTGGCGAAGGCGCCGATGAAGCCGGCGCCGATCAGCAGCGGCTCGCGGCGACCGCCGCCGCTGCCGCGCGCGAGCACGATCGGCAGCACCGGCAACACGCAGGGCGACAGGACGGTGGCCATGCCGGCGAGCGCGGCCAGAGCGAAGGCGATCACCTCAGCCTCCGTTGTCGGCCGCGGTCGAAGCGGCCTGGATGCCGGCGGCTTCGAGGATCGCGTCGGTCACCGGGCCCGGTTGCGACAACAAGGACACGTGGCTGGCCGACAGCGAATGCACTTGCGCGCCGATACGGCGCGCGGTCGCGGCCTGCAACTGCGGCGACAGCATGCGGTCTTGGCGCGACAGTACGTACCAGCTCGGCTTGCCGCGCCAGGCCGCCTGTCGCACCGGCTCGGCCAAGGCGCTCGCCTTCAGCGGCCCTTGCGTGCGATAGATCAGGCGCGCGGCCGCGGGCTTGAGGTCCGGGGCGAAGTCCTCGCGCACCGCCGCTTCGGGCAGCGACAGGAACCCCTCGCGTTCGAGCAGCCGGCTCAGCCCCGGGGCGGCCGGATAGCCCTGGCCCTGCTGCGCGGAATTCTCGCCGGCGTCCGGCGCGAACGCGGCGACATAGACCAGGGCCGAGACCTTGGGGTCGCTGCCGGCCTCGGTGATGACGGTGCCGCCCCAGGAGTGGCCGACCAGCACCACCTTGCCGGGCGCCGCGCGGATCGCGCGCCGGGTCGCGGCGACGTCGTCCTCCAGCGAGGTCAGCGGGTTCTGCACCGCCACCGCGGGCACGCCCCAGGACGCCAGGCGGGGAATGACCTGGTTCCAGCTGGAGCCGTCGGCGAAGGCGCCGTGGACGAGGATCACGGTGGGTGCGGCCGGGTCGATCGGGCGGACCTGCTCGGCGGCGGCGGCCGAGCCGGCGCTCGCGACGAGCATCGATGCGAATAACAGGTTGCGGATCATGCGGTCACTCCTGGGCTGGGGAGTGGCCATTGCGGACCGCGGCTGTATCGCCGGTGTTTCCGCGGGTGGGGGGTCTTGTATCGCAAGGCCTCGCAGGCGGCGCCGGATACGTTCGCTTACAAACCGGCGGCGTCGCGGCGACCCGGTTGCCTGGCGCCGCGCGCAGCCCGGTCTCTCGCGACGGCGGCCTGGACCCGCGGTCCGACGAATTCGTATCGCAATGTATCCGGCCCCCCCGCGGCCACATTCGTACACAAAACCGCGCTGCGCGCGACACCCTGCGGATACGTCGCGAACGCGTAATGGCTCCCGGTCTTTCGCCCCAGCCAGGAGCCTCGCATGTCGCCGCCCTTTCTCACCCGCCTCGCCCCCCGTCTCGACGGCGTCGGTCGCGCACTGTCTCCGCTCGGCCTGCGCGTCCTGCTGGCCTGGGAGTTCTACGAAGCCGGCATCGAGAAACTGCACGGCCAGAACTGGTTCGCCGACATCGCCCAGCGCTTTCCGTTTCCGTTCTCGCGCCTGAGCCCGGACCTCAACTGGACCATGGCGACCTGGCTGGAACTCGGCTGCAGCCTGGCCCTGCTGCTCGGGCTCGGCACGCGCGCCGTCGCTTACCTGTTGTGGGTGCTGACCGTGGTCGCCATCGCCGCGGTGCACTGGCCCGAGCACTGGGGCAGCCTGGCCGAGCTGTGGCGCGGGTATGCGATCAGCGACCAGGGCTACGGCAACTACAAGCTGCCCTTGATCTATCTGGCGATGCTGCTGCCGCTGATGCTCGGCGGCGCCGGGTCGCTGAGCCTGGACCGATGGTTGCGCCGTGGCGCACCCCAAGCCGCACGCGGCGACCTGTTGAGCTGGGGCACGGTCGTCTTCGCCCTGTGCCTGCCGCTGACTGCGCTGCTGCCCGTGCCGGCGACGCTCGGCGCGCTGTCCGGCCTGGCTTCGATCGCCGTGCACGTCGCCCGGTCGCGCCGGTCGACGCCGGCCCCGGCCGCGGCCTAAGCCGCGCGCCTGCCTCTTCCTTCCTGCCGCGACCGCGGCATCCATCCCGCACGCCTGGCGTGCAAGTCACAGGAGCACCACCGATGTCCACTTCCCACTCTCGCAATTCTCTCGTCGGCGCTTTGAGCATCGTGCTGGCCGGCGGCGCACTGCTCGGCGGCCAAGCGCTGGCCGCGCAACCGCAGGCCCTGACCGGCTTCGCCGGCATCGCCGCCGCCGAAGGCAAGTGCGGCGAAGGTAAATGCGGCGGCAGCCAGCCGGCCGGCGCCTCGGCGAAGCAGGCCCAGGCCGAGGGCGCCTGCGGCGAAGGCAAGTGCGGCGACGCGTCCTTCGCCAAGACCGACAGCAACCACGACGGCAAGGTGTCGCGCGCCGAGTTCCTCGCCGTCGCTGCCGGCCGGGCCGCCGACTTCGACCGCATCGACCGTGGTCGCGACGGCTACATCAGCGAGGCCGAAGCGCACGACTTCCTCAAGCGGACCTACCAGGCCCACGGCAAGCCGATGCCGAAGGGGCTGTTCTCGCAGATCGCCGACTGAAAATCGCCGACTGAAACCCCCGCGCCGCCATCGCCCTGCGCCGGCGGCGCTTATCCACGCGGAGTATCGCCATGCACCAGACATTGCCCGCGGCCTCGGCCGGCCTCGGCCTGCGCCGCGGCCTGATCGACGAGTTGCTGCGGTTGGCGCCCGGCCGGATCGATTTCCTCGAATGCGCGCCCGACAACTGGATCGGCGTGGGCGGCCATTTCGGCGAAGCGCTGACCGAGTTGTCGGCGCGCTATCCGATCAGCTGCCACGGTCTGTCCCTGTCGCTCGGCGGCACCGATCCGCTCGACGCCAGGCTGCTCGCCGACACCCGCCGCTTTCTCGATCGCCACCGGGTGGGCCTGTACAGCGAACACCTGAGCTATTGCGCGGTCGGCGGCCACCTCTACGACCTGCTGCCGTTGCCGTTCACCGACGAAGCGGTGCGGCACGTGTCGGCGCGCATCGCCCAGGTCCAGGACGCGCTGGGCCGACGCATCGCGGTGGAGAACATCTCCTATTACGCCGCGCCGCAGTCGGCGATGAGCGAAATCGACTTCATCAATGCGGTGTTGGCCCAGGCCGACTGCGATCTGCTGCTCGACATCAACAACGTCTTCGTCAACGCCTGCAATCACGGCTACGACGCGCTGGATTTCATCGCCCGCATCCCGCGCGAACGGGTGGCCTCGTACCACATCGCCGGACACCTCGACCAGGACGACAGCTTCAAGGTCGACACCCACGGTGCGCCGGTCAAGGCGATGGTCTGGGCCCTGCTCGAACAGGCGCATCGTCGTTTCGGCCCGAGGCCGACCCTGCTCGAACGCGATTTCAATTTCCCGGCCTGGGAGGAACTGCTCGCCGAGATCGCGCAGATCCGCGCGCTGCAGGCCGACGCAGTCGGCTCGGCGCCGCCGTTGGAGCCGGCCCATGACTGAGTCCCTGAGGGCGCTGCAACTGGCCTGGGCCAGGCATCTGCGCGACCCTTCGCTGCCCCCGCCGCAGGACATCGCGCCGCAGCGCATGGCGCTGTACCGGGCCTTGTGCGTGGGCGCGGTCGACGGCCTCTTGGCCGGCAGCTTCCCACGGCTGCGCCGGGCGCTGCAGGCGCCGGGCTGGCAGGCGCTGGTGGCCCGCTTCTACGCGCGGCACCGCTGCGAAACCCCGCTGTTTCCCGAAGTCGGCGGCGAACTCGTCGACTATCTGAGCGGCCCGGATGCCGCTGACCTGCCGGCCTGGGTCGCGGAACTCGCCCACTTCGAGTGGACCCAGCAGGCGCTGTTGCTGGCGGCTGCGCCGGCGCCAGCGATGAGCGTCACGGCGATCGACGCCGACCGCGTGCCGACGCTGTCGCCACTGGTCCGCCTCTGCGGTTACCGCTGGCCGGTCGATGGCGACGAAGCCGCGCTGAGCCGCCTCGACGCTGCGCCCGATACGCCGAACCTGCTGATCGTCCAGCGCGGCGACGACCACGAGTTGCGGATCCTGCGCCTGACGGTTTTCAGCTACCGCCTGTTGCGCGCGGTGTCGACGCAGCGGCTCAGCAGTCGCGAGCACCTGCGGGCCTTGGCCGAGCAAGCCGGCGAGCCCGCCGGCTGCGTCCTCGAACACGGCCTCGATGTCCTCGCGCGACTGCAAGCCCTCGGCATCGTCGGGGCCGACCTCGCGACGCACTGCATATCCGCACCCTCCCCTTACCCAGCGTCTTCCCTCACCAGAGCTTCGCCATGATCGCCACTTCCGTTCTGCAACGTCTCGCCGGCTGGCGGCTGTTCCTGCTGCTGGCCCTGGTCCTGTGCGCGATAGCGGCCGCCGCCTTCCTGCTGGGCCCCGACGCGGTCGAAGGCAGCCGGCGTGCGATCCGGGTCACCGCGCGCACTTCGTTCGTGCTGTTCCTGGCGGCCTTCACCGCGTCTTCGTTCGCGACCCTGCTGCCCGGCGATTTCAGCCGCGCACTGGTGAAGGAACGGCGCGTCGTCGGCCTGTCGTTCGCGTTCTCGCATCTGCTGCACGCGTTCGCGATCTACGCCTACGGCCAGCTCAACCCGGAGTTCTGGCCGGGCCGTTCGGCCCTGACCAACCTGCCGGGCAGTCTCGGCTACGCCTTCATCCTGCTGCTCGCCGTCACCTCGTACCGGCCGCTGGCGCGCAGGGTGGGGCCGACCGCCTGGCACCGCCTGCACGTGGCCGGCATGTGGGTCATCGCCTCGATCTTCGCCTACTCGTACTTCAAGCGCGTGCCGGTCAATTTCTGGTACGCGGTGCCGTCGGCGCTGCTGTTCACCGCGGTGGTGATCCGCTTGATCGCCAAGCGGGCGCAGGCGATCAAGCGCGGCGCGCGTGCGGCGTCGAGCCCGCGCGCGGCGGTTACGCCGTCGTAGCGGATGTCGCTGCACAATGCCAGCGCCGGCTCAGGCGGCGGCGTCGACCCGCGCCGACGCGGCGTCCAACTGTCGGCTCAGATCCTCGTCGGCACGCAGGTACACCGCCGGCATCGCTTCGCCGGGTTCACGCGCCTGGGCGACGCCCATCGCCCAGGCCGCGCCGGTCGAAGCGCGATGCCGCTCGAGCGCCTTGCGCAGGCCGTCGAGTCGCTCGCCGACCCCGTCGCCGCGCAGGATCGCCACGTACTCCGGCGTCGAGGTGACCCGGTCGATATGGTCGCCGAGCTCGTGGCGCAGGCCTTGGTCCAACACCTGGTCGAGCGCCTGCAGCATCTTTTCGGTCGCGCGCTCGCCGAGGCGGGCGACGAGTTCGGCATGGCGCTGAATGCGGATCACCGCGATGGTCGGCGCCTGCGGCGCGCGCTCCGGGCTCGCCTCCCTCGACTGCGCCTTCGCCTGCGGCTGCAACAAGGCGGTCACTTCGGCGACGTGCTTGCGGCGGTGGGCTTCGATCAGCGCCGCGGTCACCCGCGACAGCGAACGCAGGGCGTCCTTTTGTTGCCCATCGAGCGCGCGCGGGTCGCGACCGAGCAGGCACACGGTGCCTATCGGCGCGCCTTGTTCGGTCAGCAACGGCGCCCCGGCGTAGAAGCGCGCGGTGCCGTCCCGAACATACGGGAAATCGGCGAACCGCGCGTCGCTCGCCAGATCGCGTACCTCGAACACCTCGTCGGGCTGGCGGATCGCGTGATCGCACACGGCGATACTGCGCGGCATTTCCTGTTCGTCGATGCCGAGCCGGGCCTTGAACCATTGGCGGTCGCGGTCAACCAGCGAGATCAATGCGATCGAGGTGTCGCAGATGGCCGCGGCCAACAGCACCAGATCCTGGTACACCGGCTCCGGCAGGCTGTCGAGGATGCGTGTGCTGTCGAGCGCGCGCTGGCGCTCGGCTTCGGGTTTCATGACGACGAGGTTCACGGCATGGCTCCGATGGCGTGATCGAAACTACAACGCCCGCCGCGTTAGGAGGTGGTGAATTCGCAGCCCGCGAGTCGCGCAACTGCGCGCGGTAGCGGACGTTATTTACTGGTCGCTGTTATCCGACGCGCGACGGCCGTCCTGGCGGCGACGAAACTCGGTCCTATCGTTGCGGAGGTTTGCGCCTAGGCGTAGCGATGGCGCCGGAGGCGGCAGCGCGGACGATGCGGCGAAATGTCGGGCATTCCATATGGCTCGGCGCCTTGCAGGCCGCGGCGTGGCGCAGTCCGTCGCGCATCGCGCCGAGTTGGCGGATGGTCTGGTCGAGTTGGTCGGCCTTGGCGAGCAACTGGGCGCGGTCGATGCGCGGCCGGCCGTCGGGCGCGAACATCGAGGCGATCTCGTCGAGGCTGTAGCCGGCGGCGCGCCCCAGCGCGATCAGGGCCAGCCGTTCGAGCACGCCGGCGGCGAACACCCGGCGCAGGCCGTTCCGGCCGATCGAGGCGATCAGGCCCTTTTCCTCGTAATAGCGCAGGGTCGAAGCGGGCACGCCGGCGCGCTGCGCCACCTCGGCGATATCGAGTTCCTTCATCCTCTTGACCTCAAGTCGACTTGAATTGGCACAGTGCCGTCTCCGCCCCTGGAAGACAATCGGGACACACGCATGAACACTGCATACGAGGCCGGCAACGAGCAGGCGCAACTGTGGAACGGGCTGGCCGGACAGGCCTGGGTCGACACCCAGCCGCTGCTCGACCGCATGTTCCAACCGTTGGAAGACCGGCTGGTCGCCGCGGTTTCCGGCACGGCGCGCGAAGTGCTCGACATCGGCTGCGGCACCGGCGCGGTGACCCTCGCGCTGGCGCGCCGGCTCGGCGCCGGCGGGCGCTGCGTCGGCATCGACATCTCCGCGCCGATGATCGCCCTGGCACGGGCGCGCGCCGGCGCCGAGGGCGCGCCGGCCGAATTCCTCTGCGCCGATGCTCAGGCCTACGATTTCGAACCGGGCCGCTTCGACGCGATCGTCTCGCGCCTCGGCGTGATGTTCTTCGCCGACCCGGTCGCCGCCTTCGCCAACCTGCGCCGCACCGCGCGCGACGGTGCCGCACTGCATGCGATCGCCTGGCGCGGCGCCGCCGAGAATCCGTTCATGACCACGGCCGAACGCGCCGCGGCCCCGCTGCTGCCCCAGTTGCCCGTGCGGCGCGCGGATGGGCCGGGCCAGTTCGCCTTCGCCGACGCGCAACACGTGCGCCGGATTCTCGACGACAGCGGCTGGAGCGATATCGATATCCAACCGATCGAGCTGACCTGTGGCTTTCCGGAAAGCGAGCTGGCGCGGTACCTGAGCCGGCTCGGGCCGCTCGGCCTGGTCCTGCAGCAAGCCGACGCGGGCACGCGCAGCGAAGTCGTCGACACGGTGCGCGCGGCGTTCGAGCCCTTTGTGCACGGCAGCGAGGTCCGCTACCGCGCTGCCTGCTGGATGATCGACGCGCGCGCCTCCTCGGCACGGCCCGCCGCAGGCCATGTCTGAGCTCGCCGAAGCGTCGGTGCGCGCCGCCGCCATCGGCATCGGCGCGACCGCATCGATGGACGCCTGGGGCTGGGCCCGAACCCGGCTGCTGCGCATGCCGGCCGCCGACTACGGCCTGGTCGGCCGCTGGATCGCCTACCTGCCGCGCGGGCGCTTCCGCCACGACCCGATCGCCGCGACACCGCGGGTGCGCGGCGAGCGCGCGATCGGCTGGACCGCCCATTATCTGATCGGCGTCGTCTTCGCAGCGCTGCTGCTCGCGGTGTGGGGGCTCGACTGGGCGCGCCGGCCGAGCCTCGCGCCGGCCCTGATCGTCGGCATCGGCAGCGTCGCCGCGCCGTTCCTGCTGATGCAACCGGGCATGGGCGCCGGCCTCGCCGCCCGGCGCACGCCGCGTCCTGGCGTCGCGCGTTTGCACAGCCTGGTCACCCACGCCGTGTTCGGCGTGGGGCTGTACCTGGCGGCGGTGGCCGTCAATGCATTGGCGATATTCCCGTCGCGCATGGGCTGAGCCGAGTCGGCGAACGAGAGGGGCCGGGCCTCAGACCACCGTCTTCGGATCCTTCTTGGCCTTCTTGGCGACCGCCTTCGCCGCCGGTTTGTCGTCGGCGCTTTTCGCGAGCTTGGCCAGGGCCTTGGTCGCCTTGACCGTGCCGTTGGCGTCGCGCGCGACGATGGAGGCGGCCAGCACCACCACGCCGGCGAAGATCTCGATCGCCTTGCGCACCTGCTTGACCGCCGCGATCTTGGCGCGCGCTTCGGCGATGGCCTGGTCGAGCTCGGCCTGCGCCAGTTGCGCATCGGTCAGCACGTAATCGATCGCCTGGCTGTACAACACCGCGGCCTGGCCGCGCAGGCGCAGCTCGTCGGCGATCTGAACGATGAACTCCTCGACGCTGATCTCGCCGGCGGCGAGCCCGGCCTTGACGCGCTGGTTGATGTCGTCGGCGCTGGCGCCGAGCTGGTCGGCCGCCGTTTGGACGCTTTCGGCGGTTTCGAGTATCTGCTGAGCCATGTCCTTCCCCTGTCGGTCAGAGTGCATCGAGCTGGGCACGCACGGTTTTCATGTCGGCGACCGCCTGTTTCAACAGCGCCTGCAGCTGCTTGGATTTCAGGTGGTCGGCGTCCTTGAGCATGGCGGCGTGGCCGCTGCGTACCTGTGCCAGGCCTTGCGACGCGGCCGCCGCGGCCTGCAGCGCCTTGGCCTGCTGTTCGGCGATACCGGCATAGGAGTGATTGGACATGGCGACGATGGCGTCGCGGCGCGCCTCGTCGAGCAGCCCGTCGCCGCTCTTGGGTTGTTTCCACACCGCCACCCTGAGCATCTGGATGCTGTCCGCCGAGGCCTGTTCCTGCCGCAGCACGCCTTCGTAGGAGCGCGCCGCGCGTTGCATGGCGCCGAGCAGATGGTCCATGTCGTTTCCGTAAGTCTTCAGCATGGCCTTGACGTCGCGCGCCTGCTTGGCCGCGACGAGCCAACTGCTGACCAGGGTGGCGATCTTGCTGTAGGCGGCCACCTCTTCGGCACCGATGCCGAGCTCGGGCGCGGCGGTGATCGCGCCGGAGACCTTGTCGATCTCGGCGTTGAGGCTGTAGGCGTCCTCGCCGGCGAGCTCGGCCAGCGCGCTCATGTAGCCGGTGGCGGCGTTATGCAACTTGATCAGGCTGTCTTTCTGCTGCGCACTGCTCTGCTTCAGCGCCTGCAGTTCTTTACGGGCCGGGTCGTAGTGCTTGCCCGCGGGCAGGTTCGCGAGCTGCCGGTCAGCGCTGCCGACGTAGCGCTCGGTGACTTCGCGATAGCCGGTGAGCTGGCTGGAGGTCGCGGCGAAGCTGCGGACCGCGCCGAGGTTGGCGCACCCCATGCTCGTCGAGACGATGGCGAACAATGCAAACAACGACGCGTAGCGCTTGGCTCGATGCACGGCCTTTCCCCCTGGAGACGGACCGCGGCGCCGATGCCGGCGGTCTCACCGGAATTACGCGATGCCGATGCGCATCCGGCCAGGGTTGGCGCTGTATTCGCGCGCTTGCGATGGCGCGGCGCGGTTGCGCTTGCCTGGGGCGTACTCGCGTCCCTAGCGCTCGAAGATCCCCATTACGCCGAGTCGGCCTGCAGGTCGAGCGCGAGAAAGCGCGTGCCCGCCACCGGATTGTAGACATAGGGCGCGATCGGCCGAAAGCCGAGCGACTCGTACAATTTCTGCGCCGGCGCCATGCTCGGCAAGGTGTCCAGGCAGATGCGCGAATAGCCGGCGGCGCGCGCTTCGGCGCAGATGCGTTCGGCGAGCCGGCGTCCGAGCTGTTCGCCGCGCGCCTGCGGCCGCACGTACAAGCGTTTCATCTCGCCCGAGCCGGTCGACAACGCGCGCAGGCCGATGCAACCCAGGGCCTGGTCGCCGCGCCAGGCGATCAACAGGCGTCCGCCGGGCGGCGCGTACTTGCCGGGCAGCGCGGCGACTTCGTGGTCGAAGTCCTGGAAGCTCAGGTCGATGCCGAGGCTCTCGGCGTATTCGTGGAACAGGCCGCGCACCACCGGCAGGTCCTGCGGCCATCGTGCGGGGCGGATCTCGATCGTCATGGCGGTCGCGGGCTCGGAAGTCGGAGGTTCGCGACGCCGGCGGCGATCGGCCGGCGCGTCGAACCGCGTCGATGGCGCCGCCTGCACGGACCAGCGGCGCAGGCGAAGATTAACGCCGATGGCGCCAACCGGCACGCGTCGCACCCCCCGGTCCGCCCGGCTCAGTCGACCGTGCAGGTCAGGCTGACGGTGATGCTCGCACCGTTCGCCAGCGGACCGAGGGCAATGCCGGTTTCGAGCGCCGCCATCGTCAGTCCACCCGGACAGGCGCTGCCGGTGCAGGTCGGCGTCCCGCTGCAGGTCAGCCCGCTGCGGCCGGCGGCCTGATCGCGCAGGACCGCGCCGGTGACGGCGTCCGGGCCGTTGTTGGTGACCACGATCGAATAGGTCGTCGCGGCGCCGCGGGTGAGGGTGTCGCCGGCCTGATCGTCGGGTCCGGAGCCGGGCGTGTTGGTCTTGCTGATGACCAGGTCCGCCAGCGGCGCACGGGTGTTGGAGAAGGTGCAAGTCAGATCGTCGCCGGCCCCCGCGGTGAGGGCGAAGCTCGCGCCGCTGCCGCTCGGCGCCTGTCCGCCGGCGAGCGCGTTGGTGCAGGCATAGCCGGTGGTGTAGTTGGCCAGGTTGGCGCCGGCCGCGCCCGCCTCGGC
>NZ_JCAXEE010000007.1:0-298001 GCF_059758755.1 Lysobacter sp. GQ73 | reverse complement strand
ACTCGGGACTCGGGACTCGGGACTCGGGACTCGGGACTCGGGACTCGGGACTCGGGACTCGGGAAAAGGCTGAGGCCCCTCGACTGTCGCCGCAACAAAAAAACCGCCGAAAGGCGGTTTTTTTGTATCTCGCGAGGACCTCGACACCTTTCCCTACCGCTTGGCTGTTCCCCATTTGTTGAAGGGTCAGGGGATTTGCTGTCGCTGTTGTCCCTGCTTCTTGCTCCTGCCTCGCCCTTGCCTCAACGCAACGGCCGGCTCGCGCAGTTGGCCTGATAGAACTGCAGGGCCTTCGGCATCAAGCCCTGCAGGGTCTGGATGCGGTTGGCCGGGTCCGGATGGGTCGAAGCGAACTCCGCCGGGCGCTGGCCGCCGCCGAGCTGGGACATGCGCTCCCACAACGGGATCGCCTGGCGCGGGTCGTAGCAGGCGGCCGCGGCCAGCATCAAGCCGACCTGGTCGGCCTGGGTCTCGTGGTTGCGGCCGTACGGCAACACCAGTCCGTATTGCGCGCCTGCGCCGAGCGCGCCCATCACCATCTGCTGCTGTTGCGGGTCCATGCCGCCGACCGCCATGCCCGCGGCGATCTGGCCCATCTGCACCAGCTTCTGCTGGGCCATGCGCTGCGAGCCGTGGCGCAACAGCGCATGCGCGATCTCATGGCCCATCACCACCGCCAGCGCGTCGTCGTTCTGGGTGACCGGGAACAAGCCGGTGTAGACCGCCATCTTGCCGCCGGGCAGGCAGAACGCGTTGGCGTCCTGCGAGTTGATCACCGCCACGTCCCACTGGAAATTGCGGTAGTCGGTCGGCGCGGCCTGGCCGTTGGCCGTGGCCAAGGTCTCGGTCACCTGCGGCACCTTCTCGATCAGGCGCTGGGCGATCTCGCGCACGTCCTGGGTCTGCGGCGCGTTGGCCGGCAGCAGCGCGCGCTGCGCGTTCGCGTCGCCGAGCACCTGCTGGAACGCCTGCGCGCCGAGCTGCACTTCTTCGTCGGCGCTGGCGCCGTAATGAGCCTTCTCGCCGGTGTAAGGGTCGGTCTGGGCGCTGCCGAACCACGACCACGCGGCGTAGATCGCGAACAGCACCAGGATCCACCAACGGAACCCGCCGAAGCCGCGCCGGCCTTGCGCGCGACTCGCGCCACCCATGGGATCGATCCTCATTTCCACACTCCCGCTGCCACGGGCCCAGGCCCGATCCGTTGACTGCCGGCCGCGGCCGAAGCCTGCAGCCACCCTGCCCGCCTGCATCCTGCGCGCGGCGCGATTCCATCATGAACCCAGTCGCGGGTCCGCGCCGCTCGAGCCATCGAACTCAAATTTCCCGCACGACCCGGAACCCGAGCCGCCCGTTGGTGGTGTCCGCGCTGGTGCCCTGCCGCCACGCCGCGCGCGACTGCGCCGGCGAGCTCGACCAGGAACCGCCGCGCAACACCCGCGTGCGGCAGCCCGGGTTGAACCAGGCCGCGCCGTCGCGCGGGGCCCGCCGGTAGTTGTCGTGCCAGCAGTCGGCCACCCACTCGCTGACATTGCCGGCCATGTCGTGAAGACCGAATGCATTGGGCGCGTAGCTGCCGACCGGCATCGGCCCCCAGGCGCCGTCGCCGTAGCCCTGGAAGGCGTTGCGCCAGTGGCGCCGGCTCGGCGACGCATCGAGGCTGCCGGTGAGGTTGCCGGCCCGCGCCGGCGGCGAGCCGTCGCCCCAGGGATAGGCGCCCTGGGTGCCGGCGCGCAGCGCGTACTCGAACTCGGCCTCGCTCGGCAGCCGGTAGCGCTGGCCGGTGATCGCCGACAGCCACTCGACATAGGCCACCGCGTCCTTGGCGCTGACGTGCACCACCGGCAGGTTGTCGGCGGCCGGGTTGCCGGCGTAGTCCGAACGCCAGTCGACCCCGCCGCGCCGCACCAGGTTGCCGCTGCGTTCGTCGTAGGCGGTGGAATAGCCGCGCCGCACCGCGCGTGCGCGGTGCTTGGTCGAATTCATGAAACGGCGGAACTCGCCGACGGTGATCTCGTAGCGCGACATCGCAACGCCGCGCTCGAAGCGGATGTTGCGGGTCGGCCGCTCGGCATCGGTCGACCCGACCTCGCTGGGCTCGGCGCCCATCCGGAACGCGCCGTGCGGGATCACCACCATCGCCGGCCCGCGCCCGCCGAGGTTCATCGCATCGGTGAACACCTGGCCGGGCCGGAACAGGCCGTAATGGGTCGCCAATTCGATCTGCTCGCGCAGTTCGGCCGCGGCCGGGTCGCCGGCCGGGGCGATCCGCAGCAGGGTCGCCAGATGCCCGCGCGCGACGTCGATGCCGCCAAACTTCGGCAGCGCGGCGATGCCCTGGTCGCGCAGGCCGCCGATCCGGGCCCGCCGCTGCGCCGCGATCCGGCCCCGGGCGGTGGCCGCGGTATCGAACTTGGGCCGGACCTGCGCGGCGGCCGCGAGCCAGCGGTCGGCGCCGGCGTAATCGTCGCGTTCGGCGGCGAGCTCGGCGCGCCGGATCAGCGCGCTCTCGGCCGCCGCGATGCCCTGCGAGGCGCGTGCATCGTTCGGCCGCAGTTCCAGCGCTTCGCGGAACCGCGCCAGCGCCCCGCCCCGGCCGTTCTCGCCGATGCGGCCGGCGTTCAAGTCTTCCTCGCCGAGGCGGTTGGCTTCCTGGGCCTGGTCGGCGCGGTCGACCCGCTCCAGAAAGGCCTCCACCTTGCGATGCCCGGGCGCCGCCACGCGTGCGACCGCAGCCGCCTCATGGGCGCCGCGCAGGGCCAGGGGATCGTCGTCGATGCCTTTCAGCGCCGCATCTCCATCGGCCAGCAGCAGGGCCACCGCTTTGTCGAGCCCCTTGGCGAAGCGGCGGTCGTCCGGGGCGTAAGCGCGCAGCGCCAGATAGATCGGGATCGCCGAATCGGCGTCGGCATGCAGGCGGCCTTCGGCCAGCGCCGCCTCGCCGCGCTTGTTCAAGTCTTCCAGGTTCTCGGCGCTGACCGCGATGGCCGGCGCCCGCCACGGCGGTACCGGCGACACCGCCTGGTCGGCGCTGACCGTCACGATCGGCGCGCGTGCGCCGGCGTCCTGCGACGACGCCTTGCCGCCCCGGTCGGTGCACCCGACCAGCAGCCCTATCGCGGCGATGCCCGACCACATCAATGCGCGCAACCTGCAACCTCTCCGGAATCGTCTTGGCGATCGATGGGACAGCATATCGCTTCGACCGCGGCGCCATGTTCAGGCGGCGTGCGCGCAATGCGTCCGGGCCGGGCCGGCACGCGCGGTCGCGGCCTCTCGGCCCCGCGAGAGCGGCAATACCCGGCCCACCGCCTTGCGCGCCTTGCCCTGCCGGGGCCACCGCGACCCGCCGCCGCGAAAAGTAGGCTATTGTCGCCCGCCCCGGCAACCTTCACGCCGGCCACGCGAAAGAACCGAAACATGCCCGTCTGGATCAACACCCCCGCCGCGCTGCAGGCGCATTTCGAGGTCAAGCCCGCGCGCATCGGGTTGGACACCGAATTCATCCGCGAACGCACCTATTGGCCGCAGCTGGCGCTGGTGCAGATCGCGATCGAAAACGCCGACGCGCACGAACCGACGATCCTGCTGGTCGACCCCTTGCGCCCCGGCATCGCCGAAGCGCTGGCGCCGATCCTCGCCGACGAGGCCATCCTCAAGATCGTGCACAGCCCGAGCGAGGACCTGGTCGCCTTCAAGCACGCCTGCGGCGTGGTGCCCAAGCCGCTGTTCGACACCCAGCAGGCCGCGGCCCTGGCCGGCATCGGCAGCGGCCTGGGCTATCAGAAGCTGGTCGAACAACTGACCGGCGTGGCCCTGGCCAAGGGCGAGACCCGCTCGGACTGGATGCGCCGCCCGCTGTCGCCCTCGCAGCTCGAATACGCTGCCGACGACGTGCGCCACCTGTTCGCCATGCTCGACGCCCTCGACGGCTTGCTCGCCCCGCTCGGCCGCCGCGCCTGGCTCGACGAAGACGCCGCCCGCACCGTCCACAACGCCGAAAACGAAGCCCCGGAACGCTGGCCGCATTTGTCGATGCGCAGCGCCCAGTTCCTCGATGCCCCGGCCCAGCGCCGCCTGGTGCGCCTGCTGCGTTGGCGCGACGCCTACGCGCGCGACAGCGATCGCCCGCGCAGCTGGATCCTCGACAACGAACTCGCCGTCTCGATCGCGCGCCAGGTCCCGGCCGACCGCGACGCCCTGCAGCGCCAGCTCGACGCCCACCCCAAAGCCCCGCGCAAGCTCGGCGACGCCATCTGGGCCGCGCTCACCACCCCGCTGGCCGACGAAGACCAGACCCCCGACGCCGGCGTCGCCGAAACCCGCGACAAACAGCGCCTGCGCCAACTGCAAGAAGCCGTGGCCACTCGCAGCGCCGCCCTCGGCCTGCCCGACGGCGTGCTCGCCTCGCGCCGCTGGCTCGAAGCCCTGCTCGACCACGGCGATTGGCCCGACGCCCTGTCCGGCTGGCGCCGCGCCGCGCTCGAGCCCGACCTCGCTCCTTTGCTGGCCCAGCAGAGCTGAGTCCGCACAACCGAGGCTGCGGAACCGAGCGCCAGGACTAGCGCCTCCCAGCGAGGCCCGCTAAACTCGATCCCCGAAGTGGGGCGGTAGCTCAGCTGGGAGAGCGTCGCGTTCGCAATGCGAAGGTCGGGAGTTCGATCCTCCTCCGCTCCACCATGAATACCAGCGTACGACGAAGCCGGCCCAGTGCCGGCTTTTTCGTGGCCGTTGCAAACCGCAGGCATAGACGCCTCCACCGACCGACTCCGCCGAGTTCTCCGCGAATCCTGCCCGCGACGCGCCGCGCGCCTTGGGCTGCCGGAACCGCCGGCGCCGCCGCCAGCGATCGCACGAGACTCGAGTCATCCGTACAGGCGGCAGCAACCGGGCTTGAACGCTTCCATCAACTGGACCAGGTAACTACCGCGCACCGGGTAGCCGCCGCTTTCGGCGAACAGCCCGATCCGGCGCGGAGCGTTGCGGGACGGGAGATAACGGAAGGTCCCGAAGACGTGGTCCCACAGCACCAGCGCATAGCCGTAATTCCGGTTCGCCTCGGCCGGCACGGTGGAGTGGTGCCAGCGATGTACCTCGTTGGTACTGAACACGTAGTTCAACCAACCGCTGCGCAGGTCCAGATTGGCATGCTGGAGCATCAGCACCGGTTGGCTCAGGGCCAGGTAGCCGAGCATGACGTCCGCGGGGACGCCCAACAGCATCAGCGGAAACACGCCCAGCAGGAAGTTGTGGAGGTAATTGAGCGGGTGGAAGCGGAAATTGTTGAGCGCGTACAGGCGCTCGCTGCTGTGGTGAAGGGCGTGCAGCTTCCATAGCCAAGCGTGGGTGTGGTGCCAACGATGCGCCCAGTACCGCCCCAGCTCGCTCAGTGCGACGACCGCGAGCCATTGCGGGACGAAGGTTTGTGCGGCCAGCCAACTACTCAGCGGCGTGGACATGTCGAACGACCGCCAGATTGCGACCGCCACCACCGGGCCGGCGAATTTCAACAAAGGGTCGACGATCGCCACAACGACGACCGCGCTGGCCGCGTCGACCGACGTGTCGGCGCGGTGGCCGGACCAAGACCGGTCGTGCGGCAGCACGCGCTCCAGGGCCGATGCCACGATGAAGGCGGCCAACGCGCCCAGCAGCACCGTCAGCTCCAGGTTCCAGCCGTACCGGCGCGCCAGGAAGAACAGCGCCAGGTTGCCGAGAACCGTCGCGCCCAGCAGGTATCGCGAGATCAGGCGTTTCATCCGTGACTTCCTCGTGAGTGCGTTCATGCCGGCAGACGCCGTGCGACAGGCAAGGTCAGCAGCAGCAGACCGGCCGCGAGCGAGAGCGCGAGCGCGGCTCCTCCCATCCATGCGATCGCCGCCGCGCCGACCGGCCCCGCGGCGCGGATGAAGCCCTGCATGCGCGCGACCTCGCCGTTCCAGCGCCCGGCGTCCGCGGCGCCATACAGGGTCTGCACCAGCCACGGCCGCGCCAGCGTCTGCAATCCCGCGCCCAGCCCGAATACGGCGACTCCGGCGGCCACCCATACCGGCGCGCGCGCGGCCACCACGGCGGCCAACCCCAGTACCTGCAATGCGATCGGCGCGGTCTTCAACACGCCCGCGGGCACCGGGCCGCGTCCGCGCAGCAGCCAGACGCGTCCGGGCAATTGCGCGATCCCCAACGCCGCCAGCACCAGCGCTGCGACGGAGACCGAGGCGCCGCGTTCGATCGACAAGGGAATCAGCAGCGTAGTCAGCGCCATGCTCGCCAAGGTGCCCGAGGCGAAGATCGCCACCAGCTTGACCAGGTGCGGCGGCCAGGTCTTCGCACGCACGTCGTTCCTGCGCGGAATCGCATCGGCCGGCGGCAGTCCGGGAATGACGTGACGCTCCATCACCCATGCGACCAGCGCCACCGCCGCCGCGCAGGCCAGCACCGCCGTCCGCCAGTCCCGATGTTCGATCAGCATCGACAGCAACGGCAGGAAGACGGTGCTGGCCAACCCGCCGAATACGGTCACCGCGGCCAGCGCGCGCAAGCGGTGCCCTTCGTCGGACACCGCCCGGATCACCAGCACGAACGCGGGCTCGTACAGCAAGGCCGCCATCGCGATGCCGATACCGAGCCAGCCGAGATAGAGCGCCAGCGGCCCTTGCGCGTTCGCCACGATCAGCAAGCCCGACAACGCCAGGCCGATGCCGGTGCGGGTAAGCAGGGAAGCATGCCCTTCATCCAGCCAGCGACCGATCCACGGCGCCGACAGCGCCATCGCGGCCAGGCCGATCGAGAAGGCGCCGGCGACCGCCATGCGCGACAGGCCGAGCGCCGCCTCCATCGGTACCAGCAATACCGAGAAGCTGTAATACAGCACGCCCCACAGCACGCACTGGCAAAGCCCCAGCAGCCAGATGGCGCGACGCATCGGCGCCGGCATCGCCTTCATTTGCAGCACGCCGCCGCAGACGGCTGGACCGCGGCGGCGGTCCGGCTGCCACAGCCGCACCCGGACTTTCCCTCGGCCTTGGCCTGCGCATCGCGCACGCAGCAGGCATCGGCAGCGGCCGGCGCCGGGCCGCCGCAACAACCGCCGCCGGCTGCAGATTCGATCGCCGATGCGCTCGCGGCGGGCGTTGGACCGCAGCAGGCGTTGTTCGTTTCGGCGCTGTCTTCTTCCGCGAACTGGGTGATGCATACGCCGGTTTCCGGAAGCACCAGCTCGACGCGCCGCGCCGCCTCCCAATCGCCCGCGATCGCGGCGACCACCGAACGCACCTGCTCGTAGCCGGTCAGCAGCAGGAACGTGGGTGCGCGCCCGTAGCTTTTCATGCCTACGATATAAACGCCCGCATCCGGATGCTTGAGCTCTTCGGCGCCGTGCGGCCGCACGCTGCCGCAGCTGTGCAGGTTCGGATCGATCAGCGGCGCCAAGGCGAGCGGAGCCTGGGTACCGTGATCGAGCGCGATACGCAATTCCGAGAGCGGGCCGAGGTCCGGGCGAAAGCCGGTCGCGGCGACGATTTCGTCCACCGGGCGGAGCTGCTTGCCGTCGCCGTGAGCCACGATGCCGTCGGCGGCAAGTTCCAGGCGATCGAGATGGAAACCGGTCGTCGCCTGCAGCAGCCCCTCTTCGAGCAGCCTGCCGACGGCCAGGCCCAGGCGCCCGCGCTCCTTGAGCTGGTCGTGTTCGCCTCCGCCTAGCACGCGGCGCAGCGACGGACGGCGTAGCGCCCACTCGATCCGCGTGCCCGGGACCTGGCGAGCCAGCCGCGCCAGGTCGTTGAGTACGTTGAACGCCGAGTGGCCGCTGCCGACCACCAACACCCGCTTGCCGGCATAACGTTCGCGGTGTACGCCGAGCACATCGGGCAGGCCACGGAAGATCCGCTCGCTCAAGGCGCGTTCGCCGATGGCCGGTACGCCCGAGGCCCCGATCGGGTTGGGGTGCTCGATCGTGCCGGACGCATCGACGACCGCTTGCGCCAGCACTTCGTGCTCGCCGGCTCGATCGACATAGCGGACCACGAACGGCACGTCGTCGCGTTGCGTGTCCTTCATCCGGTCGCGCCGCTGCTTGCTCACGAAGGCCACGCGCGCGCCGGTGCGGACATGGGGATGGAGCTCCGGCGTGGATGCGAGCGGCTTGAGGTAGCGCTCGACTACATCGCCGCCGCTGGGAAACTGCGCCGGATCGGGAGCCGCCCAGCCATGCTTGCCGAGCAGCGCAGCGGCGGCCCGGTCGATCGCGAACTGCCATGGCGAAAACATCCGCACGTGCGCCCAGCGCATCATGCCGGCGCCGACCGAATCGCCGGCCTCCAGGACCAACGGCGTCAGCCCACGTTCGAGCAGATGCGCCGCGGCCGCCAATCCGACCGGGCCGGCGCCGATGACGACAACGGGAAGTGCGAGGTTCATGGATCTCTCCTTCAGTTAGCGGCGGCGGCTTCGGTAAGGGGATAAGTATCGGAAGCGGTTTCGGGGATCAGGTACTCGACGATGACGACATCGAGCCAGCGGCCTTCCAACCGACCATGCCGTTGGTAGATCCCGACTTCGCGAAAACCGACCGAGCGGCACAGCGCGCGGCTGGCGTCGTTGAAAAGAAAGATGCGCGAGAGCAGCTTCCAGTAGCCGTGCTCCCGGGCGGCTTCGATCAAGGCCTGCAACAGGCGACGCCCGACGCCCCGGCCGCGCGCCTGACTGTCGAGATAGACCGAGAACTCGCCGATGCCGGCATAGCAATCGCGGGGGCGATAACCGCTCAGACCGGCCCAGCCGATCACCGCGCCTGCGGTATCGGTGGCGACCAGCAGCGGATAGCGCGCGACGTCGGCCAGACGGCGTTCGATGTCGGCCACCGTGCGCGGGACGGTTTCGAAAGTGGACGAGCGTTCGGCGATGCCCTGGTTGTAGATGGCAGCAATCGGGGAGGCGTCGGCGGCAACGGCGGAGCGGATCTCGATCATTTTTCACCTGTTGTCAGTAGCAACTAAATGGACAAAAAAACTCAGCCGCACTTCCCCTCGGTGCCGCACGCGGGCGCGCATCCGCCCACGCTCACGCCGGACACGAAGCGCGCTTGCGCCGCACGCGTCAGGCGCTTGAGGATTTCGGTGGCGGCCGTGCAGACTTCGGGATCGAGGTCGCGGATCAACTCCATTTGCTGTGCGATCAACTCGCTGTTGATCCGCTCGTACAAGCGGCGGCCGTCGGGGGTCACGCGCAACGAAACCGCGCGCGCATCGTCTGGATCGGGCAGGCGTTCGACATAGCCTTTGCGCACCAGGGCATCGACCACGCGGGTCGTCGTGCTCTTGTCGAGCCGCAGCGCCTCGGCGAGCGCCTGACTACGGCTCGGCCCAAGGCCGACCAAGGCCTCCAGGGCGTAGCACTGAGTCACCGAGATGTCGTAGCAGCAGATCTTGTCGCGGTCCCGGAACTGATAGATCCGCACCAGGTCCGAGACGGCGGCGTGCAGCGCCTCGGCTTCGACGAGCAGGCGGGAGCCTTCCGGACTCTGCCTGGCGGCATTCGACCTGGCGGCATTCGGCTTGGTGGCAGTCGGCTTGGCGGCGGTCTTGGTCATGGCGGGAATTACGTTGCTAGTCGCAACTATATGGATCCCTGCCGAGCCGCGTCAAGCCGTTCGGCGGTCCGCGATTGAAATTAATTCCAATATTCTGGAATACTGGAATCATGGAGACGAAAACCGCCCTACATGCCCTTGGAGCGCTCAGCCACGAGTCCCGGCTGGCGGCATATCGCCAGCTCGTGCAGGCCGGCCCCGACGGCTTGTCGGTCGGCGAACTGCGCGAGCGCCTGGACCTGCCGCCGGCGACCTTGACCGCCCATCTCAACGTCTTGCGCGCCGCGGCGCTGGTCCAGGACCAGCGCGAGGGCCGGGTAATCCGCGTCCGCGCGAACTACCTGCAGATGAACGCCCTCATGGCGTATCTGTCCGAGAACTGCTGCGCCGGCGGCGCCGGTTGCGACCCCGCGCCGGTCTGCGTTCCGCGCGTCTGCGACCCCTCGCCTTTGTCCCTTCAATCCGCCCGCCACGCCATGACCGATCGAACCTATCACGCACTGTTCCTGTGCACCGGCAACTCGGCCCGCAGTCAGATGGCCGAGGCCTTGCTCAACTTCATGAGCAAAGGCCGCATTCGCGCCTACAGCGCAGGCAGCCACCCCGCCGACCGCGTGCAGCCGCTGGCCGCGCAGTTGATCGCGGACCTGGACCCCGGCCATGCGTTGCGGACCAAGAGCTGGGACGAATTCGCCCGCCCCGACGCTCCGGTCATGGATTTCGTCATCACCGTCTGCGACAACGCGGCCGGCGAAGCCTGCCCGGTGTGGCCCGGCCACCCGGCCGTCGCTCATTGGGGGGTGCCCGACCCGGCGCTGAGTCCCGGCGACCCGGCCGCGTTCAAATACGCCTGGCTGAGTCTGCGCCGCCGGATCGAATTGCTGCTCGCGCTGCCCCTCGAAAAGCTCGACCGCCTGGCCCAGGAACAGCACCTGCGCCAGATCGCTCACACCCTCTGATTCGATCCCGATGACTCCCACTAAACGCGTTCTGTTCGTTTGCGTCGAAAACTCCAACCGCAGCCAGATGGCGGAGGCCTTCGCCCGCATCCACGGCGGCGACCAGGTAGAAGCCCTCAGCGCCGGTTCCAGACCGTCGGGCGTCATCAACCCGAAGGCGATCCGCTTCATGTCCGAGTTGGGCTACGACTTGACGAGGCACGCTTCGAAGTCGCTCGACGACATCGACGGCGAGTTCGATGCGGTGATCACCATGGGCTGCGGCGACGACTGTCCGTGGATACCGGCCGGGCACCGCGAAGACTGGGCCCTGCCCGACCCCAAGCACATGGACGACGACGGCTACCGCGCCGTCCGCGACGAAATCTCGTCGCGGGTGAAATCGCTGCTCGCGGCGCTGCGATGAGCCTGGCGCGCAAACTGATCGCCGAGTTCGTCGGCACCGCCCTGCTCCTGGCCACGGTGGTCGGCTCGGGCATCATGGGCGTCGCGCTCGCGGACGGAAACGACGCCGTCGCGCTGTTGGCGAACGCCGCTGCGACCGCAGGCGCCTTGTACGTCCTGATCGTCCTGTTCGGACCGATCTCCGGCGCGCACTTCAACCCGGCGGTGAGCTTGGCGATGCGCTTGCGCGGCGAGCTGCGCAACGGCGAGACCGCGGCCTATATCGCCGTGCAGGCCGTCGCTGCGATCTGCGGCGTGCTGCTCGCCCACGCCATGTTCGAGCTTCCCGCGATCCAGCCCGGCACCCATGTCCGTACGGGTCTGCCGCAGTGGATCAGCGAGGCGGTCGCCACGTTCGGTTTGCTGCTGACCATCGTGCTGGGCGTCCGCCATCGTCCCGCGGCGGTTCCGGCCCTGGTGGCGAGCTATATCTTCGCCGCGTACTGGTTCACCGCCAGCACCTCGTTCGCCAATCCCGCGGTGACCCTGGCGCGTTCGCTGACCCAGACCTTCGCCGGGATCCGCCCTGACGATGTACCGGGGTTCGTACTGGCGCAGTTGCTCGGCATGCTCGCCGGCTGCACCGTGGCCGGCTGGCTCAGGCCGGACGCCGCCGGCCGATCGGTTCAAGAAAAGGCCGGCGAAGCAGCGACCGATATCCCACCGCTCCCGCCTCGATAACGGCGCGCCGCCGGCTCGCGCTGCACGGTTGGATCGTGCGACCCGGCCTCACGGCCAGGCCAGGCCAGGTCAGGTCAGGCAAGGCAAGGCAAGGCAAGGCAAGGCAAGGCAAGGCAAGGCAAGGCTAGAAGACGCTAGATCAGGGTCAGCGGACAGCACCCGGACGGCGGTCCAGCCTGTCCGTATGCCCCGCTCGCATGCGCCAGCCCCGCGCCGGACAGCCCCACCATCAATCCCAGGTTGCCTCGATCGTGATGCCAGCCGGCGCGGTAGCCCGGCGGCCCGGGCGGCGGCTCGGGCTCGGGCTCGGGCAAATCGAAAGCCAGCCCCAACTTGTCCGCGACCTTGGCCAAAGCCAGCCGAACTCCCGCCGTGCCGTGGCATAGCGAATCGTCCTGCAACCGCCCGAACCACTCGACACTGCGCGCGAACGCGGTGTGCACATGCTCGCGCTGCCAGGTTTCCAGGTCCTCCCAAGCCTCGGCACGCGCCAGCAAGAACCCCGCAGCGCCGTTGCACCAGCCCAGCGAGTACTGCGGTTCGTCCATGCGGGTGTCCGGCCACAGGCCGATTTCGGAGTTGAACGATCGGTCTTCGCGGCGCAGGGCGCGCAGCGCGAGTTCGTGCATGTTCGCGTGGCCTAGCGCACGTGCAAGGTGGATCAGGGCGAAGGCGATGCCGCTGCCGCCGTGGGCGAAGCCGGTGACGCAGCGGTCGACGCCGTGCAGCCACCATTCCGGGCCGTCGGCGGTGTCGCGGGCAGCTTCGATCAGGCGGTCGGCTAGGCGCCGGGCGACGTCGAGCAGGCGCGGGTCTCGATGTTGGCGATGCAATGCGAGTGCCACCAGGGCGATGCCGGCGGCGCCGTCGATGATGTCGTGGCGCGCGGGGTCCCATTGCGGTTCGCGGGCCAGGAAGGTTTCGAGCGCGAGCCAGGCGAGTTCGCGGTCGCCGCGGTCGCCGGCGGCTTCGCTCAGGCTCAGGATCAGCCCTTCCACGCCCGAGTAGGCGCCGCTGCCGAGCATCGGGCTGCGTTCTACCAGGATGCGGCGGCCGGTGGCGATCAGGCGTTCGGTCAAGACGTGGTCGTCGGCGCTGGCGCCGTGCGCGCAGCGGCGCGACAGGAACAGCAGCAGGCCGGCGAGGCCGGTGTAGAGATCCGGGCCCATCGGCATGATCGCGAACTCGCCGCCGGGCGTGCCGACCGGCGGGCTGTAGGTCCACAGCACGCTGCCGTCGCCCTCGCCCGGCACCGCCTGTTCGGCGAGCAGCGCGCCAGCGCCGTCGGCGATATCGCCCTGCCCCAGGGCGGGGCCGGTTTCGCAGCCCAATGCGGTGGCGACGTAGCTCAATTGGCGCGCGATCCAGCGTGGATCGGCGAATCGCGCCAGACGTTCGCGCACTTGCTCCAGCGCCGAGCGCTCGAAAAAGCCTTCGACCTTGCCGCAGGGGCTGAGCAGGTCGCGGCCGTCGAGCCGAGCCTCGAAGTATGGGATGTCGAACTGCAGCATCTGTTCGCGTTCGCTGGCATAGAGGTGGCGCAGGAACGGCTTGCTGGCTTCCTCGCGGCGCAGCTTGAGCAACAAAGCATCGGTCTTGGCCGGGTCGGCCAGCGCCGGGTGGGTGGTCTCGGCCAGGAACAGGCCGTACAGATAGGTGTGACGCAGGATCTGCCGCGAACGCAGCGCGGCGTTGTCGCCCAGCAAGACTTCGACTTCCTCCGCGTGCGCGGCCAATGCCGCGGCGGCCCGGCGATAGCCTGCGGCGAACCCGTCGAAATGCGCGGCGAATGCGGCCGGCTCGCCGTCTACGCGCGGCACCGGGCTGTCGATCTGGATCGTCTCCTGCACCCGCGACAGACGCATGTTCGCGGTCCTGGCGTCGACCGCGACTTCGCGCGACACCGGTGCGGCCACCAGGTCGCCTTGCGCGGCGCCGGAGAACACGCCCTCGCGTGTGCGCCGCAGCGACACCACCCCGACCGACAGCGCCGATTCGCCGAGACGCCGGTCGAGTTCGCGTTCGGCATCGAGCAACGGCACGCTCGAGGGCGGCTGGCGGTCGATGCGCGCGGTGTTGGTGAACAAGGCCTCGACGTCGACGAAGAACGGCCGGCCTTGCGCGTCGGTGACGATGTTCTCGAAGTGCAGGTCGGACCCGCACAGCGCATGCGCGACCGCGGTGCAGACGCCAAGCGAGCGGTAGAAGCGTTCGGCCGCCGCCTTGCCCTGGGCGCCGCCTCCGCGGATGCCGAGTTGCCAGCCGTAGTCGCCGCGGTCGATGGAGGCCAGTACCGCCATATCCTCGTCGACCAGACGCTGCAATCGCGCGAACAACAGGTCCAGCCCCAGTCCGCGCGGCTTGTAGTACAGGTCGACGCGCTCGAAGCGATAACGGACGGTGGCGCGCGCACCGCGGTGCGGGTCGCCCAGGCCGAATTCGACCCGCTGCGGTGCCTCGCCTGCACGCAGATCGAAGTCCGCGAGCGCCGGCAGGTCGTCGCCCAGATGCAGCAGATGCTCGCCCAGGAATTCGATGAAGCCCGCGCAGAACCATTGCGCGCGCTGGTACAAAAAGCCGTAGCGCTGGCGCAGTTCGCGGGCGGCTTCGCCACCGGCGATGGCCTGCACGAAGGCGACGAACACCGGGTCGCCGACCGCGGTCGGCGCGGCCGGCGCGTCGTCGCGCTTCGGTGCGCCCGCGGCATAGCGGTTGAGTTCGAACACGAACGCCTTCTGGAACATCCAGCACAGCCGCTGCATCAGGTACTCGCTGGCGCCGTCGGCGATCGGCGCGTGGAACCGCGCCGGCAAACGGCTCGCGGCGACGCAGGCGGCGACTTCGCCGCGCAGGGCTTCGGCTTCGGCGCGGCAGATCGCGGCGATGTAGTAACGATCGAAATCCAGGCTGCTCATGTCATCGGGCTTCCGTCGCGGCGGGCTGCAACGCCGCCTCGTAGTGGGCGAAAGTCCAGGGCTCGCTCAACGCGACGCGGTCGATGACCACGGTCGGCACCGAGGAAATGCCGTGGACGATGGCGCGATAGCGCTGTTGCTCGACGCGGCGGGCGATCTCGGGCCGCTGCATGCAGGCATTGAGTCCGGCGGCATCCAGCCCCACCGCAGAGGCCGCCGGCGCGAGGCGCTGCGCCAGTCCCAGGCCGGCGATACCGGTCAGGTCCTGACCGTAGACACGGTCGTACAGGGCCTTGGCGTCGCTGCCTGGGCGCTGTTGCAGACAGATCACCGCATGCGCGAGTTCGGTCGAGCCTTCGCGGATCGGAAACGCGAGCACGCGGATCCTGGCGCTGCCGTCGTCGACGTACCGTTTCATCAGCTGCGGCAGCATCTCGGTGTGGAAGCGCTTGCAGGCCGGGCAGCCGTAATCGGTGACCAGGACGATTTCGTGCGGCGCATCGCCGCGGCCGAGCATCGGCAGGTCGTCGACCTGCATCCCCTGCAGCGGTTCGGAACGGCCCGCGGCCATCAGCACGAAACCCAGCGACACCGCGAGCACCGCCACCAGCGCCGATGCGCCTATCCAGACCCAGGGTCCTTTCATGTCCTCACCTCAGTGATGATGCAAACCGGCGACGGGGTCCAGGCGCGCCGCGCGCGCCGCCGGCCACACGCCGGTCAGCAGCCCGACCAGCAGCGCGGTGACGACCCCGAACAGGCAACCCGCCCAAGACACGGTCGGCTCGCCGAAATAACTGGAACCCGAGGTGATCGCCAGCGCCGCCGCCGCGCCCAGGACCACGCCCAGCACGCCGCCGAAGCCGGTCAGGATCACCGCCTCCAACAGGAATTCGAGGAAGACGTTGGCGCGCGAGGCGCCGATCGCGCGTTTGATCGCGATCTCGCGGCGGCGTGCGTTGACGCCGGACACCATGACGTTGCCGATGCCCAGCGCGGCCACCGCGAACACCACCGCCATCAGCAGGAACAGGCCGGCGCGCACGCTGGCCAGGGTGTCGTCGAGGTAACCGCGCAGGCGTTGCGCGGTGACGACGATGAAGTCCTCCTCGCCGCCGCCGGCGTGGCGCTGCCGGCGCAACTGCGCCGACAAGCGCCGGCCGATCGCCTCGATGTCGTCCACCTCGGAAAAGCCCGCGTGGATCTCCAGATCGCTGAGGCTGCCGTCAGCGTCCATCGCCCGCACCAGGCCGATCGGCGCGATGACCAGGCGCTCGGCATCGAAACCCAACGCGCTGCCCGCGCCCTTGACCACGCCGACCACGCGACAGGAACGTCCGGCGAGGCTGAGGTCGCGGCCAAGCACCGCGGCCAGGCCGCCGAATTCCTCGGCCAGGCTGCGGCCGAGCAGGCATTGGCGGCCGCTGCCGCGCCAGTCCTGGCGCGACGGCCAGGCGCCGGCGATCAACTCGACTTCGCCGAGCCGGAAGTAGTCGAGCGTGGTGCCGTAGATCGCCGCGCCGCTGTTGCGCGCGCCAAGCGCGACGGCGTTGTTGAACGCGCCGTAGCGCAGCACCGGCGCCACCGGCCGCTGGGCGAAGGCGCTGGCGACCACGCGCAGGTCGCGTTCGGACAGACGGTTGGCGCGGCCGAGCACCAGCGACTCGTAGGACGGGTCGGAGCGCACGATCAACACCTGCCGCCCCATCGACTCGAACGAACGCACCAGGGTGCGCGACAGCCCCTCGGACAACGACGCCACCGAGACGATGCCGGCCACGCCCAGGGCCACGCTGAGCATCGCCACCGCGGTGCGCACCGGGAAGCTGCGCAGCTGGCGCAAGGCGGCCTGGAAGGCTTCGCCGAGCACGAACCAGACACCCGGCGCCGCGTCGACCGGCGATGCGGCAGCGCGCTCCGCTGTCCGCGCCGAATTCACTTCAACGGGCGTGGTCGCGTTCATTCGGCGCGCAACACCCGCTTCGGGTCCTTACGTGCCGCTTGCCAGGCCGGCGCCAGCGAGAACGCCAGCACCAGCGCCGTGGTCGCCAGGGCCACCCAGGCACAGGCCTGCCAGCTCAGCACCGGCGCCGCATCCAGGCGCAGCACGCCCTTGAGCTGGCCGGCGGCGATACGCCCCAGGACCAGCCCCATCGGGATCGCGGCCAGGCACAGCAACAAGGCCTCGCACACGAACAGCCAGGCGATGTCGGCACGGGTCGCGCCGATCGCGCGGCGCAGGCCGATCTCGCCGGAACGTTCGTCGGCGCTGAGAAACATCATGTTCATCACGCCCAGAGCGGCGACCAGCGAAGCCAGCAGCGAAATCCAGGCCAAGCTGCGGCCCTGGCTCTCGGTAGCCGCGCGCGCGCCCTGCAGCAAGGCCTGCTTGGCTTCGATGCGGAAGTCGTCGGCCCGGTAGCGGCCGCCGTACTTGCGCAGCAGCAATGCCTGCAGCTTCGTGCGCAAGGTATCTATGTCGATGCCGGGCGCGGCCTTGACCACCAGCCGGCCGCCGTCGTCACCGGGCTTCACCAGGGCGCCGGCGCCGGCCAAGGGCAGGAACACGGCATCGTCGTTGGAGACGAACTTGCCCGGCTCGTCGGTCGCGGCGAGCACGCCGCCGACCGCATACCAATGCCCCCCGATGCGCAGGAACTTGCCCAGCGGCGCTTGCCCGGGAAACAGCCGAGCGGCGATACGCGCACCCAGCACGCAGCGCTTGGCCGAGGCGCCGCGCCCGCTCAGGGCCTGGCCCTGCCCGATCGCGACCCGGTCGATGGCGAAGTAATCCTCGCTCACCGCCAGCACCTGCGCGACCTGGCGGGTGCCCGCGCCTTCGAGCAAGGTGGCCGCGCCGGACAACTCCTGCACCAGCGCGGCGCGTGCGATCCACTGCGGCATCCGCTGCAGATCCTCGAGATCGCCGCGGCCGGGCACGAAGCCGCTACCAGCGGTGGATTGGCCGCGGATCACCACGGTGTCGTCGCCGAGGCTCTCGAAGCGGCGGCCGAGCGCCTGGGACATGCCGTCGGCAATGCTGACCACGGTCGAGTACGCCATCACCGCCAGCACGATCGCGCTCGCGCACAGCAGACTCTGGCGCGGACTGCGCGCCAGCGAGCGTGCGGCGTCCCACAGGTTGGCCAGCCCGCGGCGCATGCCGGTCGTGCTCAGGCGTCCGCAGCCGCAGCGGCGTCGATCACCTGTCCATCGCAGACCCGGATCGTGCGCTGGCAACGTTCGGCGACTTGCGGCGCGTGGGTCACCACGATCAGGGTGCGGCCCCTGGCGTGGATGCGCGCGAACACGTCCAGTACCTCATCGGAGGTCTTCGAGTCGAGGTTACCGGTCGGCTCGTCGGCCAGGATGATGTCGGGCTCGCCGACGATGGCGCGGGCGATCGCCACGCGCTGGCGTTCGCCGCCGGACAATTCGTCGGGCCGGTGCGCACTGCGATGGGCCATGCCGACTTCCTCGAGCGCGGCCTGGGCGCGGCGCCCGGCCGCGGCGCGCGCTTCGCCGCGATAACGCAGCGGCAGCATCACGTTCTCCAGCGCCGAGCAGTTGCCGAGCAGGTGAAAACTCTGGAACACAAAGCCGATGGTGCGGTTGCGGAAACCCGACAGGGCGGCATCGTCCTGGCGCTGCACCGGCGCGCCGTGGATGCGGATCTCGCCGGCGTCGGGCGTGTCGAGGAAGCCGATGATGTTCAACAACGTGGACTTGCCCGAACCCGAGGCGCCCATCACCGCGACGTACTCGTGCTGGGCCACGTGCAGGTCGACCCCGCGCAGCACCGGCACTTCGGTGGCCCCGAGGCGGTAACTCTTGCGGATGCCGCTGAGCTCAACCGCGTTCATACGAGATCACCCGCACCCGCGTGCCCGGCTTCAAGAACGGCTGGCCGGTCGCCGGCACCACCACCAGGTCGTCGGCAGCGAGCCCGCCGCGGATTTCCTGATGGGTCTCGTTGACGTCGCCCAAGCGCACCCGGCGCAGGCTGGCGACGCCATCGCGCACCACCAACACCGCGCCGCTCGCGCCCTGCCCCGCTTCGGTCCCCAGCTCGGCCGGGTTGTCGCGCAGTGCCGCGATCGGCACCGTCAGCACCGGCGCGGTCTTGCGGCTGGGAAACTCGACCCGGCAGGTCATACCGGTGCGCAAGCTCGCGCGGCGAGTGTTGCGGATCTCGATCAGCACTTCGTAGTTCGCCGCACCGGCCGCGGGCGCGCCGGTGCCGGTGGTCGGGCGCGCCGGCGCCATCGATACCGAACGCACCGTGCCCGGCAGCGGCGTCTCGTCGAAGGCCGGCACCACCACGTTGGCGACGGCGCCGGGACGGATCTTCCAGACGTCGTACTCGCCGAGCTTGGCGGTGGCGACCAGCACGCGGGTGTCGGCGATGCGCGCCACGGTCGAACCGCTGAAGCTTAATGCGCTCGGCACCGCGGTCTCGCCGGGGGACACGTCGATCGACAGCACCGTGCCGTCGATCGGCGAACGCAGGATGGACTTGTGCAAGCTGTCCTGCACCTCATCGACCAGGGCGCGCTGGTTCTGGATGCGCGCATGGCCTTCGCGGTAGGCCGCGTCGGCCTGGCGATACGCCGCCTCGGCCTCGTCCAGGCCTTCCTCGCTGACCAGTTGCTGTTTGCGCAGTTCGGTGAAACGGCGCAGTTTGGCCGCGGCCAGTTCGCGGCTCGCGCGCTTGACTTCGAGCGAGGCCATTTCGCCATCGCGGCCGGCCTCGCGCTGCGCCAGCTGCGCTTCGTATTGCTGCGAACGCAGCTTCATCAACGGCTGCCCGCGCTTGACCTCGTCGCCCTGGCGCACGTAGATCTCCTCGACCGCGCCGAGCACTTCCGAGGTCAGCGCCAGTTCGTTGCGGTAGGACAACGTGCCGTCGGCGAAGATCGTGGTCGGCAAGGCGTCCAACGCCGGCTTGACCACCGCCACCGGCGCCACCGAGGCGACCGTGTTGCGCACCATCAGCAAGCCGAGCACCAGCACGCCGGCCGCGACCGCGCCGACCGCGAGCGCCAGCCGGCGCGGGCGCCCCTCACGCATAGACGGGACGTTCATGGCGTTGTCCTCCTTGCGCGGTCCGGCCCAGGTCGTGGACGCGATCGCCCGGCTGGATCCACTGAGTGCGATGAGTGACGATGATCTTCATGCCCGGCCACAGCCGCAGATGGCGCAGGATCGCGCCTTCGGTGGCGGCGTCGATGTCGCTGGTGAATTCGTCCAGCAGCATGATCGGAGCGTGGCTGTAGAGCAGGCGCGCCAGGGCGATGCGCTGGCATTGGCCGGACGACAGGCTCTGCCCTACCGCGACCACCGGCGTGCGATAGGCCAGCGGCCAGGCGACGATCTCGTCGTGGATGCAGGCCGCGCGCGCGCAGCGTTCGATGCGCTCCTGATCGGCCTGCGGGTCGAACATGGCGATGTTTTCGGCGACGGTGCCGGCGAACAAGGCCGGGTGTTGGTTGAGATAGGCCACCGAGGCCGCGCTGGCGCCAGAACTCGTGCCGGCCCCCGTGCCCACGCCGGCACGCTCGCCGTGCACGCGCACCTGGATGCTGCCGGCGTCGGGCAACAGCAGGCCGCCGATCAGCTTGAGCAAGGTGCTCTTGCCGCAGCCGGAAGGCCCCACGATGACGTTGAGCCCGCGGTCGTCGAAGTTCGCCGACACGTCCTCGAGCACCGGCGTGCCGGTGCCGAGATAGGAAAAGCCGACGCCGCTGACCGCGACCTGGCTCGGCCCCGCCCACGGCGGCGCGGCTTCGTCGGCGCCGGGCACGCCCTCGTCGAGGCTCATCAGCCCCTGGATCGACTCGATCCGGTCGGCGTTGATGCGCACCACGACCAACTGCATGAAGAACATCTGGATCGCGCGCACCGACGGGCCGGTCCAGCCCAGCAGGAAGTAGCAATAGAACGCGGTCTGGTCGGACAGGTCGATGCTCGGGAACGCGACGAACAGCAGCAGCAACGCGGCGATCGGCACGACCTTGTCCTGGTAGGCGTACAAGGCTTCGAACACCGCATTGAGCTTGCCGCGCGCCTCCAGCCACTTCTGGTGTTCGCCGAAGCGGTCCATCAGGCGGTCGGCGAACACCTGCTCCTTGCGATTGACCTTGACGTCGACCGCCATGGTCAGGGTTTCGGCCAGGGTGCTGTAATAGCCCGAATACGCCAGCACTTCGCCGCCGGTGAGCCGCAGCAAGCGCTTCCAGCACAGGATCAGCACCGCCGTCGACAGCAAGGTCAGGGCGAGGAACAGCAAGGCCACCGGCGCGCTCTGGAAGGCCAGCACCGCCAGGGTCGCCATCAGCACGCCCGAATCGAGGATCAGGCCGGTGATGCGCGCCGACAGGAAATCGCGCACGCCCGAGACCGAGTTGACCCGCGCGATCAGGTCGCCGGCCGGCAGCAGCGAGAAGATCCGCAGCGGCAGCTTCAGCAGGCGATCGACGAAGCGGGTGATCAGGGAGCGGTCCAGGCGCAACTGGATCAGCAAAGACACCCGCGCGCGCATCCAGTGCGCGACGACGAAGGCCAGCGACAACACCAGCAACCCCATGCCCAGGCCGGTCGCACTGCCGCTGCCTCCATAGGCCAGGAAGGTCACTGCGCGGCTCAACAGCCAGGGGAAGGAAATGGTGGTGGCCACGGTCAGCGCGATCACGCTGAGCAGGAACAGCCACAGCGACCAGTTCTCGCCGAGAAACTCCTTGAACAGCTGACCCAGCGGCGATATCGACACCCGCGAGCGCGCGGCTTCGTCGCGTTCGGCGCAGATGAACACGCCGCTCCACATCGCCTCGAATTCGCAGTGGGCCATGCGGCGCTCGCCGATGGCCGGGTCCAGCACCGTCACGGTCGTGTCGTCGACCGCGCCGACCACGACAAAATGCTCGTGGCGCAGATGCACGATCGCCGGCAGCGCCGCATGCCGCAGGGCTTGCACGGTGCCGTCGGTAGCCCGCAGCGCCTTGGGCTTGACTCCGCACATGCGCAGCACGTCCAGCATTTCCTTGGCCGACATGCCGCGCTGGCTGACCGGGTAACGCGCCGCCAGCGCGAGCATCGGCATTCGCAAGCCCAGCCCCGACAACAGCATCGAGATGCAGGCGTGGCCGCAATCGGCGGCCGAGGTCTGGCTGACGAACTTGGTTTTGTTGCTGACGCGCCGCAATGGCTTGTTCACGCTGTCCGTCCAGGCAAGACCGCGAGGGCTGGGAGCGGCGGACTTCCGGCGCAACCGCGCGCACTGCGCGAACGTCGGCGACGCGCCCAGCGGCGTAAGCGACGCGCGTGGCCGCGCCCCGTCCGACGATGCGTGCACGACCCGACGCACGATGCGCAGGCATCGCGGCTGGATTCGCTGTAAGCGCCGTACTCGAAGGAGCCGCCCGCTACCGCCAGGCGGCTCCGGTTAGCGGATCAGCAGTGTCCGACACATACCGAGTGGCCGTTGGAACAGCCGCACTCGCCGGTGAACGAACAAAGCCAGCCGCAACCGCATACCACCGGTTTGCCGCCGAACAAGGCTTCGAGATTGTCGTCCGAAAGTTCCTCGGCGAACGGTACTGCAGACGTACTTGGATCCTGGACCAGAGCGTGTTGCTGCAACATGGGGTAGTCCTCAGATTTGGCCACCAGCGATGCGCTGAGTGGGTCGATGCCCCCTGACTTTCGACGTTGCACTTGTTATCACGATGCATCGCGCGGTTCCGTGGTCCTCGTCAAGAATCGTTTCGCGACGAAGCGACGATGCCGATGCGGCTCGCACGATGCGTATCGCGAAGACTTTTCGACATGCGAAAAACTGCGTAAAGACGCGCCAAATCGTGAACTCGCGACGATTCCGCGCGGATGCTTGCCTCGAGCGCGTACGATCGTTGCGCATCATCCCAGACATGGTAGTTCGACGGTGTTCGGATGCGCGTTGTTCCATCTTTAGCTGAGCGAGTCGCTGCAAAGAGGAGCACGATCGAGCTTTAGGCATTCGGCTCCGCCAACGTGAAGGCGCAGCCGGCCTGCGCGGCAACGACGGCAGGTAGCCAGTGCGACATTGCGTCCCACCGGCATGCCGGCGGCCCATCCCTGCCGAGAGCGCAAACCAGACAGCCCCGGCGGGGCCGGGGCTGTCTGGGTACGGACTGACGATGATCGGCATCGATCAGAACTTGATGCTCCAGCTATCGATCTTGCCGATGTCGTTGACGTAGTTGTCGCGTGCGCGCAGCTTCCACGTACCGTTCAGGCTCTCGGTCGAGAGATTCAAGGTCGCGGTGCCGCGAATGTCGTCGGCGCTGTCGTAGGTGTTGTAGTTCTTCAACAGATAGGTCGAACCGTCCGGTGCGACCAGGTCGACGCGCACGTCGCCGCGGAAGCTGTGCACGATCGCCACCGTCACCGTCGCGTTGCTCGGTGCGTTTCCGCTGCGGCCGGAGACGGTGATCGGGCTTTCCACCGTGCTGTTGTCGTTGATGGTGTAGTCGGTACCGTTGGTGTAGGTCTGCACGCCGCCGGCCGGCGCGGCCACCGTGACCGAGGCGGTCTTGGTGTGGGTGCCGCCGGCATTGTCGGTGACGGTCAGGCTGACGTTGTAGGTGCCGGCCGCGGCGTAGGCGTGGCTGGGGTTGGTGGCGGTCGAGGCCGCGCTGCCGTCGCCGAAATTCCAGCTGCGCGAGACGATGCTGCCGTCGCTGTCGCTGGAACTGTCGGTGAAGGTCGCGGTCAGGCCGTTGACGCTCGAACTGAAGTTGGCCACCGGATCGACGTTGCCGCCCACTCCGCCCTGCGCCGCCAACACCGCCGCGGCCGCGTCGATCAGGCCGGGGCCGCAACCGCCCGGGCAGTTCGCCGCGGCGATCGGGCGGGCGGTGTCGGCCAGGATGGCCTGCACTTCCGCGGCGGTCTTCGGCACCGGCGCGGCGGCCTGCATCAGCGCGATCACACCGGCGACGTGCGGGGTCGCCATCGAGGTACCCTGGTAGAACGCGTAGCCGTTGCCGCCGACCGTCGACAGCACGCCGTTCTGGTCGTGCTGGCGCACGCACTTGCCCTGCGGCGATTCGCGCAGCGCCAAGAACTCGTTCTGGGGCGAGCAGGTTTCGCCGCCGGGTGCTGTGATGTCGATGCTGGCGCCGTAGGAGGAGTAGAACGCCCGGCGACCGTTGTTGTCGCTCGCGGCCACGCTGATGACGCCGGCGCAGCTCGCCGGGGTCGCCCCGGCGACGTCGATATTGCTGTTGCCGGCCGCCGCGACCACGATCGAACCGTTCTCGATCGCCTTGTCGATCGCGGCCTGGTAGGCAGGGGTATCCGTACAGGGACGGTTGCCGCCCAGCGAGAGATTGATGACCTCCGCCGGATTGGGGTTTGCAGGCAGACCATCGACCGCACCGCCGGAAGCCCAGACGATGGCATCGGCGATGTCCGAGGTGGCGCCGAGGCCGTCCTTGCCGAGTGCGCGCACCGGTACGACGCGAGCGCCGTAGGCCACGCCGGCGACGCCGGCGTTGTTGTTGGTCACCGCGGCGATGGTGCCGGCGACATGGGTGCCGTGCTGATTGTTCGAGGAGTCGGTGGCGTTCGCATCGCGACCGTCGCCGTCGTCGGAACGACCGCAGCCCGCGGTCGCGCCGACCGTCGCGCACTCGGCCGCGCTATAGCCCACCGCCGTGGTCACCATGTCGTAGCCAGGCAGGATGTTGGCGTTGAGATCGGTGTGGGCGAGGATGCCGCTATCGACCACTGCCACGACGACGCCCTGGCCGGTGCTGCTGTTCCACGCCGTCGAGACGTTGGCGCCGGCGGCGCTGGTGGCGTAATGCCACTGTTCGTTGTAACGCGTGTCGTTGGGCGTGGCCAGGGCGCGCACCAGCAGATCCGGCTCGACCGACAGCACGTTCGGGTCGGCGGCGAGCTGGCGCATCAGCGCCTCGGCATCGACGCGATCCAGCTTGCGGTCGGCGCGGACTACGTCGGAGCCCAGGGCCATGCGGCGGAAGTGCTTGAGGCGCAGCGCCTTGAGATCGGCACGGGCCGCCTGAATGCGACTCATGGCTTGGCTCAGCGAAGCATCGCGTGCGGTGGCACTGGTACGCGGCGCGCTGCCGTCGCGATAGCGGACGATGAACTGCCCGTACTCGCCACCATCCTTCAGGCCACCGAGATAGACCTGCCCGGCGAAGGCCGGAGCGGCCAGCGCGGACAAGGCCAATACCGTGGCGGTGGCCAGTACCTTCTTGCGACTGCCGTTATTCGATACAGTGGACATCTTATGAATCCCCTCTGAGCTGATCGGAATTGCGAGTCCGGGACGAACTCGCTCGCTGTCCGGTCGTCTTCGGTAGGCGTGCCGTGCGACCGGTGTCTCAGGTGTAGTGCGACGCAGAGGGCTGTTACCTCTAACGAGAGATCACTTTTTTCTCATTTGTCGTTGAAAACGATATTCTTGTCACATTAATAGGGCAGCCCCCCTGACCGCAGCGCCTGTCCCCAGCGATAGGCATGCGGCAGGATGTTGCGGCTTGGCGATCCACCGCCAGCACCGACTTCGTAAAGCGGCTGAGGCGACCGATGACCGACACGCGTACGCCGCCTTGGCCACCCGATTCGCGCTATCTGCGCACCGGCGACTTGCTCATCGATCTGCGCTATCGCCGGGTGAACTGCGGCGGGGTCGAAGTCGAGCTGCCGCAACGCCTGTTCGACCTGCTGGTGCTGCTGATGGCCGAGCCGCACACCTTGCATGGCCGCGCCGAGCTGTTCGCGCGCCTGTGGCCGGGGCTGGTCGTCGAGGACGCCAACCTGACCCAGAACATGTGGTTGCTGCGCAAGGCGCTTGGCGAGCCGCGCAAGGGCTGGATCCGCACCGTCGCCAAGGGCGGCTACGTGTTCGAACCGCCCGGCCCGGTCGAATGGTTCGCCGAACTGCCCGCGCCGGCCGGTCCCCGCACCGATTCTCCTGCCGATCCTTCCGCCGAGCCGGCGCCCGATGTCGCAACGGCAACCGATACCGACGAGGTCGTCGATGCGCAGCCGGCGGCCGCTGTCCCGATCGAATCGCCCGTCGAATCGGCCCCGGCAATACGCCCGGGTACGTCGGCGCAGCCACGCGGGAGACGCTGGGCCCGTCCCGCCGCCTGGGCCGCCGCGGCGATCGCCCTGCTCGCCGTCGCCGGCGCGCTGCTGTGGTTTCGCGATCCCGCAACGGCCGGCACCGGTGCGGCCGCGCGACCGCTGGCGGTCGCCCTGATCGAAGTGGAAGACCGCGCCAATGCGACGCGCTGGCCGGTGAAGCTGTTGCGCGAATGGCTGCGCTGGAAACTCGGCAGCCTGCCGGAAGTGACCCTGATGACCGAGGCCGACCTCGCCGCCGACGGCGAGTCGAGTTCGCCGAAAGTGATCTTCCTGTCGTCGGGCATCGCCGCCGGCGATGCCTCGCAGGTCCTGATACGCGCCCGCTTTCACGACCAGGGCCGGGAACAACGGTTTGAAGTCAAAGGGCCGGTCTCGCAGGTGCCGGCGATGGTCGACACGCTGTCGCAGCAGGTGATGGCCGAACTCGTACCCGGCCGCGCCGATGCCTGGCCGGCCTTGAACCTCGCCGCGCCGGCGGCGCGCCGCTACGCCGATGCGGTGGAGGCGATCGACCGCCGCGACTGGATCGCCGCGGCCGCGATCTCCGGCGAAGTCGTGCGCCAGGCCCCGCGTTTCGGGCTGGCGCGGATGCAGTTGGCGCGGGCGCAATCGCGCCTGGCCCAGGCCACCTCGGCAATCGAGCAAATGCAGATCGCGATCGAATCGACCAAGCCGGTGCCGGCCGAAGTCGAGGAATCGATGCGCGCCGAAGCCCTGGCGATGGATCCGCGGCGCCATCAGCAGGCGCGCGAGGCGTACGCGAAACTCGTCGCGCGTTATCCCGCGCAGTCGAACTACGTGCTCCAGTACGCCCAATTGCTGTCGCAGACCGGCGAACTGCAACAGGCCTTGAGCAGGCTTTCAACGCCCGACTGGGAACGCAAGCCGATGGGCACGCGCGTCGCCCGGTTGCTGTTGATCAGCGAAATCCACCAGTTGATGGGCGAACCGGAGCGCATGCGCGAGTATGCGCGCAGCGCCGAGCGCATCACCCGCGAAGCCGGCGCCGGCTGGGAACTGGAACACGGCAACGCCCTGCTGATGATCGCGGTGGCCGACACCCTGCAATACAAGGAGCGCGCCGACGTCGGCCAGTACGAACTAGCGGCCAAGCGCCTGGAAGCGGCCGGCAACCGCACCCGGGCGCTGTACGCGCGCTTCCTCGCCGAAGCCACGGTCGCGCCCGACGCGGCCTCCGCCGCGCGCATGCAGGCCCTGCTGGCGCAGGCCCGCGCGGGCGGCTATCGCCGGCTGGAGATCGACATCCTCGCGCGCGCCGCCGCCCAGCACTTCAACGCCGGCGACTTGCCCGGTTATCGCAGGTTGCTCGAAGAAGCCTTGATGGTCACCCACGATTCCGGCGACGTGCTGATCGGCCACCGGCTGGCGATGGCCTTATTGATCGAGGATATCGTCGGCGCGCGTCTGGACAGCGCGGCCGAACGCCTGCGCCAATTGCGCAAGGCCGGACTGCAAGGCCGCTGGGTCGTCGACCTGGCGCATTTCGATGCGGCGCTGAGCTCGATGCACGGCCGCTATGCCTATGCCGTCGCGGTGCTGGACGGCGCCGAGCGCGAGATAGCCCGGCTGCCGGCCGGCGGCGCCGGCGAATCGCGCGCCCGCGTCGCCTGCCTGCGTGCCGAGGCCCGCCTGCCGCTGGGCGACCTGCAGGGAGCGCGCAGCGACTGGTTGCGTTGCGCCGCCTCCGAGCAACAGTCCACTCTGGTCTCGCCGCTAATCGGCCGTGCGCACACCGAATGGCTCGGCGGCGACAAGGAAGCCGCCACGGAGTTGCTCGGGCGCGCGCAGACGGCGCTCGCGGCGCTGGGCGATTCGCCCGAGGGCGCGGAAGCGGCGATGGAGATCGCCACGCTGTTGACGCGTACCGGCGCCTTCGCCGAATCCGACCGGCTGTATCAGCGCGCCCTGCCCGTGATGCGCGCGGCGCAGTATCACTGGCTGGTCGCCGGCGCCGAGACCGGCCTGGCCGAGAACGCCGCCGCACGCGGCGATTGGGTCGCAAGCCGACGCTTCGGCGCGCAGGCCCGCAGCAAGCTGCCCGCCGACGCCTGGTCCCTGACCAGCCGCCTGGACCTGCTCGACATCGTCGCGGCCCTGGCGGTCGACGACAAGCAACGCGCGGCGGCCTTGGCTTCGGCGCTGCACGCCCAGGCGCAGCGCGGCGGCGACCGCCTGACCCAGATGGAATTGCATAGCCTGATGCCGCACGGCATCGTTGCCGCCGATTGCAGCCGCAACCATCGCGACAGCATGACCGCAAGCACCGGCATGCGCGGTGCGAGCCTGGCGTGGCTGCAACCGAAATCGCAGGTGCTGGCGGCGGAACCGGCGTTGGAAACATTGTCGCCTTGAGCGGCGGCGCTCATGGCAAAGGCAGAAGCCGATCCCCCGGCGCAGCCGCATCCCCCACCCCGGTTCACGCAGGCGCCAGTCCCCGTCCAAAGAGGGCGAACGCACCCACGCCTCATTCGCGATGATTTAGTTGACGAGCGCCACGACGCCGTGAGTACCCTTTTAGGAGGAGGGGGGACCGCTGTTCGTCGCATCGACCGAAGCAAATCCTGGTGCAGCCGCCCTATCTCGACCTCCCATGTACGTCGGCGCCAGCCCCTTGTTCCAAAGGGGCGAAGGAACGCGCCCCGCTCGGAAGGCATTCAACCAAGCGCCTTCTCCTTTGCCAAAGGGGCCGACGGGTCGCGCACTCCCCCCGAAAGCTTGCTCGCGGCTAGCGAATATCCAACCCGTGCTTCACTCCGGTCGCGACGGCCGAGAGGCCGCGGTATTGCCAAGTTTACGGCGCACTGGAACGAACGGCCTCAGGCCGGGATGCCTTCGCGCTTGATCGCCGGAACCGGAATGCCGAGCGCGCGCATCTGCTGGTACGGGTTCATGAACTCGCGGTTCTGCTTGATCTTCCCATTCTCCAGCAGGAAAGAATGGATGAAGTGGTTGCTGTAATAGCCTGGCGGATAACCTGGGAACAGGATCTGCCCTTCACCGTCGCACTCGACCCAGAAGCGGTTCGGGTCCTGGGTCTCGAAGATCTGCACGTTCTTCCATTCCCAATCCGGAAAGCACTTCAGCGACCACGCGCCGTGCGCCTTCAAGCCTTCGTGGCCGCGCGACACGATCGGCTCGCCGGTGTCGTTGGTCCACAGGCCGCCGCTGCCGTCGGGCGTGAACAACAGATAGCGGGTCAGCCGCGCCTCGCCCTTGCGGCTCATATAGTCCTCGACCACCGCCCGGTGCCTGCGGCGCAGCTCGTCGTCGCTGCCGGCTTCGAAAGTACTGAATGCATGTTCGATCATGATGCCGCCCTCTATGTAAGCCATGAGTGGTTGGTGGCGACCGAAGCGCGGCGGATGCCGCCGGTCTCAAGCTTTCCAGCGGGTCAGTTCGCCGCGCGCCACCACCGTCGCCGTGCCGGATACGCGGATCGGCCCGATCTGCGCCAACGAACCTTCGACCACCGCGTGCATGACCGAGCGGCGGCCCATCTCGACGCCCTGGCAGATCTCGATCGGCTGGCCGAAGCCGAGCCGGCCATGACGGATCAGATGCAGGGCAAGCGGCCCGGCGGCCGAACCGGTCGCGGCGTCCTCGGCCACGCCGTAGGCGGGCGAGAACATGCGCATGCGCCATTGCGAACCCGAGCCGGCGAAGCAATTCGCGGCCATGTCCGGCAAGGTGGCGAGGATGCGCAGGTCGGGTTTCACCGCCGACAAGGCCGGGATGCTGGGCAGGCCGACGAAGACGTGGCGCGGGCCGTTGCGGTAGATCTCCACCGGCAGGGTCGACGAGGCCAGGCCGAGGCCTTCGAGCAGCACGTCGGCGAGTTCGTACGGCTCCCAGGCCGGGATCGGCTGCTGCATGCTCGCGGTGAGGATGCTGCCGTCGTCGTTGCGCTGGAAGGTGAAAGGCACCGTACCCATGGCGGTTTCCAGGCCGAAACCGGCGGCATCGCACTGCTCGCCGAGCACGATCGCGGTGCCGAGGGTCGGATGCCCGGCGAACGGCAGTTCGTTGACCGGGGTGAAGATGCGCACGTGGAAATCGCCGTCCGCGCCGGGCGGAAACACGAAGGTGGTCTCGGAAAGATTCATTTCGCGGGCGATGCGCTGCATGTCCGCCGCTTCCAGGCCGGACGCATCGGTGAACACCGCGACCGGGTTGCCTTCCAGCGGCCGGTCGGTGAATACATCGGCCACTACATACTTGCCTGCGCTCATGTCGGCCCTTCCTTATGGTTGCAGCCTGCGATGGGTCCAGCCCGACGGCGCCGCGTCGTAGCGCAAACGGCTGTGCAACCGGTCGTCGGAGGCCTGCCAGAATTCGACGATGGTCGGACGCAGCGCATAGCCGTGCCAGCCCTCCGGCCGCATCAGCGGAATCGCTGCGCGGGTCAGACGCTGCGCTTGCAGACGCAGCGCCTTCTCGTCTTCCAGCACGGCGCTCTGGCGCGACACGGTCGACATGGAATTGGCTTCGGGCGGGCGCTTGCTCCACAGCAGGTCCGACTCGGCCGCCGACAGCGGCCCGACCGGTCCGCTCAGGACGATCTGCTGCTTGGTTTCGCGCCAGTACAGCACGCCCGAGGCCCAGCCGTTGAAGGCGATCTCGCGGCCCTTCTGGCTTTTCGCATGGGTGGTGAATACCAGCGAATCGCCGGTGATCTCGAGCAGATGGACCATGCGGTTGGAAGCGCGCCCGTCGATGCCGGTAGTCGCCAGGGCCAGGGTGCCGGGATCGCGAACGCGGCTGTCGATGGCCTGGTTGAACCATTCGCGCAGCAGCGGAATCGGTTGTTCGGGCGGCACGTCGAAGATCGAAATCTCCAGCGCCTCGGCTGATGTCGCGTTGAATTGACTCATGTCGGTTCGTCCGGTGAATGGGGTTGCGTCTTGCATCGAAATCGTCGTCCGGCCTCGATGCCGAGCGGGCGCGACGCGCGTGGCGATCGGGGCGTCTGTCGTCGCCGGCATCGGCGCAGCCGGGCCGTGCCCGTACCGACCCGTCGCCTGCGCCGACGAACCCTGCGCGCTGCCCGGCTGCGCCGGCGGCCGAAGCGCTCGACCTTGCGCGTCAGCACGGCGTTTCAGGCGTGCTCTTCCTCGAGCGCATCGCCGACCAGCCAGGGTCCGGCGCGGCCGTTCTCGATCAACACCTCCATGTCGAAGGTGGTGCGCATGCTCGGCGGATAGCCGATCAGCTCGGTCGCACGGTTCGGCGGCAGCGGCTGGCTCATCGCGTCGCTCGACTCCCACACCACCACCGCACCCCACAAGTTGTTGGCCGGATCGGAGATCCAGAACTTGGAATGCATGCCACGCACGTCCTCCCACGGCGCCACGCCCTCCTCCCTCAGGTAGTCGCGCATCGATTCTATGGTTTGGCCCGACTGGTCCAGGTTCCACCAGCTGATCGTGGTTTTCATGCGGTCAACACTCTCTTTACGCTCGAAGCGATGATGTCCACGCCGCGGCGGGTCAGCAGCGACTCGGCATGGAACTGGATCGATGCGAAGCCGGCGCCGCGCAGCGCATGCACTTCGTTCGACTCGGCGTCGCGGCTGACCTCGATCAGGCTGTGCTCGCCGCGGGCGAACTGGCTGCTGTCGCACTTGGCGACGTAGGTGTTGTAGAAACCGACCAGTTCGGGGCTGCCGAAGAAGTCGATCTCGCGCTGCACGCCCTGGTTCGGCGTGGCGCGCTGGATCAGCTCCAGCCCCAACTCCAGGCACAGGATCTGGTGGCTCAGGCACACCGCGAGGAAGGACTTCTTCTCGGCGAGCAGGTGGCTCATCGCCCGCCGGATGCTGGCGATGCGCGGGTCGTCCATATTGCGCGGGTCGCCCGGGCCGGGGCCCATCACCGCAAGGTCCCAGTCGCCCTTGAACAAGGCCGGCTCGTCGAAGCGGCACATCGTGACGTCCAGGCCGATCGACTTGAGCTGCTGCGCGAGCATCGCGGTGAATGCGTCCTCGGCGTCGACCATCAGCACCTTGCGACCGCTCAGCGCCGGGTCGATACGGATGCGGTCGCCGGCATCGGACAACCAGAAATCGGCGATGCCGCCGTTGCGCTGCTTCAGCGCGGCCTGCACGTCCGGGTCCAGCCCGAAGCCCGACTTGCGGCCGTGGCCGAGCGCGGCCAGCAGGGCCTTGGCCTTGGCGCGGGTTTCCGCGGCCTCCGAGGCCGGGTCGGAATGGCGCACGATGGTCGCGCCGACGCCGATGCGCATGCGTCCGCCGGCGTCGATGTCGGCGGTACGGATCAGGATCGCCGAGTCCATCATCGCCCGCCCGTTCGCATCGCGCCCGATCAGCGCGGCCACGCCGCCGTAGTAGCCGCGGCCCTCCGGTTCGTGGCGGGCGATGATCCTGCAGGCGTTCTCGATCGGGCTGCCGGTGACGGTCGGGGCGAGCAAGGTATGGCGCAGGATGGTGCGCGGGTCGCTGGTGGTGTGCCCTTCGATGAAATATTCGGTATGGGCGAGCCGCGACATTTCCTTGAGATACGGCCCCACCACCTTGCCGCCCTGCGGGCAAAAGTGGGCCATCATCTTCAGCTCTTCGTCGACCACCATGTACAGCTCGTCCTTCTCCTTGGCGTCGGCGAGGAAGCCCATGACGCCCGACAGCGACGGGCCCGACGGCGGATATCGGTAGGTGCCGCTGATCGGGTTCATCGTCGCCACGCCGTCGCGCAGGCTGACCTGGCGCTCGGGGCTGGCGCCGATGAAGGTACGCTCGCCGGTATGGACGATGAAGGTCCAATAGGCGCCGACCTCTTCCTGCACCAGGCGACGGAACGCGGCCAGCGCGACCGGCAGCGAATAGCCGCTGATGTCGGCGACGAAGGTCCGCTTGAGCACGAAGTTGGAGCCCTCGCCACGGCCGATCTCGTCGGCGACGATTCGCCGCACCTTGTCGGCATAGGCTTCGTCGTCTATGTCGAACTCGCCGCCGGCCAGCTCGATCGGCGCCGCGGCGATGGTCTTGAGCGCCTCTTCGACGGAAACGCGCTCACGCTGATGGATCGTCATGACTTGCAGACGCTGGCCATCGTCGACGGACGCGAAACCGCGCTCGCGCAATTGTCCGTAGGGAACCAGCACCAATACTTCCTCACCGACGGTTCCCGCGTCGGCCAGCGGAATCGATTCGAGCGTATCGAACTGGCCCATCTCGCCAGCGAACACGTCCAGCATGTCGTGGGCGTCCGACTGCGGCCGGAACAGCAACGCGAACGCGCCCTGGCCGGCCTGCCACCCGACGATGCCGCGCAGCAATGAACTAGTCATGCGGCCACCTGTTCCGAGGTCACCACGACGGCGCAGCAGCGCGCGGCGTACTCGAGCGCCATCAGGTGACGTTCCAGGGAAAAGTCGGCGACGGCGTCGCCGACCACGAAGGTTTCGATGTCGTTGGAAAACGCCTCGACCGCGGTCATCAGCACGCCGATGTGGGCGTACACGCCGCAGATGATCAACTGGTCGCGGCGGGACTCGCGCATGCGCTCGAGCAGGTCCGATTTCCAGAACGCGCTGTAGCGCCACTTGGTCAGCGACCAATCGCCCTCGACCGGGCTCAGTTCGTCGACGACGTTGCGGTCGACCGGGTCGACCTGCATGCCGTTGCCCCAGAAGTCCTTGAGCAGGCCGCGTTGTTCGGCGGTCATGCCGCCGGGCTGCGCGGTATAGGCCACCGGGATACCGAGCGCCTGGCAGCGCCGGCGGATCGAGGCGGCATTGCGGACCAGCACCGAGCCCAGGCCTTCGGATGGAATCGGGCGCAGGAAATAGCGTTGCATGTCGTGCACCAGCAGCACCGCGCGATCGGGATCGATCGTCCAGCTCGCGATGTTGGCGGGAAGCTGGGCGGTGGTCGGCATCGCATAAGGCTGAATCTTCGGAATACCGGTCATGATTGCTTCCATCGTCTTGGGCATGACGCCCTTCGTGGCGGTTGCCGCGGCGGAGATTCTCTGCTCGCGGCGGCGCGCATCGCATGCATCGGCCGTGGCCTGGCTCCTCACAGCGAGCCGCCCATCGCCCGCAAGGGCGGCGCGATCGGCCGCGCCGACGGCGTGGCGCGGCTGGCGGAGACGATCAGCATCGACAGCTCCAGAGACTGTTCGTAGTTCAGGCGCGGGTCGACCGTCGTCTTGTAGGCGCGGCTCAGATCGGCTTCGGCCAGGTCGCGCGCGCCGCCGAGGCATTCGGTCACGTCCTCGCCGGTCAGTTCCAGGTGGACGCCGCCCAGGCGCGTGCCCTCGGCGGCGTGGATGTCGAAGGCCAGGTCGAGCTCGCCGCGGATGTTGTCGAAGCGGCGGGTCTTGTAGCCGTTGCCGGCGCTCTCGGTGTTGCCGTGCATCGGGTCGGCGACCCACAGCACCCGGCGTCCGGCCTGGCGCACCGCCTTGAGCAGGCCCGGCAGGGCATCGGCGATCCGGGCCTTGCCCATGCGCGTGATCAGGGTCAGGCGGCCCGGTTCTTCGTAGGGGTTGAGCACGTCGATCAAGCGCAGCAATTCGTCGGGCTTGGTGGTCGGCCCGACCTTCACCGCGATCGGGTTGCCGATGCCGCGGAACAGTTCGACATGGGCGCCGTCGAGCGCCGCCGTGCGCATTCCGATCCAGGGCAGGTGCGTCGACAGGTTGAACCAGCCCCCGCGTTGCGGCACGCGCCGGGTCAAGGCGGCTTCGTAGTGCAGCAGCAAGGCCTCGTGCGAGGTGTAGAAGCCGGTGTGCATGCGGCTGTCGACGAACTGTCCGCCGACGGTTTTCATGAAACGCAGGGAATCGGCGATTTCTTCGACCACTCGCCTGTACTCGATGGCGCGCGGCGAGTGCTCGACCCAGTCGAGCTTCCAGTACTCGGGATGGTGGATGTCGCCGAAGCCGCCATCGACCATGGCGCGGGTGAAGTTCAGGGTCAGCGCCGAATGGGCATAGGCCTCGAACAGGCGGTTCGGGTCGGGACGGCGCGAGGCCTCGTCGAAATCGGCGCCGTTGACGATGTCGCCGCGAAAACTCGGCAGCGACACGCCGTCGCGAGTTTCCTCGTGGGTCGAACGCGGCTTGGCGTACTGTCCGGCGAAGCGGCCGACCCGGATCACCGGTTGCTTCAAGCCGTGAGCCAGGACGATGCTCATCTGCAGCAACACCTTGAGGCGGTTGGCGATGATCTCGCTGGTGCAGTCGACGAAGCTCTCGGCGCAATCACCGCCGTGCAGCAAGAAGCGTCTTCCTTCCTGCGCTTCGGCCAGAGCCCGCTTCAGCTTCAACACTTCCAGCGAAGTCACCAGCGGCGGCAATCGCGCCAGCCGGTCGGTCGCCTTCTCCAGTCCCCCGTCCGCAGCATATTGGGGTTGTTGTTGCGCCGGACGCTGTTGCCAGGTTTGCGGCGACCAATCGTCCTCGTTTCTGACTACGCTCAACGGTCGAAACATGGAATCGTCTCCCCATTAGGTTTGAGTGCCGGCACGCGATCGATCGCGTCGACCCCTGCATGCGACTTGCTTAACCGAGCGGCGCACGCCGTGGCGCCGGAATTCGGCATGCCGTATAGCGAGCGCGTACTGCGGCCGACGCCCCATCCATACCGATGGGAACATCGCGAATGCCGCCCGAACCCTTGTTTCCTCGTTCGGATGCGGCTCTCGACTTCCAGCGGCGACGGCAAATTATCAGATGGAAAATGGCGGTTTAACCGTAGAAAGTACGTAACCGGCAATGATGGGATCGATGTAGATTTGCAGCCGCCGAGCGGACGCATCGCGCGGCGTGTCCGGTACTGCATCGCAGTTTCGGACTTAGTGTGAGCGCTATCGGTTTTTTATCTTGCACCACACGCCGGCCTCGTCCGGACGGCGCATAAAGCGCCGCGAAGTCCCAAAACGAATCCGATGTTCGCAGGGGCGGTCATGCATCGGACTTGCTGCGACGTTCCAATCACCGGCTGAGCGAATGCGCAGGCGTCCTCCCGGCCCGTCCAACCGGCTGGGCGACCCGCTTATCGCCGACGCCACCCCACGACTTTTTGCGCATAACTACTCCAGGAGTGCATATGACTGAGAATATCCGTGCCGGCGCCGTACCCTTGTCGTCGATCCTGCTGCAGATGATCACCGGCTACTGGGTGACGCAATCGCTCTACGTCGCCGCCAAGCTCGGTATCGCCGACCTGGTCGCCGATGCGCCGAAGCCGATCGAGGAACTGGCGGCCGCGACCGGCGCCAAGGCACCGCTGCTCAAGCGCGTGCTGCGCACCATCGCCAGCATCGGCGTGTTCACCGAGAACCAGCCGGGCGTGTTCGGCATCACCCCGCTCGCCGCGCTGCTGCGCAGCGGCACCCCGGACTCGATGCGTCCGCAGGCGATCATGCACGGCGAAGAGCAGTACCGCGCCTGGGCCGACGTGCTGCACAACGTGCAGACCGGCGAGACCGCGTTCGAGAAGCAGTTCGGCACCAGCTACTTCGGCTATCTGGCCCAGCATCCGGAGGCCGACCGCGTGTTCAACGAAGCCCAGGCCGGCTATACCAAGCAGGTCGCCCAGGCCGTCGTCGAGGCTTACGACTTCTCGCCGTTCAAGACCGTCGTCGACATCGGCGCCGGCTACGGCCCGCTGCTCTCGGCGATCCTGCGCAGCCAGCCCGAAGCGCGCGGCATCCTGTTCGATCAGCCGCACGTGGCCGAGGCCGCCGGCAAGCGCCTGGCCGAGGCCGGCGTCGGCGACCGTTGCGGCACGGTCGGCGGCGACTTCTTCGTCGAAGTGCCCGCCGACGGCGACGTCTACATCCTGTCGCTGCTGCTGCACGACTGGGACGACGAACGCAGCATCGAGATCCTGCGCAACTGCCGCCGCGCGATGCCGGCACACGGCAAGCTGCTGATCGTCGAGCTGGTGCTGCCGGAGGGCGAAGAGCCGTTCTTCGGCAAATGGCTGGACCTGCACATGCTGGTGCTGCTGGGCGCCCAGGAGCGCACTGCCGACGAGTTCGAGACTCTGTTCGCCGCGTCGGGCTTCGCCATGGAGCGAGTCCTGCCGACTGCTTCGGGCCTGAGCATCGTGGAGGCGCGTCCGATCTGAATATCGGGTCCGGCCGTGCGCCGGACAATCTGGTGCAGCCGGTTGCTGGTGCAGCCGGCTGCATTTCGTTACGTCCATCGTCTAAGCGGGTCGCGACTACTTGGTGTCGCGTGGATCGGCTGCTGTGACGTCCTTTCTGCGTGGAGGCGGTGCTGCGACGGTGTTACTGCGCCCCCTAAATCAGGATCAGGATCAACCCCAAAGCTTCCGCCACTCAAGCGGCGGGTTACTTTCTTTTGTCATAAGCAACAAAAGTAAGGTAACCAAAGAAGTTGCTGTTCTTTGAATTACAGGCCCGCACGAGCGATGCATTCGCGTAGATTTTTCATACGGGACATCCCTGTCCCGATGAAAAACGGCGCGCATCCCCGCGCGCCGCCCTTCGGGTCGTCCAGGGCCTTCGCGAGTGCGCGGCGGCGCACAGCCAAGGCCAAGGCTAAGACCGGCGATTGGAAGCCAAACGCAGCGACGCCATCCCCTGTAGGAGCGACGTGAGTCGCGACCGCGAATCTGCGGCTGCCGGCGCGGATGGTCGGGGTTGCGCGGTCGCGGCTTGCGCCGCTCCTACCCAAGAGCAATGCGTCGTCTGCCGCGCCGGATTTTGATCCGCTTTACCGCTTTGCCGGTCAACTGAAGACCCGTAGGGCGGCTCGCGGGGATGTGGGCCGTGCGCAAGCAGGCCAGAGATGGCCTGTCTGGAGCATCCCTGCGTCGGCACCGATCGTGCGGGCTGGTGCCCTTGCAAGAAGAAGCACTTTTCTTTGGTGACTTTCTTTTGTTGCTTTGGACGAGAAAGTTACCCGCACCCTTTAGGGAGCGGAAGCTTTGTTCTTGATTCGGCTTCACCGCCCTGCGGCCAGAAGCGCCGCAACCGGAGACGACGTGGTCGCGACTTGCGTCGCTCCTACCCTGGCGATAGCACGCCGCTTCGGCGAGTAACGAAAGCCTCGCCGCTTCTGCGCGTCTCTTGGTCGCGACTTGCGTCGCTCCTACTCTGGCGAAAGCGCGCCGCTTCATCGAACGACATCGGCCTTGGCGCCTCTGCGCGTACCGCAGTCGCGACTCACGTCGCCCCTACAGGTATCTGAGCCGGCCTTGCCTACGACCGGTCGCCACAGCCAACGATGCCTGTCATCGCTGCGTCATCGCCAGCTCACCACTCCTTCAACAGGGGTCCGCACGCCGGTTCTGCGGCAACTGAAGTCATGACGACATACTGATTGTTTATATGACAGATAACACTTGCACGGATTGCCGCGCGATTTCCAGCTCCGCAAAGGATTGTCGAATACCGCTGTTTTAAAGACATTTCGCGACACAAATCTAATCTCCAAGATTCGGCACATTCACCTCGACGTCGCACTTCGCGGCCGATGTCATCCCTCGCGCGCACTTCAGAATCTCCACGGGCCGTTCTCTATCCGTAGAAACTACAGATGCGCCGGCGATGGCCTCTCATTACTTTAACGGTCGAAGCCCGATCGCGAGTTTCGCTCGCGGCAGGCGGACACAGGGGGCTTCGAGATGCACGGCAACGCTCCCTGGCGAGTCTGCCGTGATACCCACCGACCGGCGTAGTCCATGCCGGAACAAAGCAGAGAATCACATCATGGCCAAGAACGAACAGGTAATCCGCGCCGACGACACGGTGACCTTCATCAACGTTTTCGATGTCGAGCCCGCCAAACAGCAGGCGCTGGTCGATCTCCTCAACGAAGGCGCCGACAAGGTGATCCGCCACCGTCCCGGTTTCATCTCGGTGAGCATCCTCGCCAGCAAGGACGGCAGCCGCGTCGTCAACTACGCCCAGTGGCGCAGCGCCGAAGACATCAAGGCCACCCGCGAAGACCCTGCCGCGCAGGACTACGGCAAGCGCAGCGCCGAACTCGCGCGCGCCACCCCGCACGTCTACTCGGTCGCGTCGGTCCATCGTTGATGCGCATCGCCCGTCGCGGCGGCTCGGCCCGAGACCCGCTGTCCCGGACCCGGCGCCGCCTGTGACGGATGGAAGGCGACGAGGGGCCGGGTCGCTCAGGCGAGCGTCGCGGCCCCTCTGCCCGCAGGCCTGCAGTCCAGCGGTCGCTCATCGTCGCCGACACCGTTGCATCAGCCTCGGCGTCCTCGATCGGAAGGCGGTTGCGACCGGCAGTCCGACAACCCAAGGTCGAGGAGCTTCCGTCGTTATGTCCACCTCCACGCAAACCGACATCGTGATCGCCGGCGCGGGCATCGGCGGGCTGACGACCGCCCTGGCCTTGCATGCGCAGGGCATCGAACGAGTCGTGGTGCTCGAAAGCGCCAACGGCATTCGCCCCCTCGGCGTCGGCATCAACGTCCAGCCCGCCGCCATCGCCCAGTTGTTCGCGCTCGGCCTGGGCGAGGCGATCGCCGCGACCGGCATCGCCACCCGCGAGCTGCGTTATCTCGACCATGCCGGCACCACGCTGTGGAGCGAACCGCGCGGCCTAGCCGCCGGCGACCCGTATCCGCAGTACGCGATCCATCGCGGCGAACTGCAGATGCTGCTGCTGGCCGCCGTGCGCGAGCGGCTCGGCGCCGACGCCGTACGCACCGGCGTGCGCGTGCAGGACTTCGAACACACCCGCACCGCCATCCGCGTCCGCGCCCAGGACCGCGCCGGTAACACGGTCGTAACCTTCGAAGCCAACGCCCTGATCGGCGCCGACGGCCTGCACTCGGCGGTACGCGCCCGCCTGCACCCCGACCGTTGCGAACTGCTGCCGGCCCGCATCCAGATGTGGCGCGGCCTGACCGAAGTCGACGAGTTCCTCGACGGCCGCAGCATGATCGTCGCCAACGACGATCGCTCCAGCCGACTGATCGCCTACCCCTGTTCGGCGCGCCACGCCCGACAAGGCCGCGCACTGGTCAACTGGGTCTGCATGGTGCCCGACGTCGCCCAGGACCTGACTCGCGAAGCCAGTTGGGACTGCTCGGGTCAGGTCAAGGACGTACTGCCCTACTTCGCCGATTGGGACTTCGATTGGCTCGATGTTCCCGATCTGCTGATCCGCAGCACCCAGATCCTCGAGTACCCGATGGTCGATCGCGACCCGTTGCCGCGCTGGGGCATCGGCCGGGCGACCTTGCTCGGCGACGCGGCCCACCTGATGTACCCGGTCGGCGCGAACGGCGCCTCGCAGGCCATTCTCGATGCGGTCAGCCTGGCCGGCGAACTCGGCGACAACAGCGACACGGTCGACGCACTGCAGCGCTACGAAGCGGTGCGCCGCCCGCCGACCACCGCCATCGTCCTGGCCAACCGCGACCGCGACAGCGCCGAGCGCGCCATCGCCGCCCGTCCCGACCCGGAAAAAACCGCCGCGCTCGCGGCGATCACGAGTTCCTACCGCAGCATCGTCGATCGCTCGCACGTGCGGTGACAACGTGGTTTCCCGAAACTACTCCGACGCCAGGCCTTCCGAGTGATCGCGGACGCTGAGGAGCATCCAGGAGTCAATCCGTGATCGACAATGACAAGACCCACTTCGACGCGATCGTCATCGGCACCGGCTTCGCAGGCATCTACATGCTGCACAAGCTGCGCAACGAGCTAGGCCTCAAGGTCCGCGCCTTCGACAAGGCCGGCGGCGTCGGCGGCACCTGGTACTGGAACAAGTACCCGGGCGCTCGCGCCGACACCGAGAGCTTCGTCTACCGCTATTCCTTCGACCAGGAAACCAGCGAGAACTGGGACTGGCGCAACCGTTACGTCGACCAGCCCGAGATGCTCGGCTATCTGCAGGCGGTGGTCGACCGCCACGGCCTGGCCAAGGACATCCAGCTCAAGACCGGCATCGACACGGCCGTGTTCGACGAGATCCACCATGTGTGGACGCTGACCACCAGCACCGGCGAGCTGTTCACCACCCGCTATCTCGTCAACGCAGTCGGCGTGCTGTCCAAGATCGTGTTCCCGCAGATTCCCGGACGCGAGAAGTTCCAGGGCCAGGTCGTGCACACCGGCGCGTGGCCGGCCGACCTGTCGCTGGAGGGCAAGCGCGTCGGCGTGATCGGCACCGGCTCGACCGGCGTGCAGTTCATCTGCGCTGCGTCCAAGCTGGCCCGGCACCTGACCGTGTTCCAGCGTTCGGCGCAGTTCTGCGTGCCGGCCGGCAGCCGCCAGGTTAGCGAGGCCTACGTCGCCGAATACCGGCAGAACTTCGACCGGATCTGGGACGGCATCCGCAACTCGCGCATCGCCTGCGGTTTCGAGGAAAGCGGCGTGGCGGCGATGAGCGTGTCGGAGGAAGAACGCCAGAAGGTGTTCGAGCACCACTGGGAGATCGGCAACGGTTTCCGTTTCATGTTCGGCACCTTCTCCGACATCGCCTCCGACCCGGCCGCCAACCAGGCCGCCTCGGACTTCATCCGCGCCAAGATCCGCCAGATCGTCAAGGACCCGGAGACCGCGCGCAAGCTGTGTCCGACCGAGCTCTACGCCAAGCGTCCGATCTGCATCAACGACTACTACGAGACCTACAATCTGCCGAACGTGACCCTGGTCAGCCTGCCGGAAAATCCGATCAGGGAACTCACCGCGAGCGGCGTGCTGACCGAGGACGGCGTCGAACACGAACTCGATCTGCTGGTGTTCGCGACCGGTTTCGAGACGGTCGAAGGCAGCTATAACCAGATGGAGATACGGGGCCGCGGCGGCGAAACCCTGCAGCACCACTGGAAGGATGCGCCGCGCAGCTATCTGGGCGTCGCCACCGCGGGCTTCCCCAACATGTTCATGGTGCTCGGACCGAACAGCGCTTTCAGCAACCTGCCGCCCAGCATCGAAAGCCAGGTGGAGTGGATCGGCGAGCTCATCGGCTGGGCCGAGGGCGAGTCCACGCCGGTCATCGAGACCACCCGCGAGGCCGAGGACGCCTGGACCGCGACCTGCTGGGAAATCGCCGCCTACACCTTGTTCCCGAAGGTCAAGTCTTGGATCTTCGGCGAGAACATCGCCGGCAGGAGCAGCCGCGTGCTGTTCTATTTCGGCGGCCTTGCCGGCTATCGCGCCAAGCTGCGCGAAGTGGCGGACGCCGGCTACGAGGGCTTCGTCCTGCACAGCGATCCGTCTTCGATGGTCGCCTGAGCCGCCAAGCCGGGCCGCGAAGGCTGCAAGGCGTTCGCGCGCTCATGCCGAGATCACGGGCCGGCCCCACCCTTCGCGGTGGGGCCGGCTTCGTTATGGCGACTTATTCTTTTTCTAATTTGTTTTTACCAAGTTATTCCTCAAGCGCTCATGCCGCACCGGCATGAACCACATCGAACGCAACACCGGCGCCTGCCGCCCCTTTCGCCGTTCTTCGCGCGCGGGCACGACAGGCGCAACTCGCGGTTACGCAAGCCGACAGAACCGCTCGCAGTACGCGGCGCTGCAGGGCGCAATGCCCCTAACGACGACGATGCCACCGATGTCATGCACGATATCCCGCGATCGAAAAGCCAGTGAACGTGCCGAATCGATTGCCGCCGACGGAAACTGCTTTCCAACTCTCCGCAAAACTATCGAGATCGACGATGAAGCCCGTTAGCCGTAACCGATCGAGTTCACGCTCTTGGACTTTGTGTCATTTGTCACTAGCCAAGCGAATCCGAATGCTGTCGAGATGTCAACTTACAACGAAATAACCCTTGTTTTCATGGATATTCCACACCATCGAGACATGGATCATTCGGATCGAAAATCGTCATTTCGATCACAGACCGGTAACGCAATCGGTTGATACTTGGCCTGCACTGCACGATTCCCAATGCTTATCACACAATAAAATCATGCATCACGTTTAAATAGCCCGGCACGATTCCGAAGCCGCCACATCCTCGGAAAGTGCGCAGTAGTCAGCCCGAATCCGGCTCCAGACATGCAAGCTGCCTCGCGATGTTCGATCCAATCCAGACACGCGGACGCGTTCGGCCCTCGCGGCGGCTCGCCAGGGATCGTACCGGCAGATTGCATGGACGAACCGGAACTCGACCTGGATCGCGCCGGCCCCGCAGTGCGGGCAGGCCGCGCCCGTCACTCGACCAAGAAAAACATGGGCGCGCGGATGGCGATCGGCAGGGACGTAGCGGCTGGCGGTACGGATGCGTCGACGGCATGACGGACCACAGGACATACGCCGAAGTCGCCCTGCAGTGACTCGCCTCGCGCCCGCTGCGCCGCAGCGGATCGGGCAGCGAACGGCCCAATCCAGGCAACAAGGCTCTGCCTTGCTGCGCGGAACCTTGCGAACCGCACTATCGAGGAAGTCCAACCTACTCGTTCCGGAAAGATTCGGAATTGCTGCCCTTCAACAAGGATGTCCCACCATGGCGATCGCAATCAGTTCGGCACTTTCTTCCATGATCGAGCAGATGCCGGGCCCGTGCGCCTGCAAGGATCAGGATTCGAAATTCCTCTACGCCAATACCGAATTCAAGGCGCTGGTCGGCCTGGAGCCCGACGAGGACGTGGACGGGCTGTCGGATTTCGACCTGCCCTGCGAAGTCGCCTCGCACAGCAAGACCTTTCGCGAACAGGACAAGTACGTGATGGAGCGGCAGATCTCCATCACCACGCTCAACGTGCACCGCTTCAAATGCGCGAAATGGCGGGCCTTCCTGATCGTCAAGAAGCCGTTCTTCGACCAGGAAACCAACATCCGCGGAGTGCTGTTTCACGGCACCGACATCACTGCGATCAACGCCGGCGCACTCGGTGCGTATTTCGGCTATCTCGGCCCGCAACTGGCCTCGATCCACGGCATGCCGCAAACCGGCCGGGCCCACGCCGAGTCGGACGCCGACATCGACATGACCCGTCGCGAGTACGAAGTGCTGTTCTTCCTGTTGCGCGGTGGCACTTCCAAGCGCATCGCCGAGCTGCTGTCGATCTCCTCGCGCACGGTCGAGCAGTACATCGACGTGCTCAAGGACAAGTTCGAAGTGCTGACCAAGCCCGATTTGATCGAAAAGGCCATCTGCAAGGGCTATCTGTACGTAATTCCCGATAGCTTGTTCATGAAGTGCTCGTCGAAGATCATCTTCCAGGGCGCCCCACCGCTGTCGCTGATGCAGCCCTCGAACGCCCCGTCCTATCTGTCGGCCAATTGAGCGATACGGGCCGCCCGCGCCATCCGGCGCGGGCGGCTCGCGGCGGGCTGAAGCCGGCGTTACCGGTGGCTTGCCGGTCCTGCCGGAGTTCTGCGCCGGCCCTAGGCTCGACAGCGACCAACCGGATAAGGCCAACGACTAGTCGCCTTTGCCGCCGCGAGCGAGGCAGTCGAGGTCGCGATAGGGGGCGTTATGCGGCAGGCCGATAACGCGGTCCGGCTTAGCCGCCCGGCCTCCCGATCATGGCTTCGCCGCCGGCTGGACCGCACGGCGTGCATCGCCGAGGGTCGGGTAAGTCTTGCCGTCGCTCGAGGTCCATCCGCTCAGCGACAGCGAATCCGGCAAGGCCTGGGTCAGCGTTTGCAGGCCGAGGGTCGCGGTGAAGCCCGAGCCGACCGGCGCCAACTCGGCCAGGCGCGCGGCGCGGTCGTCCGCGGTGCTGAAAATCACGGGTTGCTCGCAGCGCCCGGCCCGGGCCTCGGCATCGCTGCAGTCCCCTGCCTGCGGCGCCGGTTCGGGCGGCGCTTCGCCGCCGGTGGTCGCGGTCTTGGCGAGGTCGATGCGATAACGCCCGTCGTCTTGCGCCTTGACCTGCACCCGGTACTTTTCCACGCCGTAGGCCCAACTGTTTTCGCCGACCGCGTCGATGTCCTGCCCGGGCAAGGGCAACTCGAAATCCTGGCCGAGCAGCAAGCCGAGCCACATCACCGGGGTGCTGGCGAGCAAGGCGCCGAGCTCGGCCGGGTTGGGGCCGGCCTGCGAGGGCTGGCTGGTCTTCCAGAAATGCCGGCCGTTGCTCAGCACGATCGACTCGACGTGCTGTCCGCCGAGTTGTACCGAGGCTCGGCTTTCGTTACCGGCATAACGCTGCCACTGGCCGCGATACGCCTCATCCGGCGGCGAGTTCGAGCGCATCTCGATCGAAGCCAGGCACTGCACCAGTTGCAACAGGCGCCGGCAATCGGACTGCGCCTGTGTAGGCGGCGTCCGCACGACGGCGACGGCCTCGGCCGCCACGCTGCGCTGCGCCACCAACGCAAGCAGACTCGCGAGGACGGCGATACGAATTGCACTCATGCGGTCGATCCCTGACACGGTCGGAGCACGATTGTGCTGCGTCGCCGCATGATTTTCCAGCCGCCATGCCTCCGGACCGGCAACCGGCAAGGACCGCATGGCTGCCGTCGTCCGGCGAGCCAGGCCACAGGCCGTCCCCTTTGAAAGGGGCTTGGGGATGCCGCTGCCTTGCCTTGCATCGCCTTGCATTGCCGTTGCCGTTGCCGTTGCCGTTGCCGTTGCCGCAAGGATGTTGCCCTTGCTGCGGCCGCGCGCCGCCTCGGACTAGCGAAGTCCATCGAAGACCCGGAGGGCGGCGCGCAGGGATGCGCGCCGTTTTTCATCGGGACAGGGATGTCCCGCATGAAAAATCACCGCGCAAGCACCGATCGTGCGGGCTTGTGATTCAAAACAAACCACTTTTCTTTGGTTACCTTTCTTTTGTTGCTTTAGACAAAAGAAAGTAACCCGCCGCTTTAGTGGCGGAAGCCTTGGGTTTGATCTTGATCTTGATCTCGTTCGAATGAGCGATGCGCCGCGAGATCGGTATAGCGATGTCGCGGCTTGCGCCGCTCCTACCCCGGCGAAAGTTCGCCGCTCCGACGAATGACCTCGGCCTTGGCGTGCCAGCGCGCCCCGCGGTCGCGGCTTACGCCGCTCCTACAGGGGCGGGAGCGCCGCACCCCGCATTTCCATAGGTCACTTTCGCCTTCGCTGTTGCCGTGCGTCGCCGAGCGCTCGCGAAGGCCATTGAAGACCTGGAGGGCGGCCTGCATGGATGCAGGCCGTTTTTCATCTGGACAGGGAGGTCCCGTATGAAAAATCACCGCGCAAGCACCGATCGTGCGGGCTTGTGATTCAAAACAAAGCACTTTTCTTTGGTTAGCTTTCTTTTGTTGCTTTAGACAAAAGAAAGTAACCCGCCGCTTTAGTGGCGGAAGCTTTGGGTTTGATCTTGATCTTGATCTCGTTCGAATGAGCGATGCGCCGCGAGATCGGCACAGCGATGTCGCGGCTCGCGCCGCTCCTACCCCGCGAAAGCGCGGCGGCTTCGAGGGATGACGACGGCGTTGCCATCTCCGCGCGTCCCGTGGTCGCGACTCACGTCGCTTCTACACGGACAGGTCTCGACGCTGATCCAGCAGCGCCTGGGTACGAGCGGCCCAAGTCGACCGCGTCGCCTCACGCCCCGCTGCGCCGGCCCCACCCCCGGAACTTCGCACGGGCTCCACAGTGCGCGGCCGATCCTCGGACTGCTGGAACCACCGCGCTCGCCCTTCACGGTCGCTACTCATGTCTGAACGCTGGACCCGAAAGCAAGTCGTCTCGGCCATCGTCGTCACCGTGCTGGTCACGGTCTTGCTGGGCTGGCTCGCGGTCAATCTGGCCGGGCCCGAGAAGCGCCTGCATCGCATGCCCGAGCACCGCTACGCCGTGACAGACCCGCAGTTCCGCCAGGAAATGGGGGTCATGCTGGGGCCCGCCCTGCTGTCCGGCAACCACGTGGTCGATCTGCAGAACGGGGACGAGATCTTTCCGGCGATGCTGCAGGCGATCGGCTCGGCGCGCCGCACCATCACCTTCGAGACCTACATCTACTGGTCCGGCAAGATCGGCAAGCAGTTCAGCGACGCCCTGTCCGAGCGCGCCCGCGCCGGCGTGCGCGTGCACCTCACCGTCGACTGGCTGGGCAGCGCGAAGATGGACCCGGTCCTGCTGGAACAGATGCAGCGCGCCGGGGTGCGCGTGCAGCGCTACCGGCCGATCGCGTGGCACAGCCTGGACCGTATCAACAACCGCACCCACCGCAAGATTCTCGTCGTCGACGGCGCGACCGCGTTCACCGGCGGCGTGGGCGTGGCCGATCAATGGCTCGGCCACGCGCAAGACCCCGAGCACTGGCGCGAAAGCCACTTCATGGTCCGCGGCCCGGTGGCCGCGCAGATGCAGGCGGCCTTCAGCGACAACTGGATCAAGACCACCGGCCAGGTGTTGAACGGCGCCGCCTATTACCCGCCGCTGCCCGCTGCAGGCAAGATGGATGCGCAGATGTTCCTCAGCTCGCCGGCCGGCGGCAGCGACAGCATGCACCTGATGTATCTGATGGCGATCGCGGCGTCCTCGCGTTCGATCGATCTGGCCGCAGCCTATTTCGTCCCCGACGATCTGATCGCGCGCGCCCTGTTGGCCGCGCGCAGCCGCGGCGTGCGCATCCGCATCCTGGTGCCGGGCCGGCATACCGATTCCGACGCGGTCCGGCTGGCCTCGAAAGCCGGCTGGGAACCGCTGCTGCGCGCGGGCATCGAGTTTCACGAGTACGAGCCGACGATGATGCACGTCAAGATGCTGATCGTGGACCGGCACTTGGTCTCGGTGGGTTCGACCAACTTCGACATACGTTCGTTCCGGCTCAACGACGAGGCCAGCCTCAACGTCTACGACAGCGGTTTCGCCGAACGCATGACCGGCGTGTTCGAGGCCGACCTGAAGCAGGCCCGGCCGTATACCCTGGAACACTGGCAGCAGCGCCCATGGAGCGAGCGCTTGGCGGAGAAGTTCATCCTGCCGCTGAAGAGCCAGTTGTGACGAACGCGCGGCGCACCGGGGTCGACGACCGAGGCAACGGCGCGATGACCGCATCGCATGCCACGCGGCCTTAACTTCGCCGGGCGCAGGATCGACGCGACGCCCCAGGCGGGCTTCCTTCCAGGAGCAGCGCATGGCCACCGAGGCGGCGCAGGCCCGGTCCGAGTCCAGTCGTAGCGCGCGTCTGCGTTTCGCCGTCGTGGCGGCGTTAGGTTTGGCGCAGGCGCTCGGCGCGGACGCTACGGCCGCATCGGCGCAGTGCAAGGCGCGCCTGCTGCGCGAACTCGGCTGGCGATTCGTCGCAGGTGATTCGGCGCAGGTCGAGATCGAGGCCGGCGCGCCCTGCGACCGCGCCGATCTGGACGCGGCCCGTACGGCCGGCGATCTGCGGGTCGAGATTCCCCGCCGACTCGACGCCGGCGCGCGCGAGCGTCTGTACGACCGCCTGCTGCAGCATCCGGCTACCGTCTGCGCCTACGATTTCCAGCTCGGCGCGGCGACACGCCGCGCGGTGGACCGCCTGGTCGGCAATCGCGGTTTTCGTTTTTCCGCCGTGCAACTCGGATGGATCGGCTTCGGCGCCAGCGGCCCGGGCCGCGACGGTTGGCGACCGATCTCCTGGTTCGGGCGCGGCTATCGGCCCAACGGCGCCAACTCGCGCGCGATCGAGGGGTTCTATCGCGGCCACGTCCGCGGCGAATGCGGGCTCGGGCGGCAGATCGCCCAGTACGCAGCGCAGGCCGAGCTGTACGGCATGGCCGGATTCGATGCCGAGTTCGACGCCGACGAAATCGTCATCGGCACTTTCAACCGCTTGCATTCCACCCGCAGCATCCTGCTCGGCAGTTCGTCCGGCCGCTTCGTCCGCGACGGCCGCGCCGTCGCCGCCGCGCGCCAGGGCCGCCAGGCGTTCATGGGCCGCCCCGGCTTCGTGTTCCATGTGTTCGATCGCAGCAGCCTGGACGACATCAACAACCAGGCCGAGAACTTCGTGGTCTACGACGTCAGCGCGCAGGCCGCAACCGCGCTGCGGCGGCATGGCGGGTTCGAGTTCTACAACCGGCGCAATCTCGAGATATGGCGTCTCGCACGCGCGCTGCAGCCGTACCGCTCGAAGCGCTTCTTCGAGCGCCTGTTGCATGAGCGCGACCCGGCATTGCGCGCCGGACTTCCCGCTTCCGCGCAGGCGACCTTGGCACGGCTCGACGCCCAGCTCGCCGACCCGTTTTATCGCGGCTTCGATATCTACGTGCACAAGCAAGGGGTCAAGCCGGTCGGCTTCCATATCGCCCGCCTGCTCGACCGCAATCCGCGCACGCCGTTTCGCATCGAATTAGCGCTGCACAACCTGTCTACGACCCTGATGGAACGCTATTTCGCTCATCGGCTCGGACATTGCCAACGCGCGCCCGCTGGCGCGGCGCGGCAGTAGCGGCCCGGGATCGAGCTCGCACGTTCTACGTCGCGCCGTTGCATGCATGAACAGTTCATCTACAACGCGTCGCGGCCGTGACCGCATGACCGGCGCGAGCGGCGGCACGCATCGCGCGGTCTTTGTTTCGGCGTAGTGAACCCGAGGCCCCCACCGCGCGACCGCTGGTTAACAAGCCATGGCTCAGTGTCGGTATCACCCGAACCTATCCGGATCGGCAAACGACGAGGTGACCATCATGGCCGACACCAGGCATCAGGGCCACAACCCGCAGGGCCGAGGCGATCATCTGCGCGAACCGCAGCGCAACCCGCCGCAAGCTCAGAAGCCGCATGCGAAGCAACCGGCCGAGCACGCTCCTCATGACGACGCGCGCCCCCGGTCGGCCGATAGCGACCGCGGCACCAGCCGTTAACACGTTTCATGGGTCAAGGAAGGCGCAAAGCTGAAGATCCGATTACCAGCTAATTCGAAATAGCCACACCGACCCGCCCCGATATCGAACCACCGAAGAAGGAGACATGACATGCTCAGTTACGCCGTAGTCTTCCTGGTCATCGCCTTGGTCGCCGCCGTGCTCGGCTTTACCGGCATCGCCGGCGCCGCCAGCAACATCGCCTGGATCTTGTTCATCGTGTTTCTGATCCTGGCCGCGGTTTCGTTCTTCCGCGGCCGCGGCCGGGGCCCGGTCGCCTGACGCGGGAGCGTAAGCGCCGTTTCCGCCCTGGATCGTGATGCCACCGGGACCGCATTCGATAGCGGTCCCGGTGGCGGCTCTCAGGCCAGCGACAGGCGCGCGACGCGATCGTGAAACCGCTGAAACCATTACGCGCCGATCGCTACTCCGAAGGCGCCGCCTGATCGCCTTGGCGGCGCTTTCGGCGTAAACGGCGGTCGAGGTCCGACATCTCGTAGGGCTTGGGCAGGAACTCGCAGTTGGGCGGCAGTTCCGGCAGCCAGTTCGGCGAATACCCGGAGGTCAGGATCACCCTCAGGTTAGGCCTCACCTGATAAGCGTGGTTGGCCAGCTCGATCCCGGACATGCCGCCAGGCATCGATACGTCGCTGAACACCACATCGAGTCTGCCGCCTTCTTCCTTCAGGATCTGCAGGGCTTGCAAGCCGTTGGCCGCGGTCAGTACCGCGTAGCCCGCGTCGCGCAAACTCTCCTGCACTACGTCGAGGATATTCTCGTCGTCGTCGACCAGCAGCACGGTTGGCTGCGCCGCCGCCTCGACTATGCCGCTGACCGGGAAATGCATGGCGATGGTGGTGCCGCCCTCGGTCGCAGACTTGAGCTCGAACGATCCGCCCGACTGCTTGACGAAGCCATAGACCTGGCTGAGGCCGAGGCCCGATCCCTTGCCGACCTCCTTGGTGGTGAAGAACGGTTCGGTGGCCCGCTTCGCGACCTCCGGCGTCATCCCGCTGCCGTTGTCGGACACCGACACGGTCAAATGTTCGCCATGGATTTCGGTCGAGACCTTGATCCGGCCGTTGGCTCCGGTGATCGCGTCGCAGGCATTGATCACCAGATTGAGCAGGCTCGCCTCCAACTGGGTCGGGTCGGCCTGGATCGTCGCCGAGCCCGGGCACAAATCCAGGGACAGCTCGACCCTTTCGTCGCAGACCCGGCTCAGCAACACCTCGGCGTCGCGGATCAGCGCGTTGACGTCGACCGCCTTGGGCCGCAGCACTTGCCCACGCGAAAATGCCAGCAGCTGTTTGGTCAGGCGGGTCCCGCGGTCCAGCGCGCGCCGCGCAGTGGTCATGGCGCGATCGAACTTGTCGTCGTCGTGCCGCATCGTGCGCAGGCGCTCCAGGCTGTGCCCGACCACGGTGAGCAGGTTGTTGAAGTCGTGCGCCATGCCGTAGGTCAGCTGGCCCACCGCTTCCAGTTTCTGCGCCTGCAGCAATGCGTTCTGCGCTTCCTCGAGCGCCTGCTCGGAGCGCTTGCGCTCGGTGATGTCGCGGGTCACCTTCGCGAACCCGAGCAGCTTGCCGTCTTCGCGGATGGCGTCGATGACCACGCTGGCCCAGAACCGGCTGCCGTCCTTGCGGACCCGCCAGCCCTCGGCCTCGAACTGCCCGGTGGTGGCGGCGCAGGTCAGCGCAGCGGCCGGCAGCCCGGCTTCGACATCTTCTTGCGTGTAGAAGATGGAGAAATGCCGGCCGATGACCTCCTCGGCCTCGTAACCCTTGATGCGTGCACCGCCCGAGTTCCAACTGGCGATGTTGCCGTTGAGATCGAGCATGTAGATCGCGTAATCGACGACGCTCATGATCAGCAATTCGAGCTGCCGCGACTGCTGGATCAGCGATAGGCCGTCCCGGTTCTTGGCCGGCTCGGCTGCGGGTTGGATGGAAGTGTCCATGGCGCGGAGGCAGGGTCATGGTGGAAGGTCGGATAGCCCTTCTACACTGCCCGCAGGCCCTCGCCAAGTGCTAAGCCGACGGACTGTCGGCGTTTGCGACGAGCCTCCGACCGGACCTCCGAACGGGTCGAGCCAGCCCCGAAACCGAACCCGAAACCTACCCGAAGCCGGCCGCGTCTGCGGCCTCGCCGTCCATGGCGGCCTCGCCTGCTAGACGTTGTCGATTCGGCCGACGACGCGCGAAGCCCGTTGCTCCGCGTCCGCCGGCGCCGGGCGGCGCCGGCGAACTCTCGCGCGATCGGCCTGTACGAGGCCGGCCCCTTGAGGCCGGCCGTCGCCAGCGTGCGGTCAGCGGCCGTCGCCGTCGGCATCGCCCGGCAAGGCGCGTTCCACCGTGTGCCAGGCATCCTTGGTCGCTTCCTTGGCCTTTTCCCAGCCGAGCCGGGACTGGCCCTTGACCTTCTCCCAGCCGCGTCCCAGGTCGGCTTCGAGCTTGTCGTCCCAGTCGCGCCCGGCGGCTCCATGGCGTGCCTGCACGCCGTAACGATAAGCCGGCCGATAGTCGTCGTAGCTCGCGTCCCGGTCGCGGTAGCTCGCCTGATCGAATCTCGACTGGTAGTAACGGTCGGTCGCGTCGTAGGTGCGGTACGTGCGGTCGGTGCGATCCCAGGCATCGCGCACCGCCGCCTTCGCATCGGCCCAATCCAGGCGCGACTGGTTGCGCGCACTGGCCCAGTCGCGTTCCAGTTCCGCCTCGGTGGCCGGGTCCCAGCTGCGATCGTGCAGGCGCGCGCGGGCCTCGGTACCGTAGGCATAAGCCGGCGCGTAGTCGGTGGCGTAATCGTATTTCGAGTCGTGGTACGGCCTCGTGCTGTGGGCGTTCTGCCAATACTCGATCTCTCCGGTCGGATCGATGCGCTCGGCGATGTCCTTGCCGGCCGCCGCGCCGGCGATGGCGCCCACGCCGCCGCCGATCAGCATGCCGATCGGGCCGGCAAGCGCGCCGATCACCGCGCCGGCCGCCGCGCCGCTGGCGCCGCCCAGCCCGACGCCGACCGGGTGCGCGCCCGGTTTGCCGCTGATCGGGTCGCGGTTGAGGTCGCGGCTTTGAGTGGAATTGGTCATATTGCCTCCTGGTTAGGGCCTTGCATGGCCAGTGCCTGCAAGCCTCGCTCCGGGAGGATGTGGATCGCGTCGCCGCGATGCGAAGAATCGCTTAACACCGCGCGCGGGCTCAATGAATATCGATCGAAGCCTATGGTCCGACCATGCGGATCCAGTCAATGCGGATCCAGTCAATGCGGATCCAGTCAATGCGGGCCGAGCCAATGCGGTCTAGCCAAGGCGGATCCAACGATGCGGATCCAACCGATGCGGATCCGATCAAGTGCAGCTCCGATCAAATGCGGCTCTGATCAAATGCGGCTCCTATCAAATGCGGCCCCTATCAAATGCGGCTCTGATCAAATAAGAATCCGATCAACGCGCCCCCAGACATGGGCAACCGAACAATCTTGAATCATTCAGCTCATGCCAACCGTCTTCCGCGCTGCCGATGGCACGTGCCGATGCCGTGCGGCGGTGTCGCGCCGCCGCCGTCGCCTCTGACGGCCGTCCGCGCCGAGCGTCACGAACGCGTCCCGCGCTCTTCGCGCGGTCGCGGCTTCTTGTCGTTACGCAAGGCGCTGACCACGATCGCCAACCCCAGCCCGGTCGCGGTCACGAACAACAGCAGGGCGAATGCCGGATAACCGAACAGGAACGGCCCGACTCCGGAACGCAGCAGCAGCGCGCTCGAAATCAGCAACGCCGCCACGACCACGCCCGCGGAGATCCGGTTGGCGATCTTCTGCAGGTTTTCCATGATCGCCGAATCCTGCCAGCCGGTGATCCGCACCTGCAGCCGGTTCTCGGCCAACAGCGACAGCACGGTCCCGACCTTGCGCGGCGCATCCTGGATCAGCGATTGCAACTCGATCGCCTCGCTGGCCAGGTTCGCCGGCGACAGCGACTGCAACAGGCGGTCGCGCAGCAGCCCCTGCAGATGATCCTCGACGGTCTCTTTCAGGCTCAGCCCGGGGTCCAGCGCGACGCACACGGTTTCCAGGTTGAGCAGGGTTTTGGCCAGCAGGTTGAACTCCGGCGGCGTGCGCAACCCGCACAGGGCGCTCAGGCGGCTGAGGTGCAGCAACAACCGCCCTTCCGACCAATCCTGCGAATGGCCGTGAGCGGCATACCGGGCCACGTGCTGTCCCACTTCGCGCACGAAGCGGCCTTCGTCGAAATCGTGCAGGCGCACGCCGAGGGCGATCAACTCGTCGGCGACCGCTTCGCCGCGCCCGTCCACCGCCGAGAACACCAGCTTCAGCAGGCGTCCGCGCATCTTCGGCGGGATGTGCGCGACCATGCCCAGATCGAAGATGGCCAGCCGGTGATCGGGCGTGATCAGCAGATTGCCCGGATGCGGATCGGCATGCATTTCGCCGTGCACGAACATCTGGTCGAGATAACCGCGCAACAGATCGACCACCAGCGGCCGCATCGAATGTTCGGTGCGGCGCAGCCCGAGCGGTTCGGTGACCTTGCTTCCGATCACCAGTTCCATGGTCAGCACCCGCGTGCTCGACAGATCGCGCAGCGGCTGCGGCACGATCAGGTTGGAATACTTGGCCAGGTGCTCGCCGAAACGCTCCAGGTGATCGGCCTCGAGCCGATAGTCCAGCTCGTCCATCACGGTCTTGCGGAATTCCTGGACCCAGTCGGCGAAGTGCAGGCGGCGGCCGACCTGGGTGTTCTGATCGGCTTTCGAGGCCAGCATCTGCAAAGTGTCCAGGTCGCTGCGGATGAGCTGCGCCACGTCCGGCCGCTGCACCTTGACCGCAACCTCGCGGCCGTCGCGCAAGGTCGCGCGGTGCACCTGCGCCAGCGAGGCGCAGCCGAGCGGCTTGGAGTCGAACTCGGGGAACACGCTGTGCAGGCGAACGCCGAGCTCGGCCTCGACCACCGCCTCGATGGTCCCGGCATCCAGCGCAGTGACGCCGTCCTGCATTTTCTCCAGGGCCGCCAGATACGCCGGCGGCACCATGTCCGGCCGCGTCGACAGCGCTTGGCCGATCTTGATGAAGGTCGGACCGAGCGCTTCGAGGTCGCGCACGAAGTCGGCCGGCCGTCCCTCCTCGGGCACTTCCACTTCCAGGTCGGTCGCGGCCTCCCAGTCCAGGCCGGTGAACACGCCCGAGTTGCGGTACTTGAGCAGAAAGCCGACCAGTTGCGCAGTACGGGTCAAGGTGCTCGGAGTGTCGCTCATGGCGGGGATTCCTTGGAGGCGGACGACCACGACGGAAGACGGATGGCCGGACTATTCCGCATCGCTCGGCAACGGCCCGTGAGGGCCATGCGCACGTGCGCGGCGGCGGCCAGCGTTCGCGCAAAACGCGATGCAAGATGCCCGCGCGGGCTCGCAGTTGCGCGCCGGACCCGACGCCACGCTCAGCCTCGCGGTCCGCCCATCACCGGCAGGATCACCCCGTTGACGTAGGACGAGCAGACCGGGGCGGCCAGGAACACGTAAGCGGGCGAGATTTCCTCCGGTTGCGCCGGCCGTCCCATGTCGCTGTCCTGGCCGAATTTCGCCACTTCTTCGGCCGGCTTGTCCGCCGGGTTCAGCGGCGTCCACACCGGACCGGGCGCAACCGCGTTGACCCGGATCCCGCGCGGCAGCAACTGGCTGGCCAGCGATTTGGTGAACGCATGGATCGCGCCCTTGGTCGCCGAATAGTCCAACAGGTGCTTGTTGCCGAACAGACCGGTTTCCGAGCCGGTGTTGATGATCGATGCGCCCTGCCCCAGGTGCGGCAAGGCGGCGCGCGCCATGTGGAAGTAGCCGGCGATATTGGTCTGCAGGGTTTCCTGCAGATGCGCGTCGCTCAGCTCCTCCAGGGAGTCGGAATGCAATTGGAAGGCGGCGTTGTTGACCAGCACGTCGAGGCGGCCGAACTCGGCGATGGTGCGGGCGACCGCGTCCTCGCAGAACTTCGGCTCGCGCACGTCGCCGGCGATCGCCAGCGCGCGGCGCCCTTCCTGCTCGACGTAGCGGCAGGTGTCCAGGGCATCTTCGTGTTCGTTCAAGTACAACACCGCGATATCCGCGCCTTCGCGCGCGAACAGCACCGCGACCGCGCGCCCGATGCCGGAGTCGCCGCCGGTCACGATCGCGACCATGCCCTCGAGCTTGGCGCTGCCGCGATAGCCTTCGGCTGCGAATTTCGGCGCCGGCACGAGATCGCGCTCCCGTCCGGGCTTGAGCAGATGCTGCTTCGGCAAGGGGTTCTCGGGCTGCTGGTTCGGCCCGGCCTGTACCGCAGCCTTCTTGCTCGCTTTTTTCGTGGCCGGCTTCGCATCGATGCCTTTCTGGATCGCACGCTGGCGCGCGGCGGTGCGCTCGGCGGGCGCCGAGCCCATTGCGGCGGTGGACGCCGGACGAGCCTTGCGTTTCGAAGCAGATTGCTTCTGCGATTTGGATGCCTTCTTGCTGGACATGCGTTCACCACGACGGAAGGGTCAGGCTTCCGACGATAGGATCGGCTTCATTCGGCCGACGTGAACGGCGGCGCGCGATCGTCTCGGCAATTCCGATCCTGCGGCGCGAGCCGCGCGGGGTCGTCCATGTCGCCGGCTGCGTTCAACGCATCGGCGTCCCGCTCGGCCGCCGCCCGATCTCCGCGCTCGCCTTTGTTGCGTCGTGCGAGCAGCACTTGGCCGACCACCGCGGTCAAGAGCACGGCGCTGTTGGTGACGATGAACACCCAGTTGCCGACCAGGAGGCTGTAGACGACGAAACCGGCCGACGCGGTGCACTGGCCGATGAACAGCCACCTGGAAACGCCCTGGGCATGCTCGTCGCCTTGCTGCTTGACGATCTGGCGGATCAGCGTGGCGATCAACACCGCCGAGGCGAGCCATCCGATCAGATCGGGCGACAGCTTCATGCTCGGGAGCTCCGGACGGTCGCGGGAAGATCGTTGTGCACATGGGTGGCGGCGATGGCGGCGTGCCCGACCGCCACGGAAATCTGATTCAGGCCGCTGACCACGTCGCCGATCGCGTACAGGCCCCGCACCCGGGTCATCTGGTGCGCATCGACGAGGATCTCGTTCGCCGCACTGAGTTGCGCGCCTGCCGAGGCGGCCAGCGGCGCCGTGGTGACCGAGCCCAGGTAGGGATAGACCGTGTCGAGAGGCGTCGTCGCGCCGGCCGGATCGCGATAGCCGCAGTGTGCGCCATCGAACACCAGCTCGCCGCCGCCGGGCAGGCAGGTCAGTCCGGACAGATCCTCGGCCGCGGGCATCGGACCCGCCTCGCAGGGAATGACGAAGACCTGTTCGGAATACCCGCGCAAAAACCGGGCGTGCGGCCCGATGGCCGCAGACGGGCCGTACACGCCGATGCGCAGGTCGCTCGCTTCGTATGCGTCGCAGATCGCGCACAGGCGCACCGCACCGCAGGCGATCGCGTCCTCGATCCAGCTCACCGCCGGCAGCTTGTCCTGCATGCCGCTGGCCAGGATCACCGCCCGCGCGCGCCATCGGCCCTCACGTCCCGAGACGATGAACCGTTCATCGCGCTCGATGATTTTCTCGACCCAGTCGGTCTGGAACCGCACTCCGACATCCGTGGCTTGGCGCTTCATCCGCTCAAGCAACTCCACCCCGGACACGCCATAGGGAAACCCGGGGCAGTTGTGGCTCTGCGGAATACGCCGGGCCCGACTCGCGCCGGAATCGACGATCAGGCAACTGCGGTGAAAGCGTCGCAGATAGGTGGCCGCCGTCAGGCCCGCCGGCCCTGCGCCGACCACGATGGCGTCGAACTCGTTCATGGGCCAGAGGGCCGGGGCGCAGCTTGCGTATGCGCGATCCGTCCCAACCTGCCGTATCGGCCCGCGCACCCCGGTATGCCGGTGCACCTCGATATGCCCGCGCACTTCAATATGCGCGACCCCACGCACCGCGTGCGGCGCACAGGGCGACCGGACAGGCCTTGCCCGCTGCGCAGGGGCGATCCGACGCCGCGCGCCGTTCTAGTGCGCACCGGCCGGCGTCGACACTTCCCTGACCACTTCGGCGGTGGCGCGACTCTTGCCGGCCAGGGCGATGTCCGCCAAGGAAACGATGCCGACCAGTTCGCCGGCGCCGTTGACCACCGGCACTCGGCGGATCTGCGCCGACTCCATCACCGCCACGCAGTCGCGCAGGTCGCTCTCCTCGCTCACCGTCCTGACCGGCGAGGTCATCGCTTCGCCCGCGGTGGCGGTGCCGTCGCCGCCGCTGGCGATGATGCGGATCGCGATGTCGCGATCGGTCACCACGCCTAGCGGCCTGCGCTGCTCGTCCAGCACCGGGATTTCGCCGCAGTCGTTTTCCAGCATCAGGCGAGCGATCTCGCGCACGGGCGTGCCGATGTGGCAACTCGCTGGGTCGGGGGTCATCAAAGTCTTTGCAGTGATCACAGCGCTACTCCTGCCGTAATGAAGATGCAGGGACGGATTGTCGGCCGCGTTTCGTTGGACCGCCGTGAACCGCGGCAATAGCGTCCTTCACGTCACGGCAATGGCGCTCGCATCGCATTCGTCACGACGCACGCGGCATCGCCGTTCGCGGCGCGCGCGGACGCAGTCATCGTCAATGCATCGTCGCGACGACACTAAGGTTTCGGCGGCCGTTCCTGAGGATTTTCGCCGGGCAAGGGCTGGTGGCCTTCGCCGGGCGGCAGGTCCGCGTTCTGGACCTTGCGCGACGGCCGATCTTCGCCTGACTGCGGCGGATTTTCGCCGGGGAGGGGCTGATGGCCCTGGCCGAGCGGTGGCCGTGCGCCGCCGTCGTCCTGGCGGCTGCGGTCGCCGGCCTTGTCGTCGTGCTTGCCCATCTGCGTCACCTCGCCCTCGTTGCACCCGGATCGTAGCGATCCAGGCTCGAAGGTGGCTCCGGTCAGGTTAACCGGAAGTGGAGCTTCGGCGCTTCGGCGTTCACGGATGCCGAACACCCACGCCGCTACGGCCCGAACCGCAACGCCTACACTCGGCTCGACGTGCCGTTTATGCGCCTCAGCGCTGCCGCGTCGCCGGAATGTCGACGCGTTGGCTGCGCCGGACGCCGACTTCGACCGACTGCAGGCCGCGCTCGTCGCGCACCGCCCACGGCAGCGGCAGGTTGTCGGGAATCACCGCGATCGTGTGCTTGCCGACCGCGACCCGCGGGAACGAGAACTGGCCGTTGCTGTCGGTGCGCACCGCATAGCGGCCGTCGAGCACCACGGTCACGTTCGCCGCAGCCTGTTCGGAGGCGGCGCGCACGCCGTCGTCGTTGTCGTCGAGGAACAAGGAACCGTCGATGCCGCCGACCGCCGAGCCGGGCGCGCCACCGATTACCGCCAGCGCGCGGCCGGCCTGGCGTTCGTAACGCAGGGTCAGGAAGGCCGAGCGTTCGCGCGGCAGCGACAGGAACGGCGAATCGACGCTCAGCGGATCGAGCGCGAACGGCGAGCGCTGCGAACCCTGGCTCTGGTACAGCGCCGCGGTCAGCGACCAGCGAGGCGCGATGCGCCAGTTGACGCCGAGGTTCATGTCGACGCCGCGCATCGCCGCCGGGCCTTCGCCGTGGGTCCAGCGCGCGGTGCCGTCGACGGACACGCGATCGCCGAGTTCCACCCCGCCGTACATCGAGAAGGTCGCGGTGCGGGTGGTGGTGCGGATCGGCGCCCCGGCCGGGGTCTCGTTGCGCTCGCCCCATTCGCCGTAACCCAGCGACACCGACAGGCGCCGGCCTTCGCGCAAGGGCAAGGCCTGGTCGATGCTGGCCTGCCAACTGCGCCCGACCCCGCCGGCGCCGCCGGCGTGATCGAGCTGGATGCGGGTCTGGCCCCAGCCGCTGCGACGGTCGGCGAACAACTGCGCCGCATAGGTGTCGTCGTCGTTGTGACGCAGACTCAGGCTGCCGCCGTAGCCGAGCACGCTGCTGGCCTGGTAACGCGCGAACGCGGTCGCGTACTGGCCGTCGAAGCCGGCGCCGCTGATCGAGCGGATGTCGTCGAGACCGGTGTTCCAGCTCCAGCGGCCGTATTGATAGGCCAGGCGGTAATAGCCGCCGCGCACGTCCTGGTTGATCGGCGACGCGCCCCAGCTCAGGCCCGGGTCGAGCGAGAACAGGCCGTAGTGATGGCGATAGCGGCCGCGTCGCGCACTCGCGTCGATCCAGGCGCCGGTGGCGTTGCCGCGGCCGTCGTGGCTGCCGAGCAGGTTCACTTGCACCGCGTCGCGATCGGACTGCCAGGCGCTCGCCCAGTGCGCGGCCTGGCTGGGCCGGTCGATCAGGCCCGGCTCGCCGAGCTCGTCGGGCACGATCCGCCCGTCGGTGCTCAGCGCCGAGACCGCGTGGGTCCAGCCCGCCCCGCCCCGCCATTGCGCACCGAACGCGCCGACGTGGCCGTCGGCGACGTCGAAGCCGACCACGCGGGTGCCGTTGTAGAGGCCGGCGCGGCCGACCGCGCCGTACACGCTCAGGCCGCCGGCATCGCGGGTCCATTGCGTGCTCAGGCCGGCCATCGCCACGCTCGGCAGGAAGAAACGGTACTGGTTGCGCTGCAACTGCGACGCCGGCGTATTGATCACGCCCAGGCCGTTGTCGAGGCGCCAGCCGCCGTCGACGAACAGGTTGCGCTGCCACACGGTGGCCGCGCCGCCCCAGCCGCTGTCGTCGGCGAAACGGTCGCGGTCGCTGTGGAAGACGGTCGCGTCGAGCGACAGGCTGCCCCAGTTCGCGGTTTCCCAGAACCCGCCGGCGGCCAGGCCTTGCTCGCCGAAATGCTCGGCGCCGCGCTCGGTGTATGCCGCGTTGAGTTCGACCCGGAACGAACGCGGCAGGCCGTCGCCGTCGACCGCCTCGTCTTCGTCGGGCGGCAACGGCGCCAAGGCCTGCGCGGCGATGATGCGGTCGCGGTACACCGGCGCCGACGCGTCGGCCGCCGACACCGCGGGCGCGACCGAGACGAGCGTACAGGCGACGCAGATCGCCAGTCTGCGCCGGACGAACCTGCGGGCGGGTTTCATTTATCGATGCGTAGGTCGAGTACGAGGCGCTGGCCGCCCCATTCCAGAGCGCCCTTGAGGCTCAGCGGATACACGATCGGCGGCGCCGGCGTGGCCGGGTCGTCGCCTTCCGGCACCAGCGCGATCGAACGCGTTTCGCCGGGCAGGATCGGCAGGCTCGACGGTGCGAGCGCGAACTTGCGGCCGCTCGCATCGGTGCCGTCGACCAGACCTTCGAGGCGGGTATGCGCCTGGCCGGTGTTGCGGATGTCGAGCACGGGCAGTCGCCGGCCGTCGACTTCGCGCACCTGGCTGGCCAGGTGCTGCAATTGCGCCGCGACCTCGCCGACGCCGAGATAGACGATGATGCCGATGCGACCGAACACCGGCACGGTGAGCTGATCGCCGACCATCTCCGGCGCGCCTTCGAGCAGGATCGCGAAACGGCATTCTCTCGGCGCGGCTTGTGCCGGCACCGCCACTTCGAAGCGATACCGGCGCTTGCCGTTCGGCGCGATCTCGATCTGCGCCGCTTCCAGCCCGACCCAGGGCCGGCAGCTGTCGGCCGCGAGCGCCTCGTCGAATACCGCTGCGCCCTGCGCATCGAGATGCCAGTCGGCGGTCTTCAAGGTGTAGCGGCCGACCGCATTGGAGATGTTGGAGATCTCGACCACGTTGCGATAGGTGGTGCCGGGCTTGGCCGTGCCTTCGAAGCGCGGCGGCGAGACCAGGGCGGAAAAGCCCTGGGCGAAGCTCGGTGCTGCGATCGAGGACGACACGAGCGCGAGCGCCGCGAAGGTCGCGGCATGGCGCAGGACAGCGGTACGCATCAGAGGTCTTCCACGTCGATTTCGAAGGAGAAATTGAGCTGTTCGGTGCGGACCAGCTTCTGTCCGTCGGCCTGGATGGTCAGGCGGATGGTGTCGTCGAGCAGGCCGGCCGGCATGACGCCGCTGTAGACCAGGGTGCGTTCGCCGGCGCGCAGGCTGCCCGGCAGCAAACGGCCCTGGGTGGTCCAGGCGGCGGTGATCGGGCCGCTGGCCTGCGGCGGCAGGGTCATGTAGACGCGGCCACTGCGGCCTTGCCAGGGCGCTAGGTTCAAGCGCACCCACACGGTCAGCGCGCCGGACACCGTCGGCCGCTCGCCGCTGCGCGGGGCGACCGAATCCCACTGCATGCGCAAGCTGTTGGCGGTGACCTGGCTGGCGCTGTCGTCGACGCGATGAGTGCCCGCGTACGACGGCGACATCGCGGCGAACAACAGGCCGGCGGCGAGGACCCGCCTCATGGCGCGCTCAAGGTGTAGACCACCTGGCCGGTGTAGGTGCCGGAGGCGACGACGGCGTCGTTGGCGTACCGAAAGGTGTGGCAGCTTTCGCGCCAGGTGTTGACCGGAAAACTCGCCAGGGTCTGCGGGCCGCCGGTGAAGGTGCCGGCCAGGATCGGCTGGGCGCCGGTGTCGTTGTTGCCGCTGCTGGTCCAGCTGATCTGCGAAAACGGAATGGTGCTGCCGGCGCCGTTGCTGAGGCCCGCCGCCGGCGCGGTCGCGGTCAGGGTCGCGGTGCCGGTGCTGCCGGGCAGACGATAGAACCCGCCGACGTAGATCTGCGCCGGCACGTTGCAGAAGGCGAAGCCGTCGTAGGAACTGTTGGCCTGGGTTGCGTCGGTGGTCATGACCTGGTCGGTGCCGTTGCCGAGCACCGCCGCGGGCACGGTCACCGAGACTTTGTTGATCGCCCCGCCGCGGCCGGGCGTGCCGCCGGTGGAGTAATTGCCGGTGAACACGCCGTTGCCGACCCGCAGGTAGACCATGCGCGCGCCCGGCGAGATGGTGACGACGAAGGCCTGGGCGGTGTCGAACCAGCCCAGCGCGAGCAAGAGCAGCACCCAGCACGCCGGGCGTAAGTGCAAAGCCATGTCGGACCTCGAAAGTCGTTGTCGTCGTCGCTGCCGCGGGACGGACCGGAGCCGCCCCGCGGTTCGGGGCGGTCCGGAGCGTTGCCACGGCTGCGCATCAAGCCGGGGGCATGCCCGTCGATGCGGATCGAGCCGGGGCCGTTGCCGCGAACGCGGATGTCAAAACAGCTGTCCGGCTTGCCGCTTACGGCATCGAAGCGGTGTAGGTCACGCGGCTGTTGTTGGCATTGACGCCGCCGTAGACGCCCGGGGCTACGACGTTGGCGTTCTTGTACTTGTAGGTCCAGGTCGCGTCGCGGTTGACCAGCTTGCCGGTGCCCGGAACCACTGTGGTCGTGGTGGTCGCGCCGTCGGCCAGGGTCGGATGCGGCAACGCCGTCGCCGAGGTCAGCACGGCCTCGGTCGCCTCGATCTGGCTGTAGGAGATGGTGTCGCCGGCGACGCCGTTGCTGAGCGCGCCCAGGGTGGTCGAGGTCAGGGTGATGGTGCCGTTGTTGCCGACCAGCTTGGCGGTGACCTTGCCGTCGTTGAGGTCGCCAGAGGCGGCGGTGGCCGCGATGCCGGCGCCGCCGATACCGACCTGGGCGGCCGGAACGACGAACGCGATCTGGTTGACCGTGGTGTTGGTGGTGTAATCCGCGCCGCTGCCGACGCGCAGGAACAGGATCTTCGGAATGGTGATCTGGAAGTCCAGCTTGGCGCTGGCGGTGATCGGAGTGCCGGTGCCGGTGCTGTACTGCGACTCGGCTTGGGCGAGCATCGGGACGGCGGCAAGCAGCGAAAGGGCCAAAAGGGACTTCGTGAGCGTTCGCATTGTTGGGTTCCAGGGAGGTCGAAGGCGAGCCGGGGCTCCGGGCGCAGGCGATGAAAACGCACAAAGCGTGCCAAGACGTGACGTCCGGCACATTGCTTGTTAAATATACGTGATCGACATGGGACCAATGTCACACTACTGACGCTATCCGTCACACCTCGCCCAGCCCGGTCACTCCCGGTCACGTTCTGTACAGGTCGCGCTTCCGCAGAACGGCGACCCGGATCGATCGACGTTGGGCGGTCGAGCCCCGGTCCCGCGCGACCTCGGGCGTCTCCCGGGCCGGCCCCTTCGACATCGCAGGCACGGTCTTGTCGGGTGCCGTTCCGATTACCGCCGCCCCGCCCTAGGGTCAGCCCGGATGCTGGCGCCGGAACCGCATCACTACACTGCGACGGCGACCTCCCGCGCCTGGAGCAGTGCCATGTATCCCTCCGATATTTCCGGCCCCGCCCGCCATTACCTGCCGCCGGCCGATCCGGTCGTGCCGCCGGCGCTGACGCCGGCGCAGCAGCAGGAGCTCGCCCAGCGCTACGCCCCGATCCTCTACTTCCATCCCGAGGAAGAAAATTTCCTGCAGGATCCGAACACGTATATCGAGCAGTCGACCCTGCGCCAGGAGCGCGACTTCTGGGGCGACAAGGAACTGCACGGGCTCGGCGAAGTGCCGGCGGACGAACTGGCCCAGATCGGCCCCGACAACAAGAGCGCCGACAGCCAGAAGTTCCTCGACCACCAGAACGAAGAGCTCGGCGACGGCGTCCGCGACGGCGACCTGAGCAACAGCAAGAACCTTTACCAATACGACGCCGAAACCAACACCATCACCTATCACCTGTTCTATTCCTACAACGACGGCCCGCCCGGCCTCGGCGACGTGCAGAACCACGAAGGCGACTGGGAAAAGATCACCGTCCAGCTCGACGACCAATACCAGCCGACCGCGGTGCGCTACAGCGCCCATGGCGGTCTGAACGCCGAGCGCTCGTGGGCGGACACGCCGAAGGAAGACGGCCGCCCGGTGTCCTACGTCGGCCAGGGCTCGCATGCGAACTTCCCGGAGACCGGCTCGTGGGAAACCAAGGCCCCCGGCATCGACGATTCCGCCGAGAGCGGCGGCGTGCGCTTCGACCTCGCCGGCCAGCCGGCCGTCGATGTGACCACCCAGGCCTGGTACGGCGGCCACGTACTGTGGGGCGAACGCGGCAGCGGCCAGGAACTGGGCATCGGCGAGACCACCGGCCCGACCGGCCCCTCGGCCGACAAGGGCCCGATCGTCGCCGGCGACGCCGACCCGTCGCTGGAACCCATCGACGAAAAACCGTCCTCCCCCTTCTTCGGCCCCTATCCGCCGTTCCTGTTCCCGCGTTGAGCGGTGGGGCCGCCGCGCCCCTTCGCTCTCGCGTCTCTTCGCTGGGCCTATGACGTGAGATGCGGCCACGACACGCGTTGCGGCGACAACGCCGATATCGCCAATCGAAGCAGCATGCGGTCGCGAGACTAGGAGCGGCGCAAGCCGCGACCGTATCGCAGCGACCCGCGGCGCTTCGATCAGCAAGCGCAGAACTCACCCCTGTGCAGGAGCGTGACTCGCGACCGCGCAGCCTGGTTTTGCCCGCGCCGCCCGCCGCAGTTCGCGGTCGCGGCTTGCACCGCTCCTACCCTGGAGACAGTTCGCCGCTTCGATGGATGACATCCGCCCCGGCACCTCTGCGCGTCCCGTGGTCGCGGCTCACGCCGCTCCTACAGGGATGGTCTTGCCGCATCTGATTCCCTATCCCGCCTTTGGCCTTGGCCGCTGTTGCTGTGCGTCGCCCGGCACTCGCGAAGGCCATAGAAGACCCGGAGGGCGGCCCGCAGGGATGCGGGCCGTTTTTCATCGGGACAGGGATGTCCCGTATGAAAAATCTCCGCGTCGGCATCGGTCATGCGGGCCCTTGATTCAAAGAGAAGCATTTTTCTTTGGTTACCTTTCTTTTGTTGCTTTAGACAAAAGAAAGTAACCCGCCGCTTTAGTGGCGGAAGCTTTGGGTTTGATCTTGATCTTGATCTATTAGATGAGAGAGGCGCCGCAAGACCGCCGCAGCGATGTCGCGGCTTGCGCCGCTCCTACCCTGGCGAAGGCACGCCGCTTCGATGGGTGACATCCGCCCTGGCACCTCTGCGCGTCCCACGGTCGCGGCTCACGCCGCTCCTACAGGGAGTCTCGCTGCTATTCGATTTCTATTGGTAGTCTTGGCCTTGCGTCGTCTCGCACTCGCGAAGGCCATAGAAGACCCGGAGGGCGGCCCGCAGGGATGCAGGCCGTTTTTCATCGGGACAGGGATGTCCCGTATGAAAAATCACCGCGCCGGCATCGGTCGTGCGGGCCCTTGATTCAAAGAGAAGCATTTTTCTTTGGTTACCTTTCTTTTGTTGCTTTAGACAAAAGAAAGTAACCCGCCGCTTTAGTGGCGGAAGCTTTGGGTTTGATCTTGATCTTGATCTATTAGATGAGAGAGGCGCCGCAAGACCGCCGCAGCGATGTCGCGGCTTGCGCCGCTCCTACCCTGGCGAAGGCACGCCGCTTCGATGGGTGACATCCGCCCTGGCACCTCTGCGCGTCCCGCGGTCGCGGCTCACGCCGCTCCTACAGGGAGTCTCGCTGCTCGACAAAAGAAAGTAACCCGCCGCTTTAGTGGCGGAAGCTTTGCGTTTGATCTTGATCTTGATCTATTAGATGAGAGAGAGGCGCCGCAAGACCGCCGCAGCGATGTCGCGGCTTGCGCCGCTCCTACCCTGGCGAAGGCACGCCGCCTCGATGGGCGACACAAGCATTGGTGTCTCTGCGCGTCCCGCGGTCGCGGCTCATGCCGCTCCTGCAGTGGCTGGACACGGAGTCCGGTGCCGGAGCGGACGAACGCCAGTCCAACCAGGAAGCCCAACCATGCCCCCACCGTCCCCTCAACGACGAATCTCGAACCCCGGATTCTCATTGAGCGACCCATCCGGCTCCAACACCGCAAACCGCTCGCCGTCGGGGTGGAACACCACAGGTACCGGCTCGCGGAACAGCGGCCGCCGCACGAAACGCAATTCCCAGCGGAAATGCTCCAGGGTCGTCAACGCGTCCAATTGCTCGCGGGTCAGCCCGGCGCGCAGCGCCACGGTGCTGGGCTGTTCGGTTCCGCGTCGTTCGCGATCGGCCATCGGGCATTGCTCCTCGTTAGATGTCGCCGACGCCATGATCCGGCAAACGCCCTGCGAATGTCACGCCGGCCGCAGCACCACGCCGGGTTCATGCAAATCGCCCCCCTCCCGCGGACGACATCCGGTCGTGCGCACCTGCCGACACCACGCATCGCGGCACCGCACTGACCGGGCCCGCTCTTGCCGCGTCCCCCGCCGTATCGGCCCTTACGCCCGTGCACGGCATATCCGCTGTGCATCACAGCGTCGATCGAAGGCGCGGACCGGCCCCGGACCGTGTCGCCTATTCGACGATGCGGTGCAGGTTGCCGGAGAAACTGGCGCGATCGCGGTCTTCGGTCAGCGAGTACAGGCCGTAACGCTTGTTCAAGCGCGCGCCGTTGTCGCGGATACCCGGCGACCAGGCGAAGTCGGCGCGGCTGCGGCTGGAACGCTGCCGGGCCAGGTCGAACGGGATCGACAGATACAAGCCGCGGTCGAAACCGCCGTCGCCGGGCCGTCGGGGCGAGTACTCGGTGAACGTCGCATAGGCGCCCATCCGCACGCCGTTGTCGAACTGGCGCGAGACATCGACGGTCGCGCCCCAGTCGCGCGCCAGATAGCGTCCGGCGCTGAGCTTGACGGTGACGTCCTGATAACCGGTGTCGATGTAGGCGCTGACGTGGCCGGTGACGGTGCGGTAACGACGGAACGAAAAGTCCTGGTCGAAGCTGCGCTGACGCACCCAGTTGACGTCGGCACCGATCGCCCAGCGTTGCCCGAACGGACGGTACAGGGTCTCGGCGCCGGCGCCGCCGTACATGCTTTCGAGCATGCCGACATAAGCCATGCCGTACCAGTCGGCGCCGAGCGAACCGGCCGCGGTCAGCTGCAACTGCGGCAGGGTCACCCGCGACGAGGTCACGTACTCGCGTACGTCGCTGCGCACGCGAGGCAGGCTCGTCGTCGCGCCGCCGCCGTAGCGGTCGTAGTTGTCGGCGATCAGGGCCTCGATCCGGCCGCTCAGCCACAGGTTCGACGCGAATCGGTAGTCGGCGTCGTAGGCCATGCCGATCTTGTACAAGGCCGCGGTATCGGGCGCACTGAGCTCATGGCCGAGGCTGAGGCCGAGTCCGCCGCTGTAGCGGTCGAGCGGCGCCCGGTACAACAAGTCTTCGCGACGCGCCTGCGGGCGATTGCGCTCGACCCCGAGGCGGAAGCTCTTCAGATCGGCCTCGCCGTCGAGCAACTCGCCGAAGCGTTCGCGCTGCACGCTGGTTTCGACCACTTCCATGCCGGCGCGGGTCGAAACCAGGGTGTACCAATCGACCGAACCGTCGAGCCGGTTGTCGAGGATCCGCGCGGTGCGGCCCAGGCCCTTGGCCGAATGCCGATAGCGGGTCTGCTCGCCGGTGACGAACAATTCGCTGCCGCGCCGCGAGATCTTGCTGACCCTTACGCCGGCGTTGTCGTACAGCTCGCGACTGACCTGCTCCCAGTCGACCTGCTCCGGCGCGGTCGGCTCGGGCCACGCCTGCGACGCTGAGGTCTGTGTCGCCGCGGTATGCGGCAAGTCGGCGTGACGCGTTGCGCCGGCATTACCGACTGCGTACGGCGGCGCGAGATCCATAAAGGGTGGCGCTTGCGGCAACGGCGAAGCGACGCCCGCCTCGGCCAGGGTCCCCGAAGCGCGCAATGTCACCGTCGTCGCCGCGAGCCCTGCTCCCACTGCGGCCGCAGCCGAGGAATCCGCTGCCGGCGCCGCATCGGCCATCACCGGCACCGCCGGGGCATCGCCGTAACGACGCGCGATCGGCGGCGGGTCCTTGGTCTTGAGCGGGGCCTTGAGCGGCTCGGCGAGGCGGGCGGCATTGGTGTGCAGGGTCAGCGCGAACGAGGCGGTATTGCCGCGCTGCAAGCCCAGGCTCAGGTCGAGATGGCGGTTGGGGCGATAGACCACGCCGACATTGAACGGCGAGCTTTGCTCGATCCGGCGCGGGCCGGGCTCGTGCCGATAGTCGTTGCCGTCGTACTCGACCTTCACCTCCCAGGGCTTGCCGGCCGGGCGATAGGTTACGCCGCCGAACACCGCGGCGCGACCGTGGAAATACCGCGGCCGGTCGAACTGGTAGCGCGCGTCGGACACGCCGCCGCGCGAAGGCCGGTGATCGAAGCGGTCGTCGAGCGCCGACAACGGGTTGGACAGATTGCCGCGCGCACCGAGATGGCCCCAGGCCAGACCGAGGCTGGCATCGACCGGTCCAAAGCGCTTGCTGGCGACGAGATACTCGCTGGAGAAATAGCGCCGGCCCGCGATGTCGCGCGCACCGACCGCCACCTCCGGCATGTACCGGCTCTCGCGGCTCAGGCGGATCTTGGCGTCGAAGGCCTTGGCCGAGTTCGAACGGCGGCCATCGACGAACGGCGCCGCGTCGTCGTCGAAACGGGTGTAGCGAAAATTGCCTTCCAGCCACGACAAGGGCTGGGCGGTGAAGTTGTAGCGCGCGTACGGCTCGACCCGGCTGACCGAGAACGCGAGTTCGCCGGCATCGGCCATGCGAGCGGTCGGCGTCTGCCACAGGCCGGCGCCGCCGAAGTCGCCCTGGGTCGGCGCCTGGTCGCCGGCATGGGCGAACCGCGCGGCCAGCGTGGCGACCACCAACAGCGCGAACTGGCTGTGGCGCGGTGGCGGACGGTCGGTGTTCAGAACGGCCCCGCTTCGGCGTCGCCGGCGCCCGCTTCGGGTTTTGGCGCCACACTGCCCGCGTCGGGCAAGATTTGAGTGGCCAGGAACTCGGCGTACTCGCGATTGAGGTCGGGCGCGATCCGCCGCACGCGCCGCTGATCGATCGGCACATAGATCGTCGTGCCCGCCGCAGGCCACAGCGGCTCGCCGCGATTCCACAGGGCGATGCCGTACTCGCTGACTTGGCCGTCGGGGTGGACCAGGTATACCCGATCGCGGTCGGCCTCGGCCGCGGCCGGGCACTCTTCGAGATAGTCGAAGACCTTGCGCCAGCTCGCATGCGCCAGCACGCAGTCCTTGGCGACGGCGCCAACGACGCGCAGCTCCTTCGGCAACTCGGGGTAATGCAGGCGGTCGCCTTCGGCCAGCGGCGCATTGCTGGCGCGATCGCGTTCCAGCACGTTCATGTCGAGCGAGACGATGCGGCGACCGGTCGCCGGCAGCGCCCGCACCGTGGCGGCCATGCGCTCGCTCAGCGCCAGCAGACCCGCGTCGTTGCGGGCGTTCGCGTCCGCGCGTACCTGCGACAGATCGAACAGCACGCCGACCCGGAAGCGCCGCTGCGCTTCGACCAGGCTCGGACGCAGCCAGGCCGCGCCGGCCACGTAAGCCTGCGGCCGCACCCGTGCCGCCAGCACCGCGTCGCGCAACCGGGCCCGGCCGGGATACGCCTGCTCGCCGGGACGCTCGACCGCGCCGCTCACCGCGACCCGCGTCTGCGCGCCGGCCGAGGCGCCGTACCAGGCGAGCGACACGAGCGCCGCGAGCGCGAGCCGCGCGGCGAGAGTGCCGGCGAACCTTCGGGCGAACCCGCGCGCGAGCGTGGTCGTCCGCAGGAATCGGCCGCCCACGAGCGCTGCATTGGTGCTGCGATTACCCATCCGCTCGTTCGCCTTGCTGCTCGAACTCCCGGCTCAGCGCTCGAGGAGGTCCTGCGTATTCGCGGAGTTGTTGAGGATGTTGGAGAACGGCAACAGCTGGTTGACGAATCGGTTCCAGCGCGTCACCCCGGCCGGGCCGACGAACACCACGTCGCCGGCGCGGACCGTGAACTGGCTCGCCAGGGCATAGGACGCCGGCGATTTCGCGCTGAGGTGATAGATCTTGGCCGGCTGCTTCTGCATGTCCTCGGTGCCGCGGATGACGTACACCGCATCGCCCTTGGCGGTCAGCGGATTGAGTCCGCCGGTGCGGCCGAGCGCTTGCGACAAGGTCATGTCGCTGGTCTTGAAGTTGATCGCCATCGGCCGGATCACTTCGCCGACCACATAGACTTCCTTGCGGTCGTTGTACGGCAGATAGATATGGTCGCCGGCCTTCAGGTAGATCTCGGGCGCGATCTGCTTGCCGCGGTTGAGCGCGTCGAGATCGAGCCGGTAGTGCTGGCCGGCGCGCGTCAGCACCAGGCCGGACAGGTCCGCGCGCAAGGGGTCGATGGTGGCGCTGCCGATCGCCTGCGACAGGGTCAGCGGCGTGGCGGTGATCGACTGGCGCTCGGTCTTCACGAACGCGCCCTGCAGGGTCACGCGCTGGCTGCCGTAATCGATGATGCTGACGTCGACCTGCGGGCTTTCGATCACCTGGGCGATCTTCGCGGTGATCAAATTGCGCAGTTCGTCGATGGTCTTTCCCTGCGCCTGCAGCGAACCGATATAGGGATAGAACAGCGTGCCGTCCGGCCCGACCATGCGGCCGTTGGCCGCGGTCTGCTGCTGGGTGCCGGCCGGCGAGGTCAGTTCGGGGTGGTCCCAGATGGTGATGTACAGCGTGTCGCCGGCGCCGATGCGGTAGGGCTCGGGCTTGTAGGCCAACAGCTCTGCCGGCACTTCCGCCACCGGCGCCTCGGCCTTGTCCATCGCCAACAGCTTCGGCGTGATCGGCACGATCTCGACGTGGTCTTCGTCGAGCGACGCGTCGCTCACGAACTGCTTCGGGCTCATGTGTTGGCCGGGGGCCCACATGCAGCCGTTGAGTCCGACGACGGCGGCGGCGATCGCCACCCAGCCAGAAAGCTTTCTCATATGCGGTTCAATCTCTCGTTGTCGCGAGCGCGTTCGATGCGCCGGACGGGTTCGTACATCGGCCTGTCGAAAGGACGGCCGACTTCAGGGATGTCGATGGGAGTTCGGTGGAAAGGCCGGCCGCTGCCGACGATGCCGCGTCAGAGGACCCCGCAGGCCCTTTCGACGCGATCGCCGCCGGCATCCATCGCCTGGAGCCGTGGCGCAGCGGCGGCCGAGGGGCTCGACGGTGAAAGGGGGGTCGATCCGGTGCGGCCCAATGCACAGCGCGGGATGCTGCGGGTAGCGAAGCCGGGGGCGCGGTCCGGTGGATCGGCGCGGTGGCCTGCGACAACACGGGCGAGGTACTTCATGAGACGTGGGCTCCTAGCGGATACGATCGTTAGCAGTGCAGTCCCCTGGCCGAAGTATAGCGACAGCGCGCGGCGAATGGCCCTTCGCCGTTCATGTGGGCTCGGGCAAACGGTACCGCATCACGTTTTCGCCGCGTTGCGATGCGATGCGCAATCGCCGTATCGCTTGCGGCAAGGCCTTGCGCGCGCTGCGCATACACCCGATCGCGCCGGCGATGTTCAGCGAAGGCTTAGGTTTCGCGTTGCGATACCTGACCGCATCGCCGATCCTCCATCGCCGATGCCGTGCATGTTGCATACGGATGACATCGTCGAAGAACGGATTTCGCATTCGCAAGAACGAATCGAAACCGGCGGAACCGGCGCGAGATACACGAACGCTCCGACTCTTCATCGACGACGCCCTTCATGCGACAAGCGCGCAGATAAATCCAATTCCGTCAAAACAGCGTTAAAAACTCGGTATATACGAAGCGAAGCCAATCGGATGCGCGCAATCGCCGAGTGACTGGCGTCACGTCTTCGATGTCACGGGCCTGCTTCGTGTTGACCCTGCAAGAATCAGCTCTTACATTCCGCACCGTCACTTTCGGCGCACTGCAACATGTTGCGTGCATCGAATCGCCGACGGCACGGAGCCGGACGAGGGGCCCGACGGTCGCACCGCCTGGCCCGATGATTCTGCAGCCGCCGGCGTCGCGCATGCGAGGTCGAAACTTTTCCCGGGCCGTTCCGATGCCCCATCCAAGGTGAGACTCAGCGCACGTGTTCAACCGGGTTTTGATGGTCTGCATCGGCAACATCTGCCGAAGTCCGACCGCTGAAGTGCTTCTGCGTGAGCGCCTGAAAGGCAAGAACATCGTCGTCGAATCGGCGGGCCTGGCCGCGGTGGTCGGCCATCCGATCGACGCCACCGCGCAAGCCCTGCTCAACGAGCACGGCTTGAACGGCGAGTCGCACGTGGCGCGGCAGATCGATCGCGCGATGATCGATTCGGCCGACCTGATCCTGGCGATGGAGCGCAAACACCTCAACGCGGTGCTGCAGTTGGCGCCGCACGCACGCGGCAAGACCTACCTGCTGGGCAAATGGCAGGACGACACCGCTGTTCCGGATCCGTACCGGCAGCCTCGCAGCGCTTTCGAACAGGCCTATCAGCTGATCAACTCAGGGGTGAGTAGCTGGGCGGCCCATCTTTGACAGAGCACGATCCACTCTTCAGCAGGTCTCACCCCAATGTCGAAAACATCCGCGGCTCCTGGTCCGTCTCAGGACGATAACGATGAGATCGATCTGGCCGCGCTACTCGGCACGCTTATCGACCACAAGTGGCTGATCGCCAGCGTCACCGCCGCCGGTTTCGCCCTCAGCCTCGCCTATGCCCTGCTCGCCGCACCGGTCTACCAGGCCAACGCGATGATCCAGGTCGAGTCCAACACCCCGACCCTGCCAGGCCTCAACGCGGTCTCGCAGGTGCTGACCGATTCGGCGCCGCAGGCGGTCACCGAGATCGCGCTGCTGACCTCGCGCGCGGTGGTCGGCAAGGCGGTCCAGGACCTCAAGCTCGACGTGCAGGTCGAGCCCCGGCAGTTTCCGCTGATCGGCGGCGTACTGTCGCGTCGCTTCACTCCCTCCAGGCCGGGCGAAGTCGCCTCGCCATGGTTCGGCCTGAGCAGCTACGGCTGGGGCGGCGAACGCCTCGACGTGTTCCAGTTCGACGTGTCCAGGGAACTGCTGGGCCTGCCGCTGACCCTGGTCGCCGACAACGGCGGCGCGTACCGGCTGTACGACGAAGACGACAACCTGCTGCTGACCGGCAAGGTCGGTGAGCCCGCCGCCGGCGGCGGGGTCAAGCTGCAGATCAAGGAAATGGCGGCCAATCCCGGCATGCGCTTCGACCTGGTCAAGCTGCCGAGCCTGGCGATCATCACCGCGCTGCAGAAAAACCTGACCGCGACCGAGCGCGCCAAGGACTCGGGCATCATCCAGCTGAGCTATCTGCTCGGCGATCCGGTCCAGGCCGCCGCCACCCTAGACGCGATCACCCGCCAGTACACCCGCCAGAATGTCGAGCGCAATTCCGCCGAAGCCGCCAACAGCCTGGAATTCGTCAAGGGCCAGCTGCCCAACGTGCGCCGCGACCTGGAGAAGGCCGAGCAGGCGCTGAACGCCTACCAGTCGCAGGCGCATACCGTCGACATCACGGTCGAGACCAAGTCCTACCTCGACCAGATCGTCGCGCTCGACAACAGCATCTCGCAGTTGAAGATGCAGCAGGCCGAAGTCAGCCGCCGCTATACCCCCAAGCACCCGGCCTACCGCGCCTTGCTGGAGCAGCTAGGCGAGATCGAGGCGCGCAAGAAGGAAATCAGCGACCGCATCGACGGCCTGCCCGAGACGCAGCAGGAGCTGCTGCGCCTGACCCGCGACATGCAGGTCAGCACCCAGACCTACACCAACCTGCTCAATCAGGCCCAGCAGCTCGACATCGCGCGCGCCGGCACGGTCGGCAACGCCCGCGTCATCGACCCCTCGGTGGTCGACGTCAACGAGCCGGTCAAGCCCAAGCGCCTGCAGCTGGTGCTGATCGGCACCTTCCTCGGCGCGTTCGCGGCGATCGGCTGGGTGCTGGTGCGGCAGATGCTCAACCGCGGCGTCGAGGAAGCCAAGGAAATCGAACAACTGGGCCTTTCGGTCTATGCCTCGATTCCGATGAGCCAGTACCAGCGCGACCACGAGAGCCTCGGCAAGCGGTTGCACAGCAACGGCAAGCGCCACGACAAGCCGCATCTGTTGTCGCTGGACGCGCCCAACGACCTGGCGATCGAGGCCATGCGCAGCCTGCGCACCGGCCTGCATTTCGCCATGATGGAGGCCAAGAACAACATCCTGATGATCTGCGGCTCGGGCCCGAGCGCCGGCAAGACCTTCGTCTCGACCAACCTCGCCACGGTCATCAGCCAGGGCGGCCAGCGCGTGCTGCTGATCGACGCCGACCTGCGCCGCGGCACCCTGCACCGGGTGATGGGGCACAGCAACCAGAACGGCCTGTCCGACCTGCTGGTCGGCCGCGTCGACGTCGCCGGCGCCACGCGTCACTCGACCATCCCCGGCCTGGATTTCATTCCGCGCGGTCAGGTACCGCCGAATCCGTCCGAGCTGTTGATGCACCCGAACTTCGCCACCTTGTTGAACACGGTGTCGCAACGCTACGACCTGGTGGTCATCGACACCCCGCCGATCCTGGCGGTGACCGACGCGGCGATCATCGGCCGCTACGCCGGCACCAGCCTGCTGGTCGCGCGTTTCGGCTTCAACTCCGCCAAGGAACTGGCGCTCGCCAAGCAGCGCTTCGAGCAGAACGGTATCGAGCTCAGGGGCGCCATTCTCAATGCGGTGGAGAAGCGCCATGACAGCACCTACGCCTACGGTTACGAATACCAGCCGCTCGTCGAACGTTGACCGGCGGCTCGCGGCGCGGGGATCGTCCCTGCGCCGCGAATTTCGCGAAGACGATTGTCGCGAGGACTGCGGCACGGCGCCGGCGCGGTTCGATGCAGGGCGAGCATTTCCGCTCATTCGCCTCGCCGATGACATGGCACCGTCATGCGAGCGCGGCAGCCTGTCGGCGCTGCGCGATCGGCGCATGCTTCGATCGCGCGGCCGCCGCGCATCGCGCTTGCGCGCCACCGGCCGGTTCGACGAGGCAGACCGGCGCACTGCAGCCGCACCCATCGGGAAAGTGCTTGCCGGATTCGAAAACGCCGGTTTTTGCCGGAAAAACGACGATACGAATAGCACCGGAAGCGGATGGACAAATTCTGACCATTGGACTTTTTTACGCGACGACCAGGCAATGCGTAAGCGAAGGTCGCAGTTCGCATGCGAAGCGCGGCCCAGAACGGAATCACGCTCGCTCACACACCGCGAATGCGAACGACAAATGAACGAAACATGGGATTCGCGTTGCCTGGGACGGCGTCACCGTGAAAGCCCTTACGGATTCACAGTATTTTTCAAACTCGAAATGGCACCCTAGGCGCACGTATGCAGCTCACCGTGTAGTACACAGGCAAGCAGTCGCGCACGAGCACGCATGCAAACGGACGCCGCCACACGCAGGCGATCCCAGCGACATGCGATGCACAGCGCATCTGAACCCACGGCCGCCGGACATGTCGATCAGTCACTCCATTCACATTTTTGTCGAACGCTTTTGCTCGAACCGACCGGGACGTCCCGGTCGCCGCACCTTGAACAGCCGCAAGAACAACTAGAAACGCCAAAGGGACGATCACCGTGGGGGGCGGCGATTGTCGGCCAGGTCAACGAAGACTACCCCCGGACTCATCGTCATGCTGGATGAAAAATTTGCGATAGCGTGCGCCCTCGCGCTATTCGTCACCTGTGCCGCGATGTACGCGATGCATCCTCTGGCCGAACACATCGGACTGGTGGACCGGCCCAATGCCCGCAAGCGGCATCAGGGGCATATCCCGGTCATCGGCGGACTGTGCTTCTTCGCCGGCCTGCTCGCCGGCGCCGTCTATCTCGGCCTGGCCGACCGCTACGCGCTCTCGTTGCTCGGCAGCGCCGCGCTGATCGTGGTGGTCGGCGCGATCGACGACGCCAAGGACCTGAGCGTGCGTTCGCGCCTGTTCGTGCAGGTGCTCGCGACCGGCCTGATGATCACCGGCAGCGGCCTGTATCTCAACGACATCGGCAACGTGTTCGGCACCGGCCCGATCCACCTCGGCCTGCTCGGCATTCCGCTGACGGTGATCGGCGTGGTCGGCCTGATCAACGCCTTCAACATGCTCGACGGCATCGACGGCCTCGCCGGCAGCCTGGCGATGGTCAGCATCGCGGCGATCGCGCTGTTCGATCGCGCCGGCCTGCTCTCGCAAGGCGCCCTGCCCCTGCTGGCGGTGTTGTTCGCGGCCCTGATTCCCTATCTGTTCGTCAACCTCGGCGGCTGGCGCGGGCGCAAGATATTCATGGGCGACGCCGGCAGCATGCTGCTGGGTTACGTGCTCGCCTGGAGCCTGATCTACATGAACCAGCGCGGCACCCCGCGCATCCATGCCGCCGCCGTGCTGTGGTGCGTCGCCCTGCCGGTGATCGACACCCTCGCGGTGATGTACCGCCGCGTGCGCCAGGGACGTTCGCCGTTCAAGCCCGACCGGCAGCACCTGCATTACATGCTGCTCGACTCCGGCCGTTCGCCGCGCGCGACCCTGCTGATCCTGATCGCCGCCGCCTGCGCCCTGACCGCGCTCGGCTATTCGCTGCGCGGCGCCGGGCTCGGCCTGAACCTGCTGCTGTTCTTCGGCCTGCTCGGCGGCTACACCACCGCGACCACGCATGGCTGGAAACCGCAGCCGGCACCGACTGGCCTGCCCGCGGGCGAGCCCGCGGCCGCACCCGCCCCGGCGCTCGCCGAGGCCTCGACCTTGAGCTTCGGCCGCAACGAGCTGTTCGGCGACGACAGCGGGAGTCTGCCGGCGATGGCTTCGACCTCGGCGACGCCGCAGTCGGCCTACCGGATCAAGACCCTGTGCGTGTTCGGCACCCGCCCGGAAGCGATCAAGATGGCGCCGCTGGCCCTGTTGCTCGCCGGCGACCCGCGCTTCGAAGCGCGCGTGTGCGTGACCGGCCAGCACCGGCAGATGCTCGACCAGGTCCTGACCCTGTTCGACATCCAACCCGATTACGATCTCGCGATCATGAAGCCGGGCCAGGACCTCACCGACGTCACCACCGCGATCCTGACCGGCATGAAGCGCGTGCTGTCGGAGCTCAAGCCCGACGTGGTGCTGGTGCACGGCGACACCTCGACCACCATGGCCACCACCCTGGCCGCGTATTACCAGCAGATTCCGGTCGCCCACGTAGAGGCCGGCCTGCGTACCGGCAATCTGTATTCGCCGTGGCCGGAAGAAGCCAACCGCAAGCTCACCGGCGCGCTCGCCGCGATCCATTTCGCCCCGACCCAGTCCTCGAGCGACAACCTGCGCGCCGAAGGCATCCCGACCGACCGCATCGAAATCACCGGCAACACCGTGATCGACGCGCTCAAGCAGGTGGTGCATCGCATCGAGCACACCCCGGCGCTGCGCGCCGAGTTGTCGGCGCAGTTCTCGTTCCTGCGTCCGGAGCGGCGCGTGGTGCTGGTCACCGGCCATCGCCGCGAAAGCTTCGGCGGCGGTTTCGAGCGCATCTGCCACGCGCTGCGCGACATCGCCCTGCGCCATCCGGACGTCGACATCGTCTATCCGGTGCACCTCAATCCGCAGGTGCGCGAACCGGTCAACCGTCTGCTCAGCGACATGCCGCAGATCCACCTGATCGAGCCGCTGGACTACCTGCCGTTCGTATACCTGATGAACGCCGCGCACATCATCCTGACCGACTCCGGCGGCATCCAGGAAGAAGCGCCCTCGCTCGGCAAGCCGGTGCTGGTCATGCGCGACACCACCGAGCGTCCGGAAGCGGTCGGCGCGGGCACGGTCAAGCTGGTCGGCACCGACCGCAAGGCCATCGCCGACGGCATTACCGCGTTGCTCGACGATCCCGCCGCGTACCGGGCCATGAGCATCGCCCACAACCCCTATGGCGACGGCAAGGCCTGCCAGCGCATCGTCGAGGCCCTGGCCGGCCTCAAGACCACCGCATCGCAGTTGGCGGCCTGAGGCCCGCACCGGCAGGCGCCGCGGGCCCCGGCCTGCGCGCCGCATGCGCAGCGCAGGCGGCCGGCTCGCCTGCGTTCGGCTTTCGCAGCGTCGCCTCTTCCCATTCCGCCATCTTTCTCAATCGCGCAGCAACGCCCTCCCCCGCGGGCATTCAACGGAGTCTTTCATGAGTTTCGAAACCGTCTCGGTCATCGGCCTTGGCTACATCGGATTGCCCACCGCCGCCGCGTTCGCCGCGGCGCGCAAAAAGGTGATCGGCATCGACATCAACCGCCATGCCGTCGATACCATCAACCGGGGCGAGATCCACATCGTCGAACCCGAGCTCGACGTCGCCGTGCGCGCGGCGGTCACCGGCGGCTTTCTGCGCGCCTCGACCCAGCCCGAACCGGCCGACGCCTTCCTGATCGCCGTGCCGACCCCGTTCAAGGGCGACCACGAGCCCGACCTGGCCTACATCGAAGCGGCCGGCAAGGCGCTGGCGCCGGTGCTCAAGAAGGGCGACCTGGTGGTGCTGGAATCGACCTCGCCGGTCGGCGCCACCGAACGCCTCGCCGGCTGGCTCGCCGCCGCGCGCCCGGACCTGAGCTTCCCGCAGCAGGCCGGCGAACAGGCCGACGTCAACGTCGCCTACTGCCCCGAGCGCGTACTGCCGGGCCACGTCATGCGCGAGCTGATCGAGAACGACCGGGTGATCGGCGGCATGACCCCGCGCTGCTCGGAACGCGCCTGCGAGCTGTACAAGAGCTTCGTGCGCGGCGAATGCGTGGTCACCAACGCCCGCACCGCCGAGATGTGCAAGCTCACCGAGAACGCCTTCCGCGACGTCAACATCGCCTTCGCCAACGAGCTGTCGATCATCTGCGACAAGCTCGGCATCAACGTCTGGGACCTGGTGCGCCTGGCCAACCGCCATCCGCGCGTCAACATCCTGCAGCCGGGCCCCGGCGTCGGCGGCCACTGCATCGCGGTCGACCCCTGGTTCATCGTCGACAGCGCGCCGGACGAGGCGCGCCTGATCCGCACCGCGCGCGAGGTCAACAACGGCAAGCCGGCCTGGGTCATGAACAAGGTCGAGGAAGCGATCGAGCAGGCCGCGGCCGACGGCAAGCAGGGCAAGGACCTGACCATCGCCGTGTTCGGCCTGGCCTTCAAGCCCGACATCGACGACCTGCGCGAAAGCCCGGCGCTCGATATCGCGATCGAGCTGGCCAACCGCCACCCGGGCCGCGTGCTCGCAGTCGAGCCGCACATCTCGGTGCTGCCGGACAAGCTCAACTCGCCGAACGTGATCCTGGTGGATCTGCCGACCGCGAGCGCGCAGGCCGACATCGCCGTGCTGCTGGTCGACCACAAGCCCTTCAAGGAGCTGTCGATGCCGGCGCACCTGAAGATCATCGACACCAAGGGCATCTGGACCTGAGCGCCGCCAGGCGCTCGACCCGGACACGACCACGATGATGCGGCGACTGATCACCACGGCCAGCCTGTCGGCGTTGAGCGCCATGGCCTCGCGCGGCGCGGTGTTCGCCGGGATCCTGTTCACTGCGCATTCGCTGGGGCCCACCGCGTTCGGTCAGTTCACCCTGATCCAGACCACCGCGCTGTTGTTCACCACCTTCTGTGCGTTGAGCCTGGGCCAGATGGCGACCAAGATCGTCGCCGAGGCGGCGGCCACCGACCCGCGCCGCATCGCCACCGCGCTGACCGTGTCCTACGGCTCGGCGCTGTTCGCCTCGCTGTTGTTCGCGGCCCTGTTGCTGGCCTTGTCGTATCCGCTGGCGGTCAAGGTCGGCGGCTCGACCGATCTGGTCGCGGTATACGCCGCCTCGGCGCTGCTGGTGCTGACCGGCTTCGTCACCGCGATCCAGAACGGCGTCGCCCTGGCCCTGCACAAGGTCAAGGAACAGGCGCTGGCGAACCTGATCAGCGCGCCGCTGGTGTTCCTGGCGATCGTGCTGGCGGCATTGCGACGCGACATCGCCTGGGCGATCTACGGCTACATCGCCGCGCAGATCGTGATCGTGCTGGGCCAGGAGCACGCCCTGCGCCGCTACCGGCGCGAGCAGGGCCATCGTCTGTCGCTGCGCAGCACCGAGCGCGGCGACTGGACCGTGCTGTGGAAGCTCGGCCTGCCCTCCTCGGTCTCGGGTCTGCTGACCATGCCGAGCATCTGGCTGTCGATGGTGATGCTGTCGAGCAGCGCCGGCGGCGCCACCAGCCTCGGCAATTTCTCGCTGGGCAACCAGGCGCGTTCGATCCTGATGTTCGGCATGGGCGTGGTCGCCAACGCCACCCTGCCGCTGCTGGCGGCGGCCTTGGCGCGCGGCGACAAGCACGAGGCCAATACCGCCCTGCGTCATTCGATCCTGCTGCTGGTCACGGTCACCGCCGCGGTCGCCGGCGTGGTCGCGCTGGCGGCGCCGCCGCTGATCCACCGCTTCGCTCCGGCCTATGCCGGCGCGATCGTGCCGCTGCAATGGCTGTTGCTGTCGACCGTGGCGATGGCGCCGACCACCATCCTGATGCGCAAGGCCACCGCCGACGGCCGGCCGGGCGTGTTGTTCGCCGGCAATGCGGTGTTCTCGGCCGCCCTGCTCGGCGCCAGCGCGCTGGCGCTGCATCTGCACGGCGGCGCCACCGGCCTGGCGATCGCCTACGTCGTCGCCACCACCGCCCAGTTGTCGACCTTCGCATTCTGCAATCGCGGCGAGTTCCGCAAAGCGCTGCCTGGAAGCCTCCCATGAACGTAACGCGTCTGCTCAAGAAATCCGTCGTGCTGTCGATCATCCGCGTCGGCTGGTTCATCAAGCCCGGCTTGGTGACGCGTCTGTTCGCATGGTTCCTGCGCTCGGAAGGCGCGCACATCGAAGGCATGCCGAATTATCTTTCGGCCAAGATCTGGTTCGACGGCACCGACTATTCGCTGATCACCCTCGGCGAGGGCTGCACGATCTCCAGCAACGTGCGCATCCTGACCCACGACGCGGCCATCAACACCGTGGCCAAGGAACTCGGCATCCGCTTCGACAAGCCCGAAATCCGGGTCAAGCCGGTGCGCATCGGCCGCTTCAGCTTCATCGGCACCGGCTCGATCATCATGCCGGGCGCCGACATCGGCGCCGGCTGCATCGTCGCCGCCGGCAGCGTGGTGCGCGGCAAGATCGCCCCGCTCAGCATCGTCATGGGCAGCCCGGCCCAGGTGGTCGGCTCGGTCACCGACTACCTCGGCAAGACCTATCCGCACCTGTTGCCGAGCGCGGTGCGCGACACCGCGCATCCGCCGGCCGAACCCGAACTGAGCTCCTGGCGCAGCCGCGGCAACGCGCACTGACGCTTCCACCCTCCATTCCGCCTCCTCTCCACCGCAGCACCCACGGATCAATCACGGCGTCGTCTTGGCGATTCTCTATTTCATCTTCTTCACGAGCCTGACCCTGCTGACGTTCCTGCGCGTCGGCGGGCGGATGGACCGTATGTTCGTCAAGCCGATCTACGCCTTCCTGCTCGGCATGGCCTTCATCTACGGCTTCATGCCGTGGGTCAAGGAACTGCGCGGCATCCAGTCCTACCCGTTCTATTACTCCACCGACGCCAAGGCCATGGCGCTGATGCTGTCGGCGATGTTCTGCATCTCCGGCATCGGCGGCTACCTGGCGATGGGCGGGTTCTCGTCGCCGTCGCTGCCGAAGGTGCGCAGCCTGACCGCGCGCGAACGCCGGCGGGTGCTGGTGCTGGTCGGCATTCCGGCGATGGCGGCGGTGCTGTACCTGGCGCGCACCATCGCCAGCCACGACCTCGCCGACTACATGCGCGACCGCATCGTGATCCGGCGCGGGCTCGGCCCGGCGGTGGTGCTGGCGTTCGCCGCGATCTGCTACGGCGCCATCCTGGTCACCAATTATCTGGCGGTGAAGAAGGAACGCGGGCGCAGCCCGGCGCTGTGGCGGCTGATCGCGATTTCGGCCACGGTGTTGGTGATCGCGGTGGCGTTCGTAGCGATGGGCAACCGCAACTTCGTCTTCAGCCTGATCGCGATCATCCTGTTCGCGTCGCTGTCGATGTTTCCCGGGCGCCTGCGCAAGGCGCTGATGCTGCTGCCGGTGATGCTGGCGCTGGCGCTGGGCTTTTCGGCCTGGGCCAAGATCCGCACCACCCTCGACAGCGCCGGCCCCTCGGCCCTCAGCGGCCAAGACCCGACCGAGCTGCTGGTCTATGGCTTGAACGGCGCCTTCGGCAACAGCGAAAACCTGATCTGGCTGGCCCAGCACGATTACGCCTGGCAACCGTTGTGGGGCGAGACCCTGTTCGCCGCCGCGGTCAATCCGGTGCCGCGCGCGATCTGGCCCGACAAGCCCTTCGGCGGCGGCCCGGCGTTCCGCAACATGATCTACCCCGGCAGCTACACCCTCGACGGCGAGAAGCTGACCTCCTACACCACCGGCCTGCCGACCGAGGGCTACATGAACTTCGGCATGCTCGGCCTGATCCTGTTCGGCGCGGTCAACGGCATCTGCCTGGCCCTGATCCGCAACGCCTATTCGCGGCTGCGCACGGTCACCCCGGTCGGCGTGGTGATCTACAGCTTCTCGATCTTCATGTTCTCGATTGGATTTCTGTATATGGAACTGCTCGGCGGCTGGAGCCGTTATTTCATCACCGTGTTGCTGCTGTTCGCGGTGAGTTACCTCGGCAACCGGCCGATCCGGTCCAGGCTGGTGACGGCATGAACGCGATCATTCTCGGCCAGGGCAACCCCTACCTGAAGAATCCGTACCTGAGCAAGCTGTCGAAAGTGCTCGAAAGCGCGTCGATCCCCTACGAGTTCTGGATCTGGAGCCGCGACAAGCAGGCCGCCGAATTGCCGCGGGTGAAAGTGCTGCTGAGCTTCGGCTCCTGGGGCGGCGGCGCGGTCAACGCCCTGGGCTACGCGCTGTGGGTGGCCTGGCTGACCCTGCGCGTGTTCGCGCAGCCGCGCGCCGGCATCTACTTCTGCTCGCGCCTGGACGCCGCCCTGCCCTGCGCCCTGGTCGCGTCGGTGCGCCGCTGCCAGTACGTCTTCCTCGACCGCGACAAGCTCTCCAAGAGCTATGCCTGGCCGAAGCCGGTCAAGCGGATCATCGAATGGGTCGAGGGCTTCGTCGGCCGCCGCGCCTCCCTGCACGTGTTGCCGGGCGCCTCGCGCGCGGTCGACGGCGACGCCGCCAACATCCGCATCGTCCGCAACACCCCGCACACCGACGTGATCGAGCGCGCCCGCAGCCTGGCCGCCGGGCTGCCGCCGAAGAGCGGCCGCCTGCGCGTGCTGATCAGCGGACTGATCTCGCCCGAACGCGGCGCGACGATGATGCGCGAGGCGGTCGAGCAGACCGCCGGCCGCATCGAATTCGTCGCCGCCGGGCGTTTGCTCGGCGACGACGCCAAGCGCCTGGCCGAACTGCTCGGGCCCCACTACCGCGGCATCGTCAGCAACGAGGACGCGCTGGCGCTGTTGCTGAGCGCCGACGTGGTCCTGGCCTTCTACGACCCCTCGCTGGAGATCAACCGCCTGGCCGAGCCGAACAAATGGTTCGATTGCGCGGCGCTGGAGATTCCGTTCTTCACCAACCCCGGCCTGAGCACCTCGCAGCCGTTCGAGGACGCGCAGGCCTGTTTCCTCTGCGACTACGGCGACAGCCGCCAGCTCAGCGAGCAACTGCTGCGCATCGCCGACCAGCCGGCGCTGCTCGAACAGCGCCGCGCCGGCCTGCGCACCCTGCGCTACGAAGCCTGGGACACGGCGATGGCGCGCGTGATCGCCGAATGCGCGAGCCTGACGCCATGAACCCTCAGCGCACAAACCGCCGGGGTTTCCTGCCGCACTGAACACACCTGCCGATCGGCCGCGCGGCTGCAAGGCCGGCGCGGCATCCCCCCTCTCGATACGTACTGGAATCACCATGCAACAGGTCCTGCAAAACCTGCGCGACGGCAGCACCGAAATCGCCGACGTGCCCGCCCCCGCCCTGCGTCGCGGCCATCTGCTCATCCGCACCCACGTCACCCTGGTCTCGGCCGGCACCGAGCGCATGCTGGTCGAGTTCGGCAAGGCCAACATGCTGCAGAAGGCGCGCCAGCAACCCGACAAGGTGCGCATGGTGCTGGAGAAGATCCGCACCGACGGTCTGGCCACCACCGTCGACGCTGTGCGCAGCAAGCTCGACCAGCCGCTGGCCCTGGGCTATTGCAACGTCGGCACGGTGATCGGCGTCGGTGCCGGCGTGACCGGCTTCGAGGTCGGCGACCGGATCGCCTCCAACGGCAAGCACGCCGAGGTGGTAGCGGTGCCGTCCAACCTGTGCGTCAAGATCCCCGACAACGTCGGCGACGAGGCCGCGGCCTTCACCGTGCTCGGCGCGATCGCCCTGCAGGGCATCCGCCTGGTCCAGCCGAGCCTCGGCGAGGCGGTGGTGGTCACCGGCCTGGGCCTGATCGGCCTGATCACCGTGCAACTGCTGCGCGCCCACGGCTGCCGCGTGCTCGGCATCGACTTCGACAGTTCCAAGCTCGCCATCGCGCGCAGCTACGGCGCCGAGACGGTCGACCTGTCCAAGGGCGAAGACCCGCTGGCCGCGGCGCAGGCGTTCTCGCGCGGGCGCGGCGTCGATGCGGTGCTGATCACCGCCTCGACCAAGAGCAACGAACCGGTCTCGCAGGCTGCGCACATGTGCCGCAAGCGCGGCCGCATCGTCCTGGTCGGGGTGACCGGCCTGGAACTGTCGCGCGCGGATTTCTACGAGAAGGAGCTGTCGTTTCAGGTCTCGTGCTCGTACGGCCCGGGCCGCTACGACCCGTCCTACGAGGAACGCGGCAACGACTACCCGGTCGCGTTCGTGCGCTGGACCGAGCAGCGCAACTTCGAGGCGGTGCTCGACATGATGGCCAGCCGCGCGATCGACGCGCCGCCGCTGATCAGCCACCGCTACTCCATCGCCGAAGCCGAACAGGCCTATGCCCTGCTCGGCGGCCACGAGCCCTCGCTCGGCATCGTCCTCGACTACGGCCGCGACAAGGCGATCCCGGAAGCCCTGGTCCGCCGCACCGTGCCGCTGCCGGTCAAGGCCACCGCCGCGACCGGCACCGACGACAAGAACGGCGACGCGATCGCCTTCATCGGCGCCGGCAACTACGCCGGCCGGGTGTTGATTCCCGCGTTCGCCAAGGCCGGCGCCGAGCTGCACACGGTGGTGTCCAGCGGCGGCGTCAGCAGCGTCCACTTCGGCAAGAAGTTCGGCTTCCGCAACGCCAGCACCGACACCGACGCGACCCTGCGCGAGAACGGCGTCGGCTCGGTGGTCATCGCGACCCAGCACGGCAGCCACGCCGAGCTGACCCTGAAGGCGCTGCGCCACGGCAAGCACGTGTTCGTCGAGAAGCCGCTGTGCCTGACCCTCGACGAGCTGCAGGCGATCGAAAAAGCGTATTCGGAGCATTCGGCGTACGGCCGTCCGCCGGTGCTGATGGTCGGCTTCAACCGCCGCTTCGCCCCCCAGGTGCAGAAGATGCGCAGCCTGCTGGCCGGCGTGCGCGAGCCCAAATCGTTCGTGATGACGGTCAACGCCGGCGCGATCCCGGCCGACCACTGGACCCAGGACAGCCAGCTAGGCGGCGGGCGCCTGATCGGCGAGGCCTGCCACTTCGTCGACCTGCTGCGCTTCCTCGCCGATTCGCCGATCGTCGGCCACCAGCTCACCGCGGTCGGCAACGTCCCCGGCGCCGGCATCCGCAGCGACCGGGTCAGCTTTACCCTGAGTTTCGCCGACGGCTCGTTCGGCACCGTGCATTACCTGGCCAACGGCGACAAGAGTTTTCCGAAGGAGCGCCTGGAGGTGTTCACCGCCGGCCGCGTGCTGCAATTGGACAACTTCCGCCGCTTGCGCGGCTTCGGCTGGCCGGGTTTCAAGAAAATGAACCTGTGGCGCCAGGACAAGGGCCAGGCCCAGTGCGCCGCGGCCTTCATCCAGGCGGTCAAGGGCCAGGCCGCGCCGCCGATTCCGGCCGAAGACGTGTTCGAAGTGGCGCGCGTCACCATCGAACTGGACGCCTCGGTCTGAATGCCATGCGCCGCCTGATCGTCCCCTCGAACGGAACGCGGTCGTGACCTCGTCGTCGCGAGTGCCGCGGCTGTGGCATACGGTGCGCCATCTGCGCGCCGTGCAGATCTACGGTCGCGCCTGGCATCGCCTGCACCGGCCGCGCATCGACGACTCGCCGGCGCCGCCGCCGGCGGTGGTGCGCGACCGTTGGCGCGGTTGCGCCCGCGCGGCCTCGATGCTGAGCCCGCAACGTTTCCGGTTCCTCAACGACGAGCACGAGATCGCCGGCGACGACTGGAACAGCACCGCGCTGCCGAAGCTGTGGCTGTACAACCTGCACTACTTCGACGATCTCAACGCCGACGACGCGGCTTCGCGCCTGGCCTGGCACCGCGACCTGATCCGGCAGTGGATCGCGGCCAATCCGCCGGCCGCCGGCAACGGCTGGGAGCCGTATTGCCTGTCGCTGCGCATCGTCAACTGGGTCAAGTGGTGCTGCGCCGGCGACACCGTCACCGACGCGGCGCTGCGCCGCAGCGTGCTCAACAGCCTGGCGACCCAGGCGCGGTATCTGCGCGGCCGCCTCGAACGGCATCTGCTCGGCAACCATCTGTGGGCCAACTACAAGGCGCTGCTGTTCGCCGGCGCCTTCTTCGACGGCGCCGAGGCCGAACGCTGGCGCAACGTCGGCCTGCGCGGCCTGCGCACCGAGATCGGCGAGCAGATCCTCGCCGACGGCGGCCATTTCGAACGCAGCCCGATGTATCACGCGATCCTGCTCGAGGACCTGCTCGACCTGGTGCAATTGGCCGCCTTGTTCCCGGGCGCATTCCCGGAGCGCGAGATCGAACTGTGGCGCGACCGCGCCAGCCGCATGCTCGGCTGGCTCGCGGTGATGACTCACCCGGACGGCGGCATCGCCTTCTTCAACGACGCCGCCCACGGCATCGCCCCGACCCTGGCGCAGTTGCAGGCCTATGCGCGCCTGCTCGGCGTCGCGGTGCCGCCGGCCTGCGACGACGCGGTGCAGGCGCTGCCGGCGTCGGGGTATGTACGGCTGCAATGCGCGGACGCGGTGCTGATCGCCGACGTCGGCGAAATCGGCCCGGCCTATCTGCCCGGCCACGCCCACGCCGACACCCTCAGTTTCGAACTCTCGCTCGGCGGCCGGCGGGTGCTGGTCAACGCCGGCACTTCGCGCTACGACATCGGCGCCGAACGCCTGTGGCAGCGCGGCACCGCCTCGCACAACACGGTGGAGATCGACGACGAGGATTCCTCGGAAGTCTGGAGCAGTTTCCGGGTCGCCCGCCGCGCCCATCCACTTTCGGTGGAACACGGCCGCAACGCCCAGGGACTGTGGCTCAGCGCCGCCCACGACGGCTACCGGCGGCTCAAGGGCCGGCCGTTGCATCGCCGGCGCTGGCTGCTGCAGGCCGGACGCTTGTTGGTCGAGGATCGCATCGAAGGGGAGTTCGAGCGCGCAGTGGCCCGCTACCGGCTGATGCCCGACATCCGCCTCGACGGCCAGGCCTTGCGGCTGGACGAGTCCACGAGCTTGCGCTGGGAGGTCGAACCGGCCGCCGCGACCGCTGCCGCCGCCCGCAGCACCTATCACCCCGGCTTCGGCCTCAGCCAGGCCTGCGACGTTCTCGAAGTCGCGCTGACGCCCGAGGCCGCCACGCTCACCACCACGTTCCACTGGGATTGCTGAGTTCTCATGCGCATTCTGTTTCTGTCGGACAATTTCCCGCCCGAGGGCAATGCGCCGGCCACGCGCACCTACGAGCACGCGGTGCGCTGGGTGCGCGCCGGGCACGAGGTGACGGTGATCACCTGCGCGCCGAACTTCCCCGAAGGCAAGCTGTTCGACGGCTACCGCAACGCCTGGCGCAGCATCGAGACCGTCGACGGCATCCGCGTGGTCCGGGTCAAGACCTACATCACCGCCAACGAAGGGTTCGTCAAGCGCACCCTGGATTACCTGAGCTTCATGGCCGCCTCGGTGATCGCCGGACTGTTCGAGCCGCGCCACGACGTGGTGGTGGCGACCTCGCCGCAGTTCTTCTGCGCACTCGGCGGCTGGGCCCTGGCGCGCCTGCGCCGGCGGCCGTTCGTGTTCGAGCTGCGCGATCTGTGGCCGGCCTCGATCACCGCGGTCGGCGCGATGAAGCGCAGCGCCGCGGTGCGCGCACTCGAGCGGGTGGAGATGTTCCTGTACCGCAGCGCCGACGCGATCGTGCCGGTCACCCACACTTTCCGCGAGGAACTGATCCAGCGCGGCGTCGACGCCGACAAGATCCACGTCGTGCTCAACGGCGTCGACCTGCAACGCTACGCGCCGGCGGCGCGCGACGAAGCGCTGAGCCGGCAATACGATCTGCAGGGACGCTTCGTGGTCGGCTACCTGGGCACCCACGGCATGGCCCATGGCCTGGAGAAGGTCGTCGACGCCGCCGAGCGGCTGCAGCACGACCCGCGCATCGCCTTCTTCTTCGCCGGCAGCGGCGCCGAGCGCGCGCGGGTCGAACGCCTGGTCGCCGAGCGCGGTCTGAGCAACGTGCGCATGATCCCGCGCCAGCCCAAGGAAATGATGCCGAAGCTGTGGAGCCTGTGCGATGTATCGCTGATCCCGCTGCGCGACAACCCGGTGTTCTCCGGGGTGATTCCGTCCAAGCTGTTCGAAGGCATGGGCATGGGCATCCCCGCGCTGATGTCGCTGCCGCGCGGCGAGGCCACCCGGATCGTCGAGACCACCGACTGCGGCGTCTGCGTGCCGCCGGAAGACGCCGAGGCGATGGCCGCGGCGATCGTCGCTCTGGTCGAAGACCCCGGCCGCATGCGCCGACTGCGCGATTCCAGCCTCGCCGCCGCGCCGTCGTATTCGCGCGACCGCCAGGCCGCCCTGATGACCGACGCGCTGGCGCGCTTGCTCGACGACGACACCGCCGACCTGGCGCGGGTGCCGAAGTAAGGTTGCGGCCGCGCCATGAGCAACCTCGGCCGATGGTTGGCGTGGCCCCTGGAACCGCTGCACCTGTCGTACTGTCTGCTGGCGCTGGCGCTGCTCGCCTTTGTCCTGCGCCGGCGCCGCGGCGCGCTGGTGTTGTTCGGCCTCGCCCTGGCCTGGCCGCTGCTGTGGTCGCTTCCGGTCGCCTCGAACGCCCTGCGCAACAGCCTGGCGCTGCGTTATCCGCCGCAATCCGAACAGACCCTGCCGCCGGTCGACGCCATCGTCGTGCTCGGCGGCGGCATCGGCAGCGTCGCCTGGTTCGAACGAGGCGATGCCGACGATCCGCGCCTCGCCGGCAACCGTGTCGCGCTGGGCGCGCGCGCCTGGCACAGCGGGCGCGCCCCTGCGATCCTGCTCAGCGGCGGCCCGACCGCGCACGCCCGCGGCGTCAGCGAAGCGCGCGACATGGCAACGGCGATGCGCCGGCTCGGCGTGCCCGACCGGGCCCTGGTGCTCGACGAACGCAGCCGCAGCACCGGCGACAACGCCCGCCGCAGCGCGCAACTGGCGCGCAGCCACGGCTGGCGCCGGATCGCCCTGGTGACCTCGTCGCTGCACATGAGCCGCGCGCGGGCGCTGTTCGAACGCCAAGGCCTGCAGGTGTTGCCGCTGCCTTCGGCCGAGAAGGATTTCGAGCCGGTGCCGAAGCACGGCGCCGCCTCGCCGTGGCAGCCGACCCGCCGCGCCCTGCGCCGCAGCGGCGAGGCCATCAAGGAGTATGCGGGGTGGTTCGCGGCCGAGGTCGGCATCGAGGATTGAGTGGGGCGCGACTTGCGTCGCTCTGCTTTGGGGTTAGCGCATCGGCGTGTCGCTGCGAGCTCGCCCCTGTAGGAGCGACGTGAGTCGCGACGGGACGTGCAGAAGCGACGAAGCCGTCGTCGCTCGTCGAAGCGGCGCACTTTCGCCAAAGGGTAGGAGCGGCGCAAGCCGCGACATCGCTCTGGTGGTCACGCGGCGGTTCTCTCGTTCAATGGATCGATATCAGATCCAAAGCTTTCCGCCACTGAAGCGGCGGGTTACTTTCTTTTGTCTGAAGAAACAAAAGAACACGAGCGATGCTAACGCGGAGATTTTTCATACGGGACATCCCTGTCCCGATGAAAAACGGCCCGCATCCTGCGCGCCGCCCTCCGGGTCTTCTTCAGCTTTCGCGAGTGCGCGACTGCGCACAGCGACAGCAGCGCGGATGACGGAGCATTTGTAGGAGCGACGTAAGTCGCGACCGCGGAACGCGCATAGACAACGAGGCCGTCGCCACTCGTCGAAGCGGCGCACTTTCGCCAAGGGTAGGAGCGGCGCAAGCCGCGACCACGACTGCGGCCGCCGGCGCGGGCGATCGCGACCGCGCGGTTTCGGTCTCGCGCCGAAACTGAGGGGAACAAATCCCCTGGCCACGCACTGCACCTGCCATCGTGCGGGCGCGCGACTCGCTCGTCGCCGCGATTCGCGACTACGACAGGCCGAACGGCCGCGCCGCCGATAATCCCGCATCGGACCTCGAACTTGCCGCGCAGCCCCGCGGCCGCAACCCGCCGCGACACTCGCGCATTCTTCCCTGCGAACGTTCGCGCGACCGTGCGGGATCGAGGCCACGAGCCCGCCAGCACGGCGTATTGGCGGCATCCGGCGCCGACTTCACAAACGCCTGCCCGTGCAAATGCAATGATCGGTCCCTTGAAGGCTGAAGTGCCTGGGATCTTGCATGCCCAATGTATGGCGAATATTCAGTCAGTGGCTACGCTTGCGCCGACGCCTGTGGCGTTGGGGGCGTGCGGCGGCCAACAAGCCGTGGCAGGCCGAGCAGCCCTTGCGCTCGCAGTTGTTCAGCGCCGAGCAGATGGAACGGCACGGCAAGTCCCTCGCGCATGCGCACAGGGTACGGGCGCGCGCGGGTTCGGACCTGCTGCTGGGACGCTTGCGCGAGAACGAAGGCATCCTCGACGCCGCCAACACCCTGCTCACCGAGATGGTCCAGGACGAAGTCCGCATCACCCCCGCGGGCGAGTGGCTGCTGGACAACTATTACCTGATCGAAGAGCAGATCCGCACCGCCCGCCGCCATCTGCCCAAGGGCTATAGCCGCGAGCTGCCTACCCTGAGCCAGGGCCCCTCGGCCGGCCTGCCGCGGGTCTACGACCTGGCGATGGAGGCCATCGCCCACGGCGACGGCCGCATCGACGCCGAAACCATGACCCGCTTCGTCGCCGCCTACCAGACGGTGACGCCGTTGAAACTCGGCGAGCTGTGGGCGATTCCGATCATGCTGCGCCTGGCCCTGATCGAGAACCTGCGCCGCATGGGCGTGCGGGTGATGCGCGACGGCGCCGATCATCGCCGCGCCGCCGAGTGGGCCGAACTGCTGAACGACGCCGCCGACGCGAATCCCAAGAACGTGGTCCTGGTGGTGGCCGACATGGCGCGCTCGAATCCGCCGATGTCGGGGGCATTCGTGGCCGAGCTGACTCGCGGCCTGCACGGCCGCAGCGCGGTCCTGGCCATGCCGATGAGCTGGATCGAGCAATGGCTGGCCGACAGCGCCCACGGCGTCGAAGAACTGGTGCGCGCCGAAAGCCAGCAACAGGCGGCCGACCAAGTATCCATCGGCAACAGCATCGGCAGCCTGCGCTTCCTGGCCAACATGGATTGGCGCGAATTCGTCGAGACCATGAGCCTGGTCGACCGCACCCTGAGCGAAGATCCGGTCGACGTCTATGCGCAAATGGATTTCAACACCCGCGACATGTACCGGCATGTGGTCGAGAAGATCGCGCGCCAGAGCGGCGTCAGCGAGATCGAGGTCGCGCGCACGGTACTGCGCCTTGCGCGCGAATCCGGCGACCCCCAAGGCAGCAAGGCTCACGTCGGCTACTACCTCATCGACGACGGCGTCGCCGCGATCGCGGCGGCGGTGGCCGCCTGCGCGGAGGCGCGCAAGCCGGTGCGGTTGCGCCCGCGCAAGGTGCCGCTGCCCGCCTATCTGTTGCCGATCGCAGCGGTCGCGGTCGGGTTCGGCTATGCCCTGCTGAGCGAGCTGCAGGCCGCCCCGGTGGCCGCGTCCACTCTATGCCTGCTGGGCGTGTTGAGCCTGCTCGCCTTCAGCGAGCTCGGCATCGCCCTGGTCAACTGGGTCGCGACCGTCCTGGTCGCGCCGAAGCCCCTGCCGCGACTGGATTTCTCCAAGGGCCTGCCGTCGTCTTCGCGCAGCCTGGTGGTGGTGCCGAGCATGATCGGCAGTCTCGAGGCCGTCGACGGCCTGGTCGAGGGGCTGGAAGTCCGCTTCCTGGCCAATCGCGACCCCTACCTGCATTTCGCTCTGCTGACCGACTTCCTCGACGCCGACCAGCAGACCCTGGCGGGCGATGAAGCCTTGCTGGCGTACGCCTCGCGCCAGATCGAGCAGCTTAACGCGCGCTACGCCCCGGAAAGCGGCGATCTGTTTTTCCTGTTCCATCGTCCGCGCACCTGGAACCCGCTCGAAGGCAAGTGGATGGGGCACGAGCGCAAGCGAGGCAAGCTCGCCGCGCTCAATCGCCTGTTGCGCGGCGGTGCGCGCGAGGCCTTCATGGCCGTGACCGGCAACACCCGAGTCCTGGCCAACGTGCGCTACGTGATCACCCTGGACACCGATACCCGCCTGCCGCGCGATGCCGCGCGCGAATTCGTCGGCACCCTCGCTCATCCGCTGAATCAGGCCCGCTTCGACGACCGTCGGCGCCGGGTCACTCGCGGCTACGGCATCCTCCAGCCCAGCGTCGGCACCGGCATGAGCGAGCGCCGCGGCTCGCGCTATGCGCGCATGTTCGGCAGCGAGGCCGGCATCGACCCGTACACGCGCACGGTGTCCGACGTCTACCAGGACCTGTTCGGCGAAGGCTCGTTCGTCGGCAAGGGCATCTACGACGTGGACGCCTTCGAATACGCCCTGGAAGACCGCTTCCCCGACAACCGCGTGCTCAGCCACGACTTGCTCGAAGGCTGCTATGCGCGCGCCGGCCTGATCAGCGACGTGCGCCTGTTCGAGGATTACCCCTCGCGCTACGCCGCCGACGTCAAGCGCCGCTATCGCTGGATCCGCGGCGACTGGCAGTTGCTGCCGTGGCTGTTGCCGTGGGTGCCGCGCAGGCACGGCGGCTACGAGGCCAACCCGCTGTCGTGGCTGTCGCGCGGCAAATTGTTCGACAACCTGCGCCGCAGCCTGGTGCCCGTCGCCACCGTCGCCCTGCTGGTGGCCGGCTGGGCGCTGTTGCCGCAGCCGCTGGCCTGGACCCTGTGGCTGCTCAGTCTGTGGCTGGCGCCCGTGTTGTTGACGGCCTGCTGGGAGGTGGTGACCCGCCCTGTCGACATGGCGCCGGAGACGCATCTGATGCAGGTCGGCAGCTCGGCCGCGCGCCAGTTGCAGCGGGCTGCGGTCAACCTGGCCTGTCTGCCCTACGAGGCCTTCTTCAGCCTCGGCGCGATCGCACGCAGCCTGTGGCGGATGACCGTCAGCCGCCGTCTCCTGCTGCAATGGAATCCGTCCAGCGAAGTCGAACGCAGCCTCGGCAGCGGCGTCGGCGCGGAACTGCGCAGCATGTGGTTCGGGCCGGCGTTCGCTATCGCCGCCGCCGTGGTCCTGCTGCGCATCAACCCGGCGTCGCTGTGGGTCGCCACGCCGATCCTGGCGCTATGGCTGCTGTCGCCGGCCCTCATGGCCTGGCTGGGACGTCCGCCGAAGCGGCACCGCGCCAGTCTGTCGCAGACGCAGCTGAAGTTCCTCGGACGCCTGGCCCGGCGCACATGGGCGTTCTTCGAAGTGCACATCCGCGTCGAGGACCACTGGCTGCCGCCGGACAACATTCAGGAACATCCGACCCTGGTCGTGGCGCGGCGCACCTCGCCGACCAACATCGGCCTGTCGCTGCTCGCCAACCTCAGCGCTTACGATTTCGGTTATCTGCAGGCCGGCGGGCTGATCGAACGCACCCGCCTGGCCCTGGGCACGATGGAAACCCTGCCGCGCCACCGCGGTCATTTCTACAACTGGTACGACACCGAAACCCTGCAGCCGCTGCCGCCGCGCTACGTGTCCACGGTCGACAGCGGCAACCTGGCCGCGCATTTGCTGACCTTGCGGCAGGGCTTGCTGGCCTTGATCGACGAACCGGTGCTGGCGCGGCATACCTTCGACGGCCTCGCCGACACCTTCGGCGTGCTCGAGGAGAACTTGCGCGGCACCAGCCGTATCGATGCCGCGCTCGAACAGGCTCTGGCCGGGTTCCACGAGCGCCTGGACGCCACCCGCGCCCAACCGCCGGTTACCCCGGCCGATGCCGAGCGCGTGCTGGCCGGCCTGTCGCTGCGTGCGCAGGCGATCGAGGCGGCGCTGCCGATGGCGGACGCGACCGCGCAGGATCCCTCCAATCCGCATTGGCCGTCACTGCTGTCGACCGCCTGCCGCGCCGCGCAGGACGAACTGCTGCAGTTCGCGCCCGGCCTCGGCGCGCCGGAAGAAGCGCAGAGCCCCCCGGCGCAGGCCGACCTCGTCGACCGTATCCCTACCCTGCGCGCCCTGCAGGAACGATCGCAGGACCCGATTGCGCGCGAGCGTGCCCGCAAGCGCGTGCACGAGCTCGAACGCCTGGCCCATATCGCCGGGCAACTGTCGCTGATGGAGTACGAATTCCTCTACGACCGCGGCCGCCATCTGCTGTCGATCGGCTACAACGTCGAAGAACGGCGCCTCGATGCGGGCTACTACGACTTGCTCGCCTCCGAGGCGCGCCTGTGCAGCTTCGTCGCCATCGCCCAGGGTCAGCTCCCCCAGGAAACCTGGTTCGCGCTCGGCCGCCTGCTGACCGAGATCGACAGCGGCGCCACTTTGCTGTCGTGGAGCGGCTCGATGTTCGAGTATTTGATGCCGCAGTTGGTGATGCCGAGCTATCCCGACACCTTGCTCGACCAGACTTCGCAGCATGCCGTGCTCGCCCAGATCCACTACGGCCGGCAACGCGACGTGCCCTGGGGCATCTCCGAATCGGGCTACAACACGGTCGATACGCGGATGAACTACCAGTACCGCGCATTCGGCGTGCCCGGCCTGGGGCTCAAGCGCGGGCTCGGCCAGGATCTGGTGATCGCCCCCTACGCCAGCGCGATGGCGCTGATGGTGCTGCCGGAAGCCGCCTGCCAGAACCTGCAGCGGCTCACCGATCTGGGTTTCGGCGGCCCGTTCGGCCTGTACGAAGCGATCGACTACACCCCGACGCGCGTGCCGCGCGGCCAGGACCATGCGGTCGTGCGCTCCTTCATGGCCCACCACCAGGGCATGGCCCTGCTGTCGCTGGACTATCTGCTGCGCGACCAGCCGATGCAGAAGCGCTTCGTCGCCGACGCCGAATTCCAGGCGACGCTGCTGCTGTTGCAGGAACGCATACCGCGCACCGGCGTGTTCCATCCGCACGAAGCCGAGGCCAGCGGCGCGCGCGCCGCGCCGGCCGCCTCCGAGACCCAGTTGCGGATCTTCCGCAACCCCGGCACGGCCCGGCCGGCGGTGCAGATGCTGTCCAACGGCCGCTATCACAGCCTGCTGAGCAGCGCCGGCGGCGGCTACAACCGCCTCGGCGACATGGCGGTAACGCGCTGGCGCGAGGACGGCACACGCGACCATTGGGGCTCGTTCTGTTACCTGCGCGATGTCGCAAGCGGCGAGTTCTGGTCGGCGACCCACCAGCCTGCCTGCGTGCCGGTGGACCACTACGAGGCGATCTTCTCCGACGCCAAGGCCGAGTTCCGCGGGCGCAAGCACCGCTACGAGACCCACCTGGAGATCGCGATCTCCGCCGAGGACGACATCGAACTGCGCCGGTTGCGCATCGGCAATCGTTCGCGGCATACCCGCACCATCGAGATCACCACCTACGCCGAAGTCGTGCTGGCTTCGTCGCTGTCTGACGAGCTGCACCCTGCCTTCAGCAACCTGTTCGTGCAGACCGAGGTAGCCCGCGACAAGCAGGCGCTGCTGTGCACGCGGCGGCCGCGTTCGCACGACGAAGTACCGCCATGGATGTTCCACCTGGTCGCCGTGCACGATGCCGACATCCAGACCATCTCCTACGAAACCGACCGCTCGCGCTTCCTCGGCCGCGGCAACACGCCGCGCACGCCGCAAGCGCTTACCTCGACCGAGGCCTTGTCGGATACGGTCGGCTCGGTGCTCGACCCGATCGTCGCGATCCGCACCCGGATCGTGCTCGCGCCCGAGCAGACCGTCATCGTCGACATGGTCTCCGGCGTGGGCGCCGACCGCGCGGCCTGCAGCCGGCTGATCGATAAATACCGCGATCGGCGCCTCGCCGACCGCGTGTTCGACCTGGCCTGGACCCACAGCCAGGTGGTGCGGCGCCAGATCAACGCGTCGCAGGCCGATGCCCAGTTGTACGAACGGCTGGCCGGGCTGATGGTGTATGCGCACCCGTTCCTGCGCGCCGACAGCGCGGTGCTGCTGCAGAACCGGCGCGGACAGTCCGGGCTGTGGGGCCACTCGATTTCCGGCGATTTGCCGATCGTGCTGCTGCAGATCGCCGAGGCCGGCAACATCGAGCTGGTCCGGCAGATGGTGCAGGCGCATGCGTATTGGCGCCTGAAGGGCCTCAACGTCGACCTGGTGATCTGGAACGAAGAACAAGGCGGCTATCGCCAGCAACTGCAGGAACAGATTCTCGGCATGGTCTCGGCCGGCCCGGAAGGCAACGTGCTCGACCGGCCCGGCGGCATCTTCGTGCGGCCGAGCCAGCAGATGTCGCAGGAAGACCGCATCCTGCTGCAGGCGGTGGCGCGGGTGATCATCAGCGACCGGCGCGGCACCCTCGCCGCACAGGTCAGCCGCCACGCCCCGCCCGAGCGCGAGATCCCGTTGCTGCTGCCCGACGGCGCCCCCGAGCAGGCCGAACCCATCGAATTGGCGCAGGCAGCGCTTCCGGCCGCGTTGCCGGGACTGCCGCCGCCACGCGCGGAAGCCGAGGACGACCCGTGGCCGTTCGAAGCCGTGGCCGGGACCTTCGTGTTCGACAACGGCACCGGCGCTTTCGCCGCCGACAGCCGCGAATACGTGGTGGTGCTGCGCGAAGGCGCGCCGACCCCGGCGCCCTGGTCGAACGTGATGGCCAACGCGCAGCTCGGCACCGTGGTCAGCGAGAGCGCGCCCGGCTATACCTGGTTCGAGAACGCTCACGAGTTCCGCCTCACGCCCTGGCACAACGACCCGGTCGCCGACACCGGCGGCGAAGCCTTCTACCTGCGCGACGAGGACAGCGGCAAGACCTGGTCGCCGATGCCGCTGCCCCGTCGCGGCAGCGGCGCCTATCGCACCCGCCACGGCTTCGGTTACAGCGTCTACGAGCACGTCGAAGACGGCATCGCCAGCGAACTGTGGATCTATGTGGCGCTCGACCAAGCGATCAAGTACTCCGTGCTCAGGCTGCGCAACCTGTCGGGCCGCGCGCGGCGCCTGACGGCCACCGGCTATGTCGAATGGGTATTGGGCGATATCCGGGTCAAATCGCAGATGCATGTGGTCAGCGAACTCGACGGCGCCAGCGGCGTGCTGACCGCGCGCAACCCCTACAACACCGAATTCGAAGGTCGCGTCGCGTTCTTCGACGTCGACGGCGACGAGCGCAGCTTCACCGCCGACCGCACCGAGTTCCTCGGTCGTAACGGCAACCTCGGGCACCCGGCGGCGCTGCTCAGGCAACGCCTGTCGGGCAAGGTGGGGGCCGGGCTGGACCCGTGCGCGGCGATCCAGGTGCCGATCGCGCTGGCCGCCGGCGAGAGCTACGAAACCGTGTTCCGCCTCGGTATCGGCGCCGACTATGCCGCCGCCGTCCAACTCGCCCAGGGCAACCAGGGCAGCGGCGCCGCGCACGACGCGCTCGATGCGGTGCGCATCCACTGGGCGCACACGCTCGGTGCGATCCGGGTCGAGACCCCCGAGCCGAGCGTGGACGCGCTGGCCAACGGCTGGCTGCCCTATCAGGCCCTGGCTTGCCGCTATGTCGCCCGCAGCGGCTATTACCAGTCCGGCGGCGCGTTCGGCTTCCGCGATCAGTTGCAGGACACCATGGCGACCGTGCACGCGATGCCGGCGCTCACCCGCGAGCACCTGCTGCTGAGCGCGGCGCACCAGTTCCCGCAGGGCGACGTCCTGCATTGGTGGCACCCGCCGCTCGGCCGCGGGGTGCGCACGCGTTGCTCCGACGACTACCTGTGGCTGCCCTTGGCCGCCAGCCGTTATCTGCAGGTCACCGGCGACCGCAGCGTGCTCGACGAGCGTGTACGCTTCGTCGAGGGCCGCCCGGTCAACGCCGACGAGGAGTCTTACTACGATCTGCCACTCGTCTCGGGCCGCCAGCAGTCGTTCTACGATCACTGCGTGCTGGCGCTCAAGCGAGGCACCGAATTGCTCGGCGAACGCGGCCTGCCGCTGATCGGCAGCGGCGACTGGAACGACGGCATGAACCGCGTCGGCGACGCCGGCAAGGGCGAAAGCGTGTGGCTGGGTTTCTTCCTGTTCGAAACCTTGAACCGCTTCGAGCCGGTCGCTCGCGAGCGCGGCGATACCGCCTTTGCCGATTACTGCCTCGATTGCGCACAGCGTTTGCGGCAGAACCTGGAAACCCATGCCTGGGACGGCGACTGGTACCGGCGCGCCTGGTTCGACGACGGCACGCCGCTGGGTTCGGTGCACAGCGACGAATGCCGGATCGACTCCATCTCGCAGAGTTGGTCGGTACTGTCCGGCGCGGCCGAGCCCGGGCGGGCCCGCCAGGCGATGGAATCGCTGGACCAATATCTGGTGCGGCGCGACGCCGGCCTGATCCAGTTGTTGCAGCCGCCGTTCGATACCACGCCCAAGGACCCGGGCTACATTCGCGGCTACGTGCCCGGCGTGCGCGAGAACGGCGGCCAATACACCCATGCCGCGGTGTGGGCGGCGATGGCTTTCGCCGAGCTCGGCGACAGCGCGCGTGCCTGGGAACTGACGCGCATGATCAACCCCATCCATCACGCCCAGGATGCCGAAGCCACCGCGATCTACAAGGTCGAACCCTATGTCCTCGCCGCCGATGTCTACGGCGTCGACCCGCATACCGGGCGCGGCGGCTGGACCTGGTACACCGGCTCGGCCGGCTGGATGTACCGGCTGCTGACCGAATCGCTGCTCGGCTTGCAACGCCATGGCGACACGATGCGCCTTAAGCCCTGCATTCCCGCCGATTGGCCGGAGTATCGGATCCAGTATCGGCACGGCGACCGGCTGTATCGGATCCACCTGCGTCAGGTGGATGCCGACGGCGGCGAAGCGCAACTGCAATTGGACGGCGTCGTCCAGGACGGCCTGCAGTTCTCCCTGCTCGGCGATCGGGCCGTCCACCACGTCGAAGTGCGGTGGCCGCGGCCGCGCCCATGAAGACCCGGGCGCAACTCGACGCCGAACTCGAGCGCCTGGCGCGGATGTTGCCGCCGTGGCTGGAGTCGCTGCGTCACCCGACGCAGTTCTGGCCGCAGTTCACCGCCCTGGCGAACGAAATACTGGCCGACGCCGATCCGGCCGACCGGGATCATGCGCAGCGGCGTATCGATGCGATGTTGGCGGAGCATGGGGTGCGCCGGCCTTGAGGTTCGCGCCGCCGCCGTTGCCGTTGCCGTTGCCGTTGCCGTTGCCGTTGCCGTTGCCGAGATTTTGACCTGCTCTACCGCTTTGCCGGTCAACAGAAGACCCGGAGGGCGGCCCGCAGGGAGGCGGGCCGTGCGCAAGCAGGCCAGGGATGGCCTGTCTGGAGCATCCCTGCGCCGGCACCGATCGTGCGGGCTGGTGCCCTTGCAGGAAGAAGCACTTTTCTTTGGTGACTTTCTTTTGTTGCTTTGGACAAAAGAAAGTTACCCGCACCCTTCAGGGGGCGGAAGCTTTGCTCTTGCTTCACCGCCCTGCGGCAAGAATCGCCGCAACTGGGAGACGGCACGGTCGCGACTTGCGTCGCTCCTACCCTCGTGGAAGCACACCACTTCGATGGAGGCGTCGGCGTTGCCGCTTCTGCGCGTCCCGCGGTCGCGGCTCACGCCGCTCCTACAGGGGATGGATTCGCAGCATTGGGCAACAGGTTCTGGCCTTGGTAGGAGCGATCCAAGTCGCGACATTGCTGCGGCGGTGTTACGGCGCCTCTCTCGTCTAATAGATCAGGATCAAACCCAAAGCTTCCGCCACTAAAGCGGCGGGTTACTTTCTTTTGTCTAAAGCAACAAAAGAAAGGTAACCAAAGAAAAATGCTTCTTTTTGAATCACAAGCCCGCGCGTTCGATGCCGACGCAGGGATTTTTCATACGGGACCTCCCTGTCCCGATGAAAAACGGCGCGCATCCCTGCGCGCCGCCCTCCGGGTCTTCGATTGCCTTCGCTAGTGCGAACCGGCGCACGGCAACGGCAACGGCAACGGCAGGAGCATGCGCGACGGCGGGGTATTTGTAGGAGCGACGTCAGTCGCGACCGCTCGGTTTCGGTCTCGCGCCGAAACTGACTGATCCCTCAGGCTGCAAAACACCCGCCAACTATGCTCAGCGCCGCGCCACGATCACGATATCGCCGCCGGGGGATTCCTCGATGGCTACCGGATACAACTGTTCCAGGGCTTCGACGAAGGCATGCGGGTCGTCGCTGCGGAATACGCCGCTGACGCGCAGGCGCGCGACTTGTTCGCCGTCCAGGACCATGCGCCGGCGGCTGTAGCGGTTGAACTCGGCGATTGCGGCCGACAAGGCCTGGTCTTCGAACACGAGCTTGCCCGACAGCCAGGTCGGCAAGGCGCCCGGCGCGGCCGGTGCCAAGCGATGCAGCGGCTGGTGCTTGCCGAGGCGGGCTTTCTGCCCGGGGTCGAGGGTACCGAGCGCGGTCTGTTTGGCATCGGCCGCCGGCGCGGCGAGCAAGGCGACCCGGCCTTCGACCAGGGCGACCTCGGTGGTGTCGTTATGCCGGTAGACCTCGAACTCGGTGCCGACGGCGCGGACGCTGCCGTCCTCGGTATGCACCACGAACGGCCGCCCGGCCTTGGCGACCCGGAAGTAGGCGCGGCCGCGATCGAGGACGAGGCGGCGCTCGTCGTCGGAAAAATCCACGACCAGGCGGCTGTCGGTGTCCATGCTGACGCGCGAGCCGTCGTCGAGGGCGATGGTGCGGCTTTCGCCGACCTGGGTGACGTAAACCGTCTCCGGCACCGACGGCTGTAGCCAGCGCGGCACCGCCGCCGCCAAGGCCAGCACCGCGGCGAGTGCGCCGGCGCCCCAGGCAAAACGTCCCCGACGCGTAGGCGCACGGCCGCGCCGCTTCGGCGCCGCCGGCGCCGCGTCGCGCAGGCGTTCGGCGATTTGCGGGTGCTGGGCGTGCTCGCCCGCCGCCGACCACAGCCGCTCGATGCGCTCGTAGGCGGCGCGATGCCGCGCATCGGCGGCCATCCAGCGCTGCCAGCCCTGGCGGTCGCTCTCGGCGACGTCGTCGGCCCGCAGGCGCGCGAACCAGGCCGCGGCCTGGCGGCGGTACGGGTCGCCGCCTTCGATCACGTTGAGACGCGGCGGTTTCACGAGTCTCCCAGGCGGGTATCGAAATGCAGCAAGGCGCGCATCATGTTCTTCTCCACTGCGCTCACACTGATCTCCAAACGTTTGGCGATGGCGCTGTAGGTCAGGCCTTCGTAGCGCTGCAGCAGGAACACCTGGCGGCAGCGCGGCGACAACTCGTCCAAGGCCGCCAGAAACGCCTGCAGGCGCCGGCTACCTTCGTAGACGCATTCGCCATGCGGGTCCTCACTCGGCCAATCCTTCGCGACTTCGTCGATCGAAACGTGCTGGAGCACCTGATGACTCTTGTCGCGGCGAAAGCGGTCGCGCAGCAGGTTCGAGGCGATCTGCAGCAAGAACGCCTCGACGTTGAGCACGCCGCTCAGCGACGGCATCCGCACCAGCCGTACCAGGGCTTCCTGGGCCAGGTCCTCGGCGTCGTCGGCCGATTGCAGATGGCGCGAGAAATAACGGACCAGGGCCGGACGGTAGCGCGCGATCAGCAGCGGCAGGTCGGCGGCGCGCGAGGCATCGCAAGCACTCGGCGTATCGCCGGCTTCGCTGCTGTTCATGGCCCCTCCCCCGCTACCGGACAAGCGGACGCTACGGCACCGGCCCGCCGCCGGCAAGCCTGCCTAAAGGCGAGTGAGGGATCCGTGGCAAGCTGCGTCTACATCGGTGGGGGAAAGGACGACATTCGAAGGATCGAGCTCGCAGTCACTCATCGGGGAGCGTTGCAATGGGGATCGTTTCACAGCGTCACGCAGCACAAGGCAGTCGCTCGAGCGGCACGGATTCGAACAAGCGGGCATCGGCGGGGGCCGGTCCCGGATACGCAGCGAACGCGCAAATGCACTACGCCCGGCGCCCGTTGTCGGTCGCGCTGAGCCTCGCGCTCGGCTTCTCGGCGCTGATCGCCGCGGCGCCGGCGTTCGCGCAGCAGACTCAAGACAGCGCGCATCACTACGCCTTGCCGAGCCAATCGCTGGCCTCGGCGCTGAACCAGGTCGCGTCCTCGTCGGATGCACAAATCCTGATCCCGCCGGACCTGGTGCGCGGCCGCGTCGCCCCGGCCCTGTCCGGGCGCTACACCACCCGCGAGGCGATTACCCGTCTGCTCGCCGGCAGCGGCCTGAGCTTTCGCGTCACCCAGAGCGGCGTCATCGCGATCGTGACCGCACGCGAACCGGCACCGCCCAAGCCCAAGCCCGAGCCGGCGAGCTCTCGCAAGCCCGCGGTCAAGGCCGAGGCGGAGCCGGATCCGACCGAACTGGCGGCGATCCAGGTCACCGGCTCGCGCATCAAACGCGCCGAAATCGAAGGTCCCTCGCCGGTCACGGTGATCACCGCCGAGCAGATGGAACGCGAGGGACACGCCACCGTATTCGAAGCGCTCGAGACCCTGGTGATGGCCAACGGCGCGGTCGAAACCGAACTGTCCGGCGGCTTCTCCGCCAACGCCCATCCGCTCAATCTGCGCGGCCTGGGCCCGGGCCGTTCGCTGCTGCTGATCGACGGCCGCCGCGCCGCCGACTACCCCTTCCCTTACGAAGGCCGCAGCAACTTCCAGAACTTCGGCAATATTCCCTCGGGCGCGGTCGAGCGCATCGAAGTACTCGCCGGCGGCGCGTCCGCGATCTACGGCGCCGACGCGGTTTCCGGCGTGGTCAACATCGTGCTCAAGCGCAATTATCAGGGCGACGAGGTCAAGCTGCGCGCCGGCAGCAGCACCATGGGCGGGCGCGACCGTTTCGACCTGCAATGGACCGGCGGCAAGACCGGCGAGCGCTGGGGCGTCACCTACGCCTTCCAGGCCTACCACCAGGAACTGCTGTACGGCTTCCAGCGCGACGACTGGGACCTGCGCGCCAATCCGAACCCGGACCCGCGGCTCGGCGTGCAGCCCGATGCCGGTCTGCGCATCCGCCGCGGCAGCAGCAGTAGCAGCAGCCCGCTGATCGCGCCGCCGGCCGGCGCGTGCGAGCGCTGGGGCGACGAGTTCCAGCGCCACACCTACAAGCGCATCAGCTCCGGCGCCGTGCAGAGCCTCGGCGATGCCTGCGGCACTTGGAAGGACGTCGGCTACCAGCACCTGAGCAAGGGCAAGAACGAACTCGCCGGCTATGTGTTCGGCACCTGGGACTTCAGCGACGACTTGCAGGGCTGGGGTTCGGTGCAGGCCTGGCGTTCGCGGGTCGAGTCGCTCGGCGGCTTCGAGAGCATCACCGGCCCCCACACCGACGGCGTCGGCCGCCGCGGCGATTTCTACGACCCGCAGTTCAATGCGGTGATCGCGCCGACCCGCTTGCTGACCCCGGTCGACCTCGGCGGCGTCGAGCAGATGAACCAGCACTACCGCGAGCGCTCGCTCGATCTCGCGCTCGGCCTGCGCGGCAAGATCGGCGACCGCTGGGACTGGGACGCCACCGTCAGCCGCGCCGAGTACCAGTTCGAACGCACCCGCCGCCGCATGGTCGGCAACCTGGTCAACGATTACTTCTTCGGAAAGCAGTTGGGCACACGCCCGAACGGCGTACCGATCTATCGCCTGAACCTGCCGCGCTGGTACCGGCCGATGACGCCGGAGGAATACGAGTCGATCTCCACCGTGGCCAAGTACGAGGCCGAGTCCTGGGTCGACACCGCCAGCTTGGTGCTGACCGGCGACCTGTTCGAGCTGCCGGCCGGTCCGGTCGGCGTCGCCACGGTGCTGGAAGCGAGCTCGCAGGGCTACGACCTGTCGAGCGACGCGCGCGTGCAGCCCGGCGTGGTTCAGCTCTACAACCTCACCGGCACCAACGGCGGCGGCGAACGCGACCGTTATGCCGCGGGCGTGGAGCTCAGCATCCCGATCCTGAGCACGCTCAAGGCCAGCCTGGCCGGCCGCTTCGACAAGTACGACGACATCACCGCGGTCGACGACGCCAAGACCTGGAACGCCGGTCTGGAATGGCGACCGACCGACAACCTGCTGATCCGCGGCGCCTACGCCACCAGCTTCAAGGCGCCGGACCTGCACTGGGTCTTCAGCGAAGGCAGCGGCAGCTTCGGCAACGCGGTCGATCCCTGGCGTTGCATCGCCGCCGGCGCCAATCCGGGCTGTTCGGGTTATAGCTACAACGTCTTCAGCTTCACCGAAGGCGACCCGAACCTGGAAGAGGAAACCGGCAAATCGTGGAGCGTCGGCGCCGTGTGGGACGTACTCGACGGCTTCGCGGTCACCGCCGACTACTGGAGCATCGAGCTCGACGGCGCGATCGAACGGCTCAGCCCGACCAGCATCCTCGAAGGCGAAGCGGGCTGCCGCACCGGCAAGCAGCTCAACGGCCAGCCGTTCGCGTTCGGGCCCGACTCGGGCTATTGCCGCAATGTTACCGCCTTGGTGACGCGGCGCCCGGAAGGCAGCGAAGCCATCGACCGTATCGCCGAGGTCAAGTCGGCGCCGCTCAACCAGTCCTACCGCCGCGTCACCGGCATCGACGCCAGCGCCAATTACCGGCTCAAGACCGAGCGTTACGGCGACTACCGTTTCGACCTGAGCTGGTCGCACACGCTCAAGTCCGAACGCCAGGTGTTCGCCACCGATCCGATCGAAAAGGATTGGCGCGACGATCCGGCCAACCTCGACTTCCGCAGCCGCCTGCGCGCGGGCGCGAGCTGGCGCGCCGGCGACTGGTCGTCGAGCCTGTTCATGATCCGCTACGGCAGCCTGCCGAAAGCCAATGGCCTCGGCCGCACCGGCGTCTATTTCCTGTGGAACGCCAACCTCGGCAAGCAGATCACCGACCAGGCCACGATCAAGTTCTTCGTCAACAATCTGTTCAACAACACCCACCCCGACGACGAGACCAACACCTCGTTCCCGTACTTCTACGATGTCTACAGCCCGATCGGCCGCGAATTCGCGATCGAGTACGAGTATCGCTTTCGGTGATGGGTTGATACGAAGCCGGCGGCGGCGATGCGACGCTCCGCCGAAGCTTCTTGATCGATTTAGCGTTGGTGTTGGTGTTGGTGTTGCCGCTGCGTCGTCGAGATCTTGATCTGCTTTGCTTGTGGCTTTGCTTGTGGCTTTGCTTGTGGCTTTGCTTTGGAGCTTTGATTTGGAGCTTTGCCGATCAAGAGAAGACCCGGAGGGCGGCCCGCAGGGATGCGGGCCGTGCGCAAGCAGGCCAGGGATGGCCTGTCTGGAGCATCCCTGCGGCGGCTTCGATCGTGCGGGCTGGTGCCCTTGCAAGAAGAAGCACTTTTCTTTGGTGACTTTCTTTTGTTGCTTTGGACAAAAGAAAGTTACCCGCACCCTTCAGGGGGCGGAAGCTTTGCTATTGAGGTGGCTTCAAAGCCCTGCGGCAAGAAACGCCGCAACTGGGAGACGGCGCGGTCGCGACTTGCGTCGCTCCTACCCTCGTGGAAGCACACCACTTCGATGGAGGCGTCGGCGTTGTCGCTTCTGCGCGTCCCTGGGTCGCGGCTCACGCCGCTCCTACAGGGATTGCTACGCAGCATTGCGTTGCAGGGACGGGCCTTTGTAGGAGCGACGTAAGTCGCGACCGCGGGACGCGCAGAGATGACGAGGGCGATGCGATGCCTGCCCGCTCCTTGGTCTCGGCCAGCATCCCCTCCTACCCTCAAACAGCGACAATGCCGATCAGGCCATTACACGAGCCCCTGCGATGCCCCGACTCTCCTGCTTTGCCTCTCGTTCCGTCCTGCTGGCCCTGTGCCTGTCGGCCACGGGCGCCCTCGCCGCAGGCCACGAGCACCCGCCTGCGGCAACCGAGAAGACCGCGACGCCAAGCACGCCGGCTTTCGACGACGGCCCCTATCTGCGCTATGCCACCGGGCGCATCGAGGCGCGCTGGATCTGCGACGGCAAGGCGGTCGAGCACTCGTTACCGGCGCTGCGCTGGCCGGTCGCGGTGCCAGCGCAATGCGGCCAACCGGCGGTCTCGGTGCGCGCACCGGCCAACGCCGAGGCAGAGGTCCCGCCGAAGGGCGTCGAACGCATCGCCGCGCTGTCGGACGTGCACGGCCAATACGATCTGATGCTGCAGTTGCTGCAGAACAATGGCATCGTGGATCGCAAGCTACGCTGGAACTACGGCCGCGGCCATTTGGTGGTCGCTGGCGACGTGTTCGACCGCGGCCCCAAGGTCAATCAGGCCCTGTGGCTGCTGTACAGCCTGGAACAGCAGGCGCGTGCCGCCGGCGGCGCCGTACATCTATTGCTCGGCAATCACGAGGCCATGGTGCTCGCCAACGATCTGCGCTACGTCCACCAGGGCTACCAGCGCAATGCCGGTCTGCTCGGCAGTACCTATGTCGAGCTGTACGGCCCCGACAGCGTGCTCGGCCGCTGGTTGCGCAGCAAGCCGGTGATCGGCCAGGTCAACGACTTGCTGTTCGTCCACGGCGGCATCGCCGCCAGCTATTTCGAGTCCGGCCTGAGCCGGGCCCAGATGAACCAGCGCTATCGCGACAGCCTCGGCACGCCCAAGGCGGTCTGGCAGCAGGACCCGGCGCTGCTGCCGCTCTACAACGGTAAGACCAGCCCGATCTGGTACCGCGGCTACTTCACCGATCCGGCCCTGGCCCAGGACCATGTCGATGCGATCGCCACGCGTCTCGGCGTCGGCCGCATCGTCGTCGGCCATACCTCGCACAAGCGGATCGGCAGCTATTTCGACGGCCGTGTGATCGCGATCGACAGCAGCATCAAGAACGGGCAGTACGGCGAGCTGTTGCTGATCGAACGCGGCAAGCTCAGCCGCGGCACGCCCGAGGGCAAGCGCCTGCCGCTGACCGCCGACGAGCCTGTCTCCGATTGAACCTGAGGTGGCCACGCGGACGCCGCTCGTCGCCCGCATGGCGGTGAGCCGCGCTCAGCGCGCGATCTCGAGCAATTCCAGATCGAACACCAAGGTCGCGTTCGGTTCGATCTGGCCGGGCACGCCGGTCTCGCCATAGGCGAGCTGGGCGGGCACCCAGAAACGGTGTTTCGCGCCCGGCGACATCAGCATCAGCCCTTCGCGCAAGCCCGGCATGATCTGGTTGAGCGCGAACTCGGCCGGGTGATCGGTGGCGTAGGTGCTCTCGAACTCGCTGCCGTCGAGCAAACGCCCCACGTAGTTGACCCGCACCGTGCCGTCCACCGCCGGCCTGGCGCCGCGACCGGCGCGCTCGACGCGATATTGCAGGCCCGATGCGGTCGTGACCACACCCGCTTGCTTGCGGTTATCGGACAGGTAGCGATTGCCCTCGGCACGGTTCTTCTGCGCCAGCGCCTGCTGGCGGGCCTGGCGCTTTCGCTGCAGGTGCTCGACGAAGCCGCTGCGCACCTTGGCGATCTGCGCCTCGTCCAGGCGCGGCGGCGCGCCGGCATGGGCCGCGCGCAGCGCGCTCACGACCGCGTCGATATCGACCTCGTCCTTGATCGGCGCGAGCCGCTTGGCCATGTCGAGACCGACCATGTAGCTGACTTGGCTGCGCGAATCGCCGAGCGCGGCCGGCGCGGCCGGCCTTGCGTCCGTGGCGGCGGCGCGCTCGGTGTCGAAGCTGCAGGCTGCCGGCAACACCAGGAGGCAGAATACGAGGGCATGGGCGGAGCGGTTCATGGTGCGGCACTCTCCTGGCGATAAGCACAGAGACGGTCGATGGGCTGGGCTGCAGCCCTCAGTCGGTCACCGCGAAGGCGACCATCATGCCCATGTCCTCGTGCTCGAGGTTGTGGCAATGGATCATGTAGCGATGCGTGCCCGACAGGTCCTGTGCGAAGTCGATGGCGATGCGGACGATCTCGCCGGGCCAGATCACCACCGTGTCGTTCCAGCCGGTGTCCTGCGGATTCAGTCCTTGCGCGGCGACCGCGCGGCCGCGGATGTCGGGCGGGCTGATGCTGCGCGACACGACCCGGAAGCGGAAACCGTGGATGTGGATCGGGTGCGGCATGCTGGTCATGTTGTTGCGTATTTCCCAGACCTCGCGGCTGCCGCGCTCGACCCGGAACATCGGCTCGTGGCCGACCGTGTGCATGTTCCAGTCGTTGATGAACCAACGGCCCTCCTGGTTCATGCTCAGGCGGATCGGACGCACCGCCCAGCCGGCGGTGTCCGGCGGCGGCGCCAGGTCGCTCAGGCGTTCGGGCAGTGTCGCCGGCGGGCGCTGCGGTGTCTTCGGCGCGGTTTCGCCGCAGCCTGCGATGCAGAACTGCATCAGGTCGAAAGCCTCGCCCATCGCCGCGGCGCCGGGGTGCTCGCCCATCGGGTCGGGCGCGAACGCACCGGATTCGTCCTCGTTCTCCATCGCCAGGTATTCCAGACTGCGCAGCAGCACGCGTTCGCCGGCGGCGACCGCGCTGAAATCGATCAGCACGTCGATACGCTGCGCCGGCGCGAGGAATACGTCCTCGACCGTCCACGGCCGCGCCAGCAGCCCGCCGTCGCTACCGATCAGATGGAACGGCAGCGACTGACCGCGATGTTCGAAGGCGAGCCGCAGCATGCGTGCGTTGGCGACGTTGGCGATGCGGAAGCGGTACAACGACTGCAGTACGTCAAGATAGGGCTCGGGTGTCCAGTTGACCAATAGCCGGTTCCCGATCCAGTCGTCCGCGCCCTGTCGATAGACGATGGCGTTGCCGGCGTTCACCTGCTTGTCGGAAACCATCAGCGGCAGATCGCGCACGCCCCAGGGCAAACCGAGACTCGCGGCCAGCGCGCGTTCTTCGTCGTCGTCCACGCGCAACAGCCCGGCCAGACCGTGTTGCAACTGCGCTCCGGTGCGTCCGTGCGGATGCGCGTGGTACCAGTACAGGCCGGCGCGATCGGCGACCCGGAAGCGATAACGTCTGCCGGCGCCGGGCGCGACCGGATGCAGGCCGCTGCCGTCGTTGGCTTCGTCGACGCTCAGGCCGTGCCAGTGGATCGTGGTGTCTTCGCCGAGGCGATTGTCCAGGCTGACGTCCAATTCTTCGCCGCGATCGATGCGCAGCAAGGGGTTGATGCCCAGGCCTGCGCCGGCGGCATGGGCGTAGTGCCAGATCCGGGTCGGAGCGCCGTCGAAGATCGGAAACGCCGCTTCCGTCGCGGTCAACACCAGCGGCGACGTCAGCCGAGTTTCGGCGAGCAGACCGCTCGCACCGGGAATTCGCAGCGGTTGCCGGAATGGCGCCGGTGCGGACGCTGTCGCCGAGCCCGATGTCTCCCAGTCCACAGCGCCATGCGCCGCATGCGGCGAACGAGGATCCCGCCGCGACAGCGCGTACGGCAGCGCGAGCGCCGCCGCGGCAGCGGCCGGCAGACCCAAGACCCACTTGCGACGATTCGTATTGACCATGGACCGGGACACCCTCGCTGGCGACGCGTCGACGAAGCGCACTGCGGATGCGTCCTGGCACGGACCGCTTCGTCGTCGATCGATCGCAGGAAACGCGCCCCGCGCATCGCACCGGATCGATCCTTCGGCACATCCGGGCCGATGCCGTACGGGCATGGATCACGCTCCAGGCGACATCGACGCACGCCGAAAACCCCTGATTCGCAGCGTTTGTTTCATCCGCGGCGTGGCCGCGTCAAATAACCAAACATCATGAGAAATCCGGTCGCTCGCAGCTGAGGTATCGGCGAGCGACGCCGTCTGCATCTCAACAGGGGTGCACTTCAGTCGTTCGATGCGAGGCAACCACCATGTACATGAATGGCGGCGAGATCACTCGTCAGCAGGCAGGCTTCTCCATCGCCGGAGTCGCCGCCAGCCGAGTTTTCGCGAAGATGCCGATTCGGCAGCGCCATACACGGCGCGCCGATGCCATCGATGTCCGACACGTTTTCGTTCGGCGCATCGATGCCGGCCCAGAGCCTTCCTCGTCTGTAGGGCTCATCGCGCGCAGCCGACCGTTCGCGCCAGGCGCGGCAACCAGCGCTCCACTGCGTCGGCCGAGTCGTCGGCCTGCGTGTTCCGCCGCAACACCTCACACCGGTCGCCAAGACCAGGCCTGACGACGCAGGCCAGTGCGTGCGGACCGGGCATGAAATCAGCGCCCGGCCACCGATGCGCGGGCGACTTCCTTCAAACACGGAAGCTAAGAGGAGACTTCGATGGCCACCCCAGGTGCAAGCGGCTTTCGCCGACGAATCACGCTCGGCGCGTTGTTGTTGTCCGGAAGCCTGATCGGTTCCCAATCCGCGTTCGCGACCCAGCGGACCTTGCAACTCAGCGAAGACGGCGTCATCAGCAAACGCGTACCGACCACGCGTTCGGCGCTACTGGCCGCACCCGGCAACCGGGTCTGCGAAGCCGGCGCCAAATGGGTCCGAGTCGGCTTCAAGGAACTGGTGCTGCAGGGCTACGACTCGCTCAAGATCACCAGTTCCGGCGGCGACCGCTACGTTTTCCAGGGCGATCACTGGAATAACCGCGCCTTCCACTCGCGCGCCTTTCGAGGCGAGTGCGTGGTCATCGAGCCCTACTTCGGCCATCCCGACAGCCGCTACACCGTCGACAGCTACGACTTCGGCACCAAGGATCTCAGCCTGACCACGGTCACCGTGGCCGGCGCCGGCGACATCTGCGACAGCTCGCCGGCCGACTGCGGCAAGACTTCGGACCTGATCGTGGCGATCAACCCGACCGCCGTCTTCACCGCCGGCGACAACGCCTACGGCAGCGGCACCCTGTCGGAATACAACAACCTCTACCACTCGCGCTGGGGCCGATTCAAAGGCCTGACTCGGCCCACGCCCGGCAACCACGACTATCAGACCACCGGCGCAAAGGGCTATTTCGACTACTACAACGGCACGGACCAAGCGACCGGTCCGGCCGGCGATCGCAGCAAGGGTTATTACAGCTACGACGTCGGCGACTGGCATTTCATCGCTCTTAATACCATGTCCGGCGGCAGCGTCGCCTCGGCCCAGCTGACCTGGTTGAGCAACGACCTGGCCGCGAACACCAAACCCTGCACCGCGGCGTATTTCCATCATCCGTTGATCAGCCGCGGCAATTACGACGGCTATAGCTCGGTCAAGCCGATTTACGACCGCCTGTACGCGGCCAAGGCCGACCTGGTGATGGTCGGCCACGACCACAACTACCAGCGCTACGGCAAGATGGACGGCAGCGGCACCGCCAAGACCGACGGCCTCCGCCAGATCCTGGTCGGCACCGGAGGACGCGATTTCTACTCGCTCAGCGGCAGTCATTCGCTGTTGCAGGCCAGCCAGGCCCACACCTGGGGCGTGCTCAAGCTGACCCTGACTGCGACCGGCTATACCGGCGATTTCGTGCCGGTGGCCGGCAAGACCTGGACCGATCATTTCTCCGGCACCTGCAACAAGGCGCAGACCGGCAATGTTCCGCCGGTGGCGAACTTCAATTCGGCGACCAACGGCCTGACCGCCAACTTCACCGATGCCTCGAGCGACAGCGACGGCAGCATCGCCTCGCGCGCATGGACCTTCGGCGACGGCAGCAGCTCGACCGCGACCAACCCGAGCCACGCCTACGCCAGCGCCGGCACCTACTCGGTGTCGCTGACGGTCACCGACAACGGCGGCGCCACCCACAGCGTGACCAAGTCGGTCACGGTCGTGGCACCGGGGAACGTCAACCCCGTCGCTGCCTTCACCTTCACCACGTCCAACCTCACCGCGGTGTTCACCGATGCCTCGACCGATTCGGACGGCAGCATCGCCGCACGCGAGTGGAACTTCGGCGACGGCATCACCTCGACCACCACCAGTCCTTCGCATACCTACGCGGCGGCCGGCACTTACAGCGTGTCGCTGAAGGCGACCGACGACGACGGCGCCAGCCACACGGTAACCAAGTCGGTGACGGTGAGCACCGCGCCGACCGGCAACGTGCTCGGCAACGGCGTGCCGGCGACCGGCATCGCCGGCGCCAAGGACAGCGAACAATTCTGGACCATGGAGGTTCCGGCCGGCGCGACCGGCCTGAAGTTCGTCACCGCCGGCGGCAGCGGCGACGCCGACCTGTACGTGAAGTTCGGCTCCAAGCCGACCACCACCGGCTACGACTGCAAGTCCGACGGCAGCAGCAACGCCGAAACCTGTTCGATCGTCACCGCCCAGGCCGGCACCTACCATGTGCTGGTCAAGGCCTTCGCGGCGATTTCCGGAGTTTCGCTGACCGGCAGCTACGCCAACGGCCCGTCCGGCGGCGTGGTCTGGAGCAACGGCGGCCTCAGCACCGGCGCGACCGCCAAGGACGGCACCGCCGCGCCCTCGGGCACTACCTGGAGCGAGTTGCAGAACGACACCGGCAACACCGCCGAGAGCAACACCACCACCGGTTACGCCGTCAGCAACGCGACGTATCGTCTGGCCGACGATTTCGTGGTGCCGAGCGGGCAGAGCTGGACCCTGTCCTCGGTCGACGTCTACGCCTACAAAACCAACTACAGCGGTTCCAGCTCGCCGTTCACCGCTGGCGTCCTGCAGGTTTGGCGCGGCCGGCCCGGCGATCCGGGCAGCACCTTGCTGTGCGGCAGCACCAGCAGCAACGTGCAGGCCTCCTCGAGCGATGCGCGGATCTATCGCACCGGCAACAGCCTGTATCCGTCTCCGGGCAGCGCTACGGCCACCACCCGCAAGGTCTGGCGCAACCGCCTGAGCATGCCGGCGGCCTGCGCGGGCAGCGGCTTCTTCAGCGCAGGCAGTTATTGGCTGGTCTGGGGCAGCACCGACAGCAGCGCCGGCGCCCACTTCGCCCCGCCGATGACCGTAGTCGGCGCGCGCGGCCGCAGCGGCGCCAATGCCCGTCAGTACGATGTGTCGGCAGGCACCTGGAGTTCCCTGATCGATGTCGGCAACCCGTCCTCGGCACCCGACGTTGCCCAGGAACTGCCCTTCGAGCTGATCGGCACCACGCAGTAAAGCGCAGGCCCGGATCGCCGCCGGCGGCGGTCCGGCTCTCGGATATGGCCGTCCATGCCCGACCATGCACGACCGACGCGGGTGAGGTTGCGACCTCGCCCGCGTCTTCGCGATAGAGAGACTCGGATGAAACAGACCGCTCCCCGTACCATCGCAGGCCTCATCGCCGCAGCCTGTCTGCTGGCCGCGTGCGAGCGCCAGGCCGCCGCGCCCGGGCCCTCGGCCGCAGCGCCTTCGTCTGCCGCGCCGGGCCGGGACCACACCGTCATGGCGGTATCGACCTCGAAAGCGGTATCGATCACCGGCGTCGAACTCGGCAGCGCGCCGATGCGACCGCAGGACTTGCCGAAGCGGCAGAAGACCTTCACCACCGGCGACACCGTGGTGGTGACGATCAAGACCGCCACCCGCGACGCACAGGCGCACGTGCCGGCCCGATTGAAAGTGCGCTGGATCGACCCGGCCGGCAAGGTCTTCAACGAAGAAGCCAAGCCGATGACCTTCAACGGCACCGGCAGCGACGATTTCCGGGTCGCCGAGCCGACCGGGTGGAAGGCTGGCGACTATCGTGTCGAGGTGTCGCTCGACGATGGGCCGCCGGTGCGGCAGGGGTTTTTCGTGCGCTGAGCCTGCGCCGGACAGGCCCGGGCCAAGTGGTAGCGAGCCTTGGCAGTCTCTCTTTGTAGGAGCGACGTGAGTCGCGACCGCGCAACGCGCGGGGACACCACGGCCGACGCCGCTTCCCGGAGCGGCGTACTTCCGCCGGGGTAGGAGCGGCGCAAGTCGCGATCGCGAAACGCGCAGAGATAACGGGCCGTCGTCATTCGCCGAAGCGGCGTGCTTTCGCCAGGGTAGGAGCGACGCAAGTCGCGACATCGCTGCGGCAGTCTTGCGGCGCCTCTCTCGTCTAATAGATCAAGATCAACCCCAAAGCTTCCGCCACTGAAGCGGCGGGTTACTTTCTTTTGTCTGAAGCAACAAAAGAAAGGTAACCAAAGAAAAGTGCTTTTGTTTGAATCACAGGCCCGCGCGCTCGATGCATACGCAGGGATTTTTCATACGGGACCTCCCTGTCCCGATAAAAAACGGCGCGCATCCCTGCGCGCCGCCCTCCGGGTCTTCGATGGCCGTCGCAAGTGCCCGGCGACGCACAGCAACAGCCAAAGGTAGAGGCCCTAATGGAAATCCGAGCGCGGCGACGCCCTCCCTGTAGGAGCGACGTGAGTCGCGACCGCCGGGCGCGCAGAGGCAACAAGGCCCACGCCATCCATCGAAGCGGCGTTCTATCGCCGGGGTAGGAGCGGCGCAAGCCGCGACCGCGAATCTGCGACGGGCGGCGCGGGCAATCGAGATTGCGTGGTCGCGGCTTGCGCCGCTCCTACCCAAGAGCAGAGCCGACGCATCTGCCATTGCCATTGCCACTGCCATTGCGTGATTTTGATTTGCTGCCTTGCCGGTCAATTGAAGACCCGAAGGGCGGCCCGCAGGGATGCGGGGCGTGCGCAAGCAGGCCATGGATGGCCTGTCTGGAGCATCCCGGCGTCGGCACCGATCGTGCGGGCTGGTGCCCTTGCAGGAAGAAGCACTTTTCTTTGGTGACTTTCTTTTGTTGCTTTGGACAAAAGAAAGTTACCCGCACCCTTTAGGGGGCGGAAGCTTTGCTATTGCCGTGGCTTCAAAGCCCTGCGATAGAAAACGTCGCAACTGGAGACGGTGCGGTCGCGGCTTACGCCGCTCCTACGGGGGGCTACGGCTGGCAACGCCGCAAGACCGACGCAGCGCGGTCGCGGCTCACGCCGCTCCTACAAGGGCTACGGCTGGCAACGCCGCAAGACCGACGCAGCGCGGTCGCGGCTCACGCCGCTCTTACAAGGGCCACGGCTGGCAACGCCGTGAGATCGGCACGGGATCGCAACCTCGATGCGGAGAAACGACACAAATCGCGGCCTTACTGCATACCCAATCGGCCGCCATCGCAACCCACCCAACCGCACCGGATGACGCCCAAGCAAGCCTGGGGCTATGCTCGGGCGATTCCCTGCAGGAGAACCTCCGTGCGCGAGCTGTATCCGGAAATCGAGCCCTACCGCACTCACCGTCTCGCGGTCGACGATCTGCACGAGTTGTACGTGGAGGAATGCGGCAACCCCGACGGCTTGCCGGTGGTGTTCCTGCACGGCGGCCCCGGCGCCGGGGTCTCGCCCTATCACCGCCGTTTCTTCGATCCCAAGCGCTACCGCATCGTGCTGTTCGACCAGCGCGGCGCCGGGCGCTCGACGCCGCACGCTGAGCTGCGCGACAACACCACCTGGCACCTGGTCGCCGACATCGAAGCGATCCGTCAGTATTTCGGCATCGAGCGCTGGGTGGTGTTCGGCGGTTCCTGGGGCTCCACCCTGGCTCTGGCCTATGCGCAGGCCCACCCCGAGCGCGCGCTCGGCCTGGTCTTGCGCGGCATCTTCCTCGGCAGCACCGGCGAGCTGCGCTGGTTCAACGAACTCGACGGCGGCGCGCGCTGGATCTTTCCCGAGCGCTGGACGCGGTATCTCGAACACATCCCGCCGGACGAACGCGAGGACATGACCGAGGCGTATTGGCGCCGGCTCGACAGCGACGACGAGGCGGTGCGGCTGGCCGCGGCGCAGGCCTGGAGCTACTGGGAAGGCGGCAGCACCACCTTGCTGCACGACCCGGACGAGGCCGGCAACTTCGAGGAACCGCGGGTCGCGATCAGCGTCGCGCGGGCCGAGGCGCACTACTTCCGCAACCGAGTGTTCCTGGAACCGGACCAGTTGCTGCGCGGGGTCGAACGCATCCGCCATATTCCCGCGACCATCGTGCAGGGGCGCTACGACATCATCTGCCCGGTCAAGAGCGCCTACGAACTGGCCTGCGCCTGGCCCGAAGCCGATTTCCGCGTGGTCCTGGCCGGCCACAGCGCGGCCGATCCGGCGATCGTCGACGTGCTGGTGAGTGCGACCGACGCGCTCGCCGATCGGTACGCCTGAGGCTCTGTCGCAGCGAGCAGGACGGCAGGGCCGGCGGCGCTATCGCGTCGCCAGGCCCTGCCAGCGTTCGAATTCGGCGCGCCCGACCTGCTCGGCGATATGGCGCAGCCAGCGGCTGAAATCCTGCGGTTGCCCGGCCAGGGCGGCCCACAATTCGGGCAAGGTCTTCCAGGCCCAATCCGAGGCTTCCCGCGGGTCGGGCTGCGGCCGGCCGTCGTAACGGCCCACGAAGACGTGGTCGTACTCGTGTTCGATCAGGCCGTCGGACACGTCGAGGCGGTAGCTGATGCGGGCCACGTCTCGAAGGTCGCAATCGAAGCCCATCTCCTCGCGCAAGCGGCGGCGCGCTGCGGCATCGGTGGCCTCGCCTTCGCGCGGATGGCCGCAACAGCTGTTGCTCCACAAACCGCCGGAGTGATATTTGCCGTCGGCGCGCCGCTGCAGCAGCCAGCGCCCCCGCGCATCGAACACGAACACCGAGAACGCGCGATGCAGCAGGCCTTGACGGTGCACCTGCATCTTCTCGCCAATGCCGATGGCCTGGTCTTGGTCGTCGACCAGGATGAGCATCTCGTCCATACCGCCCTCGTTTCCTGCCGCGCTCGCGGCATGAGCACGACTATGCCAGCCCCTGGGTTTCGTTACGTGCGCTCAATCACGGGCGCGGCACGAAGCCACCGAATCGGCACAGTGCAAAAGCGAACGGCCCCGCCAGGGCGGGGCCGTTGCACTCGAACCGGGGCGCGACGTGCTTACTTGTCGATGCGGGCCGGATCGCGGCTCGTCGAGCTGGCGCCCTTGCTGTCGGCGGTCGGCGCCGGCGGCTCGCCGCCCAGATCGCCGGCCGGCATGCCGTTAGGGAACGCCTGCTTGCACACGCGCGAGAACAGATTCGCCGAATACGGGTTGAAGCACTTGCGGTTGACGACCTGGTACTCGCCGGTAGCGGCGTTGACCGGCCTCCAGCAATCCTGCGGCACGCCGATCTTGCAGAACAGGAACGGGTTGTTGCCGTAGTACGGAATGAACTCGTTGGCGAAAGCGCTCGACGACGCCACCAGCAACACGATCGACAGACAAAGCTTTTTCATCAGACCTCTCCTTAGTGTGAACTCGATTTCCTGTATCGCAGATCGGCGCGTCGTTCCCCTCGCCTGGACTCGCGGTCGAAACCGGCGAATCGGCCTCCTGGGCCCCTACGCTTCCCCTTGCCGCCACAGCCTTCACGGCTTGAGCTTCGAGGCGAAGACTAGCCGATGAACCGTGACCAGGCAAAGACCGGCCCCGGCGGCGACTATCGCTGAGCCCGGTCGCAAGGGCCACGACGGGCCGGTTCGCAGGCTCGGAAACCGTCGACCGCCCGCTGAAAGAGGCCACGCCGGCGATTGGCCCGGCCGCCGGCCGGCTGCGGCTGGCCCCAAGACCGCCGAAAGGCCGGTCCGGCGTGCATCGCTGCCGATCCATGTGGACAGATACGGCGGTCCGGGCCGGGACCGGTCAGCCCCTGCGGCCGCGGCGGATGAATGAGGGGGCTTGCGGCCGCATCGGGCCGGGCCGGCGGTGGGCGCGGCGGGCCGGAAAACCAACCAGCACTGAGCCAGAACCGGACCCGAAGCGGGCCGGAGCGCGGGCAACAAAAAACCCCGCCGTGGCGGGGTTTTTCGTTGGATCGCCGCATCGGTGCCGACTGCGTTGATCGATGTAGTGGTGCCCAGGAGAGGACTCGAACCTCCACGGTTTTACCCGCTAGTACCTGAAACTAGTGCGTCTACCAATTCCGCCACCTGGGCCTGCCGCAACACGTTCAGTACTGCGGGGCGCGTATGTTGCGTTGCGGCGGGTCGGCTGTCAACGGTTTTGTCGCAACAAATTTCAACCGGCGTTTAGGGCAAGGTCGGCGACGCCGCGCCCCGCCGGTTGCGCGCATCGGCATGGCGGCGGCCGATATGGGGGTCGGCGCCGTCGGCGATCGCCGCACGAAACCGGCGCGCGTATCCTCGGCCGCATCCGCCGCCGCGCTGCTTCGAGGCCGGCGTATTCGCGGCGCAGGACGACGCCGGATCGGCATGGCCGCGGCTTGATGCCTCACCGCCGCCGGGCTAAGGTCCGCGGACATCCTGAACCGCGGGCGGCGCATCGTGCGTCGCCCGTTCTTGCTTTGGAGATCCGCAATGAACCCGACCCACCTGCCGCACCCGTCCGGGCTGCCTCCCCCGCTGACCCTGTCGCGTCTCGACTGCGACCGGCTCGAAGCCCTGCTGGAGCAGCCGCTCGCCGCCGCCGTCGATACCCGCGGCCTGCGCCGCGAACTCGACCGAGCCGAACTCCTCGAACCGGCGCAGATGCCGGCCGACATCATCACCATGAATTCGGTGATCCGCTTCGTCGACGAGAGTACCGGCGAGGAGCGCGAAGTCGCTCTGGTATACCCGCGCGACGCCGACGGCAGCGCCGAGCGCATCTCGATCCTCGCGCCGGTCGGCACCGCCCTGCTCGGCCTGGCCGTCGGCGCCCGCATCGACTGGCCCCTGCCCGGCGGCCGCAGCGCGCGATTGCGGGTCCTTGCGCTGCGTTACCAGCCCGAAGCCGCGGGCGACCTGCATCGCTGAGCCGGGCGACTGCCGCGAAGGCAGAGGACTGTTTTACAAGCGATAGGCCTCGTTGCGTTCGCGGCGAACCGACACCGCGCGGTCGCGGCTTGCGCCGCTCCTACCCCTTGGCTGCGCGGCTGCTGGGTAGGAGCGGCGCGAGCCGCGACTGCGAAACCGCGGGTGACGCAGTTCCTATCCTTTGGGCATTCTCAGGCGGCGCAGGCTGCCGGTGCGGCCAGGCTGAAGCCGACCGTGGTCGCACCGTCGCTGCTGCTCGCGAACACTTCGCCGCCGTGCAGGACGGCGATGGCCTTGACGATCGACAGGCCCAGGCCATGGTGGCGCTCGCCGCGGTGTTCGCGCGCGGCGTCGACGCGATAGAAGCGGTCGAACATGCGCTCGAGGTGCTCGGAAGCCACCGACGAACCGTGGTTGCGCACCGCGACGCGGGCGCCTTCGCCGCCGTTGCGCAGTTCGACCACGATCTCCGAACCCGGGGTCGCGTGCTGGACGGCGTTGTGCAGCAGGTTGGTCATCGCCCGGCGGAACAACGCGGTGTCGATCCAGGCATCGGCGGCGCCGTCGATGCGCAGGCGCATCCCGGCTTCTTCGAGCAGGTATTCGAGGAACTCGCCGGTCTTGGCGACTTCGCCGGCGAGCGCCACGCAGACCCGGTCCAGGGCGATGTCGCCCTGGTCGGCGCGCGACAGGAACAGCATGTCGTTGACGATGCAACGCATGCGTTCGAGCTCTTCCAGGTTCGACTGCAGCACGTCCTCGAGCTGGGCCGCCTCGCGCGGCCGCGACAGCGCGACCTGGGTCTGGCCCATCAGATTGGTCAGCGGCGTGCGCAGTTCGTGGGCGACATCGGCGTTGAACGCGTCCAGGCGGGTGTAGGCGCCTTCGAGCCGGTCGAGGGCGCCGTTGAAGGCGCCGGTCAGATGGCCGAGTTCGGGCGGCAGTTGCGCCGGTTGCAGGCGTTGCGAGAGGTTGCTTGGGCTCAGCGCCTGCGCTTCGCTCGACAGACGCTGCAGGGGCCGCAGGCCGACCCGCGCGATCCAGTGGCCGAGCAAGGCCACCAGGGCGGTGCCGACCACGCCGAGCACCACCAGCGCCAACACGAACGAGCGCAATGCCGAGACGTAGGGCCAGGAGTCGATGCCGATCCACAGCCGCACCGCCGGGCGCTCGCCGTGCGCGGGAATCAATTCGTTGAGAGTGCGGTACGGCGCCGAGTGGCCGTCCAGCCACAGCCGGCCCATGCCGTGGTCGCCCTTGCGCGGCACGTCCACGTCCGGCTCGCCGCTGCCGATACGGAACCCGGCATCGCCGCTCCAGGCCCAGATGCGGATGCTGCGATCGCTGGAGGTCAGGTTCTCGACCTTGTCCTGCACCTTGTACCAACGCGCGCGGGTGTCGCACATGGCGACGCTGCCGGCGACCGAACGCAGCTTGGTCTCCAGTTCGGCGCGCTGGTAACGCACGATCTGGTTTTCCAGCACCTGGTACAGGGTCGCGCCGACCAGGGTGAACACCAGCAGCGCGGCGAGCGCGAACATCGCCGCGAGGCGCTGGGCGATGGAGATGTCGCTGAAAGGCCTCAAGCCGAAGCCCTCCCCGACGGCGACGGGCCTTCCCCGTGTTCGCCCTCGCGCGCTTCCAACACATAGCCCATGCCGCGCACGGTATGCAGCAGCTTGTCGCGGAACGGGCCGTCGATCTTGGTTCGCAGGCGCTTGATCGCGACTTCGACCACGTTGGTGTGGCTGTCGAAATTGATGTCCCAGACCTGCGCGGCGATCACCGTCTTCGACAGGATCTGGCCGCGCCGCTGCGCCAGCAGGGCAAGCAAGGCGAACTCCTTGCCGGTCAGGTCGAGGCGGCAGCCGTCGCGGTGGGCGCGGCGCGCGATCAGGTTGACCGACAGGTCGCCGATCTGCAGTTCGGTCGGCTCCTGCTGGCGGCCGCGCCGGACCAGCGCCTGCAACCGCGCCAGCAGTTCGATGAAGGAGAACGGTTTAACCAGGTAGTCGTCGGCGCCGGCGCCGAGGCCGTGGACGCGGTCGTCGACGCGGTCGCGTGCGGTCAGCATGATCACCGGCGTCTGCTTGCGCGCGCGCAGCTCGCGCAGCACCGCGAAGCCGTCCATGCCCGGCAGCATCACGTCGAGCACGATCACGTCGTAATCGAGCTCGCGCGCCAGGTGCAGGCCGGACACGCCGTCGCGGGCGACGTCGACCGTCCAGCCCTGCTCGGCGAGGCCGTCGCGCAGGTAATCGGCGGTCTTGACTTCGTCTTCGACGATCAGCAGCTTCATCGCGCCACCGGGCTTGCGGGCAGTACCTGGGCCGTCATCGTACCGCCGCTCAGGCCGTCGCCGCTGCGGCGGGCTCGGCCGTCGCCGCTTGCGCCGCCTGCGCCGCCTCGCGGCGACCTCGCAGGAACAGCCGGTCCAGCGCCAGATAGATCACCGGCGTGCTGTACAGGGTCAGGACCTGGCTGATCAGCAGGCCGCCGACCACCGCCACGCCGAGCGGCTGGCGCAGCTCCGCGCCGGTGCCGAAGCCGATCATCAACGGGATCGCGCCGAGCAGGGCCGCCAGGGTGGTCATCATGATCGGTCGGAACCGGGTCAGGCAGGCCTCGTGGATCGCCGCGGTCGGCGACAGGCCGCGCCGGCGCTGCGCGTCGAGGGCGAAGTCGACCAGCAGGATGCCGTTCTTCTTGACGATGCCGATCAGCAGGACGATGCCGATCAGGGCCATGATCGAGAAATCCAGGCGCCACACCCACAACAGCAAGACCGCGCCGATGCCGGCCGACGGCAGGGTCGACAGGATCGTCAGCGGGTGGACGAAGCTCTCGTAGAGCACGCCGAGGATGATGTAGACCGCGAGCAAGGCGGCCAGGATCAGCAGCGGCTGCGTCGCCAGCGAATCCTGGAAGGCCTGCGCCGAACCCTGGAAATTGCCGCTGACGCTGCTCGGCATGCCGATCTCGGCCTTGGCCCGGTCGAGCGCGGCGACCGCATCGCCGAGGGCGACACCGGCGGCGAGGTTGAAGGAAATGTTGACCGCCGGCGACAGGCCGTTGTGGCTGATCGACAGCGGCCCGTTGCCGGGCGGCTCGATCCGCGCCACCGCCGACAACGGCACCATCTGCCCGGTGGTGGCCGAACGCAGATGAAAATAGGCCAGGCTGTCGATGCTGTCGCGCATGCGCGGGTCGATCTCGAGGATCACCCGGTATTGGTTGGTCTCGGTCTGGAACTCGTTGATCTGGCGCTGGCCGTAAGCGTCGTAGAGCGCATCGTCGATGTCCTGGGCGCTCAGGCCGAAGCGCGCCGCGGCAGTGCGGTCGATCGCCAGGCGCACGATGCTGGCGCCGATCTTCTGGTCGTTGGACACGTCGCGCAGCTCCGGCAAGGTCGCCAGGCGCTGGGTCAGGCGGTCGGCCCACAGCCCGAGTTCGGCGCTGTCGGCGCCTCGCAGGGCATACAGATACTGCGTGCGCGAAGGCCCGGCGCCGATGTTGATGTCCTGCGCCGAGCGCATGAAGATCGTGATGCCCGGCACCTGCGACAGCTTGCTGCGCATGCGGTCGATGAACTCGTCGGCGGACACGTCGCGGTCGCCGCGGTCCTTGAGTACGAACCAGAAGCGGCCGTTCGACATGGTCGAGCTGCCGGCGGTGGCGCCGACCGAATGTCCCCAGCTTTGCAAGGCCGGGTCTTGCGCCGCGAGCTTCGCCAGTTGCTGGTGTTTGGCGACCATGTCCTCGTAGGAAATGTCCTGCGCGGCCTCGGTGGTGGCGAACACGAAGGCGGTGTCCTGCGAGGGGAAGAAGCCCTTCGGAATCAGGGCGTAGGAAGCGACCGCGATCGCCACGGTCAGGCCGAACCCGGCCAGCATCAGGCGCTGGTGGCCCAGCGCCCATTGCAGGCTGCGGTCGTAGCCGGCGAGCAATCGGCCCGACCAGGTGCCGGCGGCATCGGCATGACCGGAGGACTTGCGCATGAAGCGCGAGGCCAGCATCGGCGCCAGGGTCAGCGAGGCCACGATGGAGATCGCGATCGCCACGGTCACGGTCAAGGCGAACTCGGCGAACAGGCGCCCGACCACGCCGCCCATGAACAGCAGCGGGATGAAGGCGGCGATCAGCGACACGCCGATGGTGACCACTGTGAAGCCGATCTCGCTGGCGCCCTGCAGCGCCGCCTGCAACATCGGCATGCCGGCTTCGCGATGCCGGTGGATATTCTCGACCACGACGATGGCGTCGTCGACGACGAAGCCGACCGCGATCACCAGCGCCACCAGAGTGAGGTTGTTGAGGGTGAAACCCAGCGCGTACATCGCCGCGAACGTGGCCACCAGGGCCACCACCAGCACCGCGCCGACGATCAGGGTGGCCGATAGTTCGCGCAGGAACAGGCCCATCACCACGACCACCAGCAGCACGGTCAGCACTAGGGTCAGCTCGACATCGTGCAGCGAGGCGCGGATGGTGCGGGTGCGGTCGTTGAAGACCTCGATCTCGACGCTGGCCGGCAGGTTGGCGCGCAACCGCGGCAACGCCTCGAGCACGGCGTCGGTGGTCTTGATGATGTTGGCGCCGGGCTGGCGCAACACCACCAGCATCACCCCGTCCTTGCCGTTCGGCCAGGCGCGCACGTAGTCGTTCTCGCCGCCCAGACGAATTCGGGCGACGTCGCCCAGGCGCACCGGCGCACCGTTGCGGTAGGTCACCACGAGCCGCTCGTAGTCCTCGGCCTTGAACAACTGGTCGTTGGTTTCCAGGGTCGACATGCGCCGCGCGCCGATCACCGCGCCCTTGGCCTGGTTGACGCTGGCGCTCTGGGCGACGTTGCGCAGATCGGCCAGGGTCAGGCCGATCGCGGCCAGGCGCTCGGGCGCGGCCTGGATGCGGATCGCCGGCCGCACCTGCCCGGCGATGAAGACCTCCGACACGCCGTCGATCTGGCTGAGGCTGCGCGCGAAACGGGTCTCGGCCAGGTCGCTGAGCTCGCTGAGCGGCATCAGCGGCGAGGACATGCTCAGGATGAGAATCGGGCTGTCGGCCGGGTTGATCTTGGTCCAGCGCGGCAGGCTCGGCATGTCGCGCGGCAGGCGCCCGGAGACGTTGTTGATCGCCGCCTGCACTTCCTGGGCGGCGGTGTCGATGCTCTTGTCGAGCACGAACTGCAGGGTGATCGAGGTGCTGCCGAGCGCGCTGGTCGAGGTCATCTCGCTGATGCCCGGCACCGCGGTCAGCTGCGTCTCCAACGGAGTCGCCACCGCCGAGGCCATGGTCTCGGCGCTGGCGCCGGGCAGCGAGGCGTCGATGCGGATGGTCGGGAATTCGGCCTGCGGCAACGGCGCCACCGGCAGCCGCGGCAAGGCGAACAGGCCGAGCAGCAGCACCGCCGCGGTCAGCAGCGTGGTCGCGACCGGGTGGCGGACGAACCAGCCGGAGATCGAGACGCGGCCGCTCACGGCGCCACCGCTACGCGCGCCGCCATCGCGTTGCCGGGCTCGGCCGGCGCGGCCGGCGCCACGGTCATGCCAGGCTTGAGCCGCGACTGACCGTCGCGCACGACCACGTCGCCGGGCTGCAGGCCGCTGACCACGGCGAGTTCGTCGTTCTGGTACTCGATCCGCACCGGCGCCAGCGCGACCTTGTTGCCGGCCTCGACGCGGTAGACGAAGTTGGCGTCGGCGCCGCGCTGCACCGCTTCGCTGGCGACCACGGTCGCCGCCGCGCTGGTACCGGTGCGCACGCGCACGCTGACCAGTTGCCCGGGCCACAGGCGGTCCTGCGAATTCCTGAACACCGCGCGGACCCGCACGGTGCCGGTAGCGTCGTCGATCTGGTTGTCGATCACGGCCAGCTCCCCCTGCGCCAACACCACGCCGGCATCCCGGTCGAGCGCCTGCACTTCGACCGCGCCGGCGGCCTGGGCCTGGCGCAAGCGCGGCAGATGATCTTGCGGCAGGGCGAACACCACCGAGATCGGGTCGACCTGCTGCACCGTGACCAGGCCGTCGTCGTCGCCGGCGCGCACCACGTTGCCCGGATCGACCCGGCGCAGGCCGACGCGGCCGTCGATCGGCGAGAGGATGCGGGTGTGCGACAACTGCACGCGGGTGGCGTCGATCGCCGCCTGGTTGGCCTGCGCGGTGGCCTGCAACTGCTGCACCGACGCGGCTTGCTGCTCCAGCATCTGGCGCGCGATCAACTGGCTGCCGGACAACTGGCGGAAACGTTCGAGGTCGGATTTCGCCGCGCGCAGCTGCGCCGCATCGCGCGCCAGCGCGGCCTGGGCGCCGTCGAGATTCGCGGCGATGCTGCGGTCGTCGATGCGCGCGAGCAATTGCCCGCGCTTGACCTGCTGGCCTTCGCGGAACAGCACCTCGGTCAGCACGCCGTCGACCTGTGGGCGCAGCACCGTGCTCTGCAACGAGGTCACCGTGCCGATGGTGTCCTGCCAATGCGGCACGTCGCGGCGCTCGACCCGCATGATCGTCACCGGTACCGGCGGCGGTGGCGCCGGCGGCGGCGCGCCGCGGCTGCCGAACGCGCCCCAGACCAGTCCTGCGGCGACCACCGCCAGCGACGCGGCGGCGGCGAACACGGTCTTGCGAGCGCGGGGCGAAAACGTGGAGACGGGGGTGGGCGACATGGCGGCATCCGTGGCGGGTCGATGGAGCGGCGTGCCGGAGCGCGCCGCGACGACCCGCGGGGGGAGGAAAGCGGGCCGTGCGACGACTCTAGGCGGCGGCCGCGAACGCCACGCTGTCGCTTGGCTGACAAATTCGTCAGCTGGCGCGGGTATTCGCATCGGGTTTCATATCGCCCCGCCCGGCGACAGTGCCTGTCGGCACGGTCGCGTGGATCGATCGCGGTTTTAGGCGGCGACCGGCCGCGCGCCGAAGGAGCCGCAGGCGTAGCGCTACAGAGCAACGCTATGCGCCGTCTCTCCGGGTCGTTGTTTCGCGCAGTTCAGCGCGGCTTGGCGGCGCGCTGCAGCGGTGGGACCAGTTCGATCTCGAACAGATCCGGCCACAGCTTGCCGGTCACGAACAAGCGCTTGCGCGCGGCGTCGTAGGCGATGCCGTTGAGCACGTCGGCGCCGGGCGCGCGGGTGCCATGGCGCGCGAGCAGGCCGCTCAGGTCGATGCGGCCGACGACCCGGCCGCTGCCCGGGTCGATGCGCAGAATGCTGTCGGTCATCCAGACGTTGGCGAACAACTCGCCCTCGACCCATTCCAGTTCGTTGAGCTGCGACACCGGCTTGCCGTTGAAGGTCACCTGGATGCGCGAGCGTTCGCGCAGGGTGCGCGGGTCGAGCAAACGGATCTGCGGGGTGCCGTCGCTCATGTAGATGGTGTCGGCCGAGCGCGCCAGTCCCCAGCCCTCGCCCGGATACGCGAAGCGGCCGGCCATCGCCAGGCCCGGCAGCTTGACGATGTAGCCGGTCTGCGAGGTCCAGGTCAGCACCAGCAACTGCTGGCCGCGGTCGGTCAGGCCTTCGCCGAACACCGAGGCCGGCAGGTCGGTCTTCTCCAGCACCTTGCCGTCGGCCAGCCGGACCTTGCGCACCGACGAGCGCCCGTACATGCCGGTGCTCTCGTACAGCGCGCCGTCCTTGAAGATCAGGCCCTGGGTGAACGCGCCGGGATCGTGCGGATAGCGCGCGACCACCCGGTAGGCGTACACCGGCACCTCGCGCCCCGGCGCCTGGGCCGTGGCCGCCGGCAGCGCACTCGCCCCAAGCAAGGCCAGGCACGGGATGAGCGAGGCGGGAAGGCGTGCGCGCAAGGGCATGGCAGTCTCAACGTGAGCGATCGCGGATGCCGAGAATACCGCCTCGCGCCGCGTCCGGCCTGCGCCCGGCCCGCATTGGGCGGGCGCCCGGCGCGGCCAGGGCCCGGCCCTCCGACCTCCTCCCCTCCACATCGGCCCAGCCGTCCCCGGTTAGAATCCCGGCTCAGCCCTACCCCGCCTCAAGGTTCCATGACTGATCCCGTACGTCCGGTTTTCCACGGTTTCGAACAGATTCCCCTGCGCGAGTACGCCGAGCGCGCCTACCTCGACTACTCGATGTACGTGGTCCTGGACCGCGCCCTGCCCTTCCTCGGCGACGGCCTCAAGCCGGTCCAGCGCCGCATCATCTACTCGATGAGCGAACTCGGCCTCAACGCCGGGGCCAAGCCGAAGAAGTCCGCGCGCACCGTCGGCGACGTGATCGGCAAATACCATCCGCACGGCGACAGCGCCTGCTACGAGGCGATGGTGTTGATGGCGCAGCCGTTCTCGTACCGCTATCCGCTGGTCGAGGGCCAGGGCAACTTCGGTTCCAGCGACGATCCCAAGTCGTTCGCGGCGATGCGCTACACCGAGTCCAAGCTGACCCCGATCGCCGAAGTGCTGCTCGGCGAACTCGGCCAGGGCACGGTCGACTGGACCCCGAACTTCGACGGCACCCTGGAAGAACCGACCTGGATGCCGGCGCGCCTGCCGCACCTGCTGCTCAACGGCACCACCGGCATTGCGGTCGGCATGGCCACCGACGTGCCGCCGCACAACCTCAACGAGATCGTCAGCGCCTGCGTGCGCCTGCTCGACGACCCGGATGCGACCACCCGCGACCTGTGCGAGCACGTGCTGGGGCCGGACTATCCGACCCCGGCCGAGATCATCACCTCGCGCAGCGACCTGCTGGGGATGTACGAGAGCGGCCTGGGCAGCGTGCGCGCCCGCGCCATCTTCGAAAAGGACGGCCCGAACATCGTCGTCACCGCACTGCCCTACCAGGCTTCGCCGGGCAAGGTCATCGAACAGATCGCGGCGCAGATGCGGGCCAAGAAACTGCCGTGGCTCGAAGACATCCGCGACGAGTCCGATCACGCCAACCCGACCCGCATCGTGCTGGTGCCGCGTTCCAACCGGGTCGACGTCGAACAGCTCATGGGCCACCTGTTCGCGACCACGGACATGGAGAAGAGCTACCGGATCAACATGAACGTGATCGGCCTGGACGGCCGGCCGCAGGTCAAGGGGCTCAAGGCATTCCTTAGCGAGTGGCTGAGCTTCCGTACCGACACCGTCACGCGCCGCCTGACCCATCGCCTGGACAAGGTCGAGCGCCGCCTGCACCTGTTGCAGGGTTTGTTGACCGCGTTCCTCAACCTGGACGAAGTGATCCGCATCATCCGCAGCGAGGACGAACCGCGCCCGGTGCTGATGAAGCGCTTCGGGCTCAGCGAGGAACAGACCGACTACATCATGGAAACCCGGCTGCGCCAGCTCGCGCGCCTGGAGGAAATGAAGATCCGCGGCGAGCAGGACGAACTGACCGCCGAACGCGAACAGCTGATCGCCACCCTCGGCAGCAAGGCCAAACTCAAGAAGCTGATCAAGGACGAGCTGCTGGCCGACGCCAAGAAATTCGGCGACGCGCGGCGTTCGCCGCTGGTCGCGCGCAACGCCGCCCAGGCCCTGTCGGAAACCGAACTTGTCGCCAGCGAGCCGATGACCGTGGTCATCAGCGAAAAGGGTTGGGTGCGCGCGGCCAAGGGCCACGAGATCGACGCCGCCACCCTGAGCTATCGCGACGGCGACAGCCTGCTCGGCGCGGCGCGCGGCCGCAGCACCCAGCAGGTCGCATTCCTGGATTCGACCGGCCGGTCCTACTCGACCCTGATCCATGGTCTGCCCTCGGCGCGCGGCAACGGCGAGCCCCTGACCGGCCGTTTCTCGCCGGCGCCGGGCGCCTCGTTCCAGGCGCTCGCGGCCGGCGACAACGATACGCGCTTCGTGCTCGCCAGCAGTCATGGCTATGGCTTCGTGACCCGCTTCGAGAACCTCACCGGCCGCAACAAGGCCGGCAAGGCGATGCTGTCGCTGACCCCGAACGCGAAGGTCCTGCAGCCGGCCCCGGTCGGCGACGTCGAACAAGATCGCGTGGTCGCGGTGACCAACGTCGGCCACCTGCTCGCCTTCCCGGTGTCGGAGCTGCCGGAGCTCGACAAGGGCAAGGGCAACAAGATCATCGACATCCCCAAGGCCAAGCTCGGCACCGAACGCGTCATCGCGGTCGCCGTGGTCGCTCCGGGCGGCACCCTGACCGTCAAGTCGGGCGCCCGCACCATGAGCCTGTCGTGGAAGGACCTGGAACCCTATCTCGGCGCCCGCGCCACCCGCGGCGGCCTGCTGCCGCGCGGCTGGCAGAAGGTCGAGGGGCTGTCGGTGGAGTAAGCCGGCGCCGTTGGTCGGCGCGGGTTCGAATCGTTCCGGCGCCGCGCTCACAACTGTCGAGAGAGGACGCAGAGGCGAACCATGGACAGGGTCAAGGCCTACGCCGCGTTGGCGCGCGAACTAGAAGCGATCCGGGCTAGGCCGCCTGCGCAACTGCTCGCCCTGATCGATCAACCACCGATCCGACAGGAAATCGCCATCGATGATGCGACGATCGAACTGGAATTCATCGTGACCCGGCCAAGCCATCGGCGCCCGGTGCTGCATATCGCCGGGCACGCTCGTGGTCCCGGCACTTGGCACAGCGAACATCTGCAGGAAAGCATCGCGGTAAACATATCGCCGGCGGCAGGTTAAGCCTTCGTCGCATCAATCTATTGTAGGAGCGGCGTAAGCCGCGACAGGCGAGAGCGGTGCAATACCACGCCGGCATCCGAAGCTGCGGCGCGATCGAAACCAGACCCATAAAGCAGCCGGTGCTTCAAGGCTTCGGGCAATCGCGCTCGCGACCACCGCTTCGGTTGTCGCGGCTCACGCCGCTCCTACAGGGGGCGGCATTGCCTGTGCGGGCGGCGTCGCCCGGCACCGCGAGCGCGGTGCCGGGCTAACCTATCGCTTATTCGACGCGGGCGCTCAGCGCCCGGTTTCCGGGGCTTGCGCGGAGGCGGTCGCGCCCAGCGCGTCGGCCACGTCCTGCGCGCTCGGCATCGACATCGCCGCGCTCGATTGCACGCTGGGCGAGAACGACAACAGCAGACCGAAGCTGGTGCTCGGGTCCTGGCCGCTGCCGTGCTGGCGGCGCATCAGCAGCGACAGCTTCCAACCCCGGGAGAAGGTCATGTCCATGCCGGCGCCGTAGCTCAGCGCGTTGTCGCCGTAGCTGCGCAGACCGAGCACGTAGTCGTTGGCGACCGGCATGATCACGTAGTTGAGGTCGACGTCGCTGCGGTTGTCGATGGCCTCGCGGTATTCGAGCAGCCAGAACGGACGGAACAGGTTGCCGCGGGTGGTGACGATCGGCAGGCTGCCCTCGATGCCGAGCGAAGCGCCGCTGTTCTCCACGGTCTGCGAGCCGTAGCTCAGGTCGTAGATGCCCAGGCCGGTTTCGCGGTAGCCGTCGAGCTTGGTGCGGCTGCTGTCGAGGCGGCCGTAGCCGGTCAGCATCATGCCGCTGCCGCCGCCGTGTTCGTACCCCGCGGTCAGCGAGCCGAACATCTGGTCGCCGTCGCGCTCGGCCTTGGCGGTGGCGCCGGCGGTCGCGCTGTAGCGGCGGATGTCGAAGTCCAGGCGGCCCCAGCCGAGGATGCCGTCGACGAACCAGCGTTCGCTCGGGCGCCACAGGCCGTACAGCGACAACGCGCGTTGCTTGGCGTCGAGCTTGGAGCGGCCGTCGTCGAGGTCGGTGTCGTTCCAGCCGAAGCCGCCGGCCACGCCGAACAGGAAGCGCTCGCCGACGCGCCAGTCGGCGCCCACGGTGATGCCGTCGCTCTGGAAGTCGAAACCGTCGCTGCGCGCGTTGCGTTCGCGCTGGCCGTTGGTGATGCTGCCGGCCGTCCACAGGCCCCAGCCTTCCGGCAGGCGCACCGGCTCGATCGACGCCACCTGGCCCGCGGTCAGCGACATCGCCCCGCCCGAGCGGCTGCTCAGATTGAGGGCCACGCCGTTGCTGGAACTGTTGGCGCCGGCGAAACGCTGCTGGCGCAGACGATCGTGGATGTTGGACTGCTGCGCCGAGGCGAAGCGCACGCTGGCGTCGACTTGCGCCTGCAGGCCGCCGACCACGCTCGGATCGCGGGTCGGGTCGGGACGCGCGGCCACGGTCAGGGTGGTGCTGATCGATGCCTGCAGATAACTGCCGCTGGCCGCCTGGGTCGCGACCAGGGTCGCCACGCCGGAACCGACGATCGTCACCCGGCGGCCGCTGACGGTGGCCACCGCCGTATTGGCGCTGCTGAAGCTGAAGGCGCCGCCGCTGTTGCTGCTCGGGTCGGGCAGGTCGAAGGCCGCCTCGCCGACGGTCTTGGCGATGTCGCCGATCCACGTCAGGGTCGGCGTGCCGCCGCTGATGGTCACCTGCAACGCCACTTGCGGCGCGGCGTTGTAATTGCTGTTGCCGGCTTGATCGGCGGTCAGCGAGCAGGTACCGGAGGCGAGCGTGGTCACGGTGTTGCCGCTGACCGAGCACACGGTCGGCGAGGCGCTGGCGAACACCACCGGGTTGCCCGAGGCGCCGCCGCTCGCCGACACGGTGAAGCTGCCGCCCGGGGTATACACCGGCACGCTCGGATTCGCGGCGAAGTGGGTGATGGTCTGGGCGGCCGCACCGATGGTCACGTCCAGTACGACTTGCGGCGCGGCGCTGTAGTTGACGTCGGCCGCCTGGTCGGCGGTCAACGAACAGGTGCCCGCGGCGAGCATCGTCACCGTGGCGCCGGCGACCGTGCACACCGAGGTGGTGTTGCTGGCGAACACCACCGGGCTCGTCGACGCGCCCGGCGTAGCCGAGACGGTGAAACTGCCGCCGGCGGCGAACACCGGCGAGACCGGGTTGGCGGCGAAGTCGGTGATCGCCTGGGCCGCGAGCGCGATCGCCACGTCCAGGGTCACCTGCGGCGAGGCGCTGTAGTTGGCGTCGCCGGCCTGGTCGGCGGTCAACGAACAGGTGCCGGCCGTGACCATCGACACCGTGCTGCCGGCCACCGTGCACACCGACGGCGTGGCGCTGCCGAACACCACCGGGCTGGTCGACAGACCGGGCGTAGCCGACACCGCGAAGCTGCCGCCCGGCGCGTACACCGGCGCGGCCGGGTTGGCGGCGAAATTGCTGATCGACTGGGTCGCCACGCCGATCGCCACGTCCAGGACCGCTTGCGGGGCGGCAGCGTAGTTGGCGTTGCCGGCCTGATCGGCGGTCACCGAACAAGTGCCCGCGCTGACGATGCTGACGGTGTTGCCGCTGATCGTGCAGACCGCCGGGGTGGTGCCGGCGAACACCACCGGATTGCCCGAGGGGCCGCCGGTGGCCGAGACGGTGAACGTGCCGCCCGGCGCGTACACCGGCGCAGCCGGATTGGAAGCGAATGCGGTGATGGCTTGGCTGGCGGGCGCGATACTTACCGCCAGCGTGGCCTGCGGCGCGGCGCTGTAGTTGGCATTGCCGGCCTGGTCGGCGGTCAGCGCGCAACTGCCCGCGGCCACGGTGGTCACGGTGCTGCCGGCGACCGTACAGACGGCGGGCGTGGTGCTGGCGAACACGACCGGATTGCCCGAAGCGCCGCCGGTGGCCGAGACGGTGAACGTGCCGCCCGGCGCGTATACCGGCGCGGCCGGGTTGGCGGCGAAGGCAGTGATCGCCTGGCTGCCCTGCGCGATCGTCAGGGTGTAGGCGCGAGTGCCGCTGAAGCCGTTGTTGGAGGTCGCCTGGACGGTGAAGTTGTAGCTGCCCGCGGCGGTCGGCGTGCCCGACAGCACGCCCGCGTTGGACAGACTCAGGCCTGCCGGCAAGGCGCCGGCACTGACCGCGAACGTGTACGGCGCAGTGCCACCATTGGCGCTGGTCGCGCTGAGGGTCTGCGAATACGCGGCCGCGAGCGCGCCGTTGGGCAAGGTCGGCGGATTGACCGTCACCGCCACCGTCGCGCAGCTGAGCACGAGGTTGGTGACGTCGCTGCCGATGGCCAGGCCGCTGCTGGGATTGACCGTGCACAACTGGCCCGCCGGGTTGGCGAGTACGCTCACATTCCAGTTGGCCCCTTGCGGCAGGCGGGTCGGGAAGACGAAGCTGGTGGCGGCCTGCGCGACCACGACCTGCTGCGAGCTGGCCGGATTGGTTGCCGCGAGTTGCAGGGTAACCGGGCCGGTCTGGCCGCCGGCCGAGCCGCCGACCGCGTATTGGGTCGGAGCGAAACAGATCAGCGCCGCGCCGTTGCCGGCCTGCACGCCGTTGTTGAAGGTGACCGCGGTCAGGCCGGTCGCGGCCGAGCTGCCGCCCGCGCCGCCGCCGCCGCCGCCGTTCCAGTTCTGCTGGCAGCCCGTCGTGCCGACGCCGGCACCGCCGCCGCCGGCACCGACCGTGGCGCCGCCGCCACCACCGCCGCCGTACCCGGCGCCGGCGAAGGAGCCGGAGAAATTGAAGGAATCGCCGCCGTCGCCGGTGGCCGCGTTGCCCGCGGTGGCCGGAAAGCCGCCGCAACCCGCGCCGGCTGCACCGCCGGTGCCGACCGTGCCGCCACCGCCGCCGAAGGGTCCGGGGCCACCGGGCACGGTGGCGCCTGCGCTGCCCGTGCCGCCGCCGCCGACGCCGCCGGCGCCGCCGGCGATGACATTGGTGGTGCTCCAGCCCGCGTTGCCGCCGCCACCGCCGCCGCCGGCGATGCCGACGCGGTTGCCGATGCCGTTGCCGCCGACCCGCAGATCGGTGGCGCCGCCGCCGATGCCGTCGACGCCCTGGCCGACACCGCCGGGATTGACCGCCTGCGAGCCTTGCCCGCCGACCCAGATCGACAACGCCGTGCCCGGGGTGACCGCGAGCGTGCCGCGCACTCGTCCGCCGAGACCGCCAGTGCCGCCCGGCGAATTGGGGCTGCCGCCGATGGTGCCGGCGCCGCTGCGACCGTCACCGCCCTGGGCGCCACTGAGATAGACGGTCAGCGAATGCACGCCAGCCGGCACCGTGATGGTCTGTTCGCCGCCGGTGAAGCCGAACGCCGCCGGCGTTTCGCCGACGCCGCAGCTTTGCGCCTGCGCCGTGCCGGTCATGCCGAGCCCCGCCAACAACAGCAGGCCGACTAAGCGGGTCATGGCCGCGCGCGTAACGCGCAAGGCCGGATCGAGGCGCAGGCGCGTACTCGCGCCGGCTCGGAATCGCAACGTTTTCATACCCATCATCTCGCCCCCTAGGCGAACCGCATCGCGGCTGCGCGAAACCCACGCACACGCGGCCGCGCGCACGGCCTGTGCGCCTCGAACGCGGTGCTCCCCTGCAAAGATCGTCCTGAGACTTACCGCTCGCGGCCTACCCCGAGGCCGGACGAGCGTCCGGCCTCGGCCGGTACTCGGAACAGAAACGTCCCTCCCTGGGACGCTTCGTCGGAAACAGTTAACGCGTAATGAAGCGCGAAGCGGACAACCCAACGCCTTCAATACTGTGCCAGGCGACACATTAATCCAGAAGACTCGAACTTTCAGTACCGCTGGTCCGACGATCCGGGCCCGAGGGTCACAAGAGCGGCCAAGACGCGCCGCCCCACCGAGCTTGCCGAGTCGGGCGCAGCGTCGGACTCGATCGGTCGGCTCATGACCCGGCTCTCGCGGAACCAGGGGTATCCGGCGCATCCAAGCTGCGAGCTCGCAGGCGCAGCGCAGAAACACGGGGTCGAGCTCCCCGCCGCCCGGCGCCGGGGGATACGGTCGTGGCCGCACCACTGCCGCCCCGGGTACAATCCTCCGGCTCGCTGCACTCAGGCGCAGCGCGGTCGTAGAGCAGCCGGCTACACCGTGAAATCGCAACGGCCCCGTAGCTCAGCTGGATAGAGCATCCCCCTCCTAAGGGGAAGGTCACACGTTCGAATCGTGTCGGGGTCGCCAACCATGCAGCGCCGCTCATGCGCGCTGCCGGCGTCCGCGAGGACGCCTCCTTTCCGTCTCGCCGCGCCACGGCGCGACCATCACTTGGAGCTTTCGGTATGACCCACCCCGTTCTCGCCGCCCTGGGACTCAAAGACAACGAGTCCGGCACCTACCTCGGTCATGGCGAATGGTCGACGACCGCCGACGCCGGCGTGCTGGAGCCGATCAACCCCACCGACGGCGAAGTGCTGGCGCGCGTGCAGGCGTCCTCGCAGAACGACTACGACACCATCGTCGAGCGCGCTCAGGCCGCTTTCGCGGTATGGCGCACCACCCCGGCGCCGCGCCGCGGCGAAGCCATCCGCCTGTGCGCCGATGCGCTGCGCAAGCACAAGGACGCGCTGGGTTCGCTGGTCGCGCTGGAAATGGGCAAGTCCAAGCCGGAAGGCGACGGCGAAGTGCAGGAGATGATCGACATCGGCGATTTCGCCGTCGGCCTGTCGCGCCAGTTGTACGGCCTGACCATGCATTCCGAGCGCCCGGGCCACCGCATGTACGAGCAGTGGCATCCGCTCGGCCTGGTCGGGGTGATCTCGGCGTTCAACTTCCCGGTCGCGGTGTGGGCCTGGAACTCGTTCATCGCGGCGATCTGCGGCGACATCACCATCTGGAAGCCCTCGCCGAAGACCCCGCTGTCGGCGATCGCCTCGATGAAGATCTGCAACGAAGCGCTGCGCGCGGCCGGCTTCCCGGACATCTTCTTCCTGTTCAACGACGCCGGCACCGAGCTGGCCTCGAACTTCGTCGACGACAAGCGCATCGCACTGGTCAGCTTCACCGGTTCGACCAAGGTCGGCCGCGCGGTCGGCGAGCGCGTCGCGCGCCGCATGGGCCGCTCGCTGCTCGAACTCGGCGGCAACAACGCCATCATCGTCGACGCCAGCGCCGACCTGAAGCTCGCGATTCCGGCGATCGCGTTCGGCGCGGTCGGCACCGCCGGCCAGCGCTGCACCACCACCCGCCGCCTGTTCGTGCACGAGTCGATCCATGACGACGTGCTGGCCAAGCTGGTCGCCGCGTTCAAGCAGGTCGAGAAGAAGATCGGCGACCCGACCGATCCGGCCAACCTGATGGGCCCGCTCAACAGCCGCGATGCGGTGCAGGCTTACCTCGACGCGGTCGAGAAGGCCAAGGCCAGCGGCGGCAAGGTCGAGACCGGCGGCGCGCAGATCGAGCGCAAGGGCAACTTCGTCCTGCCGACCATCATCACCGGCCTGAGCAACGACGCCGAAGTGGTGCAGACCGAGACCTTCGCGCCGATCCTGTACGTGATGAAGTTCAAGACGCTCGAAGAGGCCATCGCCCTGCAGAACGACGTGCCGCAAGGCCTGTCGTCGTCGATCTTCACCGCCAACCTCAAGGCCGCCGAAGCCTTCCTGTCGGCCGCGGGTTCCGATTGCGGCATCGCCAACGTCAACATCGGCACCTCCGGCGCCGAAATCGGCGGCGCGTTCGGCGGCGAGAAGGAAACCGGCGGCGGCCGCGAGTCGGGTTCGGACGCGTGGCGCGCCTACATGCGCCGCCAGACCAACACGATCAACTACTCCGACGCGTTGCCGCTGGCGCAGGGCATCAAGTTCGATCTGTAAGCGCGAGCGGCGATGCCGTTCTCCGATCGAACGCAAGGGCCGTTGCCGCCGGGGTTTCCCCTGGCGGCGACGGATGCCGCGGGCCGGCCGATCGGCGTCGGCACGCGGGTCCGCATTGCCGGCCTGCCCCACTGGCTGATCCACGACTTGCCCGAATCCGAGGTCGCGCTGTTGCGCCGCTTCGAAGGCCGCTCGCTGCCGGTGCTGCGCATCGACGCTCATGGTTATCTGTGGTTCGGCGAGCAGACGGCGCAGTTCTGCCTGAGGCCGGACGAGGTGACGGTCGAGCCCGACGCTGCAGGCGACGCCGACTGAAACGCCTCGCCGCGGCGACCATACGGTTCTGTGATCGCAAGCGCAAAACCTCTGCGCCGACTCGATCGCATACCGCGACCGATTCGAGGTAACCGCCGCGCCACCGCTCCTAGCATGGGCTCGCCAGATGGACTGGCGACACTGAGGGAGAGATCCTGTGGACACACGGAACCGTAGCATCCGCCTGCGCACGCTGGCCTTCGGCGTGTTCGGCTTCGCCGCCGCGCTGACCGCGGTGGCCGCGCCGCAATGCGACCATTGCCTGGCCGGCTATTACGCCTGCCGCACCAACAACCCTGACGACACTCGGCCCTGCCTGGAAGAGATGTGGGCTTGCGAGATGGCCAGCGGTTGCGCGATCAGCTTTCCGCCGGACTGACCGATCGCGGCGCAGCTTCGCCGCTATGAGCCACGCGCACAGGCAAGCCGCGGCCCCGGCCGCGGCTTGCTTCGTCAGGGATGCCGCGTTCGACGCGCTCCGACGGGGAGCCGGACGCGCCGTGCCCGTCGTATCCTGTGGCCCGATCCAATCGCGAAGGAACGTCCCTCCATGCAAACGCCCGTCCGCCAGACCAACGTCCTGGCCATCATCAGCCTGATCGCCGGCATCCTCGGCTGGACCCTGCTGCCGCTGATCGGCAGCCTCGGCGCCATCGTCACCGGCCACATGGCCCGCGGCCAGATCCGCCGCGAGCCCGAACGCTACGACGGCAACGGCCTCGCCATCGGCGGCCTGATCCTCGGCTGGGGCTCGGTGATCATCGCCGTGCTCAGCATCATCGTGATCGTGCTGTTCTTCGGCGGCCTGGCCACCATCGTGGCCCTGAGCGGCCAGCACTGAGGCGATCCGCGCGGTGCGTCCGCGGACGCATCGCGCGCCGCCGCCTCGCCTCCCGGCGGGCGCCCGATTCCACCGGCCGTCGCCGACCGCGCCACGCCGCGCTCGCCCCGGGCCGCCCGCTTGGGCGATAATCGGCGTTCCCGTTCCCGAGCGCCCCCGACGACCTCGTGTACAGCCTTGCCCGACCCTTTCTCTTCGGACTGGATGCCGAACGAGCGCACGGCCTAGGCCTGACGGCGCTGGAAACCGCTTATCGCAGCGGCCTCAATCCACTCGTGGCGCGGCCGCCCAAGCCGCTGCCGACCAAGGTCTTCGGCCTGAGTTTTCCCAATCCGGTCGGCCTGGCCGCCGGCCTGGACAAGAACGGCGCGCACGTCGACGCCCTGCTCGCGCTGGGCTTCGGCTTCATCGAGATCGGCACCGTCACGCCTAAGCCGCAGGCCGGCAACCCGCGTCCGCGGATGTTCCGTCTGCCGGAACAGCAAGCGGTGATCAACCGCCTGGGCTTCAACAACGACGGCGTCGACGTTCTGGTGCGCAACGTCGCCAAGGCGCGGCGCAAGCGCGGCCTGCTCGGCATCAACATCGGCAAGAACAAAGACACGCCGAACGAGAACGCGGAGAGCGATTACCTCTACTGCCTCGAACGCGTGTATCCGCTGGCCGACTACATCACCGTCAACATCTCCTCGCCGAACACCGCCGGCCTGCGCGAACTGCAGGAAGAGCAGTCGCTGCGCCGCCTGGTCGGCAGCCTGCGCGAGGCGCAGGAGAAGTTCGCCGCGCGCGAAGGCCGGCGCGTGCCGATGCTGGTCAAGATCGCGCCCGACCTGTCCGACGACGACATCGAGGCCGCCGGCCGCGTGCTCGGCGAGCTGCAGGTCGACGGCGTGATCGCGACCAACACCACCATCGGCCGCGACGGCGTCGAAGACAGCCCGTATGCGAAGGAGGCCGGCGGCCTGTCCGGCCGCCCGCTGATGAGCCAGTCGACCACGGTGCTGCGTAAGATGCGCACGCGCCTGCCCGAGAACATCTCGATGATCGGCGTCGGCGGGATCCTGTCCGGCGCCGACGCGGTGACCAAGATGGCCGCCGGCGCGAGCCTGGTGCAGTGCTATTCGGGCCTGGTCTATCGCGGGCCGGCCCTGGTCCACGAATGCGTCGAAGCGATCCGGCGCCGCAAGGAAGCGCCCAGCCGCGGCAATGTCCCGCCAACGATCTGAGCCCGCCGCCATCCGCACTCGCCGTCAACTACCGATTCCCTATCCGCAGGCACGGTCCGCAGGCATGAACGCATGAACCCGAGCGTGCGCGTGCTGCGCGATGCCTCGCTGCAAGACCGCAACAGTTTCGGGGTCGCCGCGCGCGCGCCGTGGCTGGTCAGCGTCGACGACGCCGCGGCCCTGCCCGAGGCGCTCGACCGAGAAGAATTGCGCGACGGCCTGGCCCTGGTACTCGGCGGCGGCAGCAACCTGCTGTTCGCCGGCGATCCGGACGGCGCCGTGCTCGAACTCAGCGGCCGCCGGGTGCGCATCGTCGAGGACGACGGCGAACGCGCGATCGTGCGCGCCGACGCCGGCGTGCCCTGGCACGGCTTCGTCATGCAGATGCTGGCGCAAGGGTTTGCCGGCCCCGAGAACCTCGCCCTGATCCCGGGCACGGTCGGCGCCTCGCCGATCCAGAACATCGGCGCTTATGGGGTCGAGGTGCGCGAGTTCGTGCACGCGGTCGAGGCTTTCGAGCCGGCCACCCGGCGCTGGCTGCGCTTCGACAATGCGCAATGCGGGTTCGCCTATCGCGACAGCCTGTTCAAGCAGGCGCCGGACCGTTACCTGATCGGCGCAGTCGAGTTTTCGCTGTCGCGCAGGCCCGCGCTCAAGCTCGACTACGCCGGCATCGGCGAGGAACTGGCGGCGATGGGCGTCGACGCGCCGACGCCGCAGGCGGTCGCCGATGCGGTGATCGCGATCCGCCGGCGCAAGCTGCCCGACCCGGCCGTGCTCGGCAACGCCGGCAGCTTCTTCAAGAACCCCATCGTGCCGCTCGCCCAAGCCGACGCCCTGCTGGCGGAGCATCCCTCGATGCCGTCGTTCCGCGGCCCCGATGCCGGCACGCGCAAGCTGTCGGCGGCCTGGCTGATCGACGGCTGCGGCTGGAAAGGCCATCGCGACGGCGACGCCGGCGTCTCGGCCGCGCATGCCCTGGTGCTGGTCAACCACGGCCGCGCCAGCGGCGCGCAACTGCTCGACCTGGCGCGCCGCATCGCCGCCTCCGTGCAGTCCCGCTACGGCGTCGCGATCGAACCGGAACCGCGCCTGATCGGCGCCGCGTGGTGAACGCCGCGCCGGCGCATCCGATGCGGGCGGCCAGCCTGATGCTGGCCAGCACGATCTCGTTCGGCGTGATGACCATCGCGATCCGCTTCGCCTCGCACTCGCTGCATACCTTCGAAATCGCCTTCTTCCGCAACCTGTTCGGCCTGCTCGCGGTGCTGCCGCTGTTGCTCGGCGCGCAGCGCGCGGACCTGCGCACCCGGCAGCTGCCGAAGTATTTCGTGCGTTGCCTGATCGGCATCTGCTCGATGCTCGCCGGCTTCTGGGCGATCGGCCACCTGCCGCTGGCGCAGGCGATTTCGCTGACCTATTCGACCCCGATCTTCGTCACCATCGCCGCGGTGCTGTTCCTGCACGAACAAGTGCGCGCGCGGCGCTGGCTCGCGGTACTGGCCGGCTTCGTCGGCGTACTGGTGATCGTGCGCCCGGGTTCGTCGGATTTTTCCGTCGACAGCCTCGCCGCCCTGCTCGCGGCAGTGCTCGGCGGGGTGATCTCGATCCAGATCAAGCAGCTTTCGCGCATCGACTCGGCCAACACCATCGTCCTGTACACCTATGCGTTCTGGGTGCCGATGTCGTTGATCCCGGCCTTGTTCGTGTGGCAATGGCCGCAGGGCACGGTGTGGTGGTGGATCGTCGCCGCCGGCGTGTTCGGTACCGGCGGACAAGTGCTGTGGACGCATGCGCTCAAGCTCGGCGAAGTCTCGGCGCTGACGCCGATCAGCTTCATGCAGCTGCCGCTGGTCGCGCTGGCCGGCTGGCTGTGGTTCGGCGAAGGCCTGGACGCCTATACGGTGACCGGCGCGGCGATCATCCTGGCGTCCAACGCCTACATCGCCCATCGCGAAGCGGTGCTGGCGCGGCGCGCGGCGTCGGCCGCGGCTACGGCGGGAGCGGTGCCGGGGGAATAAGTCGCCGCGCATTCCCGGCCTTTGCGTGGACGCCCGTCGGACGGCTCCTGGCTCCTGGCGGTTGGCTCCTGGCGGTGCCGCTGCCGTTCTCGAAAGAATTGGAGCCTGCCGGCCGGTTCCGAATGCGTGCGCTCGGCCCGTGAGCGCCACGTGCGTGCAAACCCGGCGCGTGTTGCAGCGCACGAAGGCGCCCACCGCGCCCGACGATTCCGTGACCGGGGTCCGGGCATTAGCGGACAGGTGCGGCCGCATTCGCGGTCAATCTGCGCGGATCGGGTCCGGCGCACGCCGGCGCGATTGACGCGGCCGTGCGGCGGGCGATATCCAGACGCGGCAGTACGGAGGGGAACCGGCCACGCGCACGCCCTAGCGCGCGCCGGTAACGCGACCCGCTCCTCCCTTCATGACGATCCAAGGAGAGAGATCATGGCACTGAGCCGTCACGTGGCCGTCGCCCTTCTGGGCGGCGCCGTCGCCTTGTCCAGCCTGCCCTCGCATGCCGAGCAAGGCGATTACGGTTTCTTCGAAACCCTGCGCAACCTGTTCTCGCCGCCCAAGGCCGACAACAAAGTCCAGCCGGCGCAGCGCAGCGGCCAGTATCCGCTGCTCAGTCGCGATGCCGCTCGCGCCGACGGCTTCGACCCCGGCGCCTATTACCAGTGGCAGACGGTGCAGTTGCCGGCCGAGACCGGCGCGGTCTGCGGCAACGGTTCGCCGTACAAGATCTTCGTCAACCGCGTGCCCGACACCACCAACACCATCATCTACATGGAAGGCGGCGGCGCCTGCTGGGACTATGCGAGTTGCTCGGGCCAGGGCGGCGTGCGCGGCGCGCGCAACCCCAACGGCGTGCCCGACGACTACATGAAGCTGCTCAATCCCGGCGCCAGCCTGGTCAGTCCGTTCGTGACCCGGGTCAGTCCCTTCGACGGGGTCAAGACCCAGGGCTGGAACATGGTCTACGTGCCCTACTGCACCGGCGACCTGTACGGCGGCGACAAGGTCGCGGTATACGACGACCCCAGTGGCCAGGCCCCCCCGCTGGTCTGGCACCACAACGGCCTGCGCAATTCCCGCGCGCTGACCGCCTGGCTCAAGGACAATCTGCCGCGGCCCGCACAGATGCTCAGTACCGGCTGCAGCGCCGGCGGCGCCGGCAGCCTGATCAACTACGATCCGCTGCGCCGCGATCTGTCGCCGAGCCGCGCCTTCCTGATCGACGACTCCGGCCCGATCTTCCCGACCCCGCGCAACGGCGATCCGGCGCAATACCCCTCGCAGCCGCTGATGGCGCATATCCGCGGCGCCTGGGGCCTGGACGCGCCGAACGGCCCGCTGGCCTATCTCGCCAGCGGCCTGCCGCAGCTCGATCTCGACGAACTCGGTTCGATCTATCCCGCGCTCGCCAACAAGCACGGCAACGACCGGCTCGGCGCGACCCACTTCTGGCAAGACCTGAACTACTCCTCGTACTCCTACGAACGTTTCCACCCCGACATCCAGTCGGCGCCGAACCAGGCCGCGAAAGAAGCCCTGATCCACGCCAAATGGGCTTCCGACACCCAACGCCTGTCGGACCGCCTCAACGGCCTGGACAACTTCGGCGGCTATTTCCCGCAATACCGCGCCTTGAACGAAAGCCACTGCACGACCATCGTCGATTTCAAGAACGGCGACGTGCAGGAACAGAGCCTGGAGCTGAAACACTTCATCGACAGTGTGCTCGACGGCAGCGGCAAGGTGCGCGACGCCTCCGAACAGAACGACAGCCGCGACAAGGCCAAGCCGTTCAACCTGCTGTACTGGCTGGTCGACCAGCTGTTGGCCTGACCGGCCCGGACCGGAAGGACGCTCGCGCCGATGCGCACGACCCTGCTGTGGGTACTTGCCCTGACCGCCGTGGCGATAGCTGCGGCGGTCGGCGGCGGTTGGCTGCCGGTGTCGAAGGCGAAAACCGGTACTCCTGCCGCCGCAACGGGCAGCCGAAGCAACGACGCGAGCGCACAGATGCAGGCGCTGCTGGCGACGCCGCAGGCCCGCAGCTACCGCCAGCGCCAGCAGTTCCAGCGCGACGCGCAACGCTTCTTCCGCGATGCGCGCAAGCTGGGGCCGGTCGCACGCAGCCAGCGCGCGCAAGTGTTGGAGCGCAAGATCGATGCCTATGAGAACGCCGGCGAACTCTCCGCCGGCGAGACCATGCTGCTGCGGGTCGGGCTGATCCAGGCCACGGTCGCCGACCCCGCCGAACAGGCGGCGCAGGTCGAAGCGCTCGCCCAGCGCTACCGCAGCGACGCCGCCCGCCGCAATGCCCGATGGCAAGCGCAACAACAACGGGACCCGCGCTTCCAGGACTACAAACAGCGCGAACGCGACGTGGTCGCCGAAGTCATGGCGATGCAAGCCATTCCCGGCGGCCTCAGCCGGGACGAATACCTGCGCCAGCGCCTGCAGGCCGAACGCGAACGGGCCTATCGCTAAGGCGTTCGACGATTGCGTTGGACACGGCCGACCCGCTGCGACTGCCTAATCGCCTTCGGCCACTTCCACCCGATTACGGCCGCCGCGCTTGGCCGCGTACAAGGCCTGATCGGCGCGCGCGAACGTCGCCGCCGCGTCCTCGCCGGGGCGGTGCGTGGCCAGGCCGATGCTGATCGTCAACGGCAAGCCCACCGGCAGGTTCGCGACCGCCTCGCGCACGTATTCGCACTGCAACTGCGCTTGCGCCTGGCCGCACTCGAACATCATCAGGAACTCCTCGCCGCCGTAACGCGCCACCCCGCCGGGCGCGGCCGCATACAGGCGCAGGGCTTCGGCCACCGCAAGCAGGACACGGTCGCCCTCGGGGTGGCCGTGAATGTCGTTGATGGTCTTGAAGTGATCGATGTCGAGCACGGCGACGTGCAAGCTCGCCGGCGCCTGTTGCTGCGTCAGCGCCTGCTGCCGCGCCAGTGCCTGTTCCAGCGCCAGCGCGAACGCGCGACGGTTCGGCAGGCCGGTCAGCGGGTCGGTGCGGGTCAACGCGGTGAGGTCGGCATTGTCGGCTTCGAGTTCGGCCTGGTACTGCAACAGCCGCTGCTCGTACCAGTCGCTCTCCTGCAACTGCCGCGCCAGGGCGTGGCTGACCCGGCGCAATTCCAGCAGGCGCGAGGTCTGGGTCGACAAAGCCTGCAGGGCGAGGTACTGGTGCTGGCGCAACTCGCGCGGCTGGCGGTCGATCACGCACAAGGTGCCCAGCGCCTCGCCGCCCGGCGTCACCAGAGGCGCCCCGGCGTAGAATCGGATGTTGGGGTCGTCGAGCACCAGGGGGCTATCGGCGAAACGCGCATCGTTGTGGGTGTCGGGCACCACCATGGTCCGGTTCGGCTCGAGGATGGCGTGGGCGCAGAACGCCAGTTCGCGCGGCGTCTCGCTCGCGGCCAAGCCGATGCGCGATTTGAACCATTGCCGGTCGGCGTCGACCAGACTGACCAAGGCGGTAGGCACATCGCAGATCGCGGCCGCGATCGCGACCAGATCGTCGAAGTCCTTTTCCGGTGCGGTGTCGAGGATGTCGTAGCTGCGCAACGCCGCCAGGCGGGCGGCTTCGTTGGCGGGTATCTCGGGTTTCTGCACGACTCGGATTCCTGGCGTCGGACTGTCGAACCCCATCCCCTGCCATGGCTTCCGACCTGCGGAGTCTAGCAAGGCCGTGCCGCCACGGAATCCGGTCCGGGTGCGACTCCGGGCGGGCCGCCTTCCCCGGAGCCGTTCCATGCGCAAGTGCGGCAACGCGCCGGACCCCGTTTCGCCGACCGCCGTCACGGCCGTTGCGAGATGGCGTACGTTCCTGTCTGTCGCACTGGCTGCAATGTCGGCCCGCTACAATCGAGACGCCTTGCGGGCGCGCCGGCGGCCCGCGAGCGACCGACTGGAACGGCCGCACCCATCGCCACAGAGAGGGCCACGTGCAAGTGGAAACGAACGATTACGTCGAACTCAAGAGCGAGATTCTCGACGGCATGCGCAGCTACATGGAAGAGCTCAAGGAAGACGGCAGCGACGCGGGTTACACCGCCCGGGACATCGACGACTGCGAACGCATCATCGATCGTTTCCTCGACGCCGTCGCCAGCGCCGCCGGCGATAACGCCCGCGCCAGCGGCGCGGTCAAGGACGCGGTGCTCGCCCTCAACGCCCTCAACACCCGCTGCGGCTACAGCCTGATCGAGACCGACCAGCGCGAGGGCCTGTGCGAACTCATCATCGGAGCCGCCGCGGCCGCCGGCGTCGGCTCGGGCCAGGACGACATCACCGAGGAATGGCGCGAGTGGTGAGTTTCGGCTCACCGCATTGAACGCAATACCGGGCGCGAACCGCAGCGGCATGGCCGCATGGATCGGCGGGTTCTCGCCCGATCGTCGAGGAGTCGCTATACAGCCCGCTGCGATTCCCTGCTCCGAGCGAGTGGCCGGCAACCCTACCGACATGTCTCGGCAACGCATGTGCGGGATTCTTCGCCACGCACCGAACCCAGCGCCAAGGCCAGACCGAAGAACGCCATCCAGGCGATGACGCTCCGCAGCCTACGGCTACGTTGCGTGGTTCCGCGCGCAGTTCTCATGGCTCATCCGTGCAGTCAGCCGTTGCAGCTGAAACCTTCGATGCGGGCGACTTTGCCTGCTTCCCGTCGTCATCTTTCTTCGTATGAAATGTGCTTTGCAAGCGGTGTAGTACAGCAGGACATAGCGGATGACCTTTTTGAACATGAGAGTGCAGATGGCACATCCCTCGCCGTTCGGCGGTCGGGACTCGATCGTTGCCGAGGGCAAGAAAACCGACTCACCGGTCGATGGCTATCGGCCGATGTACGACCAACACAGGGCTTACGCACGAATCCGAGACACAAAAAAAACCGGGCCCGCGAACGGGCCCGGTCTGGATGACGCTTCAGCCTGGGATCGTTACGGCGTGACGGTCAAGGCCACCCGCAAGGCGACCTTCGGCCGCACCGGATCGTCGCTGGCCACGCAGACGTAGCCGACGTGTCCGCCCGGCGCGAGGCCGGCGGTGTTGATGCGCACGCGATTGGCGATCGCGCCGTGCCCCGGCACGGTGCCGAAGGCGCGGGTCGGCGCGCCGATCCACGGTGCGCCGCAAGCGCTCAGGCCCTGGATGTCGTAGGCCAGTCCGGCGAAGCCGGCGCCGGCCAGCCAGGTGCCGACACCGGTTGCGTTCGGCGCGATCGTGCGGAATTGGCTGTCGCCGCTGTTGGAGGCATACCAGACCCAGCGGTTGGCAAAGCTGCTGCGCGCATTGACCACCAGCCAGTAGCGGCCCGGGGCGAGTTCGACGTCCTGCCCGGCGGCGGCCAGGTCCAGCGCGATGTTGGCGCCGTCCAGGGTTACGCCCGCGCCGTTCGGCGCCGCGGTGTAGCTCCACACCGCATTGCCGGCGAGCGGATTGCTGCTCGGGTTGCCGCCGTTGTCGGCGTACACGCTCCAGCTGATGCTGGTCGCGGTGCTCGCCAGGGACGCACCGCTGGACACGAAGCCTTCCGAGAACAGCTTGGACAGGCGGGTGGTGTCGGTCAGGGTGAAGTCGTCGCTGGAGAACTGCGCCGGCAGGCCGCCGGCCGAGGCCGGATCGGTGTAGATCGTGCTGCGGAAGCCGCTGGCGACGCCCTCGCTGCTGGCGCTGACCACGGTGCGCGAAGCCGAACCGGTGTTGTCGACCTGGAACTGCAGCGGCGAGCCGCTGGCGTTGCCGATGCTGAAGTCGGCGAAGCCGCGGCTGCCGGCCTTCAGGCTCAACGACACCTGCTCCGGGCTCAGCGCGATCGCCGGCGGCTGCACTGCGACCGCGATCGGCAGATGAAGCTCGGGCGATGCGCGGGTCAACAGCGGCTTGAGGTCGAGCTGGCCGAAGTGCCAGCTCCCGTCCTTGGCGAAGCCCGTGCTCAACACGATCACGTGCACCGTCGTGCTCTGGCCCGGCGCCGACAGGAACACCGGCGGGAAGGCGATGCCGTCGAGGCCCTTGACCTGGGCCAGCCACAGTTCCGGCTTGCCCTGGGCGTGGCGGAAGGTGCGCTTGAAGGTGCACGAACCGTAGCACTCGCGCTTGGCGAGGCTGGCCAGGTTGAGCTTGGAGACGTCGCCGCCGGTGGCCGGGTCGGCCGCCAGGAAGTTCGCCGTCGTCTCGTTGAGCACCAGTCCCGAACGCAGCGCGCGATCGACCTGGATGCGGCCGGCGCCCTTCGCGAACGCGTCGGCGGGCGTGACTTCGTCCTCTTTGAAGACCTCTTCCTTCGAAGTCATCATCAAGGCCGACTTGATCTCGTGCGAGGTCCAGTCCGGCTTGGCCTGACGCAACAACGCGGCGGCGCCGGCCTGATGCGGCGAGGCCATCGAAGTGCCGCTGAGCAGGCCGACGATGTTCTCGCTTCCGGTCAGGGTGGTGCCGGAAATCACCGCAAGCACGTTGACGCCGGGCGCGGTGACGTCGGGCTTGATCAGATCCAGCCCGTCGGTCGGCCCGCGCGAGCTGAAACCGGCCAGCACGTCGGGCGTGTTCGGAATCGGCGTGGGCGGGAAGTTGATCCCACCGGTCGTGGTATTGCCGTTGCCGGCGGCGAAGTCGCGCAAGGCGTCGCTGTCGGTCTGCGCGGCGAGGAAGGTCGGGATCGTCGTACCCGGCACGCTGGGCGCGGTGACGCCCGGCTGGTTGTTGGCGATCACTACCGCGACCGCGCCCGCGGCCGTGGCGTTGTTGACCTTGACCGTGAAATTGCAGGTGCCGCGACGCACCACCGCGATCGCATTCTGGAACGCGGCCGCCGGGAACGCGGCGCAACCGTCGGCGGCGGTGTCGATGCCGGCGCTGACGCGCACCGGCGTGGTCGGCGGCAACGAAGCGGTGAACGCCGCCCCGGACACGCCTTCGGTCAACTGCACCGCCTGCAATGCCGGCGGCACGGTCCCGGGGCCGGTCACCTGCAGCAGATAGGCGAAAGTGCCGCGGCCGTGTTGAGCCGCCGCGGTCGTCGAGGTCCACGGTTCCTGGTGGCCGAGCGTGTTCGGGCCGGGGCCGCTGTTGCCGGCCGAGGTGGCGATGTAGATGCCGGCATCGGCCGCGTTGAGGAAGGCCAGCGACACCGCCTCGCCCCACGGCGAGGCGCCGCCTCCGATCGAGTAATTGATCACGTCGACGCCGTCGGCGATCGCCTGGTCGACCGCGGCCACCGCCGAGGTGTTCGGGCATTGGCCCTGATTGGTCGCGATGATCGTGTAGCAGATGTCGTAGGCGATGATGTTGGCGTGCGGGGCGACGCCGGAAATGCGGATGTCGCGGCCCTTGAAGTTGGCGGTCCAGGCATTGCCGGCCGCGGTCGACGCGGTATGGCTGCCGTGGCTGTTGGTGTCGCCGAAGCCGGGCTCTTCGCGCAGACCCGGAACGCCGCAGGTGTTGCCGGGCGGCCCGCAGACGAAGTCGTATCCGCCGATCAGCTTGTCGTTGCAGCGACCCTCGTCGACGCCGCCGGGGGCGCAGGTGCCGAGGTAGTTGCCGCTGCCGTTGGGGTTGATGTGCTGATAGCCGGTGTCGTCGATCGCGGCGAACGCCGGGCTGCCGAAGTTGATGCCGGTGTCGAGCACACCGACCACCACGCCTTCGCCGCGGAACGGGGTCGGGCTGGCGTTCCACAAGGCGGGCGCGCCGATCAGCTGCGGACCGACGTCGGTCGCCAGCGGATACTCGCGGTATTCCTCGACCAGTTCGACGCCGGGCAACTTGGCGATGCGCGCAGCTTCGTTCTGGGTCATGCGGGTGACCACGCCGTTGACGGCGTGATGCATGCGGCGCTCGATCGCGAGCGGACGGCCGATCAGGGAACTGATGCCGCGCTCGTGATCGCGCTGTACGGTGTCGAGATGGCGTACGTAGCTGCGCGCTTGCGCGCTGTGCACGTCGATGCGATTGCCGCCGCCCCCGCTCGTGGCCGCGGCGCTGTTCGCGTTCTGCGCGCCGGCCAGGCGCTGCGGCGCGGGCAGGCCCGCGACTTCACCGTGGTAGGTGCTGAGCGGCGCTTCCTTGTACAGCACGATGTAACGGCTGGTCTGGGTTTCCAGGCCGCTATGGATCCGGTTCGGCGCTGGCGCGCCGCCGATCGCGCCGGCATCGGCCGGGCTGTCGTTCGAGAGGCCGCGGATCGCGGCCCCCGCGAGCGCCGCCAGCCCGACCAGGCTGATGGCGACCGTCAATCGGTTCAGTGCAGTTGGCATGAGAGATCTCCTCGTCCGTTCGCGAAGAAACCGCCCCACGTCTGCCCCCTCAGGCATGTCGCGGCTCGAATTCAGGAAGGTAAAGATCGTCGACGACGAACGGCGGCCCCTGCACCGTGCCCGCAGCCCCCAGCGCCCTTCCAAGCGCTGGAACTACCGCAAACGCAACGAGGCGCAGCCTCCCCTCCCAAGCCGGCAGACTGCGGGAGCCCCGAACGTCGCGGCGTGATGAGTACCACAGTTTCGATGCGTCCACAGATGCCGTTTCGGCATGTTGCAGTGCTGAAACCCCAGAGCCCGACGGACTCTCGTCTCGGCGCCGGACGCGAGGCCGTGCGCACGCTGGAGCCTAGCGAACCTGTCGGCTGTCGCGATGACACCGCAAGCGAAGACGGCGCCCCGCGGGGCGCCGTCGTTTTGTTGCATCGCCGCAGATCGCGGCGCTTGTCGCGCGTCGCAGCCAGCGTCGCGGCGACGCGTGCGGCTTCGCCGCAGCCGTCGCCGCTGGCCCGGCTTACCAGCCGAAGCCGACGCCCACGCCCGCCGAGCTTTCCGAGTCGCTGAACGCGCCGCCGACGGTGACCGTCGCGCGGTCGCTGATCGCGCGCTGGTAACCGATCGACAAGGCCTGCTCGCCGCCCTGGAAACCGGCGCCGACGGCAACGCGGTTCTGGGTGCGCAGGCCGGCCGCGCTGGCCGACATCTGCACCATCGCCGAGGTCATCGCGCCGATCTTGTCGATGCGTTCGTCCTGCTTGTTGAAACGCCAGTTCATGTCGTCGCGCAGCTCGTTGATCGCCGCGGTCGGCGCCGCCAGCATCTGGTTCATGCGCGCATCGGTGTAGGTGTTGGCGCTGCGCAGGGTCTGCGCATCGCCGGCGTCGGCGCGCACGTTCGCACTCGCGAGCGTCTGCGCGTCGCCGGCCTGCACCTGGGCGACGTTGGCCGCATCGGTCGGCGCGGTGCCGGCGGCGACGTTGGAAACGCGCGTACCGCCGCCGCCCTGCAGGGTGACCTGGGCCTTCGAGGCATCGTCGTAGGTTACCGACGAAGCCACGCCGGCGCCGACCCGCGTGTAAAGATCGGTCAGCCGGCCGTCGACCGCGGAGAACGCCGCGCCGACGTCGTTGTAGTTGCCGCCTTGAATCACGTAGGTCGGCGGGGTGAAAACGCCGCCGGCGAAGCTGGCGCCGCCACCGAACGCGCCACTGAGGGTGTTGAGCTGCGACAGGTTGACCGCATCGGTGTCCTGGGTGGCGGCGGCGACGTTGACCAACTGGCGCTCGCTGCCGGCCGCGCCGAAGGAGACGGTATTGGCGCGGTCGGCGATGGAGTCGCTGCCGAGCGCGACCGAGCCGACGGCCGACGCCGAGCTGTTGGCGCCCAACGCGGTGGCGTTGTCGACGCTGGCCGAACTGCCGGCACCGTTGGCGGTCGAGAAACGTCCGCCGGCCGTGCTGGCCGAACCGCTCGCGGTGGAAAACTCGCCGGCCGCGGTGGCGCTGTCGCCGATCGCGCTGCTGTTGGCGGCCGATGCGGTCGCGCCGGTGCCCACTGCGGTGCTCTGGTCGCCCGCGGCGGTAGTGCCCGCGCCGATCGCCACCGCGCCGATCGCACTGGCGGTGGCGCCGGCACCGGTAGCCACGGCGAAGTCGCCGTCGGCGCTGGCGCCCTGACCGCATGCGATGGCGCTGCCGCCGTTGGCGGTGGCGCCCCCGGTGGTGGTGCCGCCGAAGCCGTCGTCGAGCACGCAGGGCTCGCCGGCCCAGACGGTTGTGCAGGCCAGCGACAGAGCGGCGGCGAGAAGAGTCTTGTGCGAAATGTTCAAACTGTCCCCCAGTAGGATGTCGTGCGCCGCCGCGGATCCGTGCATCGGCGCGACGGCGGAAAGAGCCATCGACGCGGACCGCGCAGGCGGTCGCGCCGGGTTTCGAAGTGCCGGACCCGTAGCGGGCCCGGCACCCGGAGCGTTACGGCGAGGGCGTGACCGTCAGGGCCACCCGCAGCGCCGCCTTGGGACGCAGCGGATCGTTGCTGGCCACGCAGACATAGCCGGAGTAGTTGCCCGGCGTGAGGCCGGCGGCGCTGATCTGCACTTGCGTGTCGACGTTGGCGCCGACCGCGAGACGGCCGAACGCGCGCGACGGCGCGCCGATCCAGGTAGCGCCGCAGGCGTTGGCGCCCTGCAGCTGATAGGCCATGCCCGGCGCACCCGCCGTCGCCGTCCAGGCACCGCTGCCGTCGGGGTTGATGATCGCGCCGCGGTAGATGCTGTCGCCGCTGGTGGCGTTGAACCAGAACCAGCTGGTCGCCAACGGCGCGCGCACCGACACCACCAGCCAGTAGCGGCCGGCCGGCAGATTGAGGTTCTGGCCGGCGGCGGCGAGGTTGAGGCTGATGCTGGCGAAGCCCGAGGTCGACACGCCGGCGCCGTTCACCGCGGAGGTGTGGCTCCACACCGCCAACTGCGGCGTCGACTCCGGATTGCCTTCGGGGTTGCCGCCGACGTCGCGGAAGATCGACCAGTTGATGTTGGTCGAAGTCGCCAGGGAGCCGCCGTTGACGAAACCGTCGGCGACGATCCGGGTGATGCCGGTCGCATCGCTGAGGGTGAAGTCGTCCGCCGACAGCTGCGCGCGCGCGCCGACCGTGGCCGCGTCGGTGAAACGAGTGGAACGCCGGCCATTGGCGTTGTTCGGCAACTGCGCCACCAGCGTGCGTCCACCGCTGCCGGTGTTGTCGATCTGCCAATCCAGGTTGGAACCGCCGATGTTACCGAGGCGGAAGGTCACGTTGCCGCTGCTGCCCTGAGCCAGGGTCAGCGCGGTCGACGGCGTGGCGTCCAGGCGCGGCGGCTGCACCGCGACCGCGATCGGCAGGCGCAACAGCGGCTGGCTGGTGTCGCCGCCGGACGGCGTGAGCACCAGCTTGCCGAAGTTGAAGTTGCCGTTGGGCGCCAGCGAGCTGGTGCTGACGGTGATCTTGACCGTCTTGCTCTCGCCCGGGTTGAGCGTGAATAGCGACGGCGAGACCAGCGCGCTCAAGCCCTGCACCTTGCCGGTCCAGGTCTGCCGGGTCGACAGCACGTTGCGGAAGGTGCGGGTGAACGAGCACGAACCGGCGCAGCTGAACTTGGCCATGCTGGCCAGGTTCAACGCCGAGACCTCGCCGCCGGCGGCCGGATTGGCCGCACGGTAGTTGGCGGTGGTCTCATTGAGCACCAGGCCGGCACGGATCGCCTGGTCCAGCTGCAGGCGGCCGGCGCCCATCGCGTGCGCATCGGCCTGAGTGACGCCGTCCTCCTTCAGCACTTCCTGCTTGGCGGTCATCATCAGCGCCGACTTGACCTCGGCCACGGTCCAGTTCGGACGCGCCTGACGCACCAGCGCCGCGGCGCCGGCATGGTGCGGCGAAGCCATCGAGGTGCCGCTGATCAGGCCGACCGAGTTCTCGCTGCCGCTGATCGACGTGCCGGCGGTGACGGCCAGGATGTCGACGCCCGGCGCGGTGATTTCGGGCTTGATCACGTCCAGGCTGCCGGCCGGGCCGCGCGAGCTGAAATCGGCGAGCTGGTCGGGCGTGTTGTTGACGATCACCGACGGGTACGGAATGGCGCCGACGCTGGTGTTGGCGTTGGCGTTGGCGAAATCGCGCAGCAGATTGCTGTCGGCCTGGCTGGCGACGAAGGCCGGAACGGTCGCTCCGGTCACCGTCGGAGTCAGCCCCGTGGCTTGGTTGTTGGCGATGATCACCGCCACCGCACCCGCAGCCGCGGCGTTGGCGACCTTGTCGGTGAAGTTGCAGGTGCCGCGACGTACCACCGCGACCGAGTTCTGGAATGTATTGGCCGGGAACGCGGCGCAGCCGTCGTTGGCGGTGTCGATGCCGGCGCTGACCCGCACCGGCGTGTTGGCCGGAATGGCAACGGCGAACGGCGTGCCGCCGCTGCCCTCGGTCAGTTCGATCGCCTGCAGGTCGTCGGGCACGCTGCCCGGGCCGGACACCGACAGCACCCATGCGAAGGTGCCGCGCCCGTGCTGCGATGCGGCGGTGGTGGCGACCCAGGGCTCCAGATGGCCGGAGCTGTACGACCCCGGACCGTCGTTGCCCGCAGCCGCGGCGACGTAGATGCCGGCATCGGTGGCGTTGAGGAACGACAGCGAGGTCGCTTCGCTCCACGGATTGGAACCGCCGCCGATGGAGTAGTTGATGACGTCGACCACGCCGTCGGCGATGGCCTGGTCGATCGAGCGCACCGTGGCGGTGTTCGGGCACAAGCCGCGGCCGGTGGAGATCTGGGTGTAGCAGGCGTCGTAAGCGATGATGTTGGCGCGCGGCGCGACACCGGAAATACGGATGTTGTGGCCGCGGTAACTCGCGGTCCAGGCGTTGCCGGCCGCGGTGGAGGCGACGTGGCTGCCGTGGCTGTTGGTGTCGCCGAAGCCGGGCTCTTCGCGGATGTCGGCCACGCCGCACTGGTTGCCCGGCGCGTTGCAGACGAAGTCGTAGCCGCCGATCAGCTTGTCGTTGCAGCGCCCTTCGTCGACGCCGCCGGGCGCACAACTGCCCAGATAGGTGCCGGCACCGAGCGGGTTGACGTGCTGGTAGCCGCTGTCGTCGATCGCGGCGAAGGCCGGGCTGCCGAAGTTGATGCCCGAGTCGATGATGCCGACCACCATGCCCTCGCCACGGAACCCGGTCGGAGCGGCGTTCCACAGCGCCGGCGCGCCGATCAGCGCAGGGCCGACGTCGGTGGCCTGCTCGTATTCCTTGTACGGCTCGACGAAGCGCACTTCGTCCAGTTGGGCGAGGCGATCGGCCTCGCGCGGGGTGAGCTGGGCGACCATGCCGTTGAGGGCGTGTCGCATGCGGAAGTCGATGCGCGGGCTGCGGCCGAGCAAACCGCGGATGCGCTGCTCGTGCTGGGCCTGGACATCGCCCAGATGCTGTACGTAGCTGCGCGCCGCTGCGCTTTGTACGTCGATGCGTCCATTGCCGGCGATCGTGCTCGGCAGGCGCTTGGGCGCCGGCAGACCGCGCAGTTCGCCCTTGTAGCTGCCCAACGGCGCTTCGCGGTAAACCACGATGTAGCGCTGATAGCCTTCCAGCGCTGCCTCGCTGGGCAGCGACGGCGGTGGTGCGCCGCCGATCGGCCCGCTCGGGCCGGCATCGCGGCCGGACATCAGCGCGCTAGCCCCCGCGACGGCGGCGACCGCGGCGATCGCCGCTGCAATGGAAGTCCTCTTCATCACTTTCCGCATTCCCCTAGCCCCTCTTTGCTGACGCATGCGCTAAGCGCAACGCCTGACCAACACGGCCGGCATTGCGCACTCGTGTAGGGGGAAGGCGGATCTATCGCGGCGCCGGCATGGACACGGCCCAGGTGCTGCGTTGCTCCTTCCCCCTGAAGTCACAACGCAGGCGGATTGGCATCCCCCCACCCGTGTCACACTTTATTTGGTTGCGGGACAACTTTGCCAGTGTTGGCGAAACCGGCCAAGCAATGGCCGCCGAAGCCCTTGCTTTCTGGCTTCTGACCGGGTACGGGTCCGCGCCCGGCGCAACGGCCTGCGTGGGCCATCCAGTACATCGCCACGATCCGCAGGCGACGCTGATGCGAGCGGCGCGGGGGCTCCACAGGCCCGGCCGAGGGGACGGTCGAGCGCCTGGCGACCCAACGCTGCACCGATAGCGTTGCGGCTAGGGCGTGGCGGTCAAGGCGACGCGCAAGGCCGCCTTGGGTAGCGAGGCATCGTTGCTTGCCATGCAAACGCAGCCCACGTGACTGCTCGCAACCAGGCCGGCGGTGTCGAGCTGCACCTGCGTATCGACGGCTCCGCTGCTGGGGATGCGGCCGAATGCGCGGCTCGGCGCGTCGATCCCGCGTGGCGAGCGGCCGCGCGCCAGACGCCGATCCCGTCGCAGGCGACGAAAAACGTGCGCAATACGTCGTCGCCAGCGAATCGGACCAGACGGAAGATCGATCAATCCAGGTTGGTCGCGTTCTCCAGTCTGCCGCCGCCGGTCGTGCAGCCATCGACGACGATCCGTGCGATGCCGGTCGGGCTGTCGAGAACGAAATCGTCGGCCGATGTCGGGAATCGGGCCGGAGCGGGACGCTCAGGCCGGCACGGCGACATGGCGCGGCGTCCGGCTCAGGCGCGCTTGGGCCTCCACGGCCGCAACTGCGCGCCGCGGTAGACGATCAGGTAAACCGCGACCACCCAGGCGGTGGCGACCGCCCAGCCGGCGAGGATGTCGGAGGGAAAATGCACGCCGAGATAAAGACGCGAGAAACCGACCAGGGGCACGAAGACGCCCATGACCGCCAGCACCGGCCAGCGCCAGCGGGTGTTCCAGCTCAGCAGGATCAGGGTCGCCGCGAGAGTCATCGAGCCCATCGCATGGCCGCTGGGAAAACTGTAGTTGTGCTCGGGCGCGATCGACTCCCACAGCGACGGCCGCTCGCGGGCGAAGAACTGCTTGGCGGCGATGTTGAGCAGGGCCGAGCCGCCGAGGGCGAGCGCGGCGAAGCTGCCTTCGCGGAAGCGCCGGCGCGCGATCAGCGCGACGACCAGGGCGATGTCGAACGGCACCACACCGTGGAGGTAGCCGATCCGGGAAATCAATACGAAGAACTTGTCGTAGCCCTCGCGCGCCAGGCCGTGGGCGTACTCGAGAACCGGCACGTCGAAAACGATCGCCTCTCGCTCGTGGATCTCGTCGGCCAGCTCGGCGAAGCCCCACAGGGGCGTCAGCAGGCCGATGAAGACCAACAGCAGCAGCCAGCCATGGCGGCGCAGCAGGGCGGCGCCGAAGCGCGCTTCCTGCTGCAGGGTGCCGTCGCCCGGGCGGGGGGCGACGGCGGGGGCGTCAGACGCCTGCGGAGCGGGCGCCATAGTTGCGCTCGACGTAATGATCGATCAAGGCGACGAACTCCGTGGCGATGTTCTCGCCGCGCAGGGTCACGGTCTTCTGGCCGTCCTCGAACACCGGCGCCGACGGCGCCTCGCCGGTGCCCGGCAGGGAGATGCCGATGTTGGCGTGGCGCGACTCGCCCGGGCCGTTGACGATGCAACCCATCACCGCGAGGGTGAGGTTCTCCGCGCCCGGATGGGTGATCTTCCATTCCGGCATCTTGGCGCGCACGTGTTCCTGCACCTTTTGCGCCAGCTCCTGAAAGAAGGTACTGGTCGTCCGGCCGCACCCCGGGCAGGCGGTCACCATCGGGGTGAACGCGCGCAGGCCCATGGTCTGCAGCAGTTCCTGGGCGACGATGACTTCGTTGCTGCGGGCCTGGCCCGGCTCCGGGGTCAGCGAAATGCGGATGGTGTCGCCGATGCCTTCCTGCAGCAGCACGCCGAGCGCGGCGCTGGAGGCGACGATGCCCTTGCTGCCGATGCCGGCCTCGGTCAGTCCCAGGTGTAGGGCATGGTTGCTGCGGTTGGCCAGTTCGCGATACACCGCGATCAATTCCTGCACGCCGCTGACCTTGGCGCTGAGGACGATGCGTTCGGCCGGCAGACCGAGTTCGACCGCGCGCGCGGCCGAGTCCAGCGCCGAGCGGATCAGGGCCTCGCGCAGCACGCGGCCCGCGTCCCAGGGTTCGGCGCGCTCGTGGTTTTCGTCCATCAGCTTGGCCGCCAGGGCCTGGTCGAGCGAGCCCCAATTGGCGCCGATGCGTACCGGCTTGCCGTGCTTGATCGCCAGTTCGATCAAGGTGGCGAACTGGCTGTCTTTCTTCTTGCCGAAACCGACGTTGCCGGGATTGATGCGGTACTTGGCCAGGGCCTCGGCGCAGGCCGGCTCGGCGGTCATCAGCTGATGGCCGTTGTAGTGGAAGTCGCCGATGATCGGCACTTCGATCCCCATCATCGCCAGCTTGTCGACGATGCGGGGCACCGCCGCGGCCGCCTCGGCGGTGTTGACGGTCACCCGCACCATTTCCGAGCCCGCGCGCCACAGCTCGGCGACCTGCTTGGTGGTCGAGGCGACGTCGGCGGTGTCGGTGTTGGTCATCGACTGCACCACCACCGGGGCGCCGCCGCCGACTTCGACGCCGCCGACCTTGACCGTACGGGTCAGGCGGCGCGGGAGGGGGCCAAAACCGGGATGAGCGCAGGGCAGGACGAGGTCTGAATTCATGCCCTCCATTGTAGCGCCGAGGGCCGGGCTTACGTGTCGCGCAGGTGAAGCGCGGAACGATGAACGGCCCGGCATGCGGCTCCAAGCCGCGCCTCGGCGCCAAGACCGGGGCCGTCCACCGCGATACTATCGGCGCTTGCGATGGTCGGCGCTCCTGCGGGGCCGCGCCCTCGCCCCTCGCCTGCCAACCGTGTCTCCTGCCCGCCTCATGCCCCCCAGCGACCCCGATCACGTCCTCACCCCGAGCCAGCTCAATACGCTGGCGCGCAACCTGCTCGAGGACACCTTTCCGCTGATCTGGGTCGAAGGCGAACTCGGCAATCTGTCGCGACCCTCGTCCGGGCATCTGTACATGACCCTGAAGGACGCGCGCGCCCAGGTCCGCTGCGCGATGTTCAAGCCCAAGAGCAGTTGGCTGAAATTCGTCCCGCGAGAAGGCTTGCGGGTGTTGGCGCGCGGCCGGTTGACCCTGTACGAGGCGCGCGGCGACTACCAGTTGGTGCTCGATCACATGGAAGAGGCCGGCGAAGGGGCGCTGCGGCGCGCTTTCGAGGAGCTCAAGGCGCGGCTCGGCGCCGAAGGCCTGTTCGACAGCGAACGCAAGCGCGAGCTGCCGCGTTTCCCCACCCGCATCGCGGTGATTACCTCGCCGAGCGGCGCCGCGGTGCGCGACGTGCTCAGCGTGCTGGCGCGGCGCTTCCCGCTGGTCGAGGCCGAGGTGTTGCCGGTGCCGGTGCAGGGCGACGCTGCGGCGGCGCAGATCGTCTCCATGCTGCAACGGGCCCTGGCCTCGCAGCGCTACGACGTGATCGTGCTGGCCCGCGGCGGCGGCTCGCTGGAGGACCTGTGGGCCTTCAACGACGAACGCCTGGCGCGCGCGATCGCCGCCTCCGACGTGCCGATCGTCTCGGCGATCGGCCACGAGACCGATTTCAGCCTCGCCGACTTCGCCGCCGACGTGCGCGCGCCGACGCCCTCGGTCGCCGCCGAGCTGCTGGTGCCGCAACGCGAGGATCTGCTGCACCGCCTGCGCGTGCTGGAAGCGCGTTTGCGCAACCTGCAGCTGCAGCGCCTGCGCCAGGCGATGCAACGCGCCGACCGCGCCGGCCTGCGCCTGAACGCATTGCGCCCGCAAGCGCGATTGGCGGTCCTGCGCGGTCGCCAGCAGGATGCGCTGCGCCGCCTGCGACAGGCCTGGCGCCGCCAACTCGAACGCGAGCGCGCGCGCCTGCGCCATGCCGAGGCGGTGCTGCGCGCGCATCAGCCGCAGCGGCGCATCGCCCGATTGCGCGAGCGCCTGAACGCCCTCGCCCATCGGCCGCAGGCCGCGATCGCCCGGCGCCTGCGCAGCGACGCCCTGCGCCTGCGCGGCCTGGCCCGCTCGCTGGAAGCCTGCAGCCCGCTGGCCACCGTAGCCCGCGGCTACGCCATCGTCCAACACGAAGACGGCCGCGTCGTCCGCAGCGTGCTCGACGCCGCTCCGGGCGACCGCCTGAACGCGCGGGTCAGCGACGGGCAATTGCGCCTGGTCGTGGAAGCACCGACGAGCGGCGACGGCGAGCGCGGGTAGCGACGGCGCCTGCGCCTGCGCCTGCGCCTGCGCCTGCGCAACGATTCTCGGCCTGCGTGCGGATCTTGGCGTCCTGACGGATGGCGGTCGCGGCTCGCGCCGCTCCTACCCTGTGGAGCCACCGCATCGGTTTGTTGCGCGAACCTGCCCCTGTAGGAGCGAGGTGAGTCGCGACCACAGAACGCGCAGAAGCCATGAGGCCGTCGACATTCGTAGAAGCGCGTGCCTTCGCCAGGGTAGGAGCGGCGCAAGCCGCGACCGCGCTGTTGCGGTCTTGCGAAGTCTCGATCAGAAAGATGCAGATCAAGATCAAACCCAAAGCTTCCGCCACTAAAGCGGCGGGTTACTTTCTTTGTCTAAAGCAACAAAAGATAGGCAACCAAAGAAAATGCTTTGTCTTGAATCACAGGCCAGCACGAGCGGTGCTTGCGCAGGCATTTTTCATACGGGACAGCTTTGTCCCGATGTGAAACGGCCCGCATCCCTGCGGGCTGCCCTCCGGGTATTCGATTGCCTTCGCTAGGGCGAAGCTGCGCACCGCAACAGCGACAGCAAAGGCAATGGCAGCGACGCGGCAACGGCAACGGCAACGGCAGTACGGTCGACTAACGATGTCCTCTCCAACCGACGCCGGCTACGAACCGCCGCGGTCGCGGCTCGGGCCGCTCCTGCCCTTGCGAAGGTCACGGCGTCGGTCACTGCTGACGGCGGTGCGAGGGCTATGCGCCTCTGGGTCGCGGCTCACGCCGCTCCTACAGGGGATTGGTGAAATCAGGCTGGCGCACCGGTGCCGCTGCTCCCCGATCCGCCACGCGATGCACTGTTCCGCCCACGCGCCCCCGTCGTCGCCCGCCGCTAACGCCATTTGCGCCACCATCGCAGGGCTCGGGCCCCGCCGCCCGATACGGAGCTCCGCATGACCAAGGCGTCCGATCTGTTCGTCGCCGCGCTCGAAGCCGAAGGCGTCGAATACGTGTTCGGCATCCCCGGCGAGGAAAATCTCGACCTGCTCGAATCGCTGCGCACCTCGACCATTCAGCTGGTCCTGACCCGCCATGAGCAGGCCGCCGGCTTCATGGCCGCGACCTACGGCCGGCTCACCGGCAAGGCCGGGGTTTGCCTGTCCACCCTGGGGCCGGGCGCGACCAACCTGGTCACGGCCGCTGCCTACGCCCAGCTCGGCGCCATGCCGATGCTGATGATCACCGGCCAGAAGCCGATCAAGACCAGCAAGCAGGGGCATTTCCAGATCGTCGACGTAGTCGACACGATGCGCCCGCTGACCAAGTACACCCGCCAGATCGTCGCCGCCGACAGCATCCCGGCGCGGGTGCGCGAAGCCTTCCGCCGCGCCGAAGAGGAACGCCCGGGCGCGGTACACCTGGAGCTGCCGCAGGACATCGCCGGCGATCCGACCCAGGCGCGGCTGATACCGGCTTCGTTCTCGCGCCGTCCGGTAGCCGAGGACAAGGCCATCGAACGCGCCGCCGAGGCCATCTCCCAGGCCCGCCATCCGATCCTGATGATCGGCGCCGGCGCCAACCGCAAGACCACCGCCAAGACCCTGCACGCTTTCGTCGCACAGCTCGGCATCCCCTACTTCACCACCCAGATGGGCAAGGGCGTGCTCGACGAGAACGGCCCGCTGTGGCTCGGCAACGCCGCGCTGTCGGACCACGACTTCGTCCATCGCGCCATCGACGCCGCCGACTGCATCGTCAACATCGGCCACGACGTCATCGAGAAGCCGCCGTTCTTCATGCGCGAAGGCCGGCGCACGGTGATCCACGTCAACTACGCCAGCGCCGAGGTCGATGCGGTGTACTTCCCGCAGATCGAAGTGGTCGGCGACATCGCCCACTCGGTCTGGCGCCTGTCGGAAGCGCTACGGCCGCAGGCGCATTGGGACTTCTCGTTCTTCGACCGTGTGCGCAGCGTGCTGTCGGCGCAACTGCTCGAACGCAGCGACGACGACCGCTTCCCGCTGGCGCCGCAGCGCCTGGTCGCGGAACTGCGCGCGGCCTTGTCGCCGCGCGACGTGGTCTGCCTCGACAACGGCCTGTACAAGCTGTGGTTCGCGCGCAATTACCGCTGCGCCGAGCCCAACACCTTATTGCTCGACAACGCTTTGGCGACGATGGGCGCTGGCCTGCCGTCGGCGATCGCCGCGCGCATCGTCTGCCCGGACCGCAAGGTCGTCGCGGTCTGCGGCGACGGCGGTTTCATGATGAATTCGCAGGAGCTCGAAACCGCGGTACGGCTGGGGCTGGACATCACCGTGCTGGTGCTGCGCGACGACGCCTACGGCATGATCAAGTGGAAGCAGGCCCACGAACGCTATCCGAGCTACGGCATGGACCTCGGCAACCCCGACTTCGTCGCCTACGCCCGCAGTTACGGCGCGCGCGGCCATCGTCCCGAATCCAGCGATGCGTTCGGTCCGCTGTTGCGGCAGGCTCTCGACACACCGGGCATCGACCTGATCGAAGTGCCGATCGATTACCGCGACGACGACCGTATCCTCAACGAAGACATTCCTCGCCTCGCCGCCGCCGTGCAGTGACCCGGCGCAACCACCCGACACGAACCAGGAGCACGCCATGGCCCGATCGCCTAAACCGTCCGAGCGCGGCGGAGCCGCCAAGCCCGCCAAGCCGGGCAAGGGGCTCAAGCCCAGCTATCCCTACTACCTGGCCAACCGCCCGGTCGCAGCCAATACCGCGCTCGAAGTCCTCGACAAGTACAGCGGCAAGCGCGCGACCCGGGTCGCGATGGCCGACGCGGTGGCGGTGCGCAAGGCGATCGTCGCCGCGCACAAGGCGCGCGAAGCGATGGCCGAGTTCACCCCGGACCGCCGCCGCGACGTGCTCGAGCACTGCGTACGCCGCTTCGGCGAGCGCTTCGATGAACTCGCGCTGGCGCTGTGCATCGAGGCCGGCAAACCGATCGGCGACGCCCGCGGCGAGGTCACCCGCCTGATCGACACCTTCCGCATCGCCGCCGGCGAGGCCACCCGCGGCGGCGGCGAGCTCATCGAGCTGCAGATCTCCCAACGCACCCGCGGCTATCGCGGCATGGTCAAGCGCGTTCCGATCGGGCCGTGCAGCTTCATCACCCCGTTCAACTTCCCCCTCAACCTGGTCGCGCACAAAGTCGCCCCGGCGATCGCCGCCGGCTGTCCCTTCGTGCTCAAGCCGGCGATCAAGACTCCGGTCGGCGCGCTGATCATCGCCGAGGTGTTGGCCGAGACCGACCTGCCCGAAGGCGCGTTCTCGGTGCTGTGCTGTTCGAACGAGGACGCATCGCTGCTGGTCGAGGACGAGCGCATCAAGCTGCTGAGCTTCACCGGGGGCCTGATCGGTTGGGACCTCAAGGCGCGTTCTGGCAAGAAGAAGGTCACCCTCGAACTCGGCGGCAACGCCGCGTGCATCGTCGACGCCGACCCGGGCGCGAGCCTGGATCACGTGGTCGAGCGGCTGGTGTTCGGCGCGTATTACCAGAGCGGCCAGAGCTGCATCAGCGTGCAGCGCATCTACGCGCATGCCGACATCTACGACAAGCTGCGCAAGAAGCTCAAGTCCGCGATCGCCGCCTTGCGCATGGGCGACCCGCGCGACGAGGCGACGTTCATCGGCCCGGTCGTCGACGTCGATGCCGCCAAGCGCATCGAGTCCTGGATCGACGCGGCGGTCAAGGGCGGCGCCAAGCGCATCGTCGCCGGAGCGCGCGACGGCAACATGCTCCCGGCCACTCTGCTGGAAAAGGTGCCGCGCGATTCCGACCTGTACCGCAAGGAGGTGTTCGGGCCGGTCGCCTTGATCGAACCCTTCGACGATTTCGACAAGGTCCTGGCGACCGTCAACGACAGCGACTTCGGCCTGCAGGCCGGGGTGTTCACCGGCCGCCTCGACCATGCGATGAGGGCCTGGGACCGGCTCGACGTCGGCGGCGTCATCGTCGGCGACGTGCCGAGCTTCCGCGTCGACAACATGCCCTATGGCGGCGTCAAGGATTCCGGCCTCGGCCGCGAAGGCGTGCGCTATGCGATCGAGGACATGAGCGAGCAGCGGCTGTTGGTGATCCGCGATCCAACCGAAGCGATGTGACCCCGACCTCTCTGAAACCCAGGCCCCTCCCGCCTAGCGGCCGGGGCCGGCTCAAGCGCCCGACAACGCCCGAACCTCGCGTTAGGGCCGAGCCGGGTCGAGGGCGGGCACCGTCCTCCCCCGAACAAAGTTTCGCCGGCTCAACCCCGCGGCCGCCGATGGCGCGTTTGCTTCTCCAGGTCCACACACCAGGGAAGCCGCCATGCACCTCCAAGCCGCGCCGCAGCCGTCGTCCAATCTCCGTACCATCCGCACCCTGCGTCCCCTCAGCGCGGCCTTGCTGGCCGCGCTGGCGCTCTCCATCGCCGGTTGCCAGGCGCCCGGCGAGCTGGCCCAGTCGCGCGACAAGGCCGAAGGCGACGCCTACCTCGCCGAAACCGGCACTCGCGACGAAGCAGCCGCGGCCGATGCCGCCGTGTCGCCGGCGCCGCTCGCCGAAGCCGCCATACCGTTACGTGGCGATATCCGCGCCCACGACGCCACCGCGCAGTCGCGCGAACGGGCGTTCGTGGAAGCCAAGGCGATGCCGAACGGCAACACTGCCGCGCAGCGCACCACCCTCGACCGCATCCAGGTCAGCGGCAGCCGGATCGGATCGGCGCCACACCTGACCAAGCACAGCCTGTCCGCTCCGACGGCTCCGGCGATGCTCGCGCCCCCGGCGCCCCCGATGCACCAGGCCAGCGTCGATACGGAAAAATACGCCGAGCGCGACGATAACCCGGTGCAGCGCACCCGCGAGCAACCGCTGTCGACGTTCTCGATCGACGTCGACACCGGCAGCTATGCCAATATCCGGCGCATGCTCGGCGACGGCCAGCGGCCGCCCGCCGATGCGGTGCGCGCGGAAGAGTTCATCAACTACTTCGATTACGGCCACGCCGCGCCGGCCTCGCTGGCGACGCCGTTCCGGGTGAGCACCGAACTCGCGCCGGCGCCGTGGAATGCGCAGCGCCAACTGCTGATGATCGGCATCAAGGGCTTCGACGTGCCCAAGAAAACCTTGCCGCCGGCCAACCTGGTGTTCCTGATCGACACCTCCGGCTCTATGAATTCGCCCGACAAACTGCCGCTGCTGAAAAGTTCTTTCTCGATGCTGGCCAAACAATTGCGTGCGCAGGACCGCATCTCGATCGTGGTCTACGCCGGCTCGGCCGGGCTGGTGCTGCCGCCGACGCCGGGCGACCGCCAGGCCGAAATCCTGGCCGCGCTCGGTCGCCTCGAGGCCGGCGGCAGCACCAACGGCGGCGACGGCATCCGCCTGGCCTATGCGATGGCCAAGCAGGCCTATCTGGCCAACGGCGTCAATCGGGTGATCCTCGCCACCGACGGCGATTTCAACGTCGGCACGGTCGACAACAACGCCCTGGAGACCCTGGTCGCCGACCAGCGCAAGAGCGGCATTGCCCTGACCACGCTCGGCTTCGGCCGCGGCAACTACAACGACGCGCTGGCGGAAAAGCTCGCCGACGTCGGCGACGGCAACCATGCCTACATCGACACCCTGCAGGAAGCGCGCAAGGTGCTGGTCGAGGAAATGGGCTCGACCCTGATGACCATTGCCCGCGACGTCAAGATCCAGATCGAATTCAACCCGGCCCTGATCGCCGAGTACCGCCTGATCGGCTACGAGAACCGCCTGCTCAAGCGCGAGGATTTCGCCAACGACAAGGTCGACGCCGGCGACATCGGCGCCGGCCACGAGGTCACCGCGCTGTACGAACTGACCCCGGTCGGGTCGACCGCGATGCGCCTTCCGGCACTGCGCTATGCCGGCAACGCGCCGGTGGCGCAGGCCGGCGGCGAAATCGCCAACCTCAAGCTGCGCTACAAGCGCCCCGGCGAGGACCGCAGCCAGCTGATCGAAACCCCGATCCGGCGTTCCAGCCTGCGCCTGGTCGCGAGCGAGCCGATGCGCATGGCCGCTTCGGTCGCGGCCTTCGCCGACGCCTTGCGCGGCGGCAGCCAATACGACGGCTGGAGCTGGGACCAGATCATCGCCACCGCGCGCGGTCTCAAGCTCGACGACCGTTGGGGCCAGCGCGCCGAGTTCATCGGCCTGGTCGAACGCGCCAAGGTGCAGATCGGCGAGATCGGCCGGGTCGGGCCGGTGGCGGGCGTGGCGGTCAGCGAATGAACGGCAAGGCCGCCTTCGCGGCGGCCGCGGCGGCCCGGTCGTCGTCGACCGGGCCGCTCGCTGCGAGGCCTGCCGCGTCGGTACCCAGACCGGTCAAGCCCGATCCGGTGGCCATACCGGCCGGCGCGTTCGACTCGAGCGAGGACGATTCAATCGAGTCCGATTCAAACGAGTACGATTCAACCGAGTCCGCATTGAGCGAGCCCGCTCCGAGCCCGCCCGAGCGATAGCTCTCGGCGAGGCTCGCCGCGCTGCGGATGTGTTCGGCGGGATGACCGAACAGATAGCCCTGGCCGTAGGTGCAGCCCAGCTCGCGCAAGGCCGTGCGCTGGGCTTCGGTTTCCACGCCCTCGCCGATGGTGTGGATGCCGAGGGTGCCGGCCAGCGCCTGGATCGCGCGCACCACCGCGACGCTTTCCGGACGCGACTCGCCGACCAGGCCCGCGACGAAGCTCTGATCGATCTTCAGGCACTCGATCGGGAACCTGTGCAGATAAGACAACGCCGAGAACCCGGTGCCGAAATCGTCCAACTGCGCCAACACCCCGTGGTTGCGCAGGTTGCGCAGCATCCGCAAGGCGCGCGGGACGTCGTCGAGCAAGGCGACCTCGGTGATCTCGATGCGCAGGCGGCGCGGATCGGCGCCGGCTTCGTCGATCATCCGCAACAGGCGGTCGGCGAAATCCCCGGAACGGAAATGCCGCGGCGAGACGTTGACCGAGATATAACCGTCGCCGCCGCGCGCCAGTTCGGCGACGACGCGGCCGTAGAGGATCCAGTCGGCCTCCTCGATCAGGCCGCTGTCCTCGCCCAGGCCGATGAATTCGCGCGGCAGCAGCAGGCCGCGTTTCTCGTGGCGCCAGCGCAGCAGAGCCTCGTGGCCGATCAGGCCGTGGTCGTCGAGGCGCACGATCGGCTGGTAATAGGCGATGAAAGCGTCGCCGTTGATGGCCCGGCGCAAATCGGCTTCGAGGTCTAGGATGCGCATCGCCTGCTCGCGCATCTCCTCGTCGAACACCGCGCAGCGGCCGCGGCCGGCGCCCTTCGCCCGGTACATCGCGGCGTCGGCGTCGCGCAGCAGCTCGATGCCGTTGCGGTAGCGCGGATGCCACATGGCGATGCCGATGCTGGCCGACGGAAACACTTCGCGACCGGCCACCCAGCACGGCTCGCCGAGCGTGCGCAGCACCCGCGAGGCCAGTTCCTCGGCGACGCCGAGCCCGTCGATGTTCTCGATCAGAATCGCGAATTCGTCGCCGCCCAGGCGCGCCACGGTGTCGTTGCTGCGCACGGTCGAGACGATGCGGCGGCTGCTTTCGACCAGCAACTCGTCGCCGGCCGAATGACCGACGCTGTCGTTGACCAGCTTGAAGCGGTCCAGATCGAGGAACAGCACCGCGAACGCGCGCTGCTCGCGGCGCGCGCGGGCGATCGCGTCGTCCAGGCGTTCGAGCAGCTGGCCGCGGTTCGGCAGGCCGGTCAACGCATCGTGCAGGGCCTGGTGGGTCAGCTTCTGTTCGGCGCGCACGCGCTCGCCGATCTGGGCGAGCAGTTCGGCATTGGTATGGGCCAGCTCGCGGGTGCGCGAGGCGACGCGCTGTTCGAGCTCGCCGTGCGCGGTCACCAACCGGTCCTGGGCCTGCTTGCGCGCCAGGCCGATGCTGATGTGGTGGGCGACGAAGGTCAGCAGTTCCTGGTCGCGGGCGTTGAAGCTGATCGCCCGCGAATAGCTCTGGATGGCGATCACCCCGACCACCGAGTCGTCGCGGTACAGCGGCACGCCGAGCCAGCAATGCGCGGCCGAGCCGTGGCTGCGCACTTCGCCGCGGCTGTTGAGCTCGGCGATGCGGTGGCGGTCGGCCAGCAACGGTCGGCCCTGGCGGATCACGTATTCGGTCAGGCCGCCGGCGAGCTGGCGACTCTCGCGGATCATGTCGCGCTCGTCGATCGAGTACGGGAACTGCAGGCGTTCGCCGTCGTCGGACAGCAACGCGATGTAGAAGTTGCGCGCGTACAGCAGTTCGCTGACCACGTCGTGGACTTGCGAATAGAAGCGGCCCAGGGTGTCGGAGGTGATGGTCAGCTCGGCGATGCGGAACAGCGCGCGCTGCAAGCGTTCGGAGCGCTGGCGCTCGATGATTTCGGCCTGCAGGTCGCGGTTGCTGAGCTGCAGGGCGTAGGTGCGCTCGGCGACGTGGCGTTCGAGTTCCTCGCGCGCGCCGAACCGGTCGAGCGCGGTGAGGATGTGCTGGGCGACGAACGACAGCAGCGCCCGGTCTTCCTCGCCGTAGCTGCCGGCGCTCTCGTAGTTCTGCACCACGATCGCGCCGCACACGCGTTCGTCGCGGCGCATCGGCACGCCGAGCCAGTCGGCGCTGTCGGGGCCGTGATAGTCGTCCGGCGGCACGCCGAGCAGATCGCGCAGCGCCGCCGAGCTGCCCTGCAGCGGCTCGCCGTGGCGCAGCAGCGCCAGGGTCAGGCTGTTCGGCATCTCCTCGCCGCGGATCACCCGCTGCGGATCGGCCACGTAGGGGTCGTGGCGGTCGGCGAAATACAGGAAACGCATCGTGTCGGCAACGTCGTCGTAGAGCACGATGTAGAAGTTCTCGGCGTACATCAGGCCGCAGACCACGCCGTGGATGCGGCTGAGCAGGTCGGTCATCTCCAGGCCGGAGCCGGCCAGGTCGGCGATCCCGTACAGCGCCTGCTGCAGGCGCTCGGATTTTTCCAGGGCTTCGGCGCGGGCGTGGGCGCGCACCGCCGCCAGGTCCGCGGCGACGATGCGCCGCGCCATCGCCAGCCAGGCCGCGCGCAACGGCGTCGGCAGGGCCTGCGGCAAGCGGGCGACGATCGCCGCGCGGCTGCCGTCCTCGAGCCACCAGGCCGCCTCGATGCGGTCGCCGCCGCAATCGTCGGAGGCGCCGACCGCGGGCGGGTCGCGTTCGAGCAGGGCGCCGGCATCGGCGCGCAAGGGCGCTTCGACGCCGGGCGTGAACGATTCCGACAGGCGGCCATAGGCCGAACGCCAGCAGACCACCACCTGCGAGCCGGCCGGCAATGCTTCCTGGAGCGCGCAGGCGAGCGCCTCGCCCGCGGACGACCTGTCGCTCACCATGGCCCCTGGTAGTACGTCACTGTGCACCGCATCGCCGCCTTCTGCGCAAGGCGCAGGATAACGCGAGCTTTACAGGATCGGCAGACGGCAACCCCACCGGGGCTCCCGGACCGTTGTTCCGAACATGCAACTGGCCCTCCCATCGCCGCTATACGACGCCTGCCCCGCGCGCAACCGCTTCCCGTCTGCGTCGTCAGGCCGTACCCTGCCGCGGATGAATTCCGGTGCGGACGCTAGCGATGACGTGCTGATGCTGGCCTGGACGGGCGGCGACGCCGCGGCGTTCGAGGTCCTGTATTCGCGTCACCGCGGCCCTTTGTACCGTTTCTTGCTGCGTCAGATCCGTGATTCGGCGCTCGCTGACGAGTTCTTCCAGGACGTCTGGCAGCGGGTGATCGCCGCGCGCGAGGGCTGGAAGCCCGATGCGGCGTTCAGCACCTGGCTGTTCCGGATCGCCCACAACCGCCTCAACGACTACTGGCGCGGCCTCAAGCACCGCCCGCCGGCGCCGGCCGACGGCGACGAACGCACCGCCCGGGTCGCCGACCCGACCACGCCCGAGCGCGAACTGTCCGAGTTCGAACAGCGCCGCCGCCTGCAGCGGGCGATCGAGGAATTGCCGGAGGAGCAGCGCGAAGTGGTGTTGCTGCGCCTGGAGCACGAACTGAGCCTGGAGGAGATCGGCGCCATCACCGGGGCCGGCAGGGAAACGGTGAAGTCCAGACTGCGCTACGCGATGGACAAGTTGCGCGCGAGGTTGACCGAATGAACCGCCGTCACGACGCTCACGATCCGCTGTCGCCCGAAGAACGCGAGCTGGCCGAGCGCCTGCTGCGCCTGGGGCCGCACGACGGCCCCTCGCCGGCCCTGGACGCCAGGATCCTCGCCGCCGCGCAGGCCGCCGTCGCGCCGCCGCGCAGGCGCGAGAAAACCCGCTGGCCGGCCTGGATCGGCGTGGCGGCCTCGCTGACCCTGGCGATCGGGGTGGCCTGGCAATTGCGGCCGATCGACAAGGCGCTGGAATCGGTCGGCGAAGACCAGGCGGTCTCGGCCGTCTCCGCCGATGCCGTCTCGGCCGAATCGGCCACCGCCGCTGCCGCCCCGGCTGCAGCCGATGCCTCCGAACTTGCCCGCGACAGCAGCGCCGGCGCGGCCGATGCCGCCGGCATCGCCCTGCCCGGGCCCCCGGCCCAGTCGAAGCCGCTGCCGCAAATGGTCGTGCCGCCTCCGCCGCCGCTGGAAGCCGCCAGGCGCAGCGATGCGGCCGCCGATGGCCTGCGCGCGCAGCAGCGACAGCAAGAACATAAGCGGGCCGCCAAGCGGGACGACACCCGCGACGTGCAGGCCTTCAGGGCAGCCACGCCGATCGACGCGCCGGCCCCACCGCCGGCGCCGCCGGCCCCGGCCTCGGCCCCGGTGCACGCGCCGGCAGCGCCCACGTCCGCCACCCCCAGCGATGCCGCCAAACCGCAGCTGGCCCGCGAGCGCCGCTACGAACTGCGCGAAGCCGCCCCTGCCGGCGCAGCCGCCGCTTCGGCGCGCAAGGCCGAAGGCCGCGCCGAAGCAGAGGCTCGGACCGAAGTTCGGGCCGATCGGCGCAGCAAATCGGCGCCATCGCTCGGCAATGCCGTGCGCTCGCCCGCGCCTGCCGCTGCCGCCCAGTCGGCCGGCGCCCAGTCGGCCGACATGCAATCGGCGAATAGCGCAGCGGCCGACGCCCAGGCCGCGCAGCCGGCGGTCGCTCAGGATTCCACCGTACTGGAACGGATCGAGGTCACCGGCAGCCGGGTCCGGCTCAACGCGACCGAGGAAGCGACCCTGGCCCCGGCGCAGTGGCTGGAAATCATCCGCTCGTACCGCGACCGTGGCGATATCGAGCTCGCCCGCGACAGCCTGCGCCGCTTCCACCGCGCCCATCCGCAGGCGCGGGTGCCGGACGACCTGCGCGCGCTGCTGAAATGAGCCCGGGCCGCCGCCCCGGCCTCACCGCGAGCGCCCGCCGATGAACGCCGCGACCCTCGCCGCGCGCGCCAGCCTGTCGATCGAGGTCAAGCACAGTCGCTTTCTCGCCCTCGCCGCGCCGGTGGACACGCCGGAAGCGGCGCTGGCTTTCATCGCCGAGGTCGGCGACCCGGCCGCGACCCATAACTGCTGGGCCTACCGCATCGGCGCCCAATACCGTTTCAGCGACGACGGCGAACCGGCCGGCACCGCCGGGCGGCCGATCCTCGCGGCGATCGACGGTCAGGGCTACGACCAGGTCGCGGTCGTAGTGACCCGCTGGTACGGCGGCATCAAGCTCGGCGCCGGCGGCCTGGTGCGCGCCTATGGCGGCAGCGCCGCCGAGTGCCTGCGCTGCGCCGAACGGCGCGAATTGCTGCGCTACAGCGAGCTGGAACTGGCGTTTGCGTTCGAGGACACCGGCGCGGTGCATGCCGCGCTGAGCGCCCACGGTGCCGAGAAAGACCAGGAACGCTACAGCGCCGACGGCGTGCGTATGCTGGTGCGTCTGCCCGAATCGCAGGTCGACGCCTTGAAAGCCCAGCTGCGCGACGCCACACGTAATCGCGTGCGCCTCGATCGACCGGGCCGCACTCCCTCCCCATGAACGCCTTCCGATGACAGATTCCAGCGCCGGCCGCCCGGTCGACTCACGCCGCGACGACCGCAAGGCCCCGATCGGCAGTCTGCGAACCCTGTGGCCGTTCGTGCGCAAGCACAGCCGGCTGTTCGTGGCCTGGCTGTTCGCCCTGGGCGCTTCCAGCGCGGCCACCCTGAGCCTGCCGGTCGCGTTCAAGATCATGATCGACCAGGGCTTCGCCCAGAGCGCCGCCGGCGGCGGCAGCAGCGCGATCGACCGCGCCTTCCTGATCCTGTTCCTGGTCGCCATCGCCCTGGCCTTCGCCACCGCGATCCGCTTCTACTTCGTCTCGGTGCTGGGCGAACGCGTGGTCGCCGACCTGCGCGAGAAGCTCTACAGCCATCTGATCGCGCTCGACGCCGGCTTCCACGACCGCACCCGCAGCGGCGAGCTGGTCTCGCGCCTCACCGCCGACGCCGAGCTGCTGCGCAGCGTGGTCGGCTCCAGCATGTCGGTGGCGCTGCGCAGCACTGTCACGGTGATCGGCAGCCTCGGCATGCTGTTCTGGACCAGCCCGCGCCTGGCCGTGTTCGCCCTGATCGGCATTCCGCTGGCGGTGCTGCCGATCGTGATCGGCGGACGCAAGCTGCAGAAGATCTCGCGCGCCAGCCAGGACCGCGTCGCCGACGCCAATACCCTGGCCGCCGAGACCCTCGCCGCCGTGCGCACGGTCCAGGCGCATGCACGCGAGCCTTACGAACAAGGCCGATTCAGCGAGTCGCTGCAAATCGCGGTGAAGACCGCGCGCCAGCGCATCAGCGCCCAGGCCTGGGTCACCGCGATCGCCATCACCCTGGTGTTCGGCGCGATCACCCTGGTGTTGTGGTCGGGCGCGCACGACGTCGTCGCCGGGCGCATGAGCGCCGGCACCCTCGGCCAGTTCGTGCTGTACGCCCTGATCGGCGGCGGCTCGATCGGCGCGCTCGCGGAAGTCTGGAACGACTTGCAGCGCGCCGCCGGCGGCATGGGCCGGATCAGCGAACTGCTCAACGAAGCCAGCGCGGTGCGCGCGCCGGCGCACCCGCAGCCGCTGCCCAGGCCGCTGCGCGGCGAACTGGTGTTCGAGCACCTCGGCTTCCATTACCCACAGCGCCCCGACCTGCCCGCGCTGGAGGACTTCAGCCTGCGCGTGCGTCCGGGCGAAACCGTGGCCCTGGTCGGCCCCTCCGGCGCCGGCAAGAGCACCGTGTTCTCGATCCTGCTGCGTTTCCACGACCCGCAGCAGGGCGCGGTCCGGGTCGACGGCGTCGACGTGCGCGAGCTCGACCCGGCCGCCTTGCGCGAGGCCATCGCTCTGGTGCCGCAGCAGCCGACCATCTTCGCCACCACGGCGCGCGACAACATCCGCTACGGCCGCCTCGAAGCCGGCGACGACGAGATCGCCCAGGCGGTGCGCGCCGCGCATGCCGCCGATTTCATCGACGCCCTGCCCGAGAAGCTGGCGACCGAGCTGGGCGAGCGCGGCGCGCGCCTGTCCGGCGGCCAACAGCAACGCATCGCGATCGCCCGCGCCCTGCTCAAGGACGCGCCGATCCTGCTGCTCGACGAAGCCACCAGCGCGCTCGACGCGCAGAGCGAACGCGCCGTGCAGCAAGCGCTGGAAACCCTCATGGAAGGCCGCACCACTCTGGTCATCGCCCATCGCCTGGCGACCGTGCTCAAGGCCGACCGCATCGTGGTCATGGACCGCGGCCGCATCGTCGCCGAAGGCACTCACGCGCAGTTGCTCGCCGAGGGCGGCCTGTACGCGGAACTGGCTAAGCTGCAGTTCCTGGATTGAAGCGTTAGCGAGAAGTGAGTAAAGAGGAGTGAGGAGTGAGGAGTGAACGCGGCAGATATCGCCGACGCCCATGCTCTCCTCACTCCTAGTTCCCAGTTTCTACTTCCTACGTTCCTGACTACCGGCTCAACTGCGGACCAAAGTCAGCCCGTACTGGCTGAGGATCGGGCCGAGCCGCTCGAACAGGCTGCTGCGCTGCGAAGCCGGAATGCCGCAGTTGTTGCCGTTGGCCTGCACGTTGCCGCCCGACATCACGCCCTGCGCCTGGCCGGCGCTGGTGATCCACGAACCGCCCGAATCGCCGCGACCCATGCAGGCATTGCCCTGGGTCAGGCCGCGCACCGCGCCTTCGGCGTAGTTGGCGGTGACGTTCTTGGCGGTGATGGTGCCGCAGCGATAACCGGTGGTGCGGCCCGAGCGGCATACCGCCGCGCCGATCGCCGCCTCGGTGCTGCCGCGCACCGGCACGGTGCCGCCGCTGTAGTTGCTGACCGCGCCCCGCAGAGTGTGGGTGCTGCCGACGCTGACCCAGGCGCGGTCGTTGCCCGGGAACACGCGCGCAGCGAAGGAGCCGACCTGCACGCCGCCGATGCGGGCGATCGCGCCGACCGTGCCGCAATGGCCCGCGGTCACATAGCCCTTCGTGGTGCCGCGGGTAACCGAGAAACCGACCGAACACAGCGAGGCGTTGTTGATCGAATACTCGATGCCGCCGAGTACCGTCGCGGTGGTCTGCAGCGTGCCCGGCATTTCTTCGATGCGCACCATGCCGGTGTCGGCGCCGCTGAGCGCGACGAAATCGACGCCGCGCTCGGTCGCGCCCTGGTCGACGCGGACCACGACGCTGTTGCTGGTCTGGTCGACGTACCAGCTCTGGATGCCGGTCAGCGGCTTGCTGACGCCCTTCACTCGCGCCTGCGAGCTGGCATCGAGCAGATCCATCGAGTGCTGCAATTGCTTCAGGCTATGGCGCACGGTGCGCACTTCGATGCCTGGAATACTCAGGCTCTTGCGCGCGCCCGCAGTCGCGGCGACGTACTTGAAACTGCCGTCCTCGTTGCGCTCGATCCAGCTGCCGGCGAAGTTGCTGCCGAGCTCGCGTTCGACCGCGGCCGCCCGATTCTGGGCGAGGCGTTCGGTGGCGAGATACTGGCCGAGTTGCGACGGGAACACGCCGAGGTCGCGCTGCATCGCGAATTTCAGCTCGGGACTGACCTCTTCGGCCGCCAGCGCCGCGCCGCCGGACAATGCGGCCACCGCCGTCATCACCGAGAACAAGGACACACGCGCCAGGCCGGCGCGCTTGCCGGATTTCGATACGGACATGTTGAAGAACTCCTTAGGGAATGGAATCTGACATGACTCGGATGAGGTCGTGACGACCTCGTGTCGCCATCGCAGGGACGGCGGATCCATCGTCGGGACAACACACTCGCGTGGCGTTCGATGCGTGTCGGGTCGATGGGAGCAGACAGATAAGAAGATGCCGGGCGCGCGCACAAGCCGCCGGCGAGGCCCCGTCACACCGGTAGTCCGAGGCGCGTCACAAGAACGCGCATGCGATGCCGAGGCTGAACGAATTCGCGTCAGAACCCTACCGAGTCACGACGACGATGCGCCTACGAATGTTGCCGGGCGCGCGCGACGCTGCAGTGCAACAGGACGAAAGCGAAAGCCCTATCGCGACCATGCCCGGTCATGTGCAACTTGGTGCACCTCTCGATTCGATCGATACCACTCCAGATGCACGGCGCGAGCGATGTGCGCTCGCTTCTTCGAGCGCGAACGCCTGATGCACATCGCTACCGTCCGCCGGTGTATCAACCGATGCGCCGTGCTTCGCCGATCAACCAGGCCGTGAACAGGCACAAGGCGACAAGGGCCGCGCCGCGGCCGAGCCAGAACAGGGCGAAAGAAAAGTCCGAGCCGTGCGCCGGCGGCGGCACCGCGGCCAGCGCGAGCAGCGCCAGTGCCTGGGATTTACGTGAACCACGCATGGTTGCACCTCCCGTAGCGGCCCGCATGGCCGCCTCACTCGACCTTACACCCATCGCCGCTAGCGTGGCATGACGCCGGGCAGACGCGCGTCGACCGCGCATTCAGGTGCGGCACTGCCCGGTCGCTCATAGCCCATGAACAAGCTCGTGACGAAGCCGCAATGAAGCCCGTACTGAGGCCCTACCCGAATCTAAACGGCGATTCCGGCGTCCGCGCCTATCTGCCCGGCCCGGACGCGATCGCGATCGAGTTCGTCGACGGTTCGGTCTACCTCTATACCGCTCAGAGCGCCGGCGCCGAGACTATCGCCAGGATGATCGAACTGGCCGAAAGCGGCCGCGGCTTGAGCACCTACATCAGCCGGCACGTGCGCGAGGCCTACGCCGAAAAGCTGCGTTGACGCGCCGTCGCAGGGGCGCGGCGCCCACGCGGGCCGCGCTCAGGGGTCGATCCGGATCGGCGTACCGGTCGGCACCAGGCTCCAGACTTCCTCGATCTGCGCATCGGTCAGGGCGATGCAACCGTCGGTCCAGTCGCGCCGGTATCCGGGCGGCGTGCCGCCGTGGATCATGATGTCGCCGCCCGGATCGACGCCGCGCGCACTCGCCTGTTTGCGATCGGCCTGATTCGGATACGACACGCGCAGGGACAGATGGAAGCGGCTGTTCTGATTGCGCCCGCTGATGCGGTAGGCGCCTTCGGGCGTGCGTTCGTCGCCCTGCTGTCGCTTGTGCCCGATCGGCGCATCGCCCAGAAGAATCGAATAGGTGCGGATGAGCTTGCCGTCGCGCAGCAAGCGCATGCGCCGCTCCGACTTGTCGACGACGATGCTGTCGGCGCGTTGCGGCTCCGGCGCCATCGCCGGCGGCGTGCGCGCCGCGGCCGGCGCGCAAAGCGCCGCAGCGCAGAGCAGGAGGATACCTAGCGCCCTCATGCCGGCAGCGCCCGCTGCAGCACCGGCTCGAAGTCCAGGCCTTCGGGCAAGGTGCCGAACGCCAGGCCGTGCCGTCCGCCGAGCCGGCTCGCGCAGAACGCCGCCGCGAGCGGACTGTCGGCGCGCAGCAAGATGGCCGCCTGCAGGCCCAGGGCGAGGCGCTCGGTCCATACCCGCGCCTGCGCCTCGGCGACCGGCGCGCGCCCGCTCAGGACCGCGCGCAGCGCGACGAGTTGCGCATCGAACGCCGCGTCGCGACCGGCGGCCGATTCGAGTTCGGCCAACACCGCCGCGCCGGTGTGCGGCTCGCGTGCGAGCGCGCGCAGCACGTCGAGGCACTGGATGTTGCCGCTGCCCTCCCAGATCGAATTCAACGGCGCCTGCCGGTACAACCGCGGCAGGATCGATTCCTCGACATAGCCGGCGCCGCCGAGGCATTCCTGCGCCTCGTTGACGAAGGCCGGCGCGCGCTTGCAGATCCAGTACTTGCCGATCGCGGTGGCGATGCGCGCGAACGCTTGCTCGCCGGCATCGCCGCCGGCCCGGTCGACCGCGCCGGCAACCCGGATCGCGAACTGGATCGCGGCCTCGGCTTCGAGCGTGAGGTCGGCCGCGACGTTGCGCATCAGCGCATGATCGAGCAGCGGCTTGCCGAAGCTGCGCCGATGGCGCGCGTGGTGCATCGCCTGGGCCAGCGCCATGCGCATTTCGCCGGCCGAGCCTAGCATGCAATCCAGGCGGGTCAGCATCACCATCTCGATGATGGTCGCCACGCCGCGGCCTTCGTCGCCGACGCGCTGCGCCCAGGCGCCGTGGAATTCGACCTCGGACGACGCGTTCGACCAGTCGCCGAGCTTGTCCTTGAGCCGCATCAGGCGCAGCGCGTTCTTGCCGCCGTGCGGATGCCAGCGCGGCATCAGGAAGCAACTCAGCCCGCCCGGTGCCTGCGCGAGCACCAGGAACCCGTCCGACATCGGCGCCGAGAAGAACCACTTGTGGCCGACCAGTTCGTACTCGTCGCCGGATATCGGCGTGGCGACAGTCTGGTTGGCGCGCACGTCGGAGCCGCCCTGCTTCTCGGTCATGCCCATGCCGAGGGTCAGGCCGGTCTTGTCGCCGAAACCGACATCGCGCCCGTCGTAACTTGGCGCGGCGGCCTTGCGCGCCCATTCGGCCAGGGCCGGGGCGTGACGCAACACCGGTGCGGCGGCGTGGGTCATGGTCAGCGGGCAACTGCTGCCGGGTTCGACCTGGTGATGCAGATAGCTCAGCGCCGCGCGCGCGACGTGCGAGCCCGGGCGCGGATCGTGCCAGGACAGGCCGGCGACGCCGTGCTCGATCGCCGCAGCCATGATGGCGTGGTAATTCGGGTGGAACTCGACCAGGTCGATGCGATGGCCCTGGGCGTCATGGCTGCGCAGACGCGGCTTGTCGCGGTGCGCGTCGAAGCTGAGGCGGTAGATCTCGTCGCCGGCGATCGCGCCGTAACGCGCCAGCGCCTCGGCATGGCCGTCGCCGCCTTCACGGCTCACCGCTTCGCGCAGAGCGATGTCGTCGCGCCACAGATCGCGCGGGGCGAACGGCGGCGGCTGATTCTCGACCCGGTGGGTCGCGAACGGGGGCAGCGGATCCATGGCGGCGAATCTCCGTAGGGCTTGTCCGGATTCTAGTGGTGTCTGCCCGGTATGGGGACCTGCGAGTTACGCCGGTGTTGCGGCGCTCGGACGCATGGGCGTACGGGCGTACGGGCGTACGGGCACTCTCAGGGGTAGGAGCGGCGCGAGCCGCGACCGCGGCTCCAAGCTGGCGCAACGCCTTGCCTCGGCGACGTACCCCCGCCCTGCCACGGCCGTTGCAGTTGCAGGCCGTTGCCGTTGCCGTTGCCGTTGCCGTTGCCGTTGCCGTTGCCGTGCGCAGCCTCGCACTAGCGAAGGCAATAGAAAACCCGGAGGGCGGCCCGCAGGGATGCGGGCCGTTTTTCATCGGGACAGGGATGTCCCGTATGAAAAATCCCTGCGTCGGCGTCGATCGTGCGGGCCCTTGATTCAAAGAAAAGCACTTTTCTTTGGTTACCTTTCTTTTGTTGCTTCAGACAAAAGAAAGTAACCCGCCGCTTTAGTGGCGGAAGCTTTGGGTTTGATCTTGATCTTGATCTTGATCATCTACGAGGAATGCGCCGCAAGACCGCAACGGCGCGGTCGCGGCTTGCGCCGCTCCTACCCTGCGAGAGCACGCAGCTCCGATAGCTGACGACGGCCGTGCTATTTCTGCGCATCCGCGGTCGCGACTCACGTCGCTTCTACGAAGGCCAAGCCCAGCAACGCAACACCGCGAAACCATCCCCTGTAGGAGCGAGGTAAGCCGCAACCACCGAACGCGGCGCTGCAAAGAAAAAGGCCCCGCCGGAGCGAGGCCTTGGAAACTGTCCGAATTCGATCGGGCCAGCCATTGCCCCGAGGGGCAACGCAATCAAACCACCGGAGCCACTTCGGACGCCTGTGCGCCCTTGGGACCCTGGGTCAGCTGGTAGCTGACGCGCTGACCTTCCTGCAGACTGCGGAAGCCTTTTGCGTTGATCGCGGAGAAGTGCACGAATACATCCGCGCTGCCATCTTCGGGAGAAATAAAACCGAAGCCCTTGGCGTCGTTGAACCACTTCACGGTGCCGTACTGCATATCCTTATTGACCTCATGCTGGATGCGTTGACGTGCGTCGTCGCTGAATGTGCCACGAGACGCATTGCGAGTATGCAAACTGTGCCGGTGGATGACAACGGCCCAGCGTGACCACATCCATCACGTAGTCCGTAGGGAAAACCGGCCACGCCGCAGGCGCGGGATTCGGTTTATGCGACCCCGATCACCTATCGAGCACGGCGCTCAACAGCGCCGGCAGCCCGGCCGAAGCCGCCGCGACGTTGTCGAGCACGTCCTGCAGGGTAATCACTTCGTCCAGATCGGGGCCTGCGCCGGCGGCCCAGTTGGCGACGATGGCCAGGCAGGCATAGTCGAGGCCCAGCTCGCGCGCGAGGCCGGCTTCGGGCATGCCGGTCATACCGACCAGGTCGCAGCCGTCGCGGCGCATGCGCGCGATTTCGGCGCGCGTTTCCAGGCGCGGGCCCTGGGTGGCGCCGTAGCAACCGCCGTCGACCAGGGCCACGCCGGCGCTGTGCGCCGCGGCGATCACCGCCTGGCGCAAATCGCGGGTGTAAGGCTCGCCGAAATCGACGTGCAACACCTCGGTGCCGGGTTCTTCGCAGATCGTCGAGATGCGGCCCCAGGTGTAGTCGATCAGCTGATCCGGGCAGGCCAATACACGCGGGCCGAACCGTTCGGTAATGCCGCCGACCGTATTGAGCGCGAGCACGCGCTGCGCGCCGAGGGCCTGCAGGGCGGCGAGATTGGCGCGGTAATTGATCTGGTGCGGCGGCAGCGAATGGCCTTCGCCGTGGCGCGCCAGGAAGGCGACGCGGCGGCCGCCAAGCGTGCCGATCCGGACCGGACCCGAGGGTGCGCCGTACCGTGTCACCGGCTGGTGCGATTCGACGTCCTGCAGCTCGGCGATGCGGTACAGGCCGGTGCCGCCGATCACGGCCAGGTCGATTGCCAGAACGCTCATCTCAATCCTTCAGTGCGTAGATCGCGGGCAGGTTGCGGCCCTGCTCGTGGAAATCCATGCCGTAGCCGAACACGTAACGGTCGGGCACTTCCACGCCGACGTAGTCCGCGCTCAAGCCCTCGACGCAACGGTCGTGAGCCTTGACCGCGAGCGCGGCGATGCGCACTTCGACCGCGCCCTGCTGCAGGCACCATTCGCGGATCGCGTGCAGGGTGTGGCCCTCGTCGACGATGTCGTCGGCCAGCAGCACGCGGCGCCCGCGCAAAGGCGTCGCCGGGCGATGCTTCCAGACCAGCTCGCCGCCGGAGGTCGCGCCGCGATAGCGGGTCGCATGCAGATAGTCGAACTCCAGATCGAGCCCGCGTTCGCCGAGCTCCATCGCCAACTGCGCCGCGAACGGCAGGCCGCCGTGCATGATCGTCAGGTACACCGGCACGCTGCCGGCGTAGTCGTTGCGGATCTTGCCGGCCATGCGCGCGATTTCGCGCTCGAGCGTGCGGCGGTCGAAAATGAGGTCGGCATCGGCGAGCGCCGCGGCCAGGTCGTGCGAAGTCATCAAGCCAATCCTTCCAGACGGTGGCGGGTTTCGCCGTAACGGGCGTCGGCGAGCAGGCCGTCCCAGCCCATCGCGCCGCGACCGATGAGGCCGGTCAAGGCCGCGGTGTTGAGGCGGCGGCCTTCGACCGCCGCCAACGATTCTTCGACCAGTTGCGGGTGGCAGACCAGGACCACGTCGCAGCCGGCGTCCAGGTGCGCATCGATGCGCGCCTTGATGCCGCCGACCGAGAACGCGGCGGCCATGCCGATGTCGTCGCTGAAGACCACCCCGCGGAACTGCATTTCGCCGCGCAGGATCTCTTCGATCCAGCGCCGCGAATAGCCGGCCGGCTCCGGCGCGACCGCCGGGTACGAGACGTGCGCCATCATCACCGCGTCGGCCTTGGCCTCGATGCCGGCGACGAACGGAATCAGGTCGGTCGCGCGCAGTTCGTCGAGGCTGCGCGGGTCGACCGCTTCGTCGAAATGGGTGTCGGCCAGCACCGAGCCGTGGCCCGGGAAATGCTTGAGCGTCGCGGCCATGCCGCGTGCGTGCATGCCGCGGACGTAGGCGGCGGTGAATTCGGACACGACCTGCGGATCGGCGTCGAAGGCGCGGTTGCCGATCGCCAGATTGCCGCGCCCCAGGTCGACCACCGGGGCGAAACTCAGGTCGACGCCACTGGCCTGCACTTCGCTGGCCATGAGCTGGGCGTGTTCCTCTGCCAGCTTGAGCGCGGCCTCGCGGTCGTCGGCGTAGAGCCGGCCGAACACGTCCAGCGGCGGCAGCGCGCTATAGCCTTCGCGGAAGCGCTGCACCCGCCCGCCTTCCTGGTCGACGCAGATCAGCTGCGGACGCGGCGCGGCCTCGCGGATCGCCTGGGACAGCTCGGCGACCTGGGCCCGGGACGCGAAGTTGCGGCTGAACAGGATGACGCCGGCGCAGGCATCGTGCTGCAACCAGTCGCGCTCCTGCGCGGTGAGTTCGGTACCGGCGACGCCGATCACGAGCATGCGGAACTCCTGGAAAGAAGGCAGCGCTGGCTGCGCTGCGGCCATTGTCTCGCAGATGGGGCGACAGGCGTACCCCGCTTGTCCGCCGGCTCCGGCAGCCCCGCCGCAGACTCAGGCGACGCGGCCGTCGCGCTCGGCCGGGCTCCACTGCGCGTAGGAGCGGGTCGCCAGGGCCAGGTTGTAATAGCGCGCCGAATCGGTGACCTCGGCGCCGGCCCAGCTGGGGCGGGCGAAGACGGCGTCGGCATGATCGAGCTCGATCTCGGCCACCACCAGGCCGGCGTTGTCGCCGAGGAACTCGTCGACCTCCCACAGATGGCCTTCGTGTTCGACGTAATGGCGGCGCTTGTCGATCATGCCGCCGACGCAGAGCGCGAGCAGGCTGCGCGCGTCCTCGACCGGGATCGGATAGTCGAACTCCTGGCGGGTGCGGCCGAGCTCGCGCGATTTGAGGTTCAAGTAGGCCTCGTCGCCGGCGATGCGCACCCGCACCGAGGCCTTCATCGCGGCGGCGCCGGCGACCGGCGCGTCCATCGCCGCCAGATCGTTGAGATAGCCCTGCGCCATCGGCACGACCTTGTGCGCGGCCGCGCGCCAGGCCTCGCCGACCACCAGGAATTTGCGTTCGATTTCTATGCCCATGCGCCATTATGACGCAGCGCTCGGTCGCGGGCGCGCGCTTGCGTACACTGCGCGCTCCGCGGCCTCGTCCGCCCTGCCGAGTTACGCACGGATGCGCGCCATCGCCCCGCCCTGTCGCCTGTTGTGTCTCGTCCTGCTGTGCGCTTCCGGCGCCGCATTGGCCGCCGATGCTGCGCTCAGCCTCGACCAGGCCAGAGCCGCATTCCGCCTCGGCATCGATGCGGAACTGCGCAGGCAGGCCAGCAAGGAGTCGCCATCGTTGGTGGCCGTGGCGATGCTGGAGTCGATGGATATCGCCGCGGTGCAAGGCTGCCAGACGCTCGACGATACGCGGACGACCTGCATCCTCAAGACCCGGGGCGGCATCGGCGAGGACTACACTGTGCTGCGTTTCCGCCGCGACGGCGCGCAGTGGCGAGTGGTCGAAGAAAAGGACATCGATGCGCCGCAGCCGACCCTGGCGCGGGCGCAGGAACTGGTGCGCGGCCATTTGGGCGAACTGGCCGGCCGGGAACAGGACCCGAGGGCCGCGGCGCAGTTCAGGGAATTCGCCGCCACTCTTACCGTCACCGCGTTGGAGTCGTGCAAGCTCGAGCGCGATAGCGATGCGGTGGAGTGCCATGCCGAGCTGGACACGCCGAGCCAGGGCCAGGGCTCCAAGCCGCTGCGTTTCCGCCTGCAGGGAACGGATTGGTCGTTGCTGCCGGAGTGATCCGGCGAGTGCGCGTGGCACGGGCCTCAATCGCGGTGCGCAGATTCTTGAGAGATGGCGGTCGCGGCTTGCGCCGCTCCTTCCCTTAGGGCAGCGGCGCGATCTCGCAGATTCCAGGCACCCCGCGCTTCGGGCTCAGCGCGGCTCGAACATCGCGACCGACTCGACGTGGGCGGTGTGCGGGAACATGTCCATCACACCGGCCGCACGCAGTTTCCAGCCCTTTTCGCGTACCAGATAGCCGGCGTCGCGGGCCAGCGAGGCCGGATGGCAGCTCACATAGACGATGCGCTCGAACTGCTTCAGCGGCAACTGGGTCAGGACGAAATCGGCGCCCGAACGCGGCGGATCGAGCAACAGGCGGTCGAAGCCTTCGCGCATCCAAGACTCGCCGCGCAGATCCTTGCTCAGATCGGCGGCATGAAACTGAGCATTGGCCAGGCCATTGTGTTCGGCATTCTCGCGAGCGCGCCGCACCAGGCCGGCTTCGCCCTCGACACCGACCACTTCGCGCACCGTGCGCGCCAGCGGCAAGGTGAAATTGCCCAGGCCGGCGAACAGATCGAGTACGCGGTCCTGCGGCTGCGGTTCGAGCAGGTCGATCGCGTGCTGGATCATGTGGCCGTTGAGGCCGGCATTGACCTGGATGAAGTCGAGCGGACGGAACTTGAGCTCCAGGTTCCACTGCGGCAGCGAGAACGCGAGCTTCGGCTCGGCCGGCCACAGCGCGTGCACGCTGTCGATGCCGCCGGGCTGCAGGAACACCGCGAAACCGTGCGTCTGGGCGAAGGCGACGATGGCTTCGCGATCGGACTCGGAGAGCGGCGCGAGGTGGCGGAAGGTCAGCGCCACGCCGGTGTAGTCCGGCGTGGGATCGCCGGCGATGAACTCGACCTGTGGGATTTCGCGACGCGCCTGCAGGCCGTCGATGAGGTTCGCCAGGGCCGAAATCCTGTCGCCGATCAGCGGAATCACGGTCTCGCAGCGCGCGATGTCGGCGACGAAGCGCGGGTCGTTCTCGCGGAAACCGACCAGGGTCTTGTCCTTCTTCTCGACCCGGCGCACCGAGAATCGGCCCTTGCGGCGATAGCCCCAGGCCGCATCGGTCAAAGCCGGCAGCACGCGCTCGGGCACGACGTGGCCGATGCGCTCCAGGTTGTCCATCAGCACGCGCTGCTTGGCGAGGATCTGCTTGTCTTCGGCCAAATGCTGCAGGGCGCAGCCGCCGCAGACGCCGAAATGGGCGCAGCGCGGCGCGACCCGGTCGGGCGCGGCTTCGAGCACTTCCAGCGTCACCGCCTCGTCGAAGCTGCGCGAACGCGCGGTCTGCTTGGCCATGACGCGTTCGCCCGGCAAGGCGCCGGCGACGAATACGGCCTTGCCGTCGGGACGCCGGGCCACGCCGCGGCCGTCGTGAGTGAAGTCGGTGATCGCGACTTCGAAAGGGGTTTGATCGATGCGGGCCACAGCTGCTGGCAGGAATCAAGGCCGGATATTGTCGCAGATTCGGGGCATGGCTCGGGACTCGGGACTCGGGTTTCGGGACTCGGAGGAGCCCTCGTGGCGCAGTGCTCGGAGCACAAGTCTGGCGCGTGTCCCAAAGCAAAGGCCCGCCGATGGCGGGCCTTTTCAGTCGCTTGATCGAGTCCCGAGTCCCGAAACCCGAGTCCCGAGTCCCGGCCGTCAACCTACTTCTGCTTCCAACCCCCACCCGCGTCCTGATACCACCAGCCGCCCTTGGCGCTGTCGATCCACTGGCGGGCGAACACCTGGCGGATCTGCGCTTCCCACTCCGGATGGCCGTTGGCGACGGCGATTTCGCGATACACCGCGGCCGAGTCGCGGCCCTGGTCGGCGACCGCCTGGTTGACCGCGACGCGCTCGGCGAGCGGGATCTTGGAAGCGTCGCGCACGCTGACGGTGCCGGTGTTGGTGAAGCCGAGCGCGCCGGAGTCGAAGTGCGCGCGCAACTGGCCGTCGAAACGCGAGGCCATGCGCGACTGAATCGCCTGGATCGCCGGGGTCTTGATCGAAATGTCGGGCGACTGCGCCTGGGCGCTGCCGATGCCGACCAGCGACCACCAGTCGACCCGGCCGGCGAGGCGGTCCAGCTGCAGGGCCGGACGCTCGAGCGAGGCGCTGCCGCCGGGCTTGCCGGGTTCGGCTTTGGATTCGGCCGGGGTTTCGCCGATGACCTTCTCCACGAATTCCTTGGCGGCTTCCTTGGCCTCGGCGGCCGGGAAGTAAACATTGATCGTCACGCAAGCCGTCAACATCACGGCAGCGACCGGTATTCCCATCCAACGGCGCATGAGCGGGTCCTTTCGGTTATGCGCGTCCTGCGCGGCATCCCGCGCATCCGGCGCGGGCTGAACGAATGGCGCCTATTGAAGCACGGCGCCGCGACACGACAAGGCTGGCATGGCTTCACTGAACGACGGGTTTGACCTCGCCCTTGCCGACCGCCTCCAGGCGTTCGAGCAGGGTCGGCCAGTCGACCCGGCGGTTGTAGCCGACCACGTCCAGGTGCGGCACGCCCGCACCCTGGACGATGGTGAAGCCCTGGTTCTTGGCCGGTCCCAGGCCGCCCATATGACAGACCTCGTCGGCGAGGCGGCAGGCGATGCCGATGCGGGCATAGCCGAAGTCGTCGAAGAAGCCGATCAGGCGGTCCTGCAGGCTGCCGGCGAAGGAGGAGTCGCCGACGCTGGACAGGTCCTGGACCGCGCGCTGGCTGATGCGCTGGCGCACGCCGCGGGTCTTACGCGTGTGCAGCTCGGCGTCGAAGGCGACCGGTTGCCAGTCGACCAGGCGCAGTTGATCGATGCGCCCGTGGAGCCGGCCGGTGATGCTGCCGAAGCCGAACACGCCGGTCAGCGATTCCAGGTCGAGCTGGTCGAGGGCGAGGTCCGAGCTCAGGGTCGGCGCGACCCCGAACGGCCGCTCCATCGCCAGCGACGACACCGCGACGGTGCCGCCGAACACCTGCATGGTCAGGCCGCCGGCGAGTTCGAGCCGGTCGTCGGCATAGTGCGCTTCGGGCAGGCGGCCGCTGAGCTCGCCGGTGAAGGCCGGCCAGTCCAGGGCCTTGGACAGCTGGCCGACGTCGAGCCGGTCGAGGTTGAGGCCGAAACGCACGTCCAGGCCTTTGCCTCCGGACGGAGGACGCAGACGCAGGCCGTCGAAGCCGGCGCGGCCGCCGAGCATCGGCAGCGACACCGCTCGGTTCAGGCGCAACTCGCCGTCGCCGCTGGAAAACGGCAGGCGCACCGCGCCGAAATCGAGCCCGTACAACTCGCCGCTGCGCCAACTCAATTCGCTGTCGACCGCGGTGTCGGCGGAGTAACTGACCGTGCCGTCGAGACCGTCGAAACGGAACCGCCCCTGGGCATCGTTCATCGACGCGTCGATCAGGGTCGCTTCGGCCATCTCCAGCTCGTCGCCGCTCATGCGCAGCCGTACCTGCGCCGCACCGGTCAGTTCGAGTTTGGCCAGGCCCGCCAGACCGAGGAAACCCGACAGATAGCCGTCGCGCAGCGGCGCGAGGTCGACGCTGCGCAGATTCAGATCGAGCGCGGCCAGCCCTGCGTCCGGGGTCAGCGCGGCGCTGCCGTCGACGGCGAGGATGCCGTCGTCGCGCCACGACAACCGCGGCAACCGCCAGCCCTCGCCGGTTTGCCGGGTCGCTTCGATCCGCAGCGCCACCGGCCGCCGTTGCAACGAAACATAGGCATTGCCGAACAACAGCTCGCCGCCTTCGAGACGACCGTCGACGAGGACGCGGTCGCCGTTGCCCAGCTCGCTGTCGATCCGCAGTCGCGCGCCGAGATTTTCGGCGGCGATCGAGCCGTCCGGGGTATCCAGTGCGCCGCCGCTGAGACGCAAGGGGCCGGCGATGCGCAACGGCTGCCGCGCCGACGTGGCGATGTCGAGACGGCCGTCGAGCGTGCCGCCCTTGATCCGCCCGTCCGGCCAGGCCTGCGCGACCAGGGCCTGGGCCCAGGCCAGCGGCACCCGGGCGAGATCGATCCGGGTCAGGTCGGGCGCGGCCGCGTCGCGGTGCAGCGACAGCACGCTGGCGCCCTGGCTCAGGCGCGCGTCGGTGGTGGCGACGCCCAGGTCCAGCGCCAGCCGCAGGGGCCGGCCCCCGCCGCCGCGCAACTCGCCGTCGCAACGCCAACCGCCGCGGCCGTCGCGCTGCAGCGGGCACCGCCAGAGCACGTCGCGGTAGCGATAGCCCAGGTCCGGGGCGACCACCCGGCCGGCCTGCAACTGCAACTCGCCCTGCGCGGCCCGGGCCGGCCAGGACAGCCGCACCCGCACGTCTTCGAGCGTGGCCGCCGCGGTGCTCACCCGCGCGATCCTGGCGTTCAGCGTCGTCGCCCCAAGCTCGGCCGAGACCGCCCAGCAGGCGGGCAGCGACAAACCGATCAGGAGGCGTAACATGGTCCGCAGCATGGAAGCAGGATAGCGGGCGGAAGCGAACCGGCAATGAAGACATCCCCAGTCCCACGCATCTTGCTGGTCGAGGACGACCCGACCAGCCGCGCTTTTCTGACCGCCGCGGTCGAGGCCGTGCCGGCCGAAGTCGACGGCGTCGACAGCCTCGCCGCGGCGATGGCGCTCGGCAATGCCGAGGACTACCAATTGTGGCTGTTCGATGCCCACTTGCCCGACGGCAGCGGCATCGACCTGCTCAAGCGCCTGCGCGAGCGCCATCCCGGTACGCTCGCGGTCGCCCACACCGCCACCGGAGAAACCGAAGTCCGCGACCGGCTGATCGCCTCGGGCTTCGCCGAAGTCCTGGTGAAACCCTTGCCCGCCGCCGCAGTACGCGCCGCGGTCCGTCGCCTGCTCGGCCTCGAACACGCTGTCGCGGCGGCGCTGTCGTCGATCGACGACGACGATGCGCCGGTCTGGGACGACGAAATCGCCGCGCGCGCGCTCAACGGCAACCGCGCCCATATCGCCACCCTGCGCGAGCTGTTCACTCAGGAACTTCCGAACGCGCGGCGTTCGATTTCCAGCGCAGCCGAACTCGGCAACCTCGAGGCTTTGCGCGGCGAACTGCACAAACTGCGGGCGAGCTGCGGCTTCGTCGGCGCGGCGCGCCTGGCGCAGGCGGTGCAGGAACTGCAGACGCGGCCGGATTCGTCCTCGCTGCTGGCGCGTTTCGACCGGGCCGCGCAGGACACCATTGCCCAGCCCGCGCTCGGCTGAGCCGTTCGGCTCACGGGGCGCTTAGGTCCCGGCACCGGCTTGACGTCGCTTCAGCCCGCCGAAGGCTCAGGCGCCGTCGTCGTCTCGCCGGGGCTCGCGCTTCGGCGCCACCCGCGCCAGGTCGGCCAACAACTCCCAGGACTTCAAGCCGCGCGGCCCCAGGTGGTGCACGAGCACCGAACGCATGGCCTGGCGCAGGCCCGGCAGATCCGCCGCTTCCGGCGCGCGGTCGTCGGCGAGCGCGAGCAAGGCCCTGCCAGTGGCGGCGGCGCTGCGCTCGCCGTGGCCGCGGTCGCTGAGCATGCGGCGCGGCCCCTGCTCGGGATCGAGCCGGTAACGCGCGGCCGGATCGATCGCCACGCCCTCGGCGTCGACGCTCCAGTCGAAGCCCGAGCCGAGCGCTTCGAGCAGATCGCGCTCGAAACAGCGTAAGGTCCAGGCCAGCCCCTCGCCCTGCAAGCGCGCACGGGTGCGGCCGTAAAGCTCGTACAGTTCCGGGAACGGGTCGTTGCGCTGCAACAGGCGCAGCAACAGTTCGTTGACGTAGAAACCGGCCAGCGCGACCTCGCCGTCGAAGCGCGGCGCCGCGTCCAGGGCTTCGGCCGAGATCAGCCGGGCGAGTTCGCCGCGCACCAGCGCATCCAGGCGGATGTGCTGGAACGGTTGCAAGGCGGCGCGCAACACCTGGCGCTTCGGCCCCTGCACTCCGCGCGCGACCAGCCCGATGCGACCGTGATTCTCGCTCAGCACCTCTACCAACAGGCTGGTCTCGCGCCAGGGACGCGTGTGCAGCACGTAGGCGGATTCGGCGGTGAGGTGCATGCGATTGGGGATCGAGAATGGAAAGCCGGGAATCGGGATTGGAGCAGGAAACAAAAGCGGACGCCCGCAAACGCCGGACCGATCAAGCAGCGTAAATCGAGCGACCGAAATCCCGCGCTTGCGAATCCCGAATCCCTTTCCCGTCCCTTATTCGTACCCCAACTGCCGCAGGGCCGCTTCGTTGTCTGACCAGCCTTCGCGCACGCGCACCCAGGTTTCCAGGAAGACCTTGGAACCGAACAGCCGCTCCATCTGCACGCGCGATTTCGCGCCGATCTCGCGCAGGCGCGCACCGGCCTTGCCGATCACGATCGCCTTCTGGCCGTCGCGCTCAACCCAGATCACCGCGCCGATGCGCAGCAGCTCGCCGTCGACGACGAAGCGTTCGATCTCGACCGTGGTCGCGTACGGCAGCTCTTCGCCGAGCTGGCGCATGAGTTGTTCGCGGACCATCTCGCCGGCGAGAAAACGCTGGCTCTTGTCGGTGATTTCGTCTTCGCCGTACAGCGCTTGCTGTTCGGGCAACAACGACAAAACGGTCTTGACCAGAGCGTCCAATCCCTTGCCCTTGAGCGCCGAGATCGGATGCACGCTGGCGAAGTCGCGGCCTTCGCTGACTTTCGCCAGATACGGCAGCAGCACGGTCTTGTCGGTGATGCGGTCGACCTGGTTGACCACCAGCACCACCGGCAGGCCGGCGCCGCGCAGGGCGTCGAAAGCGAGAGTGTCCTCGTCGTCCCATTGCCCGGCGCGCACCACCAGCAAGGCCGCATCGACGCCTTCGAGGGCGCCGCGCGCGGCGCGGTTCATCATCCGGTTCATCGCCCGCTTCTGCTCGCGGTGGATGCCGGGGGTGTCGACCAGCAGCAGCTGGCCTTCGGGAAAGGTGGCGATGCCGAGCAGGCGATGGCGGGTGGTCTGCGGGCGCGGCGAGACGATGCTGACCTTGGCCCCGACCAGGGCGTTGACGAGGGTGGATTTGCCGACGTTGGGACGGCCGATGACGGCGACGTGGCCGGCGCGATGCGAAGAGGAAGTCATGGGCGAATTGTCCGCCTGGGCGGCGGGAACAGCAAATCGGACGCGGGGACGCAAAGCGTCATGCCGCGACCCAAGCGCGCTTGACTAGTTCGGACGGAACCCGGCCCCGGCCCGGCCTCCACGCTGCTCAAGTCCCGAGTCCCGAGTCCCGAGTCCCCGATCCGGCCCGCACCGTCCCGAACCTCAATCCGCCTTGAGCTGCCGCAGCACGTCCTCGGCGGCGATCTGCTCGGCGGCGCGGCGCGAGCCGGCCTCGCCCACCGCGCTGAGCGGCGGCTGGGTCAATACACAGCTGACCTGGAAGGTCTTTGCGTGGTCTTCGCCGCTTTCGGCGATCAGGGTGTACAGCGGCAACGGCTTCTGCCGGCCCTGCAGCCATTCCTGCAGCCGGGTCTTGGCGTCCTTGCCGACCTTGTGGGGCGGCGGCAGCGCGTCCATCGCCGCGGCGAACCAGGGCAGGACATGGGCGCGGCAGGCCTCGAAACCGGCGTCGAGGTAGATCGCCGCGACCACCGCTTCGAGAGCATCGGCGAGGATCGAGTCGCGACGGTGGCCGCCGGACTTCATTTCGCCGGGGCCGAGGGTCAGTTTCGCACCGAGTTCGAGCGTGCGCGCGATCGGCGCCAAGGCCGATTCGCGCACCAGCTCGGCACGGGCGCGGGTCAACGCACCCTCGTCGGCCTGCGGCCAGCGCTGGTACAGCGCCTCGGCCACCATCAGATTCACCAGCGCATCGCCCAGGAACTCGAGGCGCTCGTTATGCGGCGCCCCGGCGCTTCGATGGGTCAGGGCCTGATCGAGCAATCCCGGGTTCGCGAAGCGATGCGTGAATGGATCAGTCACCGTCTTTCGAACGCAACTGCTGCACCGCATGGAAGTGGCCGACCACGTCGAGGTTGGCGATCAAGGGACGGCGCACTTCGTAGTCCACGGTGATTTCCATGCCCTCGTCGTTGCGCACGATCTTGAAATTCGCCGGCTTCACGCTTTCGACATAACTCATGTCCATGCGGCGGAAGAACAGGTTGCGGGCCTTGGCGCTGTCCATCTGCCCGGCGCCCGGCTCCTTGGCCAGGTCCGCCAACGAACGTTTGACCGAGTAGAACTCCGAGTACATCGGCACCAGCTTCATGCCCATGTAGGCGAATACGCCGACCACGGCCAGCAGGATGATGAACCCGATCAGGGTGATGCCGCTCTGGTTACGCTTCATGCCTTCGATCCCCAATTGATCAATATGCCGGGTCCGGGGGCGCTCGATGCACCCGCGAACCCCGTCCCCATCCGCAGCGGCGTGGGGCCGTTACGGAATGCTGCTGCCGATGCGCGAGAAATCCACGCCCCCATCGAAGTTCATCCAGATCAGGAACGCCTTGCCGCGCAGGTTGCGCTCCGGCAGGAAGCCCCAGTATCGGCTGTCCTCGCTGTTGTCGCGATTGTCGCCCATCACAAAATACTCGCCCTGCGGCACCACCCACTCGCCCTCGCCCTGGTCCAGCAACGGCGATTCGGCGCGCAGCAGGATGCGGTGGACGTGCTTGCCGACCTGCTCGCGCAGCTCCTGGGCGCCGGTCATCTCGGTACCGTTGCCGCGGCCCTGGTAGGTGCCGATCGGGGCGTACAGGATCGGCTCGCCGTTCACGGTCAGGCGGCCGTCGCGGTAGCTGACCTTGTCGCCCGGCAGGCCGATGATGCGCTTGATCCAGTCCTGCTCGGGGTGGTGCGGCGGGCGGAACACGACCACGTCGCCGCGTTCGGGCTCGCCCATCGCCAGGACCTTGCGGTTGGTGATCGGCAGGCGCAGGCCATAGGTGAACTTGTTGACCAGGATGAAGTCGCCGGTCAGCAGGGTCGGCATCATCGAGTTCGAGGGAATCCGGAACGGCTCGGCGATGAAGCTGCGCAGGATCAGCACCACGAACAGGACCGGGAAGAACGCCTTCGAATAATCGACGACGATCGGCTCCTTGCCGTCGTCGAGCAGGCCCTCGCGCGCGGCGCGGCGCTTGGCCAGGACCAGCTTGTCGAGCAGCCAGACGACGCCGGTGAATATGGTCAGCGACACCAGTGCGATTTCAAACCAACGCATTGCCGTTTCCTTGCGGTGTGGTGAGCCGGAGCCGAGAGCCGCAGCGAGCGGGCCGAAGGTGGTGCGCGACCGGACCGTGACGGCTCCATCGCGTTGCGCCTGCGCCTACCGCTGCCTGCCCCCGCCGTCCGATGATATTGCGGAAACTCCCTGGCGACCTTCGCGACCGCCCGGCCCGTATCGGGCACGGCCGCGGTCGCTCGCCCCCATCCCTTTCCCGCCGTTCGCCTACTTGTCGCCGGTCGACAGCACCGCGAGGAAGGCTTCCTGCGGAATCTCCACCCGACCGACCTGCTTCATACGCTTCTTGCCCTCTTTCTGTTTCTCGAGGAGCTTCTTCTTGCGGCTGATGTCGCCACCATAACATTTGGCCAAAACGTTCTTGCGCATCGCCTTGACCGTGCTGCGGGCGATGATCTGCGAGCCGATAGCGGCCTGGATGGCGACGTCGAACATCTGCCGCGGAATCAGGTCCTTCATCTTCTCGCACAACTCGCGGCCGCGCCGGTCGGCATGGCTGCGGTGGACGATGATCGACAGCGCATCGACCTTGTCGCCATTGATCAGCGTGTCCACACGCACGAACGGGCCTTCCTGGAAACGCAGGAAGTGGTAATCCAGCGAGGCGTAGCCGCGCGAGACCGACTTGAGCTTGTCGAAGAAGTCCAGCACCACCTCGGCCATCGGCAACTCGTAGCTGATCTGCACCTGGCTGGCCATGTAGGTGATGCCGATCTGCACGCCGCGCTTTTCCTCGCACAACTTGATCACGTTGCCGATGTAGTCCGGCGGGGTGAGGATGTTGGCGCGGATCACCGGCTCGCGGATCTCCTGGACCAGGTTCAACTGCGGCAGCTTGGCCGGGTTGTCCATCGGGATCACGGTGCCGTCGGTCTTGAGCACTTCGTAGATCACCGTCGGCGCGGTGCTGATCAGATTGAGATCGTATTCGCGCTCCAGGCGCTCCTGCACGATCTCCATGTGCAGCATGCCGAGGAAGCCGCAGCGGAAACCGAAGCCCATGGCCTCGGAGCTCTCCGGCTCGAAACGCAGCGCGGCGTCGTTGAGGCGCAGCTTTTCCAGGGCTTCGCGCAGCGCCGGGTAGTCCTCGGCGTCGACCGGGAACAGGCCGGCGAACACGCGCGGCTGCATTTCCTGGAAGCCCGGCAGCGGCTTGGGCGCGGGATCGCTGGCCAGGGTCAGGGTGTCGCCGACCGGCGCGCCGTGGACGTCCTTGATGCTGGCGTTGATCCAGCCCACTTCGCCGGCCCCGAGCTTGCTCAGGTCCTTGCGCTTGGGGGTGAACACGCCGACCTTGTCGACCAGATGGGTGCGGCCGGTCGACATGACCAGGATCTTGCTGCCCGGGACGATCTCGCCCTGCATGACCCGCACCAGCGAGACCACGCCGAGATAGTTGTCGAACCAGGAATCGATGATCAGCGCCTGCAGCTTGTCGGTGTCGCGCGGCTTCGGCGGCGGAATGCGCTTGACGATCGCCTCCAGCACCAGGTCGACGTTGAGGCCGGTCTTGGCGCTGATCGCCACCGCGTCCTCGGCATCGATCCCGATCACCGCTTCGATCTCGGCCTTGGCGCGGTCGACATCGGCGGTCGGCAGGTCGATCTTGTTGAGCACCGGCACCACTTCCAGGCCCTGCTCCACCGCGGTGTAGCAGTTGGCTACCGACTGCGCTTCCACGCCCTGGGCGGCGTCGACGACCAGCAGGGCGCCTTCGCAGGCGGCCAGCGAGCGGCTGACTTCGTAGCTGAAGTCCACGTGGCCCGGGGTGTCGATGAAGTTGAGCTGGTAGACCTGTCCGTCCTTGGCCTTGTACGGCAGGGATACGGACTGCGCCTTGATGGTGATGCCGCGTTCGCGCTCGATCGGATTCGAGTCGAGCACCTGCGCTTCCATCTCGCGCGCTTCGAGACCTCCGCACAGCTGGATGATGCGGTCGGCGAGCGTCGACTTGCCATGGTCGACGTGGGCGATGATCGAGAAGTTTCTGATGTGTTGCATGCGGGGCGACACGGAGCTCGCCGGTTCCAGGAAAATTAACGGGAGATTATCGCATAGGCCCCGGCATTGACGGCAGGTCCGCGCCGCGCCGGCCCGCGCCGCCCAGAAAGGCCCTCAGGCCCCAGCCGGCCGTGGGACGGCAAAAGCGCGCCGACGCCCCTGAGCCGGCGGACGCGCAGGCGCGCCCAAGCCGGACCCGACGACCGGAGTCCGGCCCGAGGCCGCCCGAGGGCGCTACGGGCCAGGCTCGGGCTCGGGCTAAGCGGCCGAGCTTACTTCTCCTCGCCGACCTGGACCGCGATGAACTGGGTCGCGTTGCCGCGGCGGACCAGCAGCATCACGGTCTGGCCCGGCTTGGTGCCGGCCAAGGCGCGATCCAGGGCCGCGACGCTGCCGACCTGGGTCCGGCCGACCGAAAGGATGACGTCGCCCGGGCGCACCCCGGCCTCGCCCGCGGCGTCGCCCGGATCGCGCACCACCACGCCCTCGCCGGCCTTGATGCCGAGGCGCTGGCGGGTCGCCGCGTCGACGTCCTGGGTCACCAGGCCGAGCGGATTGCCGTTGGCGCGCGGCGCGGTCGACTCGCCCGGACGCGCCGGCCGGTCGCCACCGGTCAAGCCCGAGGCGGCACCGCTGTCCAGTTCGCTGACCGCGACCGTGAGCTCGACATTCTTGCCGTCGCGGAACACGCCCAGCTTCGCCTTGGAACCCGGAGGCAGATTGCCGATCAGCGGCGGCAGGTCGCTGGACTCGTGGACCGGCGTGCCGTTGACCGAGCGGATGACGTCGCCCGGCACCACGCCGGCCTTGGCCGCGGGGCCGCCTTCGAGCACCTGGTTGACGAGCGCGCCGCTGCTGTCGGGCAGGCCGAAGCCGGCGACCTTTTCGCTGGTGAGCGGCTCGACCACCACGCCCAGCTGGCCGCGGCTGACCTTGCCGGTCGCACGCAGTTGCTCGGCCGAGTTCATCGCCACGTCGATCGGGATCGCGAAGCTCACCCCCATGTAGCCGCCGGAGTTCGAGAAGATCTGCGAATTGATCCCGACCACCTCGCCGCTGGTATTGAGCAGCGGACCGCCCGAGTTGCCCTGGTTGATGGCGACGTCGGTCTGGATGAAGGGCACGTAGCGCTGATCGGCATAGGGGTTGGCGCGCCCGACCGCGCTGACGATGCCGGCGGTGACCGAATGGTCGAGCCCGAACGGCGAACCGATCGCGACCACCCACTGCCCGGCCTTGGTCTGGCCGGCACCGGCGGCGCGCAGGAACGGCAGGCCCTTGGCGTCGATCTTGAGCAGGGCCACGTCCGACTGCTCGTCGCTACCGATCACCTTGGCCTTGAGCTCGCGGCGGTCGGCCAGCTTGACCGTGACCGTGTCGGCGCCGTCGACGACGTGATGGTTGGTCAGCACGTAACCGTCCTGCGAGATCAGGAAACCGCTGCCCATCGAACGCCCGCCGCGCGGCTGGCGCGGGCCCGGCCCGGGCATGCCCGGCATGCCCTCCGGGCCGAAGAAGCGGCGGAAGAACTCGGGAATCTGGTCTTCGTCCGGCATGCCGCCGCGCGCCACCCGCTTGGGGGCGACCTCGGCGCTGATGTTGACCACCGCCGGGCCGACCCGCTGCACGAGGTTGGTGAAATCGGGCAGGCCGGCGACCAGGGGCGCGGCCGGCGTCGCCGACGGCGGCGGCGCGATCGGGGTAGTCGGCGCCTGCGCCGTACAGGCCACCGGCAGCGCGGCGATGATCGCGCCGACGAGGGCCAGGGAATGCAGCGGACGGCTGCCGGCTGCGGTGCTCTTCGGAAGGCTGTTCATCAGGGGACGGGTCATGGGAGCGGCCTCGAAACGACGTGGATTTTCCGGGAAAAAGACGACAGGTCGCCTTGCGCGGCGGAGCCGCGCATTCGACGAAAGGGGGCTGCCGGGCCGCAACGACCGCGGCAGGCAGGACAAATCAGTGCCGGGCGAACCAGGGACTGACGAATCAGGGCTGGGGCTGCGGCCGTTGCGTGGCCTGCGAGCGCGCCCTGACCTCTTCGGCCTGGGTGGCCGGCTCGAAGGGATAGAACGACTGCGAGTCGCCGCTGCCGCCGTAGCCGGCGGTATAGCTGCTGCCGCCCGAGTAATTCGGCAGCACCGCGCGCGGCCACGGACGCGCCGCGGACGCTTCGCTCGCCTGCGGCCGGAACGGATTGGCGTGGATGGCCTCCGGCAGCGGGGAGGCGCTGGCGACCGCCGCGACCTGCACCGGCGCCTCGGCCGAACGTTCGGAAGCGCGCAGCGCGGCGCGCTGGCTTTGGCCGCGCGAACGGCGCTCGGCCAGCCGGCGCGGGATTTCGGCGACCGCGACCGCGCCGGCCAGCGCCGAAGCGTCGCCGGAGGTCAGCGCCTGAGGTTGTGCGGGGTCGGCCTGGACCGGCGCCGCAGCCAAAGCCCCCGGCACCTGCCCGGCCGGCACCTGCTCGACCGAAGCCGGCACCGCCGGCGCTTGGCCGGCCGGAGCGCTTTGCGCCGCGACCTGGGCCGGGTCGGCCGCCACGCCGGTCGAATCGTTGGAGAACGGACGCGCCACGAACAAGGCCGCCACCGCGACCGAGGCCGCCAGGGCGCCGCCGATCCAGCTGCGGCGCGAGCCGCCGGCCCGTCGCGGCACGATGCCGGTCCCGGCCTTGCCGACCAACGAGGCTTCCTGCGAACGCAGCACCGCCGCCTCGGCGGCGATCGCCGCGGCCACGCGCCCGGCGAAATCGTGCCCGGCCGCGCCGCTGACCTTGCCGCGCAGCACGTCGCCGCACAGTTGCCAGCGGCCGCAGGTGTCGCGCCACTGCACATCGTGACCGAGCCGCTTCAGCGCGAAGCGCGCGGCGTCGCCATCGAGCTCGCCGTCGAACAGCGCGCTCAGGTTTTCGCGATCATCGCCATGGAGGGTAGTAGACGTCATCAGTGGGCGCGCTCCCGGGTGTCTTGATTGTCCAGCAAAGGCCGAAGTTCGGTGTCGATCGCCTCGCGGGCGCGGAAGATCCGCGAACGCACGGTGCCGATCGGGCAAGCCATCTTCTGCGCGATTTCCTCGTAGCTCAGGCCGTCCACCTCGCGCAAGGTGATGGCGGCCCGCAATTCTTCCGGCAGCGAATCCACCACCCGCATCACCGTGCGCTCGATCTCCTGGCGCAGCAATTCGTGCTCCGGGGTATCGGTGTCGCGCAGGCGGATGCCGGTATCGAACTGCTCGGCGTCGCCGGCGTCGATGTCGTCGGTGGGCGGCCTGCGGTTCTGGGCAACCAGATAGTTTTTGGCGGTATTCACGGCGATCCGGTGCAACCACGTATAGAACTGGGCGTCGCCGCGGAAATTCGCCATCGCGCGGTAAGCGCGGATGAAGGTTTCCTGGGCCACGTCCTGGCATTCGCTCCAGTCGGGGATGTAGCGCCCGATCAACGCGGTGATCCGATGCTGGTACTTGCGCACCAAGGCATCGAACGCCGCGCTGTCGCCACGCTGGACACGCCTGACCAGCTCCTGGTCCAACTCATTCTCGGCCATGCCGCGCCGGCACTCCTGTCAGCTCGGCAATAGCCGAACAATGGGACAACCCTGTCGGGGGAAAAGTTCAATCGCGGCATTAATGGGGCCGCCGGCGGTCGCCCGCAACCGCCAAGTGTCACATGACGGCCCCGGGGGCTGTCGACACGGGCGGATTTGACGGCAGTGAAACAAGATCGGGATGATAGCGGCTTCCCATACCTGAACGGATGGTGCGGCATGACTGCAGCCCTCGACGGCCTCCCCGCTTTTGACGGGCTCCGCGCCCGCCATTGGCACACCGAATTACGCGAGGACGGCGTACTGGTGCTCTCGTTCGACCGCGAAGGATCGCCGGTCAACACCTTCGCCCAGGAAGTGCTGATCGAACTCGACGGCCTGCTGGAGCGCCTCGCCCTGGACCCGCCCAAGGGCCTGGTGCTGCGCTCGGCCAAGAGCAGCGGCTTCGTCGCCGGCGCCGACATCAAGGAATTCCAGAGTTTCGACGAGAAGGGCACGGTCGGCGACGCGATCCGCCGCGGCCAGCAGGTGTTCCAGCGCCTGGCCGAACTGCCCTGCCCTACGGTCGCGGCGATCCACGGCTTCTGCATGGGCGGCGGCACCGAGATCGCCCTGGCCTGCCGTTACCGCGTCGCCAGCAGCGATGCCTCGACCCGGATCGGCCTGCCCGAGGTGAAGCTCGGCATCTACCCGGGCTGGGGCGGCAGCGTGCGCCTGCCGCCGCTGGTCGGCGCGCCGGCCGCGTTCGACATGATGCTGACCGGCCGCACCCTGTCGGCCTCGGCCGCGCGCGCGATCGGCCTGGTCGACAAGGTCGCCGAGCCCGCGGTGCTGATCGACACCGCCGCCGGCATCGCCCTGCGCGGCGCCGAGCGCCCGTTCAAGCAGCGTTTCATGGGCTGGGCCAGCAATACCTGGCCGGCGCGCAAGATCCTCGCGCCGATGCTCGTCAAGCAAGTCGCCCGCAAGGCGCGCAAGGAGCACTACCCCGCGCCGTACGCGCTGATCTCGACCTGGGAGCGCACCGGCGGCGGCGTGCAGGCCAAGCTCGCCGCCGAACGCAAGTCGGTGGTCAAGCTGTCCGGTACACCGACCGCGCGCAACCTGATCCGGGTGTTCTTCCTGCAGGAGCGGCTCAAGGGCCAGGGCGGCAAGGAGCACGGCATCAAGCACGTGCACGTGGTCGGCGCCGGCGTGATGGGCGGCGACATCGCCGCGTGGTCGGCCTACAAGGGCTTCGAGGTCACCCTGTCCGATCGCGAGCAGCGCTTCATCGACGGCGCCCTCGAACGCGCTCAGGAGTTGTTCGCCAAGAAGATCAAGGACGAGGCCAAGCGCCCGGCCGTGGCCGCGCGCCTCAAGGGCGACCTCGGCGGCGAAGGCGCCGACTTGGCCGACCTGGTGATCGAGGCGATCATCGAAAAGCCCGAAGCCAAGCGCGAGTTGTACGACCAGGTCGAGCCGCGCATGAAGCCCGATGCGCTGCTGACCACCAACACCTCGTCGATTCCGCTCGACGAACTGCGCGAACACATCCGCCGGCCGGCCCAGTTCGGCGGCCTGCATTACTTCAACCCGGTGGCGCTGATGCCGTTGGTGGAAATCATCCGCCACGATCGCATGGCGCCGGACACCGAGCAGCGTCTGGCCGCGTTCTGCAAGGCGATCGACAAGCTGCCGGTGCCGGTCGCCGGCACCCCGGGCTTCCTGGTCAACCGCGTGCTGTTCCCGTATATGCTCGAAGCCGGCACCGCCTTCGCCGAAGGCATCCCGGGTCCAGCGATCGACAAGGCCGCGGTCAAGTTCGGCATGCCGATGGGCCCGATCGAGTTGATCGACACCGTCGGCCTGGACGTCGCCGCCGGCGTCGGCGCCGAACTTGCGCCCTTCCTCGGCCTGACCGTGCCGCCGGCATTGAGCAACGTCGAGCCGGGCAAGCGCGGCAAGAAGGACGGCCAGGGCCTGTACAAGTGGGAGAACGGCCGCGCCCAGAAGCCGGAGCTGCCGAAGGACTACAAGGCCCCAAGCGATCTCGAAGACCGCCTGATCCTGCCGCTGATCAACGAAGCGGTGGCCTGCCTGCACGATGGCGTGGTCAGCGACGGCGACCTGCTCGACGCCGGCGTGATCTTCGGCACCGGCTTCGCCCCGTTCCGCGGCGGCCCGATCCAGTACGTCCGCGAAAACGGCCCCGACGCCGTGCTCGCCCGCCTCAAGCAACTGCAAGCCCGCTATGGCGACCGCTTCGCCCCCCGCCCCGGCTGGGATTCGCCGTTGTTGCGCAAATAAGCGCGCCACCGCACCTGCGACGAAGAAGCCGCGCCCCGCGCGGCTTCTTCGTTTTTAGTTCCCAGTTTCTTGCCGTTGCCGTTGCCGTTGCCGCAGAGATGTCGCCTTGCTGCGGCTGTGCGCCGCCTCGGACTAGCGAAGGCAATCGACGACCCGGAGGGCGGCCCGCAGGGATGCGGGCCGTTTTTCATCGGGACGGGGATGCCCCGTATGAAAAGTCCCCGCGTCGGCGCCGATCGTGCGGGCTGGCGATTCAAAACAAAGCACTTTTCTTTGGTTACCTTTCTTTTGTTGCTTTAGACAAAAGAAAGTAACCCGCCGCTTTAGTGGCGGAAGCTTTGGGTTTGATCTTGATCTTGCGAGGCGCCGCAAGACCGCAGCAGCGATGTCGCGGCTTGCGCCGCTCCTACCCGGGCGAAAGTACGCCGCCCCGATGGATGGCGTGGGCGTTGTTTTCTCCGCGCGTCCCATAGTCGCGACTCACGTCGCTCCTACAGGGAGGGCGTCGGCGCGAACCGATGCACTATTGCCGGCCTTCGCCTCGGCTTGGCGTCGCCGAGCACTCGCGAAGGCAATCGACGACCCGGAGGGCGGCCCGCAGGGATGCGGGCCGTTTTTCATCGGGACAGGGATGTACCGTATGAAAAATCCCCGCGTCGGCGCCGATCGTGCGGGCTGGTGATTCAAAACAAAGCACTTTTCTTTGGTTACCTTTCTTTTGTTGCTTTAGACAAAAGAAAGTAACCCGCCGCTTTAGTGGCGGAAGCTTTGGGTTTGATCTTGATCTTGATCTAGATTTTAGAAAGAAACGCCGCAAGACCGTCACGGCGATGTCGCGGCTTGCGCCGCTCCTACCCTGGCGAACGCACGCCGCTTCGACAAAGGACGACGGCCCTGCCGTGTCTGTGCGTTCCGTGGTCGCGACGCACGTCGCTCCTACAGGGAGGGCGTCGGCGCGAACCGATGCACTATTGCCGGCCTTCGCCTCGGCTTGGCGTCGCCGAGCACTCGCGAAGGCAATCGACGACCCGGAGGGCGGCCCGCAGGGATGCGGGCCGTTTTTCATCGGGACAGGGATGTCCCGTATGAAAATCCCCGCGTCGGCGCCGATCGTGCGGGCTGGTGATTCAAAACAAAGCACTTTTCTTTGGTTACCTTTCTTTTGTTGCTTTAGACAAAAGAAAGTAACCCGCCGCTTTAGTGGCGGAAGCTTTGGGTTTGATCTTGATCTTGATCTTGATCTTGATCTTGATCGAGATTTTAGAAAGAAACGCCGCAAGACCGTCACGGCGATGTCGCGGCTTGCGCCGCTCCTACCCTGGCGAACGCACGCCGCTTCGACAAAGGACGACGGCCCTGCCGTGTCTGTGCGTTCCGCGGTCGCGACTCACGTCGCTCCTACAGGGAGGGCGTCGCCGCGAACCGATGCACTATTGCCGGCCTTGGCCTTGGTTTGGCGTCGCCGAGCACTCGCGAAGACTCGAGCCCCTCACATCGTATGCGTCGGCCGCTCCGAATTGAGCGTCCCCGCCAGCAACGCCTCGATCTTGCCCTTGACCGCATCGCCCTCGGCGGTCTCGGCGAACTGGATGCCGATACCCGCGGCGCGATGGCCCTGGGCGCCGGTCGGGGTCACCCAGACCACCTTGCCGGCGACCGGCATGCGTTCGCCAGACTCGGGCAGGGTCAACAACAAAAAGACTTCGTCGCCGAGGAAATAACGCTTGGGCGTGGCGACGAAAATGCCGCCGAACTTCAGGAACGGCATGTAGGCGCTGTACAGCGCCGCCTTGTCCTTGATCGTCAACGACAGGATGCCCTGCCGCGCTGCGCCTGCCGTTGCATTCATGCCTTGCTTCCTCCTGCGGCGCGACGGCCTTCGTCGCCGCGCCACGCCATCAACAATTCGATCACGGCCAGATCGGCGCGGACCGTGGTCCGCAACAGGTCGCGGGTGCGGTTGGCCCGATCGAACCAAGCGGCAAGACTGCGCGCGCGGGCGGGGTCGGTCAAGCCGTTGCCGGCCTCTGCGAGCGCGATGTCGGACGCGTGTCGCAGACGCAGCACCGCTTGTTCGTCGCCGACCCAGCGCTGCGCGACTTCCTGCGCCGAGGTCTCGCCGCGGCCGAGCTTGGCCAGGTCGGCGGCGACTTCGCGGCGCAGCTTGAGGCCGTCGCCGGTCAGCCACTCGTGGGCCAGGCCGGGATGGCCGCGCGCGGCGTCGAAGGCCTCGCGCGCGGCGGCCTCGCTGTGCCCCTGCGCTTTCAGCCAGGCCAGCGATTCGTCCTGCGGCGGCAGGCGGAATTCCAGGCGCTGGCAGCGGCTGCGGATGGTCGCCGGCAGCCGCGCCGGATGCGCGCTGACCAGCCACAGATAGCGCCCGGGCACCGGCTCTTCCAGGGTCTTGAGCAAGGCGTTGCAGGCGGCGGTGTTGATGGCGTCGGCGGGGTCGAGCAGGATGATCTGGGCGCCGCCGTATTGCGGGGTCAGCGCGAGGCGCTCGGACAGATTGCGGATCTGCTCGATGACGATCTCGGTGCGCAGCCGGGTGCCTTCCTTGTTCGGGATGAAGCTGACGAACTGGTAGTCGGGATGGGTGCCCGCCGCCAGCAGCAGGCAGCTGCGGCAGCGGCCGCAGGGCTCGCCATCGGCATCGCGCTCGCGGCACAGCAGGCCGTGAGCGAGGCGTTCGGCGACGGCGCGCTTGCCGAGCTGGGCCGGGCCGCAGAACAGCAGGCCGTGGCCGAGGCGGCCGGCGTCGATCGAAGTCTTGGCCTGGTCGTAGATGCGGCGCTGCCAAGGCGCGAATGCCGCGACGCTCATGCTCATGGTGCGGCCTCGAACGCCGGCGCCGCCGCGATGGTACGGCGCAGATGCTCCACCGCCTGGGCGGCGACCGCGTCGGCCGGCTGGCCGGCGTCGATCACGGCGAAGCGCGCGGGTTCGGCGGCGGCTCGATCGCGATAAGCCTGGCGCACGCGCTCGAAGAAATCGTTGCGCTCGCTCTCGATGCGGTCGGAGGCGCCGCGGCCGCGCACGCGCTGCAGGCCGATCTCGACCGGCACGTCGAGCAGCAGGGTCAGGGCCGGACGAATGCCGACCACGCGCCGTTCCAGTTCGGCGATGAAAGCCGGGTCGAGCCCGCGCCCTCCGCCCTGGTAGGCATAACTGGCGTCGGTGAAGCGATCGCTGACCACCCAGGCGCCGCGCTCGAGCGCGGGCAGGATCGCTGTGCCGACATGCTGCGCGCGCGCGGCGAAGGCGAGCAATAGTTCGGTCGCCGGCGCCGCGGGTTCGTGGTGGGTATCGAGCATCAGGCCGCGGATCTGTTCGGCCAGCGGGGTGCCGCCGGGCTCGCGCGTGTACACCGCCTCGATGCCGGCGGCCTCGAAGGCGCCGCGCAGGGCCGCGAGCACGGTCGACTTGCCCGCGCCCTCGCCGCCCTCGAGGGTGACGAAACGCGCTTGCGTGCGCAGGCTCATCGCGCGCTCCCGGGCGCCGGCGCCTGCCCGGCGTCTTCCTGGCGCGCTTCCTCGAGCACGGCCTTGCCTTCCTCGGGCTGGTCGTTGCGGCGCTGCTGGCGATAGCGCTGCAGGTACAGGCGTACGTTGGCCTGGTGCTCGGCATAGGTCGCGGCGAACAGGCTGCCGCCGCTGCCGTCGCCGGACGCGACGAAGAACAGAGCGTCGCCCGGCGCCGGGTTGGCGGCGGCCTTGAGCGCGCCGACGCCCGGCATCGCGATCGGCGTCGGCGGCAGGCCGGCGCGGGTGTAGGTGTTGTAGGGCGTATCGGTGAGCAGGTCGCGCTTGCGGATGTTGCCGTCGTAGCTCGCGCCGAGGCCGTAGATCACGGTCGGATCGGTTTCGAGCTTCATGCCGAGCTTGAGCCGGCGCTCGAACAGGCCGGCGATCTGCGGCCGCTCCGAAGCGATCCCGGTTTCCTTCTCGACGATCGAGGCCATGATCAGCAGTTCGGCCGGCGTCTTCAGCACGCTGTCCTTGTCGCGGCCCTTCCAGGCCTCGGCGACGGCGCGATCCATCGCCTCGTAGGCGCGCTTGAGCACGTCGAGATCGCTGTCGCCGCCGGTGTAGAGGTAGGTCTCGGGCAGGAAGCGCCCTTCCGGATGCTGGCCGGGGTGGCCGATCGCCTTCATCAGCGCGGCATCGTCGAGTTGCGCGGCGTCCTGCTTGAGCAAGGCGGCACGCGCCAGCGCGGCGCGCACATCGCGCATGTTCCAGCCTTCGACGATGGTGAAACGGTGACTGATGACCTTGCCGTCGCGCATCGCGAGCAGCAGCTCGCGCGGCGTGGTGCCGGGTTCCAGCGCGTACTCGCCGACCTGCAGGCGCCCGGCGGCGCCGAGCTGCTTGGCCAGCAGGCGCCATTCGAAGGCCTGGCCTTCGACGACCCCGGCCTGGCGCAGCTTGCGTACCACCACCGGCAAGGAATCGCCGCGCTCGACCACCAGGCTTTCGCCTTTCTCCAGCCCGCTCATCGGCGAGGCAGCGAAGCCGTCGTAGCGCTGCCACAGCCAGGCGCCGGCAGCGCCCAGGGCGGCCACCAGCAGCAGGATCACGATCAGGCAACCGCAGCCGCGCTTGCGTTTGTTTTCAGCCACGAAACCTCCGTTGTTCGATCCGACCCGCCGCGCGCCGCCGCGACCGCGCGGCCGCGGAGGCGGCGGCTCAGTCCTGGGACGGAACGAAGGCGGGATGCGTCGCGCCGAGCCGGTGCCGCAACCCGGCGATGGCCGGATGCGGCGCCCAATGCCGCTCGCCGAGCCGCGCCACGGGCAGGATACCGCGCACGGCGTTGCACAGGAAAACCGCATCGGCGCACAGCAGGTCGTCGGCGTTCAGGCACTGCACCCGGACCTCGGCCAGTTCCATCACCGCCTGCCGGCACACGCCGGCGACGCCGCTGCGGTCCACCGGCGGGGTCAGCCAGGCGTCGCCCTGCAACACGAAGACGTTGGCCGCGGTGGCGCCGATCAGCTCCTCGTCGAGGTTGCGCAACAACCCCTCGTGGACCCCCGGGTCGTCCCATTCGGCGCGCGCCAGCACCTGCTCCAGGCGATTGCAGTGCTTCAGCCCGGCCAGCGCCGGCTGCACGCCCAGGCGCAGCTCGCACCAGCGCAGGCTCAGCCCTTCCGGCGGCGACGGCGGCGGCAGGGCATGGCGCGACAGCGACCAGGCCGGCCTCGGCTGCGCTGGCGCCGCGTAACCGCGCCCGCCTTCGCCACGGCTGAGGATCAGCTTGAGCACCGCGTCGTCGCCGGCCAACAGTTGCCCCGCTTCGTCCAGGACTTGCCGCTCCTCGGGCAGGGCCAGGCCCAGTCGCGCCGCGCCACGGCGCAGCCGGGCCCAGTGCCGGTCCCACCAGGGCAGCTCGCCGCGATGCGCACGCAGGGTTTCGAACAGGCCGTCGCCGTAAGCCAGGCCGCGGTCGAACGGCGACGGCGCGTCGACGCGCTGGTTGCCGCGGAACAGGCGGACCTCGGTCATGGCGGGAGCGGCACTGGTCATGGCGGCATCCTACCCGCTCGCGTCGCGGAGGCAGGGCTGCGGCGATCGCAGGACTGCGGTTACACAAGCGGCGCGCAGCGCGATCGAGGGCTGGGGCCGCCGCGGATTCGCGATGCACCGGAAAACGAAGGCCCGCGACCACCGAAGTCGTCGCGGGCCCCGGCTTGCATCGCGGCGATCAGATGCGCTTGAACACCAGCGTGCCGTTGGTGCCGCCGAAGCCGAAGCCGTTCGACACGGCGATGTCGACCTTGGCGTCGCGGGCGGTGTTGGGCACGTAATCCAGGTCGCAACCCTCGCCCGGCTCGTCGAGATTGATCGTCGGCGGGATGATGTTGTGATGCAGGGCGAGCACCGAGAAGATCGCTTCGGCGCCGCCGGCCGCGCCGAGCAGGTGGCCGGTCATCGACTTGGTCGAGCTGACCATGGTCTTGTAGGCGTGGTCGCCGAGCGCGCGCTTGATCGCCAGGGTCTCGGCCAGGTCGCCGAGCGGCGTCGAGGTGCCGTGGGCGTTGAGGTAACCGACCTGGTCCGGGTTGATGCCGGCGTCCTTGAACGCGGCGGCCATGCAGCGCGCCGGGCCCTCGCCGTTCTCGCTCGGCGCGGTCATGTGGAAGGCATCCGAGCTGGCGCCGAAACCGGCCAGTTCGCAGTAGATGCGCGCGCCGCGCGCCTTGGCGCGTTCGTATTCCTCCAGCACCAGGATGCCGGCGCCGTCGCCGAGGACGAAGCCGTCGCGGTCCTTGTCCCACGGCCGCGAGGCGTGGATCGGATCGTCGTTGCGGGTCGACATCGCCTTCATCGAGCAGAAGCCGCCGACCGAGGTCGGCGAGGAACCGCGTTCGGCGCCGCCGGCGAGGATCACGTCGGCGTCGCCGTACTGGATCATGCGCATCGCCATGCCGATCGAATGGTTCGAAGTCGCGCAGGCCGATACCGCGGAGAAGTTCGGGCCCTTGATGCCGGTCAGCAGCGAGACCTGGCCGGGCAGCATGTTGATGATGGTGCTGGGCACGTAGAACGGCGAGATCTTGCGCGGGCCGCCTTCGTGGTACTTGATGGTCTGCTCTTCGATGCCGAGCAGCCCGCCGATGCCCGAGCCGATCAGCGCGCCGATGCGCTCGGCGTTGGAATCGTCGACGACGATGCCGGCGTCTTCCAGCGCCATGAACGACGCGGCGACCCCGTAATGGATGAACTCCTCCATCTTCTTCGCGTCCTTCGGCCCCACCCACTTGGTGATGTCGAAGTCGCGCACCTCGCCGGCGATGCGGGTGGTGAACAAGGCGGGATCGAAATGAGTGATCGGGCCGATGCCCGAGCGGCCGTTGACGATGCCGTCCCAACTGCTGGCGACGTCGTTGCCGAGCGGGGAAACGAGACCGAGGCCGGTGACGACCACACGGCGGTTGAAGGAACGGTTGGACATGCAACGCTACCTCTGTGGAATCCGTCTTCGGACCTACGCCGGCGTATCGACCGGCCTGAAAAGCACGGGGCCGCAATGCGGCCCCGAGTTGTCACCTGATTCGCGTACTGCACGCATGCCGCAGGCGCCAAGGCACGTGCGGCATGCCTCAGGCGCCTTACGACTTGACGTGCGCCTTGACGTAATCGATCGCCTGCTGCACCGAGGTGATCTTCTCGGCTTCTTCGTCCGGAATCTCGCACTCGAACTCTTCTTCGAGCGCCATCACCAGCTCGACGGTGTCGAGCGAATCAGCGCCGAGATCGTCGACGAACGAAGCGTTGTTGGTGACTTCTTCTTCCTTGACGCCAAGCTGTTCGACCACGATTTTCTTGACGCGTTCTTCGATGCTGCTCATGGATGCTGCTCCTCCCGTGAGGGGTTTTTCGATGGAATAGTCTAATGGAATCGGGAGGTTTCGCGAGGGCCGCCGGCCTTTCGACGAAACTCCTTTGGGTTCAATCGCTTACAGCCTACGCCAAAGGCTCAGGGCATGTACATGCCGCCATTGACGTGCAGTGTTTCGCCGGTGATGTAGGCCGCGCCGGGGCCGGCCAGGAACGCCACCGCACGGGCGATGTCGGCCGGTTCGCCGAAGCGGCCCAGCGCGATCTGTCCGAGCATGCCCTGCTTCGCGTCTTCGGGCAGCTCGCGGGTCATGTCGGTGTCGATGAAACCGGGGGCGACCACGTTCACGGTGATCCCGCGGCTACCGATCTCGCGCGCCATGGACTTGCTGAACGCGATGATCCCGGCCTTGGCCGCGGCGTAGTTGGCCTGGCCGGCGTTGCCGGTCACCCCGATCACCGAGGCGATATTGATGATGCGGCCCTTGCGCGCCTTCATCATCGAGCGCATCACCGCCTTGCTGGTGCGGAACACGCTGGTGAGGTTGGTGTCGAGGATCGCCTGCCAGTCCTCGTCCTTCATGCGCATCAGCAGGTTGTCGCGGGTGATGCCGGCGTTGTTGACCAGGATCGAGATCGCGCCGATCTCCTTGGACACGCCGTCGATCAGGGCCTCGATCGAAGCGGCGTCGGCGACGTCGACGACGCGTCCGTGGCCGCCGCGGGGGGCCAGGCGCGCGGCGATGGCCTGGGCACCGGCTTCGCTGGTGGCGGTGCCGACGACGGTGGCGCCCTGGGCGGCCAGTTCGTCGGCGATGGCCGCGCCGATGCCGCGGCTGGCGCCGGTGACCAGGGCGATTTCGCCCGAAAGCGGGGACGTGCTCATGCTTGCTTCACTCCGTATTGCCGCTGGCTCGTGGGGTGCTGGCGGGTGGGTTGCGGCGCATCCGACGCGGCCGTGTCGTCGCACGGCCCCGCCGCTCGCGCTCGCACCGCGATTTTGCGCGGCCAAGCCTACAGGCTGGGGTCGGGCTTGAGTAGCGCGAATCGGTGACAGCCGGGACGCGATCCGGGCTCAGCGCCAGTCCGCCAGGGCGGTCGCGAAATCCGCCGGGGTGCCGATCGCGCGGCCGTCGAGGGACTTGTCGATGCGCTTGACCAGGCCGGTCAGGACCTTGCCGGGTCCGCATTCGGCGATGCGGGCCACGCCGCGCGCGGCCAGCGCCTGCACGCAACCGGTCCAACGCACCGGCAGGTAGAGCTGCTGCACCAGGGCGTCGCGGATCGCATCGATGCCTTCGTGGACCTGCGCATCGACGTTCTGCACCACCGGCAGCGACGGCGCCTGCCATTGAATGCCGGTCATCGCCTCGGCGAGGCGATTGGCGGCCTCGCGCATCAGCGGCGTATGCGAAGGCACACTGACCGCGAGCTTGACCGCCTTGCGAACGCCGGCTTCGGCCAGGCGCGTGAGCGCCTTGTCGACCGCGTCGGCGTGACCGCCGATGACGATCTGACCCGGCGAGTTGTAATTGGCCGGCACCACGACCTGGGCGCCCGACACCGCCGCGCAGATCTCTTCGATCAAAGCGTCTTCGGCCCCGAGCACCGCGGCCATCGCACCGGTGCCGGCGGGTGCGGCGTCCTGCATGAACTGCCCGCGCAGACGCACCAGGTGAGCGCCGTCGCGCAGCGACAGGGCGCCGGCGGCGACCAGCGCGCTGTATTCGCCGAGGCTGTGCCCGGCCAGTACCGCCGGCTGCGCCCCGCCCTGCGCCTGCCATACCCGCCACACCGCCACGCCCGCGGCCAACAGCGCCGGCTGGGTGTATTCGGTGCGGTTGAGCATCTCCTCCGGGCCGGCCTGGCTCATCGCCCAAAGGTCGACGTCGGCGCCCTCGCTGGCCTCGGCGAAGGTCTCGCGGACCTGCGCATGCAGTTCCGACAACTCGGCGAGCATGCCGAGCGATTGCGAGCCCTGGCCCGGGAAGACGAAAGAAAGTTGCTGATCGGTCACGCGTGCTGCCGGATCGGTAAGGATGCGGAATGATACGGGCGAACCGTCGGGATCGTCTGTACTCGGCGGTACGGCGTCACATCGCGTCGCAGGAGGGTGCGATCCACGAGGACGCGGCGGCGCCACACGGAGGTGGCCTGCCCGATTGCGAATTGCGTCGCTCCTGCCACCTGACGGGCTGCCGTTGGTGTCGGCGCGAGATTGAGGCGCGCGGTCGCGGCTTGCGTCGCTCCTACCCCTGACGGATTGCTGTCGGCATCGGCGGGAGATCGGGGCTTGCTGTCGCGACTTACGCCGCTCCTCCAGGTGGGATTCGCGCGTTGCATTGCGTTGCAGGCCTGCGTGCGGACTTGGCTTTTGTAAGAGCGACGTGAGTCGCGACCGCGGGATGCGCAGAGATGACGAGGCTATCGTCGTTCGTAGAAGCGGCGCGCTTTCGCCAGGGGTAGGAGCGGCGCAAGCCGCGACATCGTCGCAACGGTCTTGCGGCGTCGCTATCCAGCAAGATCAAGATCAAACCCAAAGCTTCCGCCACTAAAGCGGCGGGTTACTTTCTTTTGTCATAAGCAACAAAAGAAAGGTAACCAAAGAAAAATGCTTTGTTTTGGATCACAGGCCCGCGCGAGCGGCGCATGCGCAGGGATTTTTCATACGGGACATCCCTGTCCCGATGAAAAACGGCGCGCATCCCTGCGCGCCGCCCTTTGGGTCTTCCGTTGCCTTCGCGAGTGCGATGCGGCGCACGGCCAAATCCAGCATCGGACCGCCGCACCGCCCCCCCTTGAAGCGCGGGGCCGCCGCCCCTGTAGGAGCGACGTGAGTCGCGACCGCGGGACGCGCAGAGATGACGAGGCCGTCGTCGTCCGTAGAAGCGGCGCGCTTTCGCCAGGGGTAGGAGCGGCGCAAGCCGCGACATCGCCGCGACGGGCTCACGGCGCATCGTTCAGGACCTTGAGTCCTCTGCCGCCTTCGCTAGTGCGTATCTGCGCACGGCAAAGGCGACGCCATCGGCATCGGCCAACGCGACGGCATCGAAATTGCCGCGCCAACTCGCGACTGCGCGGTCGCGGCACACCGCGCCTGCGGTGCGGGGAATTACGAAAACCCGACCCCGGAAACACGAAGGCCGGCCTACGACAACGTCGTGGCCGGCCTTGTAGACGCGGAAGCGCCGAAGGCTCAGTAGCGCAGCAGCGCCGAGCCCCAGGTGAAACCGCCGCCGAAGGCTTCGAGCAGCAGCAGTTGACCGCGCTGCACCTTGCCCGAACGCACCGCTTCGTCGAGCGCCAGCGGCACCGAACCCGAGGAGGTGTTGCCGTGACGGTCGACGGTCACGATCACTCGATCCATCGGCATGTCCAGGCGCTTGGCCGTGGCTTCGATGATGCGCAGGTTGGCCTGGTGCGGGATCAGCCAATCGATTTCGTGGCGATCCAGGCCGTTGGCTTCGAGGGTCTCCTCGACCACCGAGTCCAGCGCCTTGACCGCGTACTTGAACACTTCGTTGCCGGTCATCAGCACCTTGACCCCGGCGTTGTGCTCTTCGGGCTTGAAGCCGACCGAAACGCCCACCGGGTTCCACAGCAGCTCCTTCTTGCCGCCATCGGCGTGCATGTGGGTGCTGAGGATGCCGGTCTCGCGGTCGGCCTTGAGCACCACCGCGCCGGCGCCGTCGCCGAACAACACGCAGGTCGCGCGGTCGTTCCAGTCGAGCATGCGGGTCAGAGTTTCCGAGCCGACCACCAGCACGGTCTTGGCCGCGCCCGACTGCACGAACTTGTCGGCGATGGTGAGCGCGTAAACGAAACCCGAGCAAGCGGCATTGACGTCGAACGCCGCGCAGCCGTTGGCGCCGAGACGGTGCTGCAACAGGCAGGCGGTGGACGGGAAGATGAGATCCGGCGTGGTCGTGCCGACCACGATCAGGTCGATCTCCTGGGCCGACACGCCGGCGGCTTCGAGCGCGCGCACCGAGGCGTGGTAGGCCAGGTCGCAGGTCGTCTCGCCTTCGGCGGCGATATGCCGCTCGCGGATGCCGGTGCGGCTGACGATCCATTCGTCGCTGGTGTCGACCTGCTTGGCCAGGTCCTGGTTGGTCAGCACCTTTTCCGGCAGGTAGCTGCCGGTACCCGCGATGCGGGCGTAAATCCGATCTGTCATCACCACTCCGCGGCGTTGCCGTATACGTACCGGAGGACCGATGACGCTCCGAACGCCGCGATAGCGTCATGGAACGCAGGCCGCCGGAAGCTGCTTCTTAGAAGCGATGCTTCTTGGAAGCGATGCGCCTCCCAGAAGCAAGGACCGCCAGCACGGGCTGGCGGTAGAACGATAGCGCGATGTCCGCCGGCGTGCCGCCCGCGGCAGCGCGCGCCTTCATCCAGGCGCGCGGCGCAGCATGCGGACGGAGATTATTCTTCGTCGGCGATGCGGGTCTTGGTCTCGATCACCTTCTTGCCGCGGTAGTAGCCGTCGGCGGTGACGTGGTGGCGGATGTGGGTCTCGCCGGTGGTCGGGTCGGTGGCCAGCTGCTTGCTGGTCAGCGCGTCGTGGGCGCGGCGCTGGCCGCGGCGGGACGGGGAAACGCGGGACTTCTGGACAGCCATGGTCTTGCTCCGGAAAAGCGGTGGAAACCTGAGGTGGATAGCGTCAGCCCGATTAGCAGGAGCGGCTTGCGATTCGCCTGCAGGTCGGAGTGGATCTGAATCGTGGTGCTAATGGTGAAGCCGGGTCTTGCTCAATTCTTTTTCAGCGCCGACAGCGAGGCAAACGGGTTCGCGCTGTCGAGCTCTTCCTGCGGGGCCGGCCAGTCGCGCTCGACCGACTCGCTGCCGGGCGCGATCGGCACCACCGGCACGGCGAGGATCAGCTCGTCCTCGACCAGCTCGGAGGCGCGCAACATGCCGTCTTCGGGCATCAGCAGCGGCTCGTAGCCGGGCGGCAGCGCGGCTTCGTCCGCCTCTTCGCGGATCAGGCCGAGCCGTTGGACCATCTGCACCGGCAGCAGGAAACGCTCCAGGGTGCGCTGGCACAACAGCGGCAACTGCGTGTCGATCTTCAGCTCGACGTACGGCACCTGCAGTTCGTCGGTGTCGAAATCCAGGGAAAACCGGACTTCGCCCTCGGTATCGAGCAGGCTGCCCTGCAACCGGGTCAGCGCCGACAACGGCAAACGACCTTCCACGCCGCGCCGTGCCGCCACCAGGCGCCAGGCATCCAGAACTTCGGGCACCCGCCCAGATGGCACATCGGCTGACATAAGCCGCGGAATGTTAGAGACCGAGCCCCCTGCTGTCAAACCGTAAGCCCAGGCCGGCGCAGGGATTTGCCGTCGGCCGGCCCGGGCGTGCAGACTGCCGGCCCCGCCCGTGCGCCGAGCCCGACCTTGACCACCCTCCTGCTGCTGAGCCTGGCCGCACTGGCGGCCCTGGCGGTTTCGCTGGGCCTGCGCTATTTCCCGTCCCGGCGCGAGCGCGCGGTACGCGAGCTGCTGGACGCCGCCGACGCCCTGGAAGCCAGGCTGCGCCTGGCCCGGGCCGAAATCGAGGCGGTCGCGGGCGACGAGGGCCGCGACCCGGTCGCCGCCGCGATGCGCGAGATGCTGCGCCAGCGCCTGTGGCTGCGCGACCACGGCCGCCAGGCCAGCGTCGCCCAGTTGGCCGAGGTCAGGGCCTCGATCGACGAGGCCCGCAGCCGGATCGAGCAACAGCTGAACCAGATCGAACAGGCGCGCGCGTCGCAGGCCTGAACAGGGCGATTCATTGCTGCGGCCTAAGCCCGAGGCTGCCCGCCCCAATCCGACCGTTCCCTTCCTTCCCCGGGTCCTCCGATGTCGCCGCCACTGATCCTGGCCTCCACCTCCGTCTATCGTCGCGAATTGCTGACCCGGCTCGGCCTGAGCTTCGACTGCGCCCGTCCCGAGACCGACGAGACCCCGCAGCCCGGCGAGACCCCGCTCGCCCTGGCCGGCCGCCTCGCGGTCGCCAAGGCCGCCGCGGTCGCCGCCTTGCAGCCCGGGGCCTGGGTGATCGGCTCGGACCAGGTCGCCGAGTTCGACGGCCGCCCGATCGGCAAGCCGGGCGGTCGCGACGGCGCCCTCGCCCAGCTCCGGGCGATGTCCGGCCGCGAAGTGCGCTTCCTGACCGGGTTGTGCCTGCTGCGCCACGGCGAGGCGCCGAAAACCGCGCTCGATGTGACTACGGTGCGCTTCCGCGAACTGAGCGCGGAGGAGATCGGGCGCTACGTCGACGCCGAGCAACCCTACGACTGCGCCGGCAGCTTCAAGTCCGAAGGCCTCGGCATCGCCCTGTTCGAGGCGATCGAATCGCAGGACCCGACCGCACTCATAGGGCTGCCGCTGATCGCCACCGCGCGGCTGTTGCGCGAAGCGGGCTATCGGCTGCCCTGAGGGCGCCGCGCTTGCCGGGCGCGATCCGCGAACGCGCCGGCCGCGATGAACGACCGGCGCCCGAAAGACCGGCGCCGGCTCAGTAACGCACTTCGATCGGCTGCTCGGCCCAATCCTCGACGCTGCCGTCGCGCCCGTGCAGGCGCAGGCCCAGCCAATGCCGGCCGGGCGGTTCGGCATCCAGCCGGACCCTGGCGTCGAACCCGACCCGCGGATGCTGCGGATCGTTCGACCCGTCCCAGTACTCGCGCACACCGGGCAATTCGCGGCCGTAGCTCGCCTGGGCCACGACCCGGCCGTCGAGCATGATCTCCACGCGCGCCAGGCCGACGCCGTCCTTGAACGCCCAACCGCTGACGTCGAACTCGCGGCCGACCTTGCGTCCCGGCGACGGCGCGTCCAGCCAGGCCATCGCCGGCGTCGTGCACGCGCCTTCGCGCGCGGCGCCGTCGAGGGCGAACAAGGCGAAACGCTGGCGGCCGTGATCGATGTTGAGCATCTGCGGCGGCGGCAACGGCCCGGCCATCTCGCACAGCCGGTGATAACGGCGCAACAGGTTCTTGTATTCGACCTCGGTGGCGCCGACCACCAGCAGCACCGGCGTGGCGCCCCAGTCGGCGCGCCCCGCGCTTTGCAGGCCCCACAACCGCAACTGCGGCGCGCGCCCGTGCTTGTGGTTGATCGGGTGGTCGAGCACCGGAATACGCGGATCGCCCAGCGCGAAGCCGAGTTCGGCGCCGACCTTGAAATTGTCGGCGACGATGCGCGTGCCCGGCGGCATCGAGCGCTGGCGTTGCCGCACCGCGTCGGCGAGTTCGTTCCAGCCGGCGAAGTTCGACGGATACCACTTCTCGCCGGCGCTGCGCGCGCGCAGGCTGGGCATCGATACCACCAGGTAGTAACCGAGTATCGCCAGCAGCCCAGCACCGGCGGTGGCCGCGGTCAATCGCCGCGCCCACTGCGGCCAACGCGCCAGCACGCCCGGCAGCAACGGCAGCAAGGCCATGAAACCGGGCAAGGGCCAGTGGAAACTCACCCGCTCGGTGTCGGCGAAGAAGCCCAACACGAAGAAGCCCAGCACGATCAGGCTGCCGAACAAGGCGAAGTAACGCACGATCGGCGAGGCCGCACGCGCGCCGCGCGCGCCCGCGACGCTCAGCGCGATCAACAACGGCGGCGTGACCAGCAAGGCCTGGATCGCGAGGAACCACAGGCCTTCGCCGTGAAACGACCAGGGATGCCGGTCCACCAGTTGGAAACGCAGGCCGGCATCGGCGTTGTCCATGTTCCAGGCGACCAACGGTGCCCAGGCCGAGGCGCCGATCGCCGCGGCGATCAGCACGCGCACGTCGCGCAGAGCGCGGCGGCCTTCGGGCAGGCACAGCAGCACCACGCCGCCGACCGCGATCACCGCGATGAAACGGTAGTGACTCAAGGCCCCAAGGGCTAGGCCGGCGGCCAGCTCGACCGCGGCCCGCGCATCGACCTCGCGCAGCAGACGCGCGCCGGCGTCCAGGCACAGCAAGGTCGCCAGGGCCATCATCGCGTCGGGCAGCGCCAGCAGGCCCAGGCTGCCCGACAGCGGCAGCAACACACCGAAACAACCGGCCACCCAGCCTTGGCGTTCGCCGAATTCGCGCGCGGTGATCCGCGCGAGCAACCATGGCACCAACGCCGACATCGCCAGGAACGGCGCGCGCAACGCCCACAGACGGTCGCCGCCGAGTTCGACGCCCAACCGCGCCAGCCACGCGGTCAGGCCGGGCAGATCGGAATAGGCGGCGGCCAGATGCCGGCCTTCCTGCCAGTAGAACGCCTCGTCGACGAACAGCGGCAACCGCGCCGCCACGCCGAGCTTGAGCAACAGCACCGCCGCCCACAGCGCCCAGAACAGGCGCCGTATCGGCTGGGCTTCATCCTGATCCCGCATCGGCACGCGACCTCGCTACACTCTGGACGGGGTTGGACACACGGCGGCGTCGCCGGTTCATTCGCGACGCGCGCACGACATGCGGCTACAGGCCGCAAGCGGCGAACCGAACCGGCTCGCCGCGGTTTGTTGACGCCGATCCCAGATACTCCGAACGCTTTCGAGACCGCTGCTGCAAAAACGGGGTTCGCACGCGATGATGCGAACCGCGCTCGCCGCGCCGACTCCGGCGCGATCCGCGCTCGTGCGACGCCTGCGGCCGCGAAGGCCGGCGGCGGACACGACGCTACAGACACAGGACGGATGCACGATGACGGCAGGCAAGATCACAGCGGCAGGCACGACGGCGGTCCACAACGCGACCATCCTAACCGATGCCCTGCGCCTGGCTCTCGAGCAAGCGCAGGCCCAGGTCAATGCCCTGGTGCTCGGCAAAGCGCAGGCGGTGCGCCTGGCCTTCGTCGCGTTGCTCTCCGACGGCCATCTGCTGATCGAGGATCTGCCCGGGCTCGGCAAGACCACGCTCGCGCATGCCCTGGCCGCGACGCTCGGCCTGGAATTCCAGCGCGTACAGTTCACCTCCGACCTGTTGCCGGCCGACGTGGTCGGCGTGTCGGTGTTCGACCCGCAGTCGCGCCAGTTCCAGTTCCACCCCGGCCCGGTGTTCACCCAGGTCCTGCTCGCCGACGAAATCAATCGCGCGCCGCCGCGCACTCAAAGCGCGCTGCTCGAGGCGATGGCCGAACACCAGGTCACCGTCGACGGCCGCACCCATCCGCTGCCCGACCCGTTCTTCGTCATCGCCACCCAGAACCCGGTCGACCTGTCGGGCACCTATCCCCTGCCGGATTCGCAGCTCGACCGCTTCCTGCTGCGCCTGCAGCTCGGCTATCCCGACGAAGCCGCCGAACGCGACCTGCTCGCCGGCGCCGATCGCCGCAACCTGATCGCCCAGACCAGGCCGATACTGAACACCGACGACGTGTTGGCGATCCGGCGCGCGGTCGACGCGGTCTACGTCGGCGAGAGCCTGATCCATTACGTGCAGGCCCTGCTCGCGCGCAGCCGCAAGCACCCCGGCGTGCGCGTCGGCCTGTCGCCGCGCGCCGGCCTGGCCTTGCTGCGCGCCGCGCGCGCTTACGCGCTGCTGCTGGGCCGCGCTCACGTCGTGCCCGAGGACGTGCAGGCGCTGTTCGCCGCGGTCGCCTCGCACCGCCTGGTCGCCGAAGCCGACGCCGCGCCCGATATCGCCAAGTCCATCCTCTACGCCGTGGCGGTGGATTGAACGCGGCGATGGCGGCGAGGCAAGCGCAGGACGATCTCGATCACGGCCCGGCCCGGCCCGCTGCGCGGCGCTGGGCCGCCTTGCGCGCACGAATGATGTCGCTGACCCGGCCGCGCCGGCCCGAACCGCTGCCGACGCGCTTCGACCGCCGCCGCATCTACGTGCTGCCGACCGGTTTCGGCCTGTTCTACGGGGCTCTGCTCGCGACCATGACCCTGGGCGCGCTGAACTACAACAACAACCCGGCCTTCCTGCTCGCCCTGTTGCTCGGCGGCGCCGGGCTCGCCAGCCTGATCGCGGCGCAACTGCAATTGGCGGGCCTGAGCATCGTCGCGGTCGACGCCGAACCGGTGCCGGCCGGCCTGCCGCTGACCGTGCGCGTGCATGTGCGCGCCGCGCCCGATCGCGTGCGCCGCGGCCTGCGCGTCGACGACCACGGTGCGCTCGGCATCGCGGCCGCGGTGCTCGATCTCGACCAGGGCGCCGGCGAAGCCGAACTGCGCGTGGCCACCGAGCGGCGCGGTTGGCTCGACCTGCCGCGCCTGCGCATCTCGACCACGCGGCCGCTCGGGCTGGCCCGCGCCTGGGCGCATGTCTGGCCGGAAGCGCCGTTACTGGTCTATCCGACCCCGGAAGCGCACGGCCCGCCGCTGCCGGTCGGCGGCGGCGACCAGGCGGTGACCCGGCTGCACCCCAGCGGCGACGACGTCCATCACTTGCGCGCCTACCGCTTCGGCGATGCGCGCCGGGCGATCGCCTGGAAGCATTCGGCGCGCCGCGACACCCTGCTGGTGCGCGAATACGAACAACCGCTCGGCGCCGACGTCGAGCTCGAATGGCATCGCCTGACCGGCCTCGGCCAGGAGGCGCGGATCTCGCGCCTGGCGCGCTGGGTCGACGAGGCCGAACGCGACGGCTGCCGTTATCGCCTGAGCCTGCCGAACCAGCCCTCGCTCGGTCCCGGCACCGGCCCGGCGCATCGCCACGCCTGCCTGCGCGCCTTGGCGCTGATGCCGCATGGCTAAGCCCGCCGCGCCGGCGCTCGAGCCGACCACCCGCCGCTGGGCCTTGCTCGCCGGCGCCAGTTGCCTGCTGCCGCTGCTGTTGCAACTGCCGCCGCAGATCGCCATGGTGATCGCCGCGGCAGGCATCGGCATCGGTGTGTTGTCGTGGCGCCGCCCTTTGCCGAGCGCCCTGCGCCTGGTGCTGCTGTTGGCGCTGATCGGCACCGTGCTGCTGATGACCGGCTTCGCCCTCGGCCGCGACACCGGCTGCGCCCTGCTCGCGGCGATGTTCGCGCTGAAGCCCGCGGAAACGCATACCTTGCGCGACGCGCGCAGCCTGATCGGCTTCGCCCTGTTCGGGCCGTTCGCGACCTTCCTGCTCGACCAGGGGCCGCTGTCGCTGACCCTGGGCCTGGCCGCGGCGATGTTCGCCCTGTCCACCCTGCAACGCCTGGCCGAAATCGAATCGCGGCCGCAGCCCTCGCGCGCGGTCGAGCCGGCGCAAACCCATTGGCAGCGGCTGTTGGCGATCGGCCGCCTGGTCGCGATCGGCCTGCCGCTGGCGCTCGCGGTGTTCTGGTTGTTCCCGCGCTTGAGCTCGCCGCTGTGGGGCGTGCCCGAGCGCGCCCTCGCCCGCCCCGGCCTGTCGGACCGGATGAGCCCGGGCGAAATGGTCGACCTGATGAACGACGAAACCGTGACCCTGCGGGCACGCTTTCGCGGCGCCGCGCCGCCGACCTCGCAGATGTACTGGCGCGGGCCGGTGCTGTGGAATTTCGACGGCCGCGAATGGACCCAGCCGCGCTGGTTCCAGGGGCTGCCGGCGGCGCCGATGCGCGCGGGCCGCACCAATTGGGATTACGAACTCGAAGTCGAACCCACCGATACGCGCCAGTTCGTCTCGCTGGATCTGCCGCGCGAAGCGCCGCCCGGCTCGCGCCTGTCGATCGATCACGGCATCTACGCCGACCGCGCGCTGACGTCGCTAAGTCGCTGGCGGCTGCAATCGGCGCCGCCGGCGTCGTACGAGCCGCAATTGCGCGAAACCCTGCGCCGCGCGGCGCTGTCGCTGCCGAGCGGTTACAACCCGCGCACCCTCGCCCTGGCGCGCCGCTGGCGCGCCGAGGCCGGGCACAACGATGCGGTCATCGTCGACCGCGCCCTGGCGATGATCCGCCGCGAGTTCGTCTACACCCTGGCCACGCCTTTGCTCGGCCGGCATTCGGTCGACGAGTTCCTGTTCGACCACAAGGCCGGGTTCTGCGAACACTTCAGTTCCTCGTTCGTGGTGCTGATGCGCGCGGCCGGCATTCCGGCGCGGGTGGTCACCGGCTACGCCGGCGGCTACTTCAACCCGGTCGGCAATTACTGGCTGGTACGCCGCTCCGATGCCCATGCCTGGGCCGAGGTCTGGCTGCAGGGGCGCGGCTGGGTGCGGGTGGACCCGACCGCCGCGGTCGCGCCCGAACGCATCTACGACACCCTCGCCGACCGCCGCCCCGGCGCCGGCGGGCTGTTCGGCGGCATCGCCGGGGCGACCCCGCTGTTCAACCTCAGCGACTGGCTGCGCCGCGGCTGGAACGATTTCGTGCTCGGTTTCGACGCCAGCCGCCAGCAGCGCATGCTGCAGCCCCTCGGCGTCGACCACCTCGACAGCGGCCGGCTGATCGCCCTGTTCGTGCTGTTCGCCAGCGTCACCCTGCTGTGGATGGTCTGGCTCAGCAGCCGCGGCGAACGCGAGCGCGACCCGGTCCTGCGCGCCTGGCACCGCCTGTCGCGCCGCTATCGCCGCCTCGGCCTGGCGCGCGAACCGCACGAGCCGGCCCTGGCCTGGGCTGAACGTGTGGCCAAGGCCCGGCCGGATCTGGGCGAAAGCCTGCTCCGGCTCAGCCAACATTTCAGCGATTGGCGGTACGCTGGTGGCCAACCTGGGCGGCGCGAGGCCCGAGAACTGCGCAACGAACTGGTCCGGGCGCTACGCGCACACCGCCCCGGCCCCACTGGAGAACGTCGATGAAGCTCCGACTTGCCTTACTCGCTGCCGGCGTCGCGCTGATCAGCGCCTGCGCCTCGCAGCCCAAACCCCTGCAGGGGGCATTCACGGCCCTGACCCCGTCCGATGCCGCGGCCCAGGACAGCACCGGCGCGGTAGTGCGCTGGGGCGGCCGCATCGTCAACGTCGAACCGCAGGCCAACCGCACCTGTTTCGAGATGATCTCGACCCGGCTCGGCGATTCCGGCCGGCCGTACTGGGCCACCGACGACACCGGCGGCCGCTTCATCGCCTGCCGCGCCGGTTTCTACGACCCGGCCCTGTTCGAGCGCAACCGCGAAGTGACCTTCACCGGCCGCATCTCCGGTTACGAGTCGCGCCGCATCGGCGAATATGACTACCGCTTCCCGAAGCTCGATGCCGACGTGGTTTACCTGTGGCCGGTGCGCGAGCGCGTCGACGTGATCGAACGTCCGGCGCCGTGGCCGTGGTGGGGTTGGTGGTAAGGCCTCGCGGGCTCCTCCCGCGATCGCGGTAACGAATGAAGGCGCCCCTCGGGCGCCTTCATTCGTTTCGTGGCCTGGGAACGCGCCCTGGTGATGCGTAAAGGCACCGCTCAGCGCGGGGTGCCGAAGCGGCCGAGCTGGGCGCCGGCGAGCAGGTGGAGGTGGATCTGGAACACGGTCTGGCCGCCGTCGCCGTTGCAGTTCATGACCAGCCGATAGCCGTCCTCGGCGAAACCCTCGCGCTGCGCGAACGCGGCGGCGGCGTGAGCGAGGCGGCCGACGATCACGGCCTGGTCGGCCTGCAGGTCGTTGAGCGTGGCGATCGGCGTCTTCGGCACGAACAGCACGTGCACCGGCGCCTGCGGCGCGATATCGCGGAACGCGATCAGGTCGTCGTCTTCGTAGACGATGTCGGCGGGAATCTCGCGACGGATGATCTTGCCGAAGATGGTGGTGTCGGTCATGGGCCGGGCTTCGAGATTGGGGAGTCGCGAATCGTACCGCGGCACCCCACTGAAACCACACACGCCACGTTTCCCACCCAGTCTTAATCAGCTCGGCAACCGTCGAACCGTCCAGATCGCACGGCTTCGCTTCACCGAGTCCCGAGTCCCCAATCCCGAACCCCGAGAGTCCCGCCCCTACTGCGGCACCTCGCTCCGACTGCCGAACGCATGCGAGAGCGTGCCGCGATCGACGTATTCCAGTTCGCCGCCGAGCGGCACGCCGTGGGCGAGCCGGCTCGGCCGCACCTGGTGCTGGCGCGCGAGTTGGGCGAGATAGTGCGCGGTCGCCTCGCCTTCGACGGTCGGGTTGGTGGCGATGATGAGTTCCTGCACCTCGCCCTCGGCCAGGCGCTTGGCCAGGATGTCCAGGCCGAGTTCGCGCGGGCCGATGCCGTCGAGCGGGCTGAGCCGCCCCTGCAGGATGAAGTACAGGCCGCGATAACCGGTGGCCTGTTCGATCGCCAGCCGGTCGGCCGGCGATTCGACCGCGCACAGCAGGTGCGCATCGCGCGAACCGCTGGCGCAGGTCGCGCAGACTTCGGTCTCGCTGAAGTCGCGGCAGCGCACGCAATGGCCGATCTTCTCGATCGCCTCGGCGAGCGCGTCCGACAAGCGCTGGCCGCCGCTGCGCTCGCGTTCGAGCACGTGGTAGGCCATGCGCTGGGCCGATTTCTGGCCGACGCCCGGCAATACCCGGAACGCATCGATCAGTTGTTCGAGCAGGCGGCTGCTCATGCCGGCATCGCAACGCAGCGGACGGTCGTCATCGTGATCGCTTCGGTTCGCCGGCTAGTCGGCGGTGGGGAAACTGCTGCGCGCCATCGGCTCGCGATTCATCGCGCGCACGACGTTCAGGCAGACGATCGCGCCGAGCAGCGGGACCAGCCAGACCAGCGCCGACTGCAGGCCTTTCTGCAGGCCGGTCAGGTCGGGCTCGCGCCAGACCGTCCAGGTCGCGTACAGATCCAGCCCGAGCAGCGCCGCGGCGACCACCGCGGCGGTAATGCCGATGTGCAGGTTCATGAGTTCAGACAGCCCTCAGAACGGCAACTTCATGCCCGGCGGCATCGGCATGCCGGCGGTCGCGGCCGACATCTTCGCCTGCGACTCGCTGTTGATCTTGTTGACCGCATCGTTGAACGCCGCGGCGATCAGGTCCTCGACCATTTCCTGGTCGGCGAGCACGCTCGGGTCGATGCGCACCTTGCGGCAATCCATGCGGCCGGTCAGGGTGACGCTGACCATGCCGCCGCCGGCGCTGCCGGTGACTTCGATCTTGGCCAATTCTTCCTGGGCGCGCTGCACGTTTTCCTGCATCTTCTGCGCCTGTTGCATGAGTTGGGCGATGTTGCCGCGCATGGGGTCTGCCTCGTGGTCGTGAAGTGATCGGTGCGTCGGGCTGCGGTCTGGCGCGGCCTTGTCGTCGCTGGTTTAGTTGGGCCGCGAACGGCGCGGCGCAAGGGCTGCGGTCAGGCCTCGTCGTAGGGGCGGATCGAATCGGGCACCACCTTGGCGCCGTGGATCTCGATCAGACGGCGCACGTCGGGATCGTTCATGAAGCGTTCCTCGGCCATGGCCTGGCGCTCGTCGCGGGCGCGCAGGTTGCGCGCGTGCAGCGACTCGCCGGCCGCCGAGGCCGCTTCGAAACGGATCTGCGGCGCGGCGCCCAGGCGCGTGGCCAGGGCGTCGGCGACCATCTTGATCAACGCCGGTGCGCGCAGATGGTCGTCGTCGGCCGGCAGCGACAGGGTCAGCACCCCGTCGCCGTATGCCACGAAACTGGCGTGCTCGGCGAGGATCCGGGCCGGGCCGCGCAAGCCGCTGGCATCGACCAGCGCGTGCCAGGCGTCGTCGTCGGCGATACCGCCCGACGGCGAGGCGGCGCGGGCCGGCATCGTGATCGGCTCGGACGGCCGCGCCGGCGCGGCAGCAGGCGCGGCAGGCACGGAGACGGGCTCAACGCGCGGTGCGGCAAGCAGCGGTTCGCTGTCCGGGCCGGGGCTGCCGAACAGGCTCGGCCCCGGATCGGGCGATAGAAGCGCCGTTTCGCGCACCGGTTCGGCCGCGGCCTGGGGCGGCATCGCAGCGGCTGCCTGCGGGCGTGGCTCGACGCTTTCAGGTGCGGCCGCGCGTTCGACAGGCGCAGCCCGGACCGGCGCTTCGGTCCGCTCCGCCGCGCGGTGAAGGTTCGGCTTCGGTGCAAGCTCTTCGTCCGGCCAGGTCAGCGGGGCCCGGGTCTGCGGCTCGGTATCCACCGCAGGCTTCGCCGCGGCTTGCGTCATGCGCGGCGCCGGTTCGGACGGCGCGGCCGCGACCGGCATGGGTTCCGGCTTCGCCACCGGCGCTGCTGCGGATTCGAGCGCCGGATTCGGGCGCGGCCTGGCGGCCTGCACCGGCGCTTCCGGGGCCGGTGCCTTGCCCGATTCGAAGCTCGGCGCGGCCTGGCGGCCACCGCCCATCTCGCGCATCGCCGCCGCGGCCTGGGCCGCGGCACTGGCGCTGCGCCCGCCCGACGACGGCGCCGGGCCGCCGTCGCCACCGGCCGTGGCCGGACGGAACGCCAGCATGCGCAGCACGCTCATCTCGAAACCCGCGCGCGGGCTCGGCGCCAGCGGCAGGTCGCGTCGGCCGTTGACGCTCATCTGGTACCACAGCTGCACCACCTCGGGCCGCAGTTGCCCGGCCAGGGTGTCGATATCGACGCCGTCGGCCTCGACCGCAGCCTCGGGCACCAGTTGGCGCACCTGAATCCGGTGCAGGGCATCGCCGAGGGTTTCCAGCACCCCGCCCCAGTCCGGCGAGAACTCGGCCAGGGTCGCGACCTCGTCGAGCAGGCGCTGGCCGTCGCCGTCGGCCAGGGCGGCCAGGACCGCACCGACCCGGGTCCGATCGACCGTGCCCAGCATCGCCGCGACCGCCGTCCCTTCCAGGCGCGCATCGGTGCCGGCGCCGCTGTAGGCGATGGCCTGGTCGAGCAACGACAGGCCGTCGCGCAGGCTGCCGTCGGCGGCCTTGCTGAGCTGGCGGATCGCGGCCTCGTCGACCGGGATGCCCTCGGCGGCGAGGATCCGGGTCATCTGCCCGGAGATCTGCTGCTCGTCCAGGCGCTTGAGGTTGAACTGCAGACAGCGCGACAGCACCGTCACCGGCAGCTTCTGCGGGTCGGTGGTGGCGAGCAGGAACTTGACGTGCCCCGGCGGCTCCTCGAGCGTCTTCAGCAGCGCGTTGAACGCCGACTTAGACAGCATGTGGACTTCGTCGATCAGGTAGACCTTGACCCGTCCGCGGCTCGGCATGTACTGGGCGTTGTCGATCACCTCGCGCACGTCGTCGACACCGGTGTTGCTGGCGGCGTCGATCTCGAGCAGGTCGATATAGCGGCCGGCGTCGATGTCCAGGCAGGCGTTGCACTCGCCGCAGGGGTCCGAGGAAGTGCCGCGCTCGCAGTTCAGCGACTTGGCGAAGATGCGCGCGATCGTGGTCTTGCCGACGCCGCGGGTACCGGTGAACAAGAAGGCGTGATGCACGCGCCCGGTGCCGAGCGCGTTGGTCAGCGCGCGCACCACGTGTTCCTGCCCGACCAGCTCGGCGAAACGCTTCGGGCGCCACTTGCGGGCGAGGACGAGATACGACATCGGATCCTTTGCGATAAGGCGTTCTGACGGGCCGGACGCGGTGCGCACGACGCCGTCCGGGCGCTCGCGACGGAAGCCGCGGGCGAAGCGTGAACGAACCTCCACATTGTGCCACGCCCCACCCCCGTCCCCGAGCTTCCTGGCCCCTGCCGCGCCGGCTCCCGCGGCGTCGGCTTGTTACCGGGCCCCGCCGCGGCTAGAATTCCCGGCTCTGCACGGCCCGCGACAGCGCCCGCACAGATCCCGGAGAGGTGTCCGAGTGGTTGAAGGAGCACGCCTGGAAAGTGTGTAAGCGTCTAAACCGCGCTTCGGGGGTTCGAATCCCCCTCTCTCCGCCAGATATACGAACAGCCCCTGACGACGTCAGGGGCTGTTTTGTTTTGGGTACCGGCAGAGTCGGCGCCGGCCGGCGGGAGCACGGAGCTATGCCGGATCGGCGAGGCATGCGCGTCGGTGCTCGAGCGCGCTACGACGTGGAGCTTGCCTTTGGACGTCGTGTAAGCAGCGGCTCGCTACCCAGTTCCGGGCACCGGGTGCCGCGCCCTTGGCGTATCCAAACCCGGGATGTACTTCAGGCTTGACCGGCAAGACTCGGCGCCATTCGCACCGGCACGCGACAGGAGCACTCTCGATGAGCGACAAAGGCAAAGTCGAAATACCGCTTCACGAAGACGAGCTCAGGCAGGTCGCGCTGTTCGCAGCGACCCGCGCCAGGCGCGTGCTGCCGATCTTCGAGGCCGCCTGCCCGAACGACCATCGTCCGCGCGACGCCATCGCCGAGGCGGAGGCCTTTGCCGCCGGCAACAAGCGCACCGCAACCTTGCGCACGTGCGCACGTGCGCCTGTGCCGCCTATGCCGCCGCTCGCGAAACCAAGCACGCGGCTGCAGCCAACGCCGCCCACGCCGCCAGCCACTCCGCAGCCGCGGCTTATCTGCATCCCCTTGCTACGCCGCACCAGGTCAAACACGTGCTCGACGCGGCGGTCCATCAAGCGCTCGCCCTCGAACTCGAAGCAGGGAACGACACGGATGTCGGCAACGAACGACTGCGCTGGGCGGCGAACCTCGCATCGCCCGCGGTACGCAGCGTCCTGCGACGCCTGCCGTCCCCGATTCAAGATCGCGGTCGCTTCGGCGAGCTTTTGAATGAGCTCGATACCGAATTACGGCGTTGAAGACGAATCGAGACACAAGGTTTGCGCGGGCGCCCGGTCCGCAATGGGGATCGTGAAACCATAACTAGTCCAGGCAAACCGTCTTGATCGGCAAGCCGTCCTTGTAAGAAAAATACTCTTTGCAGTCGCGATCGTCGCGTTTGGCTTGCCTCACGCCGACATCGCCGGCCGATAGGAACTCAGAGAGGCTCGTGCTGCCCAGTTCCAACCATCGTCAATCATTAATTTTACAAATGTCGGGCACTGCGAACCGGGTCAGAGTGGCTTCCGACAGGGGCTAGACGGAAGGTGCTCTGACCCGGTTTTTGTTGGCCGCGGCTTATCTGCATCCCCTTGCTACGCCGCACCAGGTCAAACACGTGCTCGACGCGGCGGTCCATCAAGCGCTCGCCCTCGAACTCGAAGCAGGGAACGACACGGATGTCGGCAACGAACGACTGCGCTGGGCGGCGAACCTCGCATCGCCCGCGGTACGCAGCGTCCTGCGACGCCTGCCGTCCCCGATTCAAGACCGCGGTCGCTTCGGCGAGCTTTTGAATGAGCTCGATACCGAATTACGGCGTTGAAGACGAATCGAGACACAAGGTTTGCGCGGGCGCCCGGTCCGCAATGGGGATCGTGAAACCATAACTAGTCCAGGCAAACCGTCTTGATCGGCAAGCCGTCCTTGTAAGAAAAATACTCTTTGCAGTCGCGATCGTCGCGTTTGGCTTGCCTCACGCCGACATCGCCGGCCGATAGGAACTCGGAGAGGCTCGTGCTGCCGTCCCGATTCCAATCCATGTCGTTCCACGAATAGCCCTTATCTAGGGCAGCTACCGAGCGGAGCGATAAATAAAGCGCCAACGCGAAGCAGGTTGCGATAAGCAACCATCCTGCCATATGGGACTTACTCATCACTTGCGCTCCGACACCAGCTCATCGGACAGCCGACTTCGTTCACTCGCAAGTAAAACCACACCCAATCGCGGACAGAACGTCCTTCGAACATGGTGGGCGTCGCCATCGAAACCAATCAGCCGGCCCTGAAAGCAGCTGCCGCCGCAGCAATCGTCAGCAGGTGAACGACTCCGAACATAAGCCATTCGCGCGCATTGAATGTGGCCATCATGAAAAATGGATTGCGAGAAACCGGGCTTCGCCCCAGCCTCTTGTTATTCAGATGAAAGACGAAATTGGCCCCAACCGCCGGGATAAGCATAAACAGAGCCAAAAAAGCCAGTTGCGCAGCTGACATCCTGCAGATGACATCGAACATCTGATCTACAGGATCCATACTCAACCTATCCACCCCATGACTTGGCGTTCCGACGTTCCGCCGACCGCTACGCGACCTTTGATTATCCCGTCCGCGCCCGAAGCAACTTAGAAGTGCCCGCCTGCGAGCGAGCAGATTTGGCATGCTCAACGCTCTCCGGCTTGGCCGTAGGCAGACAATATATCCTTCAGAAAGCCCCGATGCCACCAGAGCGGATCGTCGCTCGCCAGCATTTCGGCGATTCGCCCCTCGCTGATGAGGTAGTCGAGGACCCCGCTATCTTTCGATGACCAGCGCCCCCAAGTGTCCTCGTCAAATACGGCTAGAACGGCAAAATCCTCGCCAATCTCTTCATACGCCACCCATTTCGACGGCGCAACGCTCACGGCAACGACCGAGCGAAAAAGATCGAGCTCGGTTTGCATTAGATAAATTCTTACGTCTCTTAATTCACCCACGGTGGCCGCGGCAAAAACCAGATCTTTCGACTCCTGGCCAGCCAGACGAACAACTATGGTCAAAGGGGCGTCGCTTGTAACGCCATCATCCTTCAGAATAAATTCGAGAAACTCGTGAGTAGACAACACCCCTGATTCGACGACGAAAAACCCCTTGATAGCTTTATTGTTGAACACGTAGCTGGGGAATTTTTTCTGCCAGTCAATCGCCTCCTCTAGCTTGGCGACCCTCTCCTTATTCGGTGCCAACGATAAAGCCATATGAGTACTCCAGGGACATCAGCCCCCTCAAAGCGATCAGACAATAAGGTTTATCGAACCATCCATACGATCAGAGCGGGTAGAGCCTAGGTTATCCAGCTCGCGCTTCGATGCCCTGGCCCGCCAATTGGTTCAGCCAAGACTAATTCCGACTTTGGCGAGGCAGGTGGAGAGCCCTTTGAGGTCAAAGTACTTCCCGGTGCCAGGGATTCCAGAGAAATCAATATTGGGGTCGCTCTTCTGCTTCGACTCCTTGAGCGAGAGATCGATGTAGGTAATGCTCTCGCACCCAAGATCCTCTGCATGCGCGGGTCTAAGCTGAACCCAGGACCTGTCGTTCATAGCGTCATCGTAGACGGGATAAACAAACTCGTTGTAGCTGGTTGCAGGTATGTAAGCGTAACCATTCCCGCACCGAGCATCACGCGAGTCGCCATAGGCAAACAGGACCTTCTGACCAACCGAGTACGGCTGATCCGTGCATATAAGCGTCTTCTTGGGCTTCTTCCCTTTCGTGAAATCGACCTGATATTTAAAAATTCGTGGCACAGACACGGCCTCTGGCATTGCCCCCCACCTTATTACGCCTACGCCATAGACTGATGCCTTCGCTAAACGCTGAGCCATTGGCCTTGAAGCAACCACCTTATCGGCCATCGCCGCACCGCTCGAAGCACTCAAAATAAGAACCAGCGCTGAACCACGAAATACTTGTGAAATGACCTCACTCCTTATATTTCGCACGGCAGTTCCCATAATGGCATTAGCCTTTCGCTGTTCCCGCATGCACTTCAGCCTTGTTTTTCACGCCCAAGCACAGCACCTGCAAACCGGGTCAGAGTGGCTTCCGACAGAGGCTAGACGGAAAGGTGCTTTGACCCGGTTTTTTAGAGGGGCCCTGCTATGGGTTATGGCTAACTACTCCATCCCCCTTAAAAAGTCGGCAGCCTCTTCAATTCCTGCTTCAGCAGCCTCTCGAATCAAGCGCTGTGCTTGGTCTCGACTGCTTGGCCGTTGGTCATCAAGAAGAATCAGTCCATACCTGAACTTCGATCGCATATGCCCTTGAGCAGCGGCTGAGCTAAATAATAGTTCAGCCTGTTTCATATCAATGTCTAACAAGTCACCGCTTTCGTAATACTCACCAAGAGCGTGCATGGCCGGTGCGTAGCCAAGCATTGCTGCATCGTTGAGCAAGGAAATACTGCGCCTCTCAAAGTCAGTATTCGATTCCGTGCCTGCGATACTAAATGTTGAATAAAGGTAAATCGCTTCTGGCACTAGAAGCTTTACGAGAGGCTCGAGGATGTCCTTTGCAACGGAGCAACTTCCCGAATTTATTTGCTCAATCGCGAGATCGAGCTGATGTCTTAAATAAAGATTGGCCATGGAATTGAACTCAGTTTTACTTGTTGGGTTTATGCGGTCGCCCTTAGGATTCGTGCACCTGCATGTGACGTGGTGGACAGATTTGGCGCCAAGCGCCTCTTTCGCACTCTTTTCGGCGGCTCTCTTCGCGGACTGCAAGTCAGGGCGCTCGCCGTAGCCGGGCGCAAACTCCTGGTCATCAGAGAAAAACCGGATCAGAGCACCATTCCGTCTAGCCTCTGTCGGAGGCCGATTCTGACCCGGTTCGTACCCGATCCCGCAACGGGGACCGAGAAACCCCAACTAGTCACGATAAATCGTCTTGGTTGGCAAGCTGGTCTTGTATGAAAAATATTCCAACATCCTCGCCTGCCTTCCAGAAAATAAAATTAGCCGCATTTTTTAACTGGCATTGGACATCCGCGACATGAGCCGTGCCGCCAGAGCGCTGCGAGTAACATTAGCCAAATAATACAAAAAAATAGAGCGCCACATAGGCGCGCTCCAAGATAGAGAGCCTCACTTAGCGGGCCATTACTTTAGACGAGAACACGAGCCCGACCAAAAAAGCCTTCTAATTCAACTCAATTACATGGCAGCCACTTATATATAAAATCCTGACAAACAACAAGCAGCGATCCTTTATCGAACTCCACCTCATGAAGAACATTACCTTCGTCCGATAGCCTCACCTCGTCGTACAGCCAATCACCGAAAATCGCAGAACCGCGATGCATGGCATAGGAATGGATACCAAAGTACTCAATCTCGATGATTCCATCATGGTACGCACCGAGAAGTGTCAGGATCATACGAGCGCCCTTAGGACCGCGCTCGCCATTTCCGGCCGACTCGATTACCTCTACCTTCTGAAGCCATGAATCGTGAGGCGCTCGATGATCCATATGATCGTAGTGCCAGTCTGCCAAGGCATAAGAAAGCACAGACTCCGGCAGCGATGAGGAAATTGAAGCCAAATATTCTTGGTATTTCTGCCACCCAACGTCCCACTCGTCCAGTGAGTTAGCAGGGCGATCCTTTCTCAATAAAAACATTCTCAAAGCCTCAGCAAGCTGGATGGAAAGGATCAATTGAACACAACCTTTCGAGACTTGGACTGGCAAGGACCGTCCCTGCTGCACCGCCCGTTCGGATCGCAGCGCTCAAAATTCGCCCGAGATTGGCGCCTTTTATATTAACCATTCCTTTCGCAGGTAGAATTTTTCGGGACCTGAGCTGTGCTACCACCTCCCCCCTTGCCTTGTCGCACACGGCATCAGGAATGCCCTCTGGCTTCCCTTTGAATCCATGCTTGTTTAGCCACTCGCCGTCTGGCCCTAGGACTCCGATCTCTGTGCCTCTTGGATTCTTTACATGAATCTCAAACAAAGACACCCCTCCGGAAATGAATGGGTCCACACGCCCTTTATATCCGAGCCCAAGGTCAAGATCTTTTAAACCCCGCGGATCTATTAGGCTTATCGGGTTCCCGCGAACATAGACATAGGTATTGATACCAGCAGCTAACCCGATCGGATCACTCTGCATATACCGACCGGTACCCGCATCGTAATCCCGGAAGTAGTTGTAATTCGGCCCTGTAGTCGCGTCATACCGCTGCCCCGGGAACCGCATATCGAACACGAACACGGTGCCGTCCTGATCCGGGTCTTGGTTCGGCGGGTTGTTGCCGAAGGCCTCGCCCTTGGCGTCCCAGGTCCAGACCGCGAGGTTGCGGCTCGGGTCGATCACCGCACGCGGGGTGCCCAGGTGGTCAGGTTGCACGTAACGCAGGGTCTGCGCGACGCCGGCGCCGACGACCAGGCCGACCGAGGCGTCGCCTAGCCAGATCGCCTGCTGCTTGGTCGCGCCGTTGGCGTCGTAGTCGCCGAGCCAGTGGCCGGCTTCGTCGTACAGCGTGTAGCCGGTGATCGCGCCGGTCGCGTTGTCGGCCCGCGAGACCCGCTCGCCCTTGGCGTTGTAGCGGTAGCTGGCTTTGACCACGCCGGCTTGTTTGACCTGGCTCATGCGGTCGTTGGCGTTGTAGACGAACTCCCTGGCCGTGCCGCCGATGCTGGTGGTGTTGCCGACTAGGTCGTAGCCGCGGCCGACGCCGCCGACGTTGCTCAGGCGGTGACTCGTGCCCGGGTAGGTGTAGTTGGTGGTGATGCCACCGTGCAGCAGGCTGTTGCGGTTGCCGGTCTTGTCGTGTCCGTAGATCTCGATCTGCGTGTTGCTGGGGTCGTCGCGGGTGATCCTGCGAACCGGGTCAGAGTGGTTCCGCCAGGGGCTAGACGGAAGGTGCTCTGACCCGGTTTTTATTTGCGAATGTGCAAACGCTGAGAATCAGAGCTGCCAATGCAGTTTTCATCAGTTCACCTGTGCATGTAGGGCGCCAGCCCGAACCGTGCCAGAGTGGCTTCCGACAGGGGCTAGACGGAAGGTGCTCCGACCCGGTTTTTGACCCGGTTTTTGAGGCTAGACGGAAAGGTGCTCTGACCCGGTTTTTTAGTTGAGCAGCACCGTGCGCACACCGCCGGCCGGCTTGGCACCGACTTCGGCGACATGGCTTACGGAGTTGCGAACGCCACACAAGAAGCCGGATTACTTCTAAAACACCCTCCTATTTTCGACCGACTACCTAAAATCAATCCCGCCGCCCCATTGCCACGCCGCAAGCTTAATCCCTACTCGCAATCCACAAGGAAATCACTCTTCCTCAACAAAGGCTCAACGACCTTTAGATCAATCGCCGAAAACCTTACAAACAACGGCCGTGATTTACCCTCCCGGTTATGAGCAAGTAAAATTCGGTCCTGGCCAGAGTTTCGCTCCCTCCCCAAAAATTTAAAGCCGCCCCTGGCCTCTAGACCTTTCATTCTAACTTGCTGGGTGAAACCGGGATGACCACCAATTAGAACCTCAACATCTATCCCATCCACTTTCAGCTCACCCACATCGAAATCCGGACCTGGCGAGCTAGAGTGAAAAGAGGCTCCCAGCGGAAGGTTAGCGCAGACCCGATGCCGCTCACTGAGCACAGTTACGCTTTTCCCGGCATGACAAGCGGACACGGAAAATAGAACAGCAATGATTATAGATTTATTTGCAACCGCAGCCATGTCTGATCGCCTCATTTCTAGAGTTAAGTACGTCTTTGATGTTTTGCTCATTCACGGGGATATCGCTCAACTTCCTGCCCATGATGCCCGGACCATAGTCACCAAGGCCAAGAAGGTGGTCCGCTTCATGAGCAAAAGTTGCATCGCCCCACTGGCCTGGCATGAACCATTGACCTTGTTCATCCATACCTCATTAACCCAAGACGCCTCGTCGCCGACTGCAACTGCAATACCGTTAGCGTTACCGATATCCCATGTGGGCATCGATAGCACCACCGTCTTGACGTTGTAAGATCCAAAATTACCCGACCACGCGGTTTGAGTGCGAACCGGGTCAGAGTGGCTTCCGACAGAGGCTAGACGGAAAGGTGCTCTGACCCGGTTTTTTGGTCGCGTCATACCGCTGCCCCGGAAACCGCATATCGAATACGAACGCGATGCCGTCCTATCCGGGTCCTGGTTCGGCGGGTTGTTCCGAAGGCTTCGCCCTTGGCGTCCCAGGTCCAGATTGCGAGGTTGCGGCTCGGGTCGATCACCGCGCGCGGGGTGCCCAGGTGGTCGGGTTGCACATAGCGCAGGGTCTGGGCGACGCCGGCGCCGACGACCAGGCCGACCGGTGCGTCGCCCAGCCAGATGGCCTGCTGCTTGGTCGCACCATTGGCGTCGTAGTCGCCGAGCCAATGGCCGGCTTCGTCGTACAGCGTGTAGCCGGTGATCGCGCCGGTCGCGTTGTCGGCCCGCGAGACCCGCTCGCCCTTGGCGTTGTAGCGGTAGCTGGCCTTTACCACGCCGGCCTGCTTGACCTGGCTCATGCGGTCGTTGGCGTTGTAGACGAACTCCCTGGCCGTGCCGCTGCGAACCGGGTCAGAGTGGCTTCCGACAGAGGTCTAGACGGAAAGGTGCTCTGACCCGGTTTTTTCAAGCACAGCACCTGCGAATCGGGTCAGAGTGGCTTCCGACAGAGGCTAGACGGAAAGGTGCTCTGACCCGGTTTTTTCTTGACTCAAGGACCAACTGAACCAACGCCCTGAGCTCACGCAATCGCGACACCTCCAAGCGTCTACCTACAGCTATTGCCGAAAATTCTCTGCATCGGCACGCTCACAGTGCCTCAGGCGGCCATCCCACCTCCCCCCTGAATCAAGACACTTGTCAATATCAACTTGCTCCGTAATAGAGCTTTCGACGACATTCTTAAAAAAAACCAATGCCGCACAAATCGCTATAAACGTGACAGAAAAAATTACGGCTCTAAGTACGCGCTTCTTCATAAGGCGGAATTAATATTTGGCTGATAGCCCATTGGGCCGAAACACTTCACACACTTGTTCACATGATTGGGGCGCCTGACTGCCGTTTCGCCCAGTTCGATTCGCAACTTGATCGGCTTCAGCTGCACTTCGAGGATCACCTTTCACATTTTGGTCAAAAATCTCCCTGCCATTTGAAATTCTACATGCAAGCCATTCGGCATCCGAGCCACGTCTAGAAGCTTCACAGTTAGCTTTGCAGTGAAAGTACTTGTCGGCACCAATCGTATTCGCATCCCGCATATCCGAGTAATTTCTTAAAAAATCCTTAGAAGCCTCGACAAGACTAGTCTTCGGCTCGGACTGAGGATTCATCAGTTTGGAGTACCGCTCGACAGTTGCTCCATTTTTCACGAGGTGAAGGGCAAGCGACGCGCGTTGTTGAGTACCCGGACCGAAGCCACGCATCTGCTGTTGCAGCCCAAGTGGATCAAATGCAAGTAAGGGCATAGCCTCGACGTATGTATATGTAGACGTTCCCGCCTCTAATCCAATCGGATCGCTCTGCACATACCGCCCGGTAGCCGCATCGTAATCCCGGAAGTAGTTGTAGTTCAGCCCCGTAGCCGCGTCATACCGTTGCCCCGGGAAGCGCATATCGAATACGAACGCGGTGCCGTCCAGATCGGGGTCCTGGTTCGGCGGGTTGTTGCCGAAGGCTTCGCCCTTGGCGTCCCAGGTCCAGACCGCGAGGTTGCGGCTCGGGTCGATCACCGCGCGCGGGGTGCCCAGGTGGTCGGGTTGCACGTAACGCAGGGTCTGGGCGACGCCGGCGCCGACGACCAGGCCGACCGGGGCGTCGCCCAGCCAGATGGCTTGTTGCTTGGTCGCGCCGTTGGCGTCGTAGTCGCCCAGCCAATGGCCGGCTTCGTCGTACAGCGTGTAACCGGTGATCGCACCGGTCGCGTTGTCGGCCCGCGAGACTCGCTCGCCCTCGGCGTTGTAGCGGTAGCTGACCTTCACCACGCCGGCTTGCTTGACCTGGCTCATGCGGTCGTTGGCGTTGTAGACGAACTCCCTCGCCGTACCGCCGATGCTGGTGGTGTTGCCGACCGCGTCGTAGCCGCGGCTGATGCCGCCGACGTTGCTCAGGCGGTGACTCGTGCCCGGGTATGTGTAGTTGGTGGTGATGCCGCCGTGCAGCAGGCTGTTGCGGTTGCCGGTGGCGTCGTAGCCGTAGGTCTCCAGTGGCGTGCCGGTCGGGCCGTCGCGGGTGATCTTCAGCCTGCCCAGGGTGTCGTAGTCGTACTTGGCCAGGAACGCGCTTTGCAGGCCGTCCTTGAGTTCGGTCAGCTCGCCGACTTCGTTATAGCCATAAGCCAGCGACAAGCCACCGGCAGCGTTGTCGAGGATCGTCTTGGCGCGGTAGTCCTGGTCGTAGGAGCGGGCCAGGCTGCGGCCGTTGCCGTAGGTCCAGCCGGTGGCCGGGCCGAACGGTTCGTAAGCCGCATTGTTGAGCAGCACCGTGCGCACGCCGCCGGCCGGCTTGACGCCGACTTCGGTGACCTGGTCCAGGGTGTTGCGGACGTAGTCGACGATGGCGTTATCCGGGTAGGTGATGGTGCGCACCTGGCCCGAGCTGGTGTAGGCATAGCGCAGGGTGAAGCTGCGGGTGCCGACGGTCTGCACCTTGCGCACGAGCTGGCCCCAACGGTCGTAGCAGTACTTCAACTCGGTGCCGTCGGTGCGCATCGCGGTGACGCGGCCGAGGGCGAAGTTCTCGCCGGCGGCGCAGACCGTGTTGACCGTGTCGTAGTCGTACTCGACATCGTTCGCGCCGCCGCCGTAGGACACCGTCTTCGGCCGGTTCAGGGCGTCGTAGGTGTAGGTATGCGGGCTGGCGTCGTTGGCGTCCTGCTTACTCGCGAGCAGGCCGGCGCTGTTGTAGCCGTAGGTGGTGACGCCGGTGTCCGGGCTCGTCAACTGGATCTGATCACCGAAGCCGTTGTAACCGTAGGTCGTGTCCAGGCCCTTCGGGTCGGTGACCTTGGTGACTTGATCGAGCGCGTTGTATTCCAGCTTGGTCTCGACCGCGAGGCCGCCGACGTCCTGCAGGGTGCGGCTGAGGCGATTGAGGGGGTCGTGGTCCTGGTTGGTGACGCGGTTCAAGGCGTCGGTGGTCAGGTCCGGGTTGCCGTCGGTGTCGTAGCTGAAGGTGGTCGCATGCGCCAGCGAATCCTTGGCGGTCTGCAACTGGCCCAGGGTGTTGAACACGCGCGACAGGGTGCGCCTCAGGGTGCCGGTCGCGGTCTTGGTGTCTTCCTGCTTGCGGTTGCCGGCCAGGTCGAGGGTGTACTGGATCTTGTTGCCGGCCTTGTCCGACACGCTGGTCAGGCGCTGGGCGGTGTCGTAGGTGTAGGTGATGTAGGCGCCGCCCGGCGGGGTGATGCGCTTGACCAGGCCGGTCGGCCAGTACTCGACGCGGGTGATGCGGTCGTCGGTCTCGACGTTGTTGTCGGCGCCGCGGACCTTGGTCGCGGTCAGCCAGCCGCGCGGGTGGTACTCGTAGTCCGTGACGATTCCGTTGGCGTTGACGACCGATAGCGGGCGGCCCTGCGGGTCGTAGCCGAAGGTCTCGGTGCTGCGACCCAATGCGTCGACGACCTTGCGCAGGTCGCCCTTGCGGTAGGTGCACAGCGCCGGCTGGGTCGCGCAGGTGCTGTCGTCGCTGCCGTAGTACTGGAACGTCGTGACGTCGTTGACATCCGTCCGCGGGCCGTCGACCGACTTGACCAGGCCCAGGATCGGGCAGGTGCTGTTGCTGGCCGCGACATCGGCGGCTTCGCAATAGGCGTAGGTCGTCGTGCGGGTCTGGTTGCTGACCGTGTCGCGCACGGTGACGGTGACCGGCTGCAGGCGCGCGTTGCGTACGATGCGGGTCTCGCGGTTGCCGACCTGGGTCAGCACGGTGCGGTTGCTGGCCACGTCGCGGCGTTCGAGGCTGCTGCGCTCCTGCGCCAGGCCGACCGCCTCCTTGACCGTATGCGTGCGCGCCGGCTGCCCGGTGACCGGGTCGTTGGCTTCGGCGTACGTGTGCTTGGTCTGGGTGCCGTTGCGGTCGGTGACCGTGTCGAGGCGGCGGCGGAAGTCGGTGGTCTCGTCGTAATAAGTCCTGCCGATGGTGCCACGGGTGTCGGTCAGGCCGCTGACCTTGCGCGGCGCGCCGCTCGCCGGCGAGGCAGTCAGGGCATAGGTGGTCTGACGATCGAGAGGATCGGTGACGATGGAACCACCCGTCGAGGGATAGGTCAGGGTGACGCGGTCGGCGTTACCGGAATGGACGCTTAGGGTCACCCGATTCTTGGCGTCGTAATTGAACGTACTGTAGCGCTGGCCGCCTTCCGCGGTCACGCCAGTCAGATTGAGGGGAAACCTCGTATCTTCATAGTGATAGGTCCGCGACTCGCCGCCAGGATAGGTGACGGTTTCGACCTGTCCATTGGCGTTATAGGCAAAAGACGCGAGCGCTACGCCGGCCGAGCGGATCGCCGTGATCGGCGCGTCGTCGCCGCCGGCGGTGTACTCGAACACCAGGCTGCGGCCGCTGTTATGGGAAATCGAGCCCAGGCGGCGCATGGCGTCGTAGCTATAGCTCAGGACCGAACCGTTCTCGAAACGCTGCTCCAGCAGACGGCCGGCGGCGTCGAAACGCAGCACCCGGTCGCTGCGATGCATCAGCCACTGCGCGCCGTCGGCGACGATCCGGTCGCCGCTCTGGTCGTTTGCCTCGTACGCGGCACCCACCGGCGTGAACGCGACCTGCGAACCATCGGCTTCGATGAAACCAATACGGACCGTCGGGTCGGAAGGCGTGGTCGGATCGGGGCCGACCGACAGCCGCAGATTATGCGAATGCGTCCATCCGTAACCGAATCCGCCAGCGACAGTCGACGTTAGCGAATGGTAGTGTCGATCGAATGCAATCCAGCCCAGATCGAAATCGTGCGCCGGCTCGGACTTGTCCCCGGTTGTCGGGTCGCAAGGATTGCCGACCGGGCACTCGTTGCTCGGCAACGGCTCGCTGTAATACACCATATCGAAGCTGGGCCCGGCGGCACAGGCGCTGAGATCGCTCTTCCAGGTCATGAGCAGGCCGGGGCAACTGGCCGCCCGATCCTTGACGATCTTGACCTGGGTATTGGTGAGATAACAGGCCCCGCCGCCCCCGGGCGCCACCATGTATTTGACGTCGGTGGGCGTGGATTCGCGGATCGCGATCGGACTGGTCGACCAGGTGAGATCGGTCGTCCAGACCGTCGGCGTGACCGTGCTGGCCGCCGCGCAGCCCTGGGCGACGCTCTGGGCGTCGTAGCCCTGCTTGATGCGGGCGACGATCGCCTCCAGCGAGGCCTGCGTCGGCGTGCCCGACGGGTCGTTGAGCTCCCTGTAGGCCCAGTCGGTCAAGGTCGGCGGCTTCGGCTCGATCGCGTACTTGTAGACGGTCTTGTTGTTGAGCGCGCTCTGGCTCTTGACGTACATGCTCATCGGCGGGCCGCCGAACTGAGCGAAGTAATTCCTGATGCCCTGCTGCATTGCGGCTTCGGTGGTCTGAGGCGCCAGCGCGAGGCTGTTGGTGCGCCACAGCTTTACCGTTTCCTGCGCCTGCGCGCCCGAGGCGAGCAGCAAGCCCAGCGAGGCCAGGGCCAGGTTCCAGCCGATGCGGTTTCGAGCCGGCCGGCGTTCGGCCTCATTGTCGGCATCCATTGCGACAACTGTCATGGTCATTCCTTCTATGGAGCTTGGAGAGGCCGTGCGCTCGGTCGGTGAGGGAGGACCGCCGGCGCCGGCATGGGGGATTTCGACTTCCAACGGCCAACCGTCGGAGTTCGTGTGCAGCTTGATCGGTGCTTATGTCCGCGCGGCGACGAGCAGCCGCCGGCCCGGGCCGGGGCATGGCGGCGGCGTCGCGTCGGCGACAACGAAAACGGGGGAAGTTTCGATCCCGGCGGCCGGCCGTGCGGCGGCCGCGGTGCGTGCGGGCAAATCCATCTGCGTTGCTCCCATTCCTTAGGTCGGCAAGTCGATACTATGCCTGCGCATCTCAACCGCAGCGACGCAAGACCGGCGTCGGCAACGGATGCATGCGAGGGTGCGTTCGGCGCTCACTTTAGGCGCAACGGGTTACCGAATGCCAGTACAACGCGAGGCTTTTCGGCAGAACTACAAACAGAGATGGCGCGCACAAAATCCGCGGCTGCGACGCTGCCGCCGCGATGCCTCCGAACGGCTTCCGCAGGCCGTGCCGACGCAAGCTGAGCGGTGACGGACGTCCACCCGATGCCGCTCGAACCTCACGCCGACACCCGCCCTCGCCCGGCCCGCGCGATCGCTGCGCAGCCGCAGCATCGCCGCGCCGCCACCGCCGGAGCGCGACCGCAGGCTCACTAAGACGGATCGTTACAAACGCGGCGGCGCCCGTCCGGGAAAACTGCGTCGTGCATCGCATCGGCCGGCGGCGTCGGCGCATAGATTGCGCGCGACGTTCGCTGCCGTATGTGCCCACTGCATCCCCTCCGCCGGTCGCGCCCGTCACGTCATGCCCGATCCGGGCACTTACCCAGGATGCCAAATGAGCAAGAAGACCACGAGTTCCGATGCAAACGCCGATACCGGCCCCCATTCGCGTTCGCGCCGCAAGTTGATCGGCGCGGCCGGCATGATCGCCGGCGCCGGTGCGGCCGCGGCGGCCACCACCGCCGCCTCGATCGGCGGTTCGATGTACCCAGAAGAGGCCATCGGCGGCGCGCCGCCGCCGCGCCGCGATGGCGCGTTCGCGTCGACCGCGCTCGTCGGTACCGACCCGGGCCGGATCAACGTCAAGGACTACGGCGCGGTCGGCAACGGCAGCACCGACGACACCGCCGCGATCGAGCGCGCGCGCGACGCGGTGTTCGCGTCCAGGAACGGCAACGGTTGGCTGACCCACCATCTGTATTTCCCGGCCGGCATCTATCGCGTGACCAAGGCCGACGCGCTGCTGCCGAAGGGGCCGGACACCGGCAAGACCAAGATCAACGGCTATGTGATCGAAGGCCAGGGCAAGCGCAGCTCGGAGATCCTGTTCGACGCCGCCCCGAGCGCCGGCGATGCGTTCGCCAACAATCTGCTGACTGCCTACGGCCGCCTGCGCCAGTTGCGGGTGCGCGAGATCAGCTTCCGCGCCGCGCGTCCGGGGCTCAACTGGATCTATTGCTGGGCTTCGGTGGCCGGCGGCATCAACCAGGACTTCGCTTTCGACGATGTCGAATGGCGCGGTCCCTGGAACCGGGTGATCGGCCTGGACGGTCCGGCCGATTCCAACCTCAACTCGGAGTGGGCGTTCAACCGCTGCCACCTCGCCAACGACGTGGTGCTCGGCGACGCCTTCCTGCATTCGGGCATGACGCCGACCCACAGCCAGCAGGACCAGTTCCTGAACTTCTGGTTCCGCGACTGCAAGTTCGAATACCAGAGCGGCACCTTGCTGCGCTTCGCCCGCGGCGGCTACATCAACGTCTACGGCGGCTCGTGGATCCAGTGCAACGAAACCCAGGACGTGCCGTCGGTATTCTTCGACCTGCCGCCGGGCCCGCACAACAATACGGTCAAGACCTTGATCGTGATGGGCGTGCGCTTCGAACTGCGCCACGCCAAGAGCAAGCTGATGGATTGCGGCTGGGACGCGGCGAACGCCAACCTGAGCTTCATCGCCTGCACCGATGCGGCGCGGTCGTTCCAGAGCCATATCGGCCCGCCGTCGATTCCGGTCACTTACCGGCCGCGCGGTGGCGACATGCCTTATGTGAAGTGGCAGTCGTGCCAGCTGATGGGGCGCCACGAATCCTTCGCCACGGTCAATCGCGAGCGGCTGGTCTTCGAGCAGTGCCACACCTTCAACTATCCGATGGCGCAGTTCCTGGTGCAGAGGTAAGCGGCGCGGCGCGGGGCGGATTCGCCCCGCGCCGATCTCCGAAACCTGCGAACGGATCGTTCGCAGCAAGCCGGCCCGGGCCGCACCCGGCTACACGTAGCCCGTCGCCAACGCACGCGCCCAATCGGGCCGGCCGTTGCGCAAGGCCCGTTCGGCTTCCGCCTCCCAGTCGTAATCGACCGCGAGCAACTGCGCGCTCCACTCGCCGTTGATCCGCTCGACCATGGCATAGCGCGCCTGCGGCGAACCGGTCTCGACCCGGTGCGGATACGGATGCTCTCCCTCGTAAGCCTGCAGGCCGACGCTGCCGGGATTGACGACCAGACGCCCATCGGCCAGGCGCAGGCTGCGCGGTACGTGGGTGTGTCCGCACAGGATCACCCGCGCATCGGTGCCGCCGGCACGCTGCATCGCTTCGTCGCCATGAGCCGGGCGCATGCCATGCGCGTCGACGGTCTCGATGAAACATTCCAGGTCGCTGCGCGGGGTGCCATGGACCAGCAGCACCTCCTCGTTCAGGCGCCAGGTCGGCGGCAGGCTGCGCAGCCACTCGCGCTGGCTGGGGCGGATCTCGGCGACGGCGTGGCGGTCGGACGCGCTCATGCGCTCGGGCGGGTCGTTCAGCACCTGGCGTTCGTGATTGCCGGCGATGGTCGGCCAGCCGAGCGCGATCAGGCGGTCGGCGGTTTCGCGCGGCTGCAGCGGGCCGGACAGCAGGTCGCCCAGATTGACCGCGAGATCGGCGCCGCGCCGCTCGATATCGGCCAGGACCGCATCGAGCGCCCCCAGGTTGCCATGAACATCGGAAATGACGGCTATGCGCATCGCTCGATTCTAGCGCCGGGCCAGCGAGCGCTTCGCGCACCGCGACCGCCCGCCCCCCGGCACAGGCAGTCGTTTCGAGGCCACCGGCGCCGAGATTGCGCCGCGATGGCGGCTTCAGGCAGAATACTGGGCTCTCCGGTCGACAACCGGGTCGTCCCACGGACCACCCGACTGCCTATCGGAGCCGCGAAAGCGCTACAGCGCCTTCGTTCTCTATGGTGGCCCCGTTGGCGCCTCCGCGACGATAAGTTGAAAATCCCGCCAGGGCCGGAAGGCAGCAACGGTATCGACCGATTCGGGCGCCGGAGTCACGCTTGCGGGGCCGCCGCCTTTTCGGGCCCCTGGTTTTCCGCAGGCCCCGCTCTCCGGACGCGGTTCGCACGGTAGCCGCGCTTGGCGCCCCGCCTACCGGATCCCCCCATCCCCCGGTAGCACTCGGTCGGTGACCGGCCAACCCGTCAATCCGCGCGCAGCGACCAGGCCAGCGCATCGGGCTCGCGCCCGGTCTTCCAGTAGGCGATCGGCTTCCAGGTCTTGCGGTCGATCACCGCGACCTCGTCGCCGCCGCTGATCGCGACATAAACCCGCGGCCGCTTCGGGTCGGCGATCACGCCGATCGGCAAGGCGGCGCGGCCGAGCAAGGTATCGCGGTACTCGGCGCCCTCGCGCGCCAGGGCGATCGTCGCCACCGCCTTCTTCCGCTTGGCATCGAACACCGCGACGGTCGCCGCGCGCGCGTTGCTGACCAGGGCATGGCGGCCGTCGGCGGTGAACGCGACCCGGATCGGAAACCCCGGGCTCGGCAAGGTCTTGCGCAGCGCGAGCGTGCGCGCGTCGTGCACGGTCACGGTGCCGGCTTCGCGATTGCCGACCCAGACCTCGTCGCTGCCGGGCCGCACCGCCAGACCTTCGGCCCCCTCGCCCGCTTCGACTTCTGCGCTCTTGGCATTGCGGTCCAGGTCGACGCGGCTGATGGTGCCGCGGTCGATCTTGCTGACGTAGGCAGTCTTGCCGTCGGCCGACACCGCGACCATATGCCCGCGCCCTTCGCCCATGGCGATCTCGGCGACGATGCGGCCGCTGGCGACGTCGATGCGCAGCAACTGGCCGGAGGCCTCGGTGGTGACCAGGGCTTCGCGGTCGCCGGGCAGGAAACGCAAACCGTGCGGGCGGCCATGGCGGCCAAAGTCGATGGTGCGCGTCGGCTTGCCGCCGCGCAGGTCGAGCACGCTCAAGGTATTGCCCGGGGTTTCCCGGCTGCCGTAGTTGGCCACCAGCGCGATGCCGCCATCGTGGCTGACCGCGATTTCGTGCGGCGCCTGGCGGGTGGCGAATTCGCCGAGCTTGCGGCCGTCGTCGAGCGACAGCCGCCAGACGGTGTCGGCGGATTTGTTGCCGACCAGAAGCTCGCCCGAAAACGCCGGCATGGCGGCGGCGAGCAGGAGGGACAGGCACAGGGCACGGGACATGACGGCTCCGGTGGTTCGCTGCGGGAGGTTGAAGCTAACTCAGAACGATGCCTGGACTCGTGCCGTTGAGCGGTTGCGTCGGCTATTTAGCGAAACCCGCGGATGGTTCGATCGCCTCGATGCCGATACCCGGCTCCGCCTTACGCGGGAGCGGTCGGATGCAGCCAATCCGCATCCCCATCCGCATAGCGCTCGTGCTTCCAGATCGGCACCCGCGCCTTGGTCTCGTCGATGATGTAGCGGCAGGCGGCGAACGCGGCCTCGCGGTGCGCGGCGCTGACGCCCACCCAGACCGCCAGTTCGCCGATCGCCAGGTCGCCGACGCGGTGCACGCAGCGCGCATCGACGATGGCGAAGCGCTCGATGGCTTCGTCCAGCACCCGCTCGCCTTCGGCCAGGGCGAGCGCGGCATAGCTTTCGTAACGCAGGCCGGCGACCGCGCGGCCGCCGTGGTGGTCGCGCACCCAGCCCTCGAAGCTGGCGTAGGCGCCGGCGCGGTCGCTGAGCAGTTGCGCGCGCAGCGGCGCGATCTCGAAGGGCTGTTCGGACAGGGCGAAACGGCTCATTCAGCCTCCCGAGACCGGTGGGATGAAGGCCACTTCGCTGCCGGCGCGCGGCGCTTCGTCCCAGCGCGCGAAGGCGCCGTCGACGGCCACGCGCAAGCGCTCGACCGGCAGGACGAAGCCGTGCCGCTGGCGCAAGGCCTCGTACAGTGCTCGCAGATCGGCCGCATCGGCCTCGACCGATTCGCTGGCGACGCCGGCGGCGTCGCGCAGGCTGGCGAAATACAGCACGGTGAGTCGGCTCATCGCTCGTCTCCGCGCGGCGCGGTGCCGGCAGCGAAATCGCGCTTGCCGCCGCGCTTGCCGGTCAGCTTGGCCGGCCCGATCACGATGCGATGCGACAAGGCCTTGCACATGTCGTAGATCGTCAGCGCCGCGACGGTCGCGCCGGTCAGCGCTTCCATCTCGACGCCGGTGCGGTGGGTGGTCTTGACCGCGCATTCGATCGTCAAGGCATTGTCGCTGTCCCAGTCGATGTCGATGCGGCAGCCGTCGATCGGCAGCGGATGGCAGAACGGGATCAGCTCGTGGGTGCGCTTGACCGCCATCGTCCCGGCGATGATGGCGGTGTCGATCACCGCGCCCTTCTTGCTGTTGAGCCCGTCGGCACGCAGTTGCAGCGCCACCGCCGCGGGAAAGCGCACCCGGCACTGCGCGACCGCTTCGCGGGCGGTCACCGATTTGTCCGACACGTCGACCATGGCCGGGCGGCCGTCGCGGTCGACATGGGTAAGGGCAGGTTTGGATTTCAAATCGCCAGACTCCATCGCAGTCCGTGTCCGGGGTCGGACGGAGCGAACAGGAAATGCAGGACACGCCGCCGGCCTTGCGGCCGGCTGGCCTTGGAAGAAGCATGCAGCAGCAACGGTCGCATGATAAGCAGATCGCCCGGCTGTGCGGTGCATGCGGTCTCGCCGCGGTCCTGGCGCAATGCCCGCGCGCTTTGCGCAGTGAGCTTTCCGGCCCGGTGCGAACCCGGTACCACGCGCAACGGCCCATCGGAATCGGTACACGGATCCAGGTGGATGCGCACGACCGTCAGCCGCTCCAGGAGCGCCGCCGGCGGCTGGACGAAATGCGAGCCCTCCTTGTGCGACCAACCCGAGAGCGCCGCATCCGCGACCTTCTCGGCCACTGGGATCGACAAGTCCTGATGCAGGGCGACTTTCCAGTTACGCGATTGGCTTTTGCGGAATAAAGTGCATTGCACGGCGAACGCATCCTCGGCCAACACGCCCAGGTCGCGAAGCCGCAGGCGCAACGGCGCCACCAATGCCCGGCACCACGCGTGTTGAAGCAGATTGCGGGTGCCGGCCTCGTCGCCATCGCAGGCTTCGAGCTGAGCCGTCATCGCAACGAGGTCCACCGCACCGAGCACGCCGGGCAAGCGAAGAAAGCCTTGCGCCTCGAGCGATCCGGAGAGCATGGAACCGAAAGCCGCATCGGGGAACGACTGGACCGCACTGCAGGCTGGCGACGACATCACCGCCTCAACCGCCGATCAAGAACATCTCGACGTGGCGCTTGGAGCGCGGCGCGTCGAGGGCGCGCAATTCGCTGTAGCGGTCGCCGCGGCGCGACCACAGCGCGGCCAGGCGTTCGGCGAAAGCGGTCTCGCCCAAGGCCAGCGACGGTCGCAAGTCGGTGCCTTCGGCGGCGAACAGGCAGGTGTACAGGCGGCCGTCGGCGGACACCCGCGAGCGGTGGCAATCGCCGCAGAACGGCGCGCTGATCGAGGACACGAAGCCGATCTCGCCGCGGCCGTCGGCGAAGCCGTAGCGCGCCGCGACTTCGCCGCGGTAATTGGCGTCGAGCGCGCGCAGCGGCCAGCGCGCGTGGATGCGGTCGCGCAGGGTCTGCGAACTCACCACGCCCTCGGCGCTCCAGTCGTTGCAGTTGCCCACGTCCATGTATTCGATGAAACGCAGTACGTGGCCGCTGCCGCGGAAGTGCTCGACCAGGGGCAGCACCTGGTCTTCGTTGACGCCGCGCTGGACCACGCAGTTGATCTTGATGGAATCGAAACCGGCCTCGCGCGCCGCGGCGATGCCGGCGAGGACGTCGGCGATTTCGCCGCGGCCGCCGGACAGGCGCCTGAAGCGCTCGGGGTCGAGTGCGTCCAGGCTTACCGTGAGGCGGCGCAGGCCGGCCTCGCGCAAGGCCCGCGCGTGGCGCGCGAGCAAAGAGCCGTTGGTGGTCAGGGCCAGGTCGTCGATGCCTTCGATCCGCGCCAGCCGCGCGATCAGCTCGGGCAGGCGCTTGCGCAGCAGCGGCTCGCCGCCGGTCAGGCGCAGTTTGTTGACCCCCACCCGGACGAACCCGCGCACCAGGGTCTCGATCTCGTCGAAGCTCAGGCGCGAGGCCGCATCCAGACCGTAGTCGTCGGGCACCCGCTCGGCCGGCATGCAATAGGGGCAGCGGAAGTTGCAGGCCTCGATCACCGACAGACGCAGGTCGCGCAGCGGCCGGCCGTGGAGATCCAGCGGCATCGGCAGCGGCGGCAGACCGGGGGCGGCACTCACGAAGGCGGCATTCACTAGGACGGCAGTTGCGTGACGGTGGGCTCGGCCAGTTCGATCGCTTCGCCCGGCCTGCCGACACGATACCCCCGCGCCGCCAGCTCGTCGCCCTCTTCGCGGCTGCCGTAGTGGTAAAGCAGGCAGCGGTTCAGCAGTTCGCGCGAGTATTCCCGCTCCAGGTCCTCGATGCCGCTGTGCGAGGGGTTGCCGTGCAGGGCGCAGTCGTGGGCGATCAGCTCGCCGGCATCGGCATACTTGGCCAGGGCCTCGGGGATCGGGCGGGTGTCGCCGGTCCAGATGGCGCTGCCGCGCAGGCGCAGGCCGAAGGCGCTGTCGGGCCAGTGGTGGCGGGTCGCGAACACCTCCAGGCGCAGGCCGCCGTGCCAGAAATGGCCGCTGACCGGCACCAGCTGGAACGCGTCCCAGAAGTTCACCCCGCCCTCGGCCAGCACGTTCGGGTAGTCGGCCACGCGCTGGTGCAGCAGCGGCACCACCGTCGCCGGCACGTACAGCCGCACCTTGCCGCGCCGCTGCGGGTCGAAATAGTGGGCCACGAACAGGCGCTCGAACCCGGCGATGTGGTCCAGGTGGGTGTGGGTGACGAACAGCGCTTCGGGCATCCGGCCGTAATGGGCCAGGAACGCGGTCAGGCCTTCGCCGCCGCAATCGATGGTGAGCCAGGGCTCGCCGTCGCGCTCCAGGGTGGCCATCGCCGAGCCCAGCTCGACCGCCGACGCATTGCCGACGCCATGCAAACGCAACCGCCAAGTCATGCCCGTCCCCTCGATTCGCTGACCACGTCTCTAGTAACCACGTTCCCAGGCGCGGTCATAGGCCGTGCGCAGTCGGGCGAAATCGCGTTCGACCTCGGCCTCGCTGCGCTCGCCGCGCAGTTTCAGCAGCGAGCGCTTCAGCCGGGCCAGGTTGCGCTCGCGCCAGGGGGTCGCCGGAATCCGGATCTGGCCGCGGTCCAGGTCGATCACCCAGCCGTGCCCGCCGCTGTCGAACAACAGATTGGTGGCGTTGAGGTCGGCGTGGTCGAGCCCGACCCGGTGGCAACGCGCGATCAGTCGCCCGGCTTCCTCCCAGGGCGCGCCGTCGCCGGCCACCGCGGCGCGGTCGGCCAGCGAGCGCACGTCGCCGAGGCGTTCGAGCAGGATCGCGGCGTAGTAATACCAACCGTCGCGGCGGTACCAGGCGGCCACCGGCTTCGGCACCGGCAAGCCCTTGCCGGCCAGTTCGCGCAGCAGGCGGAACTCGGTGAAGCTGCGGGTCTGGTTGGCGCCGTTCCACCAATAGCGGTCGCGGTTGAAGCGGGCGATCAGGCCGCCGCGCAGGTAGCGACGCAGCACCACCCGGCCGAACGGCGCGTCGACGAACCAGGCGCCGCCGCGGCCGCCGCTGTCGACCGGGCGCGCGTTGCCGCCCCAGTGCGCCGGCGAGAACCATTCCGGCGCGGCTTGCCGGACCTGCGCGCGGTCGAACAGAATCGCGCCGTACCCGCTATCGTCGCGGTACGGCGTCAGTCCCTCGGCGGCGTCATAACCCGTCATCCGACCGAGTCTAACAAGTCACGTGACCACAACGCCTCTCAGTTCCCATCCGTCGATCTGTCTGCTGCGCCTGTCCGCGCTCGGCGATGTGACCCACGTCGTGCCGCTGGTACGCACTTTGCGCGCGGCGCGCCCGCAGGCCTCGATCGCCTGGGTCATCGGCAAGGGCGAGCGGCGCTTGCTGGACGGCCTGGAAGGCGTCGAATTCCTGGAATACGACAAGAAAAGCGGCTTCGCCGGCATGCGCGCCCTGCGCCGCGGCCTGCGCGAGCGGGCCCTGCCCGGCGGGCGCTTCGACGTGCTGCTGCAGATGCAGGTGGCCGCGCGCGCCAACCTGCTGTCGGCGTTCCTGCCGGCGCAGCGCCGGGTCGGCTACGACCGCTCGCGCTCGAAGGACCTGCACGGGCTTTTCATCAACGAACGCATCCCCGACCGCCCGGGCATTCACGTGCTCGACGCGATCGGCAGCTTCTGCGAACCGCTCGGCCTGCGTCAGACCGAGGTGCGCTGGGACTTGCCGGTGCCGGACGAGGCGCGCGAATGGGCGCGCGCGCAATGGCCGCAGGACGGCGTGCCGACCCTGCTGATCTCGCCGTGTTCGAGCCACACCGTGCGCAACTGGCGCAACGACCGCTACGCCGCGGTCGCCGACCACGCGGTCGAGCGCGGTTGGCGGGTGGTGCTGTGCGGCGGCCGCAGCGAACTCGAACGCGCCACCGCCGACGCGATCCTCGCGGCGATGCGCCACCCGGCGCTCGACCTGGTCGGCAAGGACACCTTGAAGCAACTGCCGGCGCTGCTCGAACGCGGCCAGTTGCTGATGACCCCCGACTCCGGCCCGATGCACATCGCCAACGCCATGGGCACCAAGGTGCTCGGCCTGCACGCGGCCAGCAACCCGGCCCGCAGCGGCCCCTACAGCGACCGCCGCTACTGCGCCGACCGCTACGACGACGCCGCGCGCAAGTACCTGGGCAAGCCCGCCGCCGACATCGCCTGGGGCACCAAGATCGAACACGAAGGGGTGATGGACCTGATCGCGGTCGAGGACGGCGTCGCCGCCTTCGAGCGCTATGTCGCCGATCACCCGGCCGTCTGAGCCGGATGCCCTGGTGAAGGTTCATTCCGTCGCCGGCCTGCAGGCGGCCGACCCTGCTGGCTCGACGTTCGAGTTCACGGCGCATCCCCGCCGGGCTCAACTCTCCGCGTCGTTTTGAATCTGCAGCCGTCGCCAGATCGACAACTGCGTGCGTTGGCGGCGGCGTTCGCGATAGACCGCGGCGACCAGCGCCAGCGCGAGCACCAGGGCGGCGACCGCGGCCTGGCCGCCGCTCCACTCGCGCCAGCCGCCGGTCAGCGCTTCCACGGCGAGGAACACCAGGCAGGCCGCGGCGGCATTGCACGACAGGCTGCACAGCACCTTCATGCGGTTGAGGGTGTTGCGCGAGGACGGATCGGCCGCCTCCAGATACTCGCGCATGCGCCGGTCGACGTCGTGGAACACCGAGGTCGACATGTGCGCGGCATCCGGCAGCATCAATCCTTCGCTGCGCGCCAGCCGCTGCGACAGGAAGGCGATGGCCGGGGTCCAGGCGCGGCGCAGCCGCGGCCAGACGATGCCCTGGGCGACGCCGTAGACCAGCCGGCCGATCGGGCTCAGGGCTAGCCCCAGCGCATAGGCGCCGGCGAACCAGGTCGGCAGGGTCAGTTCCGGGGCTTGCTCGCGCAACAGTTGCAGCCCGGCCGGGTGACGCAGGGCCAGGGCGGTCAACAGCAGCCCGCCCGGGCACAGCCAGGCGAGCAGATCGTCGTACAGCCAGGCGCCCGCGGCGCGCGGCTTGGGTTCGGCCATCGGCACCGCCGCGGCCGCCCGCTCAGCCGGCCAGGCCGGGGCCGTAGTCCTGGTAGGACTTTTCTTCGACGTAGGTCGAACCCAGGGCCAGGTTGATGTCCTTCTTGACCCGCGCCCGCACGTCGTTCTCGATGTAGACCGAGCGCGCCAGGCGGATGAATTCGTCGTCGAACTCCTGGCGCTTTTCCTTGATGCGGATGTCGTCCTCGATCACCCACAGGCGCTCGTTGACGGCCTTGAGCTCGGCGCGCAGGCGGACGATGTCGCCGCCGGCGGCCGGATGGGCCATCCAGGTCTGCTCGAGCGCGCTGAGCTCGTTGCGGACGTTGGCCAGCTTGGCCTCGTCGGTCATGCGCTCGGACTTGATCTGCAGGATCGCGATCTTGTCGAGCAGTTCGCCAAAGGACACCGGGACCAGGATTTCGGACATGTCGCGCAGCCGTTTCGTTGCGAAAGAAGGCCGCTAGTGTAGCCCCGCCCTCCCCGGCCCCGGGAGGCGCCGACGCCATGATCGGGACAAGCCTTGTCGGCGGGGGTTTCAGCCCGTATCATTCTCGGCTCACTGCACCCGGAGAGGTGGCAGAGTGGTTGAATGTACCTGACTCGAAATCAGGCGTACGTTTATAGCGTACCGGGGGTTCGAATCCCCCCCTCTCCGCCAGATACAGACACAACGGGCTCTTCGGGGCCCGTTTTGTTTTGGGCCCCGGCGCGGCCGGCGGGCCCGGCCGTATGCGGCGCGGCACCGGTTCGCTCGAACCGATCGGCCGATTCGAAAGTTGCGCCCCGCTTTGCGTTCGCAGTCGCCGGCCCGGCCCACCCCGTCCCGGACGAGCGCCGCCCGCGATCTCCACCAGCGATCCGGGGCGCGGGTTTTCACGACGGCCGCGCTCGCACGTTCAATGTGCGACACCGGTGCTTCATGAGCCGTTTGGCCGACCTGGGCCACGCTCGAGCTTGTTTCGCCCACTCGCGCAGGAGTCGCCGTCGATGCCTTGCGCCACCATCGCTTCCTCCGATTCGACCCACACGCGGCCTTCATCCATGCTCATGCATGAAAGCCGTACGCGGATCACGCTTTCTTGCTACGCGGCCGCTTGGCCGCGATGATTGCGTTTTCAGCATTGGCAAACCCGACAACCGCGAGCGGCACGACCGGCAGATGATCGAATTCGGACACCTCACGCATGTCGGCCTGCGCCGCGAACTCAACGAAGACACCTACTACGGTGACAGCGAACTCGGCCTATGGTTGGTCGCCGACGGTATGGGCGGGCACGAATACGGCGAGGTCGCCAGCGCGCTCGCGCGCGAGGCCATCGTCCGCGAGGTCCGCAACGGCGCCCCTCTGGCGCAGGCGATCCGCATCGCCGACGAAGAGATCATCCGCACCTCGCGCCGGCGCAACGACGCCCTGCCGATGGGCACGACCGTGGTCGCGGCCCGCATCAACGGCAATCGTTTCGAAGTGGCCTGGGTCGGCGACAGCCGGGTCTACCTGTGGCGGGACGGCCACCTGGCCCAGCTCTCGCAGGACCACAGCTACGTCCAGGAGCTGATCGCCAACGGCGCGATCACCCACGAGCAGGCGCGCAGCCACCCGCACCGCAACGTGGTGACCCAGGCCCTGGGCGTGACCGACCCGCGCAACCTCAACGTCGAAACCATGAACGGCGAATTGCGCCCGGGCATGCAGTTGCTGTTGTGCAGCGACGGCCTGACCGAAGAGGTCGACGACCGCAGCATCGCCCGGGTGCTCGCGCATAACGACTGCAGCGCGCAGGAATGCGTGGACTCGCTGGTCGCCGCGGCGCTCGACGGCGGCGGTTCGGACAACGTGACCGTAGTGCTGGTGCGCAGTCACTGAGGGTGCCGCCGCCTGGGCGCCGCCGGCCTTACCCAAGGTCTAGTCGTCTAATCAATTCCAAGCCTGCGATAAGAGCGGCCTGGCTTGCGAGGCACGAGCCGCTCCGGCTCGTCATCCCGGCTCGTCATCCAGGACTGCCGCGCTGGCGCCAGCCGCCATCCCCGCGAGGCAGGGACTCGGAGACTTCAGCATTTTGCCCGCAAGGGTTCGCGGTGCTTCCGCTCAGGCCTCGACCGCCTGGACGAGCTCGACCGGCGGCATCGCCAGATCCCAGATGCACTTGCCGGCTTTCTTGCGCAGCTTTTCCAGGCGCGCCTCGTGGGCGGCGAGTTCGGCCGGCAACACGATCACGCGCGGGCGCGGGGCGCTGGCGTCGACCTGGAAGCTGGCCTGTTCGAGCTTGGCCGCGGCCGCGCCGGGGTCGCCGAAACCGATCTCTTCCTGGCCCGAGGTCAGGCCGATGTAGACCTCGCCCAGCAACTGGGCGTCGAGCAGCGCGCCGTGCAACTGGCGGTGCGAGTTGTCGACGCCGAGGCGCTTGCACAAGGCGTCGAGCGAATTGCGCTGGCCGGGGAAGCGCTGGCGCGCGAGCAGCAGCGAGTCTTCGATGGTGACGCGGTCGCGCAATTTGCCGTACTGCGGGCCGCAACGCGACAGTTCGTTGTCGAGAAAGCCGACGTCGAACGCGGCGTTGTGGATGATCACTTCGGCGCCGTCGATGAAGGCGAGGAACTCGTCGACGATCTGCTCGAACGGCGGCTTGTCGGCCAGGATTTCCAGGCTCAGGCCGGTGACTTCCTGGGCGCCGGCCTCGAAATCGCAATCGGGCTTGATGTACTGGTGATAGGTGCGGCCGGTCGGGCGGCGTTCGACGAATTCGACGCAGCCTATTTCGACCACGCGGTTGCCGCGCTCCCAGCTCAGACCGGTGGTTTCGGTATCTAGGATGATTTGACGCATGCGGCCATTCTAATGAGGAGTGAGCGAGGGGGCGAGGAAACAGCAACTAGTAACGAGGAACTAGTAACTAGAACGAGTGACGAGTGAACGCCACTCGTTGCTCGTTCCTCTCCACTCGTTCCTGCGGTCAAGGCCGATAAGCCCGCAGCCGCTCCGCCTGCACCCGCGCGAGCACGTCGACGCGCTCGTTGTCGGGGTCGCCGGAATGGCCCTTGACCCATTTCCAGTCAATCGCGTGGCGCCGGCTCGCGGCGTTCAGGCGCTCCCACAGGTCGCGGTTCTTGACCGGATCGCCGCCGGCGGTCTTCCAGCCGCGCCGCACCCAGTTGTTGATCCACAGGGTGATGCCCTGGCGCACGTACTGCGAGTCGGTGGTCAACACCACCTTGCACGGCTCGCTCAGCGCCTCCAGGCCCATGATCGCGCCCATCAGCTCCATGCGGTTGTTGGTGGTGTCCGGCTCGCCGCCGGCGAGTTCGCGCTCGCGGCCCTTGTAGCGCAGCAGCGCGGCCCAGCCGCCCGGGCCGGGATTGCCGAGGCAGGCGCCGTCGGTGTGGATTTCTACGATCTTCTCGGCGTCTTGACTGGATTCGCTCACGCAACGGCTTCTCTGTACGGCAGCCGGGCATTATCGCCTTTGCGCGCCGCGGGTGGAGCCGCGATGCGCATCGCGCGGCACCAGCCCGGTCTGCCAGCGCAATTGCTGTAGCCGCATCGGCGGTATCGCCGCGTGCACGCGCTTGGTCAGGGTCAGGGCGACCCCGGCCCGCACCAGGTCGGCGGCGCCGACGCCGGCCTCGCCGTGGGCGACCCGCCAGCGCGGTCCCAGCCATTGCAGGCTGATCGCGTCGGCGCCGAAGCCGGAGGCGCGCAGCATCGCCTGCCAGTGGCCGGCATCGCGCGCGCGCAGGCCGCTGCCGGCCCAGCGCAGGCGGTAGGGGCTCCAGGGGTTCAAGGTCGCCAGCCAGAGCCGGCCGCCGGGCGCGAGGATGCGCGCGCATTCGCTGAGCAGCGGCTGCGGGTCGGCGCCGTCGTCGAACACGTGCTGCAGCAGCACCGCGCCGAAGGCCTCGCTGGCCAGCGGCAACGGCAGGCGGCAGCGCAGGGCGCCGTCGAAACCCTTGGGGCTGCGCCGCAGCGCGACCCCGCGGCGGCCGCCGGGCGGCGACGCCGCGGCGACGCCGAACCAGGCCCAGGGCAAGGTCGGGCTGGCCGCCAGCGCCCGCGCCATGGCCGCCGACTCGACTTCCAGCAGCCCCTGCCCGGCGACTTCGCCGAACCATTGCAGCGGGCACGCGGGGACGGGGTCGGGTTGACGGCCGTGGGACGGGGCGGGCATGGTCGCGTTCTCGACAGGAGTCTCGGAAGGCATCGGGCCAGGACGGCACGGGGGCTTGCGAAGACCCCGACTGTGCGCCCGCCGGCCGCGCCAGGCAAATCCGATAGCGGGCCTTACCGGCCCCCAGCCCCGCGCAGCGGCCCTCCGGCCCGCGCCCGCCAGGAGACCGACGATGCGGTTGCTCGCCCTGCCCGCCTTCAGCGACAACTACATCTGGGCCCTGTCGGGCGACGACGAGTCGGCACTGATCGTCGACCCCGGCGACGCCGCGCCGGTCATGGCCGCGGCCGCGCACGGCCTGCGACCGGTGGGGATCCTGCTGACCCACCACCACGACGACCACATCGGCGGCATCGTTGCGCTGCGCGAGCGCTGGCCGGAGATCCCGGTGTTCGCCCCCGACGACGAGCGCATCCACAGCGCGACCGCCCGGGTCGACGAGGGGGTGAAGCTGCACGTGGCCGGCTGGACCCTCGACGTGCTGGCCGTGCCCGGCCACACCCGCAGCCACATCGCCTATTACCTGGACCGCGGCGCCCATGGCGACGAGCGCCTGTTGTTCAGCGGCGACACCTTGTTCAGCCTGGGCTGTGGGCGGCTGTTCGAAGGTACCGCCGCCCAGATGCTGGTCTCGCTGACCCGCCTGGCAGCCCTGCCGGACGAGACCCGGGTCTGCTGCGGCCACGAATACACCCTGTCCAACGCCGCCTTCGCGAGCGCGGTGGAACCCGACAACCCGGCGCTGCGGCGCCGCATAGAACAGGCTCAGGCCATGCGCAATGCCGGTCGTCCCACCGTTCCCAGCAGCCTGCTCGACGAGCGCGCGACCAATCCCTTCCTGCGCACCCGCGAACCCGGAGTGCTGCGCGCGATCACCTCGCGCCTGGGCCATCCGCCCGAGGACGAGATCCAGACCTTCGCCGAGCTGCGGCGCTGGAAAGACGGGTTCCGCGCTTGAGGCGGGCCGACGCCAAACGGCGCGCGCCCGTGCGTGCCGCCCTGCTCGCCGCACTGTGGCTGGGCGCAGCCTGCGCCTCGCCCGCCCTAGCCGCCGAAGCCGCCGAGGCCAAGACCGCTCCGGCCAAGGCCGAGGCGCCGTCCGGACCGACCCGCAACGGCCGCGAGATCTATCGACGCTTTCGCGAGGGCTTGGCCGACCCGAGCTGCGAACCCGGCGTGAGCGCCCGCTGGCGCCAGCACTTCGCCGCCGCGCCCAAGCGCCTGGCCCGTTCCGACGACGACCTGCTGCCGCTGTTCGGCTACGTGGTCGATGCCCTGCGCGAAGCGCACCTGCCGACCGAGTACGCGCTGATCCCCTTCGTCGAGAGCGGTTACCGCCCCGGCGCGCGCAGCGCCGCCGGCCCCGCCGGGCTATGGCAGATGATCGCCCTGACCGCGCGCAATCACCGCGTGCCGATGCGCGAGGGCTACGACGGCCGCCTGTCGCCGGTCGATTCGACCCAGGCCGCGGTGCGTTATCTCAAGACCCTGCACGGCATGTTCGGCGGCGACTGGCGGCTGGCGGTGATGGCCTACAACGCCGGCGAGTACCGCATCCTCAACGCGCTCAAGCGCAACGGCCAGACCGCGGCCAATGCCCGCCCCGACCAGCTCACCGGCCTGTCCGACATCACCCAGGCCTACGTGCGCAAACTGCATGCGCTGTCGTGCCTGATGGAACAAGCCGACGACCGCGACGAATGGCTGCAGGCGCTGGACCGCCCGGTGCCGCACCTGCAGGCGGTGACGGTGCCGGCCGAGGTCGGCGGCATCGACGCCTGGGCCGCGCGCACCGGCCAGGATGCGGCGCAGCTGCGCCGCCTCAACCCGGTGTTCGCCAACGGCACGATCGGCCGTTCCAGCACCCGCCGGGCGCCCTTGCTCGCCGTCGCCGCGGCTGCGAACACCGCGCCCGCTCCGCTCGCCGCCGACCAGACCCTGGCCGACATCGGATTGCCGCCGAATACCCGCGCCAACGCGAGCGACACCGGCGCCCAGGCCGTCACCACCGCTTCGGTCGAAGTCGCCGAGGCACAGACCAAGCAAGCCGCCGGTGCGCGCCGCCATACCGTCGGCCGCGGCGACAACGCCTGGACCATCGCCAAGCGCTACCGCATCCGCGTCGCCGACCTGCTCGAACGCAACGGCTTGAACGGCAAGGCCGTGCTCAAGCCCGGCCAGGCCTTGTTGATCGATGCGCAGGCCAGCGCCGACTGATCGACATCGGCGACGCGCAAATCCTCGACGCTTCGTAGAACCATCGCCGGGCCCGGCCGGAGTTCTTCGACTCGCAACGCTGCGATGCACGAGCCTGGCCGGGCTCGGCACCGGTTGCGCACGCCGCGCAATCGGTGGAATCGGCCGATCAGGTCGCCGCGTTGACGGCCTCGCCGCGCCGGCGCGACGGCCACAGTATCGTCAACACAGTGATGCCGCCGAGCAGCCAGCTGTAGTGGACGTTGCCGACCAGGGCCAGCGGCGAGACCTGGCTCAAAGACGCAGCAAGCAGGATCTGCGCCCCGTACGGCAGCACGCCCTGGGTCACGCAGGCGAAGATGTCGAGCACGCTCGCCGCGCGCGCCGGCGGCACGCCGTGCTGCTGGGCGACGTCGCGGGCGAGGCCGCCGCTGATCAGGATCGCGACCGTGTTGTTGGCGGTGAATACATCGCTGGTCGCCGACAGCGCGGCGATGCTGATCTCGCCGGCGCGGCGGCTGCGATGGCCGCGCGCGAACTTGCCGATCACCTGGGCCAGCCAGGCCAGGCCGCCGGCGGCTTTCATCAACGCGCCGAGACCGCCGACCAGCAACGACAGCAAGGTGATCTCGACCATGCTCTCGAAGCCGTCCCAGATGTGCGCGGTGTAGGCGGCGAAGCCGAAATCTTCGGCGAGGAACACGCCGAACAGGCCGGCGATCACCAAGCCGATGCTGAGCACGATGATCACGTCGACGCCGGCGATGGCCAGGCCCAGCACCACCAGGTAAGGCAGGATCAGCCACGGCGACACCGCATCGGGCGTGCTCACCGGCGCGGTCTCGCCGAGGAAGCCGAGCAGCACCAGGGTGCCGATCGCCGCCGGCAAGGCCAGCTTGAGGTTCTCGCGGAATTTCTCCCGCATCGTGCAGCCCTGGGTGCGGCTGGCGACGATCGCGGTGTCGGAGATCACCGACAGGTTGTCGCCGAAAGTCGCGCCGCCGATCACCGCGCCGAGCACCAGCGCGCGGTCCAGGCCGGAGGCGTCGGACACGCCCAGCGCGATCGGCGCGACCGCGGCGATGGTGCCCATCGAGGTACCGAGCGACAGCGAGATGAAACCGGCGACCACGAACAGCGCCGGCAACAACAAGGCCGGATGCACGTTGCCGACGCCGAGGGCGACGATGGCGTCGACCGCGCCGATCGCCTTGGATACTTCGACGAAGCCGCCGGCGAGCAGGAAGATCAGGCACATCAGCACGACGTTGTGATCGCCCATGCCCGACAGCAGGGTGTCGAGCGGCTTGATCCCGCGCCGCCAGGCGATGAACGCCGCCAGCGCCAGCGCCGGCAGGATCGCGACCGGCGCATGCAGCTGGTAGAAGCCCATGGCGTCGCCGTGCGAGGTGAAATACAGCCCGGCCCCGAAGAACAGGGCCAGGAACACCAGCAGCGGCGTCAGCGCCCAGGCACTGGGGGATAGCGGAGCGCCGGGGCGGGGCAGTTGATTCATCGCTTCATCCGAATGGATTAGAAAACCTGGCGATTTTGCAGCGCAGCATCACGCTTGTCGAGTGCTGGCGGTGGAATGTTGCGTCGGGGCCATGCCAGCGGGGAGGCCGGGGGCGTGGCCCACTCACCCCCTCTCCCCAGGGCGGCTGCCTCAACCCGGCCCTGTCCCGCACGCGGGAGAGGGAGGAGCACCCGAGGCGATGGCCTCAGCCCCCTCCATCGAGGCGACAGCGCCCGCTACCTTCTCCCGCTCGCGGGAGGAGATGGCCGCAGGGCGGATGAGGGCCGCCGCAAACGAAACGGGGCGCCCGAAGGCGCCCCGCTGGGTCTTGCGACGGCCGCAGGATCAGCCGGCGATGCGGCTCGCGATGGCCTTGGCGAACGACATCGTGTTGCCTTCGCCGCCGAGGTCCGGGGTCAGCGAGTCCTTGGCTTCGAGCGTGGCGATGATCGCTTCGCGCAGCGCGGTGGCCTTTTCCGGCTGGCCGAGATGGTCGAGCATCTGCGCCGCGCCCAGCAGCAGGGCGCAGGGGTTGGCGATGCCCTTGCCGGCGATGTCCGGGGCCGAGCCGTGCACGGCTTCGAAGATCGCCGCGTCGGTGCCGATGTTGGCGCCCGGGGCGAGGCCGAGACCGCCCACCAGGCCGGCGCACAGGTCGGAGATGATGTCGCCGAACAGGTTGGTGGTGACGATGATGTCGAACTGCTCCGGACGCATCACCAACTGCATGCAGGTGTTGTCGACGATCATCTCGTTGCACTGGATGTCCGGATACTGCTGCGCCACTTCGCGCGCGGTCTTCAGGAACAGGCCCGAGGTCGACTTGAGGATGTTGGCCTTGTGCACCACCGTGACCTTCTTGCGGCCGGTGCGGCGCGCCAGGTCGAAGGCGTAGCGCACGATGCGCTCGGAGCCGCGGCGGGTGATCTTCTGGGTCAGCATCGCGGTCTCGCCGTCTTCCGACAGCGACTGGCCTTCGCCGATGTACGCGCCTTCGGTGTTCTCGCGCACCGTGATCAGGTCCACGCCCGAGGGGAAGCGGGACTTGGTGTTCGGGAACGACTTGGCCGGACGCACGTTGGCGTACAGGTCGAAGCGCTTGCGCAGCTCGACGTTGATCGAGCTGAATCCCTCGCCGACCGGCGTGGTCAGCGGGCTCTTGAGGGCGATGCGGTTCTTGCGGATCGAGTCCATCGTCGCCGCCGGCAGCAGTTCGCCGTGCTTTTCCAGCGCGACCAGGCCGGCATCGGCGAATTCGTAGGACAGGCCCAGGTTCATCGTGTCGAGCACGTGCAGGGTGGCGTCCATGATCTCGGGGCCGATGCCGTCGCCACGGATGACCGTAATGGTTTGCGTCATGAGGATTTCCAGCTGTAGGGCGCGGCGCAAGCGGCGCGGCGCACGAGGTGTGAGCCCCGTAATTATGCCGGAAGCGGGTCCCGCCTGCATTCGCAGGAGTATTGGACCTTGGTCGGTGGCGCCGATCGGCCCGATTCGGCGCAGCCGCCGATGCGATTCGGCGCAGTGGCCCCGTGTTCAGCTACCGCCGTCTCGCCCCGCTTCAGGGTCGGACAGCGACGCGCTCAGCCGTGGTCGTGACCGGCCGGCGCGGCCGCTTCGCCCTGTTCGAGCCGGTCGAGGAAGTCGACCGCGCGGCGCAGGTGCGGGATCACGATCGAGCCGCCGACCACCAGGCCGACCGAGAACGCTTCGAACATCTCGTCGCGATTGACCCCGGCCTCCTTGCACTGGGCGACGTGATAGCTGATGCAGTCGTCGCAGCGCAGCACCATCGAGGCGACCAGGCCGAGCAGTTCCTTGGTCTTCAGGTCGAGTGCGCCGGGCTGGTAGGTCTGCGTATCCAGGGCGAAGAAACGCCGCACCACCTGGTTCGGTTCGGCCAGGATGCGTTCGTTCATGCGCTTGCGGAAGGCGGTGAACTCGGCGACTCGGTCGCTTTCGTTCGGGGCGGCTTTGTCGTCGGTACGATCGTTACTCACACAGGTTCCTTGAGATGAGAGGTACGCGCTTGCCGTCCATGGCGATGCGGGTTCGGCTGCGGATCGTCCGGCCCGGCCATCCCTGGCCGGGCGTTCGCTGACGCAGGCGGCAGTGCCGCTTAAGGATTGGGGTACGCGCTTGCCATCCATGGCGATGCGGGTCCGGCTGCGGATCGTCCGGCCCGGCCATCCCTGGCCGGGCGTTCGCTGACGCAGGCGGCAGTGCCGCCTGGCGCGTCAGCTCACCCCCGCCAACAGCGGGTCCAGGCCGCCGGCGCGGTGCAGGGCGATCATGTCGTCGTAGCCGCCCACGTGGGTCTGGCCGATGAAGATCTGCGGCACGCTGGTGCGCTTGGTCAGCGCCATCATCTTCTCGCGCTCGGCCGGGTCCAGGTCGATGCGGACCTCGGTCCACTGCTGGCCCTTGCTCTTGAGGAAATTCTTCGCGGCGACGCAATACGGGCAGATCGCGGTGGTATAGATCACGATCGACGGCGGTTGGGGGGCGGTGTCGCTCAAAACGGTTCTCCTGCCTGAACTCTGGGGTGGTCCTGCGGTCGAATATGGCTACGGCAACGGGGAGTTTAAAGTTCGTCGATGGAACGCAGTCCCGCACGGCCCGGTACGCAGGCAATACGCCGGCGTCGGGTACTGGCACCGGCTACGCTCGCTTGGCGGCGTCGCGACGACCCCGATAGCGGCAGCCGGGCGTTGAACCGATGAGTTAACGACGCATTCACGCCATGCCGTCCCCCGGGCGGCATCCTGCCATGCATCCGCCGCGAATGCCCCGCCCGCTTTCGCACCCCGCCGTCCCCATCTTCCGTCTGGTTTCGAGGACTCACCGCTTGCGCCGCATCGCCTTGCTCACCGCCGCTGTCACCCTCGCCCTCGGCAGCGTCTGCGCGAGCGCGCAGGAATCCAGGCTGCCCGATATCGGCTCCTCGGCAGCGGAACTGCTGACGCCGGCCAAGCAGCGCCAGTACGGCGCGATGATGCTGGCGCAGCTGCGCCACTACGACTACCTGCTCGAAGACCCGCTGATCGACAGCTGGCTCGACACCCTGGGCACCCGCCTCGCCGCCAACAGCGACAAGCCCAGCCAGCCGTTCACCTTCTTCATGCTGCGCGAGCGCCAGATCAACGCCTTCGCCACTCTCGGCGGCTACATCGGCGTCAACTCCGGCCTGGTGCTGACCGCCGAACGCGAGGACGAGGTGGCCGCGGTGATCTCGCACGAGGTCGCCCACGTCACCCAGCAGCACGTGCTGCGCGGGGTCGAGCGCGCCCAGCGCGATCAACTGCCGATCCTGCTGGCGATGCTCGGCGCGATCGTGGCCGCGCAGAGCGCCGGCTCCAACTCCACCGACGACGCGACCATGGCCGCGATCACCTCGGGCCTGGGCCTGATGCAGCAGCGCCAGATCAACTACACCCGCTCCAACGAGTCCGAGGCCGACCGGATCGGCATCCAGACCCTGTCGCGCAGCCATTACGACCCGACCGCGATGGCCGACTTCTTCGCCCGCATGCAGGTGGTGTCGCGCAGCAACGCCGCCAACTGGTACGGCGAGACGCCCGACTACCTGATGACCCACCCGGTCACCACCACCCGCATCGGCGAAGCCAAGGAACGCGCCGAACAGATCGCCGGCAAGAACAGCCTGACCGCGGTCACCGCGACGCCGAACGCGACCCGGGTCGAACGCATCCCCAAGGCGCCGTTCACCCTGCCCGACAACGCCAGCGGCACCGACAACCCCTTGCTGCCGAGCGGGCTGAAGCTGTTCGACCAATCGCTGACCTCCGGCAGCACCGGCGTGTTCGAGTTCGCCCGCGAGCGCCTGCGCGTGCTCAGCGCGGTCTCGCCGCGCGAAGCGGTGCGCGAATACGAACGCCTCGGCGGCGACAGCGACGCCCGCCGCTACGGCATGGCCCTGGCGCGGATGCGCTCCAACCAGCCCGGCGCGGCGGTGCCGGTGCTGAGCGAACTGCTGCAGAAGCATCCCGGCCAGGTCTGGCTGAGCCTGGCCTTGGCCGAGGCCGAGGCCCAGACCGGCAAGACCGCTGCGGCCGACACCCGCTTCGAGGCCTTGCTGCGCCAGACCCCGAACAATCGCGCCATCGCCCTGGGCTATGCCAAGGTGCTGACCGACCGCAACACGCCGGCCGCCGGCCAGCGCGCCCAGGCGGTGTTGCGGCCGCTGTTCGGCCAGGGTGGCGACGACCCGCTGCTGCAGCAGTTGTTCGCCCGGGCCTGCGAGATCGCCGGCGACTCGATCCGGGCCGGCGAAGCCTATGCCGAGGCCGCTTACCTGCGCGGCCGCCCGGAACAGGCCCTGGTCCAGCTGAACACGCTCAAGCGCAATCCGGACCTGGACTATTACGCCCGCGCCCGGATCGAGGCGCGCATCGCCGCGATCACCCCGACCGTGCTGGAGCTCAAGCGCCAGGGCGTGCGCGACGAGGACCTGAAGCGACGCTAGGCGGGCTGCCGACTGCGGGAAAGGCATCCCCCGCGCCGAGGGTCAGATCAAGCTTCCGGGCCCTCCGGGGCGTTCCCCTTGGACAAGCGGAACGGGGGCTTCGGCTTGGCAGCCGCTCTGACAGATCCGTCCCCCAGGAGTCGAGCGGACCTCGCAGTCGCGCAGGGCCCGTCCGCCCTCTGTCGAAGGGGCGAATCGGCCCCGCGCCAGGGATCGGCCGGCACGCGGCCGCCATCGCACCGCCACGGTAGCGTCGCCGGGCCGCCATCTGCGGCCCGTCGGCTCGCCGTCTGCCATCGCGATGTCATCTGAACGCCAAACTCCAGCGTCGCGCATCAAGGCGGCAACGACGGCGAAAGCGCCACCAATCCTGGGTAATCGCGGTCCTGCAGCGGGATCGCGAAAACAGCCCCAGGCAAGCGCGCCGCATCACAAAGCCGGCAATGCAACCCAAACCTTGTCATGGAGTAGTCATAAAACGGTAGTGTACTGGCGCGGTTTCAAGGACGAGCCCTCCCCGCCTCCCCCTCGGTGACCGTGTGCAGAAGCGCATCTTGATAGTCGAAGACGAACCCGCCATCCGCGACATGGTGTCCTTTGCCCTGCGCAAGGGCGAATACGACCCGGTCCACGCCGGCGATGCCCGCGAGGCGCAGGCGGCGATCGCCGACCGCGTCCCCGACCTGATCCTGCTCGACTGGATGCTCCCGGGCACCAGCGGCCTGGAACTGGCCCGGCGCTGGCGCAAGGAATCGCTGACCCGCGAGATCCCGATCATCATGCTGACCGCGCGCGGCGAAGAGAACGACCGCGTCGGCGGCCTCGAAGCCGGGGTCGACGACTACGTGGTCAAGCCGTTCTCGGCGCGCGAGCTGCTGGCCCGCATCCGCGCGGTGCTGCGCCGCTCGCGCGAGGACGACGAGGACGGCAGCGTCGGGGTCGGTCCGCTGCGCATCGACGGCGCCGCCCACCGCGTGTTCGCCCACGGCGAAGGCGGCGACCAGCCGGTCCAGATCGGCCCGACCGAGTACCGACTGCTGCATTTCTTCATGACCCACCCCGAGCGCGTGTACTCGCGCACCCAGTTGCTCGATCACGTCTGGGGCGGCAGCGTCTACGTCGAAGAGCGCACCGTCGATGTGCATATCCGCCGCCTGCGCAAGACTCTCGAGCCGCATCACCTCGACGGCATGGTCCAGACCGTACGCGGCGCGGGGTATCGTTTTTCCGCCTCGCTCGCCGCGTAAGCTGGAGGTATGCCTCCCCGCGCACGCTCCGCCTGGTTCCGCACCCTCGGTCAGCTCGCCCTGATCCTGGTCGGCGCCGCCGTGCTCGGGGTGCTGATCGGCTATCCCTGGCCGGTCGTCACCTTCGCCGCGCTCGGCGTGGTCGCCTGGCACTACTGGCGGCTGCGCCGGGTGTTGATCCGGCTGACCGCGCGCCAGCGCCTCACCCCGCCGCTCGGCGAAGGCATCTGGAACGAACTCGACCGCCTGCTGCACCGCAGCCAGGCCGAGATGCGCGGGCGCAAGCGCCGCCTGATCGAGATGCTGCGCGCCTACCGCGCCGCCGCGGCGGCGATGCCCGACGCGATCGTCGTGGTCGAGCGCAACAGCCAGCGCATCCAGTGGTTCAACGAGGCCGCCAACGGCCTGTTCGGCCTGCGCTATCCGCGCGACATCGGCGCGCCGGTGGTGCAGCGCCTGCAGCCGCTGCAGCTCGCGCACTGGCTGGCCTCGGGCCGCAACGCCGAACCGCTCGAAGCGGCTTCGCCGTGGAATCCGGCGATCACCCTGAGCCTGCGGCTGATCCCGTACTCGGAAAACCTCTGGCTGCTGGTCGCGCGCGACGTCAGCCGGCTGCTGCAACTCGAGCAGATGCGCCGCGACTTCGTCGCCAACGTCTCGCACGAACTGCGCACGCCGCTGACCGTGGTGCACGGCTACCTCGACCTGCTCGATCCGGAAGAACACCCGGACTGGGCGCCGATGCTCGCGGAAATGCAGCGCCAGTCGCAGCGCATGACTCAACTGGTCGAAGACCTGCTGACCCTGTCGCGGCTGGAATCGCAGGACAGCCTGCCGGCCGAGGAAATCGTCGCGATGGCCTCGATGCTGTCCACGCTCAAGCGCGAGGCCAATGCGCTGAGCCAGGGCCGGCACGAGATCGCGATGGACGACCTGGCCGGGGTCGACCTGTTCGGCTCCAACAAGGAACTGCACAGCGCGTTCTCCAACCTGGTCAGCAACGCGATCCGCTACACCCCGGCCGGCGGCACCATCCGCATCCGCTTCCGCCCGGAAAGCGCCGGCATCGCCCGCGGCGCGGTGCTGGAGGTGGTCGACAGCGGCTACGGCATCCCGGCCGCGCACCTGCCGCGCATCACCGAGCGTTTCTACCGCGTCTCGACCAGCCGCTCGCGCGAAAGCGGCGGCACCGGCCTGGGCCTGTCGATCGTCAAGCACGTGCTGCACCTGCACCAGGCGCGGCTCGAAATCGCCAGCGAAGTCGGCCGCGGCAGCACCTTCTCCTGCCACTTCGGCATCGACCGGATCCGCCGCCGCGATGCCTATCACGATGCATTCGCCGATACTCTCCCCGACGTCCTGCCTTAGGAACTCTGCAGCAGCGCCATGAATGCGATGACGGATACCCCGCTCGACACCGATCCGCTGCGCGACAGCGCCCTGTACTTCAATCGCGAACTGTCCCAGCTGGACTTCAATTTCCGCGTCCTGGCCCAGGCCCAGGACGCGCAGGTGCCGCTGCTGGAGCGGCTGAAGTACCTGTGCATTTCCTGCACCAACCTCGACGAGTTCTTCGAGATCCGCGCCGGCACCATGCGTCATGCCCAGGACCTGGGCCTCGCGCCGGGCCCCGACGGGCTGGCGCCGGCGACCGTGCTCGCGCGCATCCACGACCGCGCCGCCGAGCTGGTCAAGTCGCAGTACGAATGCTGGAACGACGTGCTGCGCCCGGCGCTCAGCGACGCCGGGGTGCGCGTGCTCGGGCGCAATTCCTGGAACGCGCGCCAGACCCGCTGGCTGCGCGCCTACTTCCGCGACGAAATCATGCCGGTGCTGTCGCCGCTGGGCCTCGACCCGGCGCACCCGTTCCCGAAGATCCTCAACAAGTCGCTCAACATCGTGGTAGTGCTGAAGGGCAAGGACGCGTTCGGCCGCGCCGGCAACCTGGCCATCGTGCGCGCGCCGCGCTCGCTGCCGCGCATCATCCAACTGCCCGAGAACGTCTCGGGCGGCAAGCACGACTTCGTGTTCCTGTCCTCGGTGCTGTCGACCTTCGTCGACGAACTGTTCCCGGGCATGGAGGTCAAGGGCGCCTACCAGTTCCGGGTGACCCGCAACTCCGAACTGCTGGTCGACGAAGAAGAAGTCGACAACATCGCCCTGGCCCTGCGCGACGAGCTGATCGGCCGCGGCTATCTGCGCGCGGTGCGGCTGGAGATCGCCGAGCAGTGCCCGAAGCCGATCGTGCGCACCCTGCTGGAGAATTTCGACCTGCCCGAGAACGCGGTGTACCGCATCAACGGCCCGGTCAACCTCAACCGGGTGATCCAGGTGTACGACCTGGTCCAGCGCCCGGAACTGAAATTTCCCGCCTACCAGCAGCGCGTCCTGCCCGGCGTGGACACCATGTTCGACACCGTCGCCGACGGCGACGTGCTGCTGCACCATCCCTTCGATGCGTTCTCCCCGGTGCTGGAGCTGATCCGACAGGCCGCCGAAGACCCTCACGTGCTCGCGATCAAGCAGACCCTGTACCGCGCCGGCAAGGATTCGCCGATCGTCGAGCAACTGGTGCAGGCCGCGCGCAACGGCAAGGACGTCACCGTGGTGGTCGAGCTGCGCGCGCGCTTCGACGAGGAAGCCAACCTGGGCCTCGCCGACCGCCTGCAGGAGGCCGGGGTGCAGGTCGTGTACGGCGTCGTCGGCTACAAGACCCACGCCAAGATGCTGCTGATCGTGCGCCGCGAGGGCCGCAAGCTGCGCCGCTACGTGCACCTGGGCACCGGCAATTACCACAGCGGCACCGCGCGCGCCTACACCGATTTCGGCCTGATCACCGCCGATCCCGACATCGGCAACGACGTCCACCTGATCTTCCAGCAACTGTCCGGGCTGGCACCGTCGCTCAAGCTCAAGTGCCTGCTGCAGTCGCCGTTCACCCTGCACGCCGGGGTGCTCAAGCGCATCGACCGCGAAACCAGGCACGCGCGCGCCGGCAAGCCGGCCCGCATCGTCGCCAAGATGAACGCCTTGAACGAGCCGCAGGTGATCCGCGCGCTGTACCAGGCCTCGCAGGCCGGCGTGCAGATCGACCTGATCGTGCGCGGTGCCTGCACCCTGCGCCCGGGCGTCGAGGGCATTTCCGACAACATCCGGGTGCGCTCGATCGTCGGCCGCTTCCTCGAACACCATCGGGTCTATTGGTTCGCCAACGACGGCGCGCCGGACCTGTTCTGCTCCAGCGCCGACTGGCTCGAACGCAATCTGCTGCGCCGGGTCGAGACCGGTTTCCCGGTCCTCGACCACGACCTGCGCGCCCGCGTCTACGACGAGGCGCTGTCGAACTACCTCGCCGACAACCTCAACGCCTGGGAGCTGCAGTCGGACGGTCGGTACCTGCGCGTGGTGCCCGAGGAAGGCGCGATGCCCCATTCGGCACAGGCCACCCTGTTGGCCAAGTTGTGCGGATAAACGAAAATCCCGCACATGAACAATATTTTCCCGACCACCCGCCTGCCGCTCCAGGACGGCGACCTGCTCGCCGCCGTCGACCTGGGGTCGAACAGTTTCCACATGGTGGTCGCCCGCTACGTACTGGGGCAGTTGCGCACCGTCGACCGGCTGCGCGAGACGGTACGCCTGGCCGAAGGCCTGGACCGCAAGGGCGGCCTCGCCCCTGAGGTCCGCCAGCGCGCGCTGGACTGCCTGTCGCGCTTCGGCCAGCGCATCCGCGACGTGCCGCCGCAACGCGTGCGCGCCCTCGCCACCAACACCGTACGCCGTCTCGCCGCCCCGCAGGCCTTCCTGATGCCGGCCGAATCCGCGCTCGGCCACGCCATCGAAGTCGTCTCCGGCCGCGAAGAAGCCCGCCTGATCTACCTCGGCGTCGCTCACGCGCAACCGTCCAAGCCCGGCGAACGCCGCCTGGTCATCGACATCGGCGGCGGCTCCACCGAGTGCATCATCGGCAGCGGCTTCGAGGCGATCGAACGCGAAAGCCTGCAGGTCGGCTGCGTCGCCACGACCCGCCGCTTCTTCGAGAACGGCAAGCTGTCGAAGAAGAAATGGCGCGATGCGCTGACCGAGGTCTCGGCCGAATTCCAGCAGTTCGCAGGCACCTACCGCTCGCTCGGCTGGCACGAGGCCCTGGGCGCCTCCGGCACCAACAAGGCCATCGGCGAGATCTGCGCGGCGATGAAGCTGACCAAGGGCGCGGTGATCGCCGAGGCCCTGCCGCAGTTGCGCGACCGGCTGCTCCAGGCCGACCGCATCGACGAGATCGACCTGCCCGGCCTGTCGGCCGACCGCCGCCCGATCATCGCCGGCGGCATCCTGATCCTCGAGGCCGCCTTCAACGTGCTCGGCCTGCAGCGCATGGCGATCAGCAAGGCGGCGATGCGCGAAGGCGTGCTCTACGACATGCTCGGCCGCGGCGGCGCCGACGACCCGCGCGATGCCGCGGTCAAGGCGATGGTCAACCGTTACGGCATCGACGAACAACAATCCGCGCGAGTCGAAGCGACCCTGATGCGCCTGTTCGACCAGGTCGCCGAAAGCTGGCAGTTGGACGCCGACGACCGCCTGATGCTGCAACGCGCCGCGCGCCTGCACGAACTCGGCCTGGCGATCGCCCACAGCCAGTACCACGTGCACAGCTCGTACGTGATCGAGAACTCCGACATCTCCGGCTTCTCGCGCCAGCAGCAGCAATTCCTCGCCGCCCTGGTGCGCACCCACCGCCGCGGCATCCCGAAGTCCGCCTTCGACGCCCTGCCCGACCGCCTGCTGTCGGCGGTGCGCCGCAGTTCGGCCCTGCTGCGCCTGGCCGTGCTGCTACACCGCGCCCACGAATCCGACCCCATCCCCCAGCTCGACGCCCACGGCGAAGGCAACACCCTGACCCTGACCGTCTCGCGTCGCTGGCTCGAATCCCGCCCGCTGATCCATGCCGACCTGGAGGGCGAGCCGCAGGATATGGCGGGGTTGGGGATTGCGTTGAAGTTGTTGGCGGCTTGATCGGCGCGAGCGTCGCACTTCGGTCTCGCGTCGCTACTGGCTCTCTGTGTAGGAGCGACGTGAGTCGCGACCACGGAACGCGCAGATCCGCAGCGCTTTCGTCATCGATCGAAGGCGGGAGCCATCGCGAGGGTAGGAGCGACGCAAGCCGCTACATCGTTGTGACGGTCTTGCGGCGTTTCTCTGGTTCAATAGATCAAGATCAAGATCAAGATCAAACCCAAAGCTTCCGCCACTAAAGCGGCGGGTTACTTTCTTTTGTCTAAAGCAACAAAAGAAAGGTAACCAAAGAAAAATGCTTTGTTTTGAATCACAGGCCCGCACGATCGGTGCATCCGCGGTAATTTTTCATACGGGACCTCCTGTCCCGATGAAAAACGGCCTGCATCCATGCAGGCCGCCCTCCGGGTCTTCTATTGCTTTCGCGAGTGCGAGGCGACGCACAGCAACAACAACAACAACAACAACAACTACAACGGCAACGGCACTGCAACTGCAAAGTTCTCGGCAACCTAGGCTTAGCTGCGATCGATCACTGTAGGAGCGGCGTAAGCCGCGACCACCGGACGCGCAGAGACAACAGCGCCAATGTCTCCATCGAAGCGGTGTCCTTTCGCCGGGTAGGAGCGGCGCAAGCCGCGACCGCGAACTGCGGCTGCCGGCGATCCTTTCGTGGGCCGGGATCGACCGTCGCCCGCTTTGCCTTTTGCCTTTTACCCTTTGCCGCAAGGATTTTGCTGTTGCCGTGCGCCGTTCCGCACTCGCGAAGGCCACCGAAGACCCGGAGGGAGGTGCGCAGGGATGCGGGCCGTTTTTCATCGGGACAGGGAGGTCCCGTATGAAAAATCTCCGCGTCGGCATCGGTCGTGCGGGCCCTTGATTCAAAGAGAAGCATTTTTCTTTGGTTACCTTTCTTTTGTTGCTTTAGACAAAAGAAAGTAACCCGCCGCTTTAGTGGCGGAAGCTTTGGGTTTGATCTTGATGTTGATCTTGATCTATTAGATGAGAGAGGCGCCGCAAGACCGCCGCAGCGATGTCGCGGCTTGCGCCGCTCCTACCCTGGCGACAGTTCGCCGCTTCGATGGGTGACATCTGCCCTGGCACCTCTGCGCGTCCCATGGTCGCGGCTCACGCCGCTCCTACAGGAAGTTCCCGCGTCGAAGCGAACGCCAACGGACAACCTCCCTCACCCCGCCGACCGCTGGGCCGCCTCCGCCCGCAATTGCTTCGCCCTCACCAACACCGGCGGCGGGGTGATTTCCTCGGGGATACGGAAGATGCCGATCCGGCGCAGCCACTGTCCGGGCCCGCGCGCCGAGGTCAGCGCCACCACCGGAATCGACACCACCAGGCCAATGATCACCGGCGACATCCATGCCGCCAGCGGCGGCGACACCACATAGGCCATCGCGCCGATCAGCAGGCCGAACAGGGTCAGGCCGCCATAGCTGCGGATCAATCCCGACAAGGGCAGGCTGCCGTCGTCGCGACGCTGCGATTCCCAGCCCGAGTCCTTGCCCGACAGCACCTCGGCCACACCGCGCGACTGCACGTACATGGTGATCGGCGCCATCAACGCCGCCAGCAGAGTCTCCAGGACCATGCTGAAGAAGGCGCGGATCGCGCCGCCGCAGCCGCGCCGGGTGTTGCCGTCCAGCAACATGGTGATGAAGCCCATCACCTTCGGCGTCAGCAACACCGCCATCGTCGCCAGGAACACCCACAGCGCGCGCTCGGGGTCCTGGTCGCGCCAGTAGTCGCCCGGCGAGAAGCCCGGCAGGCGCGCGCTTTCCCAGTTGAAGAAGCCGGCCTTGTCGAGCGGAATCGCCAGGCCGATCAGCATCATCACCGCCCACATCGGCGCGGTGAAGTAATGGCCGATGCCCATCAGCAGGTGCATGCGGCTGATCCAGTGCAGGCCCTTGGCCGGCAACACCGCGGTGTGCTGCAGATTGCCCTGGCACCAGCGGCGGTCGCGCACCAGCATGTCGGTCAGCGAGGGCGGGCCTTCCTCGTAGCTGCCGATCAGGCCGGGCAGCATGTGCAGGGCCCAGCCGCCGCGGCGCATCAAGGCCGCTTCGACGAAGTCGTGGCTCAGTACCGTGCCGCCGAACGGCTTGCGGCCGCGCAGTTCCGGCAGGCCGGCGTGCTCGGCGAAGGCGCGGGTGCGGATGATCGCGTTATGGCCCCAGTAATTGCTCTCGGCGCCGTGCCACCAGGCGATGCCGTAGGCGATCACCGGGCCATAGACGCGGCCGGCGAACTGCTGCATCCGTGCGAACAGGGTCTGGCCGTTGACGATCATCGGCAGGGTCTGGATCAAGGCCACGTCGGGATGGCGTTCCATCGCGCTCGACAGCTTCACGATGACCTCGCCGGTCATCAGGCTGTCGGCGTCGAGGATCAGCATCTGCGGATAGGCTCCGCCGAAGCGGCGCACCCACTCGGCGATGTTGCCGGCCTTGCGCTCGGCGTTGTTCTTGCGCCGGCGATAGAAGATGCGCCGGTGGCCGCCGGTACGCTCGCGCAGCGCGTGGAAGGCGCGGATCTCGGCCTGGCGGATCGGCTCCTTGGTGGTATCGCTGAGAATGAAGAAGTCGAAGCGGTCGAGTTGGCCGGTGTCGGCGACCGATTCGTAGATCGCCTGCAGGCCGGCCATCAGCCGCTCGGGGTCTTCGTTGTAGGTCGGCACCAGCAAGGCGGTGCGCTCGCCCAGCGCCGGCAATTCGCCGCCCTGCTTCAGGCCCAGGCGCCAGCGGCGCCGCGACAGGATCAGGGCGAACCCGGCCAGCGAGCTGGTGAAGGCCAGGGCGATCCAGGCGAACAAGGCCACGAACAGCAGCAGCAGCACGCCTTCGAGCAGGTTCAATCCGCCGACGTAGAGCACGCGCAGGATGTGGTACGCCGCGACCAGGGTCAGCAGCGCGGCGCCGCCGATCACGTACAGGCGCCGCAGCGCCATGCCCTTCGGCTCGCTAGGCAAGGTGTTGGCGGAACGTGCGCCGCTGCTCAGCGATTGCACCGGCATCGCCAGGGGCGATTCCGGGGGCAGCGCTTCGAACGGCACGGAGTGGGGTCGTTGCGGGGGAGCGACGGTTGAATTCATGCAGTCCAACGATAAAGCCAGGTTTCGGAAAGGGGGCCGTCGGCGTCCTCGAGCACCGCGCGCAACTCGACCGAGCGGGCAGTGCCCGGTTCGAGTTCGAACGACATTCGCCAGCCACCGGTGCCGCTATTGGGGTGAGCGATCGCGTTGGCGATGCGCCCGCCCGAGGCCCAGACCACGGCGCGCGGCTTGGCCTCGGCGGCGAGCCGGCCCAGGCGTCCGCCGTCGAGGTCGATGACGATCCGCCTCGCCGCGCCGTTGCCGGCGCCGATGCGGGTGCGGCTGACCGTCGCCTGCGCCGGCTTCCAGGCGTGTTTCGCGCACCAGTGCAAGCGGTAGTCGTAGCGGTGTTCTCGGCCGGCCGCGAGCGGCGCGCGCGGCCGCCAGAACGCGACGATGTTGTCGTGATACTCGTCGCCGGTCGGGATCTCGATCAGATGCACCGCGCCCTCGCCCCAGTCGCCGACCGGCTCGACCCACAGGCTCGGCCGGCGCTCGTAATGCGCCTCGCTGTCGGCGTAGTCGGCGAAACCGCGCTTGCGCTGCATCAGCCCGAACGCGCGCGGGCGGTGGTCCTGGAACGCGCTCTCCTGCAGGGTCTTGGGATTGCGCAGCGGGCGCCAGATCTGCTCGCCGGCGCCGTTGTGCAGGGCCAGGCCGTCGGAGTCGTGCACCGCCGGGCGGAAGTCGTCGACACCGACCCGGTCGGTAGCGTCGAAGTGATACATGCTGGTCAGCGGCGCGATGCCGGCCCGGTCGAGGGCGACGCGCGGGTACAGGCGCAACTGGGTGTCGAACACGGTCTCGGTGCCGGGCGTGATCGCGAAGCGCATCGCCCCGGCCACGCTGGGGCTGTCCATCAGCGCGTGCACTACGATCTGTTCGGCGCCGAGCGCGGGCTGCTCGATCCAGAACCCGGTGAATACCGGAAACTCTTCGCTGTTGCCGGCGCCGGTGTTCAACGCCAGGCCGCGTGCCGACAGCCCGTACAGCAGGTCCTTGGCGACCGCGCGGAAATAGCTGGCGCCGAGGAAGGCGCAGACTTCGTCGAAGTAATCGCCGCGGTTGATCGGCGCGTGCACGCGGAAGCCGGCGAAGCCCAGGTCGTCCTGGGCCGGCTTCGGCGCGCTGCCGAAGCTGAACATCTGCGGCCGGTACACCACTGGGGTGGCCAAGCCGCCGTGCACGCGGTGGATGTCGACCCGATGCTTGAACAGGAAGGCACGGTGGAAAAACTGCAGCCGGAACGGCAGGCCCTCGGCTTTCCACAGGGCCTGCTCGGGGTCGAAGCGGATATCGCGATAGGTGTCGTACTTGATCCGCGCCAAGGCCGCGGGCAGGTCGGCGTCGGCCGGCCGGTAGGGCTTGGCCGCCAGCGCGCGCGCCAGGCCCGGCACGGTGGCGGCGTCGAAAGGCCGCGCAGGACCGGTCGCGGCCAGTGCCGACCACGGCAGCCCGGCGCCGGCCAGGCCGGCCAGCGGCAGGGACAGCCCGGCCTTGATCAATTCGCGTCGGTGCACATGCCACCTTCGGAGGGGGTAAACCGGGCGATTGTAGGGATCGGGTTGTTAACACTCCGGAACATGGCCCCGGCATGACGGCATTGACTCGCGGGTTTCGAGCGCAGACGGCACGGCGAAATGCCGAATGCGTCACATGAACGCGACCGCGGCCGCAACGTCACCGGCCTGTCATCGCCCCGCCATGGCCGGGACATGGACCGCGCCCAGGCTTGCCCAAACCGGGAGCCGCGCATGCGCTACGCGATCGTCACCGAGACCTATCCGCCGGAAATCAATGGCGTCGCCCTGACCGTGCAGGGTCTGGAGCAGGGTCTGCGTGCGCGTGGCCATGAGGTCGGCCTGGTGCGTCCGCGCCAGCACGGCGAAGCCGATGGCGCCGCCCACGAGTTGCTGGTCAAGGGCCTGCCGCTGCCGCGCTACCCGGGCCTGCGCTTCGGCCTGCCCTGCGCCGCGCGCCTGGGCCAGGCTTGGAGCGCCCACCGCCCCGACGCGATCTACGTCGCGACCGAGGGCCCGCTCGGCTGGTCGGCCCTGCGCGCGGCGCGGCGCCTGCGCATTCCGGCGGCGACCGGCTTCCATACCCGCTTCGACGAATACATGCGCGACTACGGCGCGCCGTTCCTGGCCGGCACCGCGCTGCGCTGGATGCGCCGCTTCCACAACGGCGCCGACGCGACCCTCGTGCCCACCCGCGAACTCGCCGAATTCCTGCGCGGCCAGGGCTTCGAGGACGTGGTGCGGCTGCCGCGCGCGGTCGACACGGTGTTGTTCGACCCCGGCCGCCGCCGCGCCGACCTGCGCCGCGACTGGGGCCTGGACGAACACGGCTTGGCGGCGATCTACGTCGGCCGCATCGCCGCGGAGAAGAACCTCGAGTTGGCCGTGCGCGCGTTCCGCTCGCTGCAGCAGCGGCGCCCCGAGGCGCGCTTCGTCTGGGTCGGCGACGGCCCTGCGCGCGAGAAGCTGCAGCGCGACAACCCGGATTTCATCTTCTGCGGGCTCAAGCGCGGCGAGACCCTGGCCGAGCATTTCGCCAGCGGCGACCTGTTCCTGTTCCCGAGCCATAGCGAAACCTTCGGCAACGTCACCCTCGAAGCCATGGCCAGCGGCGTGCCGACGGTCGCCTTCGACTACGGCGCCGCCCACGAGCACCTGCGCGACGGCATCCACGGCGCCGCCATCGCCGACGGCGACGACGCCGGCTTCATCGCCGCGGCGGTGCGCATCGGCAGCGAGGACGCCTTGCGCGCGGGAATGTCCCGCGCAGGCCGCGAAGCGATCAGCGGCCTGCGCCCGGAACAGGTCGCGGCCGATTTCGATGCCCTGTTGCACGCCCTGGCCGACCGCGGCCTGCACAACCGCTCGACCCGCCGCATCGACGACGAAACCAAACCGACCCAGGAGGTCGTATGAACCGGCTGCCGTTGCGCAAACGACTGATCGCCGGCGAATCCGGCTGGTGCCTGCGCGCCAATCGCCTTGGCGAACGCAGCGGCTCGCGCGCCTACTTCGCCGCGGTCAGCCGCCTCGGCGACGGCGTGTTCTGGTACGCGCTGATGGCCGCACTGATCCTGGCCGACGGGTACGACGGCTTGCGCGCCTCGGCCCACTTGGCCGCGACCGGCGTGATCGCGCTGGCGCTGTACAAACTCCTCAAGCGCTGGACCCGCCGCCCGCGCCCGTTCGCCTCCGACCAACGCATCCACGCCTGGGTCGCGCCCCTCGACGAGTTCAGCTTCCCGTCCGGCCACACCCTGCACGCAGTCGCCTTCAGCCTGGTGGCAATGGCGCATTACCCGGTGCTGGCGTGGTTGCTGATCCCTTTCAGCGCGAGCGTCGCCGCCTCGCGCGTGGTGCTGGGCCTGCACTACCCGAGCGACGTATTGGCCGCGACCGTGATCGGATCGAGCCTGGCCGGTTTTTCGCTATGGCTGGTGCCTGGGGTTTCGCTGTTCGGCTGAGTGCAGGAGCCTGAGAGGCCGCATCGAACATACCCACAGCGTGCGTTCCTTCCGCCGCCCACGCACCCAGGAGCAGGAGCGGCGCAAGCCGCGACCGCATCGCTCGGCGACCGGCGTTGGCCACGGACCCCTGCAGCAGATGACGACGTTGCCGTTGCCGTTGTCTTAAAGATTTTGCCTTTGCTGTGCGCAGCTTCGCACTAGCGAAGGCCATAGAAGACGCGAAGGGCGGCCCGCAGGGATGCGGGCCGTTTTTCATCGGAACAAGGATGTCCCGTATGAAAAATCACCGCGTCGGCATCGCACACGCGGACCTGTGATCCAAAACAAAGCATTTTTCTTTGGTTACCTTTCTTTTGTTGCTTATGACAAAAGAAAGTAACCCGCCGCTTCAGTGGCGGAAGCTTTGGGTTTGATCTGATCTAGATCTAGATCTAGATCTGATCTCTTGATCCACACGCCGCAATACCGCAACGACGCACCCGCGGCCTACGCCACTCCTCAGGGCTGCGGCCAGGAGCGCCGCGAGGTCGTCGCAGCGCGGTCGCGGCCTGCGCGCTCCTACCCTGTCGAAAGCACGCCGCCTCGATGAATTACGACGGCCCTGTCGGCTCTGTGCGAGTCCCTTGGTCGCGACCCACGTCGCCCCTACCGGCATGGCTCACGGTAAAGCCGGGCACCGACATCGGACTCACCCCTCCCACCCCGCCACCCGCGCCCGAGCGATCGCCGGCGCGCCCTGCCCGACCCAATCGCGATCGTTCGCCACCTGCGCCCGCGCGCGACTCGCTTCGAGCGCGGCGAAATCCAGATCGGCGTAGGCCCAGCGCTGGCCTGCGCGAGTCTGCGCGAGAATCCCGTCGGCCGGCAGGCCCACGTCCATCGGCGCGTAGATCGCCGCCTCGCCGGTGTTGGTGTCCAGGGCCGGGCTCCACAAGGCTTCGCCGGCGGTCACCGCCTGCGCGACGAAGCTGCGGTTCTCCAACGCGCGCGCCAAGCAACCCACCCGCACCCGGGTCGCGCCGGCGTCGGTGTCGGTGCAGCTCGGGGCCAGCAGCAAGCGCGCGCCAGCTTCGCATTGCGCGCGCACCGGCAACGGGAACTCGATGTCGTAGCAGACCGCGATACCGGCGCGCTGGGCGCCGATCTCGAAGGTCTTGAGCGCGTTGCCGGCCTCGATCACTCCGGCCTGTTTCTCGAAACCGGTCAGTTGCAGTTTGTCCTGCCACAGGCGCCCGCCGCCGGGGGCGAAGGCGTCGCTGCGGTTGCGATAGCGCCCATGACCCAGGTCGAGCAGGAAACTGCCGGCGATCACATGCAGGCGCAACTCGCGCGCGAGCAGGCCGAACAGGTCCAGCCAGGCTTGGCGATAGGCCTGAATGGCGACCAGGGAGGCATGCAGGTCGCCCTGGGTCGCCGCGCCGAAGGTCGCGCCGAGTTCCAGCGCCAGATACTCCGGCAGCACCGCGACTTCGGCGCCGCTGGCGCGGGCTTCGCTGAGCCACTTGGCCTGCTTGTCGGCGAACTCGGCGAAGCTGCGCGGCGCGCCGATGGTGTATTTCGCGACCGCGACCCTCATTGCACGCGCTCCAGAGGACGCAGCCAGAAACTCAGGGTATGGGGACACTCGCCGCGTCCGACCTCGCGCCACGGCAGCGACACTTTCAACTCCGGGCGATGGACATAGCCGCGTTTTTTCCAGAATGCCTCGTTGCCGCGGTGGAAGGCCGGCCTGCGGCCGTCGCCGGGGTCGCGCTCGACCGCGCAGAACGCGGTCCAGCGAAACCCGCCGAGCCCGCGCGCATGCGCATGGCGCGCATCGAAGAAGCGATGGCCGATGCCGCGTCCGCGGTACTCGGGCAGCAACACCGACTCGCCGCAATAGAACACCTGCTCGATATCGATCGCACCGCTCTCGAAAGCGGCACGCAGCTCGGCGGTCTCGTCGGCCATCGGCAAGCCGGTCGAAGCGCCGACGATGCGGCCGCCGTCGAAGGCCAGCACCGCGACGCTGCGCCAGGACTCGCGATAGGTCCGCAGATAATTCGCCTCGTAGGCAGCATCGCCGTCGTAGAGATACGGCCAGTCGCGGAACACCCGCATGCGCAAGGCGGCGATGGCATCCAGGTAAGGCGTGAGCTCGGCACCGCTGCAGGTGCGGATTTCGGGCATGGGCGTCTTCATGAGGGCATCTTAGTGAAGCCAGAGACTTCTAGGCGAACCGGGGTGAAGCGGTGAGTACCCGGCTCAGCGAGGTGGAGCGGAGCCGCCTTCGCGCGAACGACGACCGAGAGTTCGACCTCAGTCTGCGCCGATCATGCTTACCCGGACGATAAAACGACGCGGCGGCGGGCCTGCCTGCCCGCCGCCGCGCCGCATCGCGCGCCTACAGGCCCGGCAGGTCCGGCGGGCTACCGGCGGCGGCCACCGGCGTACGCAGCGCCTCGGCCTTCGGCGGATCCGGCACGCGCTTTGGCGTCGAACCGCCCAACTGGTACCAGTCGACCTTGCGGGTCACCATCATCAGCGCCGCCAGGATCAGGAACAGCAGGCCGGCGCCGAGCACCAGGGCGTTGTCTTCCGAGATCAACAGGCCGTACAGCGCGCCGTAGAGCGTGGTCAACATGGCACCGAAGCCCAGGGCGCGCACCACACTGCGCAGGACCGCGCTCAGATAGAACACCAGCAAGCCGATGCAGGCCACGCTCGCGGCCAGATAAGCCAGGCCGAAGGCGAAATGTTCGCTCAGGCTGACCAACAGCAGGAAGAAGATCGCCAGGGCCAGGCCGACCAGGCCGTACTGGATCGGGTGGATGCGCAACTGCTTGATCAACTCGAACATGAAGAAACCGACGAAAGTCAGCAGCACGAACAGCAGGCCGTACTTGGTCGCGCGGTCGGCCTGCGAATACACGTTGACCGGGTCCTTCAAGGTCACCTGGATGGCGTTGATGTCGCCGCCGGGCTCGTTGCCGATGTCGCCGTCGCCGGCCACCGACACGGTCGGCAGGATCGAACCGGCCAGGTACTGGCGCTGGGCGTTGGTCGCCACCGACGAGACCTGCCATTCGGCGCGAAAGCCTTGGTCGCCGATGTCGTCGGAATGCGGCGGGAAACTGCCGCCGTAGTTCGGGTGCGGCCAGGTCGAGCTCAGGGCGAATCGGTTGCTCTTGCCCAGGGGCACCAGCGCCAGCGATTCGGTGCCGCCCAGGGCGAAGTCGAGGTCGGTCTGCAGGCGCAACGAACTGCCCGCCGCCGGCGCCGCCAGACGCGCATGGATGCCGCCGCCGTCGCGCGCGCCGAGGCCGTCCTCGATGGTCGCCTCGGCGCCGTCCAGGCGCAGTTTCGGACTGCGCAGGCCGCGCACGTCGGCGAAGCCGTAGCTCAGCCACGGCCGGCCGATCGTCCGGCGGCGCTCGGATTCGGTCTGCTCAGCGCTCGGCGCCGGGTCGGCCGGTATGGTCGCGGCGAAATCGGCCTTGGCCTTGCCCTTCCATTCGTAGACCCGGACCTGGTGCAGGCCGAGCTTGCGCACCTTCGGCACGATCTCGCCTTCGACGTCGAGTTTGTTCGGGAAGAAGGTCCATCGACCCTGTTCGCGACGCTGGACGCGCTTGATGGTGCCGTCGAGGTCCTTTTGCTCCTCGACCCAGGAATCCTCGTACGGCACCACCAGCGCCGGGCCGGAGAACGCCTGCGCGCCGGCATAGCTGCGGGCGATGCGGGCCACCGCCTGGGCGCGATAGCTCTGTCTCTCCTCGATCACGCCGCCGATCATCAACAGCGGAATGAGTATCGCCAGGGTCATCCCCAGCACCATCAACATCTTCAGCCACACACGCATGTCCCGCTCCTGTCCGCTACGTTGGACGGCAGGTTGCGCCGGCTGTGCGGGGGCGCGATGGCGCAGGCGTGTGTTGTCGGTGAAGCAATGGTGAAGCGGGGTCGGCGCCGCCGGACGGCTCAGCCGCGCACGATCAGGCTGGCGCGCGCGCCGCCCTCTTCGCGATTGACCAGTTCGGTCTCGCCGCCGTGCAGCGAGGCCACCTCGGCGACGAAGCACAGGCCCAGGCCGCTGCTGCGGCTGCCGCCGGACGGGCGCGGCAAGGAATAGAAACGCTCGAACACCCGGCTCAGGGCATAGTCGGGAATGCCGGGACCGCGGTCGCTGACATCGACGCGCTGGTATTCGCCATCGCGTTGCAGGCGCAACACGATCTCGCCGCCGCGCGGCGAGAAATCGGCGGCGTTGTCGATCAGGTTGATCAAGGCCTGGCGCAGCAGGAAGGCGTCGCCGCGCACCGGCGGCAGGTTCGGCTCCAGGTCGAGCAGCAGCTTGGCGCCGGAGCGGTCCAGGCGCTGCATGCATTGCTCCAGCGCCTCGCGCACGATCGCCGCCAGCGCGACCGGCTCGGGCCGCTCCAGGCGCTGGCGATGTTCGACCGCGGCCAGCGCCAGCAGCTTGTCGATCATCTGCGCCAGGCGCTCGGCCTGGCCGCGGATGCTGGCGGCGAAACGGGCGCGGTCGGCATCCGGCATCGGCGCGTCGCCGGGCGGCGATTCGAGCAGTTCGGCGCTGCCGCGGATCGCCGCGAGCGGGCTCTTCATCTCGTGGGTCAGGGTGTGCACGTATTGCTCGACGTACTGCTTGCCCTCCAGGCGCGTGCGCATGGTTTCCAGCGCGCGCCCCAGCTCGCCGAACTCGCCGGCCGCGCGCGGCGGCGTGGCGCGGTCGCCGGCGGTGACCGCATGCGCATAGCGCCGCAGCAGGCCGATCTGGCGCGACAGCCACCACGACACGCCCAGGCCGATCGCCAGCGCCGCGCCCATCAGCACGAAGCCCCAGCGCGTCACCACGGTCTGGCTGCGGGCGATGAAAGGCGCGATCGCGCTGTTCGGCTTGGCGACGGTCAACGAGCCGATGACCTGGCCGTTGTCGGCGCGGATCGGCGCGGCCACGTGCATGATCGTGGTTTCCGGATGGCCCGGGTCGGTCGCGCTGGAACGCGCGCCGTAACGCCCGCGCAGGGTCAGGTACACGTCGTTCCAGCGCGAATAGTCCTGGCCGACGTCCTGGCCGCTGCTGTCGAACACGACGATGCCGCGCGCGTCGGTGATGTAGACGCGGTAGTTCGCCGCGCGCTTGCGGAAACCCCAGATCGCCGCGCCGACGTCGCGCTGGCCGAGCGCGCGCACGCGCTTGGCGAAATCGCCCTGGTTGATGCGGCCGGCGACGAAATCGTCGGTCGCCAGCTCGGCCAGCACGTTGGCGGTGTCGACCAGGGTGTCTTCCATGGCCTGGCGCACGCCCGGTTTGACCTCGGCGACGAACACCCGCGCCAGCAGCAGCGCGGCCACCGCCACGATCAGGAAATACCCCAGGAAGATCCGCAGGCCGATCCGCATCGGGCGCCCGCCTACGAGGCTTCGAGCGAGTAGCCCAGGCCGCGATGGGTGCGGATGGGGTCGCGGTCGGCGGCGACCTCGCGCAGCTTGGCGCGCAAGGTCTTGATGTGGGTGTCGACGGTGCGGTCGCCGCTGTCGAGGGCATCGCCCCAGACCCGGTCCATCAGCTGCGCGCGCGACAACACCGCGCCCGGGCGCTGCAACAGCGCGGCGAGCAGGCCGTATTCGTAGCGGGTCAGGTCCAGGGCCTGGCCGCGGTAGCGGATGCGCTTGCCTTCCAGGTCGTGGACGAAACCGTCCTCGACCGCCGCCGTCTCGGCCGCGCCGCCGCGCGCGCGCCGCAACACCACCCGCACGCGGGTGGCGAGCTCGCGCGGCGAGAACGGCTTGGTGACGTAGTCGTCGGCGCCGATCTCCAGGCCGAGGATGCGGTCGGCCTCGGCGTTCTGCGCGGTCAGGAAGATCACCGGCAGGTCGCGGCCGCGGCGCAGCTCGCGGCACAGGGCGAAGCCGCCGATGTCGGGCAGGCCGATGTCGAGCACGGCCAGGTCGAAGGCGACCCGCGCGGCCTCGCGCAGCGCCTCGCCGCCGGTCAGGCAGTGCACCGCCTCGAAGCCTTCGGCGCGCAGCGCGTACAGCACGGTGTCGGCAATGGCGGATTCGTCTTCGACGAGCAGGATGCGCATGGGGCAGAGATTGGGGTTCGGGAGAGTGGATTCGGGAGTGGGGATCGGAAAAGCGCTAATGCCGCCCATGATGCCTTGCCGGGCCTCCGGCTGCCGCTCCGGGAAACGCCGCGGCGGCTATGGCCCCATAATGCCCCCCGGCGTCATGCCGTCGGTGCCATGCCCCTCGGCCCTATGCCGGCGCGTCTCCTCTTCGAATCCCCCTCCCGAATCCCGAATCACGGCCTCAATGAACTATCGCCACGCCTTCCATGCCGGCAACCACGCCGATGTGCTCAAGCACGTCGCCCTGCTGGCCCTGTGCGATGCCCTGACCGTCAAGCCGGCGCCTCTGTTCGCCCTGGACACCCACGCCGGGCGCGGGCTGTATCCGCTCGACGGCAATTCGGCGCTGCGCACCGGCGAAGCCGAGGGCGGCATCGGCCGCCTGCTGGCCGAGGCGCCGAAGCAGGCCGCGATCACCCGCTACCTGGCCGCAGTGCGCGCCTGCCGCAACGAGCACGGGCCTGCGGCCTATCCGGGCTCGCCCTGGCTGCTCGCGCACGCCTTGCGCGAGGACGACCGCATCGCCGCCTGCGAGCTGCAGCCGGAAGAAGCCACGCAGTTGGAGCATCACTTCAAAGCCGACGCGCGCATCGCGGTGCACGGGCGCGACGGCTACGCGGCGATGAAGGCCATGTTGCCGCCGAAGATCGGCGCGACCCGCTACAACCGCGGTCTGGTCCTGATCGACCCGCCTTACGAGGCCCAGCTCGAAGAGTTCGACACCGCCCTCGGCGCGCTGCGCGACGCCCTCGCCCGCTGGCCGCAGGGCTGCTACGTGCTGTGGTATCCGATCAAGCGCCGGCGCGCGCTGCAACCGTTCTACCGCCGCGCCGCGACTCTGCCGGCCAAATCGATCCTGACTGCCGAACTGCTGGTGCGCGCCGACGATTCGCCGCTGCGCATGAACGGCAGCGGCCTGCTCATGCTCAACCCGCCGTGGCAGTTGGACCAGACCCTGGCCCCGGCGCTGTCGGTGCTCGCGCGCACCCTCGGCGAGACCCCGGACGCCGCGGCCGCGATCCAGTGGCTCAAGCAGGCCGACTGAGCCGCGTCCGGCACCGGCGCAGGCGCCTGCACAGGCTCGCTGCAATGCAGCCAGACGCCAAGGAGCGCTGGCTTTCGATGACCACCTGCGATTGCATTCGCCGCATCGCCGCGCGCCGGAGGAGGCCGGTCCAGGCCGGCCGGCAGACGCCGAAAGCCCGCTAAAACCCGCACGAACCGACCGCGGCGCAATTCCGCTGCCGTGTCGACGCGCCGGCACGGCCGCGACCGGTCGCTTGCGAGCGCTTCGATCCGGGCGTATCACTCCCGGGCCCAATGAAGGGTCAATGAGAGGGAGTTCGAATGTCCAGGAAGAAGATTTCGTTCCTTGCGATCTGCGCGTTCGCGTTCGGCATCGGCATCGCGTCGACCGCCGGCGCCGCCGGCTGCAACAACACCTGCCGGCTCGGCTGCGAGACCGCATTGACCAACTGCGAGAACAACGGCGGCACCCAGTGCTACCTGACCTACTCGCAGTGCTATCGCCGCTGCGGCTGCATCCTGCCCTGACCGATCGCTGCCTTCACCGAGAGCGATCGCGGCACGGCCGGGGAGAGCCCGCTCTCTCCGGCCGTCGACCCCGCGCAGCCACGGCCTCCGCTGGCGGCTCCCTCGCTGTAACGACCGGAGCGAGCCGCGAAAGCTCAGCCCGCGCCGTCCGCTCGGCTGCCGGCCCGCGGCCGGCGCATGTCGACCAGGTCCAGGCCCAGCGCGATGCCGTTGCGCTGTTCGCGCACCACCTGGAAGCCGTGGCGGGCGTAGAAGGCGCGGCTGTGCTGGGTGGTCTCGATCACGGTCGAGGCGAACGCCGGGTCGGCGTCGATCCGGCGCAGTCGCTCCAGCAACAGGCGCTCGCCGAGCCCGCGCCGGTGCAGATCGCGGCGGACCATCCCCCAGAACAGCACCGCGACGCTGGCGTCGCCATCGCTGGCGGCATAGCCGCCGCAGGCGACGATGCCTTCGCCGTCGAGTTCGATCACCCAATAATCGTCCATCGCGTCGAGGGTCTCGACGAATTGCGCGCGTTCGTTCGCGGCGAAATACTCCGGCATGTTGCCGTCGAACAACGCCAGGCAAGCGGCGCGGTCCTCGGCCCGATAACGGCGCAGGCCGGGCTCGCTCGATGCGGGCTCGCTCGATGCGAGCTCGTCCGATACGGGCTCGTCCAATGCTGGCCGGCTCGCCATCGGCGCGCTCAATAACAGTCCCAGTGATAGGACACGCGGCTGAAATCGGCGCGAGCGAGATCGGCGGGGTCGATGAAGAAATTGGCGATGCCCGAGTCGCCCCACATCAGCGCGTCGTCGCTGTCGAGCTGGAACAGCAGCAGGCGGCGGTCCGAGGGCTCGCGCGGGTCGCTCTGGGTGAAGTCAGGATAGCCGCCAAGCTTGTGGCCGGAGCGCGCGAGGTAATCGCGCAGTGCGTCCTGCAGGTCCTCTTCGCTCTGGCCGGGGTGCTCGCTGCGGTAGCGCTCGATCAACGGTTCCACGCCGCCCTCCAGGGCCTGGCCGAACCGCGCGTCGTTGACGCCGATGGTCTCGTGGTCGGCGGTGAAGCGCATGCGCCGCGGCTTGGCCGGGTCGAACGGCAACGAATCGGTGCCGGCGGTCGCCTTCGGCGGCGCGATCGCCGCGGCCGACAGCTCCGACCAGTACACCACCCGGAAACCGGTCTGCTTGGCCAGCGCGTCCATGCGGCCCGCGCCATGCGCGTCGTCGAGCGCGGCGCCGTAGTAGTCGTCGCCGGAGATGAAGAACTGCAACAGACCCCGCTCCGGGTAGCCCGGCATCTTCGGCACTTCGGCCAGATTGATCTGGGCCAGCAGGAACAGGGGCCGGCCCTTGGCGTCGCGCGGATAGTCGCGCCCGGCCGCCCAATAGGCTTGGCCGCCGACCTTGCTGACGCCGGTGTCGTCGCGCGCCAGCGCGCTCAACTCGATCCGCGCCACCGGCCGCTGGGTCTTGCGCAGCGCTTCGTCGGCGGGCGCGAGCACCGCCTTGGCCTGCGCATCGTCGTCGGTCTTGCCGCAACCGGGCGCTTGCTCGCCGCTGTCGGGCAACCCGGCGTCGGCGCGGGCCTGCGCCGCGCCCTGCTCGATCCGGCCTTCGATACCGCGATACACCGCGTAGCCCACGCCGGCGACCGCGGCGACGCCCGCGGCCACGATCGCCATCGACAACAACACCGCGGTTCCCGTCTTCATCGCCTGCCGTCTCTAGGTGGTTTGCCGTTCGGGCGGATTATCGCCGAGAAAACGCCGGACGCAGATCGGGGGCGAAGCCCAGGCCAAGAAAAAGCCGGAAGCGCGAGCGCTTCCGGCTTGATCGTGGTCTTCGCGGGCGCTCTACGCGCCCTCGCCGCCGGCTCAGTCGCCCGACTTCAGGTCCGGCTCGAAGAAGCTCCAGCGCACTTCCGGGAAGGCCTGCTTCATCGCCCGCTCGACCGTGTCGATCTGCTCGGTCAGGGCCGCCACGCTCTGCTCCTCGCGCATCTGCGCCTGCACCGACACCATCACTTCGTTGCCGAGCTGCAGGGTGATCAGGCTGATCACGTGGGCGATTTCCGGGCGGCCGTCGAGGAACTCGCGGATCTGCTGCTGGCGCTGCGGATCGACGCTCTGGCCGATCAGCATCGCCTTGACCTCGATCGCCACGAACACCGCGACGATGATCAACAGCGCGCCGATGCTGATGGTGCCGATGGCGTCCCAGATCGGGTTGCCGGTGGCCACCGCCAGCAGCACCGCCGCCAGCGCCAGCACCAGGCCCAGCAACGCGGCCAGGTCTTCGCCGAAGATCACCACCAGTTCGGCCTGGCGGCTCTCGCGGAACCACTGCCACAGCGAGCGTTGGCCGCGCGCCTTGGCGACTTCCTGCAGGCAGGCGCGCATCGAGACCGCCTCGGCGACGATGCCGAAGGTCAGCACGCCGGCCGCCCACCACCACTGCTTGAGCGGTTCGGGGTGCTGCAGTTTGTGGATGCCCTCGTACAGCGAGAACATGCCGCCGACGGTGAACAACATCACCGCGACCAGGAACGACCAGAAATAGATCGCCTTGCCGTAGCCGAGCGGATAGTCCGGCGATGGCGGCCGCTTGGCCTGCTTCAGGCCCAGGATCAGCAGGCCCTGGTTGCCGCAGTCGGCCAGGGAGTGCACGGTCTCGGCCAGCATCGCGCTAGAACCGGTGAAGTACGCCGCCACGCCCTTGGATACCGCGATGGCGAAATTGGCACCAAGTGCGAACAGAATTGCGCGGGTCGAATCGCCACCACCGGCCATGACAACGTTGCTCCTTGAGGTTCAGCGGCGGAGTCTAGCATTGCCGATGCTGGCCGTTGAGGCACGGCCGGCGGCGCGTCAGCGCCGGCATTCCGGGGGTTTCCCGCGGGACGGCGCCAGCCGCCCCCGCGGAATCGGCGCTTCAGAACCCGGCCCGGAACCCTGCCTCAGAAGCGATAGGTCACCGTGCCGGTGAGGTTGCGGCCGTTGCCGGTGAAGCAGTCGCCGAACGCCCGGCACGGCGCGTAGTACTGCTTGTCGGCCAGGTTGGTCAGGTTGAGGGTGAACGACCACTGCGGCAGGTCGAACGACACCAGCGCATCGGCCAGGGTGTAGCCCGGCGTGCGCAGACTGCCGTTGCCGCCGGTCGACAGGGTCGAGCCGACGTGGCGCACGCCGGCGCCGAGACGGATGCGGCCGCTGTCGCCCCAGTCGAACTGCTTCACGCCCCAGACCGAGGCGAGCTCCTTCGGCACGTCGGCGAGCTGGCGGTCGACCTCGGGGGCGAAATTGCTGCGCGTCACTTCGGCTTCGTTGTAGCTGTAGCTCGCGGTGAGGTAGAAGTCGTTGGCCAGGGTGTGGGTGGCCTCGAGCTCGATGCCTTTGGAGCCGACCTCGCCGGTCTGCACCGAGTTGAGCACGTTCTCGGGGTCGTTGGTCTGGCGGTTCTTCTCGCGGATGTCGTACACCGCCAGGGTCACCAGCGTCTGCTCGCGCGGCTGCCACTTCAGGCCCACCTCGTACTGGCGGCCTTCCTGCGGCTTGAACGGCTGGCTGAAGAAATCCAGGCTGCCGATCGGCAGGAACGACTCGCTGTAACTCAGGTACGGCGAAAAGCCGTGGCCGGCATCGACGATCACGCCGGCGCGGTAGCTGGTGGCGTAGTCCTCGATCCGCGGCTGCTCGCCGACCTGGGTGCGTGCGCGGTCGCGGCGCGCGCCGAGCACGGCGATGACGCGTTCGCCCCAGCGGATCTGATCCTGCACGTAAACGCCGACCTGGGTCTGGTCCTGGCGCGGCTGCGGCGCGAGTTCGGGCAACACGTAGTCGCCGTAGACCGGCGCATAGGCATCGATCGGCGTGGTCGCGCCGAAGCCGGTCATCGCGGTCTGGCGGAAACGCAGGTAGTCGACGCCGGCGAGCACGGTGTGGCGCAGCGCGCCGGTGGCGAAATCGACCTGGACGTTGTTGTCGGCCGTCAGCGTGTCGATGCGCGGGTTGCTGAGGTAGGCCGAGCGCGGCAGCACCCGCTGTGCGGCATCGAGGAAGGGGTTGTCCGGGTTCGAGTAGACGTCCGGGTAGATCTCGGTGAAATCGGTGCGCGACTTGGCGTAGCGCAGGCTGCTGTTGAAGCGCCAAGCGTCGGAGAAGGCGTGCTCGAACAACACCGTAGCGCTGGCCTGACGGCTGTCGAGGCGGTCGGCGCCGGGTTCGCCGAGCAGGCGGTGGTTCGGCAGGCGCCGGCCCGGCGGCGCGCGCAGGGTCGAGACTACCGGCAGGAACTGCTGGCTCGAACCGCTCTCGTCTTTCTGCAACAGGCCGAGGACGCTCAGCTGGGTGACGTCGGAAATGCGCCAGGTCAGCGACGGCGCCAGCACCAGGCGGTCGTCGGGCATGTGATCGGTCTGCTGCTGCGCATCGCGCGCCACGCCGACGATGCGGCCGGCGACGGTGCCGGCCTGGTCGAGCGGGCCGGTCAGGTCGAACTGCAGTTGTTTGCGTTGATGGCTGCCGTAGCTCAGGCCGATTTCGCCGGCACTGTGGAATTGCGGGCGCTTGCTGACCAGGTTGAACACGCCGCCGGAACCGCCGGCGCCGTACAGCATCGACGAGGGCCCGCGCAGCAGTTCGGCGCGCTCCATCGTATAGACCTCCGGGCGCGGCACCAGGCTGGAACCGATCTGCCGGGTCATGCCGTCGAGGAAGGACACCGGCGAGAAGCCGCGCACCAGCGAGCCGTCGCTGCGCGTGTCCAGACCATAGGCTTCGCTGTAGGCGCCGGCCGAATAGCGCAGGGTTTCCTGCAGGTTCTGCACGCCGCGGTCGGCGGACTGCTCGGCGGTGATCACGCTGATCGCCTGCGGGGTCTCGATCAGGCGGGTATCGGTCTTGGTCGCGGTGGTGGCGCGGTCGGCGAGCACGACCACCGCGTCCAGGCGCTTGGCCTCGCGCTCGGCGTCGTCGGCGAAGGCGGCGCCGGCGCCCAGCGCGGTCAGCGCGAACAACAGCCCCCGGGCGAGACCCTGCGGACGAGGCGAAAGCGGCGAGTGCGAAAAAATCATCAGTGATAGTCCGAGGCTGGGCGATGGAGCGGCGGCGGCACCCCAGCGGCGCCCTGGCCGCACGCGGACGCAGCACGCCTGCGACACGGGCGAGACTTCGTCCGGGCGGCGGCGTGGAAGGGTGGGCATCTGGCTGAGCCCGGCGGCTTGAAACGGCGCGGGCGTCTGGCTGGCCTGGGGGGCGGTTGTCATGCCGGCGAGTCGGCGGCATGATGCGAGCAATTCTCATTTCAAGCATCGACTGCGTCAAGAAATAAGTAACCTCAAGCACACTGTCGCGAGGGCCCCGCCTTTCGCCTCCCGACATGTAATCGCGGGCCAGGACATGCCGCCGGTCGGACCGGCGTCACCCCGGCCTAAAGATGAAGGGCGAAGTCCGTCACAATGTGCCAATATCCGACCATGGCCACGCGTGAACGTTTGCCGCCCTGGCATGAACGCCAGCGTCTTCCCAACGGACGCGAAATACTGATTCGTCCGGTGCGTCCGGAAGATGCCGAGCCCCTGCGAGCGGGCTTCACCCTGCTGCAACCCGACGAGGTGCGGCAGCGATTCCTATACGCGCTGAAAGAACTCACGCCGGAAATGGCCGAGCGCTTCACTCGGATCGATCCGCGCACCGAGTTCGCTTTGGTCGCGGCCGAACCCCTGCCTCCCGGCGAAGCCCTGGTCGGCGCGGTCGCCCGCGTCGCCATCGACGAGCGCAGCCACGACGCCGAGTTCGCGATCCTGGTCAGCCGCTACATCGCCAACATGGGCCTGGGCCGTTATCTGATGACGCGCCTGGTCAAGTGGGCGCGCGGCAAGAAGGTGCATCGCCTGTACGGCGAGGTGTTCGAGCACAACACGCCGATGCTGTCGCTGGCGCAGTCGCTCGGCTTCGAGCGCGAGTTCCGGCAGGACTCGCCGGGCCTGATCCGGGTGGTGCTGGACCTGCGCTCGAAGGCCGCACGCGCGGCAGAGCAACAGGCCGGCATACGCAAGATCGGCGACAACCCCGGCGACGACAGCAACGAACCCTGAGCGGCCCACGCGGCGCCGCAACCCCTCGCCGGCGCCCAAGGCCCGGTGCACCCTATCGTTTCGGCTCGTCCGCAACTGCGGCGGTCATCCGTGCGGCGCATGATCGCAGGCACGGCTGAGCCAATCGCCAGGAACGGCACAACAGCCGATAGCGACAACGGCCGCCGCGGCGACGCCTGCCGCTGAGTCAACGCCGCCTCCGTGTCGCCGTCCTCACGCCGCCCCGGCGAGTACATCCCGCACCGCGATGCCGGTCGCGCAGGACAGCAGCTTTCACCGACCGCCTGCGCAAAGCGCGCAACCGCCCGCCCGGGAGCCGCGGCCGATCCACTAAACTAGCCGACTCCATGAAATCATCTCCCTCTCCCGTGTCCCTGCTGCCCAAGATCGGCCAGCAGCGCGCCTGGTGGCGTGCGCCGGCCTCGCCTTCCGCCCTGGCCTGGGCGATCGCCCGCGCCGCAGCCGAGCACGACGGCCCCCTGCTCGCGATCGCGCGCGACAACCACGGCGCGCACCAGCTCGAATCGGATCTGCGCACCCTGCTCGCCAGCGACGGCGCCATGCCGGTGCTGCCGTTCCCGGACTGGGAAACCCTGCCCTACGATCTGTTCAGTCCGCACCCGGACATCGTCTCGCAGCGCCTGGCGGCCTTGCATCGCCTGCCGACGCTCAAGCGCGGCATCGTCGTGGTACCGGTGCAGACCTTGCTGCAGCGGCTCGCGCCGCTGCGCCACGTTGTCGGCGGCAGCTTCGACGTCGCGGTCGGCCAGCGCCTCGACCTGGACGCGGAAAAACGCCGGCTCGAATCGGCCGGTTACCGGCACGTGCCGCAGGTGCTGGATCCGGGCGACTTCGCCGTGCGCGGCGGCCTGCTCGACGTGTATCCGATGGGCGCCGACTCGCCGTTCCGGGTCGAGCTGCTCGACGACGAAATCGAGACCATCCGCGCCTTCGACCCCGAATCGCAGCGCTCGCTCGACAAGATCGATGCGGTGCGGCTGTTGCCGGGCCGCGAAGTGCCGCTCGACGATGCCTCGCTCAAACGCGCGCTCGATGCGCTGCGCGAACGCTTCGACCTCGACACCCGGCGCAGCGCGCTGTACCAGGACCTCAAGTCGGGCATCGCGCCGTCCGGCATCGAGTACTACCTGCCGCTGTTCTTCGAGCAGACCGCGACCCTGTTCGACTACCTCGACGAACGCGCGCTGCCGGTGATCGCCGACGGCGCGCTCGACGCCGCCGACGCCTTCTGGGCCCAGACCGGCGAACGCTACGAGCAACGCCGGCACGATCTCGAACGCCCACTGCTGCCGCCCGACGCGCTGTACCTGACTCCGGTCGGCCTGCGCGAAAAACTCAACCAGGGCGCGCGCGTCGAGCTGTGCGGCGAGCAGCATCCGCAACGCGCCAAAGCGCTCGCGCTCGGCGACCAGCCGGCGCCGACCCTGCCGGTCGCGGCGCGCGACGCCGCTCCGGCCGAAGCGCTGAAGTCGTTCCTCGCCACCTATCCCGGCCGGGTGCTGATCGCCTCCGACACTGCCGGCCGCCGCGAGGCCCTGCTCGAAGTGCTGCAGGCCGCGGGCCTGAAGCCGGACGTGGTCGCCGACTGGAACGCCTTCGCCAACGGCGCCGCGCCGAGCCGCTTCGCCATCGCCGTGGCGCCGTTCGACGACGGCTTCGCCGTGGTGGAGCCGCCGCTGGCGGTGCTGACCGAACGCCAGTTGTTTCCCGAGCGCGCCGCGCAGCCGCGCCGGCGCAAGCGCGTCGGCCGCGAGCCCGAAGCGATCATCCGCGACCTCGGCGAACTGTCCGAAGGCGCGCCGATCGTGCACGAGGACCACGGCGTCGGCCGTTACCGCGGCCTGATCGTGCTCGATGCCGGCGGCCAACCGGGCGAATACCTCGAAATCGAATACGCCAAGGGCGACCGCCTGTACGTGCCGGTCGCGCAATTGCACCTGATCAGCCGCTACTCCGGCGCCTCGGTCGAAACCGCGCCGCTGCACTCGCTCGGCGGCGAGCAATGGACCAAGGCCAAGCGCAAGGCGGCCGAGAAGGTCCGCGACGTCGCCGCCGAACTGCTCGAGATCCAGGCCCGGCGCCAGGCCCGCGCCGGCCTCGCGCTGGACGTCGACCGCTCGATGTACGAGCCGTTCGCGGCCGGCTTCCCGTTCGAGGAAACCCCCGACCAGCATTCGGCGATCGAAGCGGTGATCCGCGACCTCGGCAGCAGCCAGCCGATGGACCGCGTGGTCTGCGGCGACGTCGGTTTCGGCAAGACCGAGGTCGCGGTGCGCGCGGCCTTCGTCGCCGCCACCGCCGGCAAGCAGGTCGCGGTGCTGGTGCCGACCACCCTGCTCGCCGAACAGCACTACCGCACCATGCGCGACCGCTTCGCCGACTGGCCGTTGAAGGTCGAGGTGTTGTCGCGCTTCAAGAGCAGCAAGGAAATCAAGGCCGAACTGGAGAAGGTCAGCGAGGGCAAGATCGACGTCGTGGTCGGCACTCACCGCCTGCTGCAGCCGGACGTGCGCTTCAAGGACCTCGGCGTGGTCATCGTCGACGAAGAGCAGCGCTTCGGCGTGCGCCAGAAGGAAGCGCTGAAGGCGCTGCGCGCCAACGTGCACCTGCTGACCCTGACCGCCACCCCGATTCCGCGCACCCTCAACATGGCGATGGCCGGGCTGCGCGATCTCAGCATCATCGCCACTCCGCCGGCGCATCGCCTGGCGGTGCAGACTTTCGTCGTGCCCTGGGACGACATGCAGTTGCGCGAGGCCTTCCAGCGCGAACTCGCGCGCGGCGGCCAGGTGTATTTCCTGCACAACGACGTCGAGAGCATCGGCCGCATGAAGCGCCAGCTCGAAGAACTGGTGCCGGAGGCGCGCATCGGCGTCGCCCACGGCCAGATGGCCGAGCGCGAACTCGAAAGCGTGATGCTCGACTTCCACAAGCAGCGCTTCAACGTCCTGCTGTGCACGACCATCATCGAGTCGGGCATCGACATCCCGAACGCCAACACCATCATCATGAACCGCGCCGACAAGTTCGGCCTGGCGCAGCTGCACCAGCTGCGCGGCCGGGTCGGCCGTTCTCACCACCGCGCCTACGCCTACCTGGTGATTCCGGACAAGCGCTCGATCACCGCGGACGCGCAGAAGCGCCTGGAAGCGATCGCCTCGATGGACGAGCTCGGCGCCGGCTTCACCCTGGCCACCCACGACCTGGAAATCCGCGGCGCCGGCGAGTTGCTCGGCGAGGATCAGAGCGGGCAGATGGCCGAGGTCGGCTTCAGCCTGTACACCGAATTGCTGGAACGCGCGGTACGTTCGATCCGCCAGGGCAAGCTGCCGGATGTCGACTCGACCGATGCGCGCGGCGCCGAAGTCGAGCTGCACATCCCGGCCTTGATCCCGGACGACTACCTGCCCGACGTCCACACCCGCCTGACTCTGTACAAGCGGGTCAGCGGCGCGCGCAGCGAGGAGGAACTGCGCGAGCTGCAGGTCGAGATGATCGACCGCTTCGGCCTGTTGCCGGATCCGGCCAAGCATCTGTTCGCGGTCGCCGAACTCAAGTTGATCGCGACCGAGCTGGGCATCCGCAAACTCGACCTCGGCGAAAAGGGCGGTCGCGTGCAGTTCGTCGAGCGCCCGAACGTCGACCCGATGTCGATCATCAAGCTGATCCAGGGCCAGCCGAAGCTGTACCAGATGGACGGCCCGGACAAGCTCAAGCTCAAGCTGGACCTGCCGGACGCGCCAGCGCGCCTGGCCGCGGCGAAGGGCTTGTTGATGTTGCTCGACAAGAAGCATTGAGCGGCAGGCGCTGCTCGAACGATGAGCGCCGTGTCGCTGCCGGGGGTGTTGCCAACCAGAGCTCCGGCTCTGGTTCCCCACCCCAGTACAAACGACACTCCCGCCCCGCCCGCGCAGCTCCTAGGCTGCGCCCTCCGTCCCGCCCGAGCGCCCCATGTTCCGTCCTAGCTGCTGGCTCGCCCCGCTCCTGCTCGCCCTCGCCATCCCGGCCGCCGCCGCGCCGCCGCTGAAGACCCAGCTGAGCCAGCGCACCGTGCTCAATCTCGCCGCGGCCGAGCGGATCGCCGCCGCGGCCGCCGCCAAGGCGCGCGCCGACGGCCTCAACGTCGCCATCGCCATCGTCGACGAGGCCGGCCGCCTGCTGCATTTCCAGCGCATGGACGGCACGCCGAATTCCAGCGTCGAAGTCGCGATCGGCAAGGCCGTGCATGCGGCCAACTACCGCCGCGACACCGCGTTCCATCAGAAACTGCTCGGCGACGGCAATGCGGTCGTACTGGGCCTGCCCAGCATCACCCCGATCGAAGGCGGCGTACGCTTGCGGCTCGGCGAGCAGGTGATCGGCGGCATCGGGGTGTCCGGCGCCCAAGCGGCTCAGGACGGCGCGATCGCCCAGGCCGGCGCCGACCTGCTCCACGATTGACCCAGCGAGGACACGCCATGCGTTCGACCGCCTGCACCGCCGCGATCGTCCTGAGCCTTGCGCTCGGCGGCTGCGCCACCCGTCCGGCCGAGCCGCCGCCGGCGCTCACGTACGTGATCGTGCGCCACGGCGAGAAGAGCGGCGACGACCCCCGCGACCCCTCGCTCAGCGAGGCCGGACACGCGCGCGCCGGACGCCTCGCCGCCTCGCTGGCCGCGGTGCCGCTGCGCGCGGTCTACGCCACCGAGTATCGCCGCACCCAACAGACCGGCGAGCCGGCCGCGCGCGCGCACGGGCTCACGATCGCACGCTACGAGGCCAAGCAGGCCGCAGCCGAATTCGCCGCGTCCCTGCGCCGCGATCATCGCGAAGGCACGGTGCTGGTGGTCGGCCACAGCAACACCGCCCCGGCCATCGCCGCCGCCTTGTGCGCCTGCGAAGTCGCGCCGATGCCGGAAACCGAGTTCGACCGCCGCATGCTCGTGCGCATCGACGCGCAGGGCCAGGCGAGCTTCGAGCAAACCCGCGATCGGTGACGCCGCTCGCTTGGGCGCGCGCCCGCGCCGGCCTAGACTGCAGCCACCGCGGTCGGCCGGACCGCCCCGTGATCCGACGGAGTCGCCGATGCGCCCCTTGCTCCCCGCCCCGTTCGCCGCCGCGCTGTTGAGCGGCGTGTTCGCCCTGACCGCCTGCGCCCATGCCGGCCAGGACCCGGCCGCGGCGCGAACCGTCGCACCGGGCCAGGCCTTCCGCCTGGCGCGCGGCGAGTCGGCCAACCTGCCCGATCGTTCGCGGCTGCGCTTCGTCGCGATCAGCGCCGATTCGCGCTGCCCGCCGAAGGTGCAGTGCGTCTGGGCCGGCGATGCCGTGCTCGAGTTCGAATGGACCGGCGCCGACGGCGCGAAGTCGGCGCTGAGCTTCAACACCGTCAGCGACGCGCGTAAAAGCGTAGGCGGCTGGCGCATCGAAGTGCAGGGCCTGGACTTCGCCACGCCGCCGAACGCGACGCTCAAGCTCGAAGCCGAGTAAGCGCCGGACGCTTCGAGAAGCGGACTATTCCCAGCCTCTTTCGTGCAACACCGAGTTTCAGTGCCGTGCACGCGGCTGTATTGAAGACATGCGAACCTGCCGGCTCAGACCTGCAGGAGACCGCACCATGACCACGATCGTTGCCCCGCGCGTCCACGACCTGGGCGGATTCCAAGTCCGCCGCGCCGTGCCGAGCATCCAGGCGCGGTCGGTCGGCCCCTTCGTGTTCGTCGACCACATGGGCCCGGCGGTGTTCGAGCCCGGCCAGGGCATCGACGTGCGCCCGCACCCGCATATCGGCCTGGCCACGGTGACCTTCCTGTGGGCCGGCTCGATCGGCCACCGCGACACCCTCGGCAGCGTCCAGGACATCCACCCCGGCGACGTCAACTGGATGACCGCCGGCCGCGGCATCGCCCACTCCGAACGCACTCCGCAGGGGACGCGCGCCAGCGGTCACCCGCTGCACGGCATGCAGACCTGGGTGGCGTTGCCGCGCTCGTTCGAGGAGACCGCGCCGGCCTTCCACCACCACCCCGCCGCCACCCTGCCGCAGCAGCGCCGCGACGGCGCCTGGCTGCGCATCGTCGCCGGGCGCGGTTTCGGCGAGGAGTCGCCGGTGCGGGTCTTCGCCGACACCCTGTATGTCGCCATCGACCTCGACCCAGGCGCCGAGCTCGACATCGAGGACAGCCACACCGAGCGCGCCCTGTACCTGCTCGAGGGCGAAGCCCAGCTCGACGGTGCCGACCTGCCGGGGCGGCATCTGGTCGTGCTCGACCCCGGCACCCGCCCGCGCCTGCGCGCCAAGACCCCGCTCAAGGCCATGCTGCTGGGCGGCGAACCGCTGGATGGGCCGCGCCACCTGTGGTGGAACTTCGTCTCCAGCTCGCGCGAGCGGATCGAGCAGGCCAAGCTGGACTGGGCCGAAGGCCGATTCGGCGAGATTGCCGGCGAGCACGAATTTATTCCTCTACCTGAACGATGACGTAACGTTTGTCAACGCCTCCGAAGTGGACTATGGTCACAGGGCTGAAAGGCTCCAGCTCCGTTTTGACCTAATCGGGTTCCAGGGGGACGATCGTGAAGTCAAGGGTAAAGAGCCAGCACGCATTGCCGTGGCTGGCGTTGGTGTTCGTCGTGTGTGCGTCTGCGCAAGAACCCGCCGCTCCAGGCGCATGTCCTTTTCTACCGGCCGATTCGGGCCTGCACTGGGAACACCGTGCCGGCGCCGATTCCGACTTCTGTCGCGCACTGCGTGCCGACAACTCGGAAGCCTTCGGCCTCTACATAGCCTCCAAGTCGCCGTTCGAGCCCAAGCGCAGTGATCGCGCCGAAGCCAGCACGATCGACGGCAAGGCCATGCATTGGTACCGCGGCGAACTCGCCGGCAAGCCGAACATCCAGGTGCGCGAAACCTTGCTCGATATCGGCAACGGCAAGCATGCGCATATCTGGATGCAGGCGACCTCGCCCGAGCAACTGCGGGAGGTCATCGACCAGACCGAGGGCCTGCGATTTCCCTCGACGCGACTGAGCAGTACCAAGTAATAACACGTCGCGGGGTCGTTTTTGCGAGCCGGTTTGACTGCGGTCGCGGTTTGCTGGCCCCGCGATCGTTTTGTGACGAGTTGCGCATTTTTGAGTTGTCAGCCAGCATGAGAATCGGCCTGGCTGAATGGGGTCGTGGCGTATCGTTCCCTGGCTGAACAGGGCGTTCGTCCGGCTCTGGGCCGTCTGCAAGCCCATAACTCAAAAGGAAGACGATCATGATCAAGCGACTCGGTGCGGAGTTCATCGGTACGTTCTGGCTGGTGCTCGGCGGCTGCGGCAGCGCCGTGCTCGCGGCGAATTTCGGCGGCGACGGCAACCCGCTCGGCATCGGTCTGCTCGGCGTCTCGCTGGCGTTCGGCCTGACCGTGCTGACCGGCGCTTATGCCCTCGGCCACATTTCCGGCGGCCACTTCAATCCCGCGGTGAGCTTCGGCCTGTGGGCCGGCGGCCGTTTCGCGGCCAAGGATCTGATCCCGTACATCGTCGCGCAGGTGCTCGGCGGCCTGCTCGCCGGCTTCATCCTGTGGCAGATCGCAAGCGGCAATCCCGGCTTCGTCCACGACCCGAACGCGGCCGGCGCCTTCGCCAGCAACGGTTTCGACCTGATGTCGCCGGGCGGTTATTCGATGCACGCCGCGCTGCTGACCGAAGTGATCATGACCGCGATGTTCCTGGTCATCATCCTCGGCGCCACCCACAAGAACGCGCCGGCCGGCTTCGCGCCGATCGCGATCGGCCTGGGCCTGACCCTGATCCACCTGATCAGCATCCCGGTCACCAATACCTCGGTGAACCCGGCGCGTTCGACCGGCGTGGCCTTGTTCGCCGGCAGCGCCGCGATCAGCCAGCTGTGGCTGTTCTGGGTCGCGCCGATCGTCGGCGGCCTGCTTGGCGGCGCGGTGTATCGCTGGCTCGGCAAGGACTGAGCCGCGCGCTCGAGCAACCCGAAAAGCCGCGTCTTCGGGCGCGGCTTTTTTATGCGCGAACCGATCCGCCGCTGCGCTCGGCGCACCGATTTCCGGTTCGCCGCCTGCACCGCGAGGTCGTTGCCCGCATCAAAAAGGCCACGCTCGCGCGCGGCCTTCGTTGCGATGCGAAGCCGCCTTCGTTCAGAACTTGCCTTCCTGGAAATCGACGAAGGCCTGCATCACTTCCTGCTTGGTGTTCATCACGAACGGGCCGTACCGGGCGACCGGCTCGCGCAGCGGACGCCCGGCGACGACGATCAGGCGGCTGCCGCGGCCGCCATCGCGCAGCTTCAGCCGGTTGCCGCCGGCCAACACCGCCAGTTCCTGCGCATCGATCCCGCGCGAATCCTCGCCGTCGCCGACGGCGATGCCGCCTTCGTAGACATAGGCGAAGGCGTTATGGCCTTCGGGCAAGTCGTACTCCCACTGCGCGGAGGCGTCGAGGGCGATATCGAGATAGACCGGATCGGTCGCCGGCTGCGCGATCGGTCCGTTGGCCTCGCCGACGCGGCCGGCGATCAGCTTGACCTCGACGCCGTCGGCCGGACGCAGCTGCACGATGCGGTCTGGCGCGAACTCCTGATACTTCGGCTCGGTCATCTTCTCGCGCGCCGGCAGGTTGACCCATAGCTGGAAGCCGCGCATGCGCCCGGCCTCCTGCTCCGGCATTTCCGAATGCACCAGGCCGCGCCCGGCGGTCATCCACTGCACGCTGCCGGGCACGAGCACGCCTTCGTTGCCGTGATTGTCGCGGTGGCGCATGCGCCCGTCGAGCATGTAGGTGACGGTTTCGAAGCCGCGGTGCGGATGCTCCGGGAAGCCGGCTAGGTAATCCTCCGGGCGGTCGGTGCCGAACTCGTCGAGCAGCAGGAAGGGATCCAGATCGGGCAGCTCCGCGCCGCCGATGACCCGGGTCAGGCGGACGCCGGCGCCGTCGGAGGTCGCCTGGCCGCGCAATTTGCGGCCGACGCGGGCGTAAGCGGTAGGGGTGGCGGTGGCCATGGGTGTGCTCCTGACGGAACGCCGTATTGGCGATGGGCGCTAGAATGCCACCTCAAACATGGAACAATACCGACTTAATTGCAAACATCAGTTACACCAGTAGAACTATCTTAGACTGCCCCAGATTAGGAGTTGCTCGAGCCGCGACTGCGGGTCGCGCAGAGATGTCGAAGCCCGTCGTCATTCGTCGAAACGGGGCGCGCGTTCGCCAGGGTAGGAGCGACGTAAGTCGCGACCATGCCGTCTCCGGTTGCGACGCTTCTTGCCGCAGGACGGTGAAGCCACGGCAACAGCAAAGCTTCCGCCCCCTAAAGGGTGCGGGTAACTTTCTCGTCCCAAGCAACAAAAGAAAGTCACCAAAGAAAAGTGCTTTTCTTGCAAGGGCACCAGCCCACGCGTTCGACGCCGACGCAGGGACTTTTCATACGGGACATTCCCTGTCCCGATGAAAAACGGCCCGCATCCCTGCGGGCCGCCCTCCGGGTCCGAGATTGCCCTCGCGAGTGCGATGCGGCGCAAAGCCACTGCGACAGCCACAGCCACCGCAGTAAATCGGAGCGCGGCGACGCCCTCCCTGTAGGAGCGGCGTGAGTGGCGATCGCGGGACGCGCGGAGGCAACAACGCCCTCATCATCCATCGAAGCGGCGTCCTTTCGCCGGGGTAGGAGCGGCGCAAGCCGCGACCGCGAATCTGCGGCGGACGGCGCGGGCAATCGGGATTGCGCGGTCGCGGCTTGCGCCGCTCCTACCCAAGAGCAGCCGCGACGCGTCTGCAGTTGACGTTGACGTTGACGTTGACGTGATTTTGATCTGCTTTGCCGCTTTACCGGTCAACAGAAGACCCGGAGGGCGGCCCGCAGGGAGGCGGGCCGTGCGCAAGCAGGCCAGGGATGGCCTGTCTGGAGCATCCCTGCGTCGGCATCGATCGTGCGGGCTGGCGCTCTTGCAGGAAGAAGCACTTTTCTTTGGTGACTTTCCTTTGTTGCTTTCGACGAGAAAGTTACCCGCACCCTTCAGGGGGCGGAAGCTTTGCTGTTGCACCGCCCTGCGGCAAGAAGCGCCGCAACCGGAGACGACGCGGTCGCGACTCACGTCGCTCCTACCCTGGCGATAGCACGCCGCTTCGGCGAGTGACGAAAGCCTCGCCGCTTCTGCGCGTCTCTTGGTCGCGACTTGCGTCGCTCCTACCCTGGCGATAGCACGCCGCTTCGGCGAGTCACGAAAGCCTCGCCG
>NZ_JCAXEE010000006.1:0-311339 GCF_059758755.1 Lysobacter sp. GQ73 | reverse complement strand
CAGCCGCTCGTCGCCGCAGACCAGCGCGGTCGCGTCCGGTGTCGAGCGCACCTGCGCCTCGAACGGCTGATGCAGCAGGCGCTCGCGCGGGTAATCGAAGGCGGTGTCGTTGAAGGTCTCCAGCACCAGTTCGCGTTCGGCCGCCGGCAGCCAAGGCAGGCGGCCGACCGCGCACTGGGGATCGGCGATCATGCCGTCCAGCAGCACCTCGAAGCATTGCGCATAGCGCGCGACCGTGGCCTCGTCGAACAGATCGGTGTCGTAGACGAAATCGCAGCGCAGGCCGTCGTCGAACTCCATCGCCTGCAAGGCCAAGCCGATGCGGTCGCTGCCGAGCCGTTGCGGCAGCGGGAACGGCCGCAGCCCGATCTCGCCCCAGTACGCCACCGGGGCGTCGGATGCGCCGGCCTTCCACAGCGCCGCCAGGTCCTGGCTGCGGCGCGCGTTCTGGAACACGAACACGCTCTGGAACAGCGGGTGCTCGCCGCGGGCCTGGCCAGCGTGCAGGCGGTCGACCAGACGCGAGAACGGATAGTCCTGCTGCGCCATGCCCTTGAGCGCGGCGTTGCGGGCCAGGCGCAGCGCTTCGGCCACGCTCTGGCGCTCGGCGAAACTGGCGCGCAGCGCGACCATGTTGACGAAATCGCCGACCACGCCGTCCCACTGCGGGCGGCTGCGGCCCGGCATCGGCGAACCGACCACGATCTCGTCCTGCCCGCTGAGGCGATGCAACAGAATCTGGTACGCGGCCAGCAAGGTGGTGAACAAGGTCCCGGCCTGGCGCGTGGCCAGGGCAGTCAAGGCCTGCGCCGTCGGCGCCGGCAGCGACAGCGAGACCACCGCCTGCACCCCGCTCGGCTGCGCCGGGCGCGGCCGGTCGCTCGGCAGGTCGAGCACCGGCGCGGGCGTGGCGAAGCGGTCCTGCCAATAAGCGAACTGGCGCTCGGCCTCGGCGCTGCCGAGCCAGTCGCGCTGCCAGGCGACGTAATCGCGATAGCTGGCCGCGGCCGCGCTCGGTTCGGTGCCGGTCGCGGTGCCCGACAGCAAAGCGCCGAACTCTTCGAGCAGGCGCCAGTACGACCAACCGTCGCAGACCAGATGATCGAAGGCCAGCGCCAGCACCGACTCGCCCGCGTCGCGCACATACAGTGCCGCGCGCACCAGCGGCGCAGACTCGTCGTCGAACGCGCGCAACGCATCGGCCCCGACCCGCGTCTTCAACTCGTCTTCGTCGAGCCCGCCCGCGTCCACGATCGACAGCGGTACCTGCGCGGCGGCGGCGATGCACTGCTCGGGCTCGCGGCCGTCGAGGCAACGCACCCGCGCGCGCAGCATCGGATGATGCGCGGCCAGGTCGTCCAGGGCACGCGCGATAGCCGACGGCTCGATCCGCCCCTGCAAGGCCACGGCGAACACGTTGTTGTGGTTGCCGCGCCCGGCCGGGTCGAAACGGTACAGGAACCACCGTCCCTGCTGCGCAGCCGACAGCGGGAACCAGGGGTCCATATCCTCGGTTCGCTGCCTGTCGATGGCCTTGTCCAGATTCATCTATCGCGTCCTGTCGATTCGCGTCCTGCCGAAGCCGGCCCGAAGCCGGCGGTCCTGTGCCGCTGCGCTCAGTCCTGCCGGGTCCAGTGCGCCGCGGCCGCGACCACGTCGCTGAGCACGCCGGCGGCGGTGATCTCCACCCCCGCGCCCGGGCCGCTGACGCACAGCGGCATCCGGTCCTGCAGTTCGGTGCGGATCGAGATCAGGTTCTGGCCGGGTTCGAGTTGCGCGAACGAAGAGTGCGCCGGCACCCGGCGCAAGTTGATGCGCCCGCCTTCTCGGCTGGCCTCGGCCAGCACCACCCAGCGCTCGCCCTGCTCCAGGGCGCTGGCGATGCGCGCCTTCCAGCCTGCATCGGCGACCTGCAGGGCCGGGATCAGGTCGTCGGTGGCGATGTCGAGGTCGGCGAAGGGCTCGATCACCAGGTCTTCGATTTCCATCGCGAAACCGGCCTCGCGCGCCAGCACCAGCAGCTTGCGGCTGAGGTCGATCGCGCGCAGGTCTTCCATCGGGTCGGGCTCGGTGTAGCCCAGCGCGCGCGCTTCGGCGACCGCGGCCGAGAACAGACAGCCCTCGTGCATGCGGTGCAGGATGTAGCTCAGCGAACCCGACAGCACGCCCTGCACCGAGATCACCCGCTCGCCGCGCAGGCGCAGGTCGCGCAGCGGGCCGAGCAAGGGAATCGCCGAGCCGACCGTGGTCTCGTAGCGGTAGGGCACGCCGCGTTCGCGCGCGGCGTGCTGCAGGTCGCGATAGCTCGACAGGCTGCGCGCGTTGGCGCGCTTGTTGGCCGCGACGATGCCCATGCCGCCCATCAGCAGGCGCGGATAGAAATCGGCGATCTCGTCGCTGGCGGTGCAATCGACCACCAGGGTGCGTACGCCGCCGTGGCGGCCGACGTGCGACATCAACCGTTCGACGTCGTCGGCGCCTCGCTCGGGCATGTGCTCGTCGATCGATTCGGGGACGATGCCGTGGGTGTCGAAGGCGAAGCCGCGGCGGTCGAAACCGGCGAGCAGGCGCAGATCGAGATTGGCCTCCGACAACAGCGCCGGCTGGCGATTGCCGAGCTGGCGCCGGAAGGCGCTGCCGACCTTGCCGCGTGCGCCGATCAGCACCAGGTCGACGCGGTGGGCATCGACCACGCCGTTGCGGGCCTGGATGCGTACGGGCGAGTAATCAGCCAGCATAAGTTGCGACCTCCGCTGCGTTGATGAAGCGGGCGCCGTGGCCCGGGGTCGCGGCGACGCCGCGGAACTGGGCGATGCTGCGTTCCATCGCGCCCGCATCGATGAGGAAACCGTCGTGGCCGTGGCGCGAGTTGATCTCGAGGAAGTGCGCGCCGGGAATCGATTCGCACAGCAGTTCCTGCTCGGCCGGCGGGTACAGGCCGTCGCTGGAGATGGCGACGATCAGGGCCGGCTGGCGGATGCTCGCCAGGGCGGCGGCGACGCCGCCGCGGCCGTGGCCGACGTCGTGCTGGTCCATCGCGTCGATCAACGCGAGATAGCAATTGGCGTCAAATCGGCGGACGAAATTCTCGGCATGATGCTGCATCCAGCCGCGCACGGCGAAGTCGTCGGGAAGCTTGGCGTGAACATCGAACACCGAGGCGCCGTTGGCGCGCCCATAGCGGTCGTCGAGCGAGGCCGGGCTGCGATAGGTGGCCATCGCGATCGCGCGCGCGGCGCCGAGGCCGGCGTGCGGCGCATCCTCGCGCGGGTAGTCGCCGCCGCGGAACTTCGGGTCGGCGCGCAGGGACAGGCGCTGCGCTTCGCTCCAGCTGATGCACCAGGCCGAGTGGCGCGCGCTCGCGGCGATCACCGCGATCGACTCGACCCGCTGCGGATCGAGCAGGGCCCACTCGAGGGTCTGCAGCCCGCCCATCGAGCCGCCGATCACCAGCTTGATCCGACGGATGCCGAGCGCATCGGCCAGCGCCATCTGCGCCCGCACCTGGTCGCGGATGGTCAGCTTCGGAAAGCGCGAGCCCCATTGGTCGCCGTCGGGGTGCGGCGAGGCCGGCCCGGTGCTGCCGTAGCAACTGCCGAGGGCGTTGCTGCAGACGATGAAATCGCGTTCCGGGTCGAGCGCCTTGCCGGCGCCGAACAGCGGCTCCCACCACTCGGCGGCGTCGGCCGAGCCGGTCAATGCATGGCAGACGACGACGGCGTTGTCGCCGGCCGCCGACAATTGGCCCCAGGTGCGATAGCCCAAGGTGTAGCCGGGCAGGCTCTGCCCGAGTTCGAGCGCGAGCGGCGCGGCGCTATGCCAGTGGCGAGTCGCGGGCGATACCGGAAATTCGCTCATGTCGCTGATTCCTTTCGTGACGCGTTGAGCAGGCCGCTCGGTTCCGGATCGCGGAACCGTCCATGAGCAGGCTGCGGAGGGTTTGGTTCGTCGGGTCGGCGGCTTCAACCCGGGCCGACGGGCGCGGCCTCGATCTCGCCGAAGCGCTCGTCGAGGAAACGCGCGAGCTGGCGCACGCTGGGGTGGTCGAACAGCCATTCCAGTTCGACTTCGCTGCCCAGCAGGTCTTCCAGCTTGCGCGTCAGGCGCAGCCCCAGCAGAGAATCCACGCCGAGTTCGGCGAAGGACTCGGTCGCCGACAACTGCGAACGGTCCACCTCCAGCACTTCGGCCATCGCATCGATCAACCACGGTTCACGCTTGCTCATTGCCCTGCCCCCAACTGCTCCATGTCTTCCGGCCCGCGAGGACCGGCGCTGCATTCACTGGCGTTGCGTTCGTCGTCGCGGGCACCGCCCGCGCCCCCTCCGCCGGGGCGGTCGCTCATCCCGCGCGCTGCAAGGCACCGGCGAGATAATCGGTACGACACTGGTTGCGCCGCACCTTGCCGCTCGAGGTGCGCGGCAGGGTGCCGGGCTTGATCAGCACCACCTCGGACACCGGCAATCCGTAAGCGGAGTTGACCGAGGCGCGCATCGAGCCGATCACCTCGTGCCACTGCGGGTGGCGCCGCAGCCATTCGCGCTTGAGTTCGAACACCACCACCAGCCGGCCGCTGTCGCCTTCGACGACGTCGAAGGCGGCGCCGCCCGACTGGCGCAGCGCTTCGTGGCTCTGCTCGCACTCGTCTTCGATGTCCTGCGGCACGTACTTGCGGCCGTTGACGATGATCAGATCCTTGAGTCGGCCGGTGACGAACAACTGGCCGTCGTGCAGATAGCCCAGGTCGCCGGTGCGCAGGTAGCCGCCGGGCGCATCCGCTTCGGCTTCTCCGTCGATGCGCGCGTGGAAGGCTATTTCATTGAGCTCGGGGCGCCGCCAATAGCCCTGGGCGACGCTGGCGCCGTGCACCCAGATCTCGCCGCCCTCGCCGTCCGCCACCCGGCGATGGGTCTTGGGGTCGACGACGGCCAGGCGCATGCCGGTGCGCGGCGTGCCGCAACCGACCACGGCCGCACCGTCGCGGCGATCGACCGCGGTCGCTTGGCCGCAGCGCACGCCGGTGATCAACAACGTCGACTCGGCCATGCCGTAGCAGGGGTAGAAAGACTCGGCACGGAAACCGTACTCGCCGAAGCGCTCGGCGAAACGCGTCACGGTGGCGGCGCGGATCGGTTCGGCGCCGCAGAACGCGACCCGCCACGACGACAGGTCGACGCCTTCGATCTGTTCGGGCTTGATCGCGCGTCCGGCCAGGTCGTACATGAAGTTCGGCCCGCCGCTGACGGTGACGCCGAATTTCGAAACGATCTGCAGCCAGCGTTCCGGGTACTGCACGAATTCCGACGGAGACATGAAGCCGGCCGGGCAACCGCTGTACATGAGCTGCAGCACCCCGCCCACCAGGCCCATGTCGTGGAACAGCGGCAAGGCGGTGAACAACACCGAGTCCGGCGACAGTTCCATCGCGTCCTGGATCGCGGCGCAGTTGTGGACCAGGTTGCCGTGGCCGACCACGACGCCCTTGGGGTCGCCGGTCGAACCGGAGGTGTACTGGAAGAAGGCGTGCGCCGAGGGCTCGGGAAAGGCCTGGGCCCATTGTGCGGCGTCTGCGCGCAGGCCGGCCGCGTCGTGTTCGCGCAGGTCGATCTTGAGCAATCGCTCGCCGTCGAATTCGAGTTGGGCGTCGAGCAGTTCGTCGCCGTCGAACAGCAGCGCGCGCGCCTGGGCATCGCCGACGATCAGTTGCAGGCGGCTCTGCATCACCTGCCGGCGCGGCGGCGCCGACGGCACCGCGACCACGCCGGCCAGCATGCAGGCATAGAAGGCGACGACGAAACTCTGCTGCGATTTGCATACCAGCACCGCGCGCTGGCCCGCCAGGCCGCGCTGTTGCAGCCGCGCCGCCAGCCCGGCCGCCTGTTCGAACAGGTGGCCGAAGGTGAGCACCTCGGGCTCCAGCGAGGCGCCCTTGAAAAAGCGGCAGGCCACGGCGTCGGGCATGGTTCGGGCGCGGTGAAGCATGATTTCGGGAAAACTTTGCACGCTGACTTCCTTGAGCAACCTTTGCTTGACTGAACTGCTTCCGTTCGAAGACCCCATGTCGGGCGTGCTTCGCTTCATGCGATATGCGGACCAACAACTCTCCATCGACGCGCGAATGCCGCGCGCCGCCGCTGATACTTCCTTTCGATTTCCCCCTGACTCCGAGCCGATTCGGTTCGGACGGTGCGAGCCTAATGCCGACGGTTCGCACTCGATGCGACGGTCGTCAACGCGATCCGCGCACCCCCGGGCCCCATGACGCTTCCCACTGCACCTTGCGTAATCGGGCCTCGCGAGGCTTATACGCTTGGCGTCTCAATCGCGTCAAATGTACGTATGCAATCTGTGCACTGAGTCTCTACAACCACACGAACCAGAAACGCGATCACATAAAAAATACGGCCAGGTACGTGCAGCCTACACACCCCACTGCACGCGCCCCTATCCGGAGCGACGGCGATGTATCCGGTAAATCCCCCGGAAAAACACCACTTTCGAGTGCACTGGCGCATTTTTATCCAGGTCGATTCACCTATATGAGCGAGATCCGTTTCATTGACGCCACATCCTCATTAAGCTATTTCTGTGTGACGTTGGTCTTTCATCGACAGCAGTTCTCGTCGACTCGATCGCCGCCTATCAGCAAGGATCCGGGGACGCCATAGGCGCATGATCATTGCGATAGCCGACAACGTGATCGCACTCAAGGAACATCAAACAAAGGATCGAGACCCCAAGGAACAGGGAAATATCCGAAACACGGTAAACGGCATCCGGGGGATGCACAGGACACGACCGGCATCGGCGGCCGCCAAGGCGCCGCGGGCGGGCACGCCGGCAGATCGGCTCGGCCGCTCCAGCCTGCCCGGCTTGCCTGGCTCAACTGCCCGGCCGCCTGGCCGGCCGGTTTGGCCTGAGCGGTGCCGGCACGACGTTAGCTAGCCGCACGGGCCCGGTTACTCGCCGTCGCGATGCCCGCGTCTCGCGGCCTGCAACGCCGAGCCGCCAGCATGGGCGAGGACGCGGGCGCCCGGGCAGTTCGCCCGCGCCGCGGTCATCGCGTTGACCGCGACGGCTGCGACAGTGGCGCCGCGCCAACGCTCGGCAATGACAACGGCAACACGCAAGGATCGTACGCATCGACACTCCGTGGGGACGGCGTCGAGAGCGCAGACAAGGAGTCGTCCCCTTCACGATCATGGCGAGAGCATCGGTGAAGTTTTTTGCATTGTTCAGTTCGTTTCCGCTCGCCTCGCGGTTCCTGGCCATCGTCGTCGCACCGTTGCTGGCCGCGTCGGTCTGGACCTGGTCGTCGCTGCAGGCGAGCCTGCCGCAGGCGCCGGCCCTGCAGCTCAGCCGTGGCCTGTCGGCGCCGGCGACGATCCGGCGCGATGCCGACGGCATGGTCCACATCCAGGCCGCGAGCGACGACGACGCGTTCTTCGCAGTCGGTTATGCGCAGGCGCAAGACCGCCTGTGGCAACTGGAACTGCAGCGGCGCCTGGCGCGCGGCCGGGTCAGCGAGATATTCGGCAAGGACAGCGTCGACACCGACGTCTGGTTCCGCACCCTCGGCCTGTACGAGTCCACCGCGACGGCCTGGCCGGCGCTGAGCCCGCAGGCGCAACGTTCGCTCACCGCCTACACCGCCGGCATCAACGCCTGGATCGGCGAAGGCCATCCGCTGCCGAGCGAGTTCCGCGTGTTCGGCATCCGCCCAGAACGCTGGACCGAACGCGATTCGCTGGCCTGGATCAAGATGTTCGCCCTCGACCTCGGCGGCAATTTCCAGCGCGAGCTCGCGCGCTACGTCGCCCAGCGCGGCCTCGACGAGACGCAGTTGAAACCGTTCTTTCCCGACTACCCGGCCGATGCGCCGACCACGGTGGCGGCTCTCGGCCCACGCGACGCGGCGCCGCTGGCCTCGATCGGCCGCCTGCAGACGCGGTTGCAGCGCGACTACGGACTGGCGGTGCCGAACACCGGCAGCAACGCCTGGGTGGTCGCCGGCCGTCTGACCGGCGACGGCGCCGCCTTGCTCGCCAACGACCCGCACCTGGGCCTGCAGATTCCGTCCTTGTGGTATCCGGTCAGCCTCCAGGCGCCGGGGCTGAAGACCTCGGGCATGAGCCTGGTCGGCTTGCCGGTGGTGGTGTTCGGACGCAACGAGCGGCTCGCCTGGGGCGGCACCAACATGATGGCCGACACCCAGGACCTGTTCTTCGAGCGCGTCGACCGCGCCAGCGAGCACTACGAAACCGGCGCCGGCTGGCAGGCCTTCGCGGTGCGCGAGGAACGCATCGAAGTGCGCGCGGATTTTCCGCGCCAGTTGCGCGAGCAATACGCGCCGGTGTCCTTGAAGGTTCGCGCCAGCCGGCACGGGCCGATCATCAGCGATCGCTACGGCGTGTTCGATCAACCGGTGGCGCTGCGCTGGACCGGGCTCGACCCGGGCGACACCAGTTACGAGGCGTTCTTCCGCCTCGGCTATGCGAAGGACTGGGACGGCTTCCGTCAGGCCCTGGCCTTCCATGTCGCCCCGGCGATGAACATGGTCTACGCCGACCGCGAGGGCAACATCGGCTACCTCGGCGCCGGCCGCCTGCCGCTGCGCAAACAGGGCGAAGGCACCCTGCCCTCGCCGGGCTGGGACGAAGCCTACGGCTGGTCCGGCGAAGTGCCGCCGGCGCAATGGCCGCAAAGCTACAACCCGCCATCGGGCTACATCGTCACCGCCAACAATAAGGTCGCCGGCGAGACCTATCCGCATTTCGTCTCGCACGACTGGGCCTCGCCGGCGCGCGCGCGTCGCATCGAACAACTGTTGCGCGAACGCATCGACGCCGGCCAGCGCCTGGGCGTGGCCGACATGCAACGAATCCAGGCCGACACCCTCGACCTGGAAGCGGCAGCGCTGTTCGGCGAACTGCGCAAGCGCCTGCCCGCGCTTTCCAACAACATGCTTTCGGACGGCAGGCTTGCGGATGGCAAATCTCCGGAGGGCAAGTCTTCCGACAGCATGGCCGGCCGGCGCACGCAGGCGGCCCGCCATTTGAAGGACTGGAACGGCGACATGCGCGCCGACAGCCAGGCCGCGGCGATCTTCCATGTCTGGATGCGGCATTTCCGCGAGCGCGTCTACGCCGAGCGCCTGCAAGCCAACTGGGGCGAAACCCAGGGCGAGGACATTCTCGACGCCCTCGTAGAAGGCGTCGGCCTGGATCAGCTGACCGCGCTGCTGCGCAACGACGGCGCGGGCTGGTGCGACCGCCGCGCCACTGCCGTACGCGAAACCTGCGACCAGGCCCTCGCAGTCTCGCAGGAACGCGCGCTGTGGGAGCTTTACAAGCTAAAGGGCGACTGGAGCATGGGCAGCTGGCGCTGGGGCGACGTGCAGCGGACCGTTTACCGGCATATGCCTTTCAGCCAGTGGAAGCCGTTCGACAAGTTGTTCGAACGCCGGGTCGGCAACGGCGGCTCACCGAATTCGGTCAACGTCGCCGGCGCCAGCTATGCCGGCTCGGACGGCTATCTGCAGACCTTCGGCGCCGGCTTTCGCCAGGTGATCGCGCTGCGCCGCGACGCCGTGCAACACCATTACATGAACTCGACCGGCCAGTCCGGCAACGTGCTCAGCCCGCACTACGACGACAGCGTCGAAGCCTTCCGCAACGTCGAATACCGCAAGTTGGAGGCGGCCTACGACCGTCCCGCCGTCGCGCGGGCCGGCCAGGCCACAGGAGCCGCCGAATGAAATTGTTCGCCGAATATTCGCGCCGCGCGCCCAACAAGGTGTTCTTCTCGATCCTGTTGGGCGGCCTGTCCGGCATCTGCTATTCGCTGTTGATCCCGCTGGTGATGAACGTGCTCAAGCAGGGCGACCCGCGCCTGCATACGGTCGCCGCCGCGCCGACCCGGCTGTTGTCGCTGGAAATCGCCAACGCGCCGTTCGCCCTGGTGTTCACCCTGGTATGCGTGTTCATCCTGGTCACCCGCACCTTGTCGCAGGTGGTGCTGACCCGGGTCGCCATCGACGTCGCTTCCAGCCTGCGCACGCGCCTGTACGAACGCATCGCCCAGGCGCCGCTGTCGGCGCTGGAGAAGATCGGCCCTTCGCGCCTGATCGCCGCGCTGACCTCGGACGTGCCGCGCATCGTGCTGGGCGCGCGCATGTTCCCGGACATGCTGATCAACCTGGTGATGCTGCTCGGCATGCTCGGCTTTCTGCTGGTGCTCAACGCCGACCTGTTCTGGTTCGTGCTCGGCTGCATCGCCTTCGGCGTGGTCACCTACCAGATTCCGATGCTGATCGGCGGGCGCTATTTCAACAGCGCGCGCCAGCACTTCGACCACCTGCAGGAATCGATCCAGGGCCTGATTCACGGCATCAAGGAGCTCAAGCTCGACGACGCCAAGCGCGAGGCCTTCTTCGACAAGGTGCTGATGCACTGCGAACGCTCGGTGCAGAAGGACGAGAAGACCGGTTATACGATCCTGCGCGCGGCCAGCAATTACGGCGACCTGCTGAGCTTCTTCGTGATCGGCTCGATCGTGTTCATCGTGGTCAACTACCGCACGATCAGCAACGAGCAGTTGATCGGGGTGATCATGGCGTTGCTGTACATCGCCGGGCCGATCTCGGCGATCCTCGGTTTCCTGCCGCAGATTTCGATCTCGCGGGTGTCGATCCAGCGCGTGGCCAAGCTGTTCGAGGAGATTCCGCAGGAAACCATTTCGGCGGTGCAGGAGCCGGCGCGCGGCTGGGACAGCGTCCGCTTCGAGCAGGTCAGCTATCGCCACGGCAGCAAGGACGACAAGGACGACGGTTTCCGGGTCGGCCCGCTCGACCTGGAGTTCCGCAAGGGCGAGATCAGCTTCATCGTCGGCGGCAACGGCTCGGGCAAGTCGACCCTGAGCAAGTTGCTGACCCTGCACTACCGCGCGGTCGGCGGCGCCATCTACTTCGGCGAGCACGCCGTCAGCGACGATTCGATCGGCACCTACCGGCAGTCGGTCAGCGCGATTTATTCGGACTACCACCTGTTCGACCAGATCCTCGGCGCCGACGACGACCGGCTCAAGGCGACCGTCGACCACTACCTCAAGGCGCTGCACCTGGAGCGCAAGGTCAGTTACCGCGACGGGCGCTTCTCGACCCTGGCCCTGTCCGACGGCCAGCGCCGGCGCATGGCCCTGCTGGCCTCGATCATCGACGACAAGGAGCTGTATTTGTTCGACGAATGGGCCGCCGACCAGGACCCGACCTTCAAGGCGGTGTTCTATCACGAGATCCTGCCGGCGCTGAAAGCGCGCGGCAAGGCGATCGTCGCGATCACCCACGACGACCGCTATTTCGATGTCGCCGATCAGTTGATCGTGATGGAGGAAGGCCGGGTCGCCCGGGTCGAGCGCCGCGAGACGCGCGCGGCGCGGCAGCCCTCGCCGCACGCGCCGGCCTTCGTCATGGCCGGCTGAGCGGCGCCGCAGCGGCGCTCGCCGCAGCAGCCGGTTTCGCCAGCCGGGCTTTATTTCCGGCGTTACTTGGCGGTCTTCGCCGCGCCGGCCTTCACCTCGCGGCCTTCACTTCGCCGGTCTTCGCATCGCCCTCGGCCTCGCGGCGCTGGGTGTCGGCGATCAGTATTTCGCGCGCGGCGCGGCGCACCGCGTCCGGGTCGGCCTTGCGCAGGTCGGCGTCCGCGGCCAGGCCGAGTTTCGTCGCCACCTCGATGGTGACGCGCTTGTTGGCATAGGGATGCGGGTGATCGGGTTCGTCGTCCTGACTGCGATAGAAACGCTCGAGCAGTTTTTCGCGGGTCGTTTCGGCCTTGGCCAGTTCGACCAGCTTGGCCCGGTACTCCAGGATCCAGGGCGGCATGTCCGGCCAGCGCTTCATGTCGGCGAAGTGCTGGGCCTCGTGGCCCAGGAAGCTGACCTGGAAGTCCTCGCCCTTCATGTCGCCGTAAGCGCTGCGCACCGCGAACAGGCCTTCGGGCTGGGCCCAGCCGGCCGCGCCGGTGCGCTCGCACGAGGTGTAGTGTGACCAGCCGCGGCTGACCCAGGCGTCCATCACGAACACCGTCACCGGCTGCCGTTCGCCGCTCGGCAGGTCGACGGTGTAGGCGCGTTCTTCCTGCTTGCCCCACAGCATCAGGTCGTACAGCGGCGGGGTGCGGCCTTGCAGCGGATGAAAGCCGCGCTTGCGCAGTTCGACGTTGATGCGTTCGTTCAAGCCCTCGAAGGCTTCTTCGGTCGGCGCCGGCGCGGGCTCGCCGAGCAGCGCGGCCAGGTCGGTCTTCAGCCGCGTTTCTTCGGCCGGACGCACCGCCGGATCGCGCAGCGCCCGCCACCAGTAACGCTGGTACGCCCCGAGCACGCTGCGCACGAACGGGTCGGCGACGGTGCCGGCCAGGTACGGCGGCGCGCTGCGGTCGTGGCGGCCGAGCATGCAGGCGCGGAACGCGGCGTCCTTGGCGTTGAACTGCTCGACCGGCGCCGCCTTCAAGGCGCTCAGCGCGGTCGGCATGTCGGCGCGCAGCGACGCGCCCAGGGTGTCGTTGACCGCCTTGGCCGCGAGCGGGCCGCTGGCGGGGACGGCGGTCGATGCGCCGCTCGCCGCCCAGGCGAGCAGGACGGGCAAGGCCGCGGCGGCGGCGAGGCGGGTCAGGTTCATGGCGGGGCTCCTTGGCGCCGGCGGCGCGTCGGAGTCATTAGGCCGCGATCGCCAGGGCCCGGTCTTGTACGCAATTGATCTGCGGCCGCAGCCGGCCGCGGATCTGCTCGCGCAGGCGCGCCGGGGTGCAGCCGGCATGAGCGACGACGATGCGGTGCAGATGGCTCTGGTCGCTGAAACCGGCGTCGACGGCGACCTGCGCGAGCGAGCTGTCGCCGGCCATCAGCTGCAAGGCATGGCGCCAGCGCGCCTCGCGCCGCAGCGCCTGCGGCGACATGCCGTAAGTGCGGGCCAGCGCGCGGCTGGCGTGTTCGGCCGACACCCCGAGACGGCGCGCGAGCGTGCCGATCCCGTCGTCGCATACGGCCATCGCGCGCAGCAATTCGCCCTGCCAGTCCGGCACCGCCACCGCCGCCTGCGGCGTCGCGCAGGCCAGCAGTTCGGGCAGGCGTTGCGGGCAGCGCGCAAACACTTCCCGAGCTTCGCGCAGGTCGTGCACCTGCCAGGCGCTCGCGGCCAGGGCGAAGCGATCGGACGGCAGTTCGAGGTTGATCGCGCTCGCACCGAGCCGTCCGAAGCGGTCGCCGTGGGCGTGGAACGGCGGATGCAGCACCAGGGTGCCGGGCCGGCACGGCAAAGGACCGTCGAGACTGGATTCGGTGTAGTCGCCGTCCAGCACCAGCGCCGCGTACGGCGCGTGGTGGCGATGCGTCGCCAGGACCGCGCCGCGATCGTGGCGGGTGCGATAGGCGACCTCCGGACTCACCGCTGCGCGCCCGCCTCGAGCGGTTCGCGCCGGCGCAGATAGTCGGCCAGGCCGCCGAGTTGCAGACCCTGCACCTTGTCGACCACGGCGGCGAACTTGCTCAGGTCGTCGGGCGTGTAACCGCCGGCGCGGTAATGCAGGACGATCCGGGTGCCGCCGTCCTGGCCCGGACTGAGCCGGAACTCCATCGCCCCGCTCAGGCCCATGCCCTGCAGCGGGCCGAGGCCGCCGAGCAGGCGCAGGGTCTTGCCGGGGTCGACGAAGCTGACCGTCATATGCTGCGCCTGCTGCTTGCCGTCGCGGCCGATCTCGCAGAAACAGCCGCCGGCGCGGGCATCGATCGACAGGGTCGACGCGGCGCCCCACCAGGTGTGGTCCTTGGGCCACCAACGGTCGATGTCCTCGACCAAGGCCTTCCAGGCCGTGCCCGGGTCGACCGCGACCGCTTGTTCGTTCTCGATGGTGAAACCGTTGGGTGCGGCGTCCTTGACCGCGGCCGCGGCGTTGCCGGCGCCCAGCAAGCCGAGCGCGAGCGCCCCGGCCGAGCCGATCCGTCCGATATATCCAGTGCCGCTGGTGGCCATCGCCGCTCTCCCCTGGCCGGCCGCGCCGGCTGTCGAGGGGATTAGGAACCGCCGTTCCGGCCCGCGCAAGCGACGAAAGTCGGGGGCTGCGGCGGCCCGCTCATCACCGGGCACAGACGGCTGCGGGATCGCCCATAAGGCTAAAGGAACAGAGTGCCCGCCATTACGATTACGCCGCCGCCGGAAAGCTTCACGCCATCGCGAAGATCGACGTTGAGCCTGCTCGGCCGGCCCATGGACCGGCCCTGCTCGATGACGATCGACCGCTCGGTTCCTACCAGCCCATGAGCGTCGAGGAAGGCCGCCAACGGTCCGGCCGCGGTGCCGGTCGCGGAGTCCTCCCAAAGGCCGACGGTGGGATTGAAGAACCGCGCGTACGCAGTGACGCCGTCGGCATGCGCCTGCGTCGAGAACAGGTAGCAGCCTTCGGCACCGGCCTGGCGCAGTTGGGCCAGCAGGCGCTGCGAGTCGGGGCGTGCCTTGTCCACGTCCGTGCGTTTACCCACGGCCACGAGCAAGTGCTCCGCTCCGGTGGTCACTACCTGCGGCGAAGGCTCGCAAATATCCTGCGGATCGAGCCCGAGCGCCGCTGCGAGCCCGTCCAGGTCCTGCGCTTTGGCGAGGAACTCCGGCCGGCCCTGGGTCATGACGGCGCTGGCGCGTCCGCCTTCCAGCTTGATGCGCACCGGCAGCACCGCCGGCCCGATCTCCTGCCGGAATTCCTTCTCCTCGCTGAGGTCGCCGAGCTGGCCGGTTTCGGCCAACCACAGCCAGGCGCCCAGGGCGTTGTGGCCCGCGCCGAACACCTCCGCGCCGCTGGCGGTGAACGAACGCAGCTTGCGGTCCGCATCGGCCGCGACCGGATCGAGCACGAACGTCGTTTCCGCCTGGTTGAACTCCCGCGCCACCGCACGTAGCACGTCGTCCGGCAGATCGTCGCCGCCGCTGACGATGGCCAGGGGATTGCCGCTCAAGGGGCTCTGCGCGAATACGTCGATGACGGCAAAATTGAGGTGGCTCATGGCGCTCCCGAATGGGTGAAGGGACAGGACTGCGAATCCGGTACCCAGGGTGCCTGGACTGAGCTCGCCCGCCAAACGATCTTTTTTCGGACTAAAGTTAGTTGGGCTAACTCGAAGACTGCAGCGAATGAAACCCCGCGCCCCGCTTCCTAACCTGCCGCTCGCCGCCATTCGCGCCTTCGAGGCGGCGTCCCGCCTGGGGAGCCTGAAAGCGGCGGCCGGGGAAATCTCCGTGACGCCGGCGGCGATCAGCCATCAGATCAAGGCGCTGGAAGCGTATCTCGGAGCCAACCTGTTCGATCGGCTATACCGCTCGGTGCGGCTGACCAGCGCCGGCGAGCGCTTGGCCGCCACCACGCAGCGGGCTTTCAAGGATATCGGCCGAACACTGGACGAGTTGAAGCTCGACGGGCTCAGCGCGGGCCCTGCGAGCTTGAGCATCAGCGCCGCGGCCTCGTTCGCCGGGATGTGGCTGGCGCCGCGGCTGCATCGTTTCCAGGCCCTGTATCCGGCGATCGAGATCCGGCTCGCGGCCGACAGCACGGTAGTCGATCTGGCGCGCGACGCGAGCATCGATATCGCGCTGCGCTACGGCCCCGGCCCCTACGGCGAAGCACTGGATACGGCCAGGCTGTGGCCTTCGGGCGAGGTATTCCCAGTGTGTGCGCCGTCCTTGCTCGCCAGCGGCAGCCTCGATTCGCCGCAGGCGTTGGCTCGTCACGCGTTGCTGCGGACGGCGCCGCCGCTCGGCGCCGGCCTCGCCGGCCGACCCGATTGGCCGGCCTGGCTGGCCGCGGCGGGCCTGACAGCGACCGAGGCGACCCGTCTGCTGGAGCGCGGCCCACTCTTCGACAGCACCCAACTCGCGATAGAAGCCGCGATGGCGGGACGCGGCGTCGCGCTCGCCCCGGCCGTGCTCGTGCACGATGCGGTGCGCAGCGGCCGCCTCGCCAAACCGTTCGCTCTCGGCATTCCGGATCCGTATTCGTACTGGATCGTGTGCCGCAGGGACCGGCTGCAGGAAGCCCGCATCGGCGCGTTTCATGCCTGGATCGCACGCGAAGCAGAAATAGCCGGTACGGAACTACGCGAATCGGAAGCGGAATGATCCGGCCACTGTCGCATGGCCTCGGCTGAACGGCCCCACTGGTACGGCGATTGCCCCCCCGACATCGACAAACCCGCCTGCCGGCCCGGACAGGAACCCTGCTTACCTCAGGCGAGCGCTTCGCCGTCGTACGTCCGGTAGTTGCCGCGCTTCGGCGGGTTGCCTGTCGCGCTGTTGATCGAACGCCTCTCGATCGCTTGCGGCAAAGCAACGGGGCAGCACGGACCGAGTCCTCGGTCCGCTGACTGCCCCCAGGCCTCTCAGCCGTCCAGTTCCGCCCAGCGCGCGTAAGCCGCATCGAGGGTGGCCTGGGCCTCGGCGAGGGTCGCGTTGTGGGCGTGGATCGCGGCGGCGTCGCGCTGGTAGAAGGACGGCTGGTTCATTTGCGCGGTGAGTTCGGCCAGACGCGTTTCCAGGGCCTCGATCTTCGCCGGCAACTGTTCCAGTTCGCGCGCGTCCTTGTAGCTCAGCTTGCGCTTGGCGACGACCGGTGCGGCCGCTTCGGCCTCCGGCTTCGACGCCGCGGCCTTGCTGGCGACGCTTCGGGCCACGGCGTTGGCGCGCTGACGCACCCAGTCGCTGTAGCCGCCGACGTATTCGCCGACCCGGCCGTCGCCTTCCATGACCAGGGTCGAGGTCACGACGTTGTCGAGGAAGTCGCGGTCGTGGCTGACCAGCAGCAAGGTGCCGGTGTAGTCGCCGAGCAGTTCTTCCAGCAGTTCGAGCGTCTCGACATCGAGGTCGTTGGTCGGTTCGTCCATCACCAGCAGGTTGGAGGGCTGCGCGAACAGCTTGGCCAGCAGCAGGCGATTGCGCTCGCCGCCGGACAGGCGGGTGATCGGCGCGCGCGCGCGCTCCGGGGTGAACAAGAAGTCCTGCAGGTAGCCGATGATGTGTTTCTGCTTGCCGCCGACTTCGACGTATTCGCGGCCTTCGGCCACGTTCTCGATCGCGTTCCAGTCCTCGCGCAAAGTGGCGCGGTACTGGTCGAAATAGGCGACCTGCAGCTTGCTGCCCTCGCGCACTTCGCCGCTGTGCGGCTTGAGGTCGCCGAGCAGGGTCTTGAGCAGGGTGGTCTTGCCGCTGCCGTTGGGCCCGATCAGGCCGATCCGGTCGCCACGGAAGATCGTGGTCGACAGATCGCGCAGCAAAGGCTTGCCGCCGTAGTCGAAATTGACGTCCTTGGCCTCGATGACCTTGCGCCCGGAGGACTCGGCCTGGGCGAAGTCCATGCGCACGTTGCCGACGGTGTCGCGGCGGGCCTGGCGTTCGTTGCGCATCGCCTTGAGCCGGCGCACGCGGCCTTCGTCGCGGGTACGGCGGGCCTTGATGCCCTGGCGGATCCACACTTCTTCCTGCGCCAGCAGCTTGTCGAAGCGGGCGTTTTCCTGGGCCTCGGCGTTGAGGCGCTCTTCGCGCCGGCGCACGTAGTTGTCCCAGTCGCCGGGCCAGCTGGTGACCTGGCCGCGGTCGATCTCGACGATTCGGGTGGCGAGCGCACGCAGGAAGCGGCGGTCGTGGGTGACGAACAGCAGCGCGCCCTGCCAGGACTTGAGGAATTGTTCGAGCCAGTCGATGGCTTCGATGTCGAGGTGGTTGGTCGGTTCGTCGAGCAGCAGCAGGTCGGGCGCCGACACCAGCGCGCGCGCCAGCAGCACGCGCCGCTTCATGCCGCCGGACAGGCCCGAGAACGCGGCTTCGCCGTCCAGGCCGAGGCGGTCGAGGGTCTCGGTGACGCGCTGGTCCAGGCCCCAGCCGTTGGCGGCCTCGATCTTGGTCTGCACGTCGGCCAGGGCGTCGCCGTCGAAGGGTTCGGCGTGGCTGAGGTGGTGGTATTCGGCCAGCCAGTGGCCGAGCTCGCCGAGGCCGTCGGCGACCACGTCGAACACCGTGCCGCTGGCGCCGGGCGGCACTTCCTGTTCGAGCCGGGCGACGCGCACGCCGGATTCGCGGCGGATTTCGCCGTCGTCGGGCTGCAGTTCGCCGGCCAGCAGTTTCATGAGAGTGGACTTGCCCGCGCCGTTGCGACCGATCAGGGCGATGCGTTCGCCCGGTTCGATGGACAGTTCGACGTTTTCGAGCAGGAGCGGGCCGCCGACGCTGTAGTCGGCGTTCTGTACGGTAATCAGGGGCATCCGACCATTCTACCGGGCGCGGCGGGCCAATCGGCAGGCCGGCCTTGGCGGGCCTGATCTGGCATGCCGGGCTGACCGAGGCCCGGCTCAGCCGTGAGGGCGGCGGCTGGCCGACCCAGGCGCGGTCGCGTCAGGCGGCGCATACTCGGCTACGGGCGCCCGCCATCCGCTGCGGCGCGCCGCCATCGAACGAGGACGAGATCATGAGCAAGGGCATGGACCGCAAGAAGGAAACCAAGAAGAAACCGGCCAAGACCATGAAGGAAAAGCGCGCCGAAAAGAACGAAAAGAAGACCACCAAGGGCTTCGCCCCGGTCTGAACGACCGGCCCGGCGACTGCGGCGGCGCCGCGCGCCGGCCGTGCCGCGCGATGCCCGCATCGGCGCGGCGCAGCCGGTTCGCCGGCGACGCTGCCGCTTGCCGGCGGCGACTTCAAGCCATCGACATCAGCGCAGCGATGTCGGCCCTGACCTCGCGCTCCCGACCTTTAACCCCCGGCAATCAACCGGCAATCAGCCGGCGATCGCCGCCGGCCCTGAGCCGCTCAGGTCTACCGCTCAGGTCCGCGCCAGCAGTGGAAACCGCTGCGGCCCGGCCGGCAAGACCAGGTTGCGCACGAACAGACCCGCATCGGCTTCCGCGCCGACCGCCCGGGCCTGCGGCCACAGGCGATCCGGCGTGAAGCCGAACCGGACCGTGTGGATCGGCTGCTCGATCAACTGCGGCAGCGCCGCCAGCAGATCGAACGGCCCGGTCGCGAACACGTCCTCGATCGTCAGCACCCCGTTCTCGGCCTCGGCGAACACCCAGGTGTCGTCGCCGAGCCGGCGCACGTGGCTGGCATAACCGTTGGCGGCGTACCAGGTAGCGATGCGGCCGTAATCGCACGCAGCGAAGCGTCCGCTGACCGCGGGCGCGGCGGCCGCCACGCGCAGGAAGTCGGCGCGAATCGCCGCGTCGGACAGGTCGAGTATGGCGGCGCTGCCGCCGCCCGCCGGTTCGGCCTGCAGGCTCGCCTCGAACAGGCTCTGCGGCGCCGCGGCGAAACCGAAACGCGGATAGAACTCCAGCACGCTGTCGTTGGCGAACAGGAACGCTGGCGCCGACCCGCAATGCGCCAGCGCGGCCTGCATCGCCCGGCGCGCCCATCCCTGCCCGCGCGCCTGGGCCAGGCAACCGACCGCGCCGAGCTGATAGGCCTCGACCTCGCGCCCTTCGATCGACAGGCGCATGCGCCAGGCCGAGGCATTGGCGAGCACGCGGCCGTCGTCGCCGACCAGGCAGAACGCGCGGTAATCCTCGCCCCACTGCCCCCATTCGCACCAACGGCGGAAATCCGCTTGGCGGAAGACCTGGGAAACGTAATCGCAGTACGCGTCGTGCCACGCGGTCGCATCCGCGTCGAGGACGCGCAGTTCGGCAGTCGGATTCATGCTGCGCATTGTGCTGAAAACCCGGCGCGTTCGCGATGGCGGCGGGCGCCTCAGCCGGTCAGGCGGCGGCGCTGCGCATCGAGGAGCCGACCACTTGAGAACTGCAGGCTCGAAAACTGCGTGCTCAGCAACCGAGTGCTCAGGAACTGCAGGACAGCATCGAGCAGCCGGCGCGGTCGCGGGCCCATTCCGGGCGGCGCGCGGCATAGGCTTCGCGCCCCGGCTGATCCTCGTAGGGGCGGCGCATCACGTCCAGCAACTCGGCGATGCCTTGCAGATCGCCCTGCCCGGCACGGTCGATGGCCTGTTGTGCCAGATAATTGCGCAGCACGTAACGCGGGTTGGCGGCGTTCATGCGGGCGATGCGCTGCTCCGCGGGCCAGGCATCGGCGCGCGCGCGTTCGGCGTAGCGCGCCAGCCAGGCGCGCAAGGCCGGCTCGCCCTGCGCGCCCAGTTCGGCGTCGTAATACGCCTCGGCAAAAACTTGTACGTCCGGCGGCGCCTGGGCGATATCGACCGAGGCCAGGGCGCGGAAGAAGATCGTCATATCGACCTGATGCCGATGCAGCCATTCGCGCAGCGTCTGCATCAGCTCGACATCCTCGTCGCCACATTCGCGCAGGCCGAGCTTGCGCGCGATGCTGTCGCGCTCGGCGAGGTTGTAGGCATCGACATAGCGGCGCAGGCCGTCCTGCAAGGCCTCGACCGGGATCAACAGCGACAAGGCGCCGGCCAGGCGGCTGAGATTCCAGTACGCCACCTGCGGCTGCTGGCCGTAGCGGTAACGGCGCTGGCCGGCGTCGGTGGTGTTCGGGGTCCAGTCCGGGTCGTAGTCGTCGATCCAGCCGTAGGGGCCGTAATCGATGGTCAGGCCGAGGATCGACAGGTTGTCGGTGTTCATCACGCCATGGACGAAACCGACCCGCATCCAGTGCGCCATCGTCGCCGCGGTGCGTTCGCAGACTTCGCCGAACCAGGCGCCGTACAAGGTCTCGCCCTCGCCGCTCAGGTGCGGGAAATCGCGGGCGATGCAGAAGTCGGCCAGTTGCCGCAATAGTTCGGTCTCGCCGCGCGAGGCCGGCAGTTCGAAATTGCCGAAGCGGATGAACGAGGGGGCGACCCGGCACACGACCGCGCCGGGCTCGGCCTGCGGGCGACCGTCGTAGAACATGTCGCGGACCACGCTCTCGCCGGTGCCGACCAGGCTCAACGCGCGCGTGGTCGGCACGCCGAGGTGGTGCATGGCCTCGCTGCACAGGAATTCGCGCACCGACGAACGCAGCACCGCGCGGCCGTCGGCGCTGCGCGAGTACGGGGTCGGGCCGGCGCCCTTGAGCTGCAGTTCCCAGCGCTCGCCGGCGGCGTTGACGACCTCGCCGAGCGAGATCGCGCGGCCGTCGCCGAGCTGGCCGGCCCAGTGGCCGAACTGATGGCCGCCGTAGTTGGCCGCATACGGCTGCATGCCGTCGAGCAGGGCATTGCCGCCGAACACCTCGGCGAAGGCCGGGCTGGCGAGGTCGTCCTCGCTGAAGCCCAGGCGCGCGGCCATCTCGGCCGACCAAGCCAACAGCCGCGGCGCCGCCACCGGGGTCGGATCGACCCGCGAATACAACGCGCCATGCACCTGGCGTACGCCCGGCGAGGTATCGGGGTCGCCGGGAAGTGCGCGGACGAAGGCGTTGTCGAACTGCGGCGAATGCATGCGGAGCTCTAAAGGACGGTGCGCGGGGGAGGCCGCGCCGAGGCCGCGGCGCGTTCCCCTTCAGTGGGCCCGGAACAGCCCGAAAACAAGCCAGCTCAGCTCAGCAACGAGTACGGCCCGCCCTGCTCCAGCGCCCGCCGGTAGGCCGGCCGCGCCTGGATGCGTTCGACGAAAGCCTGCATGCGCGGCCGTTCGCGGTCGCGAGCGCGCGCGACCGCGGCCTCGACCGGAAAACTCATCTGGATGTCGGCGGCGGTGAAGCGATCGCTCGCGAACCACTCGTGCTTGCCCAGTTCGCTTTCGATGTAGTCCAGGTGCAAAGCCAGCTGCGGCCCGACGAAGGCCGACACCGCCTTGTCGGCGATGCCGCGCGCGATCGGCTTGGCGAAGAACGGCATCGGCGCGCGCCGCAATTTGGAGAACACCAGACTGAGCAACAGGGGCGGCATCGCCGAGCCTTCGGCGTAATGCAGCCAGTAGCGATAACGCAGCCGCTCCTCGCCCTGCAGCGGTTGCGGCGGCGGCGACAGTCGATGGTCGCTGTCGTAGCGTTCGGTCAGGGTCTCGATGATCGCCGCCGACTCGGCCAGGACCTGACCGTCGAGCTCGACCACCGGCGACTTGCCGAGCGGGTGGATCGCACGCAGTGCCGGCGGCGCCAGCATGGTCTTCGTGTCGCGCTGGTAGTGCACGATCTCGTACGGCAGCTCCAGCTCTTCGAGCAGCCACAGCACGCGCTGCGAGCGGGAATTGTTGAGGTGATGGACCTTGATCATGCGCGGCGCTCCGGGGAGATGGTCGCCAGACCGCTGCGGCGACACGGGCCACATGGTAGCCGGCCCCGGATGAAGGCATGCGACGCGGCCCGGCGCCAGGCGCGACAATGCCGGATCACCAGCGAACCCGGAGCCGCCCGCTCATGACCGCCACCGCCGCGCCGCAGATCTGGGTCGATGCCGACGCTTGCCCGGTCGTGATCAAGGACATCCTGTTCCGCGCCGCCGACCGGGCCCGGGTGCAGCTGACCCTGGTCGCCAACCAATGGCTGCGCACGCCGCCCTCGCCCTACATCCGCGCGATCCAGGTGCCCGGCGGCTTCGACGTCGCCGACGCGCAGATCGTCGAGCGCGTCGCCGCCGGCGACCTGGTGGTCACCCAGGACATCCCGCTGGCGGCGCTGGCCCTGGAAAAACACGCGGTCGCGCTGAACCCGCGCGGCGAGCTGTACACCCGCGACACCATCGCCGAACGCCTGTCGATGCGCAATTTCATGGACGAACTGCGCGGCGCCGGCATATAGACCGGCGGCCCGGCGGTGTTCCATGTCCGCGACCGCCAGGCCTTCGCCGCGCAGCTCGACCGCTGGCTGGCGCAGCGGCCGCGCTGAAGATTCGTTTCAGTCGCGCGCGGCGGCGATGCGCGCGCTCGCCGCCACCGCGACCAAAGCCGCGCCGAGCAGCAGGAAGGCCATCGCCAGGCTGCTGAACTTGGCGATCCAGCCGATCGCGGCCGGCCCGATCAGGATGCCGGCATAACCGAGCGTGCTGACCGCCGAAATCGCCGCACCGGCCGGCATCGCGGTTTGCCGTCCTGCCGCGCTGAACAGAATCGGCACGATGTTGGACGCGCCGAAGCCGATCAAGGCGAAACCGATCAAGGTCGGCACGGCGCCCGGCGCCAGCGCCGCCAGGACGAAGCCGGTCGCGGCGCAGGCGCCACCGGCGGCCAATACCGGCCGCGGGCCGAAACGATGCACGATGCGGTCGCCGCTGAACCGCCCGATCGTCATCGCCAGGGCGAACACCGCATAACCGATGCCGGCCACGCGAGCCTCGACGCCGCGCTGCGACACCAGCAGCAAGGCGCTCCAGTCGAGCATCGCGCCCTCGGCGAGGAATACGATGAAGCACAGCGCACCGATCAGGATCACCACCCCCTGCGGCAGCACGAACATCGAGCCGCCCTGGCTGTCGTCGCCATAGCGCAACAGGCCGCGGCTGCCGGCCAGCATCAGCAGCGCCAGCGCCACCGCGACGCTCATCGCCGCGACCGCGGGCGCCGCCTGCAGCCACAACAGCGCACTGACCAGGCCGGCGCCGGCGATGCCGCCGACGCTGAAAAAGCCGTGGAAACCCGACATCAGCGCGCGGCCGCTGGCTTTCTCGACGATCACCGCCTGGATGTTGATGGCGACGTCGATGGTGCCGATGGCCGCGCCGAACACGAACAGAGTCAGCGCCATCGCCGGCACGCTGGAGAAATGGGTGAGCAAGGGCAAGGCCGCGCAGACCACCGCGCTGGCCAGCAGGATCACCCGCCGGCAACCGTAGCGCGCGGCGATCGCACCGGTCAGCGGCATGGTCGCCAGCGAGCCGGCGCCGAGCGCGAGCAGCAGCAGGCCGAGCATGCCGTCGTCGATGCCGGTGCGGGCCTTCGCATACGGCACCAGCGGCGCCCAGGCCGCCATCGCCAGGCCGGCGATGAAGAAGGCGATGCGGGTCGACAGGCGCTCGCTGGCGCCGATCGCCGCGCCCGGGCCGGTGGCGCCGACGGCGGCGCCGCGCGAAGGGTCGCGCTCGCCGGCGCTGGTGGCTTCGTCGACGGGGGCGCCGGCGGGGTCGAATTCGCTCATGGTCGTTCTCGGTTCGGTGGCGGCGCGCGGCCGCGACAGGCGGTAGGCATCGGCGCCCAGGCTGCTGGTCATGCGCGGATCAGTCGCCCGGTTCGGCGCGCGGAATACGCGCGCGGTCGTAGGACGACTTCGCGTGGTCATTGGGCGGCCCGGCGCGCAGCACGCGTACGCCGAGCCCGGCGAAGGCCTCGGCTTCCGCAGCGTCGCCGCCGTGCTCGATCACCAGCGCCCGCACGCCCTCGGCCGGCCACACCGTGTACGGCGCGGCGGTGCCGAGTTTGTCGTCGGTCGCCACCGCGACCACCGCGCGGCTGGCGGCGGCGACGGCGCGCTTGAACTGCGCGTCTTCGTAATCGAGCGCGCTGATCCCGGCCTGCGCGTCGGCGCCGCAGATGCCGAGGAAATACACATCGCTGGCGATCGCCGCGGCATCGCGGATCGCGCCGCTGCCGAGGCTGGCACCGACATGCGGATCGACCCGGCCGCCGATCACGATCAGCTCGATGTCGTCGCGCACGGCCAGCAAGGCCGCGATCGCCGGCGCATTGGTGGCTACGGTCAGGCCGTAGTCGCGCGGCAGCGCTTCGGCGATGGCGATGTTGGTCGAACCGGCATCGAGGAACAGCACCTGGCCGCGCTCGACCAGGGCCACCGCGGCGCGTGCCAGCGCCGCCTTGCGCGCCGGCGCCTGGGCCCGGCGCTGGCTCAGCGAACCGTGGTCGGGCGCCGTCGGCAAGGCGCCGCCGTAGACCCGCCGGCACTGCCCGGCCGCGGCCATTTCGCGCAGGTCGCGGCGGATGGTGTCGTGGGAGACCTCCAACTCGCGCGCCAGATCGACCGCGATCACCCGGCCCTCGGCGAGTAACCGCTCCAGGATCAGGCGATGGCGCTGTTGCGGCAGCAGTTCGTCGGCGGACATGGCAGCCAAATCGTTAATGATTGGGCTCAATTGTGCATAAACGTGCAATCCACGCAAGCCACGATCCGCCGCCACCCGGCAAAGGACCGATCCGGCACAGCCGCCGCCGCGAGCCCGTAGGTGCCTGCCGCATCCGATCCCGCCACTGTCCCCACCTGTACCCAGGATGCCCGCCGATCCCGCGCCGAGCCGTAGCTCCACACTCATAGGAGTAAACTGGTGGGTCTTCCGACCGGCATCGCCGGCGCTGCTGAGCCTCGTTATGAGCGCCGACCCGACCAATACCTCCCCCGACACCCCGAAATTCACCGACCTCGCCCTGTCCGAGCCGCTGCTGCGCGCGCTCAAGGACGTCGGCTACGAGTCGCCCTCGCCGATCCAGGCCGCGACCATCCCGCCGCTGCTCGAAGGCCGCGACGTGCTCGGCCAGGCCCAGACCGGCACCGGCAAGACCGCCGCGTTCGCGTTGCCGATCCTGGCCCAGATCGATCCCAAGCAGTTCAAGCCGCAGGCCCTGGTGCTGGCGCCGACCCGCGAGTTGGCGATCCAGGTCGCCGAGGCCTTCCAGAAGTACGCCGTGCACCTGCCCGGCTTCCACGTGCTGCCGATCTACGGCGGCCAGAGCTATTACCCGCAGTTGCAGGCGCTCAAGCGCGGCGTGCACGTCGTCGTCGGCACGCCCGGCCGCGTCATCGACCACCTCGACCGCGGCACGCTGGACCTGTCCGAGCTGCGTTGCCTGGTGCTCGACGAAGCCGACGAAATGCTGCGCATGGGCTTCATCGACGACGTCGAGAACGTCCTCAAGAAGACCCCGGAATCGCGCCAGGTCGCGCTGTTCTCGGCGACCATGCCGAGCCAGATCAAGCGCATCGCCCAGACTTATCTGAAAGAACCGGTCGAGATCGCGATCAAGTCGACCACGACCACCGCCGCCAACATCCGCCAGCGCTACTGGTCGGTCAGCGGCGTGCACAAGCTCGACGCGCTGACCCGCATCCTCGAGGCCGAACCCTACGACGCGATGATCGTGTTCTCGCGCACCAAGCTCGGCACCGAAGAGCTGGCCGAGAAGTTGTGCGCGCGGGGCCTGTCGGCCGCTGCGATCAACGGCGATGTGCAGCAGGCGCAGCGCGAGAAGACCATCCAGAACCTCAAGGACGGCAAGATCGACGTGCTGGTCGCCACCGACGTCGCCGCGCGCGGCCTCGACGTGGACCGCATCAGCCACGTGTTGAATTACGACATCCCTTACGACACCGAGAGCTACGTCCACCGCATCGGCCGCACCGGCCGCGCCGGGCGCAAGGGCGAGGCGATCCTGTTCGTGACCCCGCGCGAGCGCGGCATGCTGCGCGCGATCGAGCGCGCCACGCGCCAGCCGATCGAGCCGATGGAGCTGCCGAGCGTCGAGACCGTCAACGAACAGCGCGTCGCGCGCTTCCTCGGCCGCATCACCGAAGCCCTGGAAAGCGCCGACCTGGGCCTGTTCCGCGAAATGGTCGAGCGCTACGAGCGCGAGAAGAACGTGCCGGCGGTCGAGATCGCCGCGGCGCTGGCCAAGGTGGTCCAGGGCGACAGCCCGCTGCTGCTGACCCCGCCCCCGGCGGCGGCCCGCTACGAGCGCGAAGAGCGCGACGGCCCGCGCGAGCACCGCGGCGCGGCGACGCGCAAGTTCGTCGAGCGCGACAACGCCTCCAACTCCGGCGCGCACCGCAAGGAATTCCGCCAGGCCGACGCGCGTGCGCCGCGCGACGGCGAGCGCGCCCCGGCGCCGCGTCGCGAAGACCGCCAGTACACCCCGCCGTCGGCGCGTCCGTCGAACAAGGCCGAATCGCTGTTCGACGACGAGTCGCCGGCACCGCGCGCCGAGCGCAGCCCGCGCGGCGCGCCGGAAGTCGGCATGGAGACCTTCCGCATCGAAGTCGGCCACGCCCACGGCGTCCAGCCCGGCAACATCGTCGGCGCGATCGCCAACGAAGCCGACCTGGAAAGCCGCTACATCGGCCGCATCGACATTCGCGACGACTACACCCTGATCGACCTGCCGGAAGGCATGCCGCGCGAACTGATGGAGCACCTGAAGAAGGTGCGCGTGGCCGGTCACCCGCTGCGCATCCAGCACGCCAGCCCCGGCGACACCGAAGGCGGCCGCAGCCGTCGCCCCGGCCCGGGCGGCCCGCGGGGTCCCGGCGGCCCAGGCGGCCCGCGCGGTCCTGGCGGCCCCAAATCGCACACCGGCCCGCGCAAGCCGTTCAAGCCGCGCCCGCCGCGCTGACTTGAGCTGAGGGGTGATGCCCCCCTTCTCTCGCGTTCGGGGGAAGGGGCGGAAGAACCAGCCGGCCGGATGAGGGCGCGCAAGCTGCCCCTCTAACCCGCACCCCGGCCCGAACCCCTGGCGTTCGCGCGTTCGCACACGCGCGAGCCAATGGCTCGCAAGCGGCGTTCGCTCACCCCGCCAGCGGGAGAGGGAGTTGAGCGCAGGCGGCCGCCGCCGCATCCACACCAGAAGTCATAAGCCGATCGTCGCGTATCGGCGCCGATCTTTGGCATAGTCGCAGCGTAGTCGCTACGCCGCCGCACATGCCCCGCATCCTGGTCTTCCAACACGTCGCCGCCGAACCGCTGGGCACGCTCGATCCCCTGATCCGGCGTCGCGGCCATCGCATCCGTTTCGCCAACTTCGACCGCGACCCGCAGGCGCAGCCCAACGTCGACCGCTACCGCGGCCTGATCGTGCTCGGCGGGCCGATGAACGTCGAAGACCAAGCCCAGCGCCCGCACCTGCGCACCGAACTGCTCGCGATCGAACGCATGCTGGAACAAGGCAAGCCGGTGCTCGGCATCTGCCTCGGCGCGCAATTGCTCGCCCACGTCCTCGGCGCACCGGTGCGCAAACACCATCGCCCCGAGATCGGCTGGTACCCGCTGCAGACCACCGAGGCCGGCCATGGCGACCCGGTGCTCGCGCCGCTGGCCGGCACCGCGCCGGTGTTCCAATGGCATCGCTACAGCTTCGAAGTGCCGCAGGGCGCGCACCACCTCGCCCGTACCGACACCTGCGAACAACAGGCCTTTCGCTGGGGCGACAACGCCTACGGCTTCCAGTTCCACCTCGAAATGGACGTGCCCCTGATCGAACGTTGGCTGGCCAACCCGGTCTATCGCGAAGAACTGGCCGAACTCGGCCACGACACCAGCGAAGCGGCGATACGCGCGCATACCCTCGAACACATCCACGCCATGCAGACCCGCGCGGACGCGGTGTTCAACAACTTCCTAGACCTCATCGGCCAACCGCAGCGGCGCTACACCCTGCCCTCGCGCGAGTGGGTCTAGCCCACCCACCTTCCAGAGTACGCAGATCCGCTCTAAGGGGTAGGAGCGGCGCAAGCCGCGACCGCGTCGCTTCCGATCCCACCGTCAGTGACGACCGGACGCTGTTTGCGCCTGCGTAGTTAGACCACTTGACTGTTAATCATGGGGCCTAAGCCCCAACCCGCTCTCAAACCACCGCTCGCTCCCCTCCAGCGGATCGACGAACCGCAACGAGCGCGCCAGCAGTTTCAGCGGCCGCGCGTAATCGTCGGCGAGCGCCTGCGACGACAGGGGGTAGAACGGGTCGTTGAGGATCGGTGCGCCGAGGGCGGCCAGATGCACGCGCAGTTGGTGTTTGCGGCCGGTCACCGGTTCCAGGGCGTAGCGCCAGATCGGGCCGCCGCGGTCGATGACCTCGATAAGGGTCTCGCTGTTCGGTTCGCCCTCGGCCTCGGTCATGCGGAAGAACGGCTCGCCTGCGATCAGGCGCGAGCGCCGTATCAGCGGAAATTGCAGGTCCGGTAGGGCCGGCGCCAAGGCTTCGTAACGCTTGTGGATGCGGCGCTCGCGAAACAGAGCCTGATAGGCCGCTCGCGAGGTCGGGTCGCGCGAGAACAGGATCACGCCGGCGGTGCCGCGGTCGAGCCGGTGCAATGGCACCAGGTCGGGCTCGTCGTAACGCCGGATCAGTCGGGCCAGCAGGGTCTCGGCGACGAAGCCGCCGGACGGGGTCACCGGCAGGAAATGCGGTTTGTCGACCACCAGCAGATGCGCGTCGCGATGCAGCACGCGCTCTTCGAACGGGATGCGCGGCTCCTCGGAGACTTCGCGGAAATACCGGACCTCCATGCCGGCCCGATAAGCGTCGTCGGCCGCCAGCGCTCGCCCCTGAACATCGAGCACGCGGCCGCGGGCGAAGCGCTCGAGCCAACGCTCGCGCCCGATGGCCGGGAAGCGTGCGCACAAGCCGTCGAGCAGGTGCGTCCACGGGCCCGGCGGCAGCTGCAGCCGGCTCGGCGCGACGCCGTCGCGGGGCGCATTCGATCGGTTCGTGGACATGCCGGCATCATCGCCGACTTCGCTGCCCTCGCCCACGCCGGAGCTCGCCCACGCCGGAGAACGGCGGCTCGGCGCTCGCTCCAGCCAGGATCCAGCCTAAATCCGACTAAGGTCCAGCCAGCAAGATCCAGCCAAGACGCGGCCAGCGCAACGGCGGCCCGACCAGCCTGAACCAGCCCGGGCACCCGGACCGGACGGGGAAGCCGCCAGCGCCTAGAATGCGCGCTGTTTTCCTGCGAGCTCAGCCCATGGCGCCCAATGCCACCATCGTCAAGATCGAGTTGCAAATCAGCGACATGGACCGGCATTACTACGCCGCCCACGCCCTGACCCTGGCGCAACACCCGTCCGAAACCCAGCAACGGCTGATGGTGCGGATGCTGGCGTTCGCGCTGAACGCGCAAGAGCGGCTGGAATTCGGCCCGGGCCTGAGCAGCGAGGACGAACCCGACGTGGTGCTGCGCGACTACACCGGCGACATCGAGCTGTGGATCGACGTCGGCCAGCCCGACGAGTCGCGCATCCGCAAGGCCTGCGGCCGCGCGCGCCAGGTGGTGGTGGTGAACTACGGCGGCCGCGCCGCCGATATCTGGTGGGACAAGAACGTCGCGATCCTGCGCCGGCTCAAGAATCTGACGGTGCTCGACCTCGACCCCGCCGCAGTGGAAGCGATGGCCGGCCTGGTCGAACGCAGCTTCCGCCTCGATTGCCAGATCCAGGACGGCGAAGTGTCGCTGAGCACCGACAAGGGCGCGCTGGTGCTGACTCCCGGCGTGCGCCAGAGCGCGGACGCGCGAGCCGCCTGAGCATGACCGAGGCGGTCGATGTGCTGATCGTCGGCGGCGGCGCCGCCGGCCTGATGTGCGCCCTGACCGCGGGCCGCCGCGGCCTGCGCGCGGTAGTGCTCGAGCACGCCAACAAGGTCGGCAAGAAGATCCTGATGTCGGGCGGCGGGCGCTGCAATTTCACCAACACCGGCACCACCCCGGCCAATTACCTGTCGGCCAACCCGCACTTCTGCAAGTCCGCGCTGGCGCGCTACACGCCCTGGGATTTCATCGCGATGGTCGAGCGCCATCGCATCGCCTATCACGAGAAAGAGCTCGGCCAGCTGTTCTGCGATGTGTCGTCGAAGCTGATCGTGCAGATGCTGGTCGACGAATGCCTGGCGGCCGGGGTGCGCATCGAGATCGGCTGCGCGGTCGAGCGCATCGTGCATAACGAGGGCGACAGCGGCTTCCGCGTGCACACCGCGCACGGTGGGTTCGCGACGCGCTCGCTGGTGATCGCCAGCGGCGGCCTGTCGATCCCGAGCATGGGCGCAAGCGGTTTCGCTTACGAACTGGCGCGCCGCTACGGCCATAACGTGCTGCCGACCCGGGCCGGCCTGGTGCCGTTGACCCTCAGCGGCAAGCACCAGGAGCGGTTGCAGGAACTCAGCGGCGTCGCCCTGCCGGTCACCGCCACCTGCAACGGCCAGAGCTTCAGCAACCAGATGCTGATCACCCATCGCGGCATCAGCGGCCCGGCGATCCTGCAGATCTCGTCGTATTGGCAGCCGGGCGACGATCTGCGCCTGGACCTGTTGCCGGGGCAGGATGCGCTGGAGTGGCTGCAGACCCAGCAGCGCGAACGTTCTGCGGCGGAATTGAAGACCGTGCTCGGCGACGCGGTGCCGCGGCGTTTCGCCCAGCGCCTGTGCGAGGTCTGGCTCGGCAACAAGCCGATGAAGCAATACAACCTGCCGGAGCTGAAGCAGCTCGCCGCGACTTTAAGCGAGTGGCCGCTGATCGCCAGCGGCACCGAGGGTTATCGCACCGCCGAAGTCACCTTGGGCGGCGTGGATACCGACGAGCTGTCGTCGAGCACGATGCAGTCCAAGCGCGTGCCGGGGTTGTATTTCATCGGCGAGGCGATCGACGTGACCGGTTGGCTCGGCGGCTACAACTTCCAGTGGGCCTGGGCGTCGGGGCATGCGGCGGGACAGGCGGTTTGACTGTGGTTGCGTCGTGGGCCTGCTGGCGCGGTCGCGGCTTGCGCCGCTCCTACAGGGGATGGCGGCGTCGCGGATTTAGGGGCGGCGTGAGCCGCGACCCGTATCCGCAACGGCGTCGCGCAAGTCTGCTGATTGGGTCGCGACTTACGTCGCTCCTACAGGGGATGGCGGCGTCGCGGATGTAGGAGCGGCGTGAGCCGCGACCTCGAATCCACAGTGCGCCGTAGATCCATTGGCGCGGTCGCAGCTTGTGACCGCAGGAAATCCCTGTGGGACGCCGCTCCTACCCCGGAGCCTCGGGATGACGCCGCCGCTGCCGGCCCGCCTCAATCCTGCTCGACGGCTTCGCCGAACAGGTCGTGTTCGTCGCTGCCCATGATCTCGACGTCGACGAACTGGCCGACGCGCAGCTGTGCTTCGAGGCCGTTCTGGATCTGCACCAGGCCATCGATCTCCGGCGCGTCAGCCATCGAGCGGGCGATGGCGAGGTCGCCGTCGATGGCGTCGACCAGACAGCGCTGGATGCTGCCGACCTTGGCTTCGAGCTTGGCCGCGGAGATCTCGGCCTGGCGCTCCATGAAACGCGCCAGCCGCTCCTGCTTGACCTCCTCGTCCACCGGGTCGGGCAGGTCGTTGGCCTTGGCGCCGTCGACCGGCGAGTAGGCGAAGGCGCCGACGCGGTCGAGCTGGGCTTCGTCGAGGAAGTCGAGCAGTTCCTCGAACTCCTGCTCGGTCTCGCCCGGGAAGCCGACGATGAAGGTGCTGCGGATCGCGATGTCCGGGGCGATCGAACGCCAGCGCTGGATGCGCTCGAGAGTCTTGTCGACCGCGCCGGGACGCTTCATCAGCTTGAGCACGCGCGGGCTGGCGTGCTGGAACGGGATGTCGAGGTAAGGCAGCAGCTTGGGCATCCCGTTATGAGTCTGGGCCATCAAGGGGATGATGTCGTCGACGTGCGGATACGGGTAGACGTAGTGCAAACGCGTCCAGATGCCGAGCTCGCTGAGGCCTTCGCACAGCGCCTTCATCCGGGTCTGGTAGGTCTTGCCGCGCCATTCGCGCTCGGCGTACTTGACGTCGACGCCGTAGGCCGAGGTGTCCTGCGAGATCACCAGCAGTTCCTTGACCCCGCCCATCGCCAGCTTTTCGGCTTCGCGCAGCACTTCGTCGACCGGGCGCGAGACCAGGTCGCCGCGCATCGAGGGGATGATGCAGAAGCTGCAGCGGTGATTGCAGCCTTCGGAAATCTTCAGATAGGCGTAGTGCTTGGGCGTGAGCTTGACGCCGATGCCGTCGTCGCGGCGCGGCACCAGGTCGATGAAGGGGTCGTGCTTCGGCGGCAACGCCGCATGCACCGCGCTCATCACGCTGCCGTAGTCCTGCGGGCCGCTGATCGACAGCACGCCGGGGTGCGCTTCGCGGATCAGCTCCGAGCGCTTGCCGAGGCAGCCGGTGACGATGACCTTGCCGTTCTCGGCGATCGCTTCGCCGATCGCGTCCAGCGATTCGGTCACCGCCGAGTCGATGAAGCCGCAGGTGTTGACCACGACCACGTCGGCGGCGTCGTAGGTCTGGACGATGTCGTAACCCTCGACCCGCAACTGGGTGAGGATGCGTTCCGAATCGACCAGCGCCTTGGGGCAACCGAGACTGACGAAACCGACTTTGGGATTGGCTGGCGAGACGCTGGCGGAAGACATGAACGAGGAGACCTGAACAAGGGCGCCGGGCGCCGCAGGGGGCGGCCGGGCCCGGGCGGGAACCGCCGGGGCGCGAATTATAGCCTCCGGGGCTAAACTGGCCGCGGTTTTGATCATTCGTTCGGGAGCAGGCCATGGGCCACTGGATCGACCTCGACACCCCCGCCGGCACGGTCGCCGCCTGGCGCGCCGACCCGAGCGCGGTCCCGCGCGGCGCAGTGGTGGTGATTCAGGAGATTTTCGGGGTCAACGCGCATATCCGCGATGTCGCCGAGCGCTTCGCCCGGGCCGGTTACGCGGCGATCGCCCCGGCCCTGTTCGACCCGGTCGAACGCGGCGTCGAGCTCGGCTACGACCAATCCGCGGCCTCGCGCGGGGTCGAACTGCGCAATGCGGTGGGTTTCGACCGCGCCACCGAGATCGTCGGCGCCGCCGCCCACGTGTTGCAGAGCGAAGGCCTGCGCACCGCCGCGGTCGGCTTCTGCTGGGGCGGCTCGGTGGCTTTTCTCGCCAATACCCGCCTCGACCTGCCGGCGGTGAGCTATTACGGCGCGCGCACCGTGCCGTTCCTGAGCGAGCGGCCGCGTGCGCCGGTGCGCGCGCCGATCATGTTCCACTTCGGCCGCCACGACGGCAGCATCCCGCCGGAAGCGATCGAACAGCACCGGCAAGCCCTGCCGACCGCGCCGATCCATCTGTACGAAGCCGGCCACGGCTTCAATTGCAACCTGCGCGCCGACTACGACGCCGACAGCGCCGCGCTGGCCTGGACTCGCACGCTCGACTTTCTCGCGGACAGCCTCAAATGAACCCCTGGCACCTGCACCCGCAACTCGCCGACGACACCCATCCGGTCGCCCAATTCGAACTCAGCGAACTGCGCCTGATGGACGACGCCAATCATCCCTGGCTGATCCTGGTGCCGCGCGTCGATGGAGCGGTCGAACTGATCGACCTGGACGAGACGCAGCAGATCGCGTTGACCCGCGAGATCGCCCGCGCCAGCCGCGCCCTGCAGGCCGCGTTCAAGCCCTACAAGCTCAACGTCGCCGCGCTCGGCAACCTGGTACCGCAGTTGCACGTGCACGTGATCGCGCGCTACCGCGAAGACATCGCCTGGCCGCGTCCGGTCTGGGGCATGGCCAGCGCGCAACCGTATTCGCCCGAAGTGCTGGTGCAACGCATCCGCCGCCTGCAGGACGCGTTGCCGGCGTGAGCGCGGCCACGGCGCCGGCGCCGCCGGCCATCGTGTTCGAGGCGCTCGCCGACGACGCCTGGCTGCTGCGGCTCGGCGACGAAATCGACGACGCGATCAACGCCCGCGTGCACCGCCTCGCCGCGCGGCTGCGCGCGCACGCGCCGGCGTGGCTGCGCGACCTGGTGCCGGCCTACGCCAGCCTCGCGCTGTTTTTCGACGAGACCGCGATCGACGCGCTCGCGGTCAAGAGTTGGCTCAGCGCGCAGTGCGCGCAACCCGATACCGCCGGCGGCGAAACGCGGGCGACGCAGCGTCTGGTCGAGATCCCGGTCGCCTACGGCGGCGACTACGGCCCCGACCTCGAGCGCGGCGCGGCCGAACTCGGCCTGTCCGCGCAGGCACTGATCGCGCGCCACAGCGGCGGCGACTACACCGTGGCGATGATCGGCTTCGCCCCGGGCTTTCCGTATCTGGCCGGGCTCGACCCCGCGCTCGCGCTGCCGCGCCTGGCGACGCCGCGCACCGAAGTCGCCGCCGGCAGCGTCGCGATCGGCGGCGCCCAGACCGGCATCTATCCGCGCCCCGGCCCCGGCGGCTGGCGCTTGCTCGGGCGCACGCCGCTGGCCTTGTTCGACCTCGCGCGCACCGAGCCGAGCCTGCTGCAACCCGGCGACCGGGTGCGCTTCGTCGCCATCGACGCGGCCGAGTTCGCCGAACTTGCGCGCCTGCAGGCGCCGGCATGAGCGGGCGCAACGAAAACAGGCGAAAGGAATTCATCGAAGTGATCGCGCCCGGCCCGCTGACCAGCGTGCAGGACCGGGGCCGGCACGGCTGGCGCCACCTCGGCATCGCCCGCAGCGGCGCGCTCGACCCGGAACTGGCGGCGCTGGCCAATCATCTGGTCGGCAACCGCGACGACGACGCGGTGCTCGAACTGAGCCTGCATGGGCCCGGCTTGCGTTTGCCGCGGCCCTCGCGCATCGCTTTGCTCGGCGCCGCAGTCGACGCGCGCTTCGAGGGCTTGCCGCTGCCCATGGCGCGGCCGATCGACTTGCCGGCCGGCACGCTCAAGCTCGGCGGCGTGCGCAACGGCGTGCGCGCGTGGCTGGCGATCGCGGGCGGCTTCGAAGTCGAGCCGGTGCTCGGCAGCCGCAGCACCGATCTGCGCGGCGGTTTCGGCGGTCACCTGGGGCGCGCCTTGCAGGCCGGCGACCGTCTGCCGCTCGGCGCTTCGCCAAGCTTGCGCATTGACGCGCTGCGCATCGACGCGCCGCGTATCGCGCCGTGGTGGGTCGACCCCGATTTCGGCGAAGACCCTCAGCTGCCGATCCGCTACCTGCCCAGCGCGGATCCGGCCCAAGCGGGCAGCGCCGCGGCGCTCGCGCGCCAGCCCTGGACCGTCGCCGCCGCCAGCAACCGCCAAGGCCTGCGCCTGGACGGCGCGCCCTTGCCCGCGGTCGGCGGCAGCGGCGTGTCCGAACCGGTCGCGCCCGGCACGATTCAGTTGCCGGCGGACGGCCACCCGATCGTCCTGCTGGCCGATGCGCAGACCGTCGGCGGGTACGCGCGCCTGGGCCATGTGATCGCCGCCGACCTGCCGCGGCTGGCGCAGGCGCCTCCGCACGCGCGGCTGCGCTTCCAGGCCTGCGATGCGCCGGCGGCGATTGCTGCGCTGCGGCATCGGCGCGAACGCATGGTGCGCCTGCGCCTGGCCGTGGCGTCGCGCTTGCCGCATACGCGCTGACTAAGCGCTGAGTAAGCGCTGATTGCGCGCCGACGGCATTGGCGGCCCGCGCCGCTGTGCCGAATTCGGCATCCAGCTAGGGCAAAAGGCACTATCGCTTCCGCCCCGGTTGCCGCGACGATCGACAGCGCATCCGGGCGCACGAACCGGCCAGGATGCGCGCGCCCGCCATCGAACCGCTTCGCCGTCATCGCCTTCTGGAGATTCCGCATGCGTTCCCTGCGTCTGTTGTCGCTGTCCGTCTGTGTCGTCGCCGCGCTCGCCGCCGGCTGCAAATCCGAAACCGCCGCGCCGGCCGCCGGCGCCGATGCCGCGCCCGCCGCGGCCAAGCCGGCCGGCGCCGAATGGGATGCCGCGGTCGACGGCTTCCTCAGCGGTTTCTTCGAGCACTTCCCGACCTGGGGCGCGAACGCCGGCAAGCACGAGTACGACGGCCGCCTGCCGGATTTCTCGGCCGAGGGCTTGCAGCGCAACATCCAGTGGCTGCATCGGCAGCGCGACGCGGTGAACGCCTTCGGCGACGAGCGCCTCGACGCCGCCCAGCGCTATCAGCGCGACTACGTGCGCGCGGTCATCGACGGCCAGTTGTTCTGGCTGGAAGACTCCGGTTTTTCCAGCAAGAACCCGGCCTTCTACGCCGGCGACCTGTCGCCGAGCATGTACCTGACCCGTCCCTACGCGCCCTTGCCGCAGCGCATGGCCGCGTTCGTGACCTATCAGGAAAACCTGCCCAAGGCGGTCGAGCAGATCCGCGCCAACCTCAAGGGGCCGTTGCCGGAAACCTACATCCAGCTCGGCACCTCGGTGTTCGGCGGGCTCGCCCGGTTCTTCAAGAACGACGTGCCGCAGGCCTTCGCCGAAGTGAAGGACGACGCGCTGCAGACCCGGTTCAAGGCCTCCAACGCCAAGGCCGCCGAGGCCATGCAGGGCCTGTCGGACTGGCTCGCCGCGCAGAAGCCGCAGGCCACCCAGGACTACGCGCTCGGCGCGGAAAAATTCTCGCGCATGCTCAAGGCCACCGAAGGCGTGGACCTGCCGCTGGACCAGTTGCGGGCCGCCGGCGAAGCCGACCTGGAGCGCAACCTGGCCGCGTTGAAGAGCGCCTGCGACCAGTACGCCAAGGGCAAGTCGCTCAACGACTGCATCACCCAGGTCAACGACGACAAGCCGGTCGGCGGCGCGGTCGAGGGCGCGCGCGCGCAACTGGTCGGCCTGCGCCAGTTCCTGGTCGACAAGGACCTGGTGACGATTCCGGGCACCGAGCAGGCCAAGGTCGAGGAAGCGCCGCCGTTCAACCGCAACAACTTCGCCTACATCGAGATCCCCGGCCCGTACGAGAAGAACCTGCCGTCGGTGTACTACATCGCCCCGCCCGATCCGAGCTGGCCGAAGGCCGAGCAGGACGCCTACGTGCCGGGCAAGGCCGACCTGTTGTTCACCTCGGCGCACGAAGTGTGGCCGGGCCATTTCCTGCAGTTCCTACACGCCAACCGTTCGCAGTGGAAGTTCGCCCAGTTGTTCGTCGGCTATGCCTATGCCGAAGGCTGGGCGCACTACACCGAGGAAATGATGTTCGACGCCGGCCTCGACGGCGCGACGCCGGAGGTCCACATCGGCCAGCTTACCAACGCGCTGCTGCGCAACGTGCGCTACTTGTCGGCGATCGGCCTGCACACCGGCGGCATGACCGTCGCCCAGTCCGAGCAGATGTTCAAGGACAAGGCCTTCCAGGACCCCGGCAACGCGCGCCAGCAGGCCGCGCGCGGCACCTACGATCCGGCTTACCTCAACTACACCCTGGGCAAGTTGATGATTATGCAGTTGCGCGAGGACTGGACCGCCACGCGCGGCGGCCGCAGCGCCTGGAAGAGCTTCCACGATCAGTTCCTCAGCTACGGCGGCCCGCCGATCCCGCTGCTGCGCGGCCAGATGCTGGGCACCGCGCCGGAAACCAAGCTGTGGACCGGGGCGAAGCCGGCGGGCGCCACCGCCGCCGCTGCGGCAACGCCGCCGGCCGCTGCGCCGGATGCCGCTGCAACGAAGCAGTGACCGGCAGCGCGGGTTCCGGTCAAGACCGCACCTCGAAGACTCGATACGCACCCAAGCTCCCTGCCCCTTTCGAAAGGGACAGGGAGACTTGCTGCTTCGGTCCGCGGCAAAGGCGAATCCCCCGGCGCAGCCGCTCCAGTCGCCCCCCGGATCCACCCGAGCGCCAGGCCCGCAACGAAGCGGCGGATCTCGCGCTCATGCGTTCGTCTGCGACCGAAGTCCCCAGGCGCTTGGTCCCCCCGCCCCAACCCGTCTAGACTCCTCGCGTCCCCGGGCCCGGCGCCCTGCCCCACACGAGACCGCGCACCCATGAAATCCCATGTCGTCGGCGCCCTGATCCTGATCGTCATCGGCACCTTGTTCCTGCTCAACAATCTGGGCCTCACCAACGTCAGCCTGACTCGCCTGCTGATGACCTGGTGGCCGGCGATCCTGATCGCGGTCGGCCTGGGCCTGCTGTTCAAGCGCGGCAAATAGCCGCGCGGAGCGCCTCATGCAGGACCGCATCGATTTCAATTGCGATCTCGGCGAGGGCTGCGGCGACGACGCCGCGATCCTGCCCTACGTCAGTTCGGCCAACATCGCCTGCGGCGGCCATGCCGGCGACGAGGCGACGATGCGCGAAACCCTGCGCCTGTGCCGCGAACACGGCGTCGCCGCCGGCGCTCATCCAGGCTACGACGATCCCGAGCATTTCGGCCGCCGCACCCTGCCGCTGAGCCGCGACGAAATCGGCATGCTGATGCTCAACCAGCTCGCCCGGCTCGCCGCGATCGCCGCCGACGAGAGGGTGCGACTGAGTCACGTCAAACCGCACGGCGCGCTGTACAACCTCGCCGCCGACGATCGCATCGCCGCCGAGGCCATCGTCGGCGCGGTCGCGGCGTTCGATCCGAACCTGGTCGTCTACGGCCTGTCGCAGTCGCGACTCACCCAGGCGGCCCAGGCCGCCGGCCTGCGCGTCGCCCACGAGGTGTTCGCCGAGCGCGGTTATGCGCGCAACGGCCGGCTGCTGCCGCGCGGCCAGCCCGGCGCGGTGATCGAGTCGCTCGACGACGCCATCGCCCAGGTGCGCGGTCTGGTGCTGCGCGGCGAAGTCGCCACCGCCGACGGCGGCCGTCTCGCGCTGCGCGCCGACACCTTGTGCCTGCACGGCGACCGCCGCGACGCGCCGGCGTTCGCGCGCGCGCTGCGCGCCGCGCTCGAGGCCGACGGCCTGCGGATCCTGCCGATCGCATGAGCGCCCGCGCGCCGCGGCCGAGGCAGCGACCCGCCCATCGACACCCGTTTTCCCTGAGCGAGCGCATGGCATGAACTATTGGCCCCTGATCGGCGTCGCCGCGGTCGTGATCGGTTTCGTACTGCGGCTCAACCCGGCGCTGGTGGTGGTCGCCGCCGGTTTCGTCACCGGCCTGGCCGCGCAGCTGTCGCCGCTCGACATTCTCGAAGTACTCGGCAAGGCGTTCACCGAGAAACGGTTCCTGTTGCTGTTCCTGCTGACCTTGCCGGTGATCGGCCTGCTCGAACGCCACGGCCTCAAGGAACACGCGCAGAACTGGGTCGCGCGCCTGCGCGGCGCGACCATGGCGCGGCTGTTGGTGGCGTATCTGCTGATGCGGCAGTTGTCTTCCGCGGTCGGCCTGACCAGCCTCGGCGGGCACCCGCAGACGGTGCGCCCGCTGCTCGCGCCGATGGCCGAGGGCGCGGCGCAGACCCGCCACGGCGAGCTCGACGACGACGAACGCCAGCGCATCCGCGCCCTGGCCGCCGGCACCGACAATGTCGGCATGTTCTTCGGCGAGGACATCTTCATCGCCTTCGGCGCGGTGCTGCTGATCCAGAGCTTCTTCGCCGAGCACGGCTTCAAGCTCGATCCTTTGCAGATCGCCTTGTGGGGCATCCCGACCGCGATCTGCGCCTTCGCGATCCATGCCGTGCGGATCTTCCGCTTCGAACGCAGGCTGGCGCAACGGCGCGCGGCGGCGGCGGAGCCGCCCTCGCCGTGATCACCCTGACCTTCGTCTACTGGGTGCTCGGCGCCTACTTCGGCCTGCTCGCCTGGCGCGGCCTGCGCGACCGCGCCAATCCGCGCCGCTTCGCCAACGGCGCGTTCTGGGGCCTGATCGCCCTGCTGATGTTCGCCGCCGAGCATCTGCCGAACAAGCTCGTCGGCGCCTGCGTGGTGGTGCTCGCGGTGCTCGCCGGTTTTGGCGGCCTCGGCAAGGGCGACTACGAGGAAACCGGCGCCGAAGAGAAACAAACCCAAGCGCGCCAGCTCGGCAACCGGCTGTTCTGGCCGGCCCTGCTGATCCCGGCGGTGACCCTGATCGGCGCGCTCGGCCTGAAGTACGTGCGCATCGGCGAGCTGCCCTTGCTGCAGACCGCCAACGTCACCCTGATCGCGCTCGCGATCGCCTGCCTGATCGCGCTCGCCGCCGCATGCCGCCTGACCGGGCAGACGCCGTGGAGCGGCGTCGAGCAATCGCGGCGGCTGGTCGATTCGATCGGCTGGGCGGCCTTGCTGCCGCTGCTGCTGGCCACGCTCGGCAGCGTGTTCGAGGCCGGCGGCGTCGGCCAGGCCGTGGCCGGCGTGGTGCGCTCGGTGATCCCGGTCGACAATGCGTTCGTCGTGGTCGCCGCCTACGCGCTCGGCATGGCCTTGTTCACCGTCATCATGGGCAATGCCTTCGCCGCGTTCCCGGTCATGACCGCCGGCATCGCCCTGCCCTTGCTGGTCCACCACCACGGCGCCGAACCGGCCTCGCTGGCGGCGATCGGCATGCTCTCGGGCTATTGCGGCACCCTGCTGACGCCGATGGCGGCGAACTACAACCTGGTACCGGCGGCCCTGCTCGAACTCAAGGACCCGTACGGGGTGATCCGCGCGCAGTGGCCGACCGGCGTGGTGCTGCTGGCCTGCAACGTGGTGCTGATGTACTGGATCGCTTTCCGGTGAACACGCCAGCCGCTACTTCGCAAGCGACCGCTCCGCAGGCGACGATCCTGTTGACCGGCTTCGCGCCGTTCGGCGGCGAGAGCGACAACCCGAGCTGGGAGGCGGTGCGCCGGCTCGACGGCGCGATCGTCGTCGGCGGCGACGGCCGCGAACATCGCGTCGTCGCGCGCTGCCTGCCGGTGGCGTTCGGCCAGTGCCTGAGCGAGTTGAACGAGGCCATCGACCGCCTGCAGCCGGCGCTGGTGCTGTGCGTCGGCCAGGCCGGCGGGCGCTCGCAGCTGTCGCTGGAACGCATCGCGATCAACATCGACGATGCGCGCATCGTCGACAACCTCGGGGCGCAGCCGATCGACGAGCCGGTGGTCGCCGGCGGCCCGGCCGCGTACTTCAGCGACTTGCCGATCAAGGCGATGCTCGCGGCGCTGCGCGCGGCCGGCATCCCGGCCGAGATTTCCCAGACCGCCGGCACCTATGTCTGCAATCACGTGTTCTACGGGCTGATGCACGCCCTGCGCACGCGCGACGGCGTTCGAGGCGGCTTCATCCACATTCCGTATGCTCCGGCACAGGCTGCGCGCCATGCCGGTGCGCCGAGCCTGGCGATCGACACCGTCGTGCACGGCCTGCGGGTGGCGCTGGAAACAGCGTTGAGCACGCGGATCGACCGGCGCATCGCCGGCGGCGCCGAGCACTGATCCGGCGTTCGTCGCGCAGCCGCTCATCGCAAGGCCGCCGCTCCACCCGGACGGCCGCTCATCGCACACCACAGACCCGACGGAGAATCCCCCATGCAACGCCTGCTGCTCGCCGCTCTGCTCGCTACCGCCACCCTCGCCGGTTCGATCGCCGCTCCGGCGCAGGCCGGCCTGTTCGACAAGAACCCCGACCAGGTCGCCACCGAGGCCGTCAACAAGAACCTGATCGCGGTGACCCTGTGGGTCGACGCGAGCTGGGGCTTCCGCAACCAGGGCGCGGCCAACGCGCTGAGTCGCGCGCACCAGGCCTTCACCACCCGCGGCTACGACGTGGTCAGCGTCGAGCCGTACATCGAGAACGGCGATCTGCAGGGGTTTTTCGTTACTTACCAGCGGCGTTGAGTTCCACCGCTTTCGTGTAGCGACGCAGGCGATCGGGACGGCGCGGTGGCGGCTTGCGCCGCTCCTACCCTAAAGGCCTTCCGCGTCGTGCGGGATCGCTGTTTGCGCCAGCCGTTAAAAAAGCGCCGATGCTTTCGCATCGGCGCTCTTTATTTGGGCATCGACGCGGCCGGGATCAGCGCGCGACGACGACCTTGGTGCCGGCGATCTGGTCGTGCAGGCAGCGACGGTCCTCGCGGAAGATCATCAGCACGTCGACCAGCTGGACGATCGCGCCCAGGCAGGGAATCAGGCCGATGCCCTGCGAGAACAAGTAGCGCTTGCCGAGCAGCTCGGCCAGGCTCGGCTGCAGGCCGTCCATGTCGACGATCTTGATCTTCATGACCTTCTTGCCCCAGGTCTGGCCGCTGGCGTTGAGCGGATAGGCCTGGACCAGGAAGAACACCACGAGGCCGATCAGGCCCCACATCATCTGCAGGCCGTAGCTCTGCTCGCCGCTCTGCGCCGCGGTCATGACTTGTTCGAAATAACCGCCGACGAACATCACCGGCACCAGCAGCACGATCATGATCACCGTGTCGATGATGGCGGCGACCAGCCGGATGCCGCGATCGGCCAGCTCCTCGCCGTCGTGCTCGGGCGGGGTCAGCGAGGATTGCGGGCTTTGATACGGGTTCTGCGGGTCCATTCCTTTGCTCCTTGGTTAGATGGCGCCGGCGGCCCCCTGCCGCGACGCCTGTCGAATTGTGACGGCGAACGATAACAGGACCGCGGCGTCCGTACGCATTCCATGCGAACGATTCGAACGAATTGGCGGGCTCGCCGGGGCGGCCGGCGGCGGCCGCCTGCGAAAACGGCCCGGTACGCATCCGCGCCGGGCCGTCGGGGCCGATGTCGCGGCGGCCGGGCTCAGGTGCGCGGCAGGGTCACGCCGACCTGGCCCTGGTACTTGCCGCCGCGGTCCTTGTAGGAGGTCTCGCAGACTTCGTCGGACTGGAAGAACAGCATCTGCGCCACGCCCTCGTTGGCGTAGATGCGCGCCGGCAACGGCGTGGTGTTGCTGAATTCCAGGGTGACGTGGCCTTCCCACTCCGGCTCCAGCGGCGTCACGTTGACGATGATGCCGCAGCGCGCATAGGTGCTCTTGCCCAGGCAGACTACCAGCACGTCGCGCGGGATGCGGAAGTACTCGACCGTGCGCGCCAGCGCGAACGAGTTCGGCGGGATGATGCAGACGTCGTTCTCGATGTCGACGAAGCTGCCCGGGTCGAAATGCTTGGGATCGACGATGGTCGAGTTGATGTTGGTGAAAACCTTGAACTCGCGCGAGCAGCGCACGTCGTAGCCGTAGCTGGAGGTGCCGTAGCTGACGATGCGCTGGCCGTCGGCCGCGTGCTTGACCTGGCCGGGCTCGAACGGCTCGATCATGCCGTGCTGCTCGGACATGCGGCGGATCCAACGGTCGGACTTGATGCTCATTGCGATGTTCCAGTAAGGGCAGCCGGGCCGCCGGTGACGAGGGAGGTGGTGCGGGCCGCGCTCAGCCGAGCAGCGAGGCCGAAATCGACGGCGTCGCCCGCGCGCGCAGCGCGAGCTGCACGGCGAGCCGGCGCGCGGTGGCGCGGTAGGCGCGCGCGGCCGCCGAATCCGGCGCCGCGGCGACGATCGGCACGCCGGCGTCGCCCTGCTCGCGGATGCCGATTTCCAGCGGCAGGCTGCCGAGCAGGGTCACGCCGTACTGGGCGGCCATGCGCGCGCCGCCGCCTTCGCCGAACAGGTGCTCGGCGTGGCCGCAGTTCGAGCACACGTGCACGGCCATGTTCTCGATCAGCCCGAGCACCGGCACTTCGACCTTCTCGAACATGCGCAGGGCTTTCTTGGCGTCGAGCGTGGCCACGTCCTGCGGGGTGGTGACGATGACCGCGCCGGCGACCGGGATCTTCTGCGACAGGGTCAGCTGGATGTCGCCCGTGCCCGGCGGCAGGTCGACGATCAGATAGTCGAGCTCGCCCCAGCGGGTGTCGTTGAGCAGGGTGGTCAGCGCCGAGGTCGCCATCGGGCCGCGCCAGATCATCGGCGTGTCCTGCTCGACCAGCGGGCCGATCGACATCGCTTCCAGGCCGTGCGCGCGCATCGGCTCGATGCTCTTGCCGTCCGGGCTGTCGGGTCGGCCGCTGAGGCCGAGCATCATCGGCACGCTGGGGCCGTAGATGTCGGCATCGAGCACGCCGACGCGGGCGCCGTCGGCGGCCAGGGCCAGGGCCAGGTTCACCGCGGTGGTCGATTTGCCGACGCCGCCCTTGCCCGAGCCGATCGCGATCAGGTTGCGCACGCTCGGCAGCGGCGACAGCTTGGGCTGGACCGTGTGCGACACGATGCGGGTGTTGAGCTCCAGGCTCGCCAGGCTCAGGCCCTGGCCGGCGAGCAGTTCGCCGATCGAAGCTTCGAGCCCGGCGCGCAAGCCGTCGAGCGGATAGCCGGCGGTGATCGAGATCGCGGCGCGGCCTTCGCCGACGCCGGCGCGGATGCGCGCCTCGCTGTCGCCCAGGCGCAGATCGGTCTCGGGGATGAGTAATGCCGCGATCGCGGCCTGCAAGCTCTCGCTCATGACGGCCGTCCGGCCGTATGGGGGGTCTGGTTGTGCATGGGGACTCTGAATGGGGGGCGGGCCGCTGGGCGGCCGGGACACATGGTAAGGCCTGGCGGGTGGCGCGGCAGCAAGCACCCGGCCCCGTGGGCCGTGCGCCCGGCCCGAGCACCCGGCGCCCGACGCAAGTGCTGACCGGTACCCGGTGACATCCCGATTAACCTCATGTTAATTTTCGCCACAAAGGGAACAACTTCACGCCAGGATCGGCAAATTCGATAAGCCGTCCGCGGAAGTCATTCGCTTTAGGGGGAAACCACCGATGTCCAACAAATCAAGCGGCCTGCGTCAGAGCAGGCTGTCACGGGCGCTCGTCGCCGCAATCTTCGTCAGCGCCGGCAGCCCGGCCTATGCCCAAAACCCGAGCGACCCGGCGGCGCCATCCGAGGAGGTCTCCAAGAAGACCACCGACGTCGCCGGCGTCGTCGTCACCGGTTCGCGCATCAAGCGCACGCAACTGGAAGGCCCCTCGCCGGTGACGGTGATCAGCTCGACCCAGATCCAGCGCGAAGGCTTCGTCAGCGTGTTCGATGCCCTGTCCACCCTCACCCAGAACGGCGGCACGACCCAGAACGAACTCAACTCGGCCGGCGGCTTCACTCCGAACGGCAGTCCGGTCAATCTGCGCGGCCTCGGCCCGGGCCGCACGCTGCTGCTGATCAACGGCCGCCGCGCCGCGGACTATCCGTTTCCGTACAACGGCCAGAGCAATTTCCAGAACTTCGGCAGCATCCCCTCGGCGGCGGTGGACCGGATCGAGATCCTGTCCGGCGGCGCCTCGGCGATCTACGGCTCCGATGCCGTCGCCGGCGTCATCAACGTGGTGCTCAAGACCGATTTCAACGGCGACAAGGTCACCGTGCGCGGCGGCACCTCGACCACCGGCGGCGGCGATTTCGGCAACCTGCAGTGGGTCGGCGGCCGCTCCGGCGACAACTGGAGCGTGACCTACGCCCTGGAGTATTTCGCCGACGAGCCGGTGTTCGGGTTCCAGCGCGATTTCATGGACTCGGCGGACGACAATCCTCGACCGGTTCCGGAGTTGGGCGTCAATCAGCCGACCGCCTCGTTGCGCCTGAACCGCCCCGGCGGCGCCGCCAACTCCTACATCGCCCCGCCCGCGGGCGTGTGCGATCGCTTCGACGGCGAATTCGTGCCGTTCAATTACCGCACGGTCGCGGCCGGCACCCGCGCGGTGACCAACGTCGGACGGGCCTGCGGTTCCTGGAACGATGTCGGTTACCAGACCATCGCCAACGGCAACAGCGACTGGTCGGGCTATGCCTACGGCACCTACGATTTCGGCAACGGCCTGCAGGCCTGGTCGAGCCTGCAGGGCTATTACTCCAAGTCGAAGCTGTCCGGCGGCACCGAGGCCATTAGCGGTCCGCACATCGACCGCACCGGCCGCGTCACCACCTGGTTCGACACCGGCTTCAACGCCAACATGAACCTGCAGCGCGTGCTGACGCCACAGGAGTACGGCGGCTTCGAGGCGATGTACCAGCGCTTCACCGAGAAGTCGCTCGACGTCGCGTTCGGGTTGCGCGGCACCCTCGGCGACCGCTTCGACTGGGACGTCACCGTCGGTCGCGCCGAATACCGCGCCGACCGCACGCGTCCGCGCCTGGACGGTTCGGCGGTCACCGACTGGTTCTTCGGCCCGCGCCTGAACACCACCGGCACGCCGCGCTACCGGCTCAATCTCGACCGCTTCTACACCCCGCTGACTCCGGCGCAGTACCGGGCGATGTCGACCACGCTGAAGTACGAGGCCGAGTCCTGGGTCAACCAGGGCAGCGCGACGATCTCAGGCGACCTGTTCGACCTGCCGGCCGGCCCGCTCGGCTTTGCCGCGGTGGTCGACTTCACCTCGCAGGGCTACGACCTCAACTCGCCGCGCAGCATCCTGCCGACCGTGGTCGAGACCTACAACCTCACCGGCACCAACGGCGGCGGCGAACGCGATCGCTACGCCGCGGGCGTGGAATTCAGCATTCCCATCCTGCCCTCGCTCAAGGCCAGCCTGGCCGGCCGCTTCGACAAGTACGACGACATCACCGCGGTCGACGACGCCAAGACCTGGGGTTACGGCCTGGAGTGGCGTCCGTTCGACAGCCTGCTGATCCGCGGCAACTACTCGACCAGTTTCAAGGCGCCGGACATGCACTTCGTGTTCAACGAAGGCAGCGGCAGCTTCAACACGGTCCTCGACACCTACCGCTGCCTCAATGCCGGCTTCGCCGCCTCGACCTGCACCGGTGCGGTCTACAACTACTCGATGTTCGCCACCAGCCAGGGCGAGCCCTCGCTGACCGAGGAAACCGGCGAGTCCTGGGGGGCCGGTCTGGTCTGGGACATCGGCGACAGCGTGTCGCTGTCGGTCGACTACTACGACATCAAGCTCGACGATGCGGTCACCACCCTGACCAGCACCTTCATCATGGACAACGAAGGCGGCTGCCGCACCGGCCTCACCCGCACCCGGCAGCCCTACGCCTTCGCCCCGGATTCGGCGTTCTGCCGCGAAGTCACCGGCCGCGTCACCCGCGAGACCGCGCCGGGCGAGCCGACCGACCGGGTGACCAACATCCGCAGCGGCCCGGTCAACCAGTCGCTGTTGCACGTGGCCGGCCTGGACGCCGCGGTGAACTGGCGTTTGAACACCGAGCGCTTCGGCGATTACCGCTGGGAGCTCGGCTGGACCCATACGCTCAAGAGCGAGCGTCAGCTGCTGGCGACCGATCCGGTCGACCGCGACTGGCGCGACGACATGACCAACTTCGACTTCCGCAGCCGCGTCCGCGGTTCGGTCTCGTGGCAGAAGCAGGACTGGAGCGCGACTGTCTTCATGACCCGCTACGGCAGCCTGCCGAACTGGCAGGAAACCGGACGCATCGCTCCGTATTTCCTCTGGAACCTGAACGTCGGCAAGCAGATCACCGACAAGGCCAAGGTCACGGTGTTCGTCAACAACGTCTTCAACAAGTTCCACCCGCGCGATAACGGCTACGACGCCTACCCGTACTTCTATCGCTCCTACAGCCCGATCGGCCGCGAAATCTCGGCCCAGCTCGAATACGCCTTCGACTGAACCGGCGATCGGTCCGAAGCCCGGCGCAAGCCGGGCTTCTCTTTGCCGGCGTGAACGGCGTCCGGGCCGTCATCCATACCCCGGCGGATGCGGTATAAAGACCGTAACCGCGAACCCCGGCCGGTCCATCGAGCGGTCCCGGACGCGGTCCGAATGAGCTTCGATCACGCCCAATCCCTGGGAGGGGACCCATGCGTACCAAACTGTTTGCACTGTTGCTGCTCGCCCTGCCGATGGCGGCGTTCGCCCAGGCCACGCCGGTCGGTTCCTGGACCACGGTCGACGACAAGACCGGCAAGCCCAAGTCGGTGGTCGAGATCTACGAAGCCAAGGACGGCAGCCTCGCCGGCCGCGTCAACGAAGTCCTGCAGTCCGACCGCGGCCCCAACCCGACCTGCGACAAGTGCTCGGGCGAGCGCAAGAACAAGCCGGTCGAGGGCATGGTGATCCTGTGGGGCATCCGCAAGGACGGCGGCAGCTGGACCGGCGGCCAGATCCTCGACCCGGCCACCGGCAAGATCTATTCGGTCAAGGTCACCCCGATCGACGGCGGCAAGAAACTCGAAGTCCGCGGCTTCATGGGCTTCTCGCTGCTCGGCCGCACCCAGACCTGGATGCGCCAGCAGTAAGCGCCGCGCCGGTCCGCGACCCACGGAAACCCGGCGGTTGCGCCGGGTTTCTTTTTGCGCCGGCGCCGGCCCCGGACCGCGCGGTCCGCCACGGCCGGCGCGCAGGCCCATGCCATAATTCACGACCACCCACGGCACCCGCACTCATGTCCCGCGAAATCGTCGTCTCCAACGCCCTGCCCTATGCCAACGGGCCGCTGCACCTCGGTCATCTGGTCGGTTACGGCCAGGCCGACATCTGGTGCCGCGCGCAGCGAATGAGCGGCCACCGCGTTCACTACATCTGCGCCGACGACACCCACGGCACCCCGATCATGCTCGGCGCCGAGAAGGCCGGCCTGACCCCGGAAGCGTTCATCGCCGGCGTCCAGGTAAGCCACGAGCGCGATTTCGCCGATTTCGGGATCAAGTTCGACCACTACGATTCGACCCACTCGGCCGGCAACCGCACCCTGACCGAAGGCTTCTACGCGCGCCTGGACAACAGCGGCCACATCACCCGCCGCTCGGTCGCGCAGTTGTACGACCCGGTCAAGGGCATGTTCCTGCCCGACCGCTACGTCAAGGGCATCTGCCCGAACTGCGGCACCCCCGACCAGTACGGCGACAACTGCGAGAACTGCGGCGCGACCTATGCGCCGACCGAACTCAAGGAGCCGCGCTCGGTGGTCAGCGGGGCGACGCCGGAGCTGCGCGAGTCCGAACACTTCTTCTTCGAGGTCGGTCATTTCGAGGGCTTCCTGCGCGACTGGCTGGCCGGCGACGTCGCCACGCCCGGGATCAAGGCCAAGCTGCACGAATGGCTCGATGTCGACGGCGGCCTGCGCGCCTGGGACATCTCGCGCGACGCGCCCTACTTCGGCTTCGAGATCCCCGGCCACCCGGGCAAGTACCTTTACGTCTGGCTCGACGCGCCGATCGGCTACCTGAGCAGCTTCCAGGCCCTGTGCGAACGCGAAGGCCTGGACTTCTGGTCCTACCTGGCGCGCGACAGCGACGCCGAACTGCACCACTTCATCGGCAAGGACATCGTCACCTTCCACGGCCTGTTCTGGCCGGCGGTGCTGCACGGCGCCGGGTTCCGCGCGCCGACCCGGTTGCACGTCAACGGCTACCTGATGGTCAACGGCGAGAAGATGTCGAAGTCGCGCGGCACCTTCATCCAGGCCCGCACTTATCTGGACGTCGGCCTCGACCCGGAAGCGCTGCGCTATTACTTCGCCACCAAGACCAGCGGCGGCGTCGAGGACATCGACCTCAACCTGTCCGACTTCGTCGCCCGGGTCAACGCCGACGTGGTGGGCAAGTTCGTCAACCTGGCCAGCCGCTGCGCCGGTTTCATCGAGAAGCGTTTCGACGGGCAGCTGTCGGCGACCCTGCCGGATGCGGCGATGTACCAGCGCTTCGTCGCCCAGCTCGGCCCGATCGCCGAGGCCTATGCGCGCAACGAAGCCGCCAGCGCGGTGCGCCTGACCATGGCTCTGGCCGACGAGGCCAACAAGTACATCGACGAGCACAAGCCCTGGGTGCTGGCCAAGCAGGATGGAGCGGAAACCCATCTGCAGGCCGTGTGCACGCAGGGCCTGAACCTGTTCCGCGTGCTCGCCGCCGCGCTCAAGCCGGTGCTGCCGCGCGTCTCCAGCGAAGCCGAGGCCTTCCTCGCCGCGCCGGTGACGCTGTGGCACGACCTCGCCGAGCCGCTGCTCGACCACAAGATCGGCGCCTACGCGCCGCTTTTCACCCGCATCGACACGAAACTGATCGACACCATGATTGAATCCAGCAAAGAATCCCTCGCCGCCTCGGCGCCGGCAGCCGTCGCCGCCGATGGCAAAAACCCGGGTACTGCCGTCGCCGCTGCGAGTTCAACGCCGGCTGCCGTGTCCTCGAGCCCGAATGCAGCGGTCGTCGCGACGGTTGGGATCGACGATTTCGCCAAGCTCGACCTGCGCATCGGCACGGTACGGGTGTGCGAATTCGTCGAAGGCTCCGACAAGCTGCTGCGCTTCGAACTCGACGCCGGCGAACTCGGCACGCGCCAGATCTTCTCCGGCATCCGCGGCTCCTACGCCGAGCCCGGCCAGTTGGTCGGCCGCAAGGTGGTGTTCATCGCCAACCTGGCCCCGCGCAAGATGCGCTTCGGCATCAGCGAAGGCATGATCCTGTCGGCCGGCTTCGACGGCGGCAGCCTGCACCTGCTCGACGTCGACGGCGGCGCCGCGCCGGGCATGCCGGTGAAGTGATGGCGGGCGAGAAGTGAGTTCGGAGGAGTGAGAAGTGAGCCCCGGCTACGAAACCTCCGCTTTTACTCACTCCTCACTTCTCTGCCCTCGTTTCTAGCCTCATGGATCTGACCGAGCGCCTCGACCGCCTGCTGCCGCAGACCCAATGCGGGCAATGCGGCTACGCGGGCTGTCGGCCCTACGCCGAAGCGATGGCGCGCGGCGAGGCCGGGATCGATCACTGCCCGCCCGGCGGCGACGCCGGCGCACGCGCCCTGGCGCGCCTGCTCGGCGTGCCGGCGCGGCCGTACGACCGCAGCCGCGGCGAACACAAGCCGGCGCCGGTCGCGCTGATCGTCGAAGCCGATTGCATCGGCTGCACCAAGTGCATCCAGGCCTGCCCGGTCGACGCCATCATCGGCGCGGCCAAGCACATGCACACGGTGATCGAACCGCTGTGCACCGGCTGCGAGCTATGCGTGCCGGCCTGCCCGGTGGATTGCATCGTGCTGGTCCCGGCAACCGACGCCAGCGTCGTCGGCGCTCAGTAGCGCGCGACGCACCGGTCCGTATCGCCGACAGGCTCGTCGTCGGAAGCAACCCTCGCCCCGGTTTAAGAAGGGGCGACCCGCGGGTGGATGCATCGAAATGAGATGAGCGAAAATCGTCGGCGAGTTCCGGACATCATCGCGCAGAGCCGCCGGCCGCTCTCCTGCCGTCATTCCAGCGAAGGCGGAGTCCGGAGACTTCGGCGTCGTGCCTCGACGAGGCCCTGGAGATTCGGCGGTCGCCGAAACAGAAACGAACCCGCCTTTGCGGGAGTGGCGACGCCATCGTCCCCTCATCGCGACTGGGCGCCCTGCACGGCGGCTGCGCATGCCTGTTGGCGAGTAACTCTGGCTCGACCGAGGTTTACTTCACCGGCTCTGGTTTGGGCGACTCTGGTTTGGGCGACTCTGGCTTGGTTGGCTCTTGCCCGATCGCCTCGGCCTCTACCGCCGCGCGCATGTCGTTGCCGTGCTTGTCGTCGCCGCGCCTGCTCGTATCGGGCTTGCTCGCCCCGTCCTTGCCGGCCTGGCCCTTGGCGGCCTGCTCCTTGCCGCGCTTGCCGTCGGCCGGTTTGCCCGCCTCCTTGGCGGCGAAGGCGCGCTCGGCGCCGATCACCGGCACCGCGCCGTCGGCCGGCGCGCCCTCGGTCGGTGCGCATACCGAGCACACGCGCTCGACCGTATAGCCCTTCGTGCGCAAGCGCTCGACCAAGCCATCGCTGCCGAGCAGATGCAGCGAGCCGACCACCACCAGACTGTCGCCCTGCTTGGACTCGTCGAGCATTTTCTGGATCTGCGGCAGCCAGGCTTCGTTGCGTTCGACGTTGACCATCCGGTAGGTCTGCGGGGTCTTCTGTTCCATCTCCACGCGCGCCTTCTCGTCGAGCTTGGCGAGATCGGCGTTGCGCCAGGCCGCGTGGATGTCGTCGAGCATGCCCGGCACGTCCTCGGGCTTGTCGACGAATTCGCGCAGCGCGGTGATCTGCTCGGGCAGCGGGCCCGAATCCATGACCTGCAGCTGCGACTCCATGGTCTCCAGGCCCGCGGTCGGCTTGCCGGCTTCGGCCGCCTGCCGCATCAGGTATTGATCCAGGCCCAGTTGCGGGCTGAAGCCCATCGACTGGGACACGCCGAGCACCAGCGACAGGTTGACGAACCAGGGTTCCAAGGCGTCGAGCTGGGCCAGCGAGCTGCCGTTCTTGGCCAGCACGCGGTTGAGCTTTTCGCGCAGGTCGGCCGGTAACACCTTGCTCAGGGTGCGGCCGTCGTCGTAGCGCGCACGCGCCATGAAGCGCTGCGGCACGCTCGGGTCGAACATCTCCTCCGGCGCGACCTCGAACACCAGCTTGCCGGCGCCGGCGAAGGCCTGGTCGATGTCCGACGACAGCGGGTAATCGTCGGCGCGCAGCAGATGGAACGAGCCCAGCAGATAGACCGCGTTGTCCTCGTCGGAGACTTTCCACAGCAAGGGCACCGGCGGCGCCTTCGCGGTCGCCGCGGGCGCGTCGCCGACGGCGCTCGCGGTCGCCGAGGTCAGCGATGCGCTGAGCACCGAGGCGGTGAACAAGGGCAGGACGAACAACTTCAGGAACCGCATGGGCAGACTGATCCTTGGGTCGGCGACGCGAAGGTCGGACTCGGTGATAGGGAGGGCGATGCGCCGCGATGAGGCCGCGGCCTCACGAGGCCTGCGCGGTGGCGCTCGCGGCCGGCACGGTGTCTTCGTGCTTGTAGGTCTTCTCGCCGGCCGCGATTTCCAGGTCGAGACGGTTTTCCGCCGGCGGCAGCGGACAGGTCGCGAACGCGGTGAACGCGCACGGCGGGTTGTAGGCCTTGTTGAAATCGACCGTCACCAGCCCTTGCAGGTTCGGCCGCGCGACGTCGAGGAAACGCCCGGCGCTGTAGCTCTGGTGGCCGCTGGTGCGGTCGGCGAACACCAGCAACAGCTCGTCGCCGCCCTGATCGAGCGCCTCGAGGCGATAGGTCCGGCCGTCGCGTTCGAATTCGATCGCGCCCGGGTTCGGAGTCGCCTCGATGGTGCCGATGATGTTGACGATGTCGATGCTCTTGCCCGGCGGATGGGCGATGAACTTCGCGCTGAGCTTCCAGTCCTGCCGCGGCTCCCAGTAGTCGATGCCCTTGAAGCCGGTCAGGGTCGGCGCCTGCGCATGGCGCGCGCGCAACAGATAGCGGTCGCCGCGCTTGATCACGGTCAGGATGCCCTGGCCCTCGTCGAAACCGATCTTGCTCGGACCGGCCGGATAATCGTCGGCGAGCAGGTTGACCGCGCCCTTGAGCGGCTGGTCGTTCAGGGTCAGCGACAACCCGCGCTCGGGAATGAAACGCAGGCGGCCCTTGTTGAGCGACAGCAGGCCGAAATGGGCCGGGCCGACACCGAGCCGGATGCCGTTGTCGGGATCGCTGCCGAAATAATGCGAGCCGGCATCGATCGGATACAGGCCGACCAGGCTGGCCCAGCCGTCGGGCTTGAGCAGTTCTTCCTTGCGTTGCTGGCGCCACAATTGCTGGTCGCGGCTGAAGTCGTCGCTGGCGGCGACCGCGCGCGCCGCCTCGCGCTTCTGCTCGGCCTGTTGTTCGGGCGAGTCGCAGGCGGCCAGGCCGAGCAGCAACAGGACCGACAACGCCGGCGCGGACATCGCGCTGGTCACGGCGCGTGCAAACCCAGGTGCAAAGTTGCGTGCAACGGTCATCTCAACGGCCTCGCAGGAACCAGCGGTCGATCTCGGGCAGGCTGAAGCGCGCCCAGGTGGGGCGGCCATGATTGCATTGACCGGAGCGTTCCGTAGCCTCCATCTCGCGCAACAAGGCATTCATTTCCGGCAAAGTGAGACGCCGGTTCGCGCGCACCGCGCCATGGCAGGCCATGGTCGAAAGCAATTCGTCGCGGGCCGCCGCGACCCGGCGCGACTCGCCGTGTTCGCGCAGGTCGGCGAGGACGTCGCGCAGCAAGGCCTCGACGTCGCCGTGGGCCAGCAAGGCCGGCACCGCGCGCAGGGTCAGCGACTGCGGGCCGCTGCGGGTGACTTCGAATCCGAGCGCGACCAGCGTCGCCTCCTCGCGCTCGGCGACTTCGGCCTCGCGCTCGGACACCGCCAGGGTCGCCGGCACCAGCAGGGGCTGGGTGCGCAGGCCTTCGCCGTCGTGGGCGGCCTTGAGTTTTTCGTAGCCGATGCGCTCGTGGGCGGCATGCATGTCGACCACGATCAAGCCTTCGGCGCTTTCGGCGAGCACGTAGATGCCATGCAACTGCGCGACCGCGTAGCCGAGCGGCGGCAAGGTCTCGTCCTCGCTGTGCGGCAGCGCGCCCGACGGCTGGCTCGCCCCGTTCGCCTCGCGCGGCGGCATCGCATAGGCGCTGCCGCTGCCTGCGCCGTAACCGCCGCCGGCATAGCCGCCGCCCGCGGAACCGCCACCGCCGTTGCCGTACAGAGCGGCGTAGCCGGCGCGGGTTTCCTGCACCTGCAGGCCGAGCGGCGCCTGCGGGCGCCAGGCATACATCGAGGAGCCGGCGGCACCGGCAGCGGCCGGTTCCGCACCCGCGGGCGCCTGTTGGGCCATGCCGGCGCGGGTTTCGGCCAGGGCATCGTTGAGGGTGCGATAGACGAAATCGTGGATCAGGCGCGCATCGCGGAACCGCACCTCGTGCTTGGCCGGGTGCACGTTGACGTCGACGCGGCGCGGGTCGAGTTCCAGGAACAGCACGTAGGCCGGCTGGCGGCCATGGAATAGCACGTCGGCGTAGGCCTGCTTGACCGCGTGAGCGATGCTGCGGTCGCGCACCGCGCGGCCGTTGACGTAGAGGTATTGCTGGTCGGCGCTGGCGCGGTTGTAGGACGGCTGGGCGATCCAGCCGTGCAGGCGCAGGTCGGCGCCGCTGTGTTCGACGCGCAGCGCGTTCCTGGCGAACTCCTCGCCGAGCGCCTCGCTGAGGCGGGTGTCCGACAGGCCCATGTCGACCAGGTCGCCCTCGCCTTTCCAGCGCCGGGTCGGCTTGCCGTTGTGCGAAACGCGCAGTTCGACGTCGGGACGGGCCAATGCGAGTTGGCGCAGCCACTCTTCGATATGGCCGAGTTCGGTGCGTTCGGCCTTGAGGAATTTGCGCCGCGCCGGCACGTTGAAGAACAGGTCGCGGACTTCGACCGTGGTGCCCTGCGGATGCGGCTTCGGCGCGATCTCGCCGACCCGCCCGCCGTCGACTTCGAGCATGGCGCCGCGGTCTTCGCCGATCCGGCGCGAGGACAGGGCGAAACGGCTGACCGAAGCGATCGAGGGCAAGGCTTCGCCGCGGAACCCCAGGGTGGTCACGCCTTCGAGATCGTCGAGCGAAGCGATCTTGCTGGTGGCATGGCGCGAGATCGCCAGCGGCAGTTCGTCCGGCGAAATGCCGGCGCCGTCGTCGCGAATCCGGATCAACCGCACGCCGCCCTCTTCCAGGTCGATGTCGACCCGGCGCGCACCGGCGTCGAGGGCGTTCTCGACCAGTTCCTTGACCACGGAGGCGGGGCGTTCGACCACTTCGCCGGCGGCGATCTGGTTGATCAGGGTGTCGGGCAGTTGGCGGATGCTCACAGGCGGCATTCGGTGCGCGGGCACCATCGGGGGACGGGGATCGATGATAGCCGCTGGGGGGCGGATGCCGCGATCCGGAGCTTGCGGTTCGAGCGGTTTCGCGGCTGGGCGCCTCGGCGGGGCTACGCCGGAAAGCCGCGGCGCGTCAGCGACGGCCGGTCGCGCTCAGCGCACCACGCAAGTCCTCGACGGTCACCGGCAGTTGTTCGAGAGTGAACGCGAGCGTCGCGTCGAGGCCGGCGAAGCTGCGCCGGACATAACGAAAGTACAGGTCGGTCGCGTCTTCGTAGCGTTCCAGATAGTCGTCCAGGCCCACGCGCAGGCTGCCGTCGAGCGGTTTCAGGAAGTACTCGCGCACCGCGGCCTCGCCCTCGTGCTGGTAGCGCAGGGTCAACCACAGGGCTCGGCCTTGCGCCAGCGCACGCTCGATCGCCTCGCGCAGCGCCGCTCCAGCGATGGCAGGCGCTCGGTCATCGAATCGCCGTTCAGGACTGCGCCTGCGGCAGGCCGTTCAGGGGCTGCCGCCGCCCCCGAACCCGCCCGGCGAAGGCAGTTGCGCCTCGGCGCGCGCCGCATACATCGTGCCCGGCGGCGGCTGGCGGGTGAAATAGGTGTTGACGCCGTCGAGCACCGCCCGCGCCAGCGCGCGCTGATGCGAGGGGTCGGTGAGGCGGCGCTCTTCTTCCGGATTGGAGATGAAGGCGGTCTCGACCAGCATCGCCGGCATGTCCGAGGTGCGCAGCACCGCGAAGTTCGCCCGCTCGATGTGCGGCTTGTGGTTGTGGCCGACCTGCTTGAGGCCGCTGAGCACGTGCCCGGCCGCGTCTTCGGAGGCCTTCATGTGGCCACTCTGGGTGAGATCGAGCAACACCGAGGTCAGGGTGTTGTCGGCCTGCTGCAGGCGCACGCCGCCGACCAGGTCGGAGGCGTTTTCCTTGTCGGCCAGCCAGCGCGCGCGCTGCGAGGACGCGCCTTTGAGCGACAGCACGTACACCGACGAGCCCTTGGCCGAACGGTTCTCGGCGGCGTCGGCGTGGATCGAGATGAACATGTCGGCCTTGGCCTGTCGCGCCAGCTGGGCGCGGCGCGGCAAGGGGATGAACACGTCGGTGTCGCGGGTCATGTAGGCCTTGAGGCCGGGCGTGGCGTTGATCTGGCGCGCCAGTTCGCGGCCGATCGCCAGGGTCACGTCTTTTTCGCGCTTGCCGGACTGGCCGATCGCGCCGGGGTCCTGGCCGCCGTGGCCGGGATCGATCGCGATCACCAGCGGGCGCATGCCGCGGCCGCGCATGACGTCCTTGAGGGTCTTGACCGCGCCGGCCGGCGGCGCGCTTTCCGGCATCGCGGCGGCCGGGGCCGGCGCCGCGGCGCCGGGCATCGGCGTCGGCACGCCGGTCGCGACGCGGGTCGGGACGCCGGTGGCGATACGGGTCGGCACGTCACGGGTCGGCACGCCGCTCGCGACCGAGGCCGGCATGGGTGCCTGCGCGGCTTGTTCGAACACCGCTTGGCGCGCGGCCTGCTGGGCCGCGAGCTGTTGGGCGTTGGCAGCCGGCGCCGCCGCTGTGTTGGCAGGCGGCGCAGGCGCCTGGCTGTCGGGCAGTTGCGCGACGGGAGCCTGAGCGCCCGGGACTTGCCGATTCTGAGCTTGCACGCTCAGGGGCTGCACGCTCGAAGCTTGCGGATTCGAAGCTTGCGGACTCGAAGCCTGCGGGCCGGAAGCCGGAGCGGCCTGCGACGCCGCTGCGGTGGGCGTCTGGGCCGAGGCCACCGTGGCCGGCGCCTGAGCATTGCGGGCGGCGAGTTCGGAAATCAACCGGCTGGTCGCGGCGGCGGACTCGGCCGAGGGATCGGCCTTGGCGGCCGGCGCTGCGGCGGTCGGTGCAGCGGCGGTCGGCGGCGGCGCGGGCGCGGCCGCGATGGCGGCCTTGGGTTCGACACCGTCGCCGGGCCATTCCAGGACCAGGCGCGGGCCCGAGCCGCTCTGCTCGATGCGCGGCTTGAGCGCGGCGACCGGCTGGGCGAGATCGAACACGATGCGGACCGTGCCCGGCTGCGGTGCGCCGGTGCGGACGGATTTGACGATGCCGGCCCCGGCCGGGAGCTTGACGCTCTTGCCGACGCTGGAAGCCGGCAGGTCGACGACGAGGCGATCCGGGCCCTTCAGGCTGAGGACTTTGTAATCGGCGCTCTGGTCGAGGACGACCTCGGCGCGCGTGCCGGTCGCCCCGGTGCGCAGCTCCAAGCCCTTGATTTCACTGGCATGCGCGAGGTTCCACGCCAGTGCCGCCAACAGCGCTATGCCGAGCAGGAATTTCTGGACGGTGGCGGCTTTGACTCGCATGGGCGTAAGTCAAGCACTGCGACACCACAAATGCAAGAACTTTTCCCTTTCAAATCCGGCACCTGGGGCCACTTCCTACGGGATCGTTCAGGAGTCGGCCGCAAACGCATAGCCGGCGGTCGCCGCGCTCAGGGCAGCCAGCCAGGCTTGCCCGGCGGCTGACACCGCATGGAGTTCGGCCGCACGCCCCTCGCCTTCGACCGCCAGTTCGACCCGCAGATCGGGCGCCGGCAGCCAGCCGCGGCCGCGCTCCGGCCACTCGATCAACCACAGCACTGCCTCGCCGCCGTCGAGGCCGAGGAACTCCAGTTCGCCCGCATCGCCGATCCGGTACAGATCGAGATGCCAGGCCTCGCCGCCCTCGGCCAGCGGGTAGCGTTCGACCAGGGTGTAGGTCGGGCTGCGGATCGCGCCCTCTACCCCGAGCGCACGCAGCAAGGCGCGCGCCAGGGTCGACTTGCCGGCGCCGAGGTCGCCGTGCAGATGCACGTGCAAGGCCTCTGCCCCGTGCGCGGGGCGCGCCCGCGCCAAGGCGGCGCCGAGCGCATCGGTGGCCTCGGCATCGCTCAGCTGCAGTTCGATCGTGTGCATGCTCATGTCGCCCAATTCTACGTATTGGCGCGCGCTGCGTATTGGTGCGATACGTATTGGCGCGATTCGTATCGGCGTGAGCTACGGATTGGCGCGGCGGCGCAACCACGGCATCAGGTCGCTGGGCAGCAGACCGCGTTCGCCGCCGTCGCGCGCGGCATCGTCGCCGGCCAGCGAATGCAGCAAGGCGCCGCAACCGGCGGCGTCGAAACCATCGAGACCTTGCGCGCGCAGCGCGGCGATTACGCCGCTGAGCACGTCGCCCATGCCGCCGACCGCCATGCCGGGATTGCCGGCGCCGATCACCCGCACGATGCGATCCGGTGCCGCGACCAGGGTGCCGGCGCCTTTGAGCACAACCACGCAGGCGTAACGCTCGACCAACGCGCGCACCGCAGCGAAGCGATCGGCCTGCACCGCGGCGGTGTCGCTGCCGAGCAAGCGCGCGGCCTCGCCCGGATGCGGCGTCAACACCGTATCCGCCGGCAACGCGCGCGGCGCGGCCGCAAGCAGGTTGAGTGCGTCGGCGTCTAAAAGCAGCGGTTTTCCGCTGTCCAACGCATATCGGTACAGTGCCCGGCCCCACGCCTGCTGGCCGAGCCCGGGGCCTATCGCGACCGCATCGGCGGCGTCGAATGCGGCGCGCGGGTCGTCGCCTTCGGCGATCGCGCGCGGCATCGCCTCGGGCAACCGCGCCAGCATCGGTGCGACATGCGCTTCGCGGGTGACCGCATCGAGCAGGCCGACGCCGCTGCGCAAGGCCGCCTGCGCGCACAGCAGCAGCGCTCCGCCGTGGCCGTGGTCGCCGCCGATGCACAGCACCCGGCCGTTGCGGCCCTTGTGACTGTCGCGCAGGCGCGGCGACAACCAACGCGGCAGATCCTCGGCGCGCAGCCAATGCGCGCTCGCCGGTACGCCATACAGTTCGCGCGGCAAACCGAGCGCGGCGACCGACAGCACGCCGACCCGATCGAGCGCGGCGCCGCTGCGCAGACCGCGCTTGGGGGCGATGAATTCGAGCGTGCGTTGCGCGCTCACCGCCGACGAATACGCGTGGCCGCGGTCGGCATCGACACCGCTCGGCACGTCGAGTGCGAGCACCGGCGCCGGATGCGCATTGATCGCATCGATCAAGGCCGAGGCGGCGTCATCGGGCGCGCGCGTCAGACCGATGCCGAACAACGCGTCGGCGATGACCTCGGCCTCGGGCAAGCCCCCGTCGAAGTCGATCGTGCGGCCGCCGGCCTGCGCATAGCCGGCCGCGGCCCGCTCCGCTAACGCGCCGCGCGGCGCATGTCCGGGCAGGCGCAGCACCGACACCTTGCGCCCGGCCTGCTGCGCGTGGGTCGCCAACACGTAACCGTCGCCGCCGTTATTGCCCGGGCCGCACACCACCAGCAGGCGCATCGCCTGCGGCCAATGGCCGAGCAGCTCGCGCCAGGCGGCTTCGCCGGCCCGCGCCATCAACGCATGAGCGTCGCCGAGCTCGGCCGCAGCCGCGGTTTCGATCGCGCGCAGCGCAGCGGCGTCGAACAGGCCCGTCGGCGGCATCGGCGATGAAGTTTCAGCGGTCGGCGACATGCGGCGATTCTATACTTGCCGGATCGTGAGCCAGCCCGACACCCGCCCCACTCCGCTTCCCGTGTCCGCCGACGCGCCGGGGACCGCGCCCGCGACCGCGCCCGATTACCCGGCGCTGGCCCTGCGCATCCGCGAAATCGCCCGCGAATTCGGCTTCCAGCGCTGCGGCATTTCCGGCATCGAGCTGGCCGAGGACGAGGCCTATCTGCTCGACTGGCTCGACCAGGGCCTGCACGGCTCGATGGACTGGATGGCGCGCCACGGCGGGCTGCGCGCGCGTCCCGGCGAACTGCTGCCGGGCACCTTGCGGGTGATCTCGGTCGGCCTGGACTACGGCCGCCGCGACGACGACGAGGCCTGGGTCACCCTGGCCGACGGCGAACGCGCCTACGTCGCGCGCTACGCCCTCGGCCGCGACTACCACAAGCTGATGCGCCAGCGGCTGCAGCGCCTGGCCGACCGCCTGGCCGAACTGGTCGGCCCGTTCGGCCATCGCGTGTTCGTCGATTCCGCGCCGGTGCTCGAACGCGCGCTGGCGCGCAACGCCGGGCTCGGCTGGATCGGCAAACACACCTGTTTGATCGACAAGGACGGGGGCTCCTGGTTCTTCCTCGGCGAGATCTACGTCGACCTGCCCTTGCCGATCGACCGTCCGGCGAGCGCCCACTGCGGCACCTGCACGCGTTGCATCGACATCTGCCCCACCCAGGCCATCGTCGCCCCGCACCGTCTCGATGCACGGCGCTGCATTTCCTACCTGACCATCGAACACGAAGGCCCGATTCCGGTCGAACTGCGCGCGCCGATCGGCAACCGCATCTTCGGCTGCGACGACTGCCAACTCGTCTGCCCCTGGAACAAGTTCGCCAAGCGCAACGACGAACCGGATTTTCGCGCCCGCAACGACCTCGACCGCGCCAGTTTGGCGCAGCTGTTCGCCTGGGACGAGGCCGAATTCCTGCGCCGCACCGAAGGCTCCGCGATCCGCCGCAGCGGCCACGAACGCTGGCTGCGCAACATCGCTGTCGCCCTAGGCAACGCCCCGCGTACCGACGAAGTGGTCGCCGCCCTGTACGCGCGTCGCGACCATCCCAGCGAGGTCGTGCGCGAGCATGTGGAGTGGGCGCTGGCGCGGCACGGGGTGTCGTAGTCTCGCGGCACGATGTTCTCTCGTGTCGTTACTGGAGCCTTGCAGGAGCGGCGTGAGTCGCGGCCACGGGACGCGCAGAAGCGCCAAAGCCGACGCCGCTCATCGAGGCCGCGACCCTTCGCCAAGGGCAGCAGCAGCGCAAGCCGCGACATCGCTGCGACGGTCTCGCGGCGTCTCTTTCAAGCAAGATCAAGATCAAGATCAAAATTAAGATCAAACCCAGAGCTTCCGCCACTAAAGCGGCGGGTTACTTTCTTTTGTCTAAAGCAACAAAAGAAAGGTAACCAAAGAAAAGTGCTTTCCTTTAATCAAAGGCCCGCGCGATCGATGCCGACGCAGGGATGCTCCAGACAGGCCATCCATGGCCTGCTTGCGCACGGCCCGCATCCCTGCGGGCCGCCCTCCGGGTCTGCTGTTGACCGGCAAAGCAGCAAAGCAGATCAAAATCTCGGCAACGGCAACGGCAACGGCAACGGCGCCGCGTACCGGCCACTGTAGGAGCGGCGTAAGCCGCGACCACGCAACCCCGCACCCGCGCCGGCGGCCGCAGATTCGCGGTCGCGGCTTGCGCCGCTCCTACCCCGGCGAAAGCGCGCCGCTTCGATGGGCGGCGTCGGCCTCGTTGGTTCTGCGCGTTCCGTGGTCGCGGCTTACGCCGCTCCTACAGGGGATGGCGTCGCCGCCCTCCGGTTCTGTTGTTTGGCTGTTGCTGTGCGTCGCCACGCACTCGCGAAGGCCAAAGAAGACCCGGAGGGCGGCGCGCAGGGATGCGCGCCGTTTTTCATCGGGACAGGGATGTCCCGTATGAAAAATCCCTGCGGAGGCAACGATCGTGCGGGCTGGTGATTCAAAAAAAAGCACTTTTCTTTGGTTACCTTTCTTTTGTTGCTTTAGACAAAAGAAAGTAACCCGCCGCTTTAGTGGCGGAAGCTTTGGGTTTGATCTTGATCTTTGATCATCGCTCGATGAACGACGCGTAGCGAGACCTTCGCAGCGATGTCGCGGCTTGCGCCGCTCCTGCCCTGCGACAGATCGACACTTCGATCGATGACGAAAGCGTTGCGGATTCTGCGCGTCCCGCGTCGCGGCTTACGCCCCTCCTACAGGACGCGCCGAAGGACGACGCGAGGAGACTCCTCGACCCGAACCCCAACCTCAGCCGCGCAGCTGCCGGATCAGTTCCCGCGTCACCGGGTCGTCGGCCTCGGCCTCGCCGGCCAGCGCCGGCAACAGCGTGCTGGCGACCTGCTTGCCGAGTTCCACGCCGAACTGGTCGAAGGCGTTGATGCCCCAGAACACCGACTGCAGGTAAACGCTGTGCTCGTACATCGCCAGCAAGGCGCCGAGCGAATGCGGGGTCAGCGCGTCGAGCAGGATCGTCGTGCTCGGGCGGCCACCGGCGTAGACGCGGTGCGGGTCGTCGCTGCCCTGGCCGTTGGCGAAGGCCTCGGTCTGGGCGAGCAGATTGGCCTGCAGCGCGCGATGGTTCTGCGCATACGGTGCGTCCGAACGGACCACGCCGATGAAGTCGGCCGGCACGATCGAGGTGCCCTGGTGCAGGGCCTGGAAAAAGCTGTGCTGGGTGTCGGTGCCGACGCCGCCCCACCACACCGGGACGGTGTCGCCGGCGACGGCCGAACCGTCCAGGCGCACCGACTTGCCCAGGCTTTCCATCACCAGCTGCTGCAGGTAATTCGACAGCAGCTTGAGACGGTCGTCGTAGGCGAGCACGGCCTGGGTCGCGTAGCCCAGGCCGTTGCGGTTCCAGATTGCGGTCAGCGCGTGCCAAGCGGCGAGGTTGTTCGGCAGTGGCGTGCGCAGCACGTGCGCGTCCATCTCGGCGGCGCCGTCGAGGAACCGCTCGAATGCGTCCATGCCGATCGCCAGCGCGATCGGCAGACCGACCGCCGACCACAGTGAATACCGGCCGCCCACCCAGTCCCACATCGGCAGGATGCGTTCGGTCGGGATATTGAAAGCGCCGGCGGCGCGCTCGAGATTGGCGCTGATCGCGTACAGGCGCGAGTCGTCGCCGAGCCAGTCGCGCAGGATGCCGCCGTTGAGCAGGGTCTCCTGGGTGCCGAAGGTCTTGGAGATCAACAGTGCGGCGGTGCGCTTGGGGTCGAGGCCGGCGAGCACGCGCTGGGCGGCGTGACCGTCGACGTTGGACAGGAAATGCACGCGGAAGCGGCCCGGCGCGGCGCCGGTCAGCGCGTCCACGGCCAGACGCGGGCCGAGATCGGAACCGCCGATGCCGACGCTGACGATATCGGTGACCTCGCTCGCGGCGAGCGCGTCGACCACCGCGCGCATGCGCTGGCGCGCTTCCAACGCCTGGGCGTGGGCGGCGCGCGCGGTGTCGCTCGAGGACAGATCGCTGCGCAGCGCGCTGTGCAGCGCCGGACGGCGTTCGGTGACGTTGACGATCTCGCCGTCGAACAGGGCGCGCAGGCGACCGGTGCTGTCGACGGCCTCGGCGGCGCGGAACAACCAGTCCAGCGCGGCGCGGTCGTAGCGCTGGCGGGCGAAGCTGGCGTAGACCGGCCCGACCTTGACGGCGAAGTCCGTCGCGCGGGCCGGATCGGCGGCGATGAGCGCCGGCAGCGGAGTTTGGGTGACGCGCCCGACTTCGGCGCGCAGCTCAGTCAGTCGGGCGTCATCGCTCATCTGTCGTCGGTTCTCAGGCGGCCTGCGCCGGCATCGAGGTGTTGGTATGGGTGAGTTGGTTGTTGCGGTCCACATAGACCAGGGTCGGCTTGTACTTCGCCGCCTCGGCCTCGTCGCAGATACCGTAGGCGCAGATGATGACCAGATCGCCGGGCTGGGCCTTGTGGGCCGCCGCGCCGTTGACCGAGATCACGCCGCTGCCCTCTTCCCCGCGGATGGCGTAGGTCGAGAAGCGGTGGCCGCTGTTGATGTTGTAGATGTGGACCTGTTCGTACTCGCGGATGCCCGAAATGTCGAGCAGGCGGCCATCGATGGCGCAGGAGCCTTCGTAGTGCAGCTCGGCGTGGGTCACGGTGGCGCGATGGATCTTGGCCTTGAGCAGGTTCAGTTGCATGTCGGTTACTCCGTCCGCAGACGCGCGGGCGCGAAAGGCCAGAAGTCTAGCAGCGCATGGCGCGCTGCAACATGGGTCGGGCGCGCGGCCGGCGGAACGGAGTATTCCCGTTCAGTGGCGCGGGTTTCGGGCATTCGCGCGCCTGTTCAGATTTCGAACTCGAGATTGTCGATGAGCCGGGTGCGGCCCAGCCGGGCGGCGATCAGGGCCACTCGGGCGCCGCTACCGCCCGCGCCAGCTTTACCCGCCCCGCCCTGCGCAGCCTTGCCTTCGCCAGCCTTGCCTTCGCCAGCCTTGCCTTCGCTAGCCTCGCCTTCGCCAGCCTCGGGCAGGCTCAGGTCGGGACGCCGGATCGCGGCGTAGTCGACTGCGAAGCCGGCTGCGCCCAGGCGCTCGATCGCGCCGGCCTCGACCGCTTCCCTCGCCAGGCCGGCCTGGCTGGCTTCGCGCATCCATTGCAGGCAGGCGTGGATGCCCGCCGCCTGCGGGCGCTCGGTTTCGGACAGGTACTGGTTGCGCGAACTCAGGGCCAGGCCGTCGGCCTCGCGGCGGGTGTCGGCGCCGACGATCTCGATCGGGAACGCGAGGTCGCGGACCAGGTAACGGATCACCGCGAGCTGTTGGTAGTCCTTGCGGCCGAACACGGCAATATCGGGGCGAACCTGGTTGAACAAGCGCGCGACCACGGTGGCGACGCCCTCGAAATGGCCGGGACGGTGCGCGCCTTCTAGGGTCTCGGTGACCTGCGGCACCCGCACCTGCACGGTGCGCTCGGCGCCGTAGGGGTACATGGTCTCGACCGACGGCAGCCACAGCAGATCGCAACCGGATGCGCGCAGGCCTTCGGCATCGGCCTCGGGCGTGCGCGGGTAGCGGCCGTAGTCTTCGTTCGGGCCGAACTGGGTCGGGTTGACGAACACGCTCGCGACCACCCGGTCGGCGCGTTCGCGCGCCAGGCCGATCAGCGAATAGTGGCCGGCGTGCAGGTTGCCCATGGTCGGCACGAAGGCGATGCGCTGCCCGGCCAGACGCCACGTTTCCAGGGTCGAACGCAGGGCGCTCAGTTGATCGACAGTCTGCATGCGGTACTCGGTAGGACGGCGCGGAGCGGGTCCGCGATGAAGGCTGAACACGAAGTCAGATCGGGGCGCGCGACGACGATTTCCAGCGTCGCGCCATTGCGAAGAACTGCCGGCGATGCCGGCGGCCCCAAGGCGGATCAATCGTAGGAATGCGCCGCGTCGGGGAAGGCGCCGCTGCGCACCGCGTCGGCGAAGCCCTGGAACGCGCCGGCGATCGAACCGCCTTCGGCGAGGAAATCCTTGACGAACTTGGGCCGGCGATGGCCCGAGTTGACCCCGAGCAGATCGTGCAGCACCAGCACCTGGCCGTCGCATTGCGGGCCGGCGCCGATGCCGACGGTGGGGATGGCGAGGTCGGCGGTGATCGCCGCGGCCAGCCCGGTCGGCACGCATTCGAGCACCAGCAGGGTGGCCCCGGCCTCGGCGACCGCGCGCGCATCGGCGCGCAGCTTCGCCGCGGCGGCGTCGTCGCGCCCCTGCAGCTTGTAACCGCCCAGGCGCAGCACCGATTGCGGGGTCAGGCCGAGGTGCGCGCACACCGGGATCTCGCGCTCGACCAGAAACCGGATCACCTCGAGCTTGTGGCCCGCGCCTTCCAGCTTGACCATCGCCGCGCCGGCCTGAAGCAGCCGGGTCGCCGCGTCGAGCGCGCGCTCGGGCGTGGCGTCGGACTGGAAGGGCAGGTCGGTGATCAACAGCGCCTTGGACAGGCCACGGGCGACACAGGCGGTGTGGTAGGCCATGTCGGCGGCGGTGACCGGCAAGGTGCTGTTCTGGCCTTGCACGACCATGCCGAGCGAATCGCCGACCAGGATCAGGTCGATGCCGACCGCGTCCATGGTGCGGGCAAAGCTGGCGTCGTAGGCGGTGAGCATGACCAGCTTGCGGCCGTCGCGCTTGGCGTCGGCGAGCATGGGCACGGTCCAGGCCTTGGCGGCCGGCTTGTCGGTGGGGGCCGATGTGTACATGTGTGGGTTCGTCCGGGCGGTGGCGCGCGGACGCCGCTGGGGAGAGCGCAATAACTTAACAGGTTGCGCCGGGACGCGACCGGCCGAGCTCGCAACGCTGCCGGCCCGCCACGGTACGGCAAGCCGGCCGCCTCATGCGCGCAGCGCGGCGGTCAATTGTCGACCGGATCGAGCCGGCGGATCGCGCCGGTATCGACGCCCTGCAAGGCCTCGCGCGCCGGGCCTCGCTGCGCGATTACCGCCTCCGGCGCGATTTCGAGCAAGGGCACCAGGGCGAACGCGCGCTCGTGCAGGTGCGGATGCGGCACGTGCAGGCCGGGTTCGTCGATCACCGCCTCGCCGTACAGCAGCAGGTCGAGGTCGAGGGTGCGCGGGCCCCAGCGGTCGCTGCCGTCGGCGCGGCGGGCGCGTCCGGCCTCGCGCTCGATCGCGAACATCGCCGCGAGCAGTTCCTGCGCGCTCAAGGCGGTTTCGAGCATGGCCACGGCGTTGATGAAATCGGGTTGTTCGGTGACGCCCCAGGCCGGCGTGCGGTAGAGGCTGGACAGGCGCAGCAGGCGGGTGTGCGGCGCGGCGCCGAGCGCGCGCGCGGCGCCGCGCAGGACTTCGGCGCTGTCGCCGAGGTTGCTGCCGAGGCCGACGAAAGCGAGCGTCGGCGAGGCGGATCCGGTCTGGGTCATGCTCAGGCCATCGCAGTTCGAGGTCGCCGGACGCCGCGCGACCGGGCGGTCTCGTCGGAACGTTGTCGTCGTAGCGTCGTCGGGCCTGCGGTCAGAGACAGGCCCGTTGGATCACTCCGACGCGACCGGCGCGCCGCGACGGCGGCGACGGCGCTTGCGCGGGGCGCGATCGTCGCCGCCCTCGCCGCTTTCTTCCTCGTCCAGGTGCGCATGCGCCTCCTGATACGCAACCAGTTCGCCCGGGTGCTGCTGCGCCTCGCGCCAGAATTCGACGTCGGCGGCGTGCTCGTCCGATGCGGCCATGCGCAACGACAAGAAGTCGAACGCGGCGCGGAAACGCGGATGCGACAGCAGCCGGAACACGCGCTTGCGCTGGCGCTGCTGGAACCGCGACTGCAGCAGCCAGATCTCCTGCATCGGCAGCGAGAACCGGCGCGGCAGGGCGATCGTCGACAACTGGTGCAGGGTGACCCGGTCGGCGGCGCGGCGCTGCGCTTCGGCGGTATGCACGCCCTGCGCCTGCAGGCCCATCAGGTCGCGGCAATACGCCGGCCACAGCAACAGCGCGAACAGGAACGCCGGCGACACCGGCTCGTCGTTGGCGACCCGCGCATCGGTGCCCTTCAGCCCTTCCAGCACCATCCGGCGCAGGGCGCCGCTGCGATTGGACTTCAAGGCCGCGGCGCTTTCCGGCAACAGCGCCGGCAGCAAGCCGAAACGCTCCAGGCCGAGGAAACTCTCGACCGCGTGGCCGGACAGGAACAGCTTGAGGCATTCCTCGAACAAACGCGCCGGCGCGGCATCGGCCAGCAGCGGCGCCAGGTGCGGGATCGGCGCGGCGGTGGCCGCTTCGATCTCGAAACCGAGCTTGGCCGCCAGGCGCACCGCACGCAGCATCCGCACCGGGTCTTCGCGATAACGCGTCTCCGGATCGCCGATCAGGCGCATCAGGCGGTTCTGCACGTCCTCGAAGCCGCCGACGTAGTCGCGCACCGAGAAGTCCTCGACCGCGTAGTACAGCGCATTGGCGGTGAAGTCGCGGCGGACCGCGTCGTCCTCGATGCTGCCGTAAACGTTGTCGCGGACCAGGCGGCCGCCGGTGTCGGTCTCGCGGTCGCCGCTGCCGTCGTCGCTGTTGGCGCGGAAAGTGGCGACCTCGATGATTTCGCGGCCGTAGACCACGTGCGCCAGCCGGAACCGGCGCCCGATCAGGCGGCAGTTGCGGAACAGCCCCTTGACCTGCTCGGGGGTGGCGTCGGTGGCGACGTCGAAGTCCTTGGGGTGGCCGCCGACCAGGATGTCGCGCACGGCGCCGCCGACCAGGTAGGCGCCGAAACCGCTGTCGCGCAGCCGATACAGCACGCGAAGCGCGTTCGGGCTGATCTCCTTGCGCGAGACATTGTGCTGGTCGCGCGGGATCACGCGCAGCGAGGTATGGAATGAAGAGTTGGCTTGCATCGAGCGGGCGTGCCGCCTTATAGGTTCGTAAGGTTCAACCGTTGCCCGTGGCAACGGCGGCGCATATACTAGCAGGCCGCATCGGGTTGAGAGTCCGTGCGGTCTGCCAGGAACCCGTTCCCGGCCGAGTTTCAACCTGCTCCCTTCGTCTAGAGGCCTAGGACGTGGCCCTCTCAAGGCTAAAACACGGGTTCGAATCCCGTAGGGAGCGCCAATACGCGACCAGGTCGCCAGAAGCCCGCGCAGCGATGCGCGGGCTTTTTCTTGGCGCCAGCCGCGTTATGGGGCCGGGCGGAAGCGCGATCCGCGCCAACGGCCAAGCCCCGCCTTGGGTCGTCGCGGCGCGAATGGCTACACTATCGCCGCCCGGCCTGTTCGCCCCGGACCATAGCTCAGGATTCCCGCCATGCCCTTCGTCGTCACCGAGAACTGCATCAAGTGCAAGTACACCGACTGCGTCGAGGTGTGCCCGGTCGACTGTTTCCATGAAGGCCCGAATTTCCTGGTGATCGACCCGGACGAGTGCATCGACTGCACCCTGTGCGAGCCGGAATGCCCGATCAACGCGATCTATCCCGAGGACGACGTGCCGGCCGGCCAGGAGCCGTTCGTTGCGCTCAACGCCGAGCTGTCCAAGTCCTGGCCGGTGATCACCACCCGCAAGGACGGACCGCCCGACGCCAAGGACTGGGAAAACAAGCCCGGCAAGCTCGACCTGCTCGAGCGCTGAGGCCCGGGCCTGATTGGCCCGGCTGACCCGAATCGTGGCGTAAAGACCTGGCGTGCCCGGCCCCGCCTCCGGGCGGCTGCCCCTTGGCCACGGCCTCGTCGCTGCCTGGGCACGGCTGGACCCGCCCGGCTCGCGCCGGAGCCGCCTGGCATTCATCGGCGCGCACCTAGACTCGGCCGGTCACGGTCCGAATGAAACCCGCCATGCCGCATGCCCGTTTGCGCCTGAGCCTGCTCCTCGCGGTCTGCGCCGCACCGATCCTCGCCGGCGCCCAGCCGCGCGCGCTCGCCCTCGCCCAGCTCGATCTGTCGCGGCTGGACCTGTCGCAGTTGGATCTGTCCCAGCTGGACCTCTCGCGCCTGGACCCCGGCGCGATCGCCGCCGGCGCCAGCGACACGCTGATGCGCGCGCCCGACGGCGCGATCGACGACTTGTTCCAGGCCCTGCACCAGGCCTCGCGCAACCCGCGCGATGCGGCGACCTTGTGCGCCTTGTTCGACCCGGCCGCCGACCGCAGCCCCCAGACGCTCGCGGCGGCGGCGCAGACTCTCGGCGACGCCAGCCGCCAGAGCTTCGCCCAGGCCTTGCTCGGCATCGCCGCGACCGGCCTGCAGAACCCGCGCCAGCCTTACGACGCCGGCGCGGCGAAACAGACGCTGAAGTCCGCCGGCACCACCGCGATGCTGCTGCACGACGGCTTCATGGGCGCGCTTAATGCCGACGCCGGCGAACCCGGCGGACGCCAGGCCCGCTGCCAGGCCTTCGGCTGGCTGCTCGATGCACTCAAGGACATGCCGCGCGCGCAACGCGCTTCGGCCATGCGCCTGATGTTGAACGAAGGCCTGACCCGCTGGTCGCCGCGCTGACGCGGCAACGCGGTCGCTCCGCTCCTGCACGCAAACGAAAACGGGCGCCATCGGCGCCCGTTTCGCTCATCCACTGCAGCCTTGGATCAACGGCCGCCGAGCACTGCCTTGAGGCCGGCGATCAGCTTGGCCGGCGCCGCGCCGGTGGCCGGCAGGCCGCGCGGGTCGACCGCCGAGACGTAGGCACCGGCTTCGACCGCACTGATGCGGACCAGGAAGTTGCTGCCTTCGTAGTTCACGTCGTAGGCGCCGAGCAACTGGGCGCGGCTGGCGATGTTGAGGCCTTCGACCTTGCCGAGCGCGTCGCCGACCTGGTTGAACACCGCGTCGCGGTTGCCGCTGACGGTGAAGCCGTTGGCCGACGAGGCCGGGGTCCCGGCGGCGGCCTGGGTCGGGCGCGAGGCGGCCAGGCCCGAGGCGGTCACCGAACCGCCCGGCACCGCCATGGCGCCGTCGGTGCGCGGCTGGTCGAGGTCCGGCGGCACTTCCAGCGGGCGGTTCTCAGGCGTTTCGGCGTAGAGCTTGTTGCCCTTGCGGAACCAGCTGCAACCCGACGTGGCGACCATCGCCAGCAACAGACCGGCGACAACCGCGCGGGACAGAGAAACATTGGAACGCATGAGCATCTCCTACAGGGATTCAGGCCGCGAGGGTGTCGCGGCAGACGTGTTCGAGTTCGACGACGAGACCGGCGGTGCGCCGGGCGGCATCCTGATGGGCGGCCGGGAGCGACTGCAGGGGCAGGCGCAGACCATGGCCGATGCCTTGCCCGCTGAGCAAGGCCTTGACCGGAATCGGGTTGGGTTCGACCGCGAGGAAATCGTAGGCCGGGCGCAGGCGCGCGTCCCAGGCCTCGGCTTCGGCGGCGCGCCCGGCGCGGGCCAGGTCGGCGAGGCGGCGGAACGCCGCCGGCAGCACGTTGGAACCGACCGAAATGATGCCGTCGGCGCCGGCGAGCATGGCCCGGCAAGCGGTCGGGTCGTCCCCGCTGAGCACCGCGAAGCCCTCGCTCTTGAACGCCAGCAAGGCCTGCATCCGCTGCGGATCCGACACCGCTTCCTTGATGCCGACGATGCGCGGATGGCCGGCCAGCTCGGCCACGGTCTCCGGCAGCAGGTCGCCGCCGGTGCGGCCTGGCACGTTGTACAGCACCACCGGCAGGGCGCCGTCGTCGGCGATCGCACGGTAGTGCGCGACCAGGCCGGCCTGGGTCGGGCGCACATAGGGCGGGGTCACGACCAATGCCGCGTCGGCGCCGAGGGCGGCCGCGCGGCGGGTCAGTTCGATGGTTTTGGCGGTATTGGACAGGCCGGTGCCGGCCAGGACCGGGACCCGCCCGGCGACGAATTCGACCGCGGCGCGCAGCAGGGCGTCGTATTCGGCATCGTAGAGCGCGGCGGCCTCGCCGGTCGAACCGGCGACGACGAGGGCCTGGGTGCCGCCTTCCAACTGCATCGCCAGCAGTTTGTGCCAGGCGTCCAGGTCGATTTCGCCGGACGCGGTGAAAGGCGTCGCCAGCGCGGTGATGCTGCCGGAAAGTCGCAAGTGAAGACCTACATAAGTGGAGTTCGCGTCCGCAGCCGTGCTGTGGAGCGGTCGTGGGGCCATTATTCCAGCGGGCGGGCCGGTGCGGAAACGTGCGCCGGTGCAGCCACGCACGGGACGATGTTACTTGCGGCCCGAAAGCGCGGGCAAGTATGCTCCCTTCAGCCGCAGCCCGTCCGCGGGCCGCCGTTCATATCCGAGCATCACGCTCCCCTTGCAGGCGCCGCCTTGACCGATTCCGCTTCCCGGCCGTCGCCGAACGAAAACCACCTCCTGATCAACGCCTATACGACGCATCCGGAGTCGCCGCTGTTGTCGGTGACCCGCCGGATCGCCGACTCGGGCTGCAATCTCGTCGATGCGCGCCTGTCCACGGTCGGCCGCGACGTCTCGGTGACCGCGCTGGCGGTCGGCTCCTGGGACTCGGTCGCCAAGCTCGAGGCCATGCTGACGCGCCTGGAGCGCGAAGAAGGCCTGAAGCTGGTCTGGTACCGCACCGGCGCCAAGCAGGTGCAGTCCAACCTGCTGCCCTACATCGTCGAGGTGGTGGCCGCCGACAAGCCCGGCATCCTGTTCCAGCTGGCCGACTTCTTCGACCGCCAGGGCATCACCATCGAAAGCCTGCACTGCTCGCGTTACCGCGCGATGCAGACCGGCGCCGACATGTTCTCGGCCCAGGTCACCATCGGCGTGCCCTCGAGCATGCACATCGCCGCCCTGCGCGACGATTTCCTCGAGTTCTGCGACCATCTGAACCTAGACGCCATCATGGACCCGATGAAGTTCTGATCATGCTCGATATCGGCGACCACGCTTACGGCAAGAAATCCCCCGACCTCGCCCTGGCCCTGTCCGGCGGCGAGACGGTCAAGCTCAAGGACTACGCCGGCCAATGGCTGGTGCTGTACTTCTACCCGAAGGACAGCACCCCGGGCTGCACCACAGAAGGCCTCGACTTCAACGCCCTGCTGCCGAAGTTCAAGAAACTCGGCGCGAGCGTGCTCGGCGTGTCGCGTGACTCGATCAAGTCGCACCAGAACTTCTGCGCCAAGCAGGGCTTCAAGTTCGAACTGGTCAGCGACGCCGACGAGTCGGTGTGCAATGCCTTCGGCGTGATCAAGGAAAAGAACCTCTACGGCCGCAAGTACATGGGCATCGAACGCAGCACCTTCCTGATCGACCCCAAGGGCGTCATCGCCCAGTCATGGCGACCGGTGAAAGTCGCAGGCCATGCCCAGGCCGTACTCGACGCACTCAAGGAACACGCCGCCCAGTGAGGCCCCTCGTCTCCACGCTCGCACGCCGTCCCGCCCCGCGGGCCACGGCGCCGCGGCCGTGCGCGCGCGCCGCCCGCTCGCGCTCGCCGCGCTTGTGCGACCCAGGCCCCGCCTCGGCGACGGCCGCTGACCGACACTCGCTCCAGCGCCTTCGCCGGCTGCGCCACCCCGTTCCGCCGTCGCAAACCAACGCATCGCCCATCATCTCCGACGAGACTTCCGAATGACCAGAAGCAAGCGGATCTACGTGCTCGACACCAACGTGCTCATGCACGACCCGACCGCGCTGTTCAAGTTTCAGGAACACGATGTCTACCTGCCGATGCAAGTCATCGAGGAGTTGGACAACGGCAAGAAAGGCACCTCCGAAGCCAGCCGCAACGCGCGCCAGGTCAGCCGCTTCCTCAACGAACTGATCCAGGCCGAAGGCACCGACAAGATCAGCACCGGCATCACCCTCAACCGCCCGCAAGGCCTGCAGCTGCGCGGCGCGCAGAGCATCGGCAAGCTGCGCTTCCAGACCGGCTCCTTCGACGCCGGCAAGCGCTTCAGCGCGGTGATCCCGGACAACCAGATCCTCGGCGCCATCCTCGCCCTGCAGGAGCAGGAGCCCGGCGTGCCGGTGGTGTTCGTGTCCAAGGACATCAACCTGCGCATCAAGGCCTCGATCGCCGGCATCGTGTCGGAGGACTACGAGAACGACCGTGCGCTCGACGACTTCAGCCTGCTCTACACCGGCGCGACCGCCTTGCCGGACGACTTCTGGCAGCGCCACGGCCAGGACCTCAAGTCCTGGACCGAGAAAGGCCGCACCTATTACGAGATCAACCGCACCGAGAACGACGACTGGTACCCGAACCAGTTCCTCTACCTGCCCGGCGACGACGAGTCCGAACTCAAGGTCACCAAGGTCGGCGAAGACCGCGTCCAGTTGCAGATCGTCGACGACTACCGCCACAACCAGCATGCGGTGTGGGGCATCATCGCGCGCAATCGCGAGCAGAACTTCGCCCTCAACGCGCTGATGGACCCGGAGATCGACTTCGTCACCCTGCTCGGCACGGCCGGCACCGGCAAGACCCTGCTGGCGCTCGCCGCCGGCCTGGCCCAGACCATGGACCAGCAGCGTTACCGCGAGATCATCATGACCCGCGCGACGGTCAGCGTCGGCGAGGACATCGGCTTCCTGCCCGGCACCGAGGAGGAAAAGATGACGCCTTGGATGGGCGCGCTGACCGACAACCTGGAAGTGCTGACCCACAACCAGGAAGGCGGCGCCTGGGGCCGCGCGGCGACCAACGACCTGCTCGCCTCTCGCATCAAGATCCGCTCGATGAACTTCATGCGCGGCCGCACCTTCCTGAGCCGCTGGCTGATCCTCGACGAAGCGCAGAACCTGACCCCGAAGCAGATGAAGACCCTGATCACCCGTGCCGGCCCTGGCACCAAGATCGTCTGCCTCGGCAACGTCGAACAGATCGACACGCCCTACTTGACCGAAACCACTTCGGGCCTGACCTACGCGGTCGACCGCTTCAAGGGGTGGGCCCACAGCGCCCACGTGACCCTGCGCCGCGGAGAGCGGTCGCGGTTGGCGGATTACGCGTCCGAAGTGCTTTGAGGTTGCACCAGTAGACTGATCGCAAGTCGCACGGACGGAGCCGCGCGGTTAGCGGAAGACGAAATCGAAGGCTTCCCAAACAGGAAAGCCGGCGCAAGCGCCGACTTTCCCGATCCGCTATGCCCGGCTTACCGGGCGTCGGAAGTCAAACTGTCAACGTCCCGGCACGCGACAGCAGGTCGCCTGCGCTTTGTACGCGATCGCGCTTAATATCGAGCCTACCAAGTCGCACTTCCAACCGGTCGGCTGGCCGCCCGTGACCGCAGGTTCGGAACTGCTGATCGTCAGGCCCAAGGGGCCAGTGCACGACCCGCTGGTGGCCGAGTAACCGGTCGGGCAGTTGAGCGTCCGGGTCTGCAGCCCGCCGAGCAGATCGAGAAAACCGCTCTGCTCGGCCACTGTGCAGTCCAGCGCCACCGCCTGCGGCTCGGTGAAGTAGCCTTCGACGTCGACCACCATATGCGACTGGTTGTGGCTGTACACGTTGAATTGCGATGCGCAACTCGGACGACACTGCGCGATAGCCGCGTGTCCCGAAGTAATCTGACCGGGACTGTAGTTCAAAGCCGTGGCGACCGGCTTGGCTTCGTTGAACGGATAGGCGGTGAAGTATCCGCTGCCGCTGGGCAGCACCGCGGTAAAGCTCAGCGCGAGCGCGGCGATGTTGGCGGGAACTCCGCAGTTGGACTCGAAGCCGCCTTGCGCGGTGAAATCCGTCGCCGTATAGCCAGCGTAACTGCGCGTCTCTCCAGCGGCGAGCGGGCCTCCCACCACTCGCGTATCGGCGATGCGGCAAGGAGTGATCGGCGTATATACCAGGTTGCTTCCGGTGACCGCCTTGGTCTGCAAGCCGCCCGAAGTCCCCGCGACTGCCACGACGGCCGGCGCGCCGCCGAGCAATTGGCTGCTCATCGACTGAAAGTCTTCTGCGGTGGCGGCACGTTCGAGGTTGGCAATATCGACTTGGTCGATGGTTTCCTTCAATCGATCGCCCCAACCCGCCGCCGAAGGCCCGTAGGTCTTTTCGACGTACGGCGTCCAGCGCGAAACGATGCTTTCGCCCAATTCCTCACGCATCGATTCCGGAGCCAGGCCGGAACTGTTGCTGACCATCCAACCGTAACCCAGGGCCACCGTTGGCAAACCGATTACCAGCACACCGATCAATAACTTCCTTTTGATACTCATGAGCAATCGCCCTTTCCTGGTGGGAGTGAATGAGCGCACGTGGCGCCAAGGGGAGAATGGTCTGCGCCGCTTGTCTCGGTCGGCGAGGCCCGCGCGTGACTGCGCAAGGAATGGATAGTTCATCCGGCATACCGCGGGCAATGTCCGCTTTCGCTAACCGTCCACGTTGTACGCAGAAACAGCGACGCCGAATCGGGCTTTGCACAACGGCCTTGTGACTGACTAAGCAATCCGCAAGCCTTGGGTTAGGGGAACTGCACTAATAGCGACCAGTTTCGCTGTCGTGTTAGCGAACACTCATGCAAGATGACCGCTAGTCTTCAGGGGAGACCGGAGATGTCGGCATTGCCCGAACGCATCAGACGCGCACGCGCCCTTTCGCGTACCTCGCAACTGGCCTTGGCCAATGCGGTCGGCGTGCAGCGCAGCGCCGTCGCCCAGTGGGAACGGACCGCCGGCAGCCATCCTTCGATGCATCACCTGCTGGCGATCGCCGAAGTGACCGGGGTCTGCCTGGAGTGGCTCGGCACCGGACGCGGCCAGATCCGGCCCGACGACGGCGCCTGGACGCCGGCCTTGCGCCCTGCGGACTACGCCCAGGACGATATCGAGGAGGAATGCCTCAACGCCCTGCGCCGCTTGCCGTTCTCCCTGCGCAAGCAACTGGTCGCGACGATTTCGCTGATGGCGAAGGCCTCCACTGACGGCAAGTGATAGCAAGCGCCTCGGCCGACAGGGCAGATAAGATGGGGCCGCTGTCAGCGCCCGCCGATCCAGCGCACCTCGGTCGAGATCGGCCGGCCACTCCCGATGCCCTTGCCTGCCCTTATTCGATGACCCAGCGCCCCCTATCCGTCCTTACCATCGCCGGCTCCGACTCCGGCGGCGGCGCCGGCATCCAGGCCGATCTCAAGACGTTCGCCGCGCATCGCGTGCACGGGCTCAGCGCGCTGGCGGCCCTGACCGCCCAGCACACCCGTGGGGTGAGCGCGGTGCATGTTCCCGATACCGGCTTCCTGCGCGCGCAGATCGATGCCTGTTTCGAGGATTTCGAGGTACGCGCGGTCAAGCTCGGCATGCTCGCCAACGCCGGTGTGATCCTCGCCGTCGCCGAGGCGCTCGAGCATTACCGACCCGAGCACGTGGTGCTCGATCCGGTCATGGTCGCGACCTCCGGGTCGCGCCTGCTCGAAGCCTCGGCCCTGGATGCCATGCGCACGCGTCTGTTGCCATTGGCGAGCCTGATCACGCCGAACCTGCCGGAAGCGGAACTGCTGCTCGGCGCCGCCATCGGCGATCTCGATGGCATGCGCGGCGCCCTCGACGGTCTGTCGGCGCTGGGCGCGCGTGCGGTGTTGCTCAAAGGCGGGCACCTGCCCGGTCAGGGCGATGTCGTCGATCTGTTCGCCGACGGCGGCGCGCAGGTACGCGAGATCGCCCATCCGCGCCTGCAGCTCGACGCCCATGGCACCGGCTGCACCCTGGCGTCGGCGGTCGCGGCGAATCTGTGTCTGGGGCGTTCGCTCGAGGAAGCCTGCGTCGCCGCGGCCGACTATGTGCACGCCGCGTTGCGCCTGGGCTATCGCCCGGGGCGCAGCGAAGTCCTGGTGCTCGACCACTTCGGCGCCGCGCCGCATGGCTGATCGTCACGAGCCGTCCGGGCTGCCGCTGCGCGCCGGGGATGGCCACCGCTGGAATCTGTACGCGCGCGTCCCGTCCGAACCGAGCGCGAGCCTGCTGTGGCTGCCCGCGCTCGGGGTCGCCGCGCGCCATTACCTGCCCTTCGCCGAGGCCCTGGCGGCGCAAGGCATCGCCGTGTACCTGCACGAGTGGCGCGGCAATGGCAGCAGCAGCGTGCGCGCCAGCCGCGACAGCGACTGGGGCTACCGCGAATTGCTGCTCGACGATCTGCCGGTCAGCGATGCCGCGGTCGCCGCGGCCCTGCCGGAAGTGCCGCGCATCATCGGCGGCCACAGCCTCGGCGGTCAGTTCGCCTGCATGCGCCTGGGCTTGGCGTCGCTGCACGACGATCCGGTCATGCCGACCTCGCTGTGGCTGGTCGCCAGCGGCGCGCCGTACTGGCGCACCTTCCCGATGCCGACCCGCATCGCGATGCCGCCGATCTACCGCTTCCTGCCCTGGCTGGCACAAGTCAACGGCACCTTGCCCGGCCGCCGCATCGGCTTCGGCGGCAACGAAGCGCGCAGCCTGATCCGCGATTGGGGCCGCACCGCCTTGAGCGGCCGTTATGCCGCGGCCGGCATCGACGCCGACCTCGAAACGGGCATGGCGCAGGTGGCGGTCGACGCGCGCGCGGTCTCGATGGACGACGATTGGCTGGTACCGCCGGGGTCGGTGCGTTATCTGCTGTCGAAGCTGCCGCACGCGCGCAGCGAAAACCTGCTGCTGGGAGCGCGCGATCTCGGCACCCGCGCCGATCATTTTTCCTGGATGAAGCGGCCCGACGCGGTGATCAAGGCTTTGATGCGCCGATAAACCTGCGTGGGGCAGGAGCAGCGCAAGCCGCGACCGCGGCGATAAAGCGCCGTCGTATGCGTGGTGTCGTCGTCGATGCGGTATCGCGGTCGCGGCTTGCCCCGCCCCTGCCCTTCAAGCACGGCACGCGCACCGATTTGCGCCGGAGCCCCGAAGTTTTACGGCGAATTTACGCGGCGACGGCGCCCGCGAAATAGCGGCTTTACGCCCGCGGTTCCGAGAATGGCGAGGTGGCCAGACAGGCCTCTTCATCCGGAATCCATCATGTCGTCGCACCACCTCTTTCGCAGCCGCGAAGCCGCCGTCCCGCTGATCCGGGCCGTCTGCGCCGGCGTCGGCCTGCTTGCGCTCGGTGCCCAGGCGCAAGCCGCCGAACAGGGCGGCATCCAACTCAGCGGCTCGGTCGCGCTCGCCAGCGACTACGTCTGGCGCGGCAGCTCCCAGACCCAGGGCGATCCGGCCGTGCAGGCCGGCTTCAGGGCCGCCGCTGCCAACGGTCTCTATGGTTCGGTCTGGGGCTCGAACGTCGAGTTCGCCCCGCAGACCCATGCCAGCAGCGAATTCGACTTCACCCTCGGTTGGGCCGGCCAGGTCGCCGGGCATTGGGCGGTGGACGTCAACGTCCTGCACTACCGCTATCCGTCGACGACCAACGACCTCGACTGGACCGAGCTCAACGGCAGCCTGACCTACCGCGGCAATTACTGGCTGTCGCTGGGCTACTCGAACGAAGCACTCGGCAGCAAGCAGCGCGGCCTGTATTCGCAGGTCGGCGCGCGCTTCCCGGTCAACGACGCGCTGCGCTTCGAAGCCGCGGCCAGTCATTATTTTCTCGACGACGTCTACGACCGCAGTTACAGCCACGGCCAGCTCAGCGCGATCTGGGCGGTCAATGCCCCTGCTTCCAAAGCGAACGTCGAGCTGCGCCTGACCGCGCACGCCACCGATCGCAATGCCGAACGCATCTTCGGCGACTCGCTGGCCGGCTCGCGAATCGAAGCGGCCGTGCAGGCGTCCTTCTGACAGGAGTAGTGCTCATGCCCGCCTGGCTTTCCCTGTTGTGCGCGGTGTCGGTCCTGGTGGCCGGCGCGTACCTGCTCTACGTCGTGCTGCGCCCGGAAGACTTCTAGCCCGCGCCGACTTCGTGCGGGCCAGGACCGGTCCGCATCGCCCTCCTCAGCGCCCGGGCGGATTCGCCCGCGCGCGGTCCCCGCAGGCGCTGGATGCGCCGCGACGGACCCATTACCGCCGGTGTTTCACCATGATCGAAATCTTTCTCGTATTCGCGCTGGCGATCGGCCTGGGTTGGCCGCTCGGCCGGTACCTGGCGCGGGTCATGCGCGGCGACCGCTCGCGCCTGGACGCGGCGTTCGGGCCGCTGGAACGCGGCGTCTATCGCCTGCTCGGCGTCGACGCCGCGCGCGGCATGAGCTGGCGCGGCTATGCGCTCGCATTCGCCTTCAGCAACCTCGTGCTGGCGGTGTTGGTCTGGACGTTGTTCATGACCCAGGCGTGGCTGCCGCTCAATCCCGACGGCATCCCGAACCTGCGCTGGGACACCGCGCTGCACACCATGGTGTCGTTTCTCACCAACACCAACCAGCAGCACTACTCCGGCCAGGCGCAGCTGAGTCATCTCTCGCAGATGGTCGGCATCGTCGGCCTGCAGGTGGTCACGCCGATGATGGGCCTGGCGATCGTGGTCGCGACCCTGCGCGGCCTGTTCGGCGGCCGCCAGGCGATGGGCGCGCACACCGCGGCGCCGGCCGAGGGCGCGCCGCGCGATCTGGGCAACTACTGGGTCGACGTGACCCGCGCCACCGTGCGCTTCATGCTGCCGCTGTGCCTGGTCTGGGCGGTGCTGCTGACTTCGCAGGGCGTGCCTTCGACCTTGCAAGGAGCGGCCAGCGTCGCGCCGCTCGACCACAGCGCGGGGCTGAAGGATCAGAAAATACCTATGGGACCGGTCGCGTCCATGGTCGCGGCCAAGCAACTCGGCACCAACGGCGGCGGCTGGTACGGCCCGAACAGTGCGGTGCCGCTGGAGAACCCCACGCCGTTCGCCAACCTGCTGGAAACCCTGGCGCTGATCCTGATCCCGGTCGCGGTGACTTTCATGATCGGCCCGTTCACCGGCCGCCGGCGCTTCACCGCTCTGGTGTTCGGCAGCATGCTGCTGATGTCGGTGATCTCCACCGGCCTGACCGTCGGTTCGGAAGCTTATTCGTCGAGCAGCGCGGACGTCGCCCTGATGGAAGGCAAGGAAACCCGTTTCGGCGCCGGCGATTCGGCACTGTGGACCGCGCTGACCACGCAGAGCAGCAACGGCTCGGTCAACGCCATGCACGACTCGCTCGCACCGCTGACCGGCGCGATGGCGATGGTCAACATGTTGATCAACGCGATCTGGGGCGGCATCGGTTGCGGCCTGCAGCAGTTCCTGGTCTATCTGCTGCTGTCGGTGTTCCTCGCCGGGCTGATGACCGGACGCACGCCGGAACTGTTCGGCCGCAAGATCGAAGCGCCGGAAGTGCGCTTGCTGGCCCTGCTGATCCTGCTGCAGCCGCTGGTCGTGCTGGGCTTCAGCGCGATCGCCCTGGCGGTCCCGTCGATCACCGGCAATTCCAATCCTGGCTTCCATGGCATCAGCCAGGTGTTCTACGAGTACACCTCGGCCTACGCCAACAACGGCTCGGGCTTCGAGGGGCTCGGCGATGCGAGCTATTGGTGGAACCTGAGCTGCGCCGCCGTACTCGCCCTCGGCCGCTACCCGGCGCTGCTGATTCCGCTCGCGGTCGCCGGCCTGCTGTCGCGCAAACGCGTTGCGCCGGAAAGCGCCGGCACCCTGCACGCCGAAACGCCGACCTTCGCCCTGACCCTGATCGCGGTGATCGTGATCCTGACCGTCCTGCAATTCATGCCCGCGCTGGTGCTCGGCCCCGTCGCCGATCACCTGACGCTGTCTGCCGGCGCCGCACCGGCGCCGAGCAGCCCCGCTCTCTGAGGTAAGCCATCGTGACCGAACAAACCCATCTCGGAGCGCAGCGCCGCCATTCGGCGGTCGCCGGCCTCGACGCTGCCGGCGTACGCGCGGCCGTGCTCGAATCTTTCCTCAAACTATCGCCGCGCCACGCCGTGCGCAGCCCGATCATGGCCGTGGTGCTGCTCGGCACGGTCCTGTCGGGGCTGATCACGGTGTTCGTGCCCGGGCACCTCGGCTTCGGCGCCGCGGTCACCGCGATCCTGCTGGTGACGGTGTTGTTCGCCAACTTCGCCGAAGCCGTGGCCGAAGCGCGCGGGCGCGGCCAGGCGGCGTCCCTGCGCGCGGCGCGGCGGGACTTGGTCGCGCGCAAGCTCGACACCGTCGGCCATAACGAAACCCGCGTGCCGGCGTCGAGCCTGAAGCCCGGCGACCGGGTCATCGTTTCGGCCAACGAGCTGATCCCGGCCGACGGCGAGATCGTGCGCGGCCTGGCCACGATCAACGAGTCGGCGGTGACCGGCGAATCCGCGCCGGTGCTGCGCGAAGCCGGCACCGATCGCTCCGGCGTGATCGGCGGCACCAAGGTGCTGTCGGACGAGATCGAGATCGAAGTCAGCGCCGAACCCGGCCACAGCTTCCTCGACCGCATGATCGCCTTGGTCGAGGGCGCCAACCGGCAGAAGACGCCGAACGAGATCGCCCTGACCATGCTGCTCGCGGCGATGACCCTGACCTTTCTGATCGTGGTCGCGACCCTGCCGTTCTTCGCCGGCTTCGTCGGCGCCAAGCTCGACCCGCTGTTGCTGATCGCGCTGCTCGTGTGCCTGATCCCGACCACCATCGGCGGCCTGTTGCCGGCGATCGGCATCGCCGGCATGAACCGCGCGCTGTCGGCGAACGTGCTGGCGAAATCCGGCAAGGCGGTCGAAGTCGCCGGCGACGTCGACGTGCTGCTGCTCGACAAGACCGGCACCATCACCCACGGCGACCGCCAGGCGACCGCGTTCCATCCGCTCGCCGGCATCGATCATGCCCAGTTGCGCGACGCCGCCCTGCTGTCCTCGCTCGCCGACCCCACGCCGGAAGGCAAGTCCATCGTGCGTCTGGCGCGCGAACTGAACAGCGCCGTGGCCGAGCCCGAGCGCGCCGACTACGTCCAGTTCACCGCGCAAACGCGCATGTCCGGCGTGGATCTGCCGGCCGAAGCCGCCGGCGGCGCGCGTTCGATCCGCAAGGGCGCGGGCGATGCGATCTCCCAGCACGTGCGGGCGCTCGGTGGCGAGGCGACCTCGGAACTCGTCGCGCGCATCGAACAAGTGGCACGCAGCGGCGCCACTCCGCTGGTGGTGTCCGAAGGGCGCCACGTACTTGGCGTGGTGGAGCTCTCCGACGTGGTCAAGCACGGCGTCAAGGAACGCTTCGCCCGCCTGCGCGCCATGGGCGTGCGCACGATCATGATCACCGGCGACAACCCGCTCACCGCCGCCGCGATCGCCGCCGAGGCCGGCGTCGACGACTACATCGCCGAGGCCCGCCCCGAGGACAAACTCGCGCGCATCCGCGCCGAACAGGCCGGCGGCCGCATGGTGGCGATGGTCGGAGACGGCACCAACGACGCACCGGCACTGGCCCAGGCCGACGTCGGCCTGGCGATGAACTCCGGCACCCAGGCGGCGAAAGAGGCCGGCAACATGGTCGACCTGGATTCCGACCCGGCCAAGCTGTTGGCGGTGGTCGAGGTCGGCAAGCAACAGCTGATCACCCGCGGCGCGCTGACCACGTTCTCGCTCGCCAACGACGTGTCCAAGTATTTCGCGATCCTGCCGGCCTTGTTCGCCGCGGCGATCCCGCAAATGGCCGCGCTCAACGTCATGCGCTTGTCGAACCCGAACAACGCCGTGCTGGCCGCCTTGATCTTCAACGCGATCATCATTCCCGCGCTGATCCCGCTCGCCCTCGCCGGCGTGCGCTTCAAGCCGGCGACCGCGGTCGCCCTGCTGCGCCGGAACATGCTGGTCTACGGGCTTGGCGGCGTGCTGCTGCCGTTCGTGGCGATCAAGCTCATCGACATGGCCTTGGTTGCGATCTTCTGAGCCACCGCTCCATCACTACCCTGCTCCCGCGGGAGCAGGGCCGCGCCGAGGGCCTCGCGCGCCCGCCGCCCACCACAGGACACCGACATGAACACCCAGCCCACCCAGCCCGCCCAGATCGACGAACGCGTCCCGCTACGCGCGCCGCTGCTGTTCGCCGCCGTCGCCCTGCTCGGCTTCGGCCTGCTCTATTCGCTGACCGCCACCCTGCTCGGACGGCTGGCGTTTCCGTGGCAGGCGACCGGCAGCCTGGTCGAACGCGACGGCCGTGTGGTCGGCTCGGAACTGATCGCCCAACCCTTCGCTGCCGACCGCTATTTCCGGCCCCGGCCCTCGGCCGCCAATTACGACCCGATGGCCGCCGCCGGCAGCAACCTCGCGCGCAGCAACCCGGACCTGCGCAAGCGCATCGCCGAGACCACCGCCACCGTGGCCGAGCGCGAAGGCATCGCGCCGTCGCAGGTGCCGTCCGAACTGGCGACCCAATCCGGCGGCGGCCTCGATCCCCACCTGTCCCCGCGTGCCGCGCGGATCCAGGCCGCCCGCGTGGCGCGCGTTCGCGGCCTCGACAGCGCGCATATCGAACGGTTGATCGCCGCCCATACCGAAGCCCCGCAGTTCGGTTTGCTCGGCGAGCCGAGAGTGAACGTACTCAAGCTCAACCTGGCCCTGGATGCGGCGCGCTGAGGCGATGGTCGGTCGCCGCGGTTTCGCGGCGAGACCGAACGCCCGCGGTCGCGGCTCGCGCCGCTCCTACCCAAGAGCAGCGTTGTCGTTGAAGCGACCGTTTGCTGTTGCTGTTGCCCTGCGTCGTTTCGCACTAGCGAAGGCAAGAGAAGACCTGGAGGGCGGCCTGCATGGATGCAGGCCGTTTTTCATCGGGACAGGGAGGTCCCGTATGTAGATCCCTGCGTATGCGACGATCGCGCGGGCACTTGATTCAAAACAAAGCATTTTTCTTTGGTTACCTTTCTTTTGTTGCTTTAGACAAAAGAAAGTACCCCGCCGCTTCAGTGGCGGAAGCTTTGGGCTTGATCTTGATGTTGATCTGCTTTTTCTGATGGAGACGCCGCAAAACCGTCGCAACGATGTCGCCGCTCGCGCCGCTCCTACCCTGGCGAAAGCGCGCCGCTTCGGCGAATGACGACAGCCTCGCTACCTCTGCGCGTCCAGCAGTCGCGACTTACCTCGCTCCTACAGGGAATAGCTTCGCACCAGGCCGATGCAAAAACCCCAGGGCGATAGCCTCGCGCACCGCGCCGATGCGCAAGCCCCACCCGCAAACCGCCACCCCCTCCCTACACCTCCCTCACCCACCCAGCGCACAATCCCCCTCATGACCGACCCGCGCAGCGCCCAAGCCGATGCCCTGATGGGCGAACTGCAACGCCAGGGCGCAGGGCGCCTGACGATCTTTCTCGGCGCCGCGCCCGGCGTCGGCAAAACCTATGCCATGCTCGGGCGGGCACGCGAGCTGCAGCGGCGCGGGGTCGATACGGTCGTCGCCATCGTCGAAACCCACGGCCGCGCCGAAACCGGCGCGCTGGTCGAAGGCCTCGAGGTGGTGCCGCGCAAGCGCCTGGATTATCAGGGACGTGCACTCGACGAGATGGACCTCGATGCGGTGCTCGCGCGCAAGCCCGCGGTCGCGCTGGTCGACGAGCTCGCCCATCGCAACGCTCCGGGCAGCCGTCACCAGCGGCGCTGGCAGGACGTGCTGGAACTGCTCGACGCCGGCATCGACGTCTACACCACGATCAACATCCAGCACCTGGAAAGTCTCAACGACGTCATCCACCGGATCACCGGCGTGCGGGTCAGCGAGACCGTCCCGGATGCGCTGTTCGACCGCCTGCGCGACATCGTCCTGGTCGATCTGCCGCCGCGCGAGCTGATCGAGCGCCTGCAACAGGGCAAGGTTTATGTGCCCGAGCAGGCCGCGCATGCGCTGCAGGCGTTCTTCTCTCCCTCGAACCTGACCGCTTTGCGCGAGCTGGCGATGCAGACCGCCGCCGACCGGGTCGACAGCGATCTGCGCGAGGCCCAGACCGCGCGCGGCCTGCCCGGGGTGCCGTTGCGGCGCGCGGTGATGGTGGCGATCGACGGCCTCGGCCAGTCCGAGTATCTGGTCCGCGTCGCGCGGCGCCTCGCCGAACGCCGCGACGCCCCCTGGCTGGTCGTCACCGTGCAGACCGGCGCCTCGCCCGAGGAGGCGCGCCAGTCCGAACTCGACCGCGCTTTCGCCCTGGCGCGGCGGCTCGGCGGCGACACCGCGGTGCTGCACGGCAACAGCGTCGTCGACGCCCTGCTCGACCATGGCGAACGCGCCGGCGTGTCGACCATCGTGCTCGGCCGCACCCGCGAACGGCCGCTGGCGCGCATGGTCAACCGCACCCTGACCCAGCAACTGATCCAGCGCGGCGCGCACTACGAACTGACCATCGTCAGCACGCCGGAGGCGCGCGCCCGCGCCCGCCGGTCGCTGCGCCAGAGCAGCACCTTCCTGCGCAGCCTGCTGACCCGCAGCGACGCTGGCCTGGCCGTGGTCGCCGCGACCGTCGCCACCGCGCTGGCCTGGGTCGCCGAGCGCTGGATCGGGCTGGGCGACCTGTCGCTGATCTTCATCGTCGCGGTGGTCGTGGTCGCCGCGCGCACCCGCATGACCGCGGCGGTGATCGCCTCGGTCCTGTGTTTCCTCGCCTACAACTTCTTCTTCATCGAGCCGCGCTTCACCCTGCTGATCGGCGCACGCCAGGGCGTGGCGACGGTGCTGTTGTTCCTCGCCGCGGCGCTGGTCGCCGGGCGCCTGGCCTCGAAGCTGCGCATGCAGGTGCTCGCGTTGCGCGCCTCCAATGCGCACGCGACCGAACTGCAGACCCTGGGCCGCGAACTGGCGACCGCGGCCGACGTCGGCCAGGTGGTGCGCGCCGGCCGCGACGCGCTCAAGCGTTCGCTCGGCGCGGAGGCCTTCATCTACATCGGCGCGGCCCCGATGCACGGCGAGCCACTGCCGGAGATGGGCGACAAGGACCGCGCCGCCGCCGACTGGAGTCTCAAGCATCGCCAGTCCGCCGGGCGCTACACCGACACCCTGGCCGGCTCGAACTGGTGGCTGCTGCCGCTGCAGGGCAACGGCGCCGCCGACGCACCGGCCGCGGGCGTGATCGGGCTGCGTTTTCCGCCGTCGTTGACCCGGCTCGGGCCCGAGCAACGCCGCCTGGCCGAAGCGATGACCGACGACGTCGCCCAGGCGGTGCTGCGCACGCGCCTGGTCGCCGATCTCGAGGACTCGCGCGTCAGCGGCGAGACCGAGCGCCTGCGTTCGGCCCTGCTGTCCTCGGTCTCGCACGACCTGCGCTCGCCGCTGGCCTCGATCATCGGCGCCGCCAGCAGCCTGGACAGCTATGCCGAAGCGATGCCGCGCGAAGACCGGCACAGCCTGCTCGAAACCATCCGCATCGAAGGCGAGCGCCTGGACCGCTACATCCAGAACCTGCTCGACATGACCCGGCTCGGCCACGGCGGACTGGCGCTCAATCGCGACTGGATCGGCGTCGACGAGCTGATCGGCTCGGCGGTGACGCGGCTGCAGCGCTACGAGCCGCGGGCGCGCTTCGAGTTGCGCATCGAACCCGGGCTCGGCCCGATCTGGGTGCATCCGGCGCTGGTCGAGCAAGCGCTGTTCAACGTGATCGAAAATGCGGTGAAGTTCTCGCCGCCTGACGCGGCGGTGACCATCGACGCGCGCCGGGTCGACGGCGAGCCCGGTGCGGGCCCGGCGCAAGTGCTGCGCATCGACGTCAGCGACCGCGGCCCCGGCATTCCCGAAGACGAGCGCGCGCGCATCTTCGACATGTTCTACAGCGTCAGCCGCGGCGATAGAGGCAGCGGCGAGCGCGGCCGCCAGGGCACCGGGCTCGGCCTGGCCATCTGCCAGGGCATGATCGGCGCCCATGGCGGCAGCGTGGTCGCCCTGCCCGGCCTGGCCGACGAGCAGGGTCGCCGAGGCACTACGATCCGGATTACCCTGCCGCCCATCGAACCCGCCGTGCCCGCCGCCCCATGACCGAGGATCGCGTTCCGCCTTCCGCCACGACGCCGCCCGCGCGCGTGCTGGTGATCGACGACGAGCCGCAGATCCGCAAATTCCTCGACATCGCGCTGCGCGCGCAGGGCTATGCGGTGGAGTTGGCCGACACCGGCGGCGCCGGCCTGGAGGCCCTGGCCACGCGCGGCGCCGACCTGGTCGTGCTCGACCTCGGCCTGCCCGACCGCGACGGCCACGACGTGCTGCGCGAGCTGCGCCAGTGGTCGAGCGTGCCGGTGATCCTGCTCACCGTGCGTGCCGGCGAGACCGAGAAGGTCGCCGCCCTCGACGGCGGCGCCAACGATTATGTGACCAAACCGTTCGGCGTCCAGGAACTCATGGCGCGCATCCGCGCCCTGCTGCGCGCGCACGGCCCGCAAGGCGAGGCCCTGCCGGTGTTCGACGATGGCCGCCTGCACATCGACCTGGCCCGCCGCGAGGTGAGCCTGGACGGCGAAGCGGTGGTGTTGGCGCGCAAGGAATACGCCCTGCTGGCGATGCTGGTGCAGCACGCCGGCCGCGTGGTCACCCAGCCGCAGTTGCTGCGCGAACTGTGGGGCCCGACCCACCAGGAAGACACCCACTACCTGCGCATTTTGGTCGGCAAACTGCGCCACAAACTGGGCGACGACGCCGCCGCACCGCGCTACATCGCAACCGAACCCGGTGTGGGGCTGCGCTTCATCGAGAAGCGTTGAGCCGGACAGGCGTCCGTGCCTTCGTAAGCGGCAGTTGTCGGCAATCCACCACCCCATCGCGCTCTAGGGGCAGGAACGGCGCGAGCCGCGACATCGAACTCGCAGTGGCGACGCGAGCGGGGTGGTGCGGTCGCGGCTTGCGCCGCTCCTACAAGGGGCGCAAAAGTTGCGGCGCGAGGTCGTGGCGGTACGGTCGCGACTTGCGTCGCTCCTACCCTGACGGGCTGCCGTCGGCCTCGGCGCAAGATCGAGGCAGTGCGGTCGCGGCTGCGCCGCTTCTATAGGAGGTCGCTCGCGCGCGAGGCAACGAACGACCGCGATCGAAACGCATCGTCGGACAAAATTCGCGCGCAAAGAAAAACCCGGCAATCTCGCGATTGCCGGGTTTCTTTGTATGGCGCGCCCGGAAGGATTCGAACCTCCGACCCCCAAGTTCGTAGCCTGGTGCTCTATCCAGCTGAGCTACGGGCGCTGAGTTGAAAAATTATGACGGACGTTTTTCTGTTCGTCAACATTTTCTGTTTTGCTCTTTACCGCCTCATCGACTGCGAAAACCCCGATAAATCGGTAAAGAAAAGCCGCCGGAAGCGGCTCTTTGTAACTGGCGGAGAGTGAGGGATTCGAACCCTCGATAGAGCTTTTGACCCTATACTCCCTTAGCAGGGGAGCCCCTTCAGCCTCTCGGGCAACTCTCCGCATCACTTAAAGCGGTGCGGGCGGGAAGCATAACGGCTCACCCGATTCGCAGCAAACTTTTTTTATCAGCCGCCGGTGTTCTTGCCCGAGTCGTCCGACGCATCCTCGCCGCGCTGGATGCGCTGATAGATCTCTTCGCGATGGACTGCGACATCTTTGGGTGCGGTAATACCGATACGCACCTGGTTTCCCTTGACGCCGAGCACGGTGACAGTCACCGAGTCGCCGATCATCAGGGTTTCGCCGACGCGACGCGTCAGGATCAGCATTGAAAACCTCCTCGAGCCGGCACCGCAGCGCCGGCGTTGGCATTCTTTTCCATCAGGAAGAATGCTTCAATTTGTACACAAACGTGAACCATCTTAGCGACCGGTCAAACCCGGTCGCAAGCGATAGAAGTCACTGTTCGCCATTCATACAAGCCTACTCTCAACCCACTGCGCCACGCCCGCAAGAGCCTTCGACAACGCAGGGCCGTCGTCGCCGCCGCCTTGCGCCATGTCCGGGCGGCCGCCGCCTTTACCGTTGATCTGACTGGCAACGTGGGCGAGCAGTTCCCCCGCCTTGACCTTGCCAGCCGCGCTTCCGTTCACTCCGGCGACCAAGGCCGCCTTACCGTCGCTGGCTCCGGCCAGCACGATTACCGCATCGCCGAGCTGCTGCTTGAGGCTGTCTACCGCCTCGCGCAACGCCTTGGCGTCAAAACCTTCCAGCCGGGTCGAGACCACCCGCACCCCGCCGATCTGCGCCGCCGAGGCGGCCAGGTCGGACGCGGCGCCGGAGGCGGCCTTGGCCTTGATCGATTCGAGCTCGCGTTCGAGCTTCTTCTGCCGGTCCAGCAGGGCCCGCAGCTTGTCGGCCACGTCCGCGGCATTGCCGCCGAGCAGGCGCGCGGCCTGCTCCAGGCGCTGCTCCTCCTCGGCCACGTAGTCCAGCGCGCCCTGCCCGGTCAGCGCCTCGATCCGGCGCACGCCGGCCTGGACGCCGCTCTCGGAGACGATCTTGAACAGGCCGATGTCGCCGGTGCGCGAGACGTGGGTGCCGCCGCAGAGCTCGGTCGAGGCCTCGCCCATCCGCAGCACGCGCACGCGGTCGCCGTACTTCTCGCCGAACAGCGCCATCGCGCCGAACTCCAGGGCTTCCTGCATGCCCATCTGATGGACTTCGGCCTCGTAGTTGCGGCGCACGTCGGCATTGACCTGGCGCTCGATCTCGGCGAGCTCGGCGTCGGTCATCGGGTTGAAGTGCGAGAAATCGAAGCGCAGGCGGTCCGGGGCGACCAGCGAGCCCTTCTGGGTCACATGGTCGCCGAGCACGCGGCGCAGGGCCGCATGCAGCAGGTGGGTCGCCGAATGGTTGAGCACGGTCGCGGCGCGGCGCGCCTCGTCGACCGCGCCCAGGACCCGGTCGCCGCGCTTGAGGGTGCCGGCGGTCAGCTCGCCGATGTGGCCGTGGAACTGGCCGGCGAACTTCTGGGTGTCGCGGACCAGGAAGCGGGTACCGGCTTCGTCGAGCTCGCCGGAGTCGCCGACCTGGCCGCCGCTTTCGGCGTAGAACGGGCTGCGATCGAGGATCACCACCGCGTTGTCGCCGGCCACGATCTGCTCGACCGGCATGCCGTCGCGCAGCAGGGCGACGACTTCCAGGCCGCCCTCGCTCAGGCGGTCGTAGCCCAGGAATTCGGTCGGGGCCAGCTTGGCGGCGAGCTCGGCCGGCATCGTGGTCTTGCTGCCGAAGTCGGCGCCTTCGCGGCCGCCCTGCTTCTGCTTGGCCATGGCGGCGTCGTAGCCCTCCATGTCCAGGGTCAGGCCGCGCTCGCGGGCGATGTCGGCGGTCAGATCGGTCGGGAAGCCGTAGGTATCGTAGAGGCGGAACACGTCGATGCCGGGAATCACGCCGGTCGAGCGCTCGGCCACTTCGTCGAAGATGCGCATGCCCGAATCGAGGGTCTGCGAGAAGCGTTCTTCTTCGGCCAGCAGCGCGCGTTCGACGAACTCGCGCTTGGCCGCCAGCTCCGGATAGCCCTCGGCCATCACCTCGACCAGCGCCGGCACCATCAGGTGGAAGAAGGGCTTCTTCTGCCCCAGCATCCAGCCGTGGCGCAGCGCGCGGCGGATGATCCGGCGCAGTACGTAGCCGCGGCCGTCGTTGGACGGCAGCACGCCGTCGACGATCAGGAAGGAACAGGCGCGGATGTGATCGGCGATCACCCGCAGCGACTTGTTCTGCAGATCCTGGGTACCGGTGAAGCGTGCGGCAGCAGCGATCAGGTGGCGGAACAGGTCGATGTCGTAGTTGCCGTGCACGCCCTGCAGCACCGCCGCCAGACGCTCCAGGCCCATGCCGGTGTCCACGCACGGCGCCGGCAACGGCAGCAGGCTGCCGTCGGGCTGGCGGTCGAACTGCATGAAGACCAGGTTCCAGATCTCGATGAAGCGGTCGCCGTCCTCATCGGGCGAACCCGGCGGACCGCCGGCGATGTGGTCGCCGTGGTCGTAGAAAATCTCGGTGCAGGGGCCGCAGGGACCGGTGTCGGCCATCTGCCAGAAGTTGTCCGAGGCGAACGGCGCACCCTTGTTGTCGCCGATGCGGACGATGCGCTCGGCCGGCACGCCGATCTTCTGGTTCCACAGCGCGTAGGCCTCGTCATCGGTGTGATAGACGGTGACCAGCAAACGCTCCGGCGCCAGACCCCAGACCTTGGTCAGCAGCTCCCAGGCCCAGACGATGGCGTCTTCCTTGAAGTAGTCGCCGAACGACCAGTTGCCGAGCATCTCGAAGAAGGTGTGGTGACGCGCGGTGTAGCCGACCTGATCGAGGTCGTTGTGCTTGCCGCCGGCGCGCAGGCAGCGCTGGACGTCGGCCGCGCGCACGTAGCCGGGCTTTTCGCTGCCGAGGAAGACGTTCTTGAATTGCACCATGCCCGAGTTGGTGAACAACAACGTCGGGTCGTTGGCCGGCACCAACGGTGCCGATGGCACGATGGTGTGGCCTTTGCCCCGAAAGAACTCGAGGAAATCGCTGCGGATTTCAGTGGTGGTTTTCATGCCTGGGATTATTTGCCTGGTCGGGAGCGGTGCCGCTCGACCGAACCCATGCCACCACGAGGGAGGCATCGACTGGAACAGGCAACCCGGGACCCGAAAGCCGCGTAGCCTAACAGGCCCGAGGGCCTTATGTGCAAGGCCGTACGGCAAATATGTCCGACCGTTCAGTCGTCGATAGCGGAACGGTTCGCATTACGCGCCGTATCGCCGTCGAAGCCCCGCCGCATCAGCAGATCGGCGGCCTTGCGCCGGCGCACCGGGTCGGCGGCGAAGTCCTCGCCGTAGCGGCGCCGGACCAGGTCGCGGGCATTCTGCAACCAATCGCCCTCGTAGCCGTCCAGGGCGTCGGCGATGGTCTGGCTGTCGAGGCCGTGGGTGGCCAGTTCGGCCCGGATGTGCAGGGGCCCATAGCCATTACCGGCGCGGCTTCGGACCATGCTTTCGGCGAAGCGGGCGTCGTTCTGCCAGCCGGCCTCGGCCAGCTTGGCGACCGCGGTTTCGACCTCGCCGGCATCAAGGCCACGGGAGGTCAGCTTGCGGGTCAGTTCCTTGCGCGAATGCTCGCGCCGGGTCAGCAGCCCGAGCGCGCGCTGGGTCGGGCTCTGCTCGCGCGGCGCCCGCCGGCGCTGGCCCCGGCCCGAACCGTCGGCGCTGCTTAGACTTTCGTCGAACAGTGCACTGGGTCGATCTTCCGCGAGGGCTTCGAAACCCGGATCGCCCGGATCGCCGCCGCGGGCCAGCTCCGCCTCGACGCGGTCGGCCTCGGGCCAGGCCGACCCGGCCGGATCCTCCGCCCCGCGCCCTGCCGGGCTCGCGCCACGGCCGCCGAAACCGCTGTTTCCGTAGGATTTCGAGCCAAAGGGCTTCGAACCGAAGGGCTTCGAGCCGAAGCTTTGGGAACCGGACCGTTTCGAGCCCGAGGACGGTGTCAGGCCCGAACGCTTGGATCCGGAGCCGCCGCCGGAGAAACCGGAGCGCCGGCCGCCGTCCCGGTCCGACGGGTCGGTGGAGATCCCGTCCATGGCCAGGGCCTCGTCCGGCGTAGAAGACCGGCCCGGCCCGGAAGCCACAGGCCCCAGGGCCGGCTTCGGCGCCGCAGCGCCGGCCTCGATCGCACGCATCCGCGCACGCAGCTCCTCGCGAAGCAGCGTGTCGCGGCCGGACTTGGGCTTGGGACCGGTTTGCCCGCCCTCCCCGCCCGGGTCTTCGGCGCCGCTGTCGCGACGCCGATCGTCATCCCAACCGTCGTGCCGATCCGACGTCATGGAGCCTCAACCGTTCACAGCCGGAACTATTCAGCGCCAGGCGATCATTCCTCGATGGCTTCGTCGCGCGGGGCATCGCTCGGGACGAATTTCTCGCGCAAGGTCGCCTCGAGACGCGCGGCCAGCTCGGGATTCTCCTTGAGGTACTGACGGGCGTTTTCCTTGCCCTGGCCGATGCGCTCGTCGCCGCAGCTGTACCAGGCGCCCGACTTCTCGATCAACTTGGCTTCCACGCCCATATCGATCAGCTCGCCTTCGCGCGAAATGCCTTCGCCGTAGAGGATTTCGGTCAGGACCTGCTTGAACGGGGGCGCCAGCTTGTTCTTGACGACCTTGATCTTGGTCTGGTTGCCGATGATCTCGTCGCCCTTCTTGATCGCGCCGATGCGGCGGATGTCCAGGCGCACCGAGGCGTAGAACTTGAGCGCGTTGCCGCCGGTGGTCACTTCCGGGCTCTGGCCCGGCATCATCACGCCGATCTTCATGCGCAGCTGGTTGATGAAGATCACCAGGGTGTTGGAGCGCTTGATGTTGCCGGTCAGCTTGCGCAGCGCCTGGCTCATCAGGCGGGCCTGCAGGCCCGGCAGCTGGTCGCCCATCTCGCCTTCGATTTCGGCCTTCGGGGTCAGCGCGGCGACCGAGTCGACCACTACCATGTCCACCGCGGCCGAACGCACCAGCATGTCGGCGATTTCGAGCGCCTGCTCGCCGGTGTCGGGCTGCGAGACCAGCAGGTCGTCGATGTTGACGCCGAGCTTGCCGGCGTAGATCGGGTCGAGCGCGTGCTCGGCGTCGATGAAGGCCGCGGTGCCGCCGTTCTTCTGGCATTCGGCGATGGCCTGCAGGGTCAGCGTGGTCTTGCCCGAGGACTCCGGGCCGTAGATCTCGACGACACGGCCCTTGGGCAGGCCACCGATGCCGAGGGCGATGTCGAGCATCAGCGAGCCGGTGCCGATGACTTCGGCCGCTTCGACCGCGCGGTCGCCCATGCGCATCACCGAGCCCTTGCCGAACTGCTTCTCGATCTGGCTCAGAGCGGCGGAAAGGGCGCGCTTTTTGTTCTCGTCCATGGTGGTGTCCTTAAAGTCGTGTCGTGGTGAGAGGAAGTTAGAGGAGGCGGATCGCAGAGGCTGAGACCGCGACGCCTGTAGGCAAATTATCGCTCGGCGCGGCGGCGGTCAGCCGGGCGCAGGCCTGCGCGGGAGTCGGATTTCTCCGCGAGAACGCCGCGGAAACCGCCTCGTCCAGGCCTTGCAGCGCGGCTTGCGCGGCAGGCACGGCGGCGCAGGCGCGCACCGAGCCGTAGCGGTCGACGTTCGGGTCGGATTTCGCCCGGGCCATCTCAGCGGTTCGGCCGGACCAGGCCGCAATACAGGCCCTCGATCGCGAAATCCTGATCGGGCTGGACCTCGATCGGTGCGTAGTCGGGGTTGCGCGGCAGCAGGCGGATGCGGTCCTTGCCGATCTTGAGCAGCTTGACGGTGATTTCGTCGTCGATGCGCGCGACCACGATCTGCCCCGAGCGTGCGTCGCGGGTGCGGTGCACGCCGATCAGGTCGCCGTCGAAAATGCCTTCGTCGCGCATCGAATCGCCCTTGACCTTGAGCAGGTAATCCGGCGACGGAAAGAACATGTTGCGGTCGAGCAGGACGTAGTTGTCGGCGCCGGCGTCCGCGCCGATCGGCGCCCCCGCGGCGACCCGGCCGAGCACCGGCAGGCGGATCGCTTCCTCGTTCGCCGACATCAGCCCCAACTCGCGCTGCGCCTGCGGCGGCGGCTGCAGCACGCGGATGCCGCGCGCCCGGCCGGGCATGCGTTCGATCGCGCCGGCGGTCTCGAGCGCGTCGAGGTGGTATTGCGCCGCGCGCACGCCCTTGAAGCCGAAGGCCTTGGCGATTTCGGTCTGCGATGGCGGGAAACCCTCGGCGTCGATCCGTTCGGCGATCAGCGCGAGGATGGCTTGCTGGGTGTCGGTGAGATTCATGGTTAGTAGTATTACTACTAACAAACCACTCAGGCAAGTGTTTCGACGGGTAATTTAATTGACATAGTCAAACAATTGCTTAGCCTGGGCCCTCGCCCGGGAGAGCCGACATGACCGCCGCAGTCACGACCGCCGAGATCGATGCCGTCCGCGCCTTCAACCGCTTCTATACCCGCCGGATCGGCGTGCTGCAGGAGGACCTGCCGGGCAGCCCGTTCCCGCTGACTCAGGCCCGGGTGCTGTTCGAACTCGCCCAGCGCGAACCGGTCGCCGCGCGCGCGATCGGCGATGCGCTCGGCCTCGACCCGGGCTATCTGAGCCGCATCCTGCAAGGTTTCGCCAACGACGGCCTGATCGAGAAAGCCCGCTGCGAACAGGACGCGCGCAGCTTCGCGCTGACCTTGTCGGCGAAGGGCCGCGAGGCGTTCGCCGTGCTCGACCGCAGTTCGCAGGAGTCGACCGCGCGGATGTTGTCGGCTCTATCCGCACTGGACCGGGACCGCTTGCTGCGCGCGATCCGCGAGGCCGAACAGGCCTTGTCGGCGCCCTCGCTGCCGGCCTCGCAGCGCCTGCGGATACGCGAGCACCGGATCGGCGACATCGGCTGGGCGATCGAACGGCACGGGCGGCTGTACGCCGACGAATACGGCTGGAATGGCGAGTTCGAGGCTCTGGTCGCGACCTTGTTCGCGGGTTTCGCGAGCCGCCATGATCCGCGGTACGAGCGCTGCTGGATCGCCGAACTCGACGGCGAACGCATCGGCTGCGTGTTCGTGGTGCGCAACGAGGACGATGCCGCGACCGCGCAACTGCGCTGCCTGCTGGTCGATCCGCGCGCCCGCGGCCTGGGCGTCGGCCGGCGCCTGGTCGACGCCTGCATCGCGTTCGCGCGCGAGGCCGGTTATCGGCGGATGTTGCTGTGGACCAACGACGTGCTGAGCTCGGCGCGCCGGATCTACGAAGCCTGCGGTTTCGAACTGATCGAGCAGTCGCCGCACAACAGCTTCGGCCACGACCTGGTCGGCCAGGTCTGGGCGCGCGAACTGGTTTGAGCGGGCGGGACGGATCGGGCGGATCGGCTTGGACGAACCGGATCGAGTCCGATCAACGGGAGCCCGATCAAATGAGCCGATCAAGTAAAGCCGAACCATGCAAACCGAATAAGGCAAACCGAATCAGGCTGGCCATCGCGGGCATGGCCGCCGCTGCGGCCGCGCTCGTGCGATTAGCCGCTGCGGCCTCAGCCGGTCAGCGATTGCATCGCGTGCAGGGCGGCGGCGACGGTCTTGCGCCGCACCGCTTCGCGATCTCCGTCGAAATGGAAGACCTCGGCCATCGGGTAACCTCCTCGGCGTTTCCAGGCGATCCAGACCGTGCCGACCGGCTTGTCCTCGGTGCCGCCGCCGGGGCCGGCGATGCCGGTCACCGCGACCGCGATGGTGGCGCCGGTGTTGGCCAGCGCGCCGGAGACCATCTCGATCACCGTCTCGCGGCTGACCGCGCCGTATTGCTCCAGGGTCTGCGGGCGCACGCTGAGCAGCGACTGCTTGGCCTCGTAGCTGTAGGCGACGATGCCGCAGCCGAACCAGGCCGACGAGCCGGCGATGTCGGTCAGGGTCTTGGCGATCCAGCCGCCGGTGCAGCTCTCGGCGGTGACCAGCATGTGGTGGTTGAGGCGCGCGGCCTCGCCGAGTCGTTCGGCGAGGCCACGCAGGGCGGTGTCGCTGGTATCGGGCGTCATGGCGCCACTATAGCGGGCGTCGCGGATCAGGCTTTGCGGTGACTGTCGGGATGCGTCATCGCGGCCAGCCGAAGCAGCATCACGACCGCTTCAGGGCAGGAGCAGCGCCAGCCGCGACGGGGACGCGGGGTTGCATCGGGTGGCGTCATCGATGAGGCGGCGCGGTCGCGGCTTGCGCCGCTCCTACCCTTAAAGCCAAGGCCGCACTACGTGTCCTGCCCTGTAGGAGCGGCGTGAGCCGCGACAGGAGACGCGGGGTTGCATCGGGTGGCATCGTCGGTGAGGCGGCGCGGTCGCGGCTTGCGCCGCTCCTGCCCTTAAAGCCAAGGCAGCACTACGTGTCCTGCCCAGTAGGAGCGGCGCCGCGACAGGAGACGCGGGGTTGCATCGGGTGACGTCATCGATGAGGCGGCGCGGTCGCGGCTTACGCCGCTCCTACCCTTAAAGCCAAGGCCGCACTACGTGCCCTGCCCTGTAGGAGCGGCGTGAGCCGCGACAGGAGACGCGGGATTGCATCGGGTGGCGTCGTCGGTGAGGCGGCGCGGTCGCGGCTTGCGCCGCTCCTACCCTTAAAGCCAAGGCAGCACTACGTGTCCTGCCCTGTAGGAGCGGCGTGAGCCGCGACAGGAGACGCGGGGTTGCATCGGGTGGCGTCGTCGATGAGGCGGCGCGGTCGCGGCTTGCGCCGCTCCTGCCCTTGGAGCCAAGGCCGCACGACGTGCCCTGCCCTGTAGGAGCGGCGCCGCGACAGGAGACGCGGGGTTGCATCGGGTGGCGTCGTCGGTGAGGCGGCGCGGTCGCGGCTTGCGCCGCTCTTGCCCTTAAAGCCAAGGCCGCACTACGTGCCCTGCCCAGTAGGAGCGGCGCCGCGACAGGAGACGCGGGATTGCATCGGGTGGCGTCGTCGGTGAGGCGGCGCGGTCGCGGCTTGCGCCGCTCCTACCCTAAGAGCCAAGGCAACATGAGGCGCTATCCGCTACGGCACGATCGCGAACAGGGAGCGGCGTCGCCGCCGCTCCCCGCATGCTCAGTACATCACCCGCAAGGTCACGCCGTAGGTGCGCGGGGCGCCGAGAAAGGCGTTCCAGGAGCCGGTCTGCAACGGAGCGTCGAAGCCGACCTGCTTGTATTCCTCGTCGGTCAGGTTCATCGCCCAGGCCTCGACCATCCAGCGCCGGTTCTTGGCGCCGATGCCCAGACGCGCGTTGACCACGGTATAGGCCTCTTGGCCCTTCTCCGGGTCGAGGTCCGAACCGGTGTTGTAGTCGGACGAGTATTTCGCGCCGATGTTGAAGCGGCCGATCAGCGAAGCGCCGAAATCCCACTGGTAAGTCGCCGAGGCCGAGGCCGACCACAGCGGCGCGAAGCTGGCGCGCGCGCCCGGCAACTTGGCCAGGTCGGCGTCCGGCAGCGGGTCGTTGCCGTACTTGGTGTCGGCGTACATCAGGCCGCCCTGCAGCATCAGGCCCTTGACCCCGGTCTGCCACAGGATCTCGGTGTCGATGCCTTGCGAGACCACTTCCGGTATCGACCGCACCACGAAGCTGGTGCCGAGGAAGCTGTTGAGCTGGAAGTCGGTGTAGGTCTGGTGGAACAGGGTCGCGTTAAGCAGCAGGTTGCCGCCGGCCCAGGTGGTCTTGGCGCCGAGCTCGTAGCTGTCGACGAACTCGCCCGGGAACGAGGTGTCGTTGACCGGGGCGATGCCGGCGGTGCCCGAGGACAGGCCGTTGGAGGACTGCACGCGATCGAGGTTGAAGCCGCCGGCCTTGTAGCCGCGGGCGGCCGAGGCATAGCCCATGACGTGCTCGTTCCAGCGGTAGGCGGCCTTGATCGTGCCCGACCATTCCTTCTCGTCGCGCTCCTGGTTGGTCACCCGGCCGTTGTGCAGGGTGTTGGCCCAGGGCAGGCACATGAAGCCGACCACCTGCTGGACCAGCGCGGCGCGCGCCGCGGCCGGCACGCCGCGCGCGGCCAGAGCCGCGCCGACCCGGGTCGGGTTGGACAGCGCCGCGCCGCAGCCGAGGCCGCCGTTCGGATTGCTGTAGACCGAGTCGAGTTCCTTGTTTTCCTTGGTGTAGCGCAGGCCCAGGGTGATATCGAGCGCATCGGTCGCGTGCCACGTGTTGTTGGTGAACAAGGCCACGCTCTTGCTGTTCTGCTGATAACGGTCGAGCGCGCCGAGCCCGCCGAAGCTGCTGCCGAACGGGCGGCCCGAGGCCTGGGACAGGAAGGTCGCGGCGTTGGCGGTGTTGACCACGCCGGCCGGGAAACGCGCGGCGATCTGGCTCAGCACCGCGGTCGACAGATACGGCTCGTAATGCGCGCCCAGGCTGTAGGAGTCGTTGCGCTTGAGGTCTTCGTCCGCATAGAACAGGCCGAACATCCAGTCGAGCTTGTCGGTCGCGCCGGTCAGGCGGAACTCCTGGCTGAACTGCTTGAAGCCGGTGAAGGATTCGTCCTCGTCCGGATTGCGGTAGATCATGTCGGCGGTGGTGAAATCGAAATCCAGGCCGTTGATGGCTTGCCAGTCGCGCGAGGCGGTGATCGAGGTCAGGGTGGCTCCGCCGAACCACGGCGTGATCCAGTTGACCTCGGCCGAGACGCCCTTGTCCTTGATGTCCTGGGTGGTCGGGCGATTGCTCCAGGCCACCCGCGCGAACGGGTCGGCGACCGGCACCACGCCGGTGCCGCCGACCAGGCCGTTGATGATCGCCGAGGTCGGGCCGCGCACCGTGGTCAGGCCGACGCAGCAGTTCTCTTCGCGGCTGCTGAAGTCGGCGATCAGGTTGATGTCGAGGTTCTCGGTCGGCTCCAGCAGCAACTGGCCGCGCAAGGTGTGGAAGTTCTGGTCGCCGTCCTCGCGTTCGCCGCGCGGGCCGCGGCCGATCTCGACGTCGGTGAAGCCGTCGCGCTTGCGCTTGCCGGCATAGACGCGGAACGCGGCGTTTTCGCCGATCGCGGTGTTGAACGAGCCGGCCAGGCCGACCGCGCCGTAGTTGCCGATCGTCAGCTCGCCCTCGATCGTGGTGTCGTAGCTCGGCCGGCGGGTGATGACGTTGATGACGCCGGCCGAGGTGTTCTTGCCGAACACCGTGCCCTGCGGGCCCTTCAGCACTTCGATGCGTTCGATCTCGCCGAGGTCGCCGAAGCCTACGCCGTTGCGCGGGCGGTAGACGCCGTCGATGACCACGCCGACCGAGGACTCCAGGCCGGCGTTGTCGCCGACCGTGCCGATGCCGCGGATGCGCGCCACCGTCTGCACTTCGCTCTGGGTGCTGCTCACGGTCAGGCCCGGCACCAGCATCTGCAGGTCCTTCACGTCGCGCACGCCGGTGTCCTGCAGCAACTGCTCGGGCAAGGCGGTGATCGAGATCGGCACGTCCTGCATGGCCTCCTCGCGCTTTTGCGCGGTCACGGTGAGGCCGGCCAGCGTGGTGGCCTCCTCCTCGGCAGGCGTGGCGCCGGCCTGTTGCGCCTGTGCGGTCGCGGCGAGCGACGCCACGGCCAAGGCGATGGCCAAAGACAAGGACTTGCGACCCGGCTGACGAGCGATCATCTGGTTTCCCCCCAAGTTTGAAAACGTTCGGGACGTGCGGGACTGCGTGTCCGGTGCGGCGGTGGCGCAAGATGAAGGCATGCGTCCGGGTTCCGACCCGTGTCTGCGATGCCGCGCCCGTCCCCTGCGCGGATCACATCCTTGTTCGATACGTAATCCGCGAGCGATTGCGGCCTGTCTGTGCGAGGCGCGAATCGAAGCGGCGCCGATCGAATCGGGCTTCGATCGAATCGGCGTCCGGAAATTAGCACGCTGTTAACGAACGTCATGCGGCGATGCAACACCTTTGTATCGGCAATCGCTTGCCGATGCGAAGAAGCGCGCCGGGCCTTACTCCTCCCTCTAAAAAACGAACGAACGTTCGCGTTTTAGAGGCGAGACCGCACGAGGCGACGGTGCTCGATTGCGCAAACCCGACTGCGCAACCGCGCACGAAAACTGAGTCTTCGGTCGGCCCGCGCTAGGGTCGGTCCCAGGTGGCGAGGCGACCGCCGGCGGCGTGCAATGCGGGCGCAACTTCCGTGGAACCTCGCCCGGCGGCGACGTTCCGGCCCGTTCCCCCGACAAGGAATACGCCCATGGACAGCGTCAGCGGCGCATCGCGCAGCAGCGAATCGCAATCCACCACCTCGGCCAGCGAAACCCAGGCCACGCCTAGCGTCAGCGAACAGCGCGAGGAAGAAATCCGTACCGAGTTGGAGCAGAATCCGCAGGCGATCGCCGCGCTCGATCAGCTGGTCGCCGACCGCAATTTCGCCCAGCTCAGCGAAGATCAGAAGGTCGAATCGCTCAACTCTTTCATGAGCGCGCCCAATGCGGCGACCGCGACCTATCTGCAGGGCGCGGCCGAAGTCAGCCTGAACCCGCAGGCCACCCCGTCCTCGCTGACGCCCGACGCCGGCACCCTGACTCTGGACGGCGTCACCTACGGCATCCAGAACGGCAACCTGCTCGACGCCCAGGGCCAGACCGTCGGCACCATCCGCAACGACGGCACCGTCCAGCTCGCCAGCGAAACCACCGCGCGCAGCGTCTACAGCGACATCAGCGCCCGCGTGCGGTTGACCGAACAGGTCGGCACGCAGAACCGGACCCTGGTCGACCTGCATGCGGCCGATCCGCGCGGCCGCCTCGACAACCCGAATCTGAACCCCGAGGTCGTCGACCGGGTCACCGCGGTCATCGAGCAGGCGCGCCGCGAAGGCATGAACATGCGCGTGGACACCGCCTACCGCACCTTTGCCGAACAGGACGCGCTGTACGCGCAGGGCCGCACCGCGCCCGGCAACCGGGTCACCAACGCGCGCGCCGGCCAGTCCTGGCACAACTACGGCGTCGCGGTCGACCTGGTCTTCAACAACGCCAACGGCCAGCCGAGTTGGGCCGAGACCCACAACTGGGACCGCTACGGCGAGATCGCCGTCGCCCAGGGGCTGGAATGGGGCGGCAACTGGCAAGGGCTGGTCGATCGTCCGCACGTCGAATTCCACCCCGGCTTCGATGCCGGCGATGCGCGCAACATGCTGCAGAGCCATCGCCAGGGCGGGTTGGAGGCGGTGTGGGACCGGATGGGAATCGGTCAGGTACCGTGACCCAAGCCGCTGCGCCCCGCTCCATGGCCGCTAGACTGGTGCGCGCATGAATCGCAACGCGCACCGTCTCTGCCTCGCGATCGCCTGTGCGGTCGCGCTGTTGCCGGCCTGCCGGGCCGGCGCCGTGCGCCCGGACCTTGCGCCGGCGGCCGCGGAGTCCTCCGCACCCTCGCGGGTGCTGACCGGCGCGGTCGCCTTCCACCCGAGCCGGCCCCTGCTCGCCTGGAGCGACGGCAAGCGTTGGCATGTGCTCGACCTGCCCAGCAACCGGGTCGCCGACTTCGCCACCGACGCCGAGATCGCCGACCTCGGCTATGCACCCGACGGCGATCTGTGGCTGGTCGCCGATCATGCCGAGCGCTGGCGCGACGGCGAACTCGCCTGCCGCAGCGATGCCGCCGACCTGAGCCGCGTGCTCGGCACCGCGGGGGACGGCGTCGCCGCCGCCGGCTACGCCCATGTCGACGGCGCCGGGCCCGTGCGCCACCCGGTCTGGATCGACCCACGCTGCGCCCTCACCCGCTATCCGGCCGAGCCCTTGCCGGCCGGCGTCGCCGATGCCTCCGCCGATAGCGGCGGCATTCCCGGCAAGCCCACGCGACCGCCGCGCGCGGTGCCGCCCGGATTCGTCGCCCCGGCCGGCACCTCCGCCAAGCCGGTCGCGGTGTCCGCCGACGGCCGTTGGTGGGTCGGCGAAGACGCTGGCCGATTGCTGCTGTACCGGACCGCTAACGGCCGCTGAGCGCGGACCCACACCGACACTGCGTAGCGACCGCGCGACCGCGCCGTCGCGAGCGCCGACGTACGCCCGAGCGCGCAGCCGCAGGCCGCCACCGCCGCAAGCCCGCGCCGCGGCGCGGGCTCCGAACCCGGCTGGCATACTGTGCGCCCGCCTGCAGCCCCCGCGCGCAGGCTCCTCCGCATCAGAACGCCCGGTATTTCGTGTCCGCCCCAGACTCTTCCAGCGCCCGCAACCTCGACGCCCACACCCCGCTCATGCGCCAGTTCTTCGCCGCCAAGGCGGAGCATCCGGACGTACTGATGTTCTTCCGCATGGGCGATTTCTACGAGCTGTTCTACGACGATGCCCGCAAGGCGGCGCGACTGCTCGACATCACCCTGACCCAGCGCGGCAACTCGGCCGGGCAACCGATTCCGATGGCCGGCGTGCCGCATCACTCGGCCGAAGGCTATCTCGCGCGCCTGGTCGCGCTCGGCGAGTCGGTGGCGATCTGCGAACAGATCGGCGACCCGGCCCTGGCCAAGGGCATCGTCGAACGCAAGGTGGTGCGCATCATCACCCCGGGCACCGTCACCGACGAAGCCCTGCTCAACGAGCGCCGCGACACCTTGTTGCTGGCGGTCGCGCGCGGCAAGAACGCTTACGGCGTGGCCTGGGCCGATCTGGCCTCGGGGCGCTTCCTGGTCAACGAGGTCGCCAGCGAAGACGCCCTGGAAGCCGAACTGGCCCGGCTGGAGCCGGCCGAGCTGCTGGTCGCCGACGAAGACGGCTGGCCGCCGTTCGTGGCCGAACGCAGCGGCATGCGCCGGCGCCCGCCGTGGTTGTTCGACGTCGACAGCGGCCGCCGCCAGTTGCTGCGCTTCTTCGGCCTGCACGACCTCAGCGGTTTCGGCCTGGAAGACAAGCCGCTGGCGATCGCCGCGGCGGCCGCCCTGCTCGGCTACGTCGAGGAAACCCAGAAGCAACGCCTGCCGCACCTGACCTCGATCGCGATCGAGTCCGGCGACGGCGCGATCGCGATGAACGCGGCCACCCGCCGCCATCTCGAACTCGACAGCCGGATCGACGGCGACAGCCGCACCACCCTGCTCGGCGTGCTCGACAGCACGGTGACGCCGATGGGCGGGCGCCTGCTGCGCCGCTGGCTGCACCGCCCGCTGCGCGATCGCAACGTCCTGCGCCATCGCCACCAGGCGGTCGCGACCCTGATCGACAGCCGCGCCGGCGACGACATCCGCGAACGCTTCCGCGCGCTCGGCGATCTGGAGCGCATCCTCTCGCGCATCGCCCTGCGCAGCGCGCGCCCGCGCGACCTGTCGACCTTGCGCGACGGTCTCGGCCTGTTGCCCGGCGTGCGCGCCTGCCTGAGCCCGCTCGATTCGCCGCGCCTCAACGCGCTGTGCGCCGAGCTCGGCGAGCACGACGCGCATGCGCACCTGCTGGCCGAGGCGATCGTGCCGCAGCCGCCGGTGCTGGCCCGCGACGGCGGCGTGTTCGCCGCCGGCTACGACGCCGAACTCGACGAGCTGCGCACCCTGTCGACCAATGCCGACCAGTTCCTGGTCGACCTGGAAGCGCGCGAACGCGCCAGCAGCGGCATCGCCACACTCAAGGTCGGCTACAACCGCGTTCACGGCTACTACCTCGAAATCAGCAAAGGCCAGGCCGACAAGGCGCCGACCCACTACACCCGGCGGCAGACCCTCAGCAACGCCGAGCGCTACATCACCGAGGAACTCAAGCAGTTCGAGGACAAGGTGCTGTCGGCGCGCGAGCGTTCGCTGGCGCGAGAACGGCTGTTGTACGAACAATTGCTCGACGCCCTCAACGAACGCCTGGAACCGCTCAAGCATTGCGCCGCCGCCCTGGCCGAGCTCGACGTGCTGTGCGGCTTCGCCGAACGCGCGCAGGCGCTGGACTGGACCCAGCCGGAGCTCGCCGAGGCGCCGGGCCTGCGCATCGAACGCGGCCGCCATCCGGTGGTCGAGGCGGTGCGCAAGGATCCGTTCGAGCCCAACGACCTGATCCTCGACGAGGACAACGGCCGCCGCATGCTGGTCATCACCGGCCCGAACATGGGCGGCAAGTCGACCTACATGCGCCAGAACGCGCTGATCGTGCTGCTCGCCCATATCGGCAGCTTCGTGCCGGCCTCGCGCGCGCTGATCGGCCCGATCGACCGCATCCTGACCCGCATCGGCGCCGGCGACGACCTCGCCCGCGGCCAGTCGACCTTCATGGTCGAGATGAGCGAGACCAGCTACATCCTGCATCACGCCACCGACCAGTCGCTGGTGCTGATGGACGAAATCGGCCGCGGCACCTCGACCTACGACGGCCTGGCCCTGGCCGAGGCCTGCGCGCGCCACCTCGCCCACAGCAACCGCGCCTACACTTTGTTCGCGACCCATTATTTCGAACTGACCGCCTTGGCCGAACCCGGCAACGGCATCGCCAACGTGCACCTGGACGCGGTCGAGCACGGCGACCAACTGGTGTTCATGCACGCGGTCAAGGACGGTCCGGCCGACCGCAGCTTCGGCTTGCAGGTCGCCGCATTGGCCGGCCTGCCGAAGTCGGTGGTCAAGCAGGCGCGCGGGCGTTTGATCGAACTAGAACAGCAGGGCCGCGACACGCCGAAGCCGTCCTTCGCCACCGCCGCCCTCGAACAGCCGCAGCAGTTCGGCCTGTTCGCGAGCTCCTCGGCCGCGCTCGACGCGCTGGCCGCGGTCGACCCGGACGAACTGACGCCGAAGCAGGCCCTGGAAGCGCTGTACCGGATCAAGGCGCTGGTTTGAGCGCAGGTAACGCGGTGCACAGGGATGCCGTGTCCCACCGGTGCAGTCGCCACACCCCGTCATCCCCGCGAAGGCGGGGATGACGGGCTCTACCGCGACATCGCTCTGAAGTCTTTGCATCCCCGCCTGCGCGGGGACGGCGACTGAGAGATCGACGGCGGCATCGAACGACATCGCCGCCGACAGTCATAGCGCACGGTCCTTATCGGACGAACCGCTAAACTAGCGCCCGGAACGGACACCGGAGCGCATGTGGAAGCCCTATTACTCGTCGTCGGCCTGATCGCCGGCCTGATTCTGGCGCGTCTTTATCGGCCGCAGGCGGCGACCGTCGCTCCCGTGGCGGATGCGCTGCGGGCGGAGGCGGAAAACGCACCGGCTGTCGAGCAAATCCAAAACGAAGCCGAAGCCGAAGCACCGATCGAATCGACTTCGGAAACGGCCGAAGCAGCAGAAGATCGATTACTTCGGTTGGTCCGTTCCATCGATGCGGTCGACGAACGCATCCAACGTCCGCACGACCTGCTCGCCCTGCCCGAGTTCCACCAGGGCGTCGACCTGGTCGCGAGCGAAGCCTTCAGCGCCGCCGAGTTGGTGCGCCAGCTCAGCGGCACCGGCTACGTGCAGCAGTCGATGATCACCAAGGCCCTGCCGCGCCGCAGCGATGTCGCGCTCGATCCGGTGTTCGAACACGTCGGCCAGTTCGGCGGCTACCCGCTGCACTTCCTGATCGAATACCTGCGCACCCGTCCCGACGCCGGCGACCTGCCCAAACTGATGCGCCATGCCCAACCGTGGTGGTGGGATTTCGCCCCGGTGCGCCAGCAACTGCGCGACTACCTGCACTGGGCCGAGCAATTCGGGCCGGCGCCGGCCGCGCCGGCGCTGGACGAACTGGACGAACACGCCGCGACGCAGTTGCGCGACACCCTCAAGCGCTTCCAGTCGCCGCTGCTGGAGCCCCTGCTCGAACAAGCCGAGCGGGCGATCAACACGCGCCGCGAAAGCCGCGTGCTCGGCGCCTTCGGCCGGATCAACCCCAGCGCCAAGCCGCAGACCCGCATCGTCCACGACGCCCTCGCCCGCCAACTGGAGCGGCTGCACGAGCTGTTGTCGGGCGACGATGCCGCTTCGGTGCTGGTATCCGGCGAGCACGGCGTCGGCAAGACCGTATTGATCGATCTGCTGGCCGAGCGCCTGCAGGCCGAGGGCTGGCTGGTGTTCGAGGCCTCGGCGGCGGAGATCCTGTCCGGCCAGAGCTACATCGGCGAACTCGAAGAGCGGGTGCGCGAGATGCTCGGCGTGCTCGACCGCAAGCGCGCGGTGTGGCGCGCACCGGAGTTCTTCGACCTGCTCGCCAAGGGCTCGCACTCGCGCGACCCGCGCGGCCTGCTCGACCTGGTGCTGCCGGCGATCGAGCGCGGCCAACTGCGGGTGATCGGCGAGATCACCCCGCGCCAGTTGGCGCAGTTGCTGATCGCGCGTCCGGTGCTCAAGCACCACGTCGAAATCGTGGCGCTGCTGCCGACCGAGGCCGAAGCACTGGAAGCGATCGCCGCCGAGTGGGCGCGCCTGGAAGGCGAACGCCTCGGCCGTCCGGTCGCCGACCCGCGCACGCTGGCCGAGGGCGCGCGCATGGCCGCCCAGTATTTCCCCGAGCAACAAGAACCCGGCCGCCTGCTGCGCCTGCTCAACGACGCTCTGCAGAGCGCGCTGACCGAAACGCCGCCGGCCTTGCCGCTCGACGCCGAGCGCTTGCTCGCGACCATCGCCCAGCGCAGCGGCCTGCCGCTCGACGTCATCGACGACCGCCAGAGCCTCGACCTCGACCGGCTGCGCGCGTTCTTCCGCCAGCGCGTGATCGGCCAGGACGAAGCCGTCGACGCCCTGCTCGACCGCATCGCCATGCTCAAGGCCGGCCTGATCGACAGCGGCCGGCCGATCGGCGTGTTCCTGTTCGCCGGCCCGACCGGCACCGGCAAGACCGAGCTGGCGAAAGCGCTCGGCGAGCTGTTGTTCGGCAGCGACGAACGCCTGCTGCGCCTGGACATGAGCGAGTTCCAATCCGAGGACTCGGCCTGGCGCCTGACCGCCGACGAGAGCGGCCATAGCGGCGTGCGTTCGCTGACTTCGCGTATCCGCGAGCAGCCGTTCTCGGTGGTGCTGCTGGACGAGTTCGAGAAAGCCCATCCGAAAGTCTGGGACCTGTTCCTGCAGGTGTTCGACGATGCGCGCCTGAGCGACCGCAGCGGTCACACCGCCGATTTCCGCCACAGCATCATCATCCTGACCAGCAACGTCGGCTCGACCATCTCGCGCAGCGCCGGCCCGGGCTTCACCTCGGCGCGCGGCGGTTACTCGCGCGACGCGGTCGAGAAGGCCTTGTTCGAGACCTTCCGCCGCGAGTTCCTCAACCGTCTCGACCGGATCGTGCTGTTCAACCCGCTCGACCGCAGCCTGATGCGCGAGATCCTGCACAAGGAACTCAAGCGCGTGTTGACCCGGCGCGGCCTGCGCAATCGCGACTGGGCGGTGGAATGGGAGCCCTCGGCGATCGAGTTCCTGCTCGACCGCGGCTTCACCCCCGACCTCGGCGCGCGACCGCTGCGGCGCGCGATCGAGCATTACCTGCTGGCGCCGCTGGCGCGCAGCATCGTCGAGCACCGCGCGCCGCAGGGCGACCAGTTCCTGTTCGTGCGCAGCGCCGGCGACCAACTCGACGTGCAGTTCATCGACCCAGACGCCTCGCGGCGCCAGGCCGGCGCCGAGACCGAAGTCGCCGCGCCCGCCGAGGCCGGCGACCTGCGCGACCTGGTGCATGCGCCGTCGGCCGCCGCCGCGGCGGTGGCGCGGCTCGATGCCCGGTTGCAACAGCTCGACCAGGCCGTGGCCGCGCAGGACTGGATCGGCGCGCGCGAAGCCGATTACGCGCGCATGGCCGAGGCCGGTTTCTGGAACGCCGGCGACCGCCACCTGGTGCTCGACCGCATCGAGCGCCGCGACCGCATAGAGAGCGCGCTCGATACCGCCCACCGCATGCGCCAGCGTCTGCGCGAAGACGGCGGCAGCGACGAATTCGCCGGCCGTGTCGCCCAGTTGCTGTTCCTGCTCGGCCTGGCGGTCGACGCCGTGCGCGAGCAACGCCCGCAGGACGCCCTGCTCGAAATCGACGCCGACGAAGCCGCGCACCTGCGCCACGGCCCCGACCTGCGGCTGTGGTGGCAGCGCCTGCTGGCGATGTACCTGGCCTGGGCGCAGCGCCGCAACATGCGGGTCGAAGTTCTGCGCCAGGACGCCGAACGCTGCAAGGCCTGGCTGGCGGTGAGCGGTTTCGGCGCCTACGACCTGCTGCAGGCCGAGTCCGGCCTGCACGTACTCGAAGACCAGGAAGAAGGAGTCACCCGCCGGGTCTCGCTGTCGGTGCAGGTCGCGCCGGACCTGCCGGGCCGCGCGCGCGTCGCTCAGGCGCCGGCCGAGGGCGAGCGGCGGATCTGCCGCCGCTATCGCGAGTCGCCCTCGCCGCTGGTGCGCGACGGCGTGCGCGGCTGGCGCAGCGGCCGCCTCGACCGGGTGCTCGGCGGCGAGTTCGATGTGATGCAGGGCGGCTGAGCTCGGCTCGCATCGCTTCAACGGTGGAACGGCAAAGCCGCGAAGACATCGCGGCGATGCCACGCGGTCGCGCTCCCGCCGCTGCGCCTTGACCGTCGGCCGCCTGCCGCTGTCGGGGCGGCCGACGGTTCGACTCTTCCGAATCCGTCCGCCGGTCGCGGTCCCGCTGCGATCGGCCCTCCATCCGTGCTGGGCGTCATGGTGGCGCCGCCGTCCCGCTCGTCGTCCATAGCCACCCCCTATCGGATACGTCGAAAGGATCGATTTCACATGCGAGTGATCCGGGCCTATCGTTCCTTCGTCCCCTCGTGACGGCCCCCCCAGCGATGAGCCAGCAGGACCGACCGCCTTCGACGTCCGTAGCCTCCGGCGCTCCCTTCGGCGAAGGCTCGGGTTTTGCCCCGGAGCGCCTGCGCGGACCGCCTTCATCGCACGACTGGCTTCCACCGCACGACGATCGGCCCGCCCATCCGTCGCCCTCTCCTCACTGAAGAAGCCTCGCGCCGCCCGCCTCACGGCCGCGCGCATACCGCTGCGCCACCCAACGAACTCCCAGTCGACGGTTCCACACCTCAAAGGCACGTAGCCATGTCCAACGAAAGCAAATGCCCCTTCAATCACACCGCCGGTGGCGGCACCTCCAACCGCGACTGGTGGCCTAACCAGCTCAACCTCAAGGTCCTGCACCAACAGACCCCGCAGGCCGACCCGATGAGCGAGGACTTCGACTATGCCGAAGCCTTCAAGAGCCTCGACCTGGCCGCAGTGAAGAACGATCTGCGTGCGCTGATGACCGACTCGCAGGAATGGTGGCCGGCCGACTTCGGCCATTACGGCCCCTTGTTCATCCGCATGGCCTGGCACAGCGCCGGCACTTACCGCACCTTCGACGGCCGCGGCGGCGCCGGCGCCGGCCAGCAGCGCTTCGCCCCGCTCAACAGCTGGCCGGACAACGGCAACCTCGACAAGGCCCGCCGCCTGCTGTGGCCGATCAAGCAGAAGTACGGCAACAAGATCTCCTGGGCCGACCTGATGATCCTCACCGGCAACGTCGCCCTGGAGTCGATGGGCTTCAAGACCTTCGGCTTCGCCGGCGGCCGCGCCGACGTGTGGGAACCGGAAGAGCACGTGTACTGGGGCACCGAAACCACCTGGCTCGGCGACAAGCGCTACTCCGGCGACCGCGTCCTGGAGAACCCGCTCGGCGCGGTGCAGATGGGGCTGATCTACGTCAATCCGCAGGGCCCGAACGGCAACCCCGACCCGCTCGCGGCGGCCCGCGACATCCGCGAAACCTTCGCGCGCATGGCCATGGACGACGAGGAAACCGTCGCCCTGATCGCCGGCGGCCACAGTTTCGGCAAAACCCACGGCGCCGGCCCGGAATCGCACGTCGGCCGCGAGCCGGAAGGCGGCGAACTCGAACAGCAAGGCCTGGGCTGGAGCAGCAGCTTCGGCAGCGGCCTCGGCGGCGACGCGATCACCAGCGGCCTGGAAGTCACCTGGACCAGCACGCCGACCCAGTGGAGCAATCAATTCTTCGAAAACCTGTTCGGCTACGAGTGGGAACTGAGCAAGAGCCCGGCCGGCGCGCACCAGTGGATCGCGAAGGACGGCGCCGGCGCCGACAGCATTCCCGACGCGCACGACCCGAACAAGCGCCGCGCGCCGACCATGCTGACCACCGACCTGTCGCTGCGCGTCGACCCCGCCTACGAAAAGATCTCGCGCCGCTTCCTCGAAAACCCCGACCAGTTCGCCGACGCCTTCGCCCGCGCCTGGTTCAAGCTGACCCATCGCGACATGGGGCCGCGCACGCGTTATCTCGGCCCCGAAGTCCCCGCCGAAGCGCTGATCTGGCAGGACCCGGTGCCGGCCGTCGATCACCCGCTGATCGACGAGCAGGACATCGCCGCGCTCAAGGGCAAGATCCTGGCTTCGGGCCTGCCGATCTCGCAATTGGTCTCGACCGCCTGGGCCTCGGCCTCGACCTTCCGCGGTTCCGACAAGCGCGGCGGCGCCAACGGCGCACGCATCCGCCTGGCCCCGCAAAAGGATTGGGAAGTGAACCAGCCGGCGCAGTTGGCCAAGGTGCTGTCGGCCCTGGAAGCGATCCAGCAGGATTTCAACGCCGCGCAGTCCGGCGGCAAGAAGGTCTCGTTGGCCGACCTGATCGTGCTGGCCGGCGCGGCCGGCGTCGAGCAGGCGGCGAAGAACGCCGGCCATCCGGTCAAAGTGCCGTTCGCCCCGGGACGCAGCGACGCCAGCGCGGAACAAACCGACGTCGATTCCTTCGCCGTGCTCGAACCGATCGCCGACGGCTTCCGCAACTACCTCAAGGGCAAGTACGAAGCGAGCGCCGAATCGCTGCTGATCGACAAGGCCCAGTTGCTCGGTCTGAGCGCGCCGGAACTGACCGTGCTGGTCGGCGGCCTGCGCATGCTCGGCACCAACGTCGGCCCGAGCCGGCACGGCGTGCTCACGCATCGCGCCGACAGCTTGAGCAACGACTTCTTCGTCAACCTGCTCGACATGGGCACGGTGTGGAAGCCGGTGTCGGACGCCAAGGACGTGTTCGAAGGCCGCGACCGCAAGACCGGCGAACTGAAGTGGACGGCGACGCGCGTCGACCTGGTATTCGGTTCGCACTCGCAGTTGCGCGCACTGGCCGAGGTGTACGCAAGCTCGGACGCGCAGGAGAAGTTCGTCCACGACTTCGTCGCCGCCTGGAACAAGGTGATGAACGCCGACCGTTTCGACCTCGCCTGAGCCGAGCCGCTCGGCGCCGATACGAAGGGCCGGCCGGAAGGCCGGCCCTTCCGCTATGCGCCGGCGAGTGCGTTACGGCCGCTCGACTCGAGCGAACGAATCGTCGGCGATCACCGTTGCATGGGCGGCTTATCGGCCGCTTATCGGCTGGCAGGTGTGCCAGCGAAAAAAACCGGCGAATCTCACCCCAAGCTCATCGGCCGGCGCTAGCATCGGGTTTCCCAGCACTGGACCTACCCTGATGAGCGCTTCGCTGACCGACGACCTTCTCAACCAACTCCAAGGCCAGCCGCTGGCGCAACTGGGCAGCCAACTCGGGCTGTCGCAACCGCAGACGCAGAACGCAGTGAGTGCCGCCCTGCCCCTGCTGATCGGCGCGCTCGGCCGCAATGCCAGCCAGCCGCAGGGCGCCGAAGCGCTGTTCGGCGCGCTGCAACGCGACCATGCCGGCGCAGGCGGCGGCCTCGACATCGGCAGCGTGCTCGGTGCGGTGCTCGGCGGCGGCGCAAGCCGGCAGACCGACGGCGCCGGCATCCTCGGCCACATCTTCGGCGGCCGCCAGGAAACCGCGGCGGAAGGCCTCGGCCAGGCCACCGGCCTCGGCGGCAGCCAGGCCAATACCTTGTTGAAGGTGCTGGCGCCGATCGTCCTGTCCTACCTCGCCCAACGGATGATGTCCGGCGGCAACCAGGCGGCCTCGCCGCAGGCGCTCGGCCAGGTCCTCGGCCAGGAAGAGCAACGCATCTCGCAGCAGGGCGGCCTAGGCGGCGGCCTGCTCGGCGCGGTGCTCGATCGGGACGGCGACGGCCAGGTCGGCCTCGGCGACCTGCTCAAGATCGGCGGCGGCCTGCTCGGCGGCGGCCAGCGCTGACGCCGGCCCGGCATTCCGATCCGTCGACGACGGCTGCGCCCAGGCGCAGCCGTTTTCGTTTGGGGGCGTTTGGAAGTTCTTTTGAGAAGTTCCAGTTCGGCGCGTTCGTTTCGGCGCTTTCGTCCGGCGTTATGGCCCGCAGAACCCGCGACTTACAGCGCGTCGATATCGCCCAAGGCCTTGATCAGTCGCCGCGCGCGCTTGTCGGGCTTGCTCTGCGGCGCGCGATAGCCGTTACGTTCGGCCGCGCGCATCGCCCGTGCCTGCTCGCGCGCCAGACGCGAGGCCTCGGTCTCGGCGTACAGGGCCTGGGCGACGCTGGCCGGCCCGCGCGTATCGCTGAGCCCGGTCACCGCGATCTCGAACACTTCCTCGCCGCGCGCGATGCGCAAGGCATCGCCGACGCGCAGCGCGCGCGAGGCCTTGCCGCGCTGGCCGCCGATCTCGACTTTGCCGGTCTCGACCGCCTGCCGCGCCAGGCTGCGGGTCTTGAAGAAGCGCGCCGCCCACAACCACAGATCCAGGCGGACCGAGGCCTGCGGCGGCGGCGAGGGAATCTCTTGCTTGCTCATCGGCGCGAAAGATACCACCGCCTTCCTACACGGCAACTGAGGGCCGCGGACGGCATGGCCGCGCCGCTCACCGCTCAGCCGGCATACTGCCGCGACCCCGCACGGATCCCGCCATGGCCTCCAGCCCCTCACGCGGCAGCCCTCTGCTGACCGAAGGCCCGATCGGACGCACGATGATCGGCTTCGCCCTGCCGATCATGGCCGGCAACGCCGCGCAGTCGCTCAACGGCTCGATCAATTCGATCTGGGTCGGGCGCTATCTCGGCGAGGCCGCGCTGACCGCGACCGCGAACGCCAACAACATCATGTTCTTCCTGATCGGTTCGATCTTCGGCATCGGCATGGCCGCGACCATCCTGATCGGCCAGGCGATCGGCGCCAAGGACACCGCCCGCGCGCGGCGGGTGATGGGCACCAGCGCGACCTTCTTCATCGGCCTGTCGGCGCTGATCGCCGCGGCCGGCTGGTTCATGGCCGACCCGGTATTGCGCGCGATGGGCACCCCGGCGGCGGCGCTGCCGCTGGCCGAGGATTACCTGCGGGTGATCTTCCTGTCGATGCCGTTCCTGTACGCCTTCGCCTTCGTCTCCGCGGCCCTGCGCGGCGCCGGCGATTCGCGCACGCCTTTCCGCTTCCTGCTGATGTCGGTGGCGCTCGACATCGTCTTCAACCCCTTGCTGATCTTCGGCTGGGGGCCGGTGCCCGCGCTCGGCATCGCCGGCTCGGCGGCCTCGACCTTTTTCGCCCAGGGCTTGAGCCTGATGGCGATGCTGCTGCACCTGCGGCGCAAGCGCCATGTGCTCTGGCTCGGGCGCCAGGACGCGCACCTGCTCAAGATCGACCCCGTCGTGCTGCGCGCGCTGATCGTCAAGGGCGTGCCGATGGGCCTGCAGATGGTGCTGATCTCGCTGGCGATGATCGCGATGATCAGCCTGGTCAACGCCCACGGCACCGGCACCGCGGCCGGCTACGGCGCCGCCCTGCAGTTGTGGACCTATGTGCAGATGCCGGCGATGGCGATCGGCGCGGCTTGTTCGTCTATCGCCGCGCAGAGCGTCGGCGCCGGCCGTTGGGAGCGGGTCGATGCGACCGCGCGCACCGGCACCGGTTTCAACTTCCTCATGACCGGCGCTCTGATCGTGCCGCTGATCCTGTTCGACCGCTACACCCTGGCGCTGTTCTTGCCGGAGGGCAGCGCATCGTTCGAGATCGCGCGCCACCTCAACCACATCGCGATCTGGTCGTTCCTGTTCTTCGGCGTGACCTTCGTGATTTCCGGCGTGGTGCGCGCGACCGGCGCGGTGGTGCCGCCGCTGTTGATCCTGGGCTTCGCGCTGTGGGGCATCCGGGTGCCGTTCGCGACTCTCCTGCAGCCGGTGATCGGCACCGATGCGTTGTGGTGGAGTTTTCCGGTCAGCGCGCTGTGCTCGATGCTGATGTCGATGGCCTACTACCGCTGGGGCGGCTGGCGGCGTTCGCGGATGATGGCCGCGCCCGAGCGCGTGGTCGCGCCGATCGCCACCCAGACCATCGCCATCCCGGCCGAAATCGCCGCGCAACCGCCCGCGCCGGTGGCCGATGCCAGCCCGGAGCGGATCCACGAACTCGCCGCTGTCGCCGATGCCCATGCCGAGGCCGATGCAACTACCGATTCGGGCTCGCCCGAGCGTCCTGCGTCCTGAGGCAGCCCCACTGCAGGAGCGGCGTAAGCCGGGACCGCGACGTCTCGATCTCGCGCCGACACCGGCGATGACCCTCGGGTCGGGGCGGCGCGGGCCGCGACCGCGTTTACGACGACTTGCGGCGCACCGACCGGCACGCGGCGTCGCCACGCCGTCTTCGCCACGCCGTCGTCGCCGACAGGCGTCGCGCTCAGATGTCCTGCAAGGCGAGCGTGAACACCCCGGCCTCGCCCTTGTCGAAGGCTTCGCGCCAGATCCGGTAGCCCTCCAGATCGTCCTCGCGCACCGGCATGTGGCCGATCACCCGCGGTTCGACTTCCGCCACGCGCGTGCCGACGATCGGGAAATGGCCGAGCAGGCGCAGGCTCTTGAGTTCGGCGACTTCGTCGAGGTGTTCGCGCCGCACTTCCTCGGCGGTGTGGGTGTCGAACTTGCGCAGCGACAAGGCGTCGCGACCGTCGGGCAAGGCATCGATGCGCTGCACCCAGAAGAACCCCCAGGCACCGTCGCTGCGCAGATAGGTGCAGATATCGCCTTCTGACAAACCCGGATTCACTTGCCCTCTCCTGCCGCGGTGGCGGCATCGTGCGGCCGCGCCGCGTCGGGAATCTAGCGCGAACCGGACTCGGCGTACATCGCCGCTGCGGCCAATCAACGGGGCGGTTGCGGCCAATCCCGACGACACGCCCGGCCATCGCGCCAGCACTGCCGCAGCGAGGTCGGCGGCGTACGAAACCGCTCGATGCGGCGGTCGATCTGCAACCGAGATGGCGCCGACGCTTCGCTCCGGCCGAGGCCCGCGGAAACGAAAACGGCCGCCTTGCGGCGGCCGTTCGATGCGCTGCGCGGTGAAGCGCGGCGACGGGATTACTCGGCTGCGGTGGCCGCGGCAGCGCTCTTGGCGCGCGCGTAGGCAGCGAGGTCTTCCTTGATGCGGGCCTTCTTGCCTTCCAGGCCGCGCAGGTAGTACAGCTTGCCGGCGCGAACCTTGCCGCGGCGCTTGACGTCGACCGAGTCGATGATCGCGCTATGGGTCTGGAAGACGCGCTCGACGCCGAAGCCGTGCGAGATCTTGCGCACGGTGAACGAGGAGTTCAGGCCGCCGTTCTTCTTGGCGATGACCACGCCTTCATAGGCCTGGACGCGCTCGCGGTTGCCTTCCTTGACCTTGACGTTGACCACGACGGTGTCGCCGGGGCTGAAGTCGGGCAGCTTGCGCTGGATCTGTTCGGCTTCGAAGTTCTGCAGCAGGGTGTGGATAGAGGGCTTGTTCATGGGTGCGGCCTGTTGGATTAGTTGTTGCGCGAGTGCACGTGGACCCGCGTCATGGCATCGGTACAGCAAATGGGTACGGCTAAGCGGCTAATTATAGCGGCATTTTTTCCCGCGTTGCCAGTCCGGGGGCCGGCCTCAGGCCGATCCGCCCGGACCTGAGGCCCCGGCCGGGGCCGGGTCGTCGCTGGAAACGCTTCCAGCCCCGCCCTCGCCCGGCACCGCCGCGGCGGACCGGGCGGCCGCCAGCTCGGCCCGGTAGGCCTCCAGCAGCTTGCGGTCGGCCTTGGACAGGGCGGCCTCGTCGAGCAGGTCGGGCCGGCGCTGCCAGGTCCGGCCCAGCGACTGCTGCCGGCGCCAGCGCGCGATCTGGGCATGGTTGCCCGACATCAGTACCGCCGGCACGGCGCCGAGCTCGTGCTCGACCGGACGGGTGTAATGCGGGCAATCGAGCAGGCCGTCCTCGAAACTGTCCTGGACCGCCGACTCGGCGTCGTTGAGGGCGCCGTCCTGAAGCCGGGCGACCGCATCGACGATCACCGCCGCGGCGAGCTCGCCGCCGGACAGGACGTAGTCGCCGATCGAGATTTCCTCGTCGACCTCGGCCTGGATCAGGCGCTCGTCGACGCCTTCGTAGCGGCCGCACAGCAGGATCAGGCGTTCATGGGCGGCCAGTTCGCGGACCTTGGCCTGGTCCAGGCGCACGCCCTGCGGGCTCATGTAGACCACCCGCGCCGGCGCCGGGTCGGCCGCGCGCGCGGCGCGGATCGCCGCACGCAGCGGTTCGATCAGCATCACCATGCCGGGGCCGCCGCCGAACGGACGCTCGTCGACGCGCCGGTAATTGCCCTCGGCGTAGTCGCGCGGATTCCAGCCGTGCAGCGACAACAGCCCGCGTTCGCCGGCACGGCCGACCACGCCGAACGCGGCGCACTGGGCGACGAATTCGGGGAACAGGCTGATGAGGTCGATGCGCATGTCGAGGAGTGAGCCAAGAGAAGTGAGAAGCGAGAAGCGAGAAGAAGCGGGAAACTTTCGCACTCTCGGAACACGGCTTAAAAAGGAGCCTGGAGGGGCGAACAGTGAGTCACAGGATCAGCGGCTCCGCTCGCTCCTCACTTCTGCACGCTCACTTCTAGAAATCCGGATCCCAATCCACCGTGACCAGGTTGGCCTCGAAATCGACCGAAGTGACGTACTGCGGCAGCACGAACGGAATCATGCGCTCGCGGGTGTCGTCGCGCGCGACCAGCACGTCGTTGGCGCCGGTGGAGAACAGATGCGAAACCGTGCCGAGCGAAACGCCCTCGGTGGTGACCACGCGCAGGCCTTCCAGGTCGACCCAGTAGTATTCGCCGGCCTTGGGCGGCGGCAGCGCCGAACGCGGCACGTAGATCTCGGTGCCGTGCATGGCCTCGACCGCGTCGCGATCGGTGACCTCAGGGAAATTGGCGATCAGGTACTTGCCGCTTTCGCGCCCGCGCACGCCCGAAAGCTCGCGTTCGCGGCCCTGCGGGTCGCGCACGATCCAGGGCTGGTAGCGGAAGATCGCGACGCGCGGCTCGGTCCAGGACTCGAGCTTGGCTTCGCCGCGAAGACCGAAAGCGCCAAGCACCCTGCCCAGCAGGATGCGGCGCGTGGAATCTGTCATCGGTGCGTAATCGGGCCGCGCGCCAGGCGCGCGGCCTGCCGGCTCAGGCGGCCGGAGCGGCCTTGACGGCCTGCTTGTACAGGTCGGCGACCTTATCGGTCAGCTGCGCGCCCTGGGAGACCCAGTGCTTGACGCGCTCGACGTTGAGCTCGACGCGCTTCTCGGCGCCGGCGGCGACCGGGTTGTAGAAACCGACGCGCTCGATGTTGCGGCCGTCGCGGGCGCTGCGGCTGTCGGTAACGATGATGTGGTAGAACGGACGCTTCTTGGCGCCGCCGCGGGTCAGTCGAATCTTGACCATGGGTCTGCTTTCCTGTGTTGCCCAGCCGTCGGAATGACGGGGTAAGCCGGAAAGTCTAACCGATTCCGCGGCTTGGGCAAACCCGGGGCCCTCCCCGTCGACCCGAACCCCGTTCGGCCGGATCGGATCGGGCCGGATCGGATCGAGCTGGATCGGATCGGGCCCGGATCGGATCAGGCCCGGATCAGCCTGGATCGCCGGCACACCGCCCATCCCTGAACAAAATCCCGCCTCTCCTGCAGGGCTGCCGCCGCGTCCGGACCGCGCGGCCCCATCCGCCTGGCGTGCGCCTTGGCCAGACAAAGCGACGGCAGCTCGACGATACAAAAACGGGGCCTCGCGGCCGCCGTTTCCGATCTGCGATGTCGACGCCGCGAGCGTGGCGCGATCAGCGGAACGGCATGCCGCCGCGACCGCCCATCATGCCCTTCATGCCGCGCATCAGGCCCTTCATGCCGCCGCCGGACAGCTTGCTCATCATTTTTTCCATCTGCTGATATTGCTTCATCAGCTTGTTGACGTCGGCCGGGGTCAGGCCGGCGCCCTTGGCGATGCGGGCGCGGCGCGAGCCGTTGAGCAGGCCCGGGTTACGGCGCTCTTTCTTGGTCATCGAATTGATGATCGCGACCATGCGCGGTACTTCCTTGCCGGTGACCTGGTTCTTGACCGACTCCGGGATCTGGCCCATGCCCGGCAGCTTGTCCATGAGGCCATGCAGGCCGCCCATGTTCTGCATCTGCTCGAGCTGGTCCTTCATGTCGTTGAGGTCGAACTTCTTGCCCTTGGCGACCTTCTCGGCGAGCTTCTGCGCCTTGTCCTTGTCGACTTGCTGCTCGACCTGCTCGACCAGCGACAGCACGTCGCCCATGTCGAGAATGCGGCTGGCGACCCGGTCGGGGTGGAACACATCGAGGCCGTCGGGCTTCTCGCCGACGCCGATGAACTTGATCGGGCGGCCGGTGACGTAGCGCACCGACAAGGCCGCGCCGCCGCGGGCATCGCCGTCGGTCTTGGTCAACACCACGCCGGTCAGCGGCAGCGCTTCGCTGAAGGCCTTGGCGGTGATCGCGGCGTCCTGGCCGGTCATCGAATCGACCACGAACAATGTCTCGACCGGCGCGGCGGCGGCGTGCAGCGACTTGATCTCGCTCATCATCGCTTCGTCGATGGCGAGGCGGCCGGCGGTGTCGACCAGCAGCACGTCGACGTAGGACTTGCGCGCGTCGGCGATCGCCGCGCGGACGATGTCCTCGGGCTTCTGCGAGGCGTCGGAGGCGAAGAACAGCACCTCGACCTGCTCGGCGAGCTGCTTGAGCTGCTCGATCGCGGCCGGGCGGTAGACGTCGGCCGAGACCACCATGACCTTCTTCTTGCGGCGCTCGCGCAGGTGCTTGGCGAGCTTGCCGACGGTGGTGGTCTTGCCCGCGCCCTGCAGGCCGGCCATCAGGATCACCGCCGGCGCCGGCACGTTGAGGTTCAGGTCGGCGGCCTGCGAGCCCATGACCGTGGTCAGCTCGTCGCGCACCACCTTGATCAGGGCCTGGCCCGGGGTCAGGCTCTTGAGCACTTCCTGGCCGACCGCGCGGATCTTGATGCGCTCGATCAGGGCCTGCACCACCGGCAGGGCGACGTCGGCCTCGAGCAGGGCGATGCGGACCTCGCGCAGCGATTCGCGGATGTTTTCCTCGGTCAGACGGCCGCGGCCACGCAGGCGCTCGATGGTGCCGGAGAGGCGTTGGGTCAGGGATTCGAACATGCGCGCGCTACCTGCGTTGGGGCCGGCGCGACCGGGACGATGCCGGGCGGCCTTGCCGTATGGGTCTGATGAGGCCGCGAAGTATAGCCCGGCGCGCGAATCCGCCATCCGGCCGCTGCAGATCGCCATGCCGCTATGCCACACTGCCGCGATGACAATCGTTCTCATCGCGATCGCGCTCTATTTCGTCGCCAGCGGGCTGCTGATCGCAGCGGTGCGCCACGACGGCGGGCGGCAGGCGCGGTCGTGGCTGGTGCCGGCCAATCTGGCGGTGCTGCTGCACGGCGCCGCGCATTTCCTGGCCTGGCGCGCCGCCGGCGGCGCCGACCTGCACTTCTTCGCCGCGCTGTCCCTGGTCGGCCTGGGCATGGCCGCGCTGACCGCGGTGGTCGGCGCCTCCGGACGGATGGCCGCGCTCGGGGTGGTGGTGTTCCCGCTCGCCGCGCTGATGCTGGGGGCCTATCAGTTCACCGGCCACGTCCAGCACCCGGCGCCGCTGGACTGGCGCCTTCAGTTGCACGCCTGGTTCGCACTGCTCGCCTACGCCACCCTGGCCGTCGCCGCCCTGTTCGCGCTGATGCTGTGGCTGCAGGAGCGCGCCCTGCGCCGGCGCGAGTTCCACGGCTGGCTGCGCGCCCTGCCGCCGCTGGTGGAACTGGAAAGCCTGTTGTTCCGCACTATCGCGGTCGGCTTCGCCCTGTTGACCGCGACCCTGCTGACCGGGGTGCTGTTCGTCGAGAACCTGTTCGCCCAGCACCTGGTCCACAAGACCGTGCTCAGCGTGCTGTCCTGGCTGGCCTTCGGCGGCTTGCTGCTGGGGCGCTGGCGCTACGGCTGGCGCGGCGCCACCGCGGTGCGCTGGACCCTGGCGGCGATGGTCCTGTTGGTGCTGGCCTTCTTCGGCAGCAAGTTCGTGCTCGAACTGGTCCTGCGCAGGACCTGAGGACCGCGGCGCCTGCGGGCGCGGAGCGTTCCGAGCTGAGCGCCGCCGAGACCAGCAGCCAAAAGCTAGGCTGCGCCCAATAACCGATGAATCAATTACCTGCCTGCGCACACGCCGCGGGCGGCGCCTGTTTGCACGGTCTGTCGACTTCGCTTAACCGGCGCTTGCCGGAACAATATTTGCCTTGACAACTATTGCCTGGGCGCAGATTATTTCGCGCCATGACCACCCCCAATCCGACCCAGCCCTGCTCCACCTCGAACCTGGGCCTGCTGTTCCGCCAGGTCCGCGACGCGATGTGGGCGCAGATGGAACGCGAGCTGGCCCAGGCCGGCCACGATCTGACCTTCAGCCAGTTCATCACCCTCAAGGAACTCGCGATCGGCACCGCCGGTGTGACCGAGCTGGCGCGCGCCGCCCAGCTCAACCCGGGGGCGATGACCCGCTTGCTCGACAAGCTGGAAAGCCGTGGCCTGGTCGCGCGCGTCGCCGATCCCGACGATCGCCGCGCGATCAACATCCACCTGACCGAGGCCGGTTCGGCGATCTGGACCGACATCGACCAGTGCGGCCGCCGCGTGCGCGAACGCGCGATGGCCGGCCTCAGCGAAAACGACCGCGACCAGCTCTACCGTCTGCTCGAACAGGTTCGCGACAACCTCTCCCTCACCGGTTCCTGAGCCATGTCCGCCATCGACACTCGCCCGCGCCGCGGGCTGCTCTTCGTGCTCGCGCCGCTCGCCGCGGCGCTGATCCTCGCCGGCTGCGCCAGCACCCGCGGCCTGGTCCCCGAAGGCCGCGCGCTCGACCCCGACGACCTCGCGACCCAGCGCAGCTTCGCCGGCGCGTCGCTGTCCGACGCCGCGTTTCCGCAGCGCGACTGGTGGACCTCGCTCGGCGATGCGCAATTGAATGATTTGATCGACGAGGCCCTGGCCGGCACGCCGGGCCTGGACGCCGCCGATGCGCGCGTGCGCCAGGCCATCGCCCAGGCCGGCCTCGCCGACGCCGCGCGCAAGCCCACCCTCGTCGGCAGCGCCCAGTACTCCGGCCTGCAACTGCCCGAGACGGTCGCCCCGGAGCCGCTCGGCGGCAAGTACAGCGGCGTCGAAGTGTTGTCGCTGAGCTTCAAGTACGGCCCCGACCTGTGGGGCGGCAAGCGCGCACGCTGGCAGGCCGCGCTCGGCCAGGCCCGCGCCGCCGAAGTCGAATCGCAGGCCGCGCGGCTGACCCTGTCGTCGAACATCGCCCGCGCCTATGTTGCGCTGGCCCAGGCCCATACCGCCTTCGATGTCGCCCAGGCCGAAAAGCAACGCTCCGAACATCTGCTCGACCTCGGCCGCCAGCGGGTCAAGGCCGGCCTCGACAATCAGCTGCAGATCCGCAACGCCGAAAGCGCCAGCGCCGCCGCCGACCAGCAGATGCAAGCGGCGAAGCAACAGATCGACGCCACCCGCAACGCGATCGCCGCGTTGCTCGGCAAGGGCCCGGACCGCGGCCTCGACCTCGCCCGCCCGGCCCTGCTCGAGGCGAAGTCGCCGGCGATCCCTGCGGTGACCTCGAGCGAGTTGCTCGGCCATCGCCCCGACGTGGTCGCCGCGCGCTGGCGCGTGGAAGCCGCATCGCACGGGATCAAGGCGGCCAAGGCCGACTTCTATCCGAGCGTGAACCTCAGCGCGATGCTCGGCCTGGCCTCGGGCGGCCTGTCGGATCTGTTCGGCAGCGATGCGGTGCTGATCCAGGGCGGCCCGGCGCTGAGCCTGCCGATCTTCGACGGCGGCCGCTTGCGCAACCAGCTCGCCGAAAGCGACGCCGAGTACGACCTCGCCGTCGCGAACTACAACCAGAATCTGATCGCCGCCTTGCGCGAAGTCGCCGACGCCCTGCAGGCCTCGCGCTCGCTCGATGCGCAATTGCTGTCGGCGCAGCAGGCGCGCGATGCCGCGCAACAGGCCTGGCGGATCGCCGGCACCCGCTACCGCGCCGGCCTGGGCACCCAGCTCGAGGTGCTGTCGGCGCAACGTCCGCTGCTGCAGCTCGATCAGCAGCTCGCCGGCTTGCGCGCGCAGCGCCTGGCCGCGGCGATCGACCTCGACCGCGCGCTCGGCGGCGGCCTCGAGCTGCGCGCGCCCGACCCGGTCGCCGCCAAGCACCCCGTCACCACCTCCGATTCCAGCGTTATCGCCAAGGCCTCCACGCCATGACCACCGACATCAATCCGCAAGCCGCGGCCGCAGCTGCCGCCCCGCCGTCCAACGGCAAGCGCCGCAAGGCGCTGTCGATCCTGCTCGGGGCGGTCGCGCTCGCCGCGATCGCCTGGGGCCTGTACTACATGCTGGTGCTGCGCTGGCATCAGGACACCGACGACGCTTACGTCCAGGGCAACGTGGTCAGCATCACCCCGCAGACGCTCGGCACGGTAGTGAGCATCGGCGCCGACGACGGCATGAAAGTCAGCGCCGGCCAGGTGTTGGTCCAACTCGACCCGAACGATGCGCAGGTCGCCTACGACCAGGCCACCGCCAACCTCGCCAACACCGTGCGCCAGGTGCGCGGTCTGTTCAGCGCGGTCGATGCCGGCCAGGCCGATCTGTCGGCGCGCCAGGTCGCGGTACAGAAGGCCCGCGCCGACGTGAAGCGCCGCGAAGGCCTGGTCGCAGCCGGCGCGGTCTCGGCCGAAGAGCTCGCCCACGCCCGCGACGAACTCGCCGCGGCCGAAGCGGCGCTGTCGTCCTCGCGCGGCGCGCTGGCGCGCAATCGCGCGCTGGTCGACGCCACCACCGTCGCCAGACAACCGCAGGTCGCCGCGGCCGCCGCGCAATTGCGCCAGGCCTATCTGAACCTGCAGCGCGCGGCCATCGTCGCACCGGTCGACGGCTATGTCGCCAAGCGCAGCGTGCAGCTCGGCCAGCGCGTGCAGCCGGGCACCGCGCTGATGACGATCGTGCCGCTGGAGCAGGTCTGGGTCGAAGCCAACTTCAAGGAAACCCAGCTCGCCGACATGCGCATCGGCCAGCCGGTCGAATTGCACTCGGACCTGTACGGCAGCGACGTGACCTACCAGGGCAAGCTGGTCAGTCTGGGCATGGGCACCGGCAGCGCCTTCTCGCTGCTGCCGGCGCAGAACGCCAGCGGCAACTGGATCAAGATCATCCAGCGCGTGCCGGTGCGGATCGAAGTCGACCCCAGGCAACTGGCCGAACACCCGCTGCGCCTGGGCCTGAGCATGCACGTCGATGTCGGCATCCGCGAACGCGGCGGCGCCGTGCTCGCCGCCGCGCCGCCGGCCAAGCCGCTGCTGAGCACCCAGGCCTATGCCAAGCAATTGTCCGAAGCCGACGCGGTGATCGCGAACATCGTCCGCGAGAACCTGCCCGACACCCATCACGGTTGACGAACGCGCGGCCGGACCGCCGGCCGGTTGCAGTCGGACCCCGTAGCCCCGCAGCAAAGACGAAGCGCCCCCCCACGTCGTGGCTTCGTCTGTCGTTCGCGACGCATCGCAGCGCAGCGCCCGCGCCATCGGCGCCGCTGCGTCCCCTCCCCCGGCGATGCGCCGCGGGCTCTGAGACCGTCATTCCGGCGCGAGCCGGAATGACGGGCATCGGAAGCTTCGCTTTCGTTCCTGGTGCCGCGCCCGCGCGGTCGACCCGATCAAACAGGCAGATCCATGTCCGCCACCACGGCCAATGCCGGCGCCGCTCCCGCCGCGCCCACGCAAGCGGGTTTCCGCCCGCCGAACATCGCGCTGACCACCCTGGGCCTGGCCCTGGCGTCGTTCATGCAGGTGCTCGACATCACCATCGCCAACGTCTCGCTGCCGACCATCGCCGGCAACCTTGGCGGCAGCAGCAGCCAGGCCACCTGGGTCATCACCTCGTTCGCGGTCAGCAACGCGATCGCCCTGCCGCTCACGGGTTTCTTCACCCGCCGTTTCGGCGAGCGCAAATTGTTCATGTGGGCGACCCTGGCCTTCGTGGTCGCATCCCTGCTGTGCGGTCTGGCCAGCAGCATGGGCCTGCTGGTCACCGCGCGCGCCCTGCAGGGGTTCGTCGCCGGGCCGATGTACCCGGTGACCCAGGCGCTGTTGATCTCGATCTACCCACCGCACAAACGCGGGCAGGCGATCGCCCTGCTGGCGATGGTCACGGTGGTCGCGCCGATCGCCGGCCCGATCCTGGGCGGCTGGATCACCGACAATTACAGCTGGGAATGGATATTCTTCATCAACATTCCCATCGGCATCTTCGCCAGCCTAGTCGTCGGCAGCCAGTTGCGCGGGCGCCCCGAAAAGCTGGAACGCCCGAAGATGGACTACATGGGCCTGATGACCCTGATCGTCGGCGTCGGCGCGCTGCAGGTCCTGCTCGACCTGGGCAACGACGAGGACTGGTTCAACTCGACCAAGATCGTGGTCCTGGCGATCGTCTCGGTCATCGCACTGACCGTGTTCGTGATCTGGGAACTGACCGAGCGCGACCCGATCGTCAACCTGCGCCTGTTTCGCCATCGCAACTTCGCCGCCGGGACCGCAGCGATGGTGCTGGCCTACTCGGCGTTCTTCGCGGTCGGCCTGCTGGTGCCGCTGTGGCTGCAGCGCAACCTGGGCTATACGCCGATCTGGGCCGGTTTCGCCACCGCGCCGATCGGCATCCTGCCGGTGTTGCTGACCCCGTTCGTGGGCCTGTACGCGACCCGCTTCGATCTGCGCATGGTCGCCAGCTTCGCCTTCATCGCGATGGCCTTCACCAGCTTCATCCGCTCCGGCTTCAACCTCGACGTCGACTTCAACCACGTGGCGATGGTGCAGCTGTGGCAGGGCCTCGGCGTCGCCTTGTTCTTCATGCCGGTGCTGACGATCCTGCTGTCGGACCTGGAACCGCACGAGATCGCCGCCGGTTCGGGCCTGGCCACCTTCGTGCGCACCTTGGGCGGCAGCTTCGCCGCTTCGCTGACCACCTGGGGCTGGAACCAGCGCAGCACCGTCCACCATGCGCAGCTCACCGAGCACATCGGCGCCTACGACCCGGCGGTGCTGCAGACCGTCGACGCGCTCGGCGGCGGCGACCTGCAACGCGGCGCGGTAAGCCTCAATCAAATGATCTCGCAGCAGGCCGCTCAGATCGGCTTCAACGAGATCTTCCATCTGCTCGGCATTCTGTTTCTGGCGGTGATCGTCATCGTCTGGTTCGCCAAGCCGCCGTTCACCGCCAAGCTCGGCGGCGGCGCGGCCGCGGCCGGCGGACACTGATCGCGGCCGGTCTTCACCCCGGAGCCCGGCACCGCTACCGCGACACGACGGGCGACATCAGAAACACCACAGGCGGGTCAGCCCGGCCTGTGGCGTTTCGCGTCCTGCATGACCGCCGAAGCCGACCGGTACCGCTTAGGCCGTGCCCGCCTCAGGCCGTCGCCCGCGCCGCGGGCTGTTCCACCGGCGCCGCTTCGCAGACCTCCGCCGCGCATTTCAGTACGAAGCGCTGGCGTGCCTCGTGATAGCTGCGATCGGCGCCGAAGAAATTGCGGTACATGTGCGCGAGTTCTTCGGCGCCGTAACTTTCCAGCGGTTTGCGGCGCTCGTCGGCGGCGCGGCGGCGGCGTTTGAGGCTCAGCGCCTTGCGGCAACTCGCCGGGTCGGCGGCGCGCTCGGCGCGCTGTTCGACGTGGGCGACGAAATCGGCGGCGCTGGCGCCGAACGCGGCGTCGATCAGGCCGATGCGCTCGGCGCCGGCGGCGCCGATGGGACGCAAGCCTTCGGTCAGTTCCCGGGCCAGGGTATCGCCGACCCGGCGCGGCAGCAGATAGGTCCAGTACTCCGAGCCGTACAACCCGCCCATGCCCTTGTAGTGCGGGTTTATCACCACGCCGCGCCGCGCCCACACCTGGTCCGCGGCCAGGGCCAGGATCACCCCGCCGGCGCCGGCATTGCCCTGCATCGCCGAGATCACCAGATGGCTGTCGGTCAACACGATCTCGCGGACCAGGGCGTTCATCGCCAGGATGTTGCGCCACGACTCCAGCGCCGGATCGTTCGAAGCCTGGATGGTGTTGAGGTGGATGCCGTTCGACCACAGGTCGGCGCCGCCCATCAACACGATCGCCCGGGTGGGACGCTGCCGCGCCTGCAGGAAGGCGGTGCGCAGCCGGTCGCACTGCGCGGTCGACATGGCGCCGTTGTAAAAGTCGAAACGCAGGTAGCCGATCCCGCCGGATTCGCGATAGCGGATCTGCCGATAGCCGTGATCGCGCTGGCCGGCGACCGACATCGCCGGCCGCGACGCGCGTTCCAGCACTCCCTGCATGCGCCGCTCGCCGAGCACCTGGGTCGCCGGCAGTTTGATCCCGTCCTTCTCGCGCAGATGGCTGAGCCAGACCGCGCCGTCGCCGGTGGCCACGCAGACCGCGCCTTCGCGCCATCCGAGCAACTCGCCGGGACGGCCGCGCAGGACGCGCTCGGGGTGGGCGCCGAACACCTGGCAGCGCAGTCCGGCGAGCTCGGCGCGCGCGCCCGGGTAGCTGTCGGCGCTGCGCACCCGCGCCAGCACCGAAGCGGTGTCGAGCTGCCAGTCGATCGCCCGCTCGGACGGGCGCATCGCCGCGCGCAACCGCCCGCGCACCTCGGCGCGGCCGTAGTCGAGCGGCTGTGGGCGATAACCGCCTTCGGCGTAGCGCTCGACGGCCTGCAGCAGGGCGCGGATCGCGGCATCGGTGACTTCGTGCCGGTACAGCTGGCTCTTGGACGCGCCGCGCATGGCGAAGCCGGCGCTGGCCCAGATGTCGCCGGCATCCATCTCGGCCGCCGCCTGCAGCACGGTCACCCCCCAGTCGTGCTCGCCGTCGAGGATCGCCCAGTCGAGCGAGGACGGTCCGCGGTCGCCGACGATGCCGGGGTGGACGATCAGGCAGGTGTGGTGGGTCCAGATGTCGTCGGGAATCGCCGACTTGAGCATCGGCGCGACGATCAGCTGCGGCCGCTCGCGCGCGACCGCGGCACGCATCGTGTCGGCATCGGCGGCGACTTGCACGCTGACCTCATGGCCGAGATCGGTCAGCTCGACCCAGGCGCGCTGCGCAAGGCCGTTGTACGCGGTGCACAGGAACAGGATACGCAGCGCCATCGCACGCTCCATGTCACGACGAAGCGTCGAATTTGTGCCATCGCATGTTCATATTCCTGAGCGGCGATCACAAATTCCTGTTGCGCCGCAGCGGGATCGCGAAATTTCGACGGCCATCGCCGTTTGCACAAGAACTGCGGGAAACAGGCGTTTCGGTTGACCGTCGTGGCCGCCGGACTGCGTTAGGCCACGGGCGAGAACCGTCTGTTTTGACAGTGGTCCGGCATGCGCCGCGCCGATTCGGCATCCTCGCCGGGCGACGGCCGAGCGTCGCGAGCGGCGTCGGGGACGCAGCGCCGCCCTGTTCCCGGAGCGTCCAGGAACGGCCGCGATCGCGGCCTCATCGCCCATGACGGGCTCAAGGAGAGGAGTGATGTTCAAGCGCACGACCACCAAGTTGTTCGCCACCTGCGCGTTCTGTTTCGGCATGGCGTTTTCGTTGAGCGCCTTCGGCTCCGGCAGCTGCCAGAGTTGCTGGGACGCTTGCCAGGCGGACTTCGATTACTGCGTCAATGCCGGCTATCCCGAGGAAAACTGCCGGATCACCTGGCGCAGCTGCGGCATTTCCTGCGGTTGCCCGATTCCCTGAGCCGCCTCGCGGCCGGCAGGCGCGGACGCGTCTGCCGGCCGCGTTCGACGCGCAGGATCGTGATGCATCGCAGCGCAGATCGCCCTGCGGCGTTTGCCGCGAGTGTGGCGGACACGCACAGGCCGGCGACCGGATCGGCATTTAGCTACACCGATCACATCGGCGGAGCGGCCGGGCCTGGCACCGGTCCGAGGCGGTGCTATAACTCCAGGCGTCCAGTGACGGACCAGGAGCGACAGTGACGTTGACGACCTCCACCGGCTTATCTGCGCAGGCCGCATCGCCTGTCCGGCCGCTGCTCCAAACCCGGCACCGACCCGGCACCCGGCCGGATCGCCGCGCTGGCGGCAACCCGCATACGCCTCATCGCCTGTCGGCGAACGCCGCCCCGCGCCGGTCGCGACCGCAAGCGAGTCTCAATACCCCATCACAGCCACCGCCGGCCCGCGCACGCCCCGGCTTTCTCGAGGACATGGAATGAACTTCAAGTCGATCCTGACGACGATCCTGGTCGTGGCGCTGGCGCTCGGCCTCGGCGTCGGTGCCGGTTACCTGGTCCGCAACAGCGGCCTGCTCGGCAACGGCGGCGGAGGCGGCGGTGCGGTGGTGACCCAGGGCGATTACTCGTCGGTCTATGCCAAGGCCGGCGGCGAGGTGGTGATGTATTCGCTGTCGACCTGCCCGTTCTGCAAACAGGCGCGAGAGGTGCTCGAAAAGCAGAACGTCAAGTTCGTCGAGCGCATCATCGACCAGGACAAGGACGCCAAGGCCGAAGCCGATGGCCTGAAGATCAAGAGCGTGCCGACCTTGTACATCGGCGACCAGAGCCTGCAGGGCTACGACGAAGCCAAGCTGGTCGAACTCATCAATGCGCACGGCAAGACGGCCAAGCCGGCGGCTTGAGCGTGCCGGGTCGGTGCAGCGGTCGAGATCGATGGATCTATCCAGCCCGGATCGATCCAGCCCGGATCGGCCGCAACGCGCTGGAGCTCGATGCGTCCAGCGCGGCTCGCCGGTCCAGCATCGACGAGGCTAGCCGGCGAGCATCCTTAGCCCGGCAGCGAACGCTGCGCCCAGCAGCGTCCCGCCGATCACCTCGGCCAGACTGTGGCGCGCCAACTTGAGGCGCGACCACGCGAGCAACGGCAACAGCGCGATCGCGAGCGCGGCCAACGCCGGTTGCAACGAACACAGCGACACCCCGGCGAACGCCAGGCTCGCCATGTGCAGCGACAGTTTGATCCAGCGGTTGAACAAGGCCGCCGCGACCACCATGGCCGCGACCGCAAGGATGCCCTGCCCCATCGGCGCGGCGCGTTCGCGCATCCACCACCAGCACACCGCCAGCACCGCCAGCAGCACCGCATAGAGCAAGGGCCGCTCGCTGGGATGCGAGGCGTCCACGGTCGACCAATGCCCGCCCCGGCGCCGCTGCGCCACGAAGACCCAGCTCACCAGTACCGCCGCCGCGACCCCGCACAGCGCCGACCAGAACGCCTGCGGTGCGAGCACCCGTACGCTGACCATGGTCAGGCCGATGTAGACCGCGAACGGGTGCAGCACGATCGAGGTCCAGCGGGCGAACCTGCCTGCCACGGACGCAGGAAGCTTCGCGGCGGGCGGATCGGGGTTCATTCGTCCGCAAACCTCTTAAGCGACGGCACAGCCCGCACCCGAGCTCCCTCAGGTTTCGGCGTGCCAAGCCCAGCGGATGTCGCCATTGCCCGGATTCTTGCATTGCACGTGCAGATAACCTCCATCGACCTGGACCAGACGGATTTCAGCATCGCCGGCCGCCGCGCTGTTGGGAACCACGCCGAACTTCGAAGGCGTACCGAGCAAGCCGTGCGGTATCGAAAAAGTACTGAGGCCGTTGCCGCTGAACGTCGCCACGCCGCCGCCGCGAGTCTGGATGTTGTTGGTGTTGAGGATCATTACTTTGTTGGCGTCCTGCGGCTGGCAATTGACCGGCACCGGGTGGGTGCCGAGGGTGCCGCCCGCCACGTGGATGCGCGTGATCTCCCCGACCGCGGCATGACCCAACTCCAGGAAGCGTTGGTTGCCGTCGTAATTGGGCGCAACGATGTCCAGACCGTGTACCGCGGCGCCTGGCAAAGTGCGGATCGCAGGCTCCGGCGGGTTGCCGCCGAGCTGGAATTCGCAGTTGATCAGGCTGATTCGCTTCGCGCGCCCACGGAAAGTTATGCCGGCTTTGGTACCTGAGATATAGCAGTTGGAAAAATACAGGTGCTCGGCGTTGTACAGGGTGATCGCATCGGCGGTTTCCCCGGACTGATTGAAATAGCAGTTGGAAAAGTACAGGAAACGACACGGCTTCAGCGGTCCGCTGGTGCCACCGCCATCGACGAACAGCGCTTCCTTGACCGAGCCTTCGAATACGGTGTTGCTGATCTGGTGAATGCCCGAATAGGTCGCGTTGGAGACCAGCCGGAAGCAGTTCTCGCTGAGCTTGGCCGGGGAAATCATGCAGTCCGACAACACCACGGACCCGGCATTTTCCAAGTAGAAACCGTACTTCCCCCTGGATGCGGTCATCTGGCATTGCCAGAACTGCACTGCATAACCGGGCAGATCGGTGGAGGGCCCGGCGCCGTTGACATGCGCATTGAGGCAGGTAAACCAGCGAATGTTCTCGAAGTAGGAATAGAACACGACGCCGTAGATGTGGATGCTGTTGTTGCAGCCATCGAACACGACATTGCGCAGGTAGATGTTGCCGATGCCCTGGTTATTCCCGTTGCCGTCCGGCTTGACGCCATACAGCAATACGCCGTCCTGCTGCATGCGTGCCGTCCCTTGGCCCTGATCGGCTTGGAACACGGCGTCGCCGACGATGCCGAAGTTCTCCAATGTGCATTGGCACTTGATGGTCAAGGCGGGCGCATTGGCCTTGATGCACAACCTGCTGCCCTGGGTGCCGGCATCGATGCCGCTGATCTTGATCGCCTCGCGCCCATTGATCGGCTCGATCGTGAGCCCGCTGTTGAGAACGATGTCGCCGCTCGGCAAGACCAGCTCGAGCTCGTTGGCGATGCAGTAATTGATCGCCCGTGTCATCGCCGCGGAGTCGTCGCTCGAACCGTCTGCCAGCACGCCGAAATCGATGGCGAACACGGAGCTTCTCGAAATGGGAGTCGGGGGCGGATCGGCCATCGCGACTGGCATCGCGGTAGCGGCCAGGCCGATCGGAAGGGCTCCAATGAAGTGACGACGCTGCATGACTGCATCCTTGTGATGAGCGGGCGACGTGCCCGTGCAGAGTCTAAAGCCGAAGCGGATCGAGGCCTGAGATAATCGCTAGACAGAAGGGCCTTAATTCGCTGATGTGTGCCACCCGGCCGATTGCACAGAGCGCAATATTTCAGCCGCATTACTTCGTCGCAGCATGGCCGCGACCGAGATTGGGGCGGAGTCCGACACTAGGCCGCGTCCAGGGCCTCGGACAGGCGCTCGACCGCGATCACTTCCATCTCGCCGATGCGGCCGCCGCGCGGGGCGTTGCCCTTGGCGACGATGGCGCGCTTGAAGCCGTGGGTCGCGGCTTCCTTGAGACGGTCTTCGCCGTTCGGCACCGGCCGGATTTCGCCGGACAGGCCGACTTCGCCGAAGGCGACGGTGTGCTCGGCCAGGGGCTGGTCGCGCAGCGAGGACAACACCGCCAACAGCACCGGCAGATCGGCCGCGGTTTCCTGTACGCGGATGCCGCCGACCACGTTGACGAACACGTCCTGGTCGCCGACTGAAATGCCGCCGTGCCGATGCAGCACCGCCAGCAGCATCGCCAGCCGGTTCTGTTCCATGCCGACCGCGACCCGGCGCGGATTCGACAGCGGCGAGGAGTCGACCAGCGCCTGCACCTCGACCAGCAACGGCCGGGTGCCTTCGCGCGTCACCATCACGCAACTGCCCGGCTGCGGGCTGCGGCTGCCGGAAAGAAAGATCGCCGAGGGGTTCGGCACTTCGCGCAGGCCCTTGTCGCTCATCGCGAACACGCCGAGCTCGTTGACCGCGCCGAAGCGGTTCTTGAAAGCGCGCAGCACGCGGAAACGGCTGCCGCTCTCGCCCTCGAAATACAGCACCGCGTCGACCATATGCTCGAGCACGCGCGGGCCGGCGATGCCGCCCTCCTTGGTGACGTGGCCCACCAGGAACACCGCGGTGCCGGTTTCCTTGGCGTAACGCACCAGCCTCGCCGCGCTCTCGCGGACCTGGCTGACCGACCCCGGCGCGGCGCCCAGTTGTTCGGTCCACAGGGTCTGCACCGAGTCGGCGACGATCAGCGCCGGCTTGGTCGCAGCGGCGTGTTCGAGGATGCGCTCCACCCCGGTCTCGGCCAAGGCATGCACGCCGTCGAGCGGCAGGCCGAGCCGGGCGGCCCGGCCGGCGACCTGCGACAGCGACTCTTCGCCGGTGACGTACAGCCCCGGCAGGGTCTGGGCCATGCGGGTGATCGCCTGCAGCAGCAGGGTCGACTTGCCGATGCCGGGGTCGCCGCCGACCAGCACCACTGCGCCGTGCACCAGGCCGCCGCCGAGGACGCGGTCGAACTCGCCGATGCCGGTGCTGACCCGCGACTCCTCGCTATGGCGCACGTCCTTGAGCGCGGTCACCGCCGGCGCATCGACGCGCCCGGCCCAGCTGGAACGCCGGCTCGCGGCCACGCCGCCGCCCGCGCCGGCCTTGACCGCCGGCTCGACGATGAATTCGCTGAGGGTGTTCCAGCCGCCGCATTCGCCGCACTGCCCCTGCCACTTGTTGTAGTCGGCGCCGCACTCGGAACAGACGTAGGCGGTGCGGGCGGCCTTGGCGGCCGACTTGGCGGGCGGTTTGGACATATTCGACATGGGCGGGCGACGACGACGAAGCGATACCAAGCCGCACTGTAGCCGCTCGGCGTCGCATCCTGCGAGATGGATCGCGTAGCTCAGCGGTCGGCCGGGCCTGAACGACCGGCCGTTCGTTACCGATCGCCAAATCACCTAAAGAGGAGGAGCGGCGGGCGCCGAGCGACACCGCGCGCACCGGCGATCAAGCAGCGCCGGCTTCGATGCCTGCGCGCCGTCCAGCAATGCCGTTCGGCCTGATCAAGCCGACGCCGACGACGAGCGAGAACGCCCGCTCAGGCCGCGACCGGCCGATGCTGCTCGGGATAGATGGCGCGCAGGTTCTGCTGCGGGGTCGCGAGCAGGCCGCTTACATCGTGCGAGGCGACGATGCTGTAGCCGCGCGCATCGATGTCCTTGGCGATCGTGTGCCAATCCAGCTTCGGCATCGCCATCGAGGTATCGATGGTCCAACCGAAGCGCAGGGCGCCGAGCGCCTTCATTTCGTCCAGCGGCAGCCAGCTGTCGGCAGGCGCCACCACGTAACCTTCATCCTCACCCACCACGAATACGTCTACGCGCATTTTTATCAGTGCCTTTGCTGTCTGTGCTGTGTGTGCTGCAAGCCGGCGCATGGTGTCGATCGGCCCGATAAAAAAAGGTGAAGGGGGAATGGCGTTTTAGTGAAGTGTCGTCCGATGCTGAATCTTGGATTCAAGTTGTATGCAAGTTGATGACAGAAGCACTGCGTCCTGTGTTGCCTTGCAGCATGACAAAGCGAGATCTCAGCCATTGCGACGCGGCCCACCGGAGGAAAACGATGGTGTGCGCCAGGCTACTTCATCACCGATAACGGTGGCCCGCGACTTGCCGGTGCCGCGAGGACGCGCGACGATTCGAAGCGGCAGCGAAGTCTGCAGGCCGCACGGTGCAATGCCGTAATCGCCGACTGAGGAACTACACTCGAAGCGGACGAGTCACCGCAAGCGATGCATCGACTGATTCGCTCGGATCCGGAGAACGGCGACGGTTTCCGGATGCCCTGCGACTCTTGTGGGCCGATTGCTTTACCTGACGATCAAACAAAAAGCCCCGCTTTCGGCGGGGCTTTCGGTACCGGTTCCGGAAGGCGGACGGCCGTTGGATCATTGGCCGGGCGGTTGCTTTGCCTTCGCTCTTTACCGGTGCGACTGCCGGCGGTCAAACAAAAAGCCCCGCTTTCGGCGGGGCTTTCGGTACCGGTTCCGGAAAGGCGCACGGCCGTTGGATCATTGGCTGGGCGTTGCTTTGCCTTCGCTCTTTACCGGTGCGACTGCCGGCGATCAAACGAAAAGCCCCGCTTTCGGCGGGGCTTTCGGTACCGGTTCCGGAAGGCGAACGGCCGTTGGATCATAGGCCGGGCGGTTGCTTTGCCTTCGGGGTTACGTGGTGCCGGAAATAGGAATCGAACCTACGACCTACGCATTACGAATGCGCCGCTCTACCAACTGAGCTATTCCGGCGAAGGCGGTGATTCTAGGGCGCCAGGGCCCGGGCGGTCAATTGACCAGCTGCAGGCGCAGTTCCTTGGGCAGGGCGAAGACCATGTTCTCGGGCTCCCCTTCCAGCTCGTTGACGCGCTCGGCGCCCAGTTCGCGCAGGCGCTCGATGACCCCCCGGACCAGGATCTCGGGGGCCGAGGCGCCGGCGGTGATGCCGATGCGCTTGCGGCCGCGGACCCAGTTCGGGTCGATCTCGACGGCGCCGTCGATCAGGTGGGCCTCGACGCCCTCGCGCTCGGACAGCTCGCGCAGGCGGTTGGAGTTGGAGCTGTTCGGCGAGCCGACCACCAGCACCAGGTCGCAGCGCTCGGCCAGCTGGCGCACGGCGTCCTGGCGGTTCTGGGTGGCGTAGCAGATGTCGTCGTGGCGCGGGCCCTGGATCGCCGGGTACTTGGCGCGCATGGCTTCGATCACCGCGCGGGTATCGTCGACCGACAAGGTGGTCTGGGTGGTGTAGGCCAGATTCTCGGGCTGGTCGACCTCGAGCGCGGCGACGTCCTCGATGTCCTCGACCAGATAGATCCGGCCGGAACCGGCCTCGCGCCGCCACTGGCCCATCGTGCCTTCGACTTCCGGATGGCCTTCGTGGCCGATGAGGATCACGTCGCGGCCGGCGCGGCAATGGCGCGAGACTTCGAGGTGGACCTTGGTCACCAGCGGACAGGTCGCATCGAAGACCTTGAGGCCGCGGCGCTCGGCTTCCTCGCGCACCGCCTTGGATACGCCGTGGGCGCTGAAGATCACCGTCGCGCCGTCGGGCACTTCGTCGAGTTCTTCGACGAAGACCGCGCCGCGATGCTTGAGGTCGTCGACCACGAAGCGGTTGTGCACGACTTCGTGGCGCACGTAGATCGGCGCGCCGAGGGTCTCGATGGCGCGCTTGACGATCTCGATCGCGCGGTCGACGCCGGCGCAGAAGCCGCGGGGGTTGGCGAGGATGACGTCCATGGGGGCTATTGTACTCCCGTCGGGGACCCGCAGCGCCGGGCCCGGCGGCAGGAACTAGGAACTAGGAACTGGACCGGCTCGGCTGTCTACTTACTAGTTGCTCGTTTCCAGTTACTCGTTTCTAACTCCTCGCCCCCGCCCCGCTCACTTCTCGCTCTCGGGCTTGCTGAACAAGCCATAGACCGCGATGCCGATGGCGCCGGCGACGATGGCCGAGTCGGCGATGTTGAACGAGGGCCAGTGATAGTCGCGCCAGTACCACTGGATGAAGTCGACGACATGGCCGTGCAGCATGCGGTCGATCACGTTGCCGATCGCCCCGCCGATCACCAGGGCGTACGGCAGCGCGGTCTTCCAGTCGCTGCGCGCGGCGCGCGACAGCCAGTACCCGAGCAGGCCGCTGATGCCGATGGCGAGGATCGCGAAGAAATACTTCTGCCAGCCGCCGGCGTCGCTGAGGAAGCTGAAGGCCGCGCCGGTGTTGTAGCTGCGGTACCAGTTCCAGAACCCGTCGATCACCGGCACCGCGGTGTACTCGGGCAGCGAATTGAGCACCCAGGCCTTGCTGAGCTGGTCGAGCACGATCACGACGATCGAGACGATCAGCCAGGGCAGTGCGTTCTTGCGGGGGGTATCGGTCATGAGCCTTGGGGTCTACGAATCGGTGCGAAACCGGTGGAGTGAAGCGACCGCGCGCCGCCTTGCCGCGCGCGGTCGTGCCGCGGTCAGAACCAGTGCCGCTCCTCGCCCTCGCCGGCGACGTTGCTCACGCAGCGGCCGCACAGCTCGGGGTGTTCGGTTACCGCGCCGACGTCGGCGCGGTAATGCCAGCAGCGCACGCACTTGCTCTTGCTGGTCGGCGCGGCGAGCACGGCGATGTCCTTGATGCCGTCGTCGGCGATCACCTCGACATCGCCGCTGATGAACAGGAAACGCAGTTCCTCGGCCAGCGGCGCCAGCCAGTTCTGGTCGGACACGCCGCAGCGCAGCGAGATCTCGGCCTCGAGCGCGGCGCCGATCTGGCCGGCGGCGCGCATCGGCTCCAGGGTCTTGGCGACGCTGTCGCGCAATGCGAGCAGACGCTCGAACTCTTCGTTCGACAAGGCGGCATCGGCCGGCAGCAGCGCCAGGCCGTCGTACCAGGTCGCGAACAGGACGTTGTCTTCGCGCGCGCCGTTTTCGGTCTGCGCCGGCAGGTGACGCCACATCTCGTCGGCGGTGAACGCCAGGATCGGCGCGATCCAGCGCACGAAAGCCTCGGCGATGCGGTACATCGCGCTCTGCGCCGACCGGCGGCCGCGCGAATCCTCCTGCATCGTGTACAGGCGGTCCTTGGTCACGTCCAGGTACAGCGAGCCCAGGTCGACGCTGCAGAAGTTCGACAGCAGTTGCACGATCTCGGCGAAGTCGTAGCGGTCGTAGGCCGAGGCGATGCGGTCCTGCAGTTCGGCGGCGCGATGCACGATCCAGCGGTCCAGCGCGACCATGTCGGCGAGCGCGACCATATGCCGGCCCGGATCGAAACCGGCCAGGTTGCCGAGCAGGAAGCGCGCGGTATTGCGCAGGCGCCGGTAGATGTCGCCGTTCTGCTTGAGGATGCTGTCGGAGACCGACATTTCGGCGCTGAAGTCGGTCGCCGCGACCCACAGGCGCAGCACATCGGCGCCCATCGCGTCGATGACCTTCTGCGGCACGACCACGTTGCCGAGCGACTTCGACTGCTTCTTGCCGTGCTCGTCGACGGTGAAACCGTGAGTCAGCACCTGCCGGTACGGCGCCGCGCCGTCCATCGCCACGCCGCTGAGCAGCGCGCTGTGGAACCAGCCGCGGTGCTGGTCGGAGCCTTCCAGGTACAGGTCGGCCGGCTTGCGCAGCCCGTCCTGCGGACGCTGTGCGAGCACGCATTCGTGGCTGGTGCCGGAGTCGAACCAGACGTCGAGGATGTCGTTGACCTTCTCGTAGCCCTCGGCCTCGTCGCCGAGCAGTTCCTCGGCGGTCATCGAATACCAGGCGTCGACGCCTTCGCGTTCGACCCGGTCGGCGACCTGGCGCATGACCTCGACCGTGCGCGGATGCGGCTCGCCGGTTTCGCGGCTGAAGAACAGCGCGATGGGCACGCCCCAGTAACGCTGGCGCGAGATGGTCCAGTCCGGACGCGCCTCGATCATGTTGTAGATGCGCGCTTCGCCCCAGCCCGGCACCCAGGACACGCCGCCGATCGCGGCGAGCGCGTCGCGGCGCAGGCCCGCCTGCTCCATCGAGATGAACCACTGCGGGGTGGCGCGGAACACCACCGGCGTCTTGTGGCGCCAGCAATGCGGATAGCTGTGCTTGAGCCGGCCGGTCGCGAGCAAGGCGCCGCGTTCGCGCAGCACCTCGAGCAGTAGCGCGTCGATCTTGAAGATGTGCTGCCCGGCGAGCTCGTGCGTGCCCGCCGGCGGCGTCGACGGCAGGTAGCGGCCGCGCGCGTCGACCGGGTTGATCTGCGCGGCGCTGTAGCGCTCGATCAGGCCGTACTTCAGCGAAACCGCGTAGTCCTCCTGGCCGTGGCCGGGTGCGGTGTGCACCGCGCCGGTACCGGCGTCGACGGTGACGTGGTCGCCGAGCAGCACCGGGATCTCGCGCTCGGGATAGAACGGATGTTGCAGGCGCAGGCCTTCGAAGGCCTCGCCCGGATGCGAGGACCAGTCACGGGTTTCCACGCTGTGGCCCTGCTTGAGCGCATCGGCGTTGGCGATCGCGGCGAGCACGCCGCCGGTCAGCTCGCTGGCGACCAGCAGGTATTCCGGACGCTGGCCCGGTTCCTTGAACAGCGCTTCCTCGCTGGGCTCGATCCGCACCAGCGAATACTCGACCTGCGGGCCCATCGATACCGCCAGGCTGGCCGGCAGCGTCCACGGCGTGGTGGTCCAGATCGGCACCGACAGCGGCGCGCCGTCGTCCTCGACCCCGAACACGTCGAACACGCGCTTGCGGTCGAGCACCGGATAGCGCACGTAGATCTGGGTCGATTCCTTGTCCTGGTATTCGATCTCGGCCTCGGCCAGGGCCGAGCCGCAGTCGAAGCACCAGTGCACCGGCTTGGAGCCGCGCACCAGGTGGCCGCGCTCGACGATCTTCGCCAGCGAACGGATGATGTCCGCCTCGTAGCGGAAATCCATGGTCAGGTAAGGGTGCTCCCAGTCGCCGATCACGCCCAGGCGCTTGAAGTCGCGGCGTTGCAGGTCGATCTGGGTGGTCGCGTACTCGCGGCACTTGGCGCGGAATTCGGCCGCGTCGAGCTTGTCGCCGACCTTGCCGAACTCCTTTTCGACCTTATGCTCGATCGGCAGGCCGTGGCAGTCCCAGCCCGGCACGTAGGGCGCGTCGAAGCCGGCCAGCAGCTTGGACTTCACCACGATGTCCTTGAGCACCTTGTTGACCGCGTGACCGATGTGGATCTCGCCGTTCGCATAGGGCGGGCCGTCGTGCAACACGAAGCTGCGCTCGCGATCCTTCACCTTCTCGCGAATTCGCCCGTACAAGCCTTCGCTTTCCCAGCGCGCCAGGGTTTCCGGCTCGCGCTTGGGCAAATCGCCGCGCATCGGGAAATCGGTCGCCGGCAGCAACAAGGTGCTCTTGTAGGGATTGGCGGGAGCGGATTGGCTCGGGTCTTTGGCGGTCACAGCAGCTCTCATGCAGGTGTTTGGGTCGTTGCCGCGAGCGGGCCCGGCAACGGCGCGACGGCGCGTTGCGAGTCCAGCCGCAGCAGACCGCGCGCCTGTTCGGCGTCGCGGTGCATTTGCTCGGTCAGCGCCGGCAAGTCGGGGAATTTCAATTCGGGACGCAGGTGGGCGACGAATTCGACCTCGATGCGGCGACCGTACAGGTCGCCGTCGAAGTCGAACAGATGCGCTTCGAGCAAGGGCTCGACCCCGGCGACGGTCGGCCGCGTGCCAAGGCTGGATACCGATGGCCAAGGTCGGTCGCCGATGCCGTGGACCCAGGTCGCGTAAATCCCCGACAAGGCCGGGGTCTTGCCGCCGAAGCGCAGGTTGGCGGTCGGAAAACCGAGCGTGCGGCCGAGCTGCTGGCCGCGCACGACATGGCCGCCGATCGCGTAGCGGCGCCCGAGCCAGCGCGCGGCGGCGGCGAAATCGCCGGCCAGCAGCGCCTCGCGGATGCGCGTGCTGGACACGCGCTCGCCGTCGAGCAAGACCGGTTCGATCTCGTGCGCGGTAAAGCCGCGGCCCTCGGCCGCGCCCTCCTCGCCCAGGCGCCGCAGCAGCGCGATGTCGCCGCCGCGGGCCTTGCCGAAACGGAACTCCGGGCCGACCCAGACTTCGCGCGCGGACAGGCGCTGGACCAGCACCCGGCGCACGAACTCCTCGGCGCTCAGGGCGCTGAGCCGGCCGTTGAAACGCAGCAGGCCGACCTGGTCGGCCTGCAGGGCCAGCAGACCTTCGGCCTTGGCGCGCGGCAGCAGCAGGCGCGGCGGCGGCGCGGCAGGGGCGAAGAACTCGCGCGGCAGCGGCTCGAAACTCAGCGCGACCGCCTCGACGCCCAGGGCGTGCGCGCGCGAAACCGTGTGGCGCACCAACGCCCGATGCCCGAGGTGCAGGCCATCGAAGGCGCCGATGCAGACCACACTGCCGTGCGGGCACCGCGGCCCGCCCTCGACGTCACGAAACAGCCTGCTCATTAGTGTCCGGCGTGGGGACCCGGACGAACCGGGACATTGCTTGAAGGATGAATCAGGAAGTATAGCCGCCGCCCGCCACTCTCAACGGGGCCGCTGAGCGCGGCCCGCCAGTCTTCAACGGGGCCGCCGAACGCGACCCCTGTCGCGGCGGCGGGCGACCCACGATGCCGACCTCGGCAAGCGGCGTTCAATGGCCGCGCAGGTCGCGCATGCGGATGCCCTGCAGCCACAGCGCGGCACCGTAGAACGCGCCGCCGGCGCCGACCACCACCGCGAGCTTCCAGGCGCGCTCCCACCACGGCCAACCGGTCCAGCCGGTCCAGAACCACAGCAGCCCCAGCACCACCACCGTCATCGCCACGCTGGCGACCGCGATCTGGCGCAGGAACCGGCCCCAGCCGGGCTGGCGCGTATAGACCTTGGCGCGGCGTAGGTACCAGGCCAACTGCAGGGCGTTGACCCAGCCGGCGATGGCGATCGCCAGGGCCAGGCAGGCATGCGCGCCGGGCACCTCGCCGAGCGCGCGGCGCAGGTCGCCGCCGCTGCTCTGCAGGGCGGTGCGGCCGGCCTCGGTCAGGTACAGCACCGCCAGCAGCAGGCCCACGGTCGAGACCAGGTTGACGATCACCGACACCACCGCCGACTTGACCGGGGTCTTGGTGTCCTGGCGGGAGTAGAACGCCGGCGCCAGCACCTTCACCAGCAGGAAGGCCGGTACCGCGATCGACTGAGCCATCAGGCTCAGGCGGATCATCGCGGTGTCGTGGGCGGTCAGGCGGCCGTACTGGAACAGCGAGGCGACCAGCGGCTCGGCGCACAGCACCAGCCCGAGGCAGGCCGGCACGCCGATCAGCAGGCACAGGCGGAAGCCCCAGTCCAGGCCCTTCGAGAAGCCCTGCGGGTCGGTCGCGGCATGGCGCTTGGACAGATGCGGCAGGATCACCGTGCCGATGGCGACGCCGAACATGCCCAGCGGGAATTCGAGCAGGCGGTCGGTCAGGTACAGCCAGGTCACGCTGCCGGCGATCAGGAACGAGGCCATCGCGGTGTTCAGCAACAGGTTGACCTGGGCCACCGAGGAGCCGAACAGGGTCGGCACCATCAGCCGCATGATCTTGCGCACGCCCTCGTGCGAGGCGCCCCAGCGCGGCCGCGGCAGCAGCCCCAGCCTGGCCAGCGCCGGCAACTGGAAGCCCAGTTGCAGCACGCCGGCGAGCAGGACGCCCCAGGCCAGCGCCAGCACCGGGTTCAGGCCCATCGGGCTGAACACCCGCTCGGCACAGACCGCCGCGGCGATCATCGACAGGTTCAGCAGCACCGGCGACAACGCCGGGATGGCGAACTTCTCGTAACTGTTCAGGACCCCGCCGACCAGCGAGGCCAGCGAGATGAACAAGGCGTAGGGGAAGGTGATCTGCAGCATCTGGGTGGCCATCCGGTACTGCTCGCTGCCGGGCTCGAAGCCCGGGGCGAACAGCGCCATGACCCAGGGCGCGGCGAAGATCACCACCGCGGTCAGGACCAGCAGGAAGGCGCTCAGGGTGCCGCTGACCCGGTCGATCAGCTCCTTGACCGCGGCCTGGTCGTGCTTTTGCTTGTATTCGGCCAGGACCGGCACGAAGGCCATCGAAAACGAGCCCTCGGCCGACAGCCGGCGCATGAAATTGGGGATCCGGAAGGCCACGAAGAACGCGTCCATGGCCGGGCTGGCCCCGAAGACGACCGCGTAGACCTGGTCCCGGGCCAGGCCGGAAACCCGCGAAATAAAGGTCATCGCGCTGAAAATGGCCGAAGAACGCAGCAAGCCGCCACCCTTGCTCATCGCCGCCCCCCGTTCCAGTTGACGCAACCCACTGAATCGCCCATACTTTTGGGTCTGATTTTCCGTAACTGCATTTCACCGCCCAGTTTCATTAACGCTTTTCACCAAATATTCCAGGAATCCACTCGTGGCAAACATCAAGTCCGCCAAGAAGCGCGCCAAGCAGACTGTCGTGCGTAACGCCCGTAACGCCAGCCAGCGTTCGATGCTGCGTACCGCCGTCAAGAAGGTGCTGAAGGCCCTCGGCGAGAACGACGCCGCCAGTGCCAAGTCCGCGTTCGACGTCGCTCAGCCGATCCTCGACCGTTTCAGTGCCCGTGGCCTGATTCACAAGAACAAGGCCGCCCGTCACAAGAGCCGTCTGTCGGCCCGCATCAAGGCACTGGCAGCCGCCTGATACGTCGCTCGCGACGTGACGAAAAAGCCCGGCTTCGGCCGGGCTTTTTCGTTGTGCGGCCGATGCCGCATCGTGCAGGCGGGCGCCGCAGGCGACGGAATTCTTCAGGCGAGGCACGGCCGACATGGCCGGCATCGTCTGCCCCAATGGTGAAGCGAGATTGAAGTCGCGCGCGCATGGCGCAGCGCCACAGCATCGCGCACTCGGGACGCGCGCCTTCGCCCGGGCCGCGCCCGCGGCAAGGCCGCGACGCATCGCGCGCCGCGGCCTGGATCGATACGGGTTCCGACGAGCCTGCGGCTCAGGGAACATGGTCGCCGGCAGCGCTCGCGGCTTCCAGGGCATCGGCGCGCTGACGGTCGAAGAACGCCATCACGTCGCGCATGATCGGCCAGGTGCCTTCGCGGCCGATCGCCGAGACCAGGTACCAGCGGTCGGTCCAGCCGAGCTCGTCGATGACCGCCTGCGCGGCGGCCTGCTGCTCTTCTTCCAGCAACAGGTCGGCCTTGTTGAGCACCAGCCAGCGCGGCTTTTCCAGCAGCTCCGGATCGTGCTTGCGCAGTTCGTTCTCGATCGCGCGCACCTGCTCGGCCGGGGACACGCCCTCGACCCCGCCTTCCATCGGCGCGACGTCGACCAGGTGCAGCAACAGCCGCGTGCGCTGCAGATGGCGCAGGAACTGCGCACCCAGGCCGGCACCGTCGGCCGCGCCCTCGATCAGGCCCGGGATGTCGGCGATCACGAAGCTGCGGTGCGCCTCGACACTGACTACGCCGAGGTTCGGATACAAGGTGGTGAACGGATAATCCGCGACCTTCGGCGTCGCCGCCGAGACCGCGCGGATCAGGGTGCTCTTGCCGGCGTTCGGGAAACCGAGCAGGCCGACGTCGGCCAGCAGCTTCAGTTCCAGTTTGAGCTCGCGCTCCTCGCCCGGCAGGCCCGGCAGGGCCTTGCGCGGGGTGCGGTTGATCGAGCTCTTGAAATGCATGTTGCCCAGGCCGCCCTTGCCGCCGCGCGCCACCAGCAGGCGATCGCCGTGCGCGACCAGGTCGCCGATGACTTCGTCGGTTTCGACGTTGGTGACCACGGTCCCGACCGGCACCACGATGATCAGGTCGTCGCCGCCCTTGCCGTAGGCCTGCCGCCCCATGCCGTTCTCGCCGCGCTGGGCGCGGAACTGCTTCTGGTGGCGGAAATCGACCAGGGTATTGACGTTTTCGTCCGCCACCAGCCACACACTGCCGCCGGCACCGCCGTCGCCGCCGTCCGGCCCGCCGAGCGGGATGAACTTCTCGCGACGGAAGCCGATGCAGCCGTTGCCGCCATTGCCGGCGATGACTTTGATTTCTGCTTCGTCTACGAGTTTCATGGGAACCGGGATTGAGATTGGGGATTCGAGAATCGTGAAAACAACAGCGGGGATGCTCGGGATTGTAACGGCAGCGGAAGCATCGGGCTTTCGCTTCTGCGAATCCCGAGTCCCCACTCCCGAATCCCGGCTTACAAACGAAAAACCCCGCCGAAGCGGGGCTCCTCGCAGTACGTCGCGCCGGAATTACTCGGCGGCGACGACACTGACGGTGCGACGCTTCTTCAGGCCCTTGGTCGAGAACTCGACCTTGCCGTCGACGAGCGCGAACAGCGTGTGGTCGCGACCCAGGCCGACGCCGGCGCCCGGGTGGAACTGGGTGCCGCGCTGACGCACGATGATGTTGCCGGCTTCGATGGCCTGACCGCCGTAGATCTTCACGCCCAAGTACTTCGGGTTGGAGTCGCGGCCGTTGCGGGTGGAACCTACGCCCTTTTTATGTGCCATGGCGGCTTCTCCTTACTTGTTGTCGCCACCGGCAATGCCGGTGATCTCGATTTCGGTGTAGTGCTGACGGTGGCCCATCTGCTTGCGATGGTGCTTACGACGGCGGAACTTGACGATGCGCACCTTGTCGGCGCGGCCGTGGCCGACGACCTTTGCGGTGACGCTGGCGCCCTTGAGCGCGTCGCCGAGCGTGACGCCTTCGCCGTTGCCGAGCATCAGCACGGTGTCGAACTTGATTTCGCTGCCGGCTTCCACGTCGAGCAATTCGACGCGGAGTTTTTCGCCTTGCATCACGCGGTATTGCTTACCGCCGGTGACGAGAACTGCGTACATGACCAGGATTCCTCTGTAGTTATTTTGGTCGCTGCCGCGCCCAAGCGGGCGGACAGAAGCGGAATTGTAGCGGGGCCAATGGCTTAGGGTCAAATCGCCCTGGCTTTGCCCCCGGCTCCTGCCCGGCACCGCGCCCTCGCCCGGCGCGCCGCCCATCCGAATGTGCCTTCTAGTGTGCCTTTGATGTGCTTTCTGAACCGTTGAAGCCGTTCGCGGCCGTTCCTGCGCCGTCCGTCCGCCGGCCCGGGCCCGGGTGCGAAAAAAGCCGTTCGATGGCGCAAATCCGGCCAGGAACGTGATAAATCGGCGATGCGCATCAATTTCGTGATGCGCATCACATTATTCACGGAAAACACTATGCGCATCGACCTGCTGGACAACCTCATCAGCGACGTCTCCGGCCGCTTCGGCCTGACTAACGACCAGGCCCGCCAACTGGTCGGCGTCCTGATCGCCCTGATCTTCGACGAGAAACGCGGCGGCTTCGCTGGCTTCGTCCGCCTGTTCGAGCAGAAGGGCCTGGGGCGTCTGATCCAGTCCTGGGTCGGCACCGGCCCGAACCAATCGATCAGCGCCGTCCAGGTCGACCATCTCTTCGGCGCGCCGCTGATCGGCGCGATCGCCAGCAAGCTCGGCGCCCCGGTCTCGGCCACCGCCGGCGCCATCGGCGGCCTGCTGCCGAATCTGGTCAACGAGTTGACCGAGGGCGGCAAGGAACCGGCCGGCATTCCGGAAACCCTGAAATCCTGGGTGGCCGGCATCGCCGACTGGCTCGGCGACCTCGGCCGCTTCGGCTGGGGCGCACTGGCGGCCGGCGCCGCCGCGATGGGCGGTGCGGTGGCCGGCGGCGCGCGCGCGGTCGGCCAGGCCGCCGACGCCACCGTCGACGCGGCGGCCCACGCCGCCCGCAAAACCGGCAGCGGCCTCGGCAAGATCCTGCCCTGGTTGCTGCTCGGCGCCTTGCTGATCGCCGCGTTCCTGCTGTTCAAGGGCTGTGGGAAGGACGAGGCCGTCGTCGCCCCCCAGAGCACCGACCGCCCGGCCTCTTCGACCGCCCCGCTGGCCGCAACGGCGGCGCGGACCGAGCCGCGCTTCCACTTCGAGAACCTCGACGGCCAGGCGAGCGTCGGCGGCCAGCTCGCCAGCGACGCCGAGAAGTCCAAGCTGCTCGATGCTCTCAGGGCCACTTTCGGCGCGGACAAGGTCAGCGGCGACATCCGCGTCGACGCCGCGACCGCCCCGGCCGGCTGGATCGATCGGCTGATCGCCCTGCTGCCGGACCTGAAGGCGCGCGGCGTCAAGCTCGGCTTCGACGGCGACAAGATCGCCATCGACACCTCCGCGCTGCCGGAAGCCGAGCGTTTCGCGCTGTCGCAGAAACTGCGCAGCGGCTTCGGCGGCTTCGAGATCAGCGGCCTGTGGGACCAGGCCATGGCGGCGCTGTCCGCGCTCAAGGCCGGCTTCAGCGCCGACGATCTGATCAAGGCCTTGAACCTTTCGGGTATCCGCTTCGACACCGGTTCGGCCTCCATCACCCGCGACAGCTTCGAGACCCTGAGCAAGGCGGCCGAGGCGATCAACGCCGCCCCGGCCGGTACCCGCATCGAAGTCGGCGGCCACACCGACAACACCGGCGACGCCGCGGCGAACCTGCAGCTCTCGGTCGAGCGCGCCAACGCGGTCACCGCCAAGCTGGTCGAACTCGGCGTGCCGGGCGAACGACTGGTCGCCAAGGGCTACGGCCAGGACCGGCCGATCGCCGACAACGCCAGCGAAGCGGGCAAGGCGCAGAACCGCCGCATGGAATTCACCGTGCTCGAGTAAGCGGCGAGTGATCATGGAATAGGAACAAAGCGCGTCTCGGCGCTCTTTGTTTTTGCGGGTGCGCCTCGACGTTCTTTGTTCTGAACGGGCGCGCCTCGGCACCGTTCGTTGTTGCGGTCGATCTGCGATGGGAGATGTTGCGCACCTGCAACATCGCAGCACTGGATATCGAACCTCGCGTTCGCAGCCTGCATTCGCATCGCCTTTTCACAGCGGAGCTTCGCAGCGCGCCTCTGCTGCGCGTCGCACGCCGTTGAAAGAACCGCGCATCCGATCAAGAAAAAACCCGGCATCGCGACGCAAAGAGGCCGACACAGTTCACAGTTCCGAAAGAAAATTTGCTCGAGGCGAAAATCCCGGCGACAACGCACACGCCCGCACCGAAGGCAAAAAAACCCTTGATTTACCGCGGCAATCGATCGACACCGCGATCGCTGCGCGCGCGCGTATCGGCGCCGTCTGTGAGCGCAGTCGCATTCATGCAGTCATAACGGCGTAAACGACACTTGCACGCACCCACCGGCCTCAATTAGCTTCGATCACGAGCGACACGTTGGGGGTCGCGCGACAAGGAACAGCACTCCGTAGCGCAGCCTCTGCGACGCAGACGCGCCACGATGATGCCGTCGCGTTGAATTCCAGTATCCCGTGCATGCCGTTCGCTGCCGTTCGCCATACCCGGTTTCCAGCGCTGGAGCTTCGCTCCTGCGCGACAGACGCATTCACCCACCCACTCACGCCGCCCCGCGCGCGTGCAGGCAGACGATTGCGTCTTCGTCACCAACCTGCAGCCCGACCCGCTCCTGGATGGAGGCCGGTGCGGCTGCCCAAGGAAGTACCTCGGAGGATGCGGTACCGCCTCCGCGGACCAAAGGCCCGACGCTCGACAGGGGATGCGAAGGGGATCATGCGCAACGAAAGGATCAAGGATGTTTGTCATGAATCGTAAACAACGTTCATTGAAATGGACCGCACTGGCTATCGCGACCGCCGTACTCGTCGCTCCGGCTGCCTATTCGGGCAGCAAGCTGCAGACGTTCTCGAAGTTGCAGGGACCGAAAGCGACGACCTCGGCCAAGGCAGTGAAGAAGGCCGCCGCACAGACCTACGACCGTTTCATCGTCACCCGCGCGCCCGGCGCGAACGCCAAGCTCAGCGCTGCCGCGGTCAACACGCAGTACGCCAAGGCCGCCAGCAAGCTCGGCATCGGCATCGCCCCGATGCGCACCCTGGCCACCGGCGCCAGCCTGATCCGCACCGACACCAAGCTCAACACCGCCGCGATGAAGGAGCTGGCGATCGAGCTGATGAAGGACCCGAGCGTGATCGCGGTCGAACCCGATCTGCTCAAGCACAAGACCATGGTCCCGAACGATCCGGGCTATGCGCAGCAGTGGCACTACAAGAACGGCCCGGGCGGCATCAACCTCGAGCCGGCCTGGGACATTACCGACGGCGACGGCATCGTGGTCGCGGTGCTCGACACCGGCATCACCCCGCATACCGATCTCGACGCCAACATCCTGCCGGGCTACGACTTCATCATCGACCAGGAAGTCAGCGTCGACGGCGACGGCCGCGACGCCAATCCGAACGATCCGGGCGATTGGCATGCCGGCGAGTGCAACATCTTCGGCATTCCCGAAGACAGCAGCTGGCACGGCACCCATGTCGCCGGCACCATCGCCGCGGCCACCAACAACGCCAGCGGCGTCGCCGGCGTGGCCCACGGCGCCAAGGTCCAGCCGGTGCGCGTGCTCGGCAAGTGCGGCGGCTACACCTCCGACATCATCGATGCGGTGACCTGGGCTTCGGGCGGCAGCGTCACCGGCGTGCCGGACAACGCGACTCCGGCCGAAGTCATCAACCTCAGCCTCGGCGGCAGCGGCGCGTGCAGCGTGGCCGAACAGACCGCGTTCGACGCGGCGCGCGCGCGCGGCACCACCGTCGTCATCGCCGCCGGCAACTCGGGCGGCGACGTGGCCAACTTCTCGCCCGCCAACTGCGACAACGTGATCGCCGTGTCCGCGGTCGGCCCGACCGGCACCCTGGCCAGTTACTCCAACTTCGGCCCGAAGATCGACGTCGCCGCACCGGGCGGTTCCGGCGCGCAGCCGGCGGCCGACAACATCCTGTCGACCTTGAACCTCGGCCTGCAGGCCCAGGAAGGCCCGGGCTACGCCTGGATGGCCGGCACCTCGATGGCGGCGCCGCACGTCGCCGGCGTGGTCGCGCTGATGCAGTCCGCGGCGACCACGCCGAAGACGCCGGCCGAGATCGAGAAGATCCTGGTCAACACCTCGCATGTCGGCGGCCTGCCGGGCGGCTGCAGCTGGGCCAACCCCTGCGGTTCGGGCGTCGTCGACGCACGTCTCGCGGTCGCGGTGGCCAACGGCAGCGAGCCGCTGCCCCCGGATCCGCAGGCGCCGGAACCCGAGCCGCCGATCGAGCTGGAAAACGGCATCACCGTGACCAACATCGAAGTCGCGGCCAACGGCGTGATCAAGTACCAGCTGCTGGTGCCGAACGGCGCGTCGAACCTGTTGTTCGCCCTGTACGGCGGCACCGGCGATTCGGACATCTACGTCAAGTACGGCGCGGAACCGACCAACACGTCCTACGACTGCCGTCCGTTCACCTCGGGCAACAACGAGACCTGCTTCTTCCCGACCCCGAAGGGCGGCGTGTGGTACGTCAACGTCAAGGGCTACCGCGCCTCGGCGGGCATGTCGCTGTACCCGAGCTTCGTCGACGCCAATTGGCCGCGTCGCGTCGAGGCCAAGGCCAGCGCGCTGCCGAACCACCGCACCTCGGTCAACCTGTCGTGGGAGAAGGGCAAGAAGAACATCGACATCTACCGCAACGGCGCGATCCTCAAGACCGTGCGCAACACCGGCGCCAACACCGATACCTTCCGGATCATCGGCAGCGGCACCATGAGCTACAAGCTGTGCAACAACCAGACCCAGGAATGCGCGGATCCGGTGGAGATTCAGTACAACTCCAGTAAGTAATCGCCAAGTGGGCAATCGCGAAGGGCCCGGAATGCTGGGCCCTTCGTTTTTTGCGCGGACCGATCGCGGCTTGCCCGCGCGGGCAAGCCGGTGCGGTCGGCGAACTCGCCCGCCCCGGCGGGGCGGCCTGCGCTCGCTGGCCGTCCGCCCAGGCCGGCCGCCAATCCGCACGGCTCGGGCACGCTCCGGCCATCGCGCAAGCGCCCCATACTCACGAATCCCGGTTCCAGAACAGCGGAGACTTCATGCGCCATCCTTCATCCGCCCCCCGTGGCAGCCGTTCCGCCCTCGCCCGTCGCGGCCTCGCTCGCCGTGCCGTGTTGCTCGCCGCGCTGATCGCCGGCGTGGCGGGCTGCAACAATTCCACCGCGCCGGCCGCGGACAGCGCCGCTGCGCCGACGCCGGCGCCGGTCGCCGCACCGGTGGTGCGCTTCGACGCCAAGCTCAGCCTGGTCAACAACAACGGCGCGATCCGCTACGACGGCACCGTCGACAGCGAAGCGGCCCGCAAGGCGCTGAGCACCGCCCTGACCCAGGCCTACATGGGCCAGATCAGCGGCAACCTCAGCGTCGACAAGGCCGCCAAGCCGGCCCCCTGGCAGGACAAACTGCCGCAGTTCGCCGCCGCGCTGACCATGCCGGGCGCCGCGGTGAGCTTCCAGGGCACCGCCATCGAACTCAGCGGCCAGGCCTCCGATGCCGACCGCGTGACCCTGCTCGAGAAGGCCAAGGCCTTGTTCCCGGGCTACAGCTACGGCGGCCTGTTCGAGGGCGTGGGCGGCGCGGCCGCCTCCTCGGACGCCGCGGCCCAGGCCCTGGCCGCGCTCGAACCCGGCAAGGCCGGCAGCGCCGAGATCGCCAAGGCCCTGAACCTGATGAACGTACGCTTCGACGAAGGCAGCGCGCGCATCGCGCCGGCCAGCCTCGACGTCCTCGGCCGCGCCGCCAAGGCCCTGCAGGCCGCGCCCAAGGACGCGCGCTTCGAGATCGTCGGGCCGGGCGGCGGCGCCGGCCAGCCAGCCGACAACGAAGCCCTGTCGCGCCAGCGCGCCGAGGCGATCAAGGTCCAACTGATCGTCGCCGGGGCGAACCCCGGCGCGCTCGACACCCGCGGCGAGCCCGGCACGGCGGCGACCCCGCTGCGTTTCAATCCGCTGAAGTGATCGGCCAGAACGACTGGCCTGAATGATCGGCCGACCGGGGTCCCGTGCCCTGGCCGCGCGGCTGAATGAGTCAGGCGGGGGCCGACGGCCCCCGTCGCGTTTGCGCACTCCGCCGCCGCACGCGGCGATGCGCCCCGGCCCCGGCCGCGGCGAGCGTGCGTGAACCCCAGGCCCCACGGGCCTCGCGCGACGCGCCCGAAGACTTCCGTTTTCCGGATTTGCCCCCACCTAGCCCACTCGATACGCTCTTCTGTTCGCCGTCGCGTTTCGCGCCGGCAGCCCTCCCCCTTGCAGGCACCCGATGGCGCTGGACTACATCCGCATCCGCGGCGCGCGGACGCACAACCTCAAGAACATCGATCTCGATCTGCCGCGCGACAAGCTGATCGTGATCACCGGCTTGTCCGGTTCCGGTAAATCCTCCCTGGCCTTCGACACGATCTACGCCGAAGGCCAGCGACGCTACGTCGAATCGCTGTCGGCCTATGCCCGGCAGTTCCTGTCGGTGATGGAAAAGCCCGATGTCGACCACATCGAAGGCCTGTCGCCGGCGATCTCGATCGAGCAGAAATCCACCTCGCACAACCCGCGCTCGACCGTCGGCACGATCACCGAGGTCTACGACTACCTGCGCCTGCTGTACGCACGCGTCGGCGCGCCGCGCTGCCCGGACCACCACTACCCGCTCGAAGCGCAGACCGTCAGCCAGATGGTCGACCAGGCGCTCGCGCTGGACCCGGAGCAGCGCTACATGCTGCTGGCGCCGGTGATCCGCGAGCGCAAGGGCGAGCATGCCCAGGTGTTCGAGCAATTGCGCGCACAGGGCTTCGTGCGCGTGCGCGTCGACGGCGAGCTGTACGAGATCGACGCGGTGCCGCCGCTGGCGCTGCGCGTCAAGCACACCATCGAGGCGGTGGTCGACCGCTTCCGCCCGCGCGAGGACATCCAGCAGCGCCTGGCCGAGTCCTTCGAGACCGCGCTCAAGCTCGGCGACGGCATGGCCCAGGTGTATTCGCTGGACAAGGCCGACACCGCGCCGCTGCTGTTTTCGTCCAAGTACAGTTGTCCGGTCTGCGATTATTCGCTGCCCGAGCTGGAACCGCGCCTGTTCTCGTTCAACTCGCCGGTCGGCGCCTGCCCGACCTGCGACGGCCTCGGAGTGGCCGAGTTCTTCGATCCGGGCCGCGTGGTCGTGCATCCGGAGCTGTCGCTGTCGGCCGGCGCGGTGCGCGGCTGGGACCGCCGCAACGCCTATTACTTCCAGTTGATCCAGTCGCTCGCCAAGCACTACAAGTTCAACGTCGACGCGCCCTGGCAGTCGCTGCCGGCGTCGGTGCAGAAGGCGGTGCTGTACGGCAGCGGCGACGAACTGATCGGCTTCACCTACCTCACCGAGAACGGCGGCCGCAGCCAGCGCAAGCATCGCTTCGAAGGCATCGTGCCGAACCTGGAGCGACGTTACCGCGAGACCGAATCGGCGGCGGTGCGCGAGGAGCTGGCCAAATACATCAGCCAGCGTCCGTGCCCCGACTGCGCCGGCGCGCGCCTCAACCGTGCCGCGCGTAACGTGTTCGTCGCCGAGCGCCCGCTGCCGGAACTGGTGGTGCTGCCGGTCGACGAAGCGCTGCAGTTCTTCAAGACCCTGGAGCTGCCGGGCTGGCGCGGCGAGATCGCGGTCAAGATCGTCAAGGAGATCGTCGACCGCCTGCGCTTCCTGGTCGACGTCGGCCTGGATTACCTGACCCTGGAACGCAAGGCCGACTCGCTGTCGGGCGGCGAGGCCCAGCGCATCCGCCTGGCCAGCCAGATCGGCGCCGGCCTGGTCGGCGTGATGTACGTGCTCGACGAACCGTCGATCGGCCTGCATCAGCGCGACAACGAACGCCTGCTCGGCACCCTGACCCGGCTGCGCGACCTCGGCAACACCGTGATCGTGGTCGAACACGACGAGGATGCGATCCGCCTGGCCGACTACATCGTCGACATCGGCCCCGGCGCCGGCGTGCACGGCGGCGAAGTCGTGGCCCAGGGCCAGTTCGCCGACGTGCTGAAGGCGCCGCGTTCGCTGACCGGCCAGTACCTCAGCGGCAAGCGCCGGATCGAAATCCCGAAGCAGCGCCACAAGCCCAATCCGAAGGCGATGCTGCACCTGCGCGGCGCCACCGGCAACAACCTCAAGGATGTCGACCTCGACATTCCCTCGGGCCTGTTGACCTGCGTCACCGGCGTGTCCGGCTCGGGCAAGTCGACCCTGATCAACGACACCTTGTACGTGCTCGCCGCCAACGAACTCAACGGCGCCTCGCAGACGCCGGCGCCGTATCGTTCGGTCGAGAACATGGAGCTGTTCGACAAGGTCGTCGACATCGACCAGTCGCCGATCGGCCGCACCCCGCGTTCGAACCCGGCCACCTACACCGGCCTGTTCACGCCCTTGCGCGAGCTGTTCGCGCAGGTGCCGGAAGCGCGCGCGCGCGGCTACTCGCCGGGCCGCTTCAGCTTCAACGTGCGCGGCGGACGCTGCGAGGCCTGCCAGGGCGACGGCCTGATCAAGGTCGAGATGCACTTCCTGCCCGACGTCTACGTGCCCTGCGACGTCTGCCACGGCAAGCGCTACAACCGCGAGACGCTGGAAGTCCTGTACAAGGGCTACAACATCAACGACGTGCTGTCGATGACGGTCGAGGCGGCGCTGAACCTGTTCGAGGCGGTGCCGACCATCGCGCGTAAACTCGAAACGCTGATGGACGTCGGCCTGAGCTACATCAAGCTCGGCCAGAGCGCGACCACGCTGTCGGGCGGCGAGGCGCAGCGCGTCAAGCTGTCGAAGGAACTGTCGCGGCGCGACACCGGCCGTACCCTGTACATCCTCGACGAGCCGACCACCGGCCTGCACTTCCACGACATCGAGCATCTGCTGGCGGTACTGCACCGCCTACGCGACGACGGCAACACCGTGGTGGTGATCGAACACAACCTCGACGTGATCAAGACCGCGGACTGGGTCATCGACCTGGGACCGGAAGGCGGCCACCGCGGCGGCACCATCCTCGCCACCGGCACCCCGGAGCAGATCGCCGCCCTGCCGCATTCGCACACCGGCCACTTCCTCGCCCCGCTGCTCGGCACGCCGAAGGCCGACGCGGCGAAGAAGAAACCGGCGGCGAAAAAGCCCGCCCCCGCAGCGACCGCGTCGCGCGCTAAGAAGAAATCCGCTGCATGACCGATACCCAGCAGCCGCCCGCGGGCGGCAAGAAAGCGGCGCCGCGCAAGCGTGCGCCGCGCGGCCGCAAGGCCGCCGCGGCTCCGGCCGCGGACTCGGCGACCGTTTCGAACGAGGCCGCCGAAACCGCCGCACAGGCCGCGCAGACTGCGGTTGACCTGCCGGCGGCGCCGCCGGCGTTGATACGAGTGCCGCTGTCGGTGCGCTGGCGCGATCTGGACGCCTTCAACCACGTCAACAACTCGAAATTCCTCAGCTACCTCGAGGAAGCGCGCCTGCGCTGGATGGTGACCCTGCCCGGCCGTGGCATGGACGAGCACGTCGCGCCGGTGGTCGCGGCCGCGCATCTGAATTATCGCCGTCCGATCGAATGGCCGAACGAGCTCGACATCGAGCTGTTCGTCGAGCGCCTCGGCAATACCAGCCTCAGCATCGGCCACCGCATCGTCGGTGCGGCCGACCCTTCGGCGGTGTATTGCGACGGTAATGTCGTGCTGGTCTGGATCCACCGCGAAACCGGCCAGCCCGCGGCCTTGCCGGAGCCGGTACGCGCGGCTTGCGCGGCGGTCTGACGCTTGACCGTTCGTCGTTTGCAGCGACGCAGACGCCGCTGTCGCCTTCAGCCTTGCAGGGCTGTCGATTCAGGGTAGGAGCGGCGCAAGCCGCGACAGCGTTCCTGCGGCATCGACGCAAGCGCGGCTTCGCGAGCGCGGCTTGCGCCACTCTTACTCTTTAGTCACGGTGCGGCCTTGCGCACCTCGAACTCGCCGAACAGCGAGCCGCCGTCCTTGAGCGCGAACTCGACCGCGATGCGGCTGCCCGGCTTGAGCGGCTTGTGCGGCTGCATCAGCATCAGATGCAGGCCGCCAGGCTTGAGCTGGGCCGAACCGTCCGGGGCGATGCGCAATTCGGGCACTGCACGCATCCTGCTGACGCCGTCGACGATGCGCGTCTCGTGCAGCGACACCTCGCCGAAGGCCGCGCTCTTGGCCGAGACGATGGTCACCGGCAGCGGGCAACGGTTCTCGATCCGGCCGAAGCCGGCCATCATCGGCATCTGCATCGGCGGCATCCGCACCCAGCCCTCGCGCACCTGCGCAGCGCAGGCTCTGCCCGCCGGGGCCTTGCCCGCCGGGGCGTTCGCCTGCTGCGCGCCGGCCTGAAATACCGACGCCGCGGCCAGCATGGCGGCGAGCGTCAACCCCGTTCGGATGCCAGATACGTTCATCGGCCTATGATACCTCCCGCATGTGGAGGAGTTGCCCATGAAGGAGTCGACGATGAAGTTTCCGCTCAGCCTGCTCGCCCTGGCCTGTTCATTGACCGCCTGTTCCGGCGCGCCGACCGGCGGCCCCGGCAAAGCCGCGACCGGCCCGGCCGCGGGCGCCCCCGCCGAGGCGCCCGCCAGCGACGCGCCCGGCGGCGAAAGCCGGCTCACCGTGTACAGCGGCGATTACGAGGCGCTGGCCAACGCAAGCGCACCCAATGCCGGCATGCCCGGCTATGCCCTGGTCGAACGGCCGTTGCGTTACGCCCTCAAGAGCGGCCGCAACACGCTGTCGATCCGTTCCCTGCCGCCGTCGATGGACACCGAGGCCGCGGTGCTGCAGCCGCGCAGCGACGGCGTCACCCTGATCGGACAACGCTTCATCGCCCCGGTCTCGGGCGCACAGAACGTGGTCGGCGTGGCGATCGGCCGCAAGGTCACGGTCGAGCACACCGCCGGCGGCACCAAGCAGACCGACAACGGCGTGCTGTTGTCGGCCGGCGACGGCCTGACCCTCGCGCTCGACGACGGCCGCGTCAAGGTCATCCGCAGCTACGACAGTTTCAGCCTGGTCGACAGCGACAACCTGCTGCCGCGGCAGTCGGCCTTGCAGTGGACGGTGAATGCCGACAAGGGCGGCGACGCCGACTTCGTCCTGTCCTATCCGATGGGCGGCATGGCCTGGCGCGCCGAATACCTCGCCACGCTGGCTCCGGGCCAGGGCTGCAAGCTTGCGCTCGACGGCGCCGCGCTGGTCGCCAACCGTTCCGGCGCGGGCTTCAACCAGACCCGCCTGAGCCTGGTCGCCGGCGAACCCAATCGCACCCGCACGCCGGAACAGATCCAGCTGACCGGTTCGCGCCTCGGTTATATCGCGGCGGACGCACAAGCCCAGGCAGCTCCGCCGATGCCGGTCGAGCGCGCCGCCGGCGAATACCACGCCTACGATCTGCCGCAGCCGGTCACGCTCGGCAGCGGCAGTACCGAACGCATCGCCCTGTTCCCACGCAACAACGCCGTCGCCTGCGAACGCATCTATGCGATCGAGGCCGGCGACAACGACTGGCGCCCGCCGACGCCGTTGATCGATCCGAACTTCCAGGGCCAGACCGGCGACGTGCCGGTGATGTCCAAGGTCGAGTTCAAGAACGACAAGGCCGCCGGGCTGGGCCTGCCTCTGCCGGCCGGGCGCGTGCGCGCCTTCGACGGCAAGGATTTCCTCGGCGAATCGCAACTCGCGCACACGCCGCAGGGCGCCGAGGTGCGCTTGCAGCTCGGCAAGGTGTTCGACCTCAGCAGCACCCGCGAAGCGAGCGGTTTCCAGCTCGACCGTGCCGGACGCACCATCACCGAATCGTTCGCAGTGACGATCAAGAACGCAAAGAAGCACGAGGCCACGGTTCGGGTGATCGAACCCTTGCCGCGCTGGACCGATTGGGAGATCGTGTCGTCCAGCCTGCCGTCGAAGAAGAAGGACGCGCGCCATGCCCAGTTCGAGGTGGCGGTGCCCGCCGGCGGCGAAACCAAGCTGACCTACACCGTGCGCTATCGCTGGCCCCAGGACGTCAAACCATGAGCTTCGTAGAGACCCATTCCCACGGCGACATCGTCGAAATCCGCCTGGCGCGCGCGCCGGTCAACGCGCTCAACCCGCAGCTGTGCAACGAAACGCGCGAGGCGATCGAGCAGGCCGTGCACCACGGCGCCCACGGCATCGTCTTCAGCGGCGGACCGAAGGTGTTCTCGGCCGGCCTGGATGTGCCGTATCTGCTTTCGCTCGGCGACCAGCGCGATCATCTGCTGCTGGCCTGGCAGGCCTTCTTCGGCCTCGCCCGCTCGCTCGCGTCGGCGCCGGTGCCGGTGGTCGCCGCCCTCGGCGGCCATGCGCCGGCCGGCGGTTGCGTGCTCGCGTTGTGCTGCGACTACCGGATCATGGCTTCGGGCCCGTACCGGATCGGCCTCAATGAAACCCAGGTCGGCCTCGTCGCACCCGAGGGTATCCAGCGCCTGATGCGCCGCGTGGTCGGCGCCTACCGCGCCGAACGCCTGCTGGTCGGCGGCGAAATGGTCGACGCCGACACCGCCCTGCGGATCGGCCTGGTCGACGAACTGGTCGAGATCGAGAACGTCGCCCAGCGCGGCCGCGTATGGCTGGAGCAACTGCTGAGCTTGCCGCGCAGCGCGATGCTGCACACCCGCCTGCTGGCCCGCGCCGACTTGATCGAAGCCCTGCGTCCGGAGCACATCGAACTGGATCGCTTCATCGATGCCTGGTATTCGCCGGACACGCAGGCCGCGTTGAAGGCGCTGGTGGCCAAGTTGGGCAAGTGAGGGGAGGAACGAGGAGCGAGTAAATAGTAGTGAGGAACGAGTAGAAGCTAGGCTGTTACTCACTGCTCACTCCTCATCACTTACTCCTGCTCAAAGCAGCCAAACCTCGACCCGCTCGTTGCGGTAACGCGAACCGGCATCGCGCGCGATCGCCCTGCGCGTACCGCCCGGCGGCGCGGCGGCCAGCGGCAGGGCCGTGCCCATGCCGCGCGCCTGCTCCACCCTGAGGCCGCGCGACATCAGTTCCTGGGCGACGAGGTCGGCGCGGTCGTTGCTCATCATCATCGCCGCCATCGTCGAACCGGCGCTGGCGTCGGCGAATCCGACCACCAGCAATCGGCGCCCGCGATTCGGCGGCAGCGCCATGAAGCTGCGCAGGCGGTCGAGATCGCGCACCGCACGGCTGTCGAACACGTTCGCGGCGACGCCGCTTTCGCCGGGCCCGCCGAAATTGAAACGCAGGCTCAGCGGCAGGCGCACCGCGCGGCCGACCAGCTCGCGATACTCCGCCGGGCCGGCCGACACCGGCCGCTGCCGTCCCGGCACCAGGGTCACCGCGAGATGACCGCTGCGCGCGACCGCGCGCTGGCCGGCGCGGGTCATCGCATACAAGGCGAAGCTGCGGCTCAGGGCGCCCATCATCTGGCCGCCGTACAGATACAAGCGCCGACTCAGCGGATAGTCTTCGCTCGACACCTCGGTGCGGGTCGGCGCGATCGCACGCCCGCCGTCGGCGATCGCCAAGGGCTTGGTGCCCTCGCCATAATGCTCTCCGATCGGAATCAGGCCGATCGCCGAGGGATCGGCCGCGACCGCCGCGATCAGTTCGCGCGCGCTGCGATGCAGCTGCGCTTCGCCGAACGCGCTGCCGAGCATGACCCGCTCGTTCATCAGATCGCGTACCGCGCCGGCGCCCGGATCCAGATGCAACCGCACCTCGCCCTGGCCGCCGAACTCGCGCCAGTCGCGCGACTGCCCGGCGAACAAACGGCGCAACTGGGCGAAGTCCAGGCGCACGACCGGATTGCGGCGATTGACCACGACCGCGACCCCGTCGAGCGCGACCACGAATTCCTGGTCCTGCGAACCGAGATCGCCGAGCTGCCAGCCCGCATCGAGCTCGCCCGCGTTCGGCCGCCGCGCCATCATCGCGATATGCGCCTTGCCCTCGACCAGATCGGCGAAGCCCTGCGCCGAATCGCTGCCGGCGATCTCGACGATCAGCGGCTGCCCGTCGCGGCGAGCATGGATTTCGGTCATCGCCGGTCGCGGGCGGCGGGTGCGGATTTCCGAATAACCGATATCGCGCAGCCAGGCCTCGGCCACGCTGGGCACCAGCGCATGACCGAGCGTTTGAGAACCGTGGATGCGGACGCGTTCGGCGTCCTGGGCCTGGGCGGGAAACGCGGCCGCGCACAACGATGCGGACAAGAACAACAAGAACGGCAACACAACGGCACGCAACATGGCGCGCACTCCCCCTGTACGAACTGCGCGCAGGATGGGCGCGACCTGTGACGCCGCGATTACGCGACGGCAAGCACAGTAATGACGGAGCGGAATGAGCTTATTTCGTCAAGCTGCAACAAGTGTGGGGCAGGGCTCCGCTTCGGTAGCGGAAGCCCTGAATCCTTGGCTATGCCAGTGCGGCGTTCTCCCCTCTGTAGGAGCGACGTAAGTCGCGACCGCGTTACGCGTAGAAACGCCAAGGCCGATGTCTTTCATCGAAGCGACGCACTTCCGCCAGGGTAGGAACGGCACAAGCCCCGACCGCGCCGCCACGATCTAGCGGCGCTCCTGGCCGCAGAGCGGTGAAGCCATATCAAGAGCAAAGCTTCCGCCCCCTAAAGGGTGCGGGTAACTTTCTCGTCCAAAGCAACAAAAGAAAGTCACCAAAGAAAAGTGCTCTCCCTGCAAGGGCACCAACCCGCACGATCGAAGCCACGCAGGGATGCTCCAGACAGGCCATCCCTGGCCTGCTTGCGCACGGCCCGCCTCCCTGCGGGCCGCCTTCCGGGTCTTCACTTGGCCGGCAAAGCAGTGAAGCGGATCAAAAAACACGGCAACGACAACGGTGATGCGGCGTTGCGCTGCTGTTGGGTAGGAGCGGCGCGAGCCGCGACCACGCAAACCCGAACGCCCGCGCCGGCAACCGTAGATTCGCGGTCGCGGCTTGCGCCCCCCTGCGAAAGGACGCCGCTTCGATGGGTGACATTGACGTTGTCGCATCGACACGTCCCTTGGTCGCGACTTACGTCGCTCCTACAGGGGATGGCGGCGTCGCAGTCCGATCTCGTGTTTTGACCCTGGCCATGGCCATGGCCATGGCCAGGGCTTTGGCTTTGGCTTTGGCTTTGGCTTTGGCTGTGGCTGTGGCTGTGGCTGTGGCTGTGGCTGTGCGCAGCCTCGCACTAGCGAAGGCTAAAGAAGACCCGGAGGGCGGCCCGCACGGATGCGGGCCGTTTTTCATCGGGACAGGGAGGTCCCGCATGAAAAATCACCGGGTCGGCATCGCTCCTGCGGGCCCTTGATTCAAAGAAAAGCACTTTTCTTTGGATACCTTTCTTTTGTTGCTTTAGACAAAAGAAAGTAACCCGCCGCTTTAGTGGCGGAAGCTTTGGATTTGATCTTGATCTTGATCTTGATCGTCCATGAGAGATGCGCCGCAAAACCGTCGCAACGATGTCGCGGCTCGCGCCGCTCCTACCCCGCGAGCGCACGCCGCTTCGACGAACGCCTACGGGCCCCGTCATCTCTGCGCATCCCGCGATCGCGATTCACGTCGCTCCTACAGGGATGGTGTCGCCGAACGTGATTCCCTATGCCAGCTTTGGCTTTAGCTATTGCTGTTTGCTGTTGCTGTGCGCAGCCGCGCACTAGCGAAGGCAATAGAAGACCCGGAGGGCGGCCCGCAGGGATGCGGGCCGTTTTTCATCGGGACAGGGATGTCCCGTATGAAAAATCACCGCGGAGGCATCGAACGCGCGGGCCCGTGATTCAAAGAGAAGCATTTTTCTTTGGTTACCTTTCTTTTGTTGCTTTAGACAAAAGAAAGTAACCCGCCGCTTTAGTGGCGGAAGCTTTGGGTTTGATCTTGATCTTGATCTTGATCTTGATCTTGATCTTTGATCTTTGATCTTTGATCTTGATGCAGATGCTAATTGAAAGCAGCGCCGCGAGACCATCGCAACGATGTCGCGGCTTGCGCCGCTCCTACCCTGCGATACATCGCAACTCCGATCAACAGCGGCGGGTTATGCGACCTCTGCGCGTCCCGCGGTCGCGGCTCACGCCGCTCCTGCAAGGGCAGCATCAGCCCCATCAACTTACCCCTCGCCCACCGCGACCGGCCGCTGCGGATCCTCGATCCATCCGCTCCACGACCCGGCGTAAAGCGCCGCGCCGTCGTAACCGGCATGCGCCATCGCCAACAGGTGATGACAGGCGGTCACGCCGGAGCCGCACATGACCGCGGTCTGCGCCGGCGGCTGGCCCGCGAGCAAGGGCGCGAATTCGCTGGCCAGGGCTTCGCTCGACTTGAAGCGGCCATCGGCGAGGTTGTCCGCGTACGGGCGGTTGCGCGCACCGGGGACATGGCCGGCGACGCGGTCGAGCGGTTCGACTTCGCCGCGGAAACGTTCGCTGGCGCGGGCGTCGATCAGCAGGCCGCCGGAATCGAGCAGCGAACGCACGTCCTGCGCGTCCAGCACGCGGCGCGCGTCGAAGCTGGCTTCGTAGCGGGTCGGCGCCGGCGTCGGCACGAGGCCGTCGCTCGGCAGGCCGAGCGCGGTCCAGCGCTGCCAGCCGCCGTCGAGCACGGCGACGCGGCGGTGGCCGAGCACGCGCAGCAGGAACCACAGGCGCGCCGCGGCCAGGGCGCCGTCGCCGTTGTCGTAGACCACGACCTGATGCTGCGGGGTAATGCCCCAGCGGCCGAGCGCGGCGGTGAAATCGCCGGCCTCGGGCCAGGGATGGCGCCCGCCGCCGCGTTTGCGGTGGTCGGACAGCTCGCGGTCGAGGTGGGCATAGCGCGCGCCGGGCACATGCGCCTGGCGATAGGCGGTTTCGCCAGCGTCGCCGTCGTTGAGGGCGAACCGCGCGTCGACGACGATCAGATCGTCGCGGCCGAGCGCCGCGGCGAGGTCCTCGGCCGCTACCAGGGTGGTCCAGTCGCTCATGGGGTCGTCTCCAGTCGTTGCCTCAGGTTCAACAGCATCGAGGCGGTCGCGCCCCAGATGCGTTGGCTCGGATAGCGGTATTCGAGCACGTGGCGCGGGCGCCCTTTGTACTCGAGAGTACGGGTGGTGAGACTGTCGGGATCGAGCAGGAAGTCCAGCGGCACTTCGAACACTTCGGCGACTTCACTGGGATCGGGCCGCGCGACGTAGACCGGGTCGATCACCGCGACCAGCGGCAATACGCGAAAGCCGGTGATGGTCACCAGCGGGTCGAGGAAACCCAGCGGCGCGATCAACGCGGCCGGCACGCCGATTTCCTCTTCGGTCTCGCGCAACGCGGCCGCGACTGCGTCGGCATCGCCGGGCTCGATGCGGCCGCCGGGAAAACTGACCTGGCCGCCGTGCTGGCGCAGGCCGTCGGTGCGGCGGGTCAGCAGCACCTGCACGCCGTCGGCGCGCGGCACCAGGCCGACCAGCACCGCGGCTTGCGCATGCGAGGCGTCGGCGGGCAGCAACCCGGTCAGGTCGTCGAGGTTCCAGCCGTCGCTCTCGGGCGCGGCGTCGAGCGGGTGCAGCGCCGCCAGCAGGCGGGTGCGTTCGCGCGAATCGCCGGCGAGGAAGTCGGCGCCGATGAAAGCCAGCGTTGACCCAGGCGCGCTCATCGCAGCTTCGACTCGCGCTGCGGCAGCACCACTTCCATCAGGCGCAGGCGCTCGTCGTCGTTCATCTGCGACCAACGGGCGATTTCGGCGGTGGTGCGGTGGCAGCCGGAACACAGGCCGTCGTCGCCCAGTTGGCAGACACCGATGCACGGGCTCAACACCGCGCGGAATGTCGTCATATCGTCCACCGAGGCCATGCCGCCATTGTGCCTGGCGAAGCGACCTCGTAAAGCCTGACCGATGCGATCGGCAGGGGTGCGAAACATCGGGTACCGCGTCGAACGCTTGCATCGCTCGAACGCCGCCCCGCTCCAGAAACGACTTGCGCCGGGCTAGCCGGCGCAAGTCGGTGACGCTTGTCTGCTCTTACTTGACGCTGACCAGCTTGATTTCGAACTGGACGGCGACGTTCGGCGGATACGGGGTACGCGGGTCGGCGCCGTAGGCCTTGTCGGCCGGCAGGGTCACCTCCCACTTCGAACCGCTCGGCATCTGCAGCAGCACTTCGCGCATCGCCGCCATTTCGATTTCGCTGACCTTGATCGACGGAATCGAGTTGGCGGGGCGCGCCTGCTCCGGGCGCTGGCCCCACGGGAACGGACCGGCGACTTCCAGGGCGACGGTGCTGGCCTGGGTCGGCTTGGCGCCGGTACCGGTGTCGATGATGCGGTACTGCACGCCGCTCGGCAGCACCTTCACGCCGGCCTTGGACTTGTTGCCGTTGATGAAGGTGTCGCTCTTGCCCTTGTTTTCGGCGGCGGCCTTGTCCCACTCGGCCTTGGCCTTGTCCTGCTGGCGCTTCTGCATGTTCTGCACGGCGGTGCGCAGTTGGTCGACCGGCACCGACGGCGGCTTCTTGCCGTAACCGTCCTGCAGACCCTTGACGATCGTGTTGACATCGACCTGCTCACCGCTTTCGACGGCGTTGCGGCCGAGGTCGTAACCGAGCGCATAGCTCAGCTTGCCCTTCTCGGAAGAAGTGTCCTGCGCGACGGCGTTGCCGGCGGTCAGTGCCAGGGCCGCGACGGCGGCAGCAATCAAACGCAACTTCATTCGGTGGAATCTCCGGTTATGGCACGGGGCGACTGCGTCGCCCCGATCGGCTAGGGGCATAGTCCAGTCATGCCCCGATGTTGAAGCCCTGGGTCGGTCGTAAGTGCCCGACAGGACGAGTTAGGATACCGGCGGCAGCGCTTAACCGCCACTGACGCTCCCGGCTCAGACCGCGACCCAGGGCCGGAGTTCCCAGCCTGCCGCCCCCTCTCGCCCCGGAATCCTACGGCCATCACATGACCGAATCGCCCCTGCTGATCGCCGATCGCGGCGCCGTGCGCCAGATCACCGTCAACCGTCCCGACAAGCTGAACGCACTCAATGCGGCGACCCTGGATGCCCTGCTCGCCGCCTTCGAGGCCGCCGCGGCCGACCCGGCGGTGCGCGCCGTGGTCCTGACCGGCGCCGGCCCCAAGGCCTTCGTCGCCGGCGCCGACATCTCGGAAATGAACACGCTGACCCCGGTCCAGGGTCGCGATTTCTCCCTGCGCGGGCAGAAACTGATGCGCCGGATCGAAAAAATGCCGAAACCCGTGATCGGCATGATCAACGGTTTCGCCCTCGGCGGCGGCCTGGAACTGGCGATGGGCTGCCACCTGCGCATCGCCTCCGACAACGCCAAGATCGGCCAGCCCGAGGTCAACCTCGGCCTGATCCCCGGCTTCGGCGGCACCCAGCGCCTGCTGCGCCTGGCCGGCCGCGCCGCAACCCTGGAGCTGTGCCTGGTCGGCGCCCCGATCGACGCCGCGCGCGCGCGCGAGCTGGGCATTGTCAATCGGGTGGTGCCGGCGGCCGAACTCGAAGCCGAGACCTTCAAGCTCGCCGAACAACTGGCCGCGGCCGCGCCGCTGGCGCTGCGCGGCGTGCTCGATTGCATTGCGGTCGGCGGCGAATGCGGGATAGAGGAAGGCCTGGAGTACGAAACCGCGCAGTTCGGCCTGATGTTCGCGACCGACGACATGCGCGAAGGCACTGCCGCCTTCCTCGAACGGCGCAAGCCCGCTTTCGCCGGAACGTGAGCGAGCGCACGTCCGCGCCCTGCCGCTGCGGCTGCGCCGATGCGCGCGGCGCGGCCGCGCACGCGATCGTCGCCGCGCTGGCCCAGGACGACCTGGATGGCGCGATCGCGCTCGGCCTGTTGAGCGAGGATTTCGACGACGGCACCGCCTGTCCGCGGTGCACGGACGCCTGCCGGCAGGCCTTGCGAGACGCGCGTGAGGCGCGCCTGCGCGCGCTTGCCGCACGCGAACGCTATCGTGCGCGCAACCTGCGCCTGCAGCGGCGCGCCGACGAGCGCGCCGCGCAACGCGCCGCAGCCCCGGCACCGGCGCCGGGCCGCACGACCGTCGCCCCCTCTTCCGCCGCGCCGCCGCGCCCGGCCCTGCCTTCGGCCGCCGCGGCCGCCCTGGCCCGCGCCAAGGCCAAGGCCGCGCAGCGCGGACCGACCTGAGACCGCCCCCCGCATGGCCAAGACCTCCCCGCCCGCCGCCAGGAACGCCGCCGACCGCACGCTCGAACCGGCGAGCAAGAAAGCGATCGCGAAAAAAGTCGCCGGCAGGCGCCTCGCAGCACCCGCCGCGAAAACTACGGCCAAGCCGGCTGCGAAGTCCGCTCTTGCCAAGCCCGCGTTGCACAAGCCCACCCCGTCCAGGGCCACCGCGGCCGGGCCGGCTACGAAGAAACCCGCCAAGCCGGCCGGCAAACGCGTCGCCCGTCTCGGGCCGGCCGAGATCGAGGAGATGTTCTCGCGCCTGCAGGCCCTGAACCCCAAGCCGACCACCGAACTCGAATACACCACGCCGTTCGAGCTGCTGGTCGCGGTGGTGCTGTCGGCGCAGGCCACCGACGTCGGCGTCAACAAGGCCATGCGCAAGTTGTTCCCGGTCGCCAATACCCCGCAGGCGATCGCCGCGCTCGGCGTCGACGGGCTCAAGCCCTACATCGCCACGATCGGCCTGTTCAACACCAAGGCGGCGAATGTCATTGCGCTGTCGCAGCAACTCATCGAACGCCACGGCGGCGAAGTACCGCACGACCGCGCCGCGCTCGAAGCCCTGCCCGGGGTGGGCCGCAAGACCGCCAACGTGGTGCTCAACACCGCCTTCGGCGAACCGACCATGGCGGTCGACACCCACATCTTCCGCGTCTCCAACCGCACCGGCCTGGCGCCCGGCAAGGACGTGCGCGCGGTCGAGGATGGCCTGCTCAAGGCAGTGCCGCCGCACTACCTTCACGACGCGCATCACTGGCTGATCCTGCACGGACGTTACGTTTGCAAGGCACGCAGGCCCGATTGCCCGCACTGCGCGATCCGCGATCTGTGCCGTTTCCCGGACAAAACGCCGGGCGAGCCGGAGCCCGTAGCGGCTTGATTTCCATAGGAAACCCGCTCGGCGCATCGCGCTTGCTAGAGCGTCATCGCAGCGTCATGCCTGCGAAATAAGTCAGATCTGTCACATTTACGCAACTTTCACACTCTAGCCTGCGCGCCATCACTCCACGCCTCAGGGCTAGACCATGAAACTCTCCCGCAACACCCTTGCCGTCGCGCTGTTCGCCGCTCTCGCAGCGCCCGCCGCGCACGCCGAAATCGCACTCGACGTCATCGGCGACTCGGAAGTCACCTTCGAAGGTCTGCTGCAGGCGGATTACAACGACTTCAACAGCGACGTCCTCAACCTCAATGCCGACGTGCCGGACGGCAAGGACAACGACAACGAGTTGCGCCGGGCCGAGATCGTGCTGAAGGGCAAGGGCCCGGGCAATATCGAGTGGGTCGCCGGCTACGACGCCAAGGCCGACAAGTTCCTCGACGTCAACCTGAAGTACAAGCTCGGCGGCAATGCCAACCACTACATCCAGGTCGGCCAGTACAAGCAGCCGAACAGCCTGGAAGAGCTGTCCTCGACCAAGAACAACGACTTCATCTCGAAGGCGATGGTGACCAACACCTTCGGCGTGGCGCGCCGTCTCGGCGCCGCCTACAGCTACGGCACCAACGACTGGAGCCTGACCGCCAGCTACTTCGGCCGCGAGCTGACCCGCAACCTCGCCCACGGCTCGGGCTTCGGCCTGCGCGGCACCTTCGCGCCGATCAACGAGAAGGGCAACATCCTCCACTTCGGCCTGTCCTACGTCGATCTCGACGCCGACGCCGACACCGCGCGCATCCGCACCCGTCCGCAGGCCGACCTCGCCGCCGGCCGCCTGGTCGATACCGGCAACATGCTCAACGTCGACCGCCAGAACACCATCGGCGCCGAAGCGATGTGGGTGCACGGCCCGGTCAAGGTCCAGGCCGAGTACATGCGTTCGGAATTCGACCGCTACGCCACCCGCTCGATCGCCCAGCCGGGCAAGAAGTTCACCGGCGACAGCTTCTACGTCAGCGGCGTGTGGAACATCACCGGCGAGACCTGGGGCTACAAGGGCGGCGTGCCGTCCACCCCGCTGCCCGACGAACCCGCCAGCGGAATGTGGCAGGTCGGCGTGCGCTACGACAAGATCGACCTCAACGACGGCTCGCTGCGCCCGGGCGCGACCCCGACCGCCGCTCCGATCGTCGACGGCGTGCTCGGCGGCGAAATGGACGCCTGGACGGTCGGCGTGAACTGGTACTGGCGTTCGAACTTCAAGTTCATGCTCGACTATTCGATCGTCGACAGCTCGCGCTACATCGGCCGCACCAGCGCGACCTACTCGCAGACCGCCGCCTACAACAACCGCACCTTCAACCGCGTCGTCGACGACAGCCCGAACGTGATTTCGGCGCGCGTGCAGTTCTACTGGTAAGCCGCGGCTTACCGCTCGATCGGACATCTCTCCCCCTCGATCGGCAACGATCGTTACGGGCGCGGCCTCGGCCGCGCCCTTCTTTTGCGCGCACCGTGCGTCGGAAAGAAAGGGATGTCACGTCCCCGCCATGTTTTCGCCTCGTGACTGTCATCGAACCGTTATGAAATTCGCCGCAACGGATTCGTGCCAGCCGTCTCTCTTCAGGAGCTCACCGTGTTCAAGTCTCTGTCCTTCCGCCTGACCGCACTCGCCCTCGCGACCGCGTTCGCCGCCAACGTCCAAGCCGCCGACGTCACCGGCGCGGGCGCGTCGTTCGTGTATCCCGTGATGTCGAAGTGGTCGGCCGACTACGCCAAGTCGACCAACAAGAAAGTGAACTACCAGTCGATCGGCTCCGGCGGCGGCATCGCCCAGATCAAGGCCGCGACGGTCGACTTCGGTTCTTCCGACGCCCCGCTCAAGCCCGAAGAGCTCGCCAAGTTCGGCCTGGCCCAGTTCCCGTCGGTGATCGGCGGCGTGGTGCCGGTGATCAACGTGCCGGGCGTGGCCTCGGGCGCGATGAAGCTCGACGGCGAAACCCTCGCCGGCATCTTCCTCGGCAAGATCACCATGTGGAACGACCCGGCGATCGTCGCCCTCAACGGCGGCCTCAAGCTGCCGGCCAAGAAGATCACCGTCGTCCACCGTTCCGACGGTTCGGGCACCACCTTCAACTTCGTCAACTACCTGTCCAAGGTCAGCGGCGAGTGGAAGAGCTCGGTCGGCGAAGGCACCGCGGTGAAGTGGCCGACCGGCATCGGCGGCAAGGGCAACGAAGGCGTGGCCGCCTACGTCAAGCAGATCCAGGGCGGCATCGGCTACGTCGAGCTGTCCTACGCGCTGCAGAACAAGATGGCGTATTCGCGCCTGAAGAACGCCGAAGGCAATTTCGTGCTGCCGACCGACGAGACCTTCTCGGCCGCCGCCGCCAGCGCCAAGTGGGCCGACGCCAAGGACTTCTACCTGGTCATGACCAACGCGCCGGGCGAGAACTCCTGGCCGATCACCGCGACCAACTTCATCCTGATGTACAAGCAGCCCAAGAACGCCGCCGGCGCCAAGAACGCCAAGGAATTCTTCCGCTGGGTCTACGCCAACGGCGACCAGCAGGCCAAGACGCTCGACTACGTGCCGCTGCCGGACGCGCTGGTCAAGCAGATCGAGACCTACTGGACGACCAACATGAACTACTGATCCGACCGATCGTCGGATCCGGGGGGATCCTTCAGATTGGGGAGATCGGACGAAACGGGCCTTCGGGCCCGTTTTGTTTTTCTTGAGGTTCGGGACTCGGGACTCGGGACTCGGGACTCGACTCGGGACTCGGGACTCGGGGTTCGGGGTTCGGGGTTCGGGGTCGGGGTCGGGGTCGGGGTTCGGGTCGGGTTCGGGAGCCGGGATTAGATTTCCTGGCTCCGGGGGTCTTTGCCTGCCCCCAAGCCGTCATCCTCGCGCAGGCGGGGGTCATGGATGCGGCTTGCGAGCCACCGCTCGCGCATCTGTGAACGCCAGGGCGCCATGCGGCGTGGCCGGGAGACTCCAGCCTTCCTGAATGGGCCCGGACAGCGAGCAAAGTCGTGGCTGCCTGCGCGGAAACGCCGGCGCGCCGCGCACTTCGCCCGGTCCAGGGTCCCCTATCGCCTGTGCACGAGTCGCCCCGAAAACCGTGCCCCGAACCGTTTGTTACCGCCAAACAGCAGCCCCGGCCCCGCAAACCGGGACTTCGGACACCCCCGCCGCCGTTTCGCTACAGATTCATTACGAATCCGTGTCATAGCCGTGTAACAAAAAGATCATCAAATGGCGCCATCCGAGCCGGCGCCCTCGCCGGCCTTCTTTCATGGAGTAGCGCATGAAATCGTCGCCGGCCCGCATCGCCGTCCTCTCACTCTCCATCGTCCTGGCCGCCGCGGCGTGCTCGGGCAACCAGACGCCGGCCCCCGCCGCCGACGGCAAGACCGCGGCCGCCGCGCCCGCGGGCGACCGGGTCGCCGCGCAGATCACCGGCGCCGGCGCGACCTTCATCTACCCGCTGCTGTCGAAGTGGTCGGACGACTACAACAAGGCCACCGGCGCCAAAGTCAACTACCAGTCGATCGGCTCCGGCGGCGGCATCGCCCAGATCAAGGCCGGCACCGTCGACTTCGGTTCCTCCGACAAGCCGCTGCCGAGCGAAGAGCTCGCCGCCGCCGGCCTCGGCCAGTTCCCCTCGGCGATCGGCGGCGTGGTGCCGGTGGTCAACGTCGACGGCGTCGAAGCCGGCAAGCTGCGCCTGACCGGCCCGCTGCTGGCCGACATCTTCCTCGGCAAGGTCGGCAAGTGGAACGACGCGGCGATCGCCGCGGTCAACCCGGGCGTGGCCCTGCCGGACCTGAAGATCAACATCGTCCACCGCTCCGACGGTTCGGGCACCACCTTCAATTTCTCCAACTACCTGTCCAAGGTCAGCCCGGCCTGGAAGAGCAAGGTCGGCGAAGGCACCTCGGTGCAGTGGCCGGGCGGCGTCGGCGGCAAGGGCAACGAGGGCGTAGCCTCGTACGTGAAGCAGATCAAGGGTTCGATCGGCTACGTCGAGCTGGCCTATGCGCTGCAGAACAAGATGGCGCACACCCAGTTGCAGAACGCCGCCGGCAACTTCGTCCAGCCGAGCGCCGAGGCCTTCCAGGCCGCCGCATCGACCGCCGACTGGACCAGCGCCAAGGATTTCAACCTGGTCATCACCAACGCCGGCGGCGCGCAGTCCTGGCCGATCACCGCGACCAACTTCATCCTGATGTACAAGCAGCCCAAGGACGCCAAGCGCAGCGCCGACACCCGCGCGTTCTTCAAGTGGGCCTTCGAGAACGGCCAGTCGCAGGCGCAGAGCCTGGACTACGTGCCGCTGCCGCCGGAACTGGTCAAGCAGATCGAAGCCTACTGGGCCGCCGAGTTCAAGTGACGCATCGGGCCGCGTCCGCGCAGCGGACGCGGCCTTGTCGGTCATTTCAGCGTAGGCGCAGATCCACCGGACTTTCGCGCGAGAACGCCCGAGGTCTCCAGGTCTTCGTCTACGCGGAGACGATGAGCGGGAAAGGTCGCGGCCACCGGAGCTGCGATGGCATCGCAACCGCTTCGCCACGTACACCCGGATCGCATCGCGACTCCCGTAATCGCCGCACCCGCCGCACCGCGCATCCGCCACAGCCCCGCACGCTCCCGATGCATCGCACTGCCACGACGGACCTCCCTTCGCAATGAACGCGACCGCCCTACCCGCTCGATCCGGTATTTCCAGCCGCGATGGCAAAGATGCGCGCAACGACCGCCTGTTTCGTTATGCGCTCACCGCCACCGTCGTCTTCGTCCTGTTCGCTCTCGCCAGCGCCGCCCTGTCGATGCTCTGGGGCGGACGCGACGTACTGGCCAAGGAAGGTCTCGATTTCTTCATCACCACCGAATGGAACCCGGTCGAGGACCAGTACGGCGCGCTCGTTCCGATCTACGGCACCGTCGTCACCGCGCTGATCGCGATGGTGATCGCGGTTCCGGTGAGCTTCGGCATCGCCTTCTTCCTGACCGAAGTCGCGCCGCGCTGGGCGCGCGGCCCGATCGGCACCGCCATCGAACTGCTCGCCGGCATTCCCTCGATCATCTACGGCATGTGGGGCCTGTTCGTGCTGGTGCCGGTGATGACCGAACACGTCACGCCCTGGCTCAACGACAACGTCGGCACCTGGCCGGTGATCGGCAAACTGTTCCAGGGTCCACCGCTCGGCATCGGCATGCTCACCGCCGGCATCGTCCTGGCGATCATGGTGATCCCGTTCATTTCCTCGGTGATGCGCGAAGTGTTTCTGACCGTGCCGACCCGGCTCAAGGAATCGGCCTACGCGCTGGGCTCGACCAAGTGGGAAGTTAGCTGGGACATCGTCCTGCCCTACACCCGCTCGGCGGTGATCGGCGGCATCTTCCTCGGCCTAGGCCGCGCCCTGGGCGAAACCATGGCGGTCGCCTTCGTGATCGGCAACTCGGTCAACTTCTCGGCCTCGCTGCTCGAACCGGGCACGACCATCGCCGCGCTGATCGCCAACGACTTCGGCGAAGCCACCGAGACCTACCGTTCGGCGCTGTTGCTGCTCGGCTTCGTGTTGTTCATCGTGACCTTCATCGTCCTGGCCGCCGCGCGGTTCATGCTGATGCAACTGTCGCGCAAGGAGGGCAACTGATGAACGCGACTTCCGCTCCCGTCGACGCCGAGCTGCAGCGCCGCCACCGCGTCGCCGATTCGCTGTACGGCCGTCGCCGCGTGTTCAACGCGATCGCCGTGGTCCTGGCCTGCGCGGCCGCCGCGTTCGGCCTGTTCTTCCTCGGCTGGATTCTCTACACCCTGCTCGCCAAGGGCCTGGGCGGCATCGACGTCGCGCTGTTCACCCAGAACACGCCGCCGCCGATGCAGGAAGGCGGCCTGCTCAACGCCTTCTTCGGCAGCGCGGTGATGTGCCTGATCGCGATCGTCATCGGCACGCCGCTCGGCGTCGCCGCCGGCACCTGGCTGGCCGAGTACGGCGCCGGCCGCAAGATCGGCACCGTGGTGCGCTTCGTCAACGACATCCTGTTGTCCGCGCCGTCGATCGTGCTGGGCCTGTTCGTCTACACCCTGGTGGTCATGCAGACCGGCGGCAACTTCTCGGCCCTGGCCGGTGCGATCTCGCTGGCCTTCATCGTGCTGCCGGTGGTGGTGCGCACCACCGACGAAATGCTGCGTCTGGTGCCTTCGCAGATGCGCGAGGCGGCGCTCTCGCTCGGCGTGCCGCAGTGGAAGGTGATCGTGCAGGTGCTGTACCGCAGCGCCTCGGCCGGCATCGTCACCGGCGTCCTGCTCGCCTTGGCGCGCATCTCCGGTGAAACCGCGCCGCTGCTGTTCACCGCCTTCGGCAACCAGTACTGGAGCCACAACGTGCTGCAGCCGATGGCGAGCGTGCCGGTGGTGATGAACCAGTTCGCCGGCAGTCCCTACGAAACCTGGCAGACCCTGGCCTGGGCCGGCGCCCTGGTGCTCACCTTCTTCGTCCTGGTCGTCAGCCTGCTCGCCCGCGCCCTCGTGTTGCGCAATCGGATCTCCAATGACTGATCTTTCGAACCAACCCGTTGCCCGGACCCCGGCCATGAACGATGCCCGCCTTTCCGTCGCCACTCCCGACCGCGCCGCGGCCGTGATCGGCGCTTCGCCGGTCAAGCTCGCCGCGCGCGGCCTGGACTTCTACTACGACAAGTTCCATGCGCTGAAGTCGATCAACCTGGAGATCCCCGAGAAGCAGGTCACCGCGTTGATCGGCCCCTCCGGTTGCGGCAAGTCGACCCTGCTGCGCATCTTCAACCGCATCTACGCGCTGTACCCGAAACTGGAAGCGCGCGGCGAAGTGCTGCTCGACGGCGAGAACATCCTCGACCCGAAGTACCCGATGAACCGCCTGCGCAGCAAGGTCGGCATGGTGTTCCAGAAGCCGGTGCCGTTCCCGATGACGATCTTCGAGAACGTCGCCTACGGCATCCGCCATCACGAGAAGCTGTCCAAGGCCGACATGGAGCTGCGCGTGGAGCAGGCCCTGCGCCAGGGCGCGCTGTGGGACGAGGTCAAGGACAAGCTGGGCCAGAGCGCCCTGGGCCTGTCCGGCGGCCAGCAGCAGCGTCTGTGCATCGCCCGCGCGGTCGCGCTGCGTCCGGACGTGCTGCTGCTCGACGAGCCGACCTCGGCGCTGGACCCGATCTCGACCAGCCGCATCGAACAACTGGTCGAAGAGCTCAAGAAGGACTACACGATCGCGATCGTGACCCACAACATGCAGCAGGCCGCGCGCGTGTCGGACTTCACCGCCTTCATGTACCTGGGCGACCTGATCGAGCACGCCCCGACCGAAACCATCTTCTCCAAGCCGAGCAAGCAGCAGACCGAAGACTACATTACCGGCAGGTTCGGCTGACACGCGAGCGGGCCTCGGGACTGGGGACTCGGCAGAGCAACAGCTGCCTTGTCCTGCCCGCCGGCCGAGTCCCGAGTTCCGAGTCCCGAGTCCCGAAAACTTCCGAGTCCCGAACATGAGCACCCAAATGCACGACCACATCGTCAAGAGCTACGACGAAGAGCAGCGCCGCTTGCTCGACGAAACCCTGCGCATGGGCGAGATGGCCGCGTCCCAGCTCGAAGCCGCGCTCGACGTGGTCCAGCGCCGAGACGACAAGGCCGCCGAGCGCATCATCGCCAACGACGAGGCGATCGACGCGCTCGAACAGGAGATCAGCCACGATGTCATGAAGCTCGCGCTGCGCGGGCCGATGGCGCGCGATCTGCGCGAGATCCTGGCGGCGATCCGCATCGCCTCGGACATCGAGCGCGTCGGCGACTACGCCGCCAACGTCGCCAAGCGCTCGACCGCGCTGAACCTGTCGCCGCCGCTGCCGCACGTGGCCGGCCTGCACGCCCTCGGCACCCTCGCGGTCAAGCAGCTGCGCGACGTGCTGTCGGCTTACCGCGACAACGACATCGAACTGGCCCAGAACGTGCGCGCGCGCGACGCCGAGGTCGATACCGCCTACACCGGCCTGTTCCGCGAACTGCTGACCTACATGATGGAGGACGCGCGCAGCATCACCGCCTGCACCCATCTGCTGTTCATGGCCAAGAACATCGAGCGCATCGGCGACCACGCCACCAACATCGCCGAGAACGTCTGGTTCCTGGTCAAGGGCGAAGAGCAGTTGCCGCCGCGCGAGAAGCGCGACGATACCAACACCACCGGCGCGGTCTGACTTCGCCTCGTCCGCTCCGGCAGGCTCCGGAGCGGGATTCGCGCAGACCCGTCGCGCTGCGTTGCAACAAAGCGGCGGTCGGCTCGCCCTGCCGTACCCGCAGTCGCGCGCCGGCCTCGGCGCGGCGCTAGGGCCAAGCCGCCCAAGCCGTCCTGCAAACGGTTACAGCCGCTCCAGGCTGAATCCGTTCTAAACGAATCCGCCCACACCGTCGCAATCGCGAACCGATCGGCCCGTCTCCAAACTCTTGGTACATGCCCGCAGCGCCCTGCCGCGGTGTATTTTTGCGTACCTCGGAGGAGACCGGGCATGACCTTGCTGATGGCGAACGGGGATTTGGCGGCCGCCCGATCCGGCGACCGCGCCGCGCTGGAGCGCGTGCTGACGCGCTCGCGCCAGGATCTGCGCCGTTACGCCGAGTACCACTGCGTCATCAACGACATCGAGGACGCGGTTCAGGAAAGCCTGATCACCGTCTCGCGCAAGCTGCGCGACTTGCGCGTGCTCGAGTGCTTCGTTTCCTGGACCTTCCGTATCGTCAAGCGCGAATGCAACCGGCTCAAGCGCGGCCGGCGTATGCTCAGCGGCGAGGCCATCACCGACGAAATCCTGCCGGTCGTCACTCCCGAGCCCTGCGAATGGCGCCACGATGTCGCCGCCGCGCTCGAATCCCTGCCGGCGCATTACCGCGAAGTCGTCCTGTTGCGCGACCTGGAGGGCCTGACCATCGCCGAGATCGGCGATCAACTCGGGCTCAGCCGCGAAGCGGTGAAGTCGCGCCTGCACCGTGCCCGCGTACTGGCCCGCGAATATCTCGACCCGTGATGCATCCTTGCTCCGCCGCCCGCCGTATCGCCGACCGCTCCCCCGCTACGGTTCGGCACCCGCCCATTTCGATACCGCTGCATATCGCATCCAGACGGAACCCGGCACACTGGGCCGTTCATCCCGCCGGCGGGCTTCCCGCCGTCATCGCCACGTAGGAGTCATCCATGTCCAAGCAAATCAAGAAGCCCATCGCCCTCGCGCTCGGCGCCACCCTGCTCGGCGGCCTGAGCCTGTCGGCTTCCGCGTTCGCCATGAGCGATCTGTCGCAGGGCTACCTGCTCGGCGCCCAGCAGGCTCCGCCGGCCGCCGAGAAGGCCGCCGACGCCAAGGCCGCCGCCGACGCCAAGCATGCCGAAGGCACCTGCGGCGCCGACAGGAAGCACGGCGAAGGCAAGTGCGGCGCCGACAAGAAGAAGACCGGTGAAGGCAAGTGCGGTGAGGGCAAGTGCGGCGAAGGCAAGTGCGGCGCCGACAAGAAGAAGACCGGCGAAGGCAAGTGCGGCGAGGGCAAGTGCGGCGGCGACAAAGCCACCGCCAAGCCGGCCGACGCCAAGGCCGCTCCGGCCAAGAAGGCGGTCGAAGGCAAGTGCGGCGAAGGCAAGTGCGGCGGTTCGGTCTGATCGCTGCCGGCTGACCACGATGGACGGCTCGCGTCCCCTCGAACCGGATGCCGTCGGCCTCGGCCTGCGGCGGGCCCTGCTGGGCCCGCTGCAGTCCGCCGCGCCCGGGGATTTCGATTTCCTCGAATGCGCGCCGGAAAACTGGATCGGCATCGGCGGCCGCTACGGCGAGGCCCTGCGCGATCTGGCCTCGCGCCATGCGCTGGTCTGCCACGGCCTGTCCCTGTCGCTCGGCGGCACCGAGCCGCTCGACGAGACCTTCCTGGTCCGGGTCCGCCGTTTTCTCGACGAACACCGCGTCGCCTGCTACAGCGAGCACCTGAGCTACTGCAGCGACGACGGCCATCTCTACGACCTGCTGCCGATTCCGTTCACCGAGGAAGCGGTGCACCACGTCGCCGCGCGCATCCGCCGCACCCAGGACATCGTCGGCCGCCGCATCGCGGTCGAAAACGCCTCCTACTACGCCGCGCCGCACCAGGAAATGAGCGAAGTCGAGTTCACCCGCGCGGTGCTCGCCGAAGCCGATTGCGAGCTGCTGCTCGACGTCAACAACGTTTACGTCAATTCGATCAACCACCGCTACGACGCGCGCGAATTCCTCGCCGCGATGCCGGACGAACGCATCGCCTACCTGCACGTGGCCGGCCATTACGACGAGGCCGAAGACCTCAAGGTCGACACCCACGGCGCCCCGGTCAAGCACGAGGTCTGGTCGCTGCTCGGCGACGCCTACCGCCTGTTCGGCGCACGCCCGACCCTGCTCGAGCGCGACTTCAATTTCCCGCCGTACGAAGAACTCGTCGGCGAACTCGATACCGTCCGCCAGGTGCTGCGCGAGGCCGCGCCGCAGCCCGCGGGCGGCGATGCGCGCCGGGTGCACGCGCGGGCGAGACGATGAGCGACGGCCACGGCATGAACGAGGCCCCTTCGCGCCTGCGCGCGCAGCAGTTCGAACTGACCCGCCACCTGCGCGACCCGCAGGCCAGCCCGGCGCCCGCGGGCATCGAGGACCGGCGCCTGGGGATCTATCGCGACCTGCTGTTCAACAACATCGAAGGCCTGCTGGCCGGCAACTTTCCGGTCGTCCGCAAGCTGCTCGGCGAGGCGCGCTGGACCGCGCTGGTGCGCGATTTCTACCGCGACCATCGCTGCCACACGCCGCTGTTCGCCGAGATCGCCCGCGAATTCCTGCGCTACCTGCCCGAGCGCGACGGCGACCCGCCGTTCCTGGCCGAGCTCGCGCACTACGAATGGGTCGAACTCGCTCTGCAACTGAGCGAGGCGCAGGCGCCGCAGGACGATGCCGGCATCAGCGACGCCGAACTGCTCGAACACGCCCCCCAGCTGTCGCCGCTGGCCTGGCCGCTGGCCTATGCCTGGCCGGTGCACCGCATCGGTCCCGAGCATCAGCCCGGGCAGCCGCCGCCGGCCCCGACCCTGTTGCTGCTGCGCCGCGAGGCCGACGGCGAGGTACGCTTTTCCGAGTTGAGCCCGCTCGCCTTCCGGCTGATCGAGCGGATCGGCGAAACCTCCGAACTGAGCGCAGCCGAACAGTTGCGCGCGCTGGCCCGGGAAGCCGGCAGCGACGACCTCGCCGCGTTCCTCGAGCTCGGCCACGGCCTGCTGCGGCAGATGCGCGCCAGCGGCGTGATCTTTTTCTCCGCCGCGGCGAACCTTTCCGCCTGATCCCCGCCTCTTGTACTCGAAAGCGCCGGCGCCCCGGCGCAAGCCGTACTGGAGCAGCCGATGGCCCGACCCCTCTTCGCCCCCTGCCTCGCCCTGCGCGACCGTCTCGCCGGCGTGGGCGCGTGGCTCTCGCCGCTCGGCCTGCGCTTGGTGCTGGCCTGGGAGTTCTACGAATCCGGGCGCGAAAAACTGCACGGCGAAAACTGGTTCGGTGGAGTCGTGTCGAACTTTCCGTTTCCGTTCGACCGCGTCCCGGCCGACCTGAGCTGGGGCATGGCGACCTGGTTCGAATTGCTCGGCGCGTTGGCCTTGTTGATCGGCCTGGGCACGCGCCTGGCCGCCGCCTCGCTGTTCGTCCTGACCGTGGTCGCGATCGCCGCGGTGCATTGGCCGCAGGACTGGATGGGCCTGTCCCAGTTGGCCCAGGGCTATGCCATCACCGACGACGGCGCCGGCAATTACAAACTGCCGCTGCTGTTCCTGGTCATGCTGTGGCCGCTGATTCTCGGCGGCGGCGGGCGCTTCAGCGTCGATGCCCTGCTCGCACGCGCGGCCGCCCTGAGCGCGACGGCGCCGCGCGACGACCCGACCGGCTGGGGCCTGGTCCTGTTGCCGGTCGGCCTGGTCGTGGCGATGCTGCTGCCGGCGCCGGGCCTGGCCCTGGCCGGGCTCGGCGCGGCGCTGCTGCTGGCGGCGGCGTTGCGCGCGCATCGCTCCAAACAGGGGTAGGAGCGGCGTAAGCCGCGACCGCGACCGCGCAACGACAGCGCCGCTGCCGCCTCGCGGCGGAGCTTGGGACTGAAGAAGTCTTGTGGATGGCCGCTTCTGCCGGAGGCGGTTCTCGCCCTCCGGAACGACCGATTCGCGACAACCTGCTAGGCTTTCGCGATGATCGAAACCGGCCCCACTCCCCCCGCCGCCCTCGCCGCGCCCACCCTCGCCAACCGTTTCCGCGGCTACCTGCCGGTCGTCGTCGACGTCGAAACCGGCGGCTTCGACTGGAACAGGCACGCCCTGCTCGAAATCGCGGTGCAGCCGCTCGAACTCGATGCCGACGGCCGCCTGGTGCCCGGTGCGATGAGCAGCGCCCATGTCGTGCCCGCGCCCGGCACCTTGATCGACCCCAAGTCGCTCGAAGTAACCGGCATCGACATCGACCACCCGTTCCGCGACGCCAAGCCCGAGCGTCAGGCCCTGGAAAGCGTGTTCGCGCCGGTACGCGAAGCGCTCAAGCGCCAGGGCTGCCAACGCGCGATCCTGGTCGGCCACAACGCCCATTTCGACCTGAACTTCCTCAATGCCGCGGTCGCCCGTAGCGGCCACAAGCGCAACCCTTTCCATCCCTTCAGCGTGTTCGACACCGTCACCCTCGCCGGCGTCGCCTACGGACAGACCGTGCTCGCCCGCGCGCTGCAGGCCGCCGAGCTGGAATGGAACGCCCTGGACGCGCATTCGGCCGTCTACGACACCGAACGCACCGCCCAGCTGTTCTGCAAGATCGTCAACGCCTGGCCGCAACGCGGCGTCGCCACGCCTTAAGGGGCCGGATCGCCCCTGCGCATCGACAAGGATCGGTTCGTGCGCGCATCGCGAAACAACTCGTCTGCCTACGTCTGGCAGCCCGGCCAGGGCCCCGACGCAAGCGCGCTGGAGCGTCTGCGCGAACGTGCGCCGATGCCCGGGCAGCCGATGGGCGAAGCCTGGTTCATGGGCGACGAACGACACATGTTCACCACGCTGATGCACGAAGATCCGCAACAGTGGCCGCGCAGTGAGCTGAGTTCGGCGCTGTACGAATTGAGCTCCGGTCCGGTTGCGTTCGGACCGATGCGCGAGTGGAATCTGTGGTTCCCATACCTCTTGCCGCGCGCACTCGAGCTGGTCGGACGGTTCCGAGCCAATGCCTTCGAGGATCGCCGACTCTATTCAATGCTAGTGACCGCGACCTTCGTCCACTGCCCCGATCCGGAGCAGGTGTCGCCGGGTTTACGCCGCGACTTGCTCGACACGCTTGGCCGCGCAATGCTCGCACCGTCGCATTGGAGCGTCTGCGGACTGGCCGGGGATGCGTTCTGCTCGCCGGTGCAGCGCCTGCCCGGCGTGCACCCGGGCGACTCGCTGTATCCCGCCGACGCGTTCTCGGCCTCGTGCACCCTGATCGCGAAGTATCTGGAGCCCGAGCTCATCGGGGACTGGCTGAAGTCCGCGCTGGCTATCGACGATCCCTATTGGCGCGCAGGCTGGGTGGCCTGGCTCGCTGGCGCGGCGCCCATGCTGCTCGACGGCGCCTACCCGGACGCGCTGCCGCTCAAGGGCGAACATTCGATCGTCTGGGAAGGCAGTCACCTGCTGCAGGCACCCTCCGCCTTGGTCGTGCCGAGGCATGCGCCCGCGTCGTTTCTCGGCTCCAGATCGCGTCACACCCTGGTATCGGCCTTGCGAAAGCAGCTGAGTCGCGAGCGGCTACAACGGTGGGACGCCCGCTTGGCCGAGGCCGGCGCGCAACGCGCCGACTTCGAGTACTTCGTCCTCGAATACCGTAACGCAGCCCGGTTCGTCCTCAGCCGATATCGGCTGGATTGATTCTGTTCGCGTCGGCCATGTTGCAAGCACGCAACACCTCGGAATTGGCCGTCCGGCGTCGAACGCCGCGTTGATTGGACTGCGAGCGGCACGGCGCCGCCACGACCGGCAGGACGCGCGGCCGCTTTCGCGCGCACATGCGGTTGCGCATGCAGGGAGGACAGGATGTTCGCTTTCGACGACGAGCAGTTTCTAGACGGGTACCGCAAGCGCTTCGGCCCGCTGCGCGACGAGCTCGCGCAGGCCGTGCGTTTTCTGATCGGGCGGATCGAGCAGGACGCCAGCTTCAGCCAGAACCCGGTGCACCGCCACCAGATCGCCTACTGCCTGGCGACGTTCAAGTGGGAGACTGCGCATACCCTGCGCCCCATCGACGAGTTCGGCGACGACGCGCGTTTCGAACGCTTGTACGGGCCGGCTACGCGTGTCGGCAAGATGCTCGGCAATACCCGCGCCGGGGACGGCGCGCGTTATCACGGCCGCGGTTACGTGCAACTCACCGGCCGCGCCAACTACGAGCGCGCCGGCAAGATCCTCGGCATCGACCTGATCGCCCGCCCCGACGAGGCCAAGAAGCCCGAGGTCGCCTATGCGATCGCGATGGAAGGCATGAAGAAAGGCTGGTTCACCGGCAAGAAGCTCGACAGCTATTTCAAGCCGGGCCAGTTGCCGAACTACGAGGAAGCCCGGCGGATCATCAACGGCCAGGACAAGGCGCAGACCATCGCCGACATCGCGCGCCGCTTCGACGAGTTGCTGGTCAATTCGCTGCATTGAGCGGGCGCTGCAAAGAGCGGGCGCAGCGAACGGCCCCGCATACCGGCGCGCCGGGAAGTGGCGCCGGTATGCGGGCAGTCTCCGGCGAGGCCCTGCGCTGCGGAAACTCAGGCCAGTTTCAGGCCGACCAGGCCGGCGACGATCAACAGCACGCTGGCGACGCGCAAGGTATTGAGCGGTTCGTTGAACAACACGATGCCGAGAATGACCGTGCCGACCGCGCCGACGCCGACCCAGACCGCATAGGCGGTACCGACCGGCAGCGATTTCATCGCCACGCCGAGCAGGCCGAGGCTTATCGCCATCGCGGCGATCGTGCCGACCGACGGCCACAGGCGGGTGAAGCCTTCGGTGTATTTCAGGCCGATGGCCCAACCCACTTCGAACAGGCCGGCGAAGAACAACAGAACCCAAGGCATGACGATGCTCCCATGATGAAGGGGCCGTCCCCGGACGAGAGTGGTGCGAACGGGGTCGTCCCCGTACGCGAGCGATTATAACGAGCCCGATTTGCCGCGGCCGGCCGCACAGTCCCTGGGGTCAGCGGGGGGTTACACAGCGGCCGGAGCGCGGCGTTCGGGCGGCTCCGGTTATGGCGACAGTACTGCTAGCGGTGGCGTTGTTTCGACGCCGAGACGGCGAGCAAAGGGCCCGTCGCCCGCGCGCATCAACCGCGCTGGCGCACCGCCTCGAACAAGGTCACGCCGGCGGCGACCGAGACGTTGAGGCTTTCGACGCCGCCCGCGGCATCGCCGCCCGGCATCGGGATCTTGACCAGTTGATCGCAGGTATCGCGGGTCAGTCGGCGCAGGCCATCGGCTTCGCCGCCGAGCACCAGGGCGACGTTGCCGCGCAGATCGATCGAGTACAGCGAGGCGTCGGCTTCGCCGGCCAGGCCGTAGATCCATACGCCGAGCTGCTGCAGGTCGCGCAGCGCGCGCGCCAGGTTGGTCACCGGAATCACCGCGACGCTGTCGGCGGCGCCGGCGGAAGTCTTGCGCACGGTCGCGTTGACCTGCACCGACTTGTCCTTCGGGATGATCACCGCGGTGACCCCGGCCGCGGCGGCGCTGCGCAGGCAGGCGCCGAGGTTGTGCGGGTCCTGCACGCCGTCGAGCACCAGTACCAGCGCGCGGCCTTCGGCGGCCTGGATCAGGCCTTCGAGTTCGTTCTCGTTCCAGGTCTTGGCCGCGGCGTAGCGCGCGACCACGCCCTGGTGGCGCAGATTGCCGACCACGCCGTCGAGCGCCTGGGTCGCGACCCGGCGCACGTCGATGTCGGCGCGGCGCGCGGCGGTCTCGATCTCGGTCAGGCGCGGGTTCTTGGCGCCGGCCTCGATGAGAACCTCGCGCACGTTCTGCGCATCGTGCTCGATCGAGGCGGAGACGGCATTGATGCCGGCGATCCATTGTTTCTGGCTCATGAGGATTCCGTGGGGCTGAGGCTCGCGCGGCGGCCTGGGGCGGCGGCGCGGTCGGGGCGGACGGCAATTCTAAGCTACCCGGCGCCGGGCGGCCGCCTGCGATCCGGCTGACAGCGCTTTGGGCGCCGGCCAATGAGACTCGACGCCTCTTCACGGTGCCCCCTTCGCAGAGGCGGCCAGGGATCTTTTCGCTACGGCTTTGCCCTGAGCACTCGAGCGGCCGAAGCAAATCCCCGCGCTGGCGCGATCCGAAGCGAATCCATGCCGGGCGCCCGCCGCTTCTCCAAAGGGGTTAGGTAAAGCATTGCGCGCCGGGGCGGCTCAGCGCTCGGACCTCAGTACTTCTGCTTGCTCCGCTTCGCCGGCTGGCCGCGCGGCGGCAGCGGTTTGGCGCCGCGCTCCTCGGCCAGGCGGAAGTCGATCTTGCGGTCTTCGACGCTGGCCTTGAGCACGACGATGCTGACCCGGTCTCCGAGGCGGAACTCGCGCGCGGTGCGTTCGCCCTTCAGCGTCTTGCGGATCGGGTCGAAGTGGTAGTAGTCGTGCGGCAGCTGGGTGACGTGGATCAGGCCGTTGACCTTGGATTGGTCGAGCTCGATGAACAAGCCGAAGCTGGTCACGCCGCTGATCGTGCCTTCGAACTCGCCGCCGACGTGCTGCTCCATCCACGCGGCACGGTAACGCTCGTCGACCTCGCGCTCGGCCTCGTCGGCACGGCGTTCGCGTTCCGAGCACTGCAGCGCCAGCGCGGTCATCTGCCGCGGCGAATACACGAAGGTCGACGGCTGCGCGCCGGTCAAGGCGTGCTTGATCGCGCGATGCACCAGCAGGTCGGGATAACGCCGGATCGGCGAGGTGAAGTGAGCGTACGCGGTCAGGGCCAGGCCGAAGTGGCCGACGTTCTCCGGCGCGTACACGGCCAGGCTCTGGCTGCGCAGCAACACCGACTCGATCAGGGCCGCATCGGGGCGTTCTCGGATCTTCTTCAGCAACTGGGTGAAGTCGCGCGGTTCGACCTGGTTCCAGGCCGGCATACGCAGCTTGAACTCCTTGAGGAACTCCTGCAGATCGGCGTACTTCTGCTCCGGCGGCCGGTCGTGGATGCGGAACGGCGCGGGCACCTGCTGGGCGATCAGAAACTTCGCCGCCTCGACGTTGGCCGCGATCATGCACTCCTCGATCAGCTTGTGCGCATCGTTGCGCTGAAGCATGCCGGCCTGCACCACTTCGCCGCTCTTGCCGAGGACGAAACGCACCTCGCTGGATTCGAACTCGATCGCGCCGCGCTTCTGCCGCGCCTTCAGCAGCACCTGGAACAACTGATGCAGGCGCTCGATATGCGGCAGCAAGGAACCGATCTGTTCGCGCGCTTCGGTCTGCGCTTCCTCGGGGACGTCGCCGACCGCGTTCCACACCTGGGTGTAGGTCAGGCGCGCATGCGAGTTCATCACCGCTTCGTAGAACTTCGACTGGGTCACTTCGCCGTCGCGGCCGATCTGCATGTCGCAGACGAAGCACAGGCGGTCGACCTTGGGATTGAGCGAGCAGATGCCGTTCGACAAGGTCTCCGGCAGCATCGGCACGACGAAACCGGGGAAATACACCGAGGTCGCGCGCTTCTGCGCCTCGTCGTCGAGCGGGGTGCCGGGGCGAACGTAATGCGAGACGTCGGCGATCGCGACCACCAGACGGAAACCGTCGCGATTGGTTTCGCAATACACCGCGTCGTCGAAGTCCTTGGCGTCCTCTCCGTCGATGGTGACCAGCGGCATCGCGCGCAAGTCGACGCGCTGGGCGGCGACCGAGGCCTCGACCGTCAGCGGCACCGCCGCGGCTTCGTCGAGGGTGGCTTGCGGGAACACATCGGGAATCTCGTGGCCGTGGATCGCGGCCTGCACCGCCAGCGAGGCGGTGAGCTTGTCGCCGAGCACCGCGAGCACGCGGCCGATCGGCGGGCGCTTCGGGTCGGGCGCCTGCAACAGCTCGCAGACCACCAACTGGCCGTTCTGCGCCTCCATGCGCCCGTCCGGCGGAATCTGCACGTTGCGCTGGATGCGGCGGTCGTCGGGCACCACGTAGCTGATGCCGGACTCGAGCGTGAAGCGGCCGATCAGGCGGTTGATGCGGCGTTCGAGCACTTCCACGATCGCGCCTTCGCGGCGGCCGCGGCGATCGACGCCGGTGACGCTGACCAGCACGCGGTCGCCGTGCATGGCCTTGCGCATTTCGAACGGCGGCAGGAACAGGTCGTCGCCGCCGGCCTCGGGACGCAGAAAGCCGAAGCCGTCGGGGTTGGCGATCACTACGCCGGGAATCAGGTCCATCTGCGCCGCCGGCGCGAACTCGCCCTTGCGGTTCTGGATCAGCTGGCCGTCGCGCAGCATCGCACCCAGGCGCTTGCCGAGAGCGTCGACGCGATCGGGTTCGGTCAGTTGCAGCTGCTCGGCCAGGGCCTCGGCGCGCATCGGGCCGTCGCCGGCGACCAGGGTCTGCAGGATCAATTCGCGGCTGGCGATCGGCTGCGCGTAGCGCGAGGCTTCGCGGTCGGCATAGGGATCGTGATAGGCGGGTGCGCGGGCCGCGCCGCTGGCGGGCTGGCCGTGCGTGCCCTTGCTCGGGCCGTGCTGGAGGTTCTCGGGCAGCCAGGCCGGGCGCGGTGCGGGGCTCTTGCGGCTGCGGGGGCCGGCGCTCGGGGCGCCGCCGCCAGGGGTCTTGCGGAAAGGGGTTTTGCCACCGGTCGGACCGGGCTTGTTGCTTTTCGTCTTTTTTGTCATGGCCGTATGGTCTCACATCGCCATTAAGGCAGCGTCTGTATCGCCCCCGGAGCTGCGGGCTCCCGACGCGCGGTCGCTCAAGCCGGCAGGCGCGGGCCGATCGACGCGGCGTGCGCGGCCTGCGCTGCGTGCTGCAAATGCGACGCCGGCCCACCGCGGATTCGGCGTCGGCGCGACCTGGTTGCGCCGCAACTGAACGAAAAATCCGCTGTTTTCATGTTGCCGTGCACCCTCGAGCGGGTGCGCGTCACGTTCCTCGCATCGTCGAGTTGCAATGCAGCGCACAAATAATCCGACCGTTCGCAAACCCGGCGCCTTGTACTTCGAGCGCTTCGGCGAAGCCGGCAAGACCGCACAAAACCGGGTGCGGGCCGGTCGTAGGGTCCGGGCGTCCCCGCTGCGGCGGCGGACCGGCGCATTCGCCGTCCCTCCCTATGGCACTCAAGGAATCGCACGATGATCCGCAAGAACGCGCTCTGCCTGGCGCTCGTCGCCGGGCTGTCCAGTTTCTCGATGCATGCCGCCACCGGCTCCAACGCCGCCGAAATGGATTCGGCGCCGGTCACCGAAGCGCCGCTCGCCGGCGCGATGGGCGCGGCCGAATTCGCCGTCGCCGCCAAGGCCACGACACCGCGCTTGTTCAGCCTCGGCCGGCCGACCAGCCTCGACGTATCGGCCTTGAAAGACCGCCGCATCCGTCAGGACAAGAACGGCGAACCGCTCGAGATCGGTTTTGCCCGCAACATCGCGCGCAGCGCGGTCGATCTGAACACCCTCGCCTGGCAACCGCTCGCCGACGGCTCGCGCGCCGCGCGTTTCGAGGTGTCCTCCAGCGGCGCGGTCGCGCTGCGCGCCGGCCTGTCGCTGCGCGGCGCCGGCGCGGCCTCGGCGATCCTGCACTTCGCCGGCAACGACGGCCGCGTGTTCGAGCAGCGCGGCGCCGATTTCGCCGGCAACGCGCTCGGCTGGTCGCCGGTGGTCGCGGGCGACACCGTCGCGGTCGAGCTGATCCTGCCCAAGGGCGTGCGCACCAACGCGCTGAGCCTGAAGATCCCGCAGCTTTCGCACCTGGACGTCAGCCCGGTCGCGAGCGAGCGCGAATTCCAGGCCAAGATCGGCGAAAGCGATTATTGCGAGAAGGACATCGTCTGCCGCACCAGCCCGCCGTCGGGCTTCGTCTCCACCGCCAAGTCGGTCGCGCGCATGACCTTCACCAGCGGCGGCGGCACCTACCTGTGCACCGGCACCCTGCTCAACAACAATCACTCGCCGAAGAAGCGCCTGTTCTGGACCGCGGCGCACTGCATCAACAACCAGACCGTGGCCAACTCGCTGCAGACCTATTGGTTCTACGACGTCACCACCTGCAACGGCTCGACCGTCAATCCGGCCTACACCACGCTCAGCGGCGGCGCTTACCTGCGCCACGCCAACAACACCCGCGACACCGCCCTGCTTGAGCTCAAGACCGCACCGCCTTCGGGCGCGGTGTATGCGGGCTGGTCGAGTGCGGCGATCGGTGCCACCGGCACCGCGATCGAAGGCATCCATCACCCAGCCGGCGACGTCAAGAAATACTCGCTGGGTTCGGTGACCGGGCTGTCGACCTCGATCGACGGCAAGTCGCCGCTGTACCGCGTGGTCTGGAACACCGGCGTCACCGAAGGCGGCTCGTCGGGCTCGGGCCTGTTCACCGTGACCGGCACCGGCGGTTATCAGCTGCGCGGCGGTCTGTACGGCGGTTACTCCTACTGCAGCGCGCCGCGCGACCCTGATTACTACTCGCGCTTCTCGGACATCTATTCGAGCGTGTCGAGCTACTTCAATCCCTGAGTCGCGGCTGGGTCGCGGTCCGCGGTATGGATCGCAGCTAGACGAACGGCCGCTGCACGCGCAGCGGCCGTTCTAGTTCGCGCGGGGATGCTGTTGCCCTTCGGGCAGGAACGACGCGAGTCGCGACCGCGCAACTTCGGACGAGGATGCGGCCGCCGCTTGCCCCGCTCCTACCCTTGAAGCCGAAGCCTGCGAGCCGACATCGAACGCTCGTCAGTGGGCGCCGATCAATGCCACGGCATCTCGCCCTTGGCGACCTTCGCGCTGATCTCCAGCGACAGGTCGCCGCCGAGGTCGGGATAACGCCGCCTCATCGCCGCGATCAAGGCCTTCGAATCGGCTGCTTTAGCCGCCTCTTCGTCGAAGGCGCGGATGTAGCCGGCACTGAAACGCACCGCGTCGAGGTTCTGCGCGGCGCCTTCGGCGAAATGCCCCGGGATCACCACCTCGGGCTTGAGCTCTTCGATGCCCTTGAGCGTGGCCAGCCAGGCCTGGTGCGATTGCGGGGTCTGGGTGTCGGCCATGAACAGATGCTCGCCCGAAACCACCGGCACGCCGCCGGCGACGGTGCGGATCGACGGAATCCAGACATAGCTGCGATCCGGCGTGGGGCCGTCGAGGCCGACGATCTGCAGCGACTGGCCTTCCAGTTCGATGCGGTCGCCTGCGAGCGGCTGCGGCACGACGATGCGCTTGGGCGCGTCGACGCCGAGCTTCGGCCCCCAGTAGGCGAACTTGGCTTCCTGGGTGCTGCGGATGTGTTCCACCGTCTGCGGCGTGGCGACGATCCTGGCCTCGGGGAAGGCGTCCTGCAGGGTGTCCAGGCCGAAGTAGAAGTCCGGGTCGCCGTGGCTGATGTAGATCGTGGTCAGGCGCTTGCCCGACGCCTTGATCAAGTCGACCAGCTTGCGGGCGTCGGCGGCGGCGAACTGCGCGTCGATCAGCACCGCCTCCCGCGCGCCGGTCACCAACACCGAGCTGACTTCGAAGATGCCCTGCTTGCCTGGGTTGTAGACCTCGGTCTTCAACGTTGCCGCGACCGGCCCGGCCGGCGTGGGCGCAGCGGCCGGTGCCGCGTTCGGTTGAGCCGGGGTGGATTGGTGGCGGCCGCAGGCGGCCAGGGCCAGGCTCAGGCAGGCGGCGGACACCGCCAGGAACAAACGATGGTTGTAGACGGGGGGCTGCGGCATGAAGGCTTCCTCGTGAGGGCGATAGGGCGAACGACGGCGACGGACGACGTGCGGCTTGCGGCCCGGGGCCAGAGTGCGGGGCCGTGGGCGCAGGCCGCGTGACGGGGCGGCGACCCGGCGCCATTGCGGGTCGGGACGATGCCCGGCCTGCACGAACAGGCCCTGCGAGCGATGCGGCCGCGACCCCGATGGCGCCAGGATAGTTGCCTGGATCGGCGCAAAAAACCGCGTATAAGTCGACTGTCTTTTGCATATTCCGAGCGAATCGAATGGACCGGATGACCGCCATCGCCGTCTTCGTCGAAATCGCCGAACGCGGCAGCCTGACCGCCGCGGCCGAGGCCCTGGACATGTCGCGGGCCATGGTTACCCGCTATCTGGCCGAGCTCGAGCGCTGGCTCGGCGTGCGCGTGCTGCACCGGACCACCCGGCGGACCAGCCTGACCGGCGCCGGCGAAACCGCGCTGGCGCGGTTCCGGCAGATGCTCGAGATCGGCGACGACCTGCGCCTCGCCCTGGCCGCCGACGACGCCGAGCCGCACGGGCAGATCCGCATCACCGCCTCGATGTCGTTCGGCGCCAGCCACCTCGCCGCGGCGGTCGCCGACTACCTCGCACGCCACCCGCGTACGCGCATCGACATGGTGCTGGGCGAGCGCGCGGTCAATCTGGTCGAGGAACGCATCGACCTGGCGATCCGCATCGCGCGCGAACTCGATCCCAACCTGATCGCACGCCGGCTCAGCGTCTGCCGCTCGGTGCTGTGCGCCTCGCCGGCTTACCTGGCGCGACACGGCCGGCCGCAGCGGATCGAAGAGCTCAGCGCGCACAACTGCCTGACCCATCATCACGTCGGCCGCAGCCTGTGGGAGTTCCGTCATCGCGGCGAGCCGTGCAGCGTCGCGGTCGGCGGCAACATCAGCGCCAACGAAGCCACGGTGCTGGTCGCCGCGGCCCGCGCCGGCGCCGGCATCGCGCCGTTGCCTACCTACCAGGCCCTGGACTGGGTGCGCGCCGGCGAACTCGAAATCGTCCTGCCGGACTACGAATTGCCGCCGATGGGCATCCACGGCGTCTACGCCTCGCGCCGGCAGATGCCGGCGCTGGCACGCAGCTTCCTGGATTTCCTGGTCGAACGCTTCGGCGAGGAGCCCTATTGGGACCGCGCCTGAGCCGTCGGTCGGAACCTTTAAAATCGATATTGAAGGTTAGCCGGAATCGGCCTAGTCTCTTGGCGAACCGCTAGGGCCCCGCATGCGCCTCGAACACCACGCCTTCCAGCCCGCCGATCTCGTCGGCGGCGATCCGGCACTCGACCTGGTCAACACCGTCACCGCGCGCGACAGCGAGCCGCGCGACTGGCTCGACGACTATGCCGCGCTGCTACGCTGGGCGCGCCAGACTGCGTGCTTCTCGCGCGCCGATCTCAATGTCCTCGAAGCACTGCAAGCGCAGCAGCCGGCCAAGGCGGCCGCCGCCCTGACGCGCTGCAAGGCTTTGCGCGAAGCCTTGTGCGATGCGCTGTACGCCCTCGCCCGCGGCAAGGCGCCGGGCGCCACCGACCTCGACCTCATCGACCAGGCCCGGCTGGCCGCGTCCAAGGCCGCGCGCCTGGTGTCGCGACGTTCGCGGCTGCAGACCGAATGGTCGGCGGAACGATCCGGGCTCGACCTGATCGCGCACGTGATCACCGCTTACGCGATCGAGTTGCTCAAGGACGCCCGCCTCGACCGCCTGCGCGTCTGCGACGGCCACGATTGTGGCTGGGTGTTCGTCGATACCTCCAAGAACGGCCGGCGCCGCTGGTGCGACATGGCGACCTGCGGCAACGTCGCCAAGGCGCGCCGGTTCCAGCAACGCGCCCGCGACGGCGATTGAGCGCGGACCGAACCCCGCCCGGGCCCCGACCGACAACGCAGGAGCCGCCATGGCCATGCCCCGACCCTCGTCCACTACAGCGCTGCTGCGCTCGCTCGCGGCCGGCTGGCTGTTGCTCGCCGGCTGCGCCGGGGCCGACGCACCCGACCGGCGGGCGCCCAAGCCGGCTGACGCGGTGCGCTGGACGCCGCCGGGCATCGCCAGCGATCAGTACGAGTCTTCGCCGACCTTCTCGCCGGACGGCCGCGAGATCTATTTCATGCGCAGCGACCGCCAGTTCGCCAACTGGCGGATCCTGCACTCGCGGTGCGGCCGCGACGGTTGGTCGACGCCGCAGGCGCCGTCGTTCGCCGCGGCCACCGCCGCCGATGCCGATCCCTACCTGAGCGCCGACGGCCGGCGCCTGTATTTCGTCTCGACCCGCCACGATCCGGCCGGCGAGGATCTCGACATCTACTACGTCGAGCGCGCCGCCGACGGCGCCTGGGGCGCGGCGCAGCGCCTGCCCGAGCCGGTCAACTCCAAGGCCTCGGAACTGCTGCCGCGCGCGACCGCCGACGGCCGCCTGTACTTCGGTTCCAGCCGCGACGGCGGGCATGGCAAGAACGATCTCTACCTCGCCACGCCGCAGCCCGGTGGCGGCTGGCAGGTGCGCAACCTCGGCCCGCCGCTGAGCACCGCCGACGACGAATACGAGGCCGATGTCGCCCGCGACGGCCGCAGCCTGGTCGCGGTGATCGACCGCGGCGATCGCTCGCATCTTTACCGGTTCGAGCGGCATGGCGAGGGCTGGCGCGAAAGCGGGCGGATTCCGGCCCGCAGCGACGTGTTCCAGGTCGGCCCCCTGCTGTCGCCGCGCGGCGACCGCTTGCTGTTCGCGCAGGCCGACGGCGAACGCTCGGGCGAATTGTTCCTGGTCGATCTGGTAGCGCAGCCGGATCGGGGTTGGCCGCCGCGGTGCGGTGACTAGGAGCTAGGAGCTAGGAACTAGTGGCCAGGAACTGGGAACTGGTCGGGGGCCAGGAGTGAGAAAAGAGGAGTGAGAAACGAGGAGTGAGGAGTAAGGGGGCGGCTATGCGCTGCTGGCGGACGGTTCGGCCGATTTCGCGCCGGCGCGCGGCTTCGGCGTGACCAGCGGGGTCTGCTGCATGTTGCCGTAGAGCAGCGACACGCCGGCGCGTACGCCGCCGACCAGTTCCAGTTCGAAGCGCTCGGCGTCGCGATGGCGGATCTCGGCCACGACTTCCGCGGCCTCGTTTTCGGGCACGCCGAGTTCGATCAACGCCGCTTCGCCGAAACGCATCGCCGACTCGAAGGTCTCGCGCACCTGCAGGTCGACGCCAGCATGCACCAGCTCGAGCGCGTGCTCGCGGTCGAAGCTGCGCGCCAGCAAGCGCGCCTGTGGGAATTCATGGCGGATCAACTGGGCGGTGACGGTGGCCGCGGCGCGGTCGTCGATGCAGATCGCGATCAACTGGGCGGTGTCCGCGCCCGAGGCGTGCAGCACGTCGAGACGGGTGCCGTCGCCGTAGTAGACCTTGAAACCGAAGGTCTGCGCGCTCTGGATCATCTCCACGTCGGTGTCGATGATCGACACCTCCACGCCGCGCGCGAGCAGGGATTGGCAGACCACCTGGCCGAAGCGGCCGAAGCCGATCAGCAAAACGCTGCCGGCGAGGCCGTTGGGCTCGTCGACGCCCTCCAGCGACAGCGCAGTCCTCGGCGCCAGCCGGCGCAAGGCGATGATCGCGATCGGCGTCAACGCCATCGACAACACCACGATCGCGGTCAGGTTGGCGCCGACCTCGGCGTCGATCAGGCGGGCGCCGGCGGCGGCCGAGAACAGCACGAAGGCGAACTCGCCGCCCTGCGCCATCAGCACCGCGCGGTCCAGCGCTTCGGTGTGGCAGGCCTTGAGCAGGCGCGCGACGATGTAGATGCACGCCGCCTTGACGATCATCAGCGCGACCACGCCGCCGACGATCAGCGGCCAGTTCGCCGCGACCACGATCAGGTCCAGCGACATGCCGACGCTGAGGAAGAACAGGCCCAGCAGGATGCCGCGGAAGGGTTCGACATCGGCCTCGAGCTGGTGGCGGAACGTCGATTCCGACAGCAGCACGCCGGCCAGGAACGCGCCCATCGCCATCGACAGGCCGCCGACCTGCATCAAAAGCGCCGCGCCGAGCACCACCAACAGCGCCGCCGCGGTCATGACCTCGCGCGCCTTGGCCGCGGCGAGCACGCGGAACAGCGGGTTCAACAGCCAGATGCCGGCCGCCAGCAGCGCCGCCAGCGAGGCCAGGGCGATGCCGATGTCGAGCCAGCGCGAACGCGAGGCGCCGTCGACGGCGAGGTCGGCCGGCGCCATCAGCGCGACCAGGGCCAGCAAGGGCACGATCAGCAGATCCTCGAACAACAGGACCGAGACGATGCGCTGCCCGCGCGGCAGGGCCAGGTCGCCGCGCTCGCCGAGGATCTGCATGACGATCGCGGTCGAAGTAAGCACGAAGCCCATCGCGCCGATGAAGGCGACCACCGGCGGGAAACCGAACGCCAGGCCGACCCCGGTCATCGCCGCCGAACACAGCAGGATCTGCGCGGTGCCCAACCCGAAGATCTCGCGGCGCAGGCTCCACAGATGCGACGGCCGCATTTCCAGGCCGATCAGGAACAGGAACATGACCACGCCGAGTTCGGCGACGTGCAGGATCGCCTGCGAGTCGGAGAAGAAGCCGAGCCCGAACGGACCGATCGCCAGGCCCGCGGCCAGATAGCCGAGCACCGAACCCAGGCCGATGCGCTTGAAGATCGGTACCGCGATCACGCCGGCTGCGAGCAGCACCACCACCTTGACCAGTTCGCTGCCCTGCGCTTCGGCGGCCATCGCGCGTCCCCCCCTTCTCGACTCACTCGTATTCGATCACCGCCGTCCCTGCGGGCCGGCTCACTGCATTCGCGTGCACGACCGCCCCTGCGGCCCAGCCTCGCTACAGCCTAACAGGCAAGCCGCGGCGGTATGGGCGCCGGCGCCACGGATTCGGCCTGCGGCGTTGCTATGATCGCGCCTCGCGACTCCCCTTCTAAGGACCGGATCATGCTTCGCCGTGCGGCTGCGCTCGCCCTGGTTTTCAGCTGCGTCATGCTTTGCGGCGGCACGGTCCAGGCATTTGGCCCGAGTACCGAGACGGGCGCCGCCAGCCTCGACGGCCTGCGCATCGTGTTGAGCTGGAACGCCGCCGACGCCGACCTCGACTCGCACCTGAGCTATCCCGACCGCCACGTCTATTTCGAGCGCAAGACCGGCGACGACGCGCGCCTGGACCTGGACGGCAGCGGCGCGGGCGCGGGCCAAAGCCCGGAAACCCTGACTCTGCTGCGCAAGCAGGCCGGTTACGGCTACACCTACGCGGTGCACGATTTCGGCAACCGCAACCAACCGGCCGCCAGTGCGCTGTCGCGCAGCGGCGCCCAGGTCTCGCTGTATCTGGGCGGGAAATTGCTGCGCAGCTACGCAGTGCCGCGGGGCCGTCCCGGCAATCTATGGCGGGTGTTCCGCATCGACGGCGAAGGCCGCTTCGAAGACATCGACCGGATCGACGCCAGCACCGCGCCGGCCGAACGCGTCGATGCGGAACTCGATCGCCTCGCCCGCCTCGACGGCGGCGCCGACGGTGCCGGCGGCGACGAGATCGATGCCGGCCGGCCCGGCCCCGCCGCCGCTGCCAACCAGCGCGGCGAAGCGGCGTATCGCGCCGGCCACCTTGAAGGCGCGGTCGCGGCATATCAGCAATCGATCGAGCTCGACCCCGGTTATGCCCTGGCCTACAGCAACCTGGGGCTGGCCTACCTCAAGCTCGGCCGCAGCGCCGAGGCGCTCTGGACCTCGCGCCAGGCCATCGCCCTGGCCCGCGGAGCCGGCGCCGGTACTATCCGCGCCGGCGCCTACTACAACATCGGCAGGCTGCTGGAAGACGACGGGCGCTACGATGAGGCCATGTCGAACTATCTCTCGGCCAAGCGCGAGCAGGCCGACCCGACCTACGACCGGGCGATCGAACGGGTGCGCGGGCTGTGAGCCGCGCCCTCGCCGCCGCCGCGAGCGCGCCGACGACATCCCGGTTCAAGTCGGGACGAGCCCGGATTTTATCGGTCCGGATTTTATCGGCCCGGATCTTGTCGGCCCGAATCTTGTCGGCCCGGATTTTGTCGGCCCGACTCTTGTCGGCCCAGATCTTGTTGGCCTGGAGCGCGCTCGGTCTCGCGCTGCCGGCCCAGGCTGCCGGGCCGTCCGCGGTCGCCAGTGCCGACCGCGCCACCTGGCCTCATGTCCTGGACACCCCGGCTGCGTTCGACCGCGCCTCACGCGCCGAGATCCTCGCCTTCGCCCACGAGCTCGCGGCCAGCGAAAGCCTCGACGAAACCGCCCTGCTCGCCCGGCTCAAGCTCAAGCAGATCGATCGCGCCTCGCTCGACAAGATCCGCACGCGCTTCTGGCAGCGGCTGAGCGCGAACTATCGGCTGGCCTCGCGCTCGTGCGCACCGCGCGAGGCGTTCTGCGCCGCGGCCGAGGACGCCGCGGCGCTGCGGAAACTCGCCATGGCTTTCGATGAGGCGCCCGACCGCGGCTATGCGGCCTGGCGCACCGACGCGGCACGCTTCCATCGCATCTATCTCGACGAGACCTTGCGCCTGGCCGCGTTGTTTCCGCGGGTCAGCAGCGAAATCGACACCTATTCCAGCGCCGAACTCGACGGCAGCGAATTGCCCGACCGCCAGTTCCTGCTGAGCTTCGACGACGGCCCGAGCGCGCCCGGCGGCAACACCGACCGCCTGTTGGCGAGCTTGCGCCAGGCCGGGCTCGCCGCGACCTTCTTCGTCGTCGGCGAATCGCTGCAACGGCGGCTCGGCGCCGCGCCAGCGCGGCCGACCGATCTGTACGCCGGCATGTGCGTCGCCTCGCACGGCTGGGAGCACCAATCGCATGCGCGTTGGGCGCAGTGGCAGGAATCGGTGATCCGCAGCGATGCGTTGGTGCGCGCCGTCGCCGGTCCGGCCTACGTGCCGCTGTTCCGGCCGCCGTACGGCCAGCGCCGTGCCGACAGCGGGCCGTTCTTCGCCCAGCGCGGCCTGCGGGTGGCGTTGTGGAGCATCGATTCGCAGGACTGGAACGCCAAGGTCTCGGCCGCTGAGGTGCAAGGCCGGTTGCTCAGCCTGATGCTGCTGTGGCGCCACGGCACGATCCTGTTCCACGACGTCCACGACAAGGCGCGCATCGCCCTGCCCGGGCTGCTGCGACAGACCCGCGGTGCGGGCTTGCACTGGCTCGACTGCAAGGACTATCCCGGTCGCGGCTGAGCCCGCCGCAAATCCGGCGCTGATTTCGTCCGCGCCTTGTCGGGTTTCGTCGGGCCATGGCGGCCTTCGTCGCAAAGGCCGTCCCGGCGCGTTAACGCCGCGCAGCGCCTGTGCCACATTCCCGCCCGGCGCCGCCCGTCGCGGCGCCGTCCGCACGGTCGCAGCCTGCGCGCAGCACAGGTCCCCGGAGAGCACCTCACCGGAGAAATCGCCCGGCGGACTCTTACCCAACGTCATCCAAGGAAGATTCGACAATGTTCAAGACCTATCGGATTACGGCGCTCGCCGCCGGCCTGTTCTCGCTCGTCCTGCCGTTGACCGCGCTCGCTTCGGATCCGCCCAGCGTCTGGGAAAACCAGTCTGCCTGCGGCGGCAAGTATTCGGCCAAGCTCAAGCTGGTGTTCGACCACAGCGGCAGCGCCGCCAGCGCGCACGCCGAAGCCAGCCTGGTGCGCAATCCTTTCGCCCAGGGCTCGGTGCCCTACCCCAACTATTTCGTCGCCCAGAGCGTGGTGATGAGCCGCAACGCCGCCAACCCGAACTGGGTCAGCGACGTGCAGGACACCGAGATCGCCGGCGCCTATTCGACCGCGCCGGTGACCAGCGGCACCACCGTGTTCAAGGCACCGGGCTGCGAACTGGTCGCGGCCGCGACGGTCAACGTGCAATGCCCGAACGGGACCTGGGAGTACAAGAACCTCGAGCGCCGCTGGCCGGGCTGCGGGCAGTAACGCACTCGCCGGACACGATCGCCAGGGACGGCGATCGTCCTGATCGCCACCGACGACTGCAAGCGATGAACGCTTGCCGGGCCTCGTGCCCCGAGGTCCGGCCAGATCGGCGGCCCAAGCGGTGCCGCCCAGGTAGCGCCGCTCAAGCCTCGCCGATCACACCAGCGCCGCCTGGTGCACGCCGGCCACCGCGCGTCCCGACGGATCGGCGGCGTTCGCGAACGAGGCGTCCCAGGCGATCGCCGCGGGCGACGAGCAGGCGATCGACTTGCCGCCAGGCACGGTCTCGGCGCAGGCCGCGCCCGGGAAGTGGCGCTCGAACAGGCTGCGATAGAAATACGCTTCCTTGGTCTGCGGCGTGTTGATCGGAAAACGTCCCACCGCCGTGGCCATGTCGCGGTCGCTGACCTGCGCTTCGGCATGCGCCTTGAGGCCGTCGATCCAGCCGTAGCCGACGCCGTCGCTGAATTGCTCCTTCTGCCGCCACAGGATCGAATCGGGCAGATAGCCCTCGAAGGCTTCGCGCAGCACCGCCTTCTCGATGCCGCGCTTGCCGCCGGCGGCGTGGTCGACCATCTTCGCTTGCGCGTCCATGCGCATCGCCAAGTCGAGGAATTCGACGTCCAGGAACGGCACCCGCGGCTCCACGCCCCAGGCCATCATCGACTTGTTGGCGCGCAGGCAGTCGAAGCTGTGCAGCGCGTCGAGCTTGCGCACCAGTTCCTCGTGGAATTCGCGCGCGTTCGGCGCCTTGTGGAAGTACAGATAGCCGCCGAAGATCTCGTCCGAGCCTTCGCCCGACAGCACCATCTTCACCCCCATCGCCTTGATCCGCCGCGCCAGCAGGAACATCGGCGTCGACGCGCGGATCGTGGTCACGTCGTAGGTCTCGATGTGCTGGATCACGTCCGGCAGCACGTCCAGGCCTTCTTCGAAGGTGTAGGTGAAGCCGTGGTGCACCGTGCCGAGCGCCTGCGCGGCGATCTCGGCCGCGGCCAGGTCGGGCGAGCCTTCCAGGCCGATCGCGAACGAATGCAGACGCGGCCACCAGGCTTCGGCCTGGTCGTCTTCCTCGACCCGGCGGCGGGCGAAACGCGCCGCGCAGGCGGCCACCAGCGACGAGTCCAGGCCGCCCGACAGCAACACGCCATAGGGCACGTCGCTCATCATCTGCCGGTGCACGGCGCGCTCGAAGGCTTCGCGCAGTTCCTGCCTGGACACCTCGACGCCGCGGGTGGCGTCGTAGTCGCGCCACGGCCGCTGGTAGTACTTCACCGGCGCGCCGACCTCGCTGTCGTAGTAGTGGCCGGCCGGGAACGGGCTGACGTCGTCGCACAAACGCGCCAGCGCCTTCATTTCCGACGCCACCCACAGGCGGCCGTCGGCATCGTGGCCCCAGTACAGCGGGCATACGCCGATCGGGTCGCGTGCGATCAGGTAGCGGCCGCGCGCCGCGTCCCACAACGCGAACGCGAAAATGCCGTTGAGACGGTTGAGCAACTCGCCGAAGTCGCCGTGTTCGCCGCCTTCGCGGTACAGGGCGTTGATGACTTCGCAGTCGGACTTGGTCTGGAATTCGTAGGGCCGGGCGAGCCGCTGCTCGAGTTCGCGATGGTTGTAGATTTCGCCGTTGACCGCGAGCGCGAGTTCGCCGTCGCTCGAGCGCAGCGGTTGCGAGCCGCCGGTCGGGTCGACGATGGCGAGCCGCTCGTGCACCAGGATCGCGCGCGGCTCGACGCTGACGCCGGACCAGTCGGGACCGCGATGGCGCTGGCGCGCGGACAGGGACAGGGCCAGCGGCCGCAGCGGGCGCAGGTCGGCGCCGGGGCGCAGGTCGAACAGACCGAGGATCGAGCACATCTGAGCATCTCCTGGAGGGTTTGCAGCGTTCGGATGGGAAAGGCGGAAGAGACGGCGGGAGAAAAGCAGGCGCCCTAAACGCAGAAAGCCCGCACTTCGCAGTGCGGGCTTCCTGAGCGATTGAGCGTATGTTGCGCGCGCTAATCGCCGGCCCGCGGGAGGCTGGCGTTATTGCGATTATTGTTGTTGACCCGCACGTCGGCCGCGGCCGGGCGCGCACGGCCGCGGAGGGCGGCGTGGCTGCGGCTGGCGGTGGCGAAGACGGCGGTCATGGCTCGATCCTGCTTGAGGATCGCGCCGGATGCAAGCGCCTCATGCCAGCGTCGGACCCGCCATATCGCCGCCGGCGCGACCGCGGTCGCGGTTCGGGCGGCCCGGCCGGCGGCGGGACGGCCGGCGACGGCGGCAGCCGATGCGGCGCGGCCACGGCGCCGACACCGACTTCGGCTAAGCTCGGCGGCGGAGGAAACCATGGCCAAATGGATCAAGCGCGGCCTGATCGCGCTGCTTTGCCTGTCGTTGCTCGGCGCCGTCGCGGCCTGGTGGATGTTGCGCGGCAGCCTGCCCCGCCTGGACGGCGAACTCGCCCTGCCCGGCCTGTCGGCCCCGGCGACGATCCAGCGCGATGCGCTCGGCGTGGTCACCGTCGATGCCGCCAACCAGACCGATGCGATGCGCGTCCTCGGCTATGTCCACGGCCAGGAGCGCTATTTCGAGATGGACCTGCTGCGACGCACCGCGGCCGGCGAACTGTCTGCGCTGTTCGGCGCTCGCGCGCTCGACTACGACCGTCGTCATCGGGTGCATCGCCTGCGCAGCCGGGTCGAAACGCAACTGGCGTCGTTCGCCGGCGACAAAGCCGCCTTGCTGCAGGCCTATGCCGACGGCATCAACGCCGGCGTCGCCGGCCTGTCGCGCAAGCCCTGGCCGTATTTGTTGCTCGGCGCCGAGCCCGCACCCTGGAAGCGATCGGATTCGGCCCTGGTCGGGTACGCGATGTACTTCGACCTGCAGGACGCGAGCAACGCCCGCGACCTCGCGTACTGGCGCATGCGCCCGCACCTGCCGCCGGCCTTGTACGCCCTGATCACCCACAACGGCAGCCGCTGGGACGCGCCGCTGTTCGGCGCGCCGTTCGGCGATGCCGAGCTGCCGGGCGCCGACCAGGTCGATCTGCGCAAACTGCCGGCGCCGGCCTCCGGCGGCGTGCTGCAACTGCCGTTCCCCGACGAGATCGGCAGCAATAATTTCGCCGTCGCCGGCAGCCTGACCGCCGACCGCCGCGCCATCGTCGCCGACGACATGCATCTGGGCCTGCGCGCGCCCAACCTGTGGTTTCGCGCGCGCCTGCGCTACGCCGATCCGCGCGTGCCCGGCGGCCGGGTCGATGTCAGCGGCTTCACCCTGCCGGGTTTGCCGGCGCTGGTGGTCGGCAGCAACGGTCATGTCGCCTGGGCCTTCACCAACAGCTACGGCGACTGGGCCGACTGGTCGCTCGAACCCGGCTGCGCCGGCGCGGCTACCGCTGCGACCTGCGCCGGCCTGCGCGTGCATGAGGAACTCATCGCGGTCAAAGGCGCGCGGCCGAGCAAACTGACGGTGCGCGAGACCGCCTGGGGACCGTTGCTGCACGACAACCCCGACGGCAGCGCGCTGGCCCTGCGCTGGGCCGCGCATTTGCCGGGCTCGCTCAACATGGGCCTGGCCGATCTGAGCCGCGCGCGATCGGTCGACGACGCGATGCGGCTCGCGCGCGACGTCGCCATGCCGGTGCAGAATCTGGTGCTCGGCGACCGACAGGGCAAGATCGCCTGGCGCCTGCTGGGGCCGATTCCGGAACGCGACGACGCCTGTTCGACCGCGACCCTGGTCGAGAACGACCTCGTCGCCGGCAAGCGACGCAGCGCCGCATGCCCGCCCTGGAGCCTGCAGACCGAAGACGCGCCGCAACTGGTCGCGCCGCCGTCGGGCCGGCTGTGGACGGCGAACACGCGCACGCTCGACGGCCACGAGTACGAGCGCATCGGCGACGGCAACTACGTGCTCGGCGCGCGCGCCGGCCAGATCCGCGACGGTCTGTTCGCCAAACAGCGCTTCAACGAACGCGACCTGCTCGCGATCCAGCTCGACGACCGCGCGCTGTTCCTGCAGCGCTGGTGGAAGTTGCTGCAGGACCAGGCCGCGCGCGTGGACAAGGCCGGCAACGCCAGCCCCGCGCTGGCGACGCTGGCCGAAGCGGCGCGTCGCTGGGAGGCCCGCGCCGTGCCCGGCTCGGCGAGCTACCGGATCGTCCGCAACTGGCGCCGCGCAGTGCACACCCGCATCGCCAACGGCCTGACCGCGCCGGTGCGTGCCGAACTCGGCGATGGTTTCGTGATGCCGGAGTTGAAACAGCTCGAAGGCGTGGTCTGGCCGCTGCTGACGCAACGGCCGGATCATCTGTTGCCGCGCAGCGAACGCTCCTGGGACGAATTGCTGGAGCACTCGGCCGACGACGTGCTCAAGGAATTCGCGGTGTCGCCCGGCCCGGATGCCGCGGCGCGCTTGGCCAGGCAGCGTTGGGGCGAGCACAACACCGCTTCGATCTGCCACCCGCTCGCATCGGCCCTGCCCGGCTTCGCCAAGCGCGCGCTGTGCATGCCGTTCGACGAACTGCCCGGCGACTCGGCCATGCCGCGGGTGCAGCGACCGGATTTCGGCGCTTCCGAACGCATGGTGGTGTCGCCCGGCCACGAGGCCGACGGCATCATCCACATGCCCGGCGGCCAGAGCGGCCACCCGCTGTCGCCGTTCTGGGGCGCGGGCCACGACGATTGGGTGCGCGGCCGGCCGACGCCGTTCCTGCCGGGCCCCGCGCGGCATACCTTGACGGTCAAGCCGTTGCAGTAAATGTTGCGTCCGCGGCGACCGAAAACCGCGGCCGCGGCTCGCGCCGCTCCTACTCCTGCGACGCGGCTCCCGGGTAGGAGCGGCGCGAGCCGCGACCGCCATGCCAACGTTCGCCGTACCATCGCAATACAGCGGTGGCGCCTTGCGATGCCGGTTTAGCGGCTTTCGACCAACAAGCGCTCGATCAACGCCCGATACAGATCCGGCAACGCCTCCAGGTCCGCGACCGAGACGTTTTCGTCTACCTTGTGGATGCTGGCGTTGACCGGGCCGATCTCGATGCATTGCGCACCCAGCGGCGCGATGAAGCGCGCATCCGAGGTGCCGCCGCCGGTGCTTTCCTCGGGCTGGCCGCCGGAGAACCGCGCCAGCACTTCGCGCGCCGCAGCGCGCAGCGGACCTTCGGGGGTGTAGAACGGCTCGCCGCCGCGGAACCAGCACAGTTCGTACTGCAGGCCGTGCGCACGCAACACATCCTCGCATTCCCGTTCCAGGCGCTCGGCGTTCCAGCTCGGGTTGTAACGCAGGTTGAACAGCACCTGCAGCTCGCCTGGAATCACGTTGTTGGCACCGGTGCCGGCCTGGATGTTGCTGATCTGCAGCGAGGTCGGCGGGAAGGTTTCGTACCCTTCGTCCCAACGGCGCGCGGCCAGTTCGGACAAGGCCGGCATGGCCTGATGAATCGGGTTGCGCGCCTTTTCCGGGTAGGCGACATGGCCCTGCACACCGATCACCTTCAAGGTCGCCGACAAGGTGCCGCGGCGGCCCACGCGCAGCAGATCGCCGAGCCTGGCGGTCGACGAAGGTTCACCAGTCACGCACCAGTCGATGCGCTCGCCGCGTTCGCGGAAGGTCTCGGCGACGCGGCGCACGCCATCGATCGCGTCGCCCTCCTCGTCGGAAGTCAGCAGCAGGGCGATGCGCCCGCGATGTTGCGGGTGGGCGGCAACGAACTCCTCCAGCGCGACCACGAACGCGGCCACGCTGCCCTTCATGTCGGCGGCGCCGCGGCCGTACAACACGCCGTCGCGGATCTCGGGCAGGAAGGGATCGCTGGCCCAGGTGTCGACCGGGCCGGAGGGCACGACGTCGGTATGGCCGAGCAGGACCAGGGTCGGGCCTTCGCCGTCGCCGTGCACCGCCCACAGATTGTCGACCTCGCCGTAGCGCAGGTGCTCGCAGACGAAACCGGCGCGACGCAGACGCTCGGCGATGAGCGCCTGGCAACCGAGGTCGTCGGGGGTGACCGAGGGCCGCGCGATCAGCGCCAGGGTCAGATCGAGTACCGCACTCGACGAGGCCCCGCTCGACGAGGCCGCGCTCACGAACCGACCCCGAAGCGCTGCTTGAAGCCGTTGTCGCTGAAACCCTGGCTGACCTTGCCGTCGTCGGTCACCACCAGCGGACGACGGATCAGTTGCGGGTACTCCTTCAGCAGCAACTTCCACTCCGCGTCCGAGGCCGGTTCCTTGCGGTTCGGCGCCAGGGTGCGCCAAGTGGTCGAGGACTTGTTGATCAGCGACTCCCAGCCGCCGACCTGATTCTTCCACTCGACCAGCGTTTCCGGCGCCTGCCGGTTATCGCGATAGTCGACGAAGGTATGGGCGACGCCGAAGCGGTCCAGCCACTTGCGGGCCTTCTTGCAGGTGTCGCAGTTGTTGAGTCCGTAAAGAGTGGTCATGCGGTGAACCTCGATTCGATGTCGGATCAATTCGCGCGAAGACGCTTGATGCGCTCGGCCAGTTCGGCGCCCAGCGAGTACTTGAAGAAAGGCAGCAGCACCAGGCCTTTTGGAATGAAGACGATCTCGTTGCCCAGCTTTCCCGGCGCTCGCAGTTTCAGGGTGAGACGCGGAGGATGGTTGCTGCGGGTGATATGGACATCCTCGATGTCTTCCAGGGCGATGCGTTGTTTCACCAGCCCCCTCCTGACCAGCAAGAAGCTTCCGCCGTCGAGCACTTGTCGAACAGGGCTGAAGATATGGCGAGACATCGCTAGATAGCCGATCAACATCATCAGCACGGGCGCCAGCACTGCCTGAGGCTGGGTTTTCCAAGTCCCGGTGGCGAACGCCGCAGCGACCATGGCGACTAGCGCTCCGTACCAGATAACCGGAAAAGCCTTCTTGAAGAAGAGGGGTTGTCCTGACGAAATCTCTTTCATGACCATACTTCAGGTCGTTTCCCTGGATTGATCGACACGACGTTTAAGGTCGAGTGCCACTTTATTGCGGCCGAACACGGTAGCCCGAGGTATGAATGCGACTCGCCATCCGAAAGGCCCCGGCATTTTCAAATGCAAGGTCACGCGATGGGGCTTAAAACCATGACCGTCCTCGACGCAGGCGATTTCGGCGAACTCGAGTCGCTGCTCCAACTCTCCGCGCCGCACCAACAAGTAATCGCCATGGTCGGCGACATAATCAGCGAAGGACTTCATCACGCCACAATAAATCGCAAGCGCCGTGGCCAACGCGAACCAGATCGCGACGTGCTCAGCGGAAACACCGGCTCGGCCATCGAGCAAATACGTCGCAGCCGCAAGCAAAACGACGGCTAACAACACGCACGGAAGAAGCTTGCGCATCGTGGTCGTCGGCGACGCGAGCTGATCCACTTCCATCATTCGGCAAGCCCTCTCCATCCTCGCCCATGCAACAGGCCTTCGGTGCCGATCTTCTGCCTAACGAAGCTGCATCGCCGTCGTTTCGACGACTGTTAAGCGCAGCGCGCGAGGAGATCCGGTGCATGCGCAACTCAGTCGGCCAGACCACGCAACAAATCGTTGATGCTGGTCTTCGAACGGGTCTTGGCGTCGACTTGCTTGACGATCACCGCGCAGTACAGCGAATGCGATCCGTCCTTGGCCGGCAACTGGCCCGATACGACCACGCTGTACGGCGGCACGCGACCGTAGCTGATCTCGCCGGTGGCGCGGTTGTAGACGCGGGTGCTCTGGCCGAGGAACACGCCCATGCCGATCACGCTGTGGTGGCCGACGACGAAACCTTCGACCACTTCCGAACGCGCGCCGATGAAGCAGTGATCTTCGATGATGGTCGGCGAGGCCTGCAGCGGCTCGAGCACGCCGCCGATGCCGGCGCCGCCGGACAGGTGGCAATGCTTGCCGATCTGGGCGCAGGAACCGACCGTGGCCCAGGTGTCGACCATGGTGCCTTCGCCGACGTGGGCGCCGATGTTGACGAAGCTCGGCATCAGCACCACGTCCTTGCCGATGTAGGCGCCGCGGCGGGCGATCGCGCCGGGCACGACGCGCGCGCCGAGCTTGCGGAAATCGGCTTCGCCGTAGCCCTCGAAGCGCGCCGGCACCTTGTCCCAGAACGGCGCCGGGTCGGCGTCGACGACCTGCATGTCGTTGACCCGGAAGTACAGCAACACCGCTTTCTTCAGCCACTCGTTGACGCTCCAGCCGCCCTTGCCGTCGGGCTCGGCGACGCGGAACTCGCCTTGCTCCAGGCCGGCGATGACGCGCTCGACGGTGGGCCGGGTCGAGCCTTCGATCTCGTCGGGCGTGAGCATGCTGCGGCGCTCGAAAGCGCTGTCGATCATGAACTTCAGCTCGTCGATGCCCGGCGCTTCGTTGCTCTTCTTGCGTGCGGTCTTCTTGGCGGTCTTCTGGGCGGTCTTCTTGGCGGGGCTCATCGACTGTCTCCTTCGAGGCAGGCCAGCAGCGCATCGCGCAGGGCCTGCTGTTGCGTTTCGTCGAGCGCGCGATCGCGCCCGTCGGTGATCTGGAATACGTCCTCGGCGCGTTCGCCGAAAGTGGCGATGCGCGCGTCGTACACGCGCAGGCGCTGTTTGCGCAGGGTCTGGGCGACATCGGCCAGCAGGCCGGGGCGGTCGGTGCAGACCAGACTCAAGGTGGTGCGCGCGCTCGCGGCTTCATCCTTGTTGAACGAGGCGAACACGATCTGCGGGGCGATGCGGAAATGGCGCAGGTGCCGCGGTTGCGCGCGGCGGGCCGGCTTGATCCGTTCGAGCGGGCCGGCCAGGGTCGCCTCCAGGCGCCGTTCAACGTCCTCGGCGCTCGGCGGCTGGCGCGGATCGGTCGGCACCACTTCGAAGGTGTCGAAGATCGCGCCGTGCGGGCCGTCGAGCACGCGCGCCTGCTGGATCGCCAGGCCGAGGCGGTCGAGGGTGGCGACGATCGCGGCGAACAAGCCGTCGCGATCGGGCGAATGCACGAATACTTCGAGCGCGCCGGCATGAGCGCCGCCGTGGGCGCTGACCGGCCGCGCACGCACCCGGGTGTCGCCGAGCGCGATGCCGCGCAGCGAGGCCGCCTGCCAGGCGATCTGATCGGGACGGCCGCGCTGGAAGGCGATCTCGGGCATGCGCGCGAACAAGGCGGCGATTTCGTCCTCGCGCGCGCCGAACGCGGCCAGCATGGCCTGGGCCGCTTCGCGGGTCTCGGCGGCGCGCTCGGCGCCGGCGACCGGGTGTTCGAGCCCGCGTCGCAAGGCCAGGCGGGTGGCGGTGTACAGGTCGGCGAGCAGCCGGTCCTTCCAGGCGTTCCACAGCTTCGGCGAGGTGCCGGCGATGTCGGCGCAGGTCAACAGATACAGATGATCCAGGTGCTCGCGATCGGCGACCTTGGTGGCGAAGCGATGGATCACCTCGGGGTCGGCGATGTCCTGCTTCTGCGCGGTCACCGACATCAGCAGGTGTTGGCGCACCAGCCATTCGACCAGGGCGGTGTCGGACTCGCTCAGGCCCATGGTCGAGCAGAACACCCGCGCGTCGTCGCCGCCGAGTTCGGAATGATCGCCGCCGCGGCCCTTGGCGATATCGTGGAACAAGCCGGCGAGCAGCAACAGCTCCGGCTTGCGCAGGCGCGGCCAGACTTCGTGGGCGATGCTGAAGCGTTCGTCGGCCACGCCCGAGGCGAAGCGCGCCAGATTGCGCAGCACCGCCAGGGTGTGCTGGTCGACCGTGTAGACATGGAACAGGTCGAACTGCATGCGCCCGGAGACTTTCGAGAACGCCGGAATCCAGCGCCCGAGCACGCCCAGGCGCGCCATGCGTTCGAGCGCGTGCACCGGATGCGGGCCGCGCAGGATCTTGATGAAACGCTCGCGCAGCGCCGGCTCGGCCTCGACGAAGCTCGGCACCCGCGACAGCGCTTCGGCGAGCGCGCGCGCGGTCTGCGAATGCAGGCCGCGGATCTCGTCGTGCGCGGCCCAGGCCGCGAACAGGGCGAACACCTCGGAGGCGTCGCGCGGCCATTCGGCGTCGCGCGCGGCGATGTAGTCGCGACGCAATTCGAAGGCCTCGAACACGCCGTCCAGCGGCACCGGCACGGCCTCGCCTTCGATCTGTTCCTCGAAGCGCTGCAACAGGCGCTCGCCGATGCGCAGCACCAGCGCGGCGCTGCGATAGAAGCCCTGCATCATTTGCTCGACGGCGAGGTTGTCGGCGTTGTCGACATGCCCCAGTCGTTCGGCGAGCAGCTTCTGGTAATCGAAGCGCAGCCGTTCTTCGCGTTTGCGCGCGACCAAGTGCAGCCCGAACCGCAAACGCGACAGCGTCCGCCGCTCGCGTTCCAATGTGGTCAGTTCGTCCGGCCCGAGTTGGCCGATCGACACCAGCGATTCCAGGTCGGAGGTGCCGATGATCCGCAGCGCCATCCAGTGCAGGGTCTGCACGTCGCGCATGCCGCCCGGGCCTTCCTTGAGATTGGGCTCGAGGTTGTCGGCGGTGTCGCCGTAGCGGGCGTGGCGCAGGCGCAGCTCTTCGCGCTTGGCGATGAAGAATTCGCGCGCCGGCCACACCTGCGACGGCGAGATCGCCGCCTGCAGCGCCATCTGCGCGAGCGCGCCGGCGGCGAGCGGGCGCGCTTCCAGCATCGCGGTCAGCACGCTGAGGTCGGCGGCGGCTTCGGTGCACTGCTCGGCCGAACGCACCGCGTGGCCGACCGGCAGGCCGGCGTCCCACAGCGAGGCGAAAAAGCAGCCGAGCTGTTCGGCCTGGGCGGTCTGCGCCTGCGGATCGGCGAGCACCAGCAGGTCGATGTCCGACTGCGGGAACAGTTCGCCGCGGCCGTAGCCGCCGACCGCGAACAAGGCCAGCGGCGCGCCCTCGTCGACGCAGGCCCGCCAGGCCGCGCGCACCTGCGCGTCGACCGCGTCGGTGCGCGCGCGCAGCAGGCGGTCGATGTCGGCGTCGGGGTCGCTGTCGAAACGCTGCGCGAGCGCGGCGTCGACCGCGCTCAGCGCGGCGCGGATCGCCGCCGGGCTGCCGGCGGCGGGGGTCGCCGCCTCGGGCGCCGCCGACCGATCGGCCAATCGCTCGTCAGGCCGATCGCCGGCGACGGGGCCGGTCATAGGTCGTTGTCGTCGCCCGGCACGCGGGTCAGGATTTCGACGCCGTCCTCGGTCACCGCGACGGTGTGCTCCCACTGTGCCGACAACTTGCGGTCCTTGGTCACCACGGTCCAGCCGTCCGGCAGGGTCTTATGGCGATAGGTGCCTTCGTTGATCATCGGCTCGATGGTGAAGGTCATGCCGGGCACGAGCTTGACGCCCTCGCCGGGACGGCCGTGGTGCAGCACCTGCGGGTCTTCGTGGTAGACCCGGCCGATGCCGTGGCCGCAGTAGTCGCGCACTACGCTGAAGCGCTCGGCCTCGGCGTAGGTCTGGATGGCGTGGCCGATGTCGCCGAGGGTCACGCCGGGCCGGACCAGGCGGATGCCGCGGAACATCGCTTCGCGGGTCACCTCGACCAGGCGCTTGGCCATGACCGAGGGCGTGCCGACGCAGTACATGCGGCTGGTGTCGCCGTGCCATCCGTCCTTGATCACGGTGACGTCGATGTTGACGATGTCGCCGTCCTTGAGGATCTTGCTGTCGCTCGGGATGCCGTGGCAGATCACGTTGTTGACCGAGGTGCACACGGTCTTCGGAAAGCCCTTGTAGCCGACGTTGGCCGGAATCGCCTTCTGCACGTTGACGATGTGCTCGTTGCAGATGCGGTCCAGCTCGCCGGTGCTGACGCCCGGCTTCACGTACGGAGCGACGATCTGCAGCACCTCGGCGGCCAGGCGGCCGGCGACGCGCATCTTCTCGATGTCTTCGGGTGTCTTGATGGAAATAGCCATGCCGGCATTATCGCTTAATCGGGGCCGGCCATCACGCTCCGCGGCCGCCGCCGGCGCGATGCAGCGTGCCATCGCCGGCGCTTTCGCGGCACGGTCCATAGAGGGGACCGCACGGTCCAGGCGACTTCGGAACTCGTGGCCGGAATAATCCCGAGACCATGCGAGCGTCATGACGCAACCTCGATCGGCCGGTTCCCGCGTCGCCGCCTCGCGGCCGATCCCCGACCCAGCCCGGATTCGACACGGCTCGACCCGGTCCGGCTTAAGCTCGGCCTTTGATCGATGCCTGACCGCTCGGCAGACGATCTCAGGCATTGCCGAGATTGGGACCGCCGACTGAGGGGCCGACCATCGGATCGGCAGCCGACGCATCCTAAGCTTCCCTGGCTCGGCCCCCCGAAACCGTCCGCGGCGCCCCTCAACTTGCCCCAGGGCCCCGTCCCCGTTACACTTCCGCGGCTTTGCGACCGGACCGAATCTTCACCGGACCGAATCGCGCCGTCCACGTCGGACGTCACCGACGAATACACACCTGCCGCCACAGCCCGTGCCGGGGTGCCTGGAAACCGATCGCAAGCTCGGCTCTCAGGTTCGGACACGGAAGCGACAGGGAGGCCCAACCCCGGAACCTTCGCTGCGGACCTGCGTCCGCGGCGAGCCGCCATCACTCAACCGGCGGTCGGTTCCCTGCCTTCGGAGTTATCGCAATGCCTCAGATCACCATGCGTCAGATGCTGGAAGCCGGCGTCCATTTCGGCCACCAGACGCGCTACTGGAATCCCAAGATGGGCCCGTACATCTTCGGCGCCCGCGGCAAGATCCACATCATCAACCTCGAGAAGACCGTTCCGCTGTTCAACGACGCGATGAACTTCATCTCGAGCATCGCCCAGAAGCGCGGCACCATCCTGTTCATCGGCACCAAGCGTTCGGCGCGCGATTCGATCAAGGAAGAAGCCCAGCGCTGCAACATGCCGTACATGACCCAGCGCTGGCTGGGCGGCACCCTGACCAACTTCCGCACCGTCAAGCAGTCGGTCTCGCGCCTGAAGGAACTGGAAGCCGGCGAAACCGACGGCACCTTCCAGAAGATGGTCAAGCACGAAGTGCTGGGCCTGCGCCGCGAGCGCGACAAGCTGGAAGCCTCGCTGGGCGGCATCAAGGACATGAACCGCCTGCCCGACGCGCTGTTCGTGATCGACATCGGTCATGAAGACATCGCGATCAAGGAAGCCAAGAAGCTCGGCATCCCGGTCATCGCCGTGGTCGACACCAACTACGATCCGGCCCTGGTCGACTACGCCATCCCGGGCAACGACGACGCCATCCGCGCCGTGCAGCTGTACGCCCGCGCCGCCGCCGACGCCGTGCTCGAAGGCAAGGCCGCCGCGCCGCAGGTCGGCGTGCGCGAGGAAGAGTTCGCCGAAGCCGGCGAAGAAGGCACCGGCAAGGACGACCGCAAGTCCGCTCCGCGCGGCCGCGCGCCGGCCAAGAAGGGCCCGGCCCCGGCCGCCAAGAAGGCCGACGGCGAAGCGCCGGCTGCCGAGTAAGCGTCATGTAATGCAGCCGCGCCACACTGCGCGGCTGCACTTGCCCGTATCCGCTCCGGGTTGCAGCGGCGTAAGCCGCGACGAATCGCCGTACCGAGCGACGAGATGCGGCTTACGCCGCTGCTGCCCGGACTTTATCGAACACCGAGGTAACCCCATGGCTGAAATTTCCGCTTCCCTGGTCAAGGAACTCCGCGAGCGCACCGGCGCCGGCATGATGGAGTGCAAGAAGGCGCTCGTCGAAAACAACGGCGACATCGACGCCGCGGCCGAATGGCTGCGCAAGTCGGGCCTGGCCAAGGCCGACAAGAAGGCCGGCCGCGTCGCTGCCGAAGGCCGCATCGCGGTCGCCCAGGACGGCGGCAAGGCCGTGCTGGTCGAGATCAACTCCGAAACCGACTTCGTCGCCAAGGACGCCAACTTCCTGTCCTTCACCGAGACCGTGGCCCAGGCCGCGCTGAGCTCGGGCGCCGCCGACGCCGAAGCGCTGAAGGCGGTCAAGCTGGCTTCCGGCGAAACCGTCGAGGAAACCCGCGCCGCGGTCATCGCCAAGGTCGGCGAGAACCTGCAGGTGCGTCGCCTGATCCAGATCGAGAGCGCCAACAACGTCGCGGCCTACGTCCACGGCGGCCGCATCGGCGTGCTGATCGAGCTCAAGGGCGGCGACGCCGAACTGGCCCGCGGCCTGGCGATGCACGTCGCCGCGATGAACCCGCCGCACATCAAGGCCAGCGACGTCCCGGCCGAGTTCGTGGCGAAGGAAAAGGAAATCGAACTGGCCAAGATGTCCGACAAGGACAAGTCCAAGCCGGCCGACATCCTGGAGAAGATCATCGGCGGCAAGATCGCCAAGATCGTCAACGAGGTCACCTTGTACGGCCAGCCCTACGTGCTGAACACCGACCAGACCGTCGAGCAAGTGGTCAAGGCCGCCGGCGCCGACGTGGTCAGCATGCAGCGCATCGCCGTCGGCGAAGGCATCGAGAAGCAGGTCGACGACTTCGCCGCCGAAGTCATGAAGCAGGCCGGCCTGGCGTAAGCCGACGTCGCTGCGAGGCAGTACGAGAAAGGCCGCGGATTCCGCGGCCTTTTTCTTTGGGTTGAGCTCGGGACTCGGGACTCGGGACTCGGGACTCGGGACTCGGGATTCGGGATTCGGGATTCGGGATTCGGGATTCGGGATTCGGGGTTCAGGGTTCAGGGTTCAGGGTTCAGGGTTCAGGGTTCAGGGTTCGGGGTTCGGGATTCGGGATTCGGGACTCGGGACTCGGGACTCGGGACTCGGGATTCGGGATTCGAGAGCAACGTAATCGTCGCCCGTCATTCCCGCGAAGGCGGGCTTCGCTTTACTTTCGGCCGAGCCGAATATCCAGAGACTTCAAGCGCTCTCGCCCGAAGGCCCTGGGTTCCCGCCTGCGCGGGAACGACGAGCACACAGGGCGGGTCGCCGATCGCTTCCGTGCAACAAAAAAAGGCCGCGGGATCCGCGGCCTCTCTTCAACGACCGTAACCGCGATCAGCGCGGACGCGGCAATCCCCTCGCCTCACTCGATCGGCGGGCAGGACGTCGCGTACTGCGAGCTCTGCGAGATCACCACCCACTGACCGCCGGTATAGCGGTACTTGGTCAGCACGATCTCGTAGGCCCAGCCCTGGTCTTCGCAGGTGGTCTCGATACGGAACGAACCCTCGACCGGGTCGGCCTGGGCCACCGGCAGGAACAGCAACAGGCCCGACAGGCCCAACGCGCACACCGCATTGCGAAACGTCATGGCAACCCCTCCTGGGTCAGGCGAACCGATTCGCCGCATCGATCATAGTCCGGCCGCGTCCGCGACCCTGCGACAGCTGTCGGATTCTCCCGAACCAAACCCGACGTGGCGCGCCCCGACGCGACACGGCCGCGATCTCTCGCGGCCGTGCGCCGGCATGACCTCGGCGTTCGCGGCGCAGGGTCGCCGCGGCGGCTCAACCGGCCTGCTGGAAGTACACCTCTTCGTACGGCTGCACCACCACCCAGCCGGTGCCGGCGAACTTGAGCTGCACGCTCTCGCCCGAGCCGCGGCCGAACAGCGTGCCCAGGGAGATGTCGGTGACGATGTCCGGGCTGAGGCCGCCGGACCAGGCGACGGTCGCGTTCGGGTCGGTGAACACCGGCTGGTCCGGGGTCACCGCCAGGGTCAGCGGCTCGTAGTGCGAGGTGATCGCGACCACGCCGCTGCCGCTGAGTTTGATGTTGAACAGGCCGCCGGACATCATGCCCGAGACCTTGCGCATCATCTTGATGTCGGCGGCGATGCCGTCCTCGTAGGCGAGCACGTCGTTGCCGTTGACGTAGATCGATTCGCCGCCCAGGCGCAGCAGGGTGATCTTCTTGCCGGCGTCGGCGATGTAGACCCGGCCCTTGCCTTCCATCTTCATCAGCTGGGTGCCTTCGCCGCTGATCGCCTTCTTCAGCAGATTGCCCAGGCCCTGCTCCAGCACGCCCTGGCGCACGAACTTGACGCCGCCGCGGTACGCCACCATCGAGCCGGCCTTGGCCCAGACCCGCCCGTCGAGCTTGACCTCGAGCAGGTGCGAGCTTTCCAGCTCGAACACTTCCTGGCTGAGGTCCTTCTGCTTCGAGGCTTCGACGAATTCGTTGAGGTTCTTGATCGACACTTCCATCTCCTTGGGTGGTGCGCGGCGCATGCCGGGGCGGCGCCTGCGCGATGCGGCGGCCCCGCCACGGGGCCGGCGGCGCGATCATACGGGATCGCCGCGGCAGGTCGATGGCGAAGCCGGTCGCGATCGGCGCGCGACGGCGGTCGCAAGCGATCCCGGCCGTCGGCACGGTCGACGGCGGCGGGCCCGGCCCGCCCGGCCGCCGGATTCGGACCCGGCCCGGGCTCCTTTCGGCTTCCCCGCGGCGTTCCCGCTCGATTCCGCACGCCGCAGCATGGAGGGCTTGGGCTACAATTCCGCCGCCCGTCGCTCCCCCGAGAATGTCCCATGTCCCAGCTCGCCTATCGCCGTGTCTTGTTGAAACTTTCCGGCGAAGCGTTGATGGGGGACGAGGACTACGGCATCGACCCCAAGGTCATCGGCCGCCTCGCCCGTGAGGTGATCGAAGTCCAGCAGGCCGGCGCGGAAATCGCCCTGGTGATCGGCGGCGGCAACATCTTCCGCGGCGCCGGCCTCGCCGCCGGCGGCATGGACCGGGTGACCGGCGACCAGATGGGCATGCTCGCCACCGTCATCAACGCCCTGGCGATGCAGGATTCGCTCGAGAAGCTCGGCGCCAAGGTGCGGGTGATGAGCGCGATCAAGATCAACGACGTGTGCGAGGACTACATTCGCCGCCGCGCCATCCGCCACCTGGAGAAAGGCCGCCTGGCGATCTTCGCCGCCGGCGTCGGCAGCCCGTTCTTCACCACCGACTCCGGCGCCGCCCTGCGCGCGATCGAGATCGGCGCCGACCTGTTGCTGAAGGCGACCAAGGTCGACGGCGTGTACGACAAGGACCCGAAGAAGCACAGCGACGCCGTGCGCTTCGACAAGCTGACCTACGACGACGTCATCACCCGCGACCTGCAGGTCATGGACACCGCGGCGTTCGCGCTGTGCCGCGACAGCGAGCTGCCGCTGCGCATCTTCGACATGGACCAGCCCGGCGTGCTGCTGAAGATCCTGCGCGGCGAGAACATCGGCACTCTGGTCAAGGGCCGCAACTAACCCGCACGGATTCGCCGCGTCGACCGCAACGGCTGCGACGGCTGCAACGGCTACCCTTGGGCGGCCGTTCTCATATCTCCCGCGGCCGTTCTCATAATTTAATCGCGGCCGTTCCCGCATTTAACCGCGGCCATTGCGTTCCAGGCGGCCATTTGTGCGTGCTGGCGGCCGTGGCGTTCGCCGGTCAACGACGGCTCGAACGCGACTGCGGATCAGCCTTCCTCGCTGAGCTCCCGAGTGGCGTCGGCGGCCTCGCGCGCGGCCTCGGCGGCGGCGCGGGTCGCCTCGGCGGCATCGCGCAGCGCCAGCTCGGCGGCCTGCCGGGCCTGCGCGCCGATCTGCTCGGCAACGCCCTGTTCGCGCACCGCCTCACGCGCCTGCACCCGCGCCTGGGCGGCATCGCGTTGCGCCTGGGCACGCGCCCGCTCGGCCTCGCGCCGGGCTTTCTCGGCCTCGCGACGACTTTCTTCGGCCGCGCGCTGGCCCTGTTCGGCCGCGCGGCGGCCTTGCTCGGCCGCACGACGCCCCTCCTCCGCTGCGCGCGCGCCCTCGGCGACCGCAACGGCGGCCTCGCGCGTGGCCTGCTCGGCGGCGACCGCGGCCTCGCGCGAGTCGCGGATGCGTCGGCGCAGCCGTTCGCGCGTCGCCGCGTCGGTCACTTCGTGGTAGCCGCCGTCAGCGTCGACGCGGTAGTAACGATCGCCGCGCACCGCCCAGCGCTGCGGCGCGGCACCGCCGCCGAGTTCGGTGATGCGGGTTTCGCCGTCGGCGCCGCGGTCGATGGTCGAGACGGTGCGTGCCGGGGTGTCGGCGGCGGCGATCCGGTACGGGGCCAGGCCGAACAGCGCGATCGCCGCGGTCAGGCCGAAGGCGAGCAGGCGGGAGGCAGGAGCGGCGTCTTGCAGCATGGTCAATCTCCTCTTGAGCATCAGATAGGTAGGCGAAGCGCTCGCGAGCCCGGCCTGCGGACGCGGCGCCACGCCCAGGCGCAACAGCAGCCGGCCGTAGGCCTGCGGGGCGTAACGCCGGCTGTCGAGCACGGCCGCATCGCAGGCGGCCTCGCGTGCGAGCGAATACTCGCGCGCGACCAGGTGGGCGAGCGGATGAAAGAAGAACAGCTGCTGCGCCAGCGCCGGCACCCAGCCCCACCACAGGTCGCGACGACGCAGATGGGTCAGTTCGTGATGCAGGGCCATGTCGAGGTCGCCCGCGCTCATCGAAGCGATGCGGTGCAGCGGCAACAGCACCACCGCAGGCCACGGGCCGAGCAGTTGCGGCGATTCGATCTCCGCCGACAGGCGCAGCTCGGGCAAGCGCCGCAGGCCGAGGCTCTCGCCGAGCCGGCGATAGGCCTGCGCCACCGGCGGCGGCACCTCGGCCGAGGAACGCGCGATGCGACCGCGCGTGTCGAGGAACGCGCGCAGGTTCAGGCTGAGCACGAGGCTCAAGCCCAGCAGCCAGCCCCCGGCCAGCAACGACGACCACGAGGGCCAGAACGCGGGCAGCGCAGCCTGGGCTGGCGAGACCGCCGCGGCATCGACGCCGGCGATCGCGAACGGCAGCCGCGCCGACATCGGCAGCGCCGACGCCGAGGCCAGGACCGGCGGCGCCTCGGCGAACAGCCCGCCGAAGGCATCCGGCAGCAGCGGCAGCACCAGCGGCGTCGGCCACAGCACGCCGATCAGCAACTGCAGCGCCGCCAGCCACCACAGCCGGCAGCGCGTCGCGGCGCTCAGGCGCGGCAGGTAACGGCACAGCGCCGATACCGCGGCGACCAGCAGCAGGGATTGCAGGCTGGCCGCGGCCAGGCGCGGCAGCAGGGTGTCGACGACGAACGACAGATTCACGACCGGCGCGCCCATCAAGGACTGGCTCATCTCAACCCTCCTTGCGGCGCGACTGGAGGTCGGCGACCAGGCTTTCGAGTTCGGCGAGTTCCGCGTCGCTGACCTCGCTGCGCTCCGACATCCAGGCCACGAACGGCGACAGCGAGCCCTGCAGGGTGTTGGCGACGAACTTGCCGACCGCCGAACGCATCACGTCGTCGGGCGCGGTCGCGCTGGCATAGCGGTATACGCCGCCGAGCTTGCGCCGGCGCAGATACGACTTCGCGCGCAGGCGTTCCATCATCGTCAGCACGGTCGAACGCGCCAGCCCGCGCGGTTCGCCGTAAGCGGCGGCGACCTCCCCGACCGTGACGTTGGCGTTTTCGTCGATGTACTGCAGCAGCGCCAGTTCCTGGTCGCCGATGGACTTGCGGTTCATCGCGTTCCTCGCGGTTGTCGATGGCCGGCTCGCCTGTCGGGGCTCGCCTGTCATGGCTGGCCTGTCGCGGCGGCGCCGTGACTACATGTGTAGGCATGGTGGTTCTGACTACAGGCGTAGTCAAGGGTGTCGGAAGTCACGGCAGGCCGCCCCCCAGGCAAGCGCGCCGCAAACCCGAGCGGGCTTCTGCGACGGCCATCGAGCTTCGGTTTGCGTCCGGAGCGGCCTGTAATAGTGTTCACGGCGCCGGCCGTGACAGCATCCGCGCATGCACTCGCACAGCCATCACCACGGTCCCAGCGGCACCCGCGCCTTCGCCGCGGTCACCCTGATCAACCTGGGCTACACCATCCTCGAAGCCGGCTATGGCTTCATGACCAATTCGCTGGCTCTGCTGTCGGACGCCCTGCACAACCTGGGCGACGTGCTCGGCCTGGGCCTGGCCTGGGGCGCGGCGGTGCTGGCCCGGCGCGCGCCGACCGCGCGCCACACCTATGGCTGGCGCCGCGCGACCCTGCTCTCGCCGCTGGCCAACGCCCTGCTCCTGGTCGGCTTTTCCGGCGCCCTGGGCTGGGAAGCGATCCGCCGCTTCAACGCGCCGCCGGAGATTCCCGCGCTGCCGGTGATGCTGGTCGCGGCGCTCGGCATCGCGGTCAATCTCGGCGCGGCCTGGCTGGTGCGCGACGGCCACGAGCACGACCTCAACCGCCGCGGCGCCTTCCTGCACCTGATGGCCGACGCGGCGGTGTCGCTGGCCGCGGTCCTGGCCGGCGCCGGCATGTGGTTCACCGGCTGGGCCTGGCTCGACCCGGCGATCGCCCTGCTGATCGGCGCGGTGGTCGCGGTCGGCGCCTTCGGCCTGCTGCGCGAGAGTTTCGACGCCGCGATGGACGCGGTGCCGCGCGGCGTCGACCGCGGCGAGGTCGAGAGCCTGCTGCGCGCGCAACCGGGCGTGGAGGCGATCCACCACCTGCACATCTGGTCGCTCGGCGCCGGAGAGATCGCCATGACCGCGCACATCGTGCGGCCCGACGACCACGACCACGACGTCTTCATCGACCGCCTCAACCGCGAGCTCGACCGGCGCTTCGGCATCAATCACCCGACCCTGCAGGTCGAACACGGCCGCGCCTGCGAGCACGACCGCCACGATCGCGCGCCGCACGGCGGCGGCGGCCACGACGAACACCACGATCACGACCACGGCCACGACGGGCATCACGGCCACGAGCACGGACCCCAGCCCGGACACAGGCACGAACCCGAGCGCTGCCACGGGCATCATCGGCACGCGCACGGGCACGGCCACTCGCACGGGCATTGAGGCCCATGCTGCATTGCAGCGAAGGGCGCGGTCGGTGTGCGTAGCGGCGCGGGATAACGAAAACTTCGCGTTTGCCGCGGCCTGAACCGTGACGCAGTGCGATCCCGCGCCGCACGCGATCGGCCGCCGATATCCGGAGAAAACCGCCGAAACCGGCCCCACGGCGGTCGGTCCTGGCGGCCGCCGCCGCCGCGCTCGGTCCGCAAAACCCGCCCGAGCCCATATAATCCCGCGATTACCGCCACAGGACCGGAGCCGGCGATGCTCAACGAGATCAAGAAAGACGCACAGAACCGCATGGCCAAGAGCGTCGAAGCCTTTCGCCACGACCTGACCAAGGTCCGCACCGGGCGCGCCTCCGCCGCGCTGGTCGATCACCTGAAAGTGAACTACCACGGTTCCGAAATGCCGCTGAACCAGGTCGCCAGCGTCTCCGTTTCCGATGCGCGCACCCTGACCATCAGCCCGTGGGAGAAGCAGATGGTCGGCGCGGTCGAGAAGGCGATCCTCGCCTCCGATCTCGGCCTGACCCCGAACACCGCCGGCACCGTGATCCGCATCAACCTGCCGGCGCTGACCGAAGAACGCCGCAAGGAACTGACCAAGGTCGTGCACGGCGAGAGCGAGAACGCGAAGGTCGCGATCCGCAACATCCGCCGCGACGCCAACAACCAGGCCAAGGAACTGCTGAAGGACAAGAAGATCACCGAGGACGAGCTGCGCCGCTACGAGGAGGACATCCAGAAAGTCACCGACAGCGCGATCAAGGACGTCGACGGCGTGGTCAAGGCCAAGGAACAGGAATTGATGGCGGTCTGACCGGACTCCGCCGTTCCCGGGCGGCGGTCCGACCGATCGCCGCCATTCCTGGACGATCGCGCACTGAACTTCCCGCCGATCGCACGGGTCAGCACTGGGTCCCCGGACGGGATCCATCGTCGCCGGAACCCGCTTCCGGATGTCCTTCCCGCTTCCAAGGTCTATCCCATCGGCGCCATGCCCAACGAGCCCGCACCCACCGCGCCCGCACGCATCCCGCGCCACCTGGCCGTCATCATGGACGGCAACGGGCGCTGGGCCGAGCGTCGCCGCCGGCCGCGCATCATCGGCCACCGCGCCGGCGCGCGCACGGTCAACATCTGCATCGATTTCTGCATCGCCCGCGGCATCGAGGCGCTGACCCTGTTCGCGTTCTCCAGCGAAAACTGGGGCCGCCCCGAGGACGAAGTCGGCGCGCTGATGAAGCTGTTCCTCAACGCGCTGGAGCGCGAGGTCGAGGAACTGCACCGGCGCGGCGTGCGCGTGCGCTTCATCGGCGAGCGCGAGCGCTTCTCGGACAAGATCCGCGAACGCATGGCCGCGGCCGAGCACCAGACCCGCGACAACCACACCCTGCACCTGACCGTCGCAGCGAGCTACGGCGGGCGCTGGGACATCGCCCAGGCCGCGCGTTCGTTGGCCGCCGACGTCGCCGCCGGCCGGCTGGCGCCGGACGAGATCGACGAGGTGCTGATCGCCTCGCGCCTGTCGCTGGCCGACCTGCCGGCGCCGGACCTGTTCATCCGCACCGGCGGCGACACCCGGATCAGCAACTTCCTGCTCTGGCAACTGGCGTACACCGAATTGTGGTTCACCGATCTGCTGTGGCCGGAACTGGACGCGACGACTCTGCAACGCGCCCTCGACGACTACGGCAACCGCGAGCGCCGCTTCGGCCTGACCGGCTCGCAGCTCGCCGCCGCCCTGTCCAACGAGACCGCTGCATGACCCGAACCCGCTTGCTCGCCGCGTTGGTAATGGCGCCTGTCGCGATCGCGGCGATCCTGCTGCTGTCGACGCCGTGGATGATCGCGCTGGCCGCGGTCCTGTTCCTCGCCGGGCTGTGGGAATGGTTCGATCTGGCCGAGATCGAAGACACCTTGTCGCGCACCGTGCTGCTGGTCGCGCACCTGGCCTTGATGGTCACCATCGTCTGGGCCTCGCGCACCGGCGGCTTCGGCGGCGTGCAGGCGCCGTCGATGGTGTTGTTCAAGCTGGCCTCGCTGATCGGCGTGATCTGGTGGCTGCTGGCCCTGCTGTGGCTGCAGCGCTACGAGTTCGCCAGCAACCACGCGACCTATGCGCGGATGTTCAAGCTCGCCGCCGCGGCGCTGAGCGTGATCCCGGCCTGGTGCGCGCTGGCCTGGATCCATGCCGAAGGCGTCAACGGCCACTGGTGGCTGCTGACCGCGCTGGCCGTGGTCTGGGCCGCCGACACCGGCGCCTATTTCGCCGGGCGCAAGTTCGGCATGCTCAAGCTGGCCCCACGGGTCAGCCCCAACAAGACCGTGGAAGGCCTGGTCGGCGGCGCCTTCGCCGGCGTCGCGGCCGGCGTCGGTTTCTCGCTGCTGGCCGGCGCGACCAAGGCGCAGTTGCCGTGGGTCGCGGTGGTCTCGCTGGCGGCGGTGCTGTTCTCGGTGGTCGGCGACCTGTTCGAGAGCCTGCTCAAGCGCCACGCCGGGGTAAAGGATTCGGGCCATCTGATCCCGGGCCACGGCGGCATCCTCGACCGCATCGACGGCGTGCTCGCCGCGCTGCCGGTGTTCGCGCTCGGCAAGGCGATCTTCGGGTTCTGATGATGAGCGCGCGGGTCCGCCGGGTCACAGCACATCCTCCCTGCCCTGCTTTTGCGAAGGAGGCAAAGGCCGAAGCCGCGGGTGAAGCCGTGCGGCCGGCCGGTCTTCTTCGTTCGCAGAGTCCCGCTGGTCTTGCTCTGATCGAGCGGCCCGCCTGCCGTCCCCTGGCAAGACAAGCCGCCTGCCTTCGCCCTTTGCAAAACGGCGACCGAAGGGGATCCGCTTCCGCCTCCCCGCACGCGACCGCACCCGGCAATCCCTTCCACGCGAGCGCCCGCGCATGACCCCCTCCCGCAAGGTCGCCGTGCTCGGCGCCACCGGCTCGATCGGCACCTCGGCGCTCGACGTGATCGCGCGCCATCCCGAGGCGCTGCGCGCCAGCGTGCTCGCCGCCGGCGGCAAGGTCGAGGCCCTGCTGGCCCTGTGCGAACGGCACCGCCCCGAGCACGCGGTGATCGCCGACCCGTCCGGCTACGCCGCGCTGCGCGACGGCCTGCGCGAGCGCAATCTCGAAACCCAGGCCCATTGCGGCGACGAGGCCCTGGTCGAGCTGGTGGCTTCCGACGTCTGCGACACCGTGGTCGCGGCCATCGTCGGCGCCGCCGGCCTGTCCTCGACCCTGGCCGCGGCCCGCGCCGGCAAGCGCCTGCTGCTGGCCAACAAGGAATCGCTGGTGCTCGCCGGCGAGCTGCTGATGCACGCCGCGCACGAAGCCGGCGCCTGCATCGTGCCGATCGACAGCGAGCACAACGCCATCTTCCAGTGCCTGCCGCCGGCCGCGCCGGCGCAGTCGGGCGGCCTGTCCTATGCCCGCGCCCACGGCGGCCTCAAGCGCATCCTGCTGACCGCCTCGGGCGGGCCGTTCCGTGGCCGTACACGTTCGCAGCTGACCGAGGTCACCCCGGAACAGGCGGTCGCCCACCCGAAATGGTCGATGGGGCCGAAGATCTCGGTCGACTCGGCCACGCTGATGAACAAAGGCCTGGAAGTCATCGAGGCCCACCACCTGTTCGGGGTCGAGGGCGCACGCATCGAAGTGCTGGTGCATCCGCAGAGCCTGGTCCATTCGCTGGTCGAATTCGTCGACGGCTCGACCCTGGCCCAGCTCGGCCTGCCGGACATGCGCACCGCGCTCGCGGTCGGTTTCGGCTGGCCGGAACGGATCGACTCGGGGGTCGGCGGACTCGACCTGCTGGCCCACGGCCGCCTGGATTTCGAGCCCCCGGACCTGGAGGCCTTCCCCTGCCTGCGCCTGGCCTTCGAGGCCCTGGCCGCCGGCGGCACCGCCCCGGCGGTGCTCAACGCCGCCAACGAAGTGGCCGTTTCAGCCTTTCTTCAGCGGCGAATCGGTTTCCTAGCGATACCCGCGCTGGTCGAGGACACACTCGCCGCGCTCCCGACCATCCCGGCCAGCTCCTTGGCGGTGCTGCGCGAGGCCGATGTCCTGGCCCGCCGCCACGCCGAACAAGCGATCGGCCACAGGGCCTGAATCATGGCGACCACGGCAGGACAGCGATGCGGAGGCGGCCATGAGTGAAGTCCTGGGTTCGTTGTGGTGGCTGATCATCAGCCTCGGCGTGCTGGTCACGATCCACGAATTCGGCCATTTCTGGGTCGCGCGGCGCTGCGGCGTCAAGGTGCTGCGCTTCTCGATCGGCTTCGGCAAACCGCTGTGGCTGCGCAAGGGCCGCGACGGCACCGAATACGTCATCGCGCGCATCCCGCTCGGCGGCTACGTCAAGATGCTCGACGAGCGCGAGTACGAAATCAGCGAAGCGCTGGCGCCGCAGGCCTTCAACCGCAAGCCGGTGTGGCAGCGCATCGCCATCGTCGCGGCCGGGCCGGCCGCCAACCTGATCCTGTGCGTGATGCTGCTGTGGGGCATGTTCGTGATCGGCCGCCCCGACTTCGCTCCGGTCGTGGGCAACGCCACCGGCATCGCCGCCGACGCCGGCCTGCGCCGCGGCGACACCGTGCTGCAGATCGGCGATCGCCCGACGCCGACCTGGAGCGAAGTGCACATGGCGCTGATTCCTTACGCGCTCGACCACCAAGACGTGGCGGTGCGGGTACGCGCCGAAAACGGCGCCCCGGCGACGCGCGAACTGCGCTTGTCGCGGCTGCCGGCCAGGTTCGACGAGCGTCGTTCGGTCGAAGTCATCGGCCTGAGCGGGCGCCACGAACTGCGCCCGCCGGTGGTCGGCCGCGTCGACCCGGGCAAGCCGGCCTGGGGCGTGCTCGCCGAAGGCGACCGCGTCACCGCGCTCGACGGCGACCCGGTCGACGATTGGGAGGACCTGGCCAAGGCGGTGACCCGCCTGGGCAAGCGCGGCGGCAGCGCGATGATCGAGGTCGCCCGCAACGGCGACCGCCTGGCACTGGAGATCGCCCCGGCCCGGCTCAAGAAGCCCGACGGCGAAGAGTATTGGGGCCTGGGCCTGACCTCGGCCGCGGCGGCCCCGCCCAAGCGCGACGCGGTGCTGCGCTACGGCCCGATCGACGCGGTGCCCGCGGCGGTGCGCGAGGGCGTGCACCAGACCGAGCAGTTGTTCGCCATGATTGGGCGCGCGTTCACCGGCCGGGTCTCGATCCAGAACACCGTCGCCGGCCCGGTCACCATCGGTCGCGCCGCCAACGCCTACGCCAGCAACGGTCCGGCCTGGTACCTGCAGCTGCTGGCGATGCTGTCGCTGAGCCTGGGAATCCTGAACCTGCTGCCGATCCCGATCTTGGACGGCGGACACCTGCTGTATTACCTTATCGAGCTGGTCAAAGGCAGTCCGGTCAGCGAACGCGTCATGGCGGCCGGGCATTTCGTGGGCCTGGCGTTGATCGCGAGCCTGATGGGTCTGGCGTTCTACAACGACATCTTGAACAACCTGGTGCGCTGATGCCGGCCTGACGCTCGAACGAACGCTTTGCCCTCACCCTGCCGCACTTTCGACCGATGCCCGCGATCGCCGGCATCCAATGCCCCAAACGGACGTAATGATGACGCGAACTCCTAATCGCCGCCTGCTCGCCCTCGCCCTTGCCACGGCAATGACCTCGGCCCCGGTGATTCCCGCGTTGGCGCAGTCGGCCGATCCGTTCGCCCTCGGCGCCAGCACGCCGAACACGCCGGCCCCGGGTTCGTTCACCGTCAGCGACATCCGCATCGACGGCCTGCAGCGCATCTCCGCCGGTACCGTCTTCACCTACCTGCCGGTCGAGCGCGGCGACACGATGGATTCGGCCAGGGCCGGCGACGCCATCCGCGCCCTGTACAAGACCGGCTTCTTCGAGGACGTGCGCCTGGACCGCCAGGGCAACATCCTGGTGGTCACCGTGACCGAGCGTCCGGCGATCAACAAGCTGACCCTGACCGGCAACAAGGACATCAAGAGCGAAGACCTGCTCAAGGGTCTCAAGGAAATCGGCCTGGCCGAAGGCGAGACCTTCGACCGCCTCGCCCTCGACAAGGTCACCCAGGATCTCAGCCGCCAGTACAACAACCGCGGCAAGTACAACGTCGAGATCACCCCGACCGTGACGCGCCTGGACCGCAACCGCGTCGACCTGACGATCGCCGTCAAGGAAGGCAAGGCCGCGAAGATCCGCCACATCAACCTGATCGGCAACGACAAGTTCGAGCAGAAGGACATCCTCGACGGCTGGGAATCGCGCGAACACAACTGGCTCAGCTGGTACCGCCGCGACGACCAGTACTCGCGCGAAAAGCTCTCGGGCGACCTGGAAAAGCTCAACTCCTATTACCTCGACCGCGGCTACGTCGATTTCAGCATCGACTCGACCCAGGTCGCGATCAGCCCGGACCGCCAGGACATGTTCCTGACCGCCGGCCTCACCGAGGGCGAGCAGTACAAGGTCTCCAGCGTGCAGGTCACCGGCGACACGATCCTGCCGAAGGAGCAGGTCGAGAAGCTGGTCATCGTCAAGCCCGAACAGATCTTCTCGCGCCGCCTGCTCGAGGTGAGCTCCGAAGCGATCACCGCCGCGCTCGGCAACGTCGGCTACGCCTTCGCCCAGGTCAACCCGATCCCGGACGTCGACCGCGAAAACAAGACCGTCGGCATCAACATGCAGGTGGTGCCGGGCCCGCGCGTGAACGTGCGCCGGGTGATCTTCCAGGGCAACACCCGCACCGGCGACGAAGTGCTGCGCCGCGAAATGCGCCAGTTCGAAGGCGCGTGGTATTCGCAGGCCGCGATCGACCGCTCCAAGATCCGCCTGCAGGGCCTGGGCTACTTCGAGAACGTCGACGTCGAAAGCAAGCCGGTGCCGGGCACCAACGACCAGGTCGACGTGGTCTACAACCTCAAGGAAACCACCTCGGGCAGCTTCGTGTTCGGCCTGGGCTATTCCCAGCTCGGCAAGCTGACCACCCAGGTGCAACTGTCGCAGAACAACTTCCTCGGCAGCGGCAACCGCGTGTCGGTGCAGGCGCAGCGCAGCTACTACCAGGAGCGCTACGACTTCTCCTACACCAACCCGTATTTCACCGACGACGGCGTCTCGCTGGGCTACAACGTGTCCTGGCGCGAGTTGGACTACTCCGACTTCAACACCGCCCAGTACTCGACCACCAGCGGCATCGGCCAGGTCGTGCTCGGCATTCCGCTGACCGAGACCGACTCGATCACCGGCATGCTCGGCATCGACAGCAACGAGATCCTGATCGGCCGCACGGTCACCCCGCCGAGCATCGTCGACTACCTCGACGCGCTCGGCCGCCGCACTTTCCACGCCTGGCGCGCCCAGGTCGGCTGGGGCCGCAACAGCCTCAACCATGCGCTGACGCCGACCGCCGGCACCCAGCAGCGCGTGTGGATCGAAGCGACCCTGCCGGGCTCGACGGTCGAGTACTACAAGATCAACTACAACTTCTCCAAGTTCTGGCCGCTCTCGCGCCATCTGGTGCTCAACACCCGCACCGAACTCGGCTACGGCGACAGCTACGGCAAGGACATCAGCCGGGTCATCGACCGCGACGGCCCGAACGGCCCGTTGCCGCCGGAAACCATCACCGCGACCGGCCTGCCGTTCTTCGAGAACTTCTACGCCGGCGGCGTGCGCTCGGTGCGCGGCTTCACCGACAACACCCTCGGTCCGCGCCAGGCCTCGCTCTCGGGCGGCAGCTACACCCAGCCGCTCGGCGGCGCGTTCAAGACCACCGGTTCGCTGGAAATGTATTTCCCGACCCTGCTCGACACCCCGGCGGCGCGCATCTCGGCCTTCGTCGACTTCGGCAGCGTCTACAAGAGCTACGACGACTTCGATGCCGGCGAGCTGCGCGCCTCGGCCGGCGTGGCGATGATGTGGCGCTCGCCGATGGGCCCGATCTCGATCAGCTACGCGTTCCCGTTCAAGAAGCAGGGCCCGACCTACAGCGCCGACGGCAAGACCCAGCTCGACCGCGGCGACGAACTCGAACGCCTGCAGTTCACCTTCGGCGGCACGTTCTGATCGCAGCCGCGACGAGCGCCTCCCGCATCGTGGACATGCCCCCTACCGGCCGCTACACCGCCCAGGCGCTGGCCGAGCGTTATGCGCTCGGCCTGCACGGCGACGGCGCCGCCGAGGTCGGCGGCGTCGGCACCCTGGCCAAGGCCGGCCCGGACCAGCTCGCCTTTCTCGCCAACCCGAAATACCGCGCGCAACTGGCGGCCAGCCAGGCCGGCATCGTGGTGATGCGCGAGGACGACGCGACCGGTTACACCGGCACCGCGCTGATCGCGCGCGATCCCTACTCCGCCTTCGCCAGGATCTCGGCCCTGTTCGAGCCGCGTCCGGTGCGCGAGCCCGGCATCCACGCCTCCGCGGCGATCGATGCCAGCGCCGAGGTCTCCGCTCAGGCCCACATCGGCCCCTTCGTCAGCATCGGCGCGCGCAGCCGCGTCGAGGCCGGCGCGATGGTCGGCCCGGGCTGCGTGATCGGCGAGGACTGCGTGGTCGGCGCCGGCTGCGAACTGGTCGCGCGGGTGACCCTGGTGACCCGAGTGCGTCTCGGCCAGCGCGTGCTGATCCACCCCGGCGCGGTGCTCGGCGCCGATGGCTTCGGCCTGGCGATGGAAGCCGGCCGCTGGCTCAAGGTGCCGCAACTCGGCGGCGTGTCGATCGGCGACGACTGCGAGATCGGCGCCAACACCACCATCGACCGCGGCGCGATCGAAGACACCGTGCTCGAGGAAGACGTCCGCCTCGACAACCAGATCCAGATCGGCCACAACGTCCACATCGGCGCCCACAGCGCCATGGCCGGCTGCTCGGCCGCGGCCGGCAGCGCCAGGATCGGCCGCTACTGCCTGATCGGCGGCGGCGCCGGCGTGCTCGGCCACCTGGAGGTCTGCGACAAGGTAGTGATCACCGCGATGAGCCTGGTCACCAGCTCGATCCGCGAACCCGGCGAGTACTCCTCGGGGACCCCGCTGATGGACAACCGCAGCTGGCGCAAGAACGCCGCGCGCTTCAAACAGCTCGACGCTATCGCCCGGCGCACCCCGCGCGGCCGCGAGGACGGCTGAGCCCGGCCGCTCTCGTCCGCGGCGCCACCATACGGCGCCGCTCCACCCCCGGGGAAAACTGCGGGACAATGTGACGGGCTGCACCCGCAGCCAGCCAATCAACGATGGGGCCGCACCGGAACCGCGGATTCAACGCGCAGGAAGCGCATAACGGACGAACCAAGAAGATGAGCCAGACCCTGCAACTCCCGCTCGACGTGACGGCGATCCAGAAGCTGCTGCCGCACCGATACCCGTTCCTGCTGGTCGACCGCGTGGTCGAGTTCGAGCCGCACAAGCGCGTGCTCGCCTACAAGAACGTGAGTTGCAACGAGCCCTTCTTCAACGGCCATTTCCCCAACAACCCGGTCATGCCGGGCGTGCTCGTGATCGAAGCCCTGGCCCAGGTCGGCGGCATCCTGACCCAGCTGTCGCACGGCGGCGAAGCCGAAGGCCGGCTGTTCTACCTGGTCAAGATCGACGGCGCACGGTTCTCGCGCATGGTCTCGCCGGGCGACAAGCTCGAGCTCGAGGTGACTCTCAAGCGCACTATCCGCAACATGGCGATGTACACCGGCATCGCCCGCGTCGACGGCCAGCAGGCCGCGTGCGCGGAGATCCTTTGCGCCGAGGTCAAGGAGTGACGCGATGAGCGCCACCAGCCACACGATCCACCCCACCGCCTTCGTCGAGGCCGGCGCCCGGCTCGGCGACGGCGTCGTGATCGGCCCGTTCTGCTACATCGGTGCGGACGTCGAAGTCGGCGACGGCACCGTGTTCGGCCCGCACTGCGTGGTCCACGGCCCGACCCGGATCGGCCGCGGCAACCGCTTCTACGCCCAGTGCGCGATCGGCGGCGATCCGCAGGACAAGAAGTTCGCCGGCGAGCGCACCGAATTGGTCATCGGCGACGACAACGTGTTCCGCGAGTTCGTCACCGTCAACCGCGGCACCGGCAACGGCGGCGGCGTCACCCGCATCGGCGACGGCAACTGGCTGCTGGCCTATACCCACGTGGCCCACGACTGCCGCATCGGCAACCAGTGCGTGTTCTCGAACAACTCGACCCTGGCCGGCCACGTCACCGTCGAAGACCAGGTGATCATGAGCGGCTTCGCCGGCGTGCATCAGTTCTGCCGGATCGGCGCGCACGCCTTCATCGGCATGGGCGCGCTGGTCAACGGCGACGTACCGCCGTTCGTGATGGTCGCCCAGGACGGCTACGGCCGCCCGCGCGGCATCAACAGCGAAGGGCTCAAGCGCCGCGGCTTCGACGCCGAGCGCATCGGCGCGATCAAGCGCGCCTACCGCGCCCTGTACGTGTCCGGCGCCTCGCTCGAGGAAGCGCGCGGCAAGCTCGACGAGATCGCCGAGACCAGCGCCGACGTGCGCGCGCTGCTGGACTTCATCGGCAACGGCGACCGCCCGCTACTGCGCTGAGACGCCGCAATGGCCGCGACGGTCCAGCGCCTGCGCATCGGTCGCACTGTCGTCGCCTGCGACATCGACGGTGCGCCGCGCCAGGCCGAAGTCGCCGAGATCTTCATCGACGAGCGTCCGCTCGCGCACTGGCTCGGCCTGCCGCGCGATCTGAGCAACAGCGAGACCGACCTGGATCCCGCCCTGCCGCCGGCACTGGCCGAACGCGGCCGCGCCGTGTTCCTCGGCCTGCGACCGGCGCACAACCAGCTCGGCTCGGGCCGCTTGGTGCTCTATCGCTGCCACTGCGGCAGCGACTACTGCGGGGTGATCTCTTGCACCCTGGAACTTGATGGCGATCACGTCGTTTGGCGGCAAGTGACCCGGGAGGACGATGATGGCCCCATGTCCGGGCCGGATTCGGGAGAGAATGTTCAGGAAGAGAATGCGGCGCAGTCCTCGTTCTCTCCCGCCGCTCCGCTGCGGTTCGTGTTCGATCGAACCCAGTACCGGCTCGAACTGGAGCGTCACTTCCAGGAACGTCACTCCCAAGAGCGCCTTCTCCCCCGATGAATGCCGCCGCGCCCGCCCCTGCTCCGATCGACGAAATCTTCCCCGCCCCGCCCCCGCCGCCGCCGCGGTTCGCCCTGATCGCCGGCGAAGCCTCCGGCGACCTGCTCGGCGCCGGCCTGATCGAGGAGCTCAAGCGCCGCCATCCCGGCGCCGAGTTCGTCGGCATCGGCGGCGAGCAGATGCGCGCGGCCGGCATGGACACCTGGTTCGACGCCAACGAACTGGCGGTGATGGGCCTGTCGGAGGTGCTGAAGCATCTGCCGCGCCTGCTGCGCCTGCGCCGCGACGTGCGCCAGCGCATCCTCGACTGGAAGCCCGACGCCTTCATCGGCATCGACGCGCCCGACTTCAACCTCGGCGTCGAGCGCTGGCTCAAGCAACGCGGCGTGCGCACCGTGCACTACGTCAGCCCCTCGGTCTGGGCCTGGCGCGAAAAGCGCGCCGAGAAGATCGGCCGCAGCGCCGACCGGGTGCTGTGCCTGTTCCCGATGGAGCCGCCGATCTACGCCAGACACGAGGTCAACGCGCGCTTCGTCGGCCACCCGCTCGCCGACGAGATGCCGATCCACCCCGACCGGGACGAGGCGCGCATGAACCTCGGTCTCGACGACGAGGCGCCGGTGCTGGCGATGCTGCCGGGTTCGCGGGTCGGCGAGATCGAACGTCTGGCCGGCGATTTCCTCGGCGCCGCCGCGCTGGTGCTGGCCGCCGAGCCGCGCCTGAGCATCGTCGCGCCGATGGCCAACGCGCCCTCGCGCGCCGCCTTCGAGCGCATCCTCGCCGCCCATCCGGACGGCGAGCGCCTGCGCCGCGCCCTGCGCATCGTCGACCGCGGCGCGCGCACGGTCATGGTCGCCAGCGACGCGGTCCTGCTCGCCTCCGGCACCGCCACCCTGGAGGCGATGCTGGCCAAGCGGCCGATGGTGGTCGGCTACAAGGTCGCGCCGCTGACCTATGCGCTGGTCAAGCGCCTGGGCATGCTCAAGGTCGACCATTACGCCCTGCCCAACGTATTGGCCGGCGAAGCGGTCGTGCCCGAGCTGATGCAGCACGACTGTACCCCGGAGAATCTGGCCGGCGCCTGCCTGCGCTGGCTGCGCGACCCGCGGGCCGCCGCCGCCCTGCTGCCGAAGTTCCAGCGCATCCACCTGGAACTCAAGCGCGACGCCTCGGCGCGCGCGGCCGATGCGGTGCTCGAGCTGATCGGCGAGAATGCGCCTGCATGAGTGACGCCGTGACCGCCGAATCGCTGGAGCTCGCCGACACCGCCATGGTCGCGGCGGAACCGGCGCGCGCGCGGGCCAAGCCGCGGTTGATCGCCGGGGTCGACGAAGCCGGCCGCGGCCCCCTGGCCGGGCCGGTCTCGGTGGCGGCGGTGATCCTCAACCCGCGCCGCCGCATCGACGGCCTGGACGATTCCAAGAAGCTCAGCGAGGCCCGCCGCGAGGCCTTGTACCCGCTGATCCTCGAGCGTGCCGTGGCCTGGCGCATCGAGTTCGTCGAGGTCGAGGAAATCGACCGGATCAACATCTTCCAGGCCACCATGACCGGCATGCGCCGTGCGGTGCTCGGCCTGGCGCCGGTCGCCGACCTGGTCCGCATCGACGGCAACCACCTGCCGCAGGGCCTGCCCTGCCGCGGCGAGGCGCTGATCGGCGGCGACGCTACCGAGCCGGCGATCATGGCCGCCTCGATCCTGGCCAAGGTCGCGCGCGACCGGATGATGCGCAGCCTGCACGAGCGCTACCCGCAATACGGTTTCGACCAGCACAAGGGCTATTCGACCGCCGCCCACCTGGCCGCCCTGAGCGCGCACGGGCCTTGCCCGCACCACCGCCGCAGTTTCGCGCCGGTGCGCAGCGCCTACGAAAACCTGCCGCTGTTTTGAACGCCCCGGGCGCGAGCGCGAACCCCGCGACGCCGCCGGTATTCGCGCGCCTGCTCGACGACCGCGCCCGCGCCGGCCTGGCCCCGGCGGTGCGCGACTTCCACCAACGCGGCCCGGCCCATTACCGCGGTGAAGCCGTGGTGCGCGGCGCCGGCCATCCGCTCGCGCGGCTGGTGCGCTGGTGGTTCGGTTTCCCGGTGCCGGGCGAGCGGGTGCGTGTGTCGCTGCGCATCGAAGAACGTGGCGGCCGCGAACACTGGCACCGCCGCTTCGGCGAACGCGATTTCTCCTCGTCGTTCGCGCCGAGCCCCGACGGCCGGTACCTGGCCGAACGATTCGGTGCGTTCCGCTTCCGTTTCGCCCTGCGTGCGGATGCGGGGCGATTGCACTGGGATTTCGCCGGCTGGGCGTTCGGCCCGCTGCCGATGCCGCGTGCGCTCGGCCCGCGCATCGAGTCCTGGGAAGCCCAGGACGACGACGGCAGCCTGCGCTTTTTCTCCCAGGCCGATTTTCCGCTGCTCGGCCGCCTGATCCATTACGACGGCCGCGTGCAACCGGTGTTGGCCGATTGATCTCGTCGCCGGACGCGCTTTGACGCGGGCGAGGTCGCAGTCGATTCTGGCGTGCGGATCGTACGAGCGGCGGCGTAGCGACGACGCTCGCGAAGTTTCTGTCGCGGCTTGCGCCGCTCCTGCAAAGGCGGGTCCTCGCAACGCTGCGAATCCCACCCCTGCAGGAGCGATGTAAGTCGCGACCGCAGGACGCATATGAATAACAAGGCCGCCGTCACCCGTCGAAGCGCCGTGCTTCCGCCAGGGGCAGGAGCGGCGCAAGCCGCGACATCGCTGTTATGGTCTTGCGGCGCGCGGTCCAAGAAAGATCAGGATCAAGATCAAACCCAAAGCTTCCGCCACTAAAGCGGCGGGTTACTTTCTTTTGTCTAAAGCAACAAAAGAAAGGTAACCAAAGAAAAGTGCTTTTCTTCGAATCAAGGGCCCGCACGAGCGGTGCATACGCGGTGATTTTTCATACGGGACCTCCCTGCCCCGATGAAAAACGGCCCGCATCCCTGCGGGCCGCCCTTCGGGTCTTCCTTTGCCTTCGCGAGTGCCAGGCAGCGCACAGCAACCGCAACCGCAACAGCAACAGCAACAGCAACGGAAACAGCAAAACAACGATGTCGCTGCTCTTGGGTAGGAGCGGCGCAAGCCGCGACCGCGTAGCCGCACGCCGCGCCGCAAACTCATGCAATGCGAAAGATCCACGCGTCGCCGGAAACCGAGGATGCCGAGACCCGTCGAGAAACATGTCGCGGCCGAAGTTCCCGCCGCCGCGACCGCCGGTCGGCTGAACGCGAATCCCGTGCCACAGGTCACAACGACTTCATACCGGCGCGCTCACACTGCCGTCAGGCGCAGAGTCCATACGCAACTCCCCAGGTTCGCGTCGCCTTCGGCCCGCGGCGCGCATCCCGCCTTCTTATCCGGCCGGACGCGAGGTGTTTCGTGCGCATGCCTCATCCCACTCCGACTTCCGAGCCGCTGCCGTTCGAGCGCGACAGCGCCCTGCCGCACAACCGCGCCGGCTACGAGCCGGCCATGGCGATCGCGCCCGCCGCGATCGCCGCTTTCGATGCCCTGGTGCACGAACTGCACCCCGATGCCGCACGCGTCGACGCCACGCGCCTGCAGCGCCTGGCGGGCTGGCTGGCGGCGCTGCCGGCGGACGAGGCCCGCCGCGTCGTCGACGAGCGCATGCAGAGCCTGCAGGACCTGCGCGCGATGGCCGCCGACCCGGCCTGGGACAGCGACGCGGCGATGCGGGCGCGGCTGGCCAAGCTGTTCGCCTACATCGACGACGACCAGGACTTGATCCCGGACAAGATGCCGCTGCTCGGCCTGCTCGACGATGTGCTGTTGATCGAGCTGGCCTGGCCGGCGTTCGCCGCCGAGGCCGGGGACTACCGGGATTTCTGCGTGTACCGGCAGATCGAGCATCCGGGCGGCGACGCCGCCGAACAGCGCGCGGCCTGGGTGCGCGATCGCATCGCCGAGTTGTCGCTGTTGCAGCACCACGCCCGGGTCAACGACAGCCACTACGCCAACGGGCGCTCGCCCGAGCCGGTGTTCCGGGTCGCCTGAACGCCGTCCGGCACCGTCCGCTGCCCGGCGGCGGCCCCGGCCTGGCGGTCGGCGCCAAGCCGTGCGTTGTTCGGCGGCGGCCGCAGCGTGAGCGCACGGCGGGACGCATCGCCCCGCCGGTCCGAAGGCGCCTTGTCGCAACCCGGCGAGATCGCCCTCTGCGCGGCCGGGCAAGCCTGTCAAGGCTTGCCGCCGGCCGCCGGGCTGATACCCTGCTGGTCGGCACGCAATCCGCTTGCCGTCCCACGGCTTGAATCCCTCGGTACGGCCGCAGAAACGGTACGCATGTCCGCTCCATTCGTTCATCTTCACCTGCACAGCGAATACTCGCTCGCCGATTCGACGATCCGCATCGGCGAACTGGTCAAACGCTGCGTCGCGCTCGGCCAGCCGGCCGTCGCGCTGACCGACATCGACAACCTCTTCGCCACGGTCAAGTTCTACAAGGCCTGCGAGGGCGCCGGGATCAAGCCGATCATCGGCGCCGACGTCGGCCTGGCCGACGGCAACGAGACCGCCTCGCGTCTGACCCTGCTTTGCCGCGACCGCGGCGGCTACCTGACCCTGTCGCGCCTGCTCAGCCGCGCCTGGATGGAAGGCCACCGCACCGAGGGCGTGGTGCTGCGTCCGGAGTGGCTGCGCGAAGACAACGAGGGCCTGTTCGCACTCGCCGGCCGGCATAGCCTGGCCGGCCGCCTCGCCGCCGGCAACCGGGTCGAGCTCGCCCATGCCTGGCTGGTCGATTGGCAGGGCGTGTTCGGCGACCGCCTGCACTTGGAGCTGACCCGCACCCAGCGCGACGGCGAAGACGCCTTCAACGCTTTCGCCATGCAGGCGGCGAGCAAGCGCGGCCTGCCGCTGATCGCCAGCAACGACGCGCGCTTCCTCGACCGCGAAGGCTACGAGGCGCACGAAGCGCGCGTGTGCATCGCTTCCGGCCGCGTGCTCGACGATCCCAAGCGCCCGCGCGACTACAGCGCCGAGCAGTACCTCAAGTCCAGCGAGGAAATGCGCGAGCTGTTCGCCGACGTGCCCGATGCGGTCGACAACGCACTGGCGCTGGCGATGCGCTGCAACGTCGAGCTCAAGCTCGGCGAATACGCGCTGCCGGATTTTCCGGTGCCGAGCGACCACACCATCGAATCGTGGCTGCGCGCGCAATCGCGCGAGGGCCTGGTCAAGCGCCTGGAAAAAAACCCGCTGGCGCCGGGCAAGACCCGCGAGGTCTACGACGAACGCCTGGAAATCGAGCTGGACGTCATCATCAAGATGGGGTTTCCCGGCTACTTCCTGATCGTCGCGGACTTCATCAACTGGGCCAAGGACCATGAAATCCCGGTCGGCCCCGGCCGCGGTTCCGGCGCCGGCTCGCTGGTCGCCTGGGCGCTCGGCATCACCGACCTGGACCCGCTGCCCTACGACCTGCTGTTCGAGCGATTCCTCAATCCCGAACGCGTGTCGATGCCCGACTTCGACATCGACTTCTGCATGGACCGGCGCGACGAGGTCATCGACTACGTCGCGCAGAAGTACGGCCGCGACCGGGTCAGCCAGATCATCACCTACGGCACCATGGCGGCGAAGGCGGTGGTGCGCGACGCCGGCCGCGTGCTCGGCCATCCCTACGGTTTCGTCGACGGCATCGCCAAGCTGATCCCGAACACCCTGGGCGTTTCGCTCGACGACGCCCTGGGCGAGTCGGAAGCGGCGATCAAGAATCCGGAGCTCGCCTCCAGCGAACTGATCGCGCGCTACCGCAGCGAAGACGACGTGCGCGACCTGCTCGACCTGGCGCGCGAGCTCGAAGACCTGACCCGCAACGCCGGCAAGCACGCCGGCGGCGTGGTGATCGCGCCGAGCCCGCTGTCGGATTTCTGCCCGCTGTTCGCCGAACACGACGGCGAGGGCCGCGGCAAGAGCCCGGTGACCCAGTTCGACAAGGACGACGTCGAAGCCGTCGGCCTGGTCAAGTTCGACTTCCTCGGCCTGCGCACGCTGACGATCATCGATTGGGCCGTGCGCGCGATCAACAAGCGGCGCGCCCGCGAAGGCCTGGAACCGCTCGACATCACCGCGCTCGAGCTGACCGACCAGGCCACCTACGAGCTGTTCGCGCGCGGCGACACGGTCGCGGTGTTCCAGTTCGAATCGCGCGGCATGCGCGAGCTGCTCAAGCGCGCCCGGCCCGACACCTTCGAGGACATCATCGCGCTCGCCGCGCTGTTCCGTCCCGGCCCGCTGGGCTCGGGGATGGACAAGGACTGGGTCGACCGCAAACACGGCAACGCCGAGGTCACCTACCCGCACGACAGCCTGGAACCGGTGCTGGGGCCGACCTACGGCGTCATCGTGTACCAGGAACAGGTGATGCAGATCGCCCAGGTCCTGGCCGGCTATTCGCTAGGCGGCGCCGACATGCTGCGCCGCGCGATGGGCAAGAAAAAGCCCGAAGAAATGGCGAAGGAGCGCGCCAAGTTCGAGGCCGGCTGCGCCGAGCGCAACATCCCGGCCAAGCAGGCCAGCCCGATCTTCGACTTGATGGAGAAGTTCGCCGAGTACGGCTTCAACAAGTCGCACTCGGCCGCGTACGCGCTGGTCGCCTACCAGACCGCCTGGCTCAAGCGCCATTACCCCGCCGAATTCATGTCCGCGACCTGCTCGTCGGACATGGACAACACCGACAAGGTGGTCAACTTCCTCGACGAAGCGCGGGTCATGGGCCTGACCGTGCTGCCGCCGCACGTCAACGAATCGGACTACATGTTCGAGGCGATCGACGCCAACACGATCCGCTACGGCCTCGGCGCGGTGAAGGGCGTCGGCCGCGGCGTCTGCGAAGCGATCGTCGAGGCGCGCCGCGCCGGCCCGTTCGACGACCTGCTGGATTTCTGCAAGCGCGTCGACACCGGCAAGCTCAACCGCCGCGCGCTCGAAGCGCTGGCCCATGCCGGCGCGCTCGACGGCCTGGGCCGCAACCGCGCCACCTTGATGCTGCAGCTGCCGGAAGTGCTCAAGGCCACCGACCAGCTCGCCAAGGAACGCGCCGCCGGCCAGGTCTCGCTGTTCGGCGGTTTCGAGGCGGCCGCACCGGCGCTGCACCTCGACCTGCCGCAGGCCGACGAATGGCCGCTCGCGCAGATCCTGCACGGCGAGCGCGAAACCCTCGGCCACTACCTCAGCGGCCATCCCTTCGACCCCTATCGCGACGAGTTGCGCAGTCTGGTCGGCACCGACCTGGGCGAACTCGAAGGCCTCTGGGAAAAACGCCCCGAGAGCGCGCGCAGCGGCTGGCGCCCGGAACTGGAAGTGATCGTCGCCGGCCAGGTGGTCGGCTTGCGCAAGAAAGGCGACAGCCAGATGTTCGTGCAGATCGAGGACGGCCGCGGCCGCCTGGAGTGCGCGTTCTTCGCCGAGACCTACAGCGAATTCGCCTCGATGCTCGCGCGCGACCGCCTGCTGGTGGTCCAGGGCGGCCTGCGCGAGGACGCCTTCAGCGGCGGCTTCGCCTTGCGCGCGGCGCGCTGCTGGGACTACGCGCAGGTGTGTTCGCGCCACGCCCAGCGCCTGTCGATGCGCCTGGACCTGCGCGTGCCCGGCACCTGGCAGCGCGTCGACGCCCTGCTCGCCAAGCAGCGACCCGGCCCGACCCCGATCCGCCTGGACCTGCTGCGCGACGGCGCGGCCGGCATGCTCGACCTCAACGGCCCCCAATCGGTGCGCGTGGACGCCGACCTGGTCGGCATCCTGCGCGCGCAGCCCGGCGTGAAGGCGGTCAAGCTGACCTTGTCGAAGCCGTGGGCTCAGAGCTAGGAATGGGTGGATAGGAACGAGTGTTGAGAAACGAGTAACGAGTCGAGACCCCAAGCCCGAACACTCGTTACTCGTTCCTGTCCACTAGTTGCCGCCCCACCCCGTCCCGCCCCATGCCTCTCGGTACGGTCCCCCGCCCTGGGCTAGACTGTGCCTCAACCCGGCCAACGGCCCGAGCATGAATCCGAATTACCTCGACTTCGAGCAGCCCATCGCCGACCTGGAAGCCAAGATCCAGGAACTGCGCCACGCCAGCAGCGGCCCGGCCGTCGACATCGACGCCGAAATCCACACCCTGCAGGACAAGCTGCGCCTGCGTACCGCGCAGATCTTCCGCGACCTGAGCTCCTGGCAGATCTCGCAGTTGGCCCGCCACCCGGCCCGTCCCTACACCCTCGACTACATCCGGGTGATGTGCGACGAGTTCCAGGAACTGGCCGGCGACCGCGCCTTCGCCAACGACACCGCGATCGTCGGCGGCCTCGGCCGCATCGCCGGCCGCAGCGTGGTCATCATCGGCCACCAGAAGGGCCGCGACACCAAGAGCAAGATCAAGCGCAATTTCGGCATGCCGCGTCCGGAGGGCTACCGCAAGGCGCTGCGCCTGATGAAGCTGGCCGAGCGCTTCCGCCTGCCTTTGCTGACCTTCATCGACACCGCCGGCGCCTGGCCCGGCATCGATGCCGAAGAGCGCGGCCAGTCCGAAGCGATCGCGCGCAACCTGCTGGAAATGGCCGAACTCAAGATCCCGGTGATCTGCACGGTGATCGGCGAAGGCGGCTCCGGCGGCGCGCTCGCGATCGGAGTGGGCGACCGCACCCTGATGCTCGAATACAGCACCTACTCGGTGATCACCCCGGAAGGTTGCGCCTCGATCCTGTGGAAGACCGCCGAGAAGGCCAAGGACGCGGCCGAGCAGCTCGGCCTGACCGCCAAACGCCTGTACGAGCTGGGCCTGATCGACAAGATCGTGCGCGAGCCGATCGGCGGCGCCCACCGCAATCCCAAGCAGATGGCCACCCGCCTGAAGGCGGTGTTGCTCAACGAGCTCGACGCGCTGGAGCCCCTGCCGATCGAAGACCTGCTGCAGCGCCGTTACGAGCGTCTGCGTGGCTACGGCGCGTACGAAGCGGCCTGACGGCCGCTCGCACGGAACCGCGGACATGGATGTCCTGCTCAAATGGCTGCTCGGCGGTGCGTTCGCTTTGGTCGCCGCGTTATGCCTGTTGCTGCAAGGCTTCTATTGATACGGCGCGCGCGGCCGGCCCGAACCGCTGCCCGGCCCGAGCCGGCGATATCCTGACGCCATCTGGGTCCAGCGGTGGAAGCAGTTGGGCGGGCAAGGCGAGATCTCGGTGCGCAAGTTCAACGCGATCAGCTACCCAGTCACAGCGATAGCGTTCGGTGCGCTCTCTGTCCGATCCGAGCGAGGAACCCGTTCCCGTAACCGTAAACCTCACCAGGCCCGCTGATACTGCTCCGGCACGTGCGTGGTCGCGCCGAGTTCGCGCGCTGCGCGATGCGGAAAATACGGGTCGCGCAGCAGCTGCCTGGCCAGCATCACCACGTCGGCCTCGCCGTCGGCGACGATGCGCTCGGCCTGTGCCGCCTCGGTGATCAGGCCGACCGCGCCGGTGGCGATGCCGGTCTCGCGCCGAATGCGCGCCGAGAACGGCACCTGGTAACCGGGTTCGTTCGGAATCCGCGCATGCGGCACCAGGCCACCGCTCGACACGTCGATCAGGTCGACGCCGAGTTCCTTGACGATGCGCGCCAGCTCGACGCTCTGCTCGATGTCCCAGCCGCCTTCGGCCCAGTCGGTCGCGGAAATGCGCAACCACAGCGGCAAGCGCTCCGGCCAGACCTCGCGCACCGCCGCCAGCACTTCGCGCAGCAGGCGGGTGCGGTTGTCGAAGCTGCCGCCGTAGCGGTCTTCGCGCCGGTTCGACAGCGGCGACAGGAACTGATGCAGCAGATAGCCATGCGCGGCGTGGATTTCGACCAACTGGAAACACGCATCCAATGCGCGCTGCGCCGCCGCGGCGAAATCGTCGACGACGGTGCGGATCTCGATCGGCTGCAATTCGCGCGGTTCGCTCGAGTCCTCGCGGAACCGTAACGGGGACGGCGCCACCGGCGTCCAGCCGCCGGCGTCGGCCGGCACCGCGTGGCCGCCGAGCCACGGCGCCTCGACGCTGGCCTTGCGCCCGGCATGGCTGAGTTGCGCGCCGACGATCGCCTCGCGCGAACGCAGGAAACAGGTGATTCGGTGCCAGGCCTCGGCCTGCGAGGCGTTCCACAGCCCGGTGTCGGCCGCGGAAATGCGGCCTTCCGGCGACACCGCGCAGGCCTCGGTCAGGACCAGGCCGGCGCCGCCGACCGCACGACTGCCCAGATGAACCAGATGCCAGTTGTTCGGCAAGCCGTCGACGGCCGAGTACTGGCACATCGGCGATACGACGAGACGATTGCGCAAGTTCAGCGATCGTTGCGACAGCGGAGCGAAAAGCCGGGACACGGTGATTTGCCTGCCATGGATGCGGAGAAACGACGGTAATCGCCCGCGCCGGCCGGCGCAGCATCATCGATGGGTTGCTGCGTCCCGCGGCCATGGCACCATGCCGCGATGCCCCCCTCCGCCGCCGACGCGATCGCACGAGCTCTGAGCGCCATGCCGCCGACGCCGCTGTGCGTGGGCTACAGCGGCGGCCTGGATTCGACCGTGCTGCTGCACGCTTTGGCCGCATCGGCGCAGGCCCGGGCGCAGGGGCTGCGCGCCTGGCACGTGCATCACGGACTGCATCCGCAGGCCGACGCCTGGGCCGCGCATTGCGCCGAAACCTGCGCCCGGCTCGGCCTGGAATTCAGCGTTTCGCGGGTATCGGTTGCGGCCGCGGGCGACGGTCCGGAAGCCGCGGCCCGGCGCGCCCGCCACGCCGCCTTCGCGGCCGGCCTGGGCGAAGGCGAGACCTTGCTGCTCGCTCATCATCGCGACGACCAGGCCGAGACCGTGCTGTTGCGGCTGTTGCGCGGTTCCGGGCCGGACGGACTGGCGGCGATGCGCGCCTGGCGCGATTGCGGCCGCGGTGGCCTGTGGCGGCCCTTGCTGGATCTGCCGCGCGCGGCCTTGCAAGCCTACGCCTCGGCGCAAGGGCTGCAGTGGATCGACGACCCCAGCAACGAGGAACACGGTTACGACCGCAATTTTCTGCGTCACCGTGTGTTGCCGGCGCTGCGCGAACGCTGGCCGCAGGCCGATGCCGCCTTCGCCGCGTCCGCCCGCTTGAACGCGCAGGCCGCCGAACTGCTCGACGACGAGGACGCGCTCGCCCTGGCCGAGGTGCGCGGCCTCGACCCGCAGGCGCTGTCGCGCTCGGGCCTGCGCGCGCTGCCGAGTGCGCGCCGCGCACGAGTGCTGCGGCGTTGGGTCGCCACGCTCGGCCTGCCGCCGCTGCCGGCCGAGGGCGTGGCCCAGGTCGAAGCGCAATTGCTCGATGCGCGCGCCGATGCCGAAGCCGAATTCGTCTGGCACGGCGCGGTGGTGCGCGCCTGGCGCGATCTGCTGCATGCCGAGCGCCAGCGACCGGCCCTGGCCGGCGACTGGCAGGCCGAATGGGACGGCCGCGCCGCGCTGGCGTTGCCCGATGGCGGCGAATGGCGCTTGCACGGCGCCGACCGGTTCGAGGCGCCTTGCCTCGCCCACGGCCGCCGCGGCGGCGAGCGCATCGCCCTGCCGGGGCGCGCCCATCGCCATGCGCTAAAGCAGGCGTTGCAGGACCTCGGCGTGCCGCCGTGGGAGCGCCGCCGCCTGCCGTTGCTGTCGAGCGCCGACGGCGAACTGCTGGCGGCCGGCGACCTGCTGCTGTCGGCGCGCATGGACGCCTGGCTGCGCGAACGCGGGGCGCGCCTGGTCTGGGCTTGAATCGCGGCCCGGGGCCGCTTGGCGCCGCACCCTGCGACAGCCTGGCGCAGCCCATGCATGCGCCGCTGCATTGACCCTGCCCCTCCCCCGCCGCACACTTCTCCCATGCCTCGCAAACCCCCTACCGAAGCCTCGCCCGTCGCCGATTTCGAACAGTCGCTCGACGCCCTCGAGCAACTCGTCGACAAGATGGAACACGGCGAGATGAGCCTGGAAGACTCGCTGGCCGCGTACGAACGCGGCGTCGGCCTGTACCGGCGTTGCCAGACCGCGCTGGAGCAGGCGGAACTGCGCGTGCGCCTGCTGACCGATCCGCAGGACCCGGCCAGCGCCGAATCCTTCGCCTCCGCCAATCCCTCGGGTCATCCCGGCAACGACGCCGATGCTTGACGGCAGCTTGCGCGATTGGCGCGAACGCGCCGACGCGGCGCTGACGCGCGCACTGCCTTCGCCCGACGACGAACCGCGCCTGCTGCACATGGCGATGCGCCACGCGGTGCTGCTCGGCGGCAAGCGCATGCGCCCGCTGCTGGTCCATGCCAGCGGCGCCTTGTTCGAGGTCGCGCCGTCGGTGCTCGATGCGCCGGCCACCGCGGTCGAACTGATCCACGCCTATTCGCTGGTCCACGACGATCTGCCGGCGATGGACGACGACCAACTGCGCCGCGGCCAACCGACCGTGCACGTCGCCTTCGACGAAGCCACCGCGATTCTCGCCGGTGATGCGCTGCAGTCGCTGGCCTTCGCCGTGCTCGCCGATACCGACAGCCACGACCGCATCCGCGTCGCCCTGCTGCGTACCCTGGCCGAAGCCGCCGGCGTCGCCGGCATGTGCGGCGGCCAGGCCCTCGACATCGACGCCACCGGCTCGGGCGTGCGCCTGGACGTGGCCGCGCTGGAGCGCGTGCACGCGCTCAAGACCGGCGCCCTGATCCGCGCCGCGGTGCGCATGGGCGCGCTGTGCGGCGATGCCGACCCGGGCTCGCTGGACGCACTGGATCGCTATGCGCGCGCGCTCGGCCTGGCCTTCCAGGTGCGCGACGACATCCTCGATGTCGAAGGCGACAGCCAGACCCTCGGCAAGACCGCGGGCAAGGACGCCGCGCAGGACAAATCGACCTTCCCGGCGTTGATCGGGCTGGAGGCTTCGCGCGCGCGCCTGGGCGAACTTGCGCAGGTCATGCACGCCGCGCTGGAACCGTTCGGCGAACGCGCCCACGCCCTGCGCGCGCTGGGCCGAATGGCGATCGAGCGCGATCGCTGATCCGGTTTCGCTGCCGCAAGCGTTGCGGGCAGCTCAAGTACTGGGAACGCATCGCCCAAAACAAAGGCGGACCGAAGTCCGCCTTTGTCGTGCCGCGATGAAGCGCGCGATCAGTTGACCAGGCGCAGCGTCATCGGATAGCGATAGGACTCGCCCTTGTTCGCGGCCAGTGCGGCCAGGATCGTCAGGATCAGCCAGGCCAGGCCGACGGCCAGCATCAGCAGGAAACCGATCAGCACGATGGTCAGGATCGCGCTGACGATGAATGCGATCAACACGGTGATGTTGAAGTTCAGCGCTTCCTTGCCCTGCTCGGCCGCGAACGGCATGGTGTCCTTCTTGATCAGCCAAACGACCAGCGGGCCGAGGACGGAGCCGAAGGGAATAATCAAACCGACCAGCGTGCTCAGATGAGCCAGCATGCCCCAAGTCTTCTCGTCCTGACTGATATCGTTCATTACGCTTCCCCTACGTGTTGGATGGTGTCGATAGAAAAGTTCCGCGCCCACGGCTCGGCCCCCTGACGGGCATCATAAACCTTTCTTCGTCACAGTTAACTACGCCGGTCTGCGCTATAGGCGCCGGCGCGCAACGTCGGCTGGGGCGGTTTCCGGCCACTCGAACCGCTCGCGACGACGAGCTGCGGACCGGCGATCCGGTCCCGAGCCCGGCGGCCAGCGCGCGAGACGAGGCGCTCGATCAGCCCAGTCGCCAGCCGTCCAGCGGCGAAATACCGCGGCTGTCGGGAAACACGCGCTTTTCCAGCACGCTCTCGGTCAGCCCCAGATGTTCGATCGCGATGCCCTTGAACAGGCTGCGCAGGTCGCTGGTCGCGCGCAGGTCGCGGCCTTCGTTGAGTTGCGCCGGCGCCAGCCCGGGCCAATCGCCGCCGATGCGGCCGCCGCGCACCGCGCCGCCGCACAGCAGGGCCATGCCGCCGGTGCCGTGATCGGTGCCGCCGGTGCCGTTGATCGCCGCGGTGCGGCCGAACTCGGTCACCACCGCCACCACCGTGCGCGGCCAGGCCGCGCCGAAGCCTTCGCGCGCCGCGGCCAGGCCGCGGTCGAGCTCGGCCAGCTTGCGCGCCAGCTGCGGCGCCTGGTTGCGATGACTGTCCCAACCGGTGTCTTCGACGAAACCGATCCGCGGCCCGCCGGCCGCGCTCATGCGTTCGGCGGCGACGCGCATCGCCTCGGGCAGGGCGAACGCGCCCTTGCCCTCGCGGGCCAGCGCCGCCGAACGGGTGGATTGCTCGAAGGTCTCGCTGAGCCGCGCATCGGCGGCGTACAGCGGCTGCAATTGTTGCAGCAACTGCGGATCGACGCCTTTCGGCAACGGCGGCCACCAGTTGCTGGTGCGCTCGCTGCCGCGCAGCGCCAGCGGCATCACCGCGGCGACTGCGAAACCCGCTTCGCTCGGCAACGCCTGCACGCAGCGGCCGAGCCAGCCGTCGCGCGCGCCGTTGGGGCGCGCGGTGCCGTTCTCCAGGCAATCCTGGGCGTCGAAATGCGAACGCGCGCGATACGGCGGCGCGATCGCGACGATCGGCAGCACCTGCTTGTCGCGGTACATCGCCGCGGTCTGCTGCATCGCCGGATGCAGGCCGAACATCGCGTCGATGCGGATCGGGTCGGCCACCGCGCCGGCGCCGCGCAAGGCGGCGTACACCGGATCGGCATACGGCGGCAGCAAATGCAGGCCGTCGAGCCCGCCGCGCAACAACACCAACAGGAAACGCGTATCGGCATCGTCGCCGGCGGCACGCGACGCATTCGGGAACAGGGTCAGCAGTGCGCTCGCGCCGAATGCAGCCAACAGACCTCGGCGTTGCGAATCCATCTCAGATCCTCCATTGAAAAGCGGGGCTGGCGAACAGCAAGGCATAGCCGTCGCGCAGGGAACCGGCGCGGCGCAGGCCGATGGCGAAGTCGCCGTCGACCGCAGCCTCGCCGAGCACCGACACCGCGCGCTGGTACGGCGCCGACGCCTTCGGGTCGATCCGCGCGGCCAGCAATTGCGCCGCCTGGATGCGTTTCCACAGACCGTCCGGGCTGCTCCAGTCGGCGGCGGTGTCGGGAAAGCCGGCCGGCGAGCGCGGGTTGAACACCGGTTGGCCGAGGCTCGACAGCAGATTGATCAGCGCGCGCGCGTCGTTGCCGACCGGCAACTCGCCGGCACGCAATGCCGAGACCACGAAATCGTTCGGCGTCTTGAACTTGCGCGCGTTGTCGGCCCACGACTCCTGGCTCTCGACCATCGCGCGGTACAACGCGCGCAGATCGCCGTCGTGGCTCAGATAGGCCTGGGCCATGCGCTTGACCAGGGCCGGCGGCGGCTGGTCGGCGACGAAATGGCGGGCGAGCTTGAAACTCAGGTGATGCGCCGTGGCCGGATGCTTGGCGAGATCGGCCAGGACCGCGCGCCCCTGCTCGACCCCGCCCTCGGCGTAACGACGGCCGAGCACCCGGCGTTCGCCGGGTTCGTGCGAAGCTTTGCGGAAAGTGAAGGCGTGGTCGGGAATGCGCTCGCCGGCGGCCTTGGCTTCGCGCGAATTGAAGGTGCTCCAGCCGGTGATCGCGCGCGCCAGTTCGAGCACGTCGTCCTGGCGATAACCGCCGTCTACGCCGAGCGTATGCAGTTCGAGGATCTCGCGGGCGAGGTTCTCGTTGAGCCCGCGGCGTTCGCGGCGCATCAATTCGGCGCGCTGCGCCGCCGCCGAATCGTTGCCGATCGAAATCGAATTGTCGAGATAGCGCAGCATCGCCGGATGGCTTTCGACCGCGAGCAGCATGTCCTCGAAACGGCCGAGCACGTGCGGGCGGATCGCCTCGCGCTCCATCGCAGCGGCGTACAGGCGCGTATCGCCCTTGTCGATCGAGACCGCGAAATGGTTCGACCAGAACTGGGTCAGGCGCTCGACGAAGGGCCGGTCGGTGCGCGAGGCCTGGCGATAGCGCGCGGCGAATTCGTCGAGCTGGCGCTGGCGCAGCTCGCGCCGCATCTGCTCGGCGCGTTCGCCCGCCTGCTCGACATCGTCCGGTTCGCCCATCGGCGGAACCGGCGCCATCGCACCGGCGCTGCTCATCGATGCGGCGGCCGATGCCTTGGCCGATGTCTTGGCCGGCGCGCCGGGCGGCATCTCGCCCATCGCCGCGGGCGGCGCGGCCCGGGCCCGCCCGGCGCGCGCAGCGCTGAGCTGCTCGTACTCGCGGGTCATGGTCGCGGCGCTGCTCGGCAGGCCGTGAAATTCGTCGAGCTCGGGCGGCCCGCGCAGTTGCGCGAGCAGAATCTCGCGGCCGTCGCCGCTGCCTTCGAGTTCGCCCGGCTTGGCGCCGAGCCCGAAACGATTGGCGGCCGTCGCCTTGCTTGCACTCATGCGGCCTCCCAGGAGTGGACCTCCAGGATGAACGCCCCGCCCCCGCTTGCGTTGACAGGATCGGGCCGAAGCGGCGCCCTATTGGCGATTCCGCTTACCCCATCCCAATCCAGGCATTTCGTTGCCGACGCTTCATGCGGCGTTCGTGTTGCCGCCCTCTCAATCCTCGGCCGATTCGCCGGCGACCGTCATGCGCCCGACCAGGATCGAACCGGTGCGCACGTGCGAGCGGTAGTCGACGTCGCTGCCGACCGCTTCGACCGCGGCGAACATCTTGCGCAGATTGCCGGCGATGGTGATGCCGTCGACCGGATACTGAATCTGGCCGTTCTCGATCCAGAACCCGGCGGCGCCGCGCGAGTAATCGCCGGTCACGGTGTTGACGCCCTGCCCCATCAGCTCGGTGACCAGCAGGCCGCGCCCGGTGTCGCGCAGCATCGAGGAAAAATCGCCGGCGTTCGCCGCGACCTGCAGATTGTGCACGCCGCCGGCGTTGGCGGTGGTCTGCAGGCCGAGCTTGCGCGCCGAATAACTGCCGAGCACGTAACGCTGCAGCACGCCGCCGCTGACGATCGCCGATTCGCGCGTGGCCACGCCCTCGGCGTCGAACGAGGTCGAACGCAGGCCGCGATGCAGGAACGGCTGCTCCTCGATCTGGAACCACGACGGGAACAACTGGGCGCCGACGCTGTCGAGCAGGAAGCTGGCCTGGCGATACAGGGCGCCGCCGCTGATCGCGCTGAGCAGATGGCCGATCAGCGAACGCGCGCTTTCCGCGGCGAACAGCACCGGGTAGTCGCCGGTGGCGATCTGCCGCGGCGCGAGCCGGGCGATGGTGCGCTCGCCGGCCTTGCGGCCGACGCTGGCGGCCGATTCCAGGTCGTCGGCGGCCAGCGCCGAGCTGTACCAGCCGTCGCGCTGCATGGCGTCGCCGCGGCCGGCGATCATCGCGCAGCCGAAGCTGTGCTGGGTGCTGCGCTCGCGGCCGACGAAGCCGTGCGAATTGGCGTAAACGCCGAGGCTGGCGCCGGTGCCGACCGAGGCGCCGTCGGAGTTCTCGATCCGGGCGTCGTAATCGCGGCCGGCGCTTTCGCAAGCCAGGGCCAGCTCGACCGCGTGGTCGGCGTCGATCGCCCAGGGGTGCCAGCTGTCGAAATCGCGCAGGTCGGTGGCCATCAGGGCCGGGTCGGCCAGGCCGGCGGCCTCGTCGTCCTCGGTGTAGCGGGCGATCACGCAAGCCTGTTCGACCGTGGCCTCCAGGCTCTCGTCGTGCAGGTCGGCGGTGCTGGCGCTGCCCTTGCGCTGGCCGAAATAGACGGTGACGGCGATGCCGCGGTCACGGGTGGCCTCGACCGTCTCGACCTCGCCCATGCGCACGTTCACGTTCAGCCCCGCCTCCTCCGAGCAGGACACCTCGGCCTGGCTGGCGCCGCGGGCCTTGGCCGCCGCCAGCAGGCGCTGGGACAGGTCGGCGAGCAGGTCCAGGCGCGCCTCGGGGTCGGCGAAAGTGTGGGCCGAAGCGGTCGGAATGAGGGCGACTGCGTTCAATGTCTTATCCTTGCGGTACGCGGCGCGTCGGCGGCGCGGGAATTCAGGTCAGTTTGACGGTACGAGAGGTGTTTTGCGATGCGCGGCAGAGACGAAGAAACCGGCGAGTTCCTCAGCCCCAGCCGGAGCCAGAACCGGCGCGAGGCGCTGGAGGTGCTGGCCCTGGGCGAAAAACTGGTGTCCTTGACCGAGGCCCAGCTGTCCAAGCTGCCGGTGCCCGAGTCGTTGCTGCCGCACATCCGCGACTGCAAGCGCATCACCGCCAACATCGCCCACAAGCGCCAACTGGCGTTCCTGGCCAAGCAGATGCGGCGCGAGGACGACGCGGTACTGGAAGCGATCCGCGACGCCCTCGACGAAGACGGCGAAGCGGCGCGGCGCGAGGTCGCGGCGATGCACCGGATCGAGAACTGGCGCGAACGCCTGCTCGCCGAAGGCGATACAGCGCTGGCCGCGCTGCTCGACGAATACCCGCAGGCCGATCGCCAGCGTCTGCGCCAGCTCGCGCGCAACACGCTGGAAGAGCGCAAGCGCAACAAGCCGCCGCATTCGTTCCGCGAGCTGTATCGCGAATTGCGCGAGGTGATCCTCGGCGCGGGCGCGGTCGCCGATGACTCCGGCGCAGCGGTCGACGACGGCCAGCCCGACGATTGACGCCCGCCGCGGCTGAAGCCCGCTGCCGAGGCCGGCGCCGTCCGGCCCGGACTGCATTCGCGCACTGCGATCCCGCGCTTCCCGCCGCCTTCTGCCGCTCGCGGAAGGCGACGCTGGCTGGCCGCCGCGATCACGCGCTGGTGCCACCCACGGTCAGGCCTTCGATCAACAGCGAGGGCTGGCCGACGCCGACCGGCACGCTCTGCCCGTCCTTGCCGCACACGCCGACGCCTTCGTCGAGGGCGAGGTCGTGGCCGATCATCCGTACCTTCTGCATCGTCTCCGGGCCGTTGCCGATCAGGGTCGCGCCCTTGACCGGCGCGGTGACCTTGCCGTCTTCGATCAGATAGGCCTCGGTCGCCGAGAACACGTACTTGCCGCTGGTGATGTCGACCTGGCCGCCGCCGAAGTTGACCGCGTACAGGCCCTTCTTGACCGAGCGGATCATTTCTTCCGGATCGTGCTGGCCGGCCAGCATGTAGGTGTTGGTCATGCGCGGCATCGGCAGGTGGGCGAACGACTCGCGGCGGCCGTTGCCGGTCGGCGCCATGCCCATCAGGCGCGCATTGAGCGTGTCCTGCATGTAGCCGACCAGGACGCCGTCCTCGATCAGGGTGGTGCAGTTGGTCGGGGTGCCTTCGTCGTCGATGTTGAGCGAACCGCGGCGGCCGTCGAGGGTGCCGTCGTCGACGATGGTCACGCCCGGCGAGGCCACGCGCTGGCCCATGCGCCCGGCATAGGTCGAGGTGCCCTTGCGGTTGAAATCGCCTTCCAGGCCGTGGCCGACCGCTTCGTGCAGCAGCACGCCGGGCCAGCCCGGTCCGAGCACGACCGGCATGATCCCGGCCGGCGCATCGATCGCTTCCAGGTTCACCAGCGCCTGGCGCAGGGCCTCGCGCGCGAGCCGGTCGGGCTTGTCGCCGCCGAGCAGTTCGGCGTAGCTGTAGCGGCCGCCGCCGCCGGCATAACCGCTTTCGCGGCGGCCGTTGTGCTCGACGATGATCTGTACGTTGAGCCGCACCAGCGGACGCACGTCGGCGGCGAGCACGCCGTCGCTGCGCGCCACCAGCACCGTGTCGATGCCGCCGCTGAGGCTGACGATGACCTGCTTGACCCGCGGGTCGGCCGCGCGCAGCAGCTTGTCGATCCGGCGCAGCGCTTCGACCTTGGTTTCGTTGCCGATCGAGTCGATCGGGTCGCTGCTGGGATACAGCGAACGGCCGCCGCCGCGCACCAGCGTCTTCGCCGGTTGCGCCTGGCCGTCGCGGGCGATCGCACGCGCCGATTTCGCCGCGGCCAGCAAGGCCTCGCCGTTGATCTCGTCGGAATACGCAAAGCCGGTCTTCTCGCCGCTGATCGCGCGCACGCCGACGCCCTGCTCGATCGAATGCGAGCCGTCCTTGACGATGCCGTCCTCGACGCTCCAGCTCTCGCGGCGCGAATGCTGGAAATACAGGTCGCCGAAATCGATGCCCGGCCCGAGCAAGGTGCCGAAGCTGCGCTCCAGGCCGCCGGCGTCGAGCCCGGCGGGCAACAGGAGGCGGTTTTCGGCGATCTGCAGGGGAAGAGTCATATCGAGGCCATGAGGACGTGGAAGGGTCATCTTAGGCGGCGCGGCGCCGGTTGGCGCGGTCGCGGCCGTCCTGGAGAAGTGTGGAGGCGCCCGGCGCGCGAAACCGTGCGGCGGCGCCGTGGTCAGACCGAAATGGTGGCGCCGGCCGGCGCAATCAAGCCGCCGGGGCCGGTCCGCGTCCTCGGCCGCGCACGGCCGGAACCCTGGCCGGCCCGCCGCACCGCCGCGCCGTTCATCCCGGCGGCGGCGCTGGCGTCGCCAGGCGGGTCTGCTCGCGGGTCACCACCTCGACTTTGGGTTCCTTCCACGGCCCGGTGACCCGGTAGGTCTTCGAGGCCAGGCTGCCGAGCGGTTTCTGCAGCACCGCGTTCGCCGCCGCGCCGATCGCCGCGCCGACCGGGCCGGCCGCGAGCGCGCCGACCGCGGTCAGCAGGTTGGCCGCCTTGGGCCGTACTTCGATGGTCTGGTCGTAGCGCTGCGCGCGCAGATCGGCGGCGCCGCGGATCGCGATCGCCGCGGCCGGGCCGTCGATCACCAGGTTGTCGCTGCGCGCAGTGCCGTTGCCGAAGCGCACCGTGCCGTCGATGCGGTCGAAAGCGAAGCCTTTCGAGAACAGGTCGCGGAAATCCAGGGTCAGGCGACGCGGCAACTGGGCGACGCTGAGCAGGCCGAGCACGCGCCCGGCGCCGGGCTCGACCTCGATCAGACGGCCGTTGCGCGCTTCCAGGTTCAGGCTGCCTTCCAGCGAACCCAGCGCGAACGCGGCCGGGCTGCCCGGCCAACCCGCATCGAGCTTGGCCTTGGCCTTGCCGCCGCCGATCTGGCCGGCGAAACCGAAGCCGCCGAGCAGCGCGCCGATGTCGCCGCTGTCGAGGGCGACGCTCAGATGAGTGCGCGCCGCCGCGCCGCGGCCGGTCCAATCGCCGCTGATGTCGAGCGATTGCTTGTCGGCGCGCGTGCTCAGTTGTTCGATGCGCATCCCGGCCGGCGTCGGCCGGGTGCGGATCATCGCCTTGCCGAGCTCGGCATCGCCGACCCGCAGCTCGGTGATGTCGAGCGCGAGCGCGGGAATCTTCGCCGGGTCGATCGCGTTGACGCCGATGGATGCGGCGTTCGCGGCAGGGCTCGCCGTTGCACTGCCGGCGGTGATGTTTCCGCTCGCAGTCGCAGTCGCAGTCGCGGACGACGGGGGCGACGCGCTCGGCGCGCGCCAGTGCATGCGGGCGAAGCGGCCGGCGATGGTGCCGCCCTCGCCGCCCGGGATCAGCAGGGCGCCGTCGAGCGCCGCGCCCTCGGCGCGCACCGCGGTCGCGCCGCGCGGGGCCGGCGCGACGATCACACGCGTGTTCGGGAAGCTGCCGCCGAGCAACTGCAGCCGCTGCGCGGTAACGTCGATGCGCTGCAGCGGCAGGCCGTCGCCGCTGCCGCCGCCGCGCGCGATCGCGATCCAGTCGATCGCTTCCAGGGTCGCGGCGCGGCCGGTGGCGATCAGGCCGTTGGCCGGCGGCGCCTCGTCGACGCGATTCGCGCCGAGCACCACGCGCACGCCGGTCTTGCCGGCGACCGTGCGCGCGCGCAGGGCCAGGACGTTGCCCAGGCCGACCCTTACATCGCCGCTGCCGAGCGGCAACGGGGTTTCGATGGTCGCCGGCAGGCTCGCCGCGCCGGCCTTGTCGAGCGGCGGCGGCAGGCTCAGCGCGGTACCGACCAGGTTCGACTGCAGGCGCAACAAGGTCGGCGTAGGCGCGGACACGCCGGACGTCGGCGCCGCGCCGGCGGCACGCGCCGTCCTCGGAATCGAGATCCCGACCGTCCACAGCGAACGTCCGTCGAGATAAGCCTTCAACCAGGCCAACTCGTCCGGACCGCGCGCGATCAGCTCGTCGGCGCCGGACACCACATCGAGGCCGGCCTCGAACGCGTTGCCGCGGTCGCGCACGAATTCCTCGCCGGCGCGCAGCGACAGCTTGCCCGGCGCGCCTTCGTGCATCACCGCCAGATCCTCGGCACGGAAACCGCCGCGGCCGTATTCGGCATGGCCGCGCACTTGCTCGAAGGCGATCTTCCAGCGCGGATCGGCGAGCTTGGCGTTGTCCAGGTCGACGGTGCCGGCGATGCGGGTGACGCTGTTGGGCCGCAACGGCATCTGCATCTCGAAACCGACCCGCGCCGGACCGCTGGCGCGCAGATGGTCGAGCGTGTCGGCGTGATCCTTGCGCAGCGGGCTTTGCTTGAGCAGGGCCTGCAATTGCGCCGCATCCGCGGCCGCCTCGGCCTGCACGCGCAGGTGGCCGCCCTTGTAGTGATCGATGCCGGCGCCGATCCTGCGCACGCCGACGCCGGCGATGCGCCCGCTGCCTTCGACGCTGAAGCCGTCGGCGACGAAGCGCACGTCGGCGTCCAGGCCTTCGACCGCCGGCCACTCCGGCTGGAACTTCACCGCCGCGCCCTCGAGCTTCGCGCTGGCTTCGAACAAGCCGTTGTTGCGGTTGAACGGCCAATCGTCGAGGTCGCCGGAGATCACCGCGCGCGCACCGGTGAGACGGCCGCCGACCAGGGCGGTGTCGAGCCAGTCGACCAATTTCGCCGACATCCGGTGGCGGATCCAGAAGCCCTTGGCGACCGGCACCTGGGTCGGGTCGATGTCGGTGGCGATGTCGATCCACGGCCGGGTGCCGTCGCCCTGCCACCACAGGCCGCCGCGCGCGCTGAGGCCGAAATCCTCGCCGCGCACGCGCAAGGCGGTGGTGCCGACGCGCCAGCCCGCGCCTTCGCGCCAGCCGCCGACCCGGCCGTGCAGCTTGACCGTATGCGGCACGCCGAAACCGCGCGGCCAGTCGAAGCGCATCGGCGAGGCTTCGTCGAGCTCGAGGATGAAACCGTCGCCGTCGCCTTCGAAGCGGCCGGCCAGGCCCTGCAGTCCCGGCGCATCGCCGACCGCGTCGAAACCGAGCGCTTCGATCTTCGCGCTCGCGTGGATCGGGCCGTTGCGGCGGCCGTTGAGCGCGATGTCGCGCAGCGACGCGCGCGGCTTGGCGGTCTCGAACCAGTTGCGCAAACGCTCCGGCAAGGCATCGCTGAGCGCGGCGACCGCGATCAAGGGGCCGGCGTCGATGCGTTCGGCGCGCAGCGCGTACTGCTCGCCGCCGGCGACGGCGAGGCCGTCGAGGGTCTGTACTTTCTCGCCGCTGCCGATCCGCAACTTCGATGCATCGAAACGCCAGCCGGTGTCGGTCAGGCGCCAGCGCGACAGGGTTTCCACGTGTTCGAAATCGACTCGCGCATCGGCCGCGGCCGGCGCCGCAGGCTGCGCTCTCTCGGCGCGCAAACCGACGCGGTCGAGCGCGGCCGACACCGTCACCGAAGCGACGCGATGATCCCGCAGCTCGGCCCAGGCCTCGGCCCGGCCCTGGCCCGACTCGACCCGGATACCGGCGAGCTTGAGCAGCGGCGACCAGCCGGTCAGGTCGGCGCGGGTGGCGCCGGCATAGGCGCGGCCGTCGCCGCGCTCGCGATCGAAATCCACCACCGCGTCGAGCGGCGTCGACGGCGCCCCGGCTACGCCGACCGTCGGCCAGGCGCGCACGCCGGCGCGCACGCGCTTGCCGTCCACGCGCAAGCGCAGGTCGATCTTCGGCACCCGCGCATCGATGCCGAGCGACGGCGCGATCACCGCGAGTCGTCCGTCGATGACCTGCAGTTCGCCGAGGCCTTCGAGCGCCGACAGCGGGTCGCGCTGGCGCGCGTCCTCCTGGCCGGGCAGGCCGCGCACTTTCCAACGGCCGTCGTCGCTGCGCTCCAGGGTCAGATCGAGCCCCTTGAGGCGCAGCTCCGAGAACGACTGCCCCGGCAACAGTCCGGCGTACACCGAGACCAGCATTTCCGCATCGCCGATGGTGAAGGCCTGGCGGCCCTCGCCGATGCGCAACCCATCCAGGCGCAGCAAGGGCCCGCGCCGCGTCCACTGCGTCTCGACCTTGTCGAACGCGACCGGCCGCCCGGCGCGCTGGCTCAACCAGGCCGCGACGCGGTCAGGATGGCTTTCGGCCAGCGGCAACACCTGGCTCGCCGCCCCCAACAACACCGCCACCAGCACGAGCGCGATCGCGACGCCATAGAAGGCGCCACGACGGGCCAGGCGCAGGCGACGGCGCAGGGGGGTGGGCATCAGCGGGCCGCTCCGCGTCCCGCCGGGAGTCGGGACCCGGGACCCGGGATTCGTACAGCGGAGAGGTTCGGCTCGGATTGGCGAGTCGCGAACCCCGAACCCCGAGTCCCGGGCATTTCAGAGTAAAACCACATCGAACTGCTCCTGCGCGTACTGGTCCTCGGCCTGGAAGCGGATCGACTTGCCGAGAAATTCCTCCAGTTCGGCCACCGCGGCGGATTCTTCGTCGGTGATGCGCGCGACCACTTTCGGCGAGGCGATCACCAGCAGGCGCGCGGCATCGAACTGGCGCACCTGGCGGACGATCTCGCGGAAGATTTCGTAGGTCACCGTCTCCGGCGTCTTCAGGGTGCCGCGGCCGCCGCATTCGTGGCAGGCCTCGCTGAGCTGGCGCTCCAGGCTCTCGGTGGTGCGCTTGCGGGTCATCTCCACCAGGCCCAGCGGCGAGAATTCGTAGACCGTGGTCTTGGCGTGATCGCGGGTCAGCGCCTTTTCCAGCTGGCGCAGCACTTGGCGGCGATGCTCCAGGTCGGTCATGTCGATGAAGTCGATGATGATGATCCCGCCCAGGTTGCGCAGCCGCAGTTGCCGGGCGACCGACTGCGCCGCCTCGAGGTTGGTCCGGTAAACGGTTTCCTCGAGGTTGCGTTGACCCAGGAACGAGCCGGTGTTGACGTCGATCGTCGTCATCGCTTCGGTCTGGTCGATGACCAGGTAGCCGCCGGACTTCAGCGGCACTTCCTTCTCGAGCGCGCGCTGGATCTCGTCCTCGACCCCGTACAGGTCGAAGATCGGCCGCGCGCCGGTGTAGTGCTCGATCTTCTCGGCCAGCCCCGGCATGTACTGCGCGGCGAAGCTGCGCAGGCGCTCGCAGGTCTCGCGCGAATCGACCTTGACCTTCTCGACGTCGCGGCGGATCAGGTCGCGCACCGCGCGCAGCGGCAGGCTCAGGTCTTCGTAGACGCGTTCGCCGACCTTCGAGCTCTGCGACTTCTCGGCGATCAGCGCCCAGGCCCGGCTCAGGTAACCGATGTCCTCGGCCAGGGCTTCCTCGGGCTGGCTCTCGGCGTTGGTGCGGACGATGTAGCCGTGGTTGTCGCCGGCCGGGGCCAGGGTGGTGACCAGAGACTTCAGCCGCGCGCGCTCGCCCTCGTCCTCGATCCGCGCCGACACCCCGACCACGCGGGTGCGCGGCAACAGCACCAGGTAACGCGAGGGAATGCTGAGCTGGGTGGTCAGGCGCGCGCCCTTGCTGCCGATCGGGTCCTTGACCACCTGGACGACGATCTCCTGGCCTTCGCGCAGCAGCTCGGCGATCGGCCGGGTCGGGGTCGGCGGCAGCGGCGCTTCGTCGCCCTCGCCTTCGCCGACCGGGTTGTGCTTGACGATGTCGGCCGCGTGCAGGAACGCCGCGCGCTCCAGGCCGATCTCGACGAACGCCGCCTGCATGCCCGGCATCACCCGCTGGACTTTGCCCTTGTAGATGTTGCCGACCACGCCGCGGCGCCAGCCGCGCTCGATGTGCAGCTCCTGCAGCATGCCGTTCTCGACGACGGCGACGCGGGTTTCGCGCGGAGTGACGTTGACCAGGATTTCTTCAGTCATGAGGCGGGCAGGTCCCAAGTCGGGCGAACGTCGGATGGAAGGAACGCGGTACGGCAGCCGGACTGCGGTCGAACGAAGCGTTGCGGCCTAGCCGCCGACGCCGAACTCGCGCAGCAGCCGCGCCGTTTCGTGCAGCGGCAACCCCATCACCCCCGAATAACTGCCGGCCAGATGCCGCACGAAGACTTCGGCGCCGCCCTGGATGGCGTAGGCGCCGGCTTTGCCCTCGGGCTCGCCGCTGGCGACGTAGCGCGCGATCGTCGCCTCGTCGAGCTCGGCGAAGCTGACCTGCGAGACCGACAGCGCCTGCGCCTCGCGCGAGGGCGAGACCAACGACACCGCCGAAATCACCTGGTGGGTGCGCCCTGACAGCCTGCGCAGCATGGCCGCGGCGTCCTCGGCGTCGCGCGGCTTGCCGAACACCTCGTCGTCGAGCACCACCTCGGTGTCGGAGCCCAGCACCAGCGCGGTCGGGTTGCCGAGCACCTGCAGCAGGCCGGCGCCGGCTTTCTCGCGGGCGACGCGGCGGACGTAGTCCAGCGCCGGTTCGTCGGGTTGGCGGTGTTCGGGCACGTCGAGATCGAGTACGCCGAATTCCAGGCCGAGGCGGGTCAGCAATTCGCGTCGCCGCGGCGACTTGGAGGCAAGATAGAGCATGCCGAAAGCATAACCCGCGCTGACTGAGCGCCAGCCGACGACGAGCCTCGCAAACCCCGCAACGAATCACGGTTCGTTCACCAGTTCAGCAAGACCCTAGCCCTCGTCCTTCAAGGAGCACCACATGACCCGGTCGTCGCCACAGTCGTCCCCCCGCTTTTCGTTGCGCCCGCTGGCGCTCGCCGCTTTCCTCGCCTTCGGAGCCGCCACCGCCATGACCGCCCAAGCCCAGACCGCGCCCGCCTACGTCGCCAGCGACGGCACCCTGCTGTCGGTGTCGGCCCAGGCCGAGGCGCGCCGCACGCCGAACATCGCCACCCTGTCGACCGGCGTGGTCACCCAGGCCGCCGACGCCAACGCCGCGATGCGCGCCAACGCCGAGCAGATGAGCAAGGTCGTCGCCGCGATCAAGGCCGCCGGCATCGCCGACCGCGACGTCCAGACCGGCGGGGTCAACCTCAACCCGCAATACCGCTACGCCGAGAACCAGCCGCCGGCGATCACCGGCTACCAGGCCAGCAACAACGTCAACATCGTCGTGCGCGATCTGTCCAAGCTCGGCAAGATCCTCGACGCCCTGGTCGCCACCGGCGCCAACCAGATCAACGGCCCCAGCTTCGACATCGACGACAAGGAAAAGGACGTCGCCTACGACGAAGCCCGCCGCAGCGCAATCGAGAAGGCCCAGGCCCGCGCCGAGATGTACGCCAAGACCCTGGGCATGCAGGTCCGCCGGATCGTCAGCGTCAGCGAGAGCGGGCGCTTCGGGCCGCCGATGCCGATGCCGATGATGGCGATGGGCCGGATGGAGAAGGCCTCGGCCGATACGCCGATCGCGCCGGGCGAGAACGCCCTGTCGATGACCCTCGACGTCGTCTTCGAGCTGGGCAAGTAAGCATGGCCGGGCCGACCAAGACCACGCCGCCGGCGCCGGATCCCAAGCCGGGACGCAACCCCGGCTATTCGGAACCGCAGCCGCGCGACCCCGACGACGCCCGCCAGCCGCACCCGCGCAAGCCGCCGAACCCCGACGAGGGCGGGCTGGAACGCGACCCCGAGAACGGCGCCGATCCGGCGGATCGTTGAAGCCAGCCGATCGCTGAGCCGGCCTCACTGAACCCCGCCTACTGAGCTAACCCGGAAGGCCCGCGCGAGCGGGCCTTCTGTTTGCGCGCAGCAAACTCGGCCAAGGCCGGCCGGCAAGTGGCCAAACACATGCCCGTCGCAGCGGCGTTGCCATCCATTCAGCATTTCTCGCGCCCCGAGCGCCCTGCGGACCATCGGCGCGGACGCCGCGCCGAAGCGAAAACTCCGGCGATTTCTTCAGGCCGGCCCTCGCCTTCACGCCCGGCGGATCGCCGCCGGACGGGCCGCGGACCGACCAAAGTCGCAAACGAGAAGCGCTTGCATCTAAAAATCGGCCGGCGCATTTTTGTGACGCGGCACCACTGTTGTGGCTCGACCCCGCCGGCGGTATCCGAACGTTGTCAGTGATGTCAGACAAGCCAAGGAGGTAGCTCATGGTTCGCGCGATTCCCTCTCACTCCCACACGCCATTGGACGGCACCCGCATCGCCGCCAACGCCGGCGCCATCGCCTTCAACGCGGCGATGCTGATGTTGATGCTGGTCCCGCTGAGCGCGCCGCGTTTGCTGGTGGCGCCGGACGAACCGATCATCCCGATTGAATTTAGCAAGAAGGAAGTCTTGGTCGAACCACCGCCGCCGCCGAGATTGGTCGAGGTCGTCCGGAGGCCGCAGCAGCAGCAACCCATCGTCCAGCCGCAAGTCCAGCCGGTCGAAGCCCCGCCGGTCGTGGTCGACAACCCCGACCCGCAACCGATGGACTTCGCCGGCGCCGAAACCGTCGCCCGGACCACGCCGCAGATCGACCTCGGGCCGCAGACCCTGACCGGCGCGGTCCTGCAGAGCCTGAAGAACCCGCCGCCGAGCTATCCGCCGCAGGCGGTGCGCGAAGGCCTGACCGGGGTCGTGGAGTTGGAGATCCTGGTCGGCGTCGACGGCAAGCCGCTCGAGGTCAGCATCGTACGCAGCAGCGGCCATCGCCTGCTCGACCAGGCCGCGCGCAAGGTCGTGCTGAGCCGCTGGACCTTCCAGCCGGCGATGAGCAACGGCCAGCCGGTGCAGGCGCGCGGCCGGGTGCCGATCGAGTTCAAGCTGGATCAATAGTTCTCACAGACGCGTCGAACCGAAGCCCGGGCCGCAAGCCCGGGCTTTTTCCTGGGACGAGCGCCGTCGAAAACGATTCGTGTCGTGGCCGCGCGCGCCGGGCTGCGGATGCATCGAAGCCACAGACCCATGCTCGATCCGCTCCTCAGGCGCGTTGATCAGGCGCGGTGATAAGGATGGTTCGCCAGCAGCGCGGCGGCCCGGTACAACTGCTCGGCGGCGACCAGCCGCACCAGCATGTGCGGCAACGTCAGCGGCCCCAGCGACCATTGTTCGTCGGCGCGCGCGAGCACTTCGGGCGCATGCCCTTCCGGGCCGCCGATCAGGAACGCCAGGTCGCGGCCCTGGCCCCGCCAATGCTCCAGGCGTTGCGCGAGCTGTTCCGAGGTCCACGGGCGGCCGCGCCCTTCCAGCGCGACCACGCAGGCGTTCTTCGGCAAAGCGGCGAGCACCCGCGCGCCTTCGTCCTGGGTCGCGCGCATGGCGTCGCGGCCCTTGCCGCGCAGACCGGGTTCGATCTCGACCAACTCCAGCGGCAACCAATGCGAGAGACGCTTCTGGTATTCGCCGAAGCCTTCCGCGACCCAGCGCGGCGCTCGCTCGCCCACGGCGATCAGTCTGCTTTTCATGCGCGCATGGTAGCCAAGCGCGCGCGGCCCCGCCGGCGCCGACGCGGCGCTGTCATATTCCGGTTACCGCACCGGCCTAGCGTGCAGGGTTCCCCCGCCCCACCCCAGCCCCGCAGGAGTTTCACGATGGATGCTTTCGATCCCTCCCGCCGCCAGGTCATCAAGAGCAGCGCCGCCGCCATGGCGATCGGCGCGATGGGCAGCCTGAGCGCGTTGTACACGCGCCAGGCCGCCGCTGCGACCGATCCGACCCGGCTTTCCCCCATCCCGAGCCGCTACGGCGCGCTGGCGCCGGTCGCCGACCTCAGCACCGGCCTGCCCTTGCTGCAGTTGCCGCGCGGCTTCAGCTATCGCTCGTTCGCCTGGAGCGGCGACCGCATGGACGATGGCCAGGTCTGCCCGGACCGCCACGACGGCATGGCCGTGGTCGCGGCGCGCCGCGGCGCCCAGCATCCGCACGGGCGCGGCCACGGCCGCAGCGAACTGATCCTGATCCGCAACCACGAACGAGGCGCCGGCTCCAGCCCGATCCGCGCGCCCGGCATGTACGACACCGGCACCGTCAGCGGCGGCCAGCCCGGCGGCGGCACCACCACTCTGCGCTATCGCCCCGGCGAAGGCCGCCACGGCGACGAATGGCGCGGCGTCGAGCCGAGCCTCGGCGGCACCCTGGTCAATTGCGCCGGCGGCCCGACCCCGTGGGGCACCTGGCTGAGCTGCGAGGAGATCAAGAGCAATGCGGTGTCCAGCACCGGTCACAAGCACGGTTACGTGTTCGAGGTCGACCCGCGCAGCGAACGCACCAGCGGCCGCCCGATCGTCGAGATGGGCCGCTTCAGCCACGAAGCGGTGGCGATCGATCCGCGCACCGGCATCGTTTATTTGACCGAAGACGACCGCAACAAGTCGGGCTTCTATCGTTTCATCCCGAACCGCCGCGCCGGCTGCCACGGCTCGCTCGAACACGGTGGCCGCCTGCAGGCCGCGCGGGTGCGCGGCAAGCCCAACGCCGACCTCACCGCGGTGAGCATCGGCGCCGAATACCAGCTCGAATGGGTCGACATTCCCGATCCGGACCTGGACTCGATCGCCGCGCCGAGCGGCTTCCCCGACATCGGCGCCGGCGACACCCTCAGCGGCCCGTTCGCCCAGGCCTGGAGCGAAGGCGGCCTGCGCATGAGCCGCGGCGAAGGCATCTGGTACAGCTACGGCAAGCTGTTCATCGTCGACACCAGCAACGGCACCGACGCCCAGGGCCGCAAGGGCCGCGGCAACGGCGCGGTGTGGGTGCTGGACCTGTTCACCCAGCGCATGCGCGCGCTGTTCGTCAGCAGCCACCAGCTCGCCGCCCACAATCCCGACAACATCACCGTCAACGCGCGCGGCGGCGTGGTGCTGTGCGAAGACCCGGACGCGGCGCCGGCCGGCAGCCCCGACGAATACGGCCCGGGCACGCGCCTGGTCGGCCTGACCCGCGGCGGCGAATCGTTCTATCTGTGCAAGAACAACGCCGAGCTGACCTCGACCCAGATCGCCAATGCCGGCAAGCACGTCGCCGAAGGCGATTACCGCGACAGCGAATTCTGCGGCGCCTGCTGGGACCCGGCCGCGCGCACCTTGTTCGTCAATCTGCAGTCGCCGGGCATCACCTTCGCGATCACCGGCCCCTGGGAACGCGGCCCCTTGTGATCGCCGGCTGAGCCGCGCGCATCGCGACGCCGCGCATCGGCGCCGCGATGCCGGCGGTCGCGATCGGCCTTTTACGATTCGACCAGGCAAAAAAAGGCCCGGCAATGCCGGGCCTTCTCGTCTGCGCGCCGGTAACGATCAGCGCAGGTTTTCTTCGATCACCTTGATCTGCACGCGCTTGCGCAGCGCCTTGGTCAGTTCGCGGCTTTCTTCGTAACCGCCCATCTGCGAGATCTGGGTGCGCAGCATGTCGAGCTGGGCCGCCGGGATGTCCGACTTGCTGCCCGGCTTGACCTTGTTGACCGCGAACAGGACTACGCGGCCGTCCTCGAGCGCGGCCTTGCCGGCGGCGACCTTGCCTTCGGCCGGAGCCTTGAGGGCGAAGATGGCCTCGCTGACTTCCGGGGTCGGCAGCGGCATGCCGCGGGCGACGTCCGGGATCGTTTCCGGCGCGGTCAGCTGCTTGGAGGCGGCGACCGCGGCGATGGCTTCGCCGCCGTTGATGCGCGCGACCAAAGCGTCGGCTTCCTTCTGCGCGGCCTTGATGCCGCGGTCGGCGCGCACCGCGGCGATCACCTTGTCGCGGACCTGGGCCAGCGGCAGCGCGCGTTCCGGCGTGTGCGAGACGACCCGGATCAGCACGCTGTGCTCCTGGCCGATGTCGATCGGGTCGCTGACCGTGTTGTCCTGCAGGCGCGCATCGGAGAACGCGGCGCGGATCACCGCCGGGTTGGCGCCGATGCCGCTGTTGGCGGCGGCGTCGCGGGTGACCGGCCCGATCTTCTGTACCGGCAGGTTCATCGCCTTGGCCGGGCCGTCGAGCGAGGTCGGGTTCTTGTACACCAGGTCGACCAGCTTGGCCGAGAAATCGTTGAAGTTGCGCTCGCGGCTGGCTTCGGTCTCCTCGCGCAGCAGCGCGTCGCGGACCAGCGCGAACGGCTGCTGGTCGCCGCTCTTGACCTCGCGCACCACGATCACGTGCCAGCCGCTGTCGTCCTTCACCGGCGCACTGACTTCGCCGACCTTGAGCTTGAACGCGGCGTCTTCGAACGCACCCGGGATATCGCCCTTGCTGACCCAGCCCAGTTCGCCGCCGGCGGCCTTGGAGCCGAGGTCGTCGCTGTTGGCGCGGGCGAGCGCGGCGAAATCGGCGCCGGCGGCCTTGGCTTGGGCCGCGAGTTGCGCGGCCTTCTGCTCGGCGGCCTTCTGCGCCGCGGCATCGGCGTCGGCGGCGACGTTGACTTGGATGTGCGAGATCAGGCGCTGTTCCTGGGCGATGAAGCGGTTCTTCTCGGCTTCGTAGCGGTCCTGCAGCGCCTTCTCGGTCGGCGGCGGCGGCGGCGGCAGGGTCGCGCCGTCGATCTCGACGTATTCGAGGTTGACGCTTTCGGGCGCGCGGAAATCCTTGGGATGGCTGTCGTACCACTTCTGGATGTCGGCGGCGCTGACCTCGCCGGTGTCCGGGGTCGGGGCCGGCAGCATCACCAGGCTGACGTCGCGGCGTTCGCCCATCAGCTTGATCAGGCGGTCGGTTTCGGCGTGGGTGAGGAAGTTGCTCTGGCCGATGCCGCCGGTCAGCAACGATTCCATCAGGCGGTCGCGCACGAACTGTTCGAACTCGGTCGGGGTCTGCGCCGGCTGGCGCATCTGCAGGCCGAGCACGTAGCGCTCCTGGTTGAACTTGCCGGTGCTGTCCTGAAATTCCGGAACCGCCTGGATGGTCTTGATGACCAGCGCATCGCTGACCGCCAGGCCGTCGACTTCGGCTGCGAGCTTGCGCACGCGCTCGTCGATCAGGGTTTCCAGCACCGCGCGCTTGCTCTCGGGCTTCTCGAACTCGCGCGCATCGAAGGCTTCGCCTTCGGCGGCGCGGCGGCGGTCGCGTTCCTGCTGGAAGCGCGCATTGAATTCCTGCGCGTCGATCGTCTCGTGCTTCCACAGCATCGAGGCCGGCCACCACGACGGCGCCGTACGCCACCACGACGGGGCCATGTCGATCCGCGCGACCGAGCTGTCGACGCGCTGCACGAGGTATTGCTCGATGCCGACGAAGGCGAAGGGAATGATCAGCAAGCCGAGGATCACGGTGGCGATCCAGCCCGAGGTCTTGTCGCGAAGTGTCTGCAGCATGTCCGAGTCGCGTTCAGTCGTAAGCCGGACAGTTTAGCGCGGTTCCGGGCCCCAGGCGGATGGGGCGACGGCGGTCGCACTCCGGCGGGCCCCGGCGGGCCGGGTCGAGGCCCACAGGGCGTTGGAGCGCAGGGCGCGGCGCGAGACTGCCCGCCCCGGGCGGGCCGCTCGCGGGCGGCCCTCGGCGGCGCCGGTCGATTTCGGCGAGGGGCCGCGCGCCGGCCCGAGCGCACCGGCTCGAACGCCTCGACAGTCGCGCCGCAAAGTCGGCGACAAAACCGAACCGACAAAATCGCGGGCATAAAAAAAGGCGCCGTTTCCGGCGCCTTCGCAAAACTGGCGGAGTGGACGGGACTCGAACCCGCGACCTCCGGCGTGACAGGCCAGCATTCTAACCGACTGAACTACCACTCCGCGTTTTGAAACTTTCCGCATCCGCCGCGCCGCGATCGCGCAAAAAACGAATGCTCTCACTTATATAAAACAAAGGCGCCGTTCCCGGCGCCTTTGGCAAAACTGGCGGAGTGGACGGGACTCGAACCCGCGACCTCCGGCGTGACAGGCCAGCATTCTAACCGACTGAACTACCACTCCGCGTTTTGAACTCTTTCAACCGAATCCTGACTCGCGTCTTGCCTGACTTCATCTTTCGGACGGCGTCTCGGCAGAAAGACCAGCAAGCCTGGTGGGTGCTGAGGGTTTCGAACCCCCGACCCTCTCCGTGTAAAGGAGACGCTCTACCGCTGAGCTAAGCACCCGAGTGCCCGGATTCTGCTTGGCGATGCCCCAGGCACCGCCGGCGAGCTGCTTAGTTTACAGCATCCTTCAGCGCCTTGCCAGCCTTGAAGGAAGGATTCTTCGATGCTGCGATCTTGATCGTTTCGCCGGTCTTCGGATTGCGACCCTGGCGGGCGGCGCGCGCGCGCACCTGGAAGGTACCGAAGCCAACGAGCGTAACAGTGTCGCCCTGCTTGAGCGCCTTGGTGACGACGTCGATCAATGCATCGACGGCGGCGGTAGCGTCGGTCTTCGACAGCTCGGCGGTTTCGGCAACTGCCCCTACGAGATCGGCCTTGTTCATTATTTTCTTGACTCCTGTGCGGATTGGACCGCGTGTTCTGAGAATCGGATCAACGCCATGCGAGGCGTGCGTCCCGATCAAGCGTGCCGCGCTGCAGGAATGGGATTTCCTGCAGCGCGGTTGCGGTCGTTATACCAGCGGCATTTTGGGGGCGCAAGCGTGAAAGCTAGCAGCGACGCGGCTTTCAGCGCTTTTTTCAGGTTTCCGACCGACGGCCGACCGAGCGCGCGATCAATGCTTGACGTCGGGCTGGGCAGGCGTCTTGCCGGCGTCGCGCACCGGCAGCTCGCCTTCGCCGGAGGCCGGCGTCGGCGCGATGGGACGTTCGAGCGCGAGGTCGAGCACCTCGTCGATCCAACGCGCGGGCACGATCTTGAGGCCCTGCACCACGCTCTTGGGCAGGTCGGACAGATCCTTGCGGTTCTCCTCGGGGATGATCACGGTGCGGATGCCGCCGCGCAGCGCGGCGAGCAGTTTTTCCTTGAGCCCGCCGATCGGCAGCACGCGCCCGCGCAAGGTGATTTCGCCGGTCATCGCGACGTCGGCCTTGACCGCGTTCTTGGTCAGCATCGACACCAGGGCGGTGGCGATGCCGATGCCCGCGCTCGGGCCGTCCTTCGGCGTCGCGCCCTCGGGCACGTGCACGTGCACGTCGTGCTTCTGCAGGAACTCGACATCGATGCCGAGCCGTTCGGCGCGCGAACGCACCACCGACAGAGCCGCCGACGCGGACTCCTTCATCACGTCGCCGAGCTGGCCGGTCAGGATCAACTGGCCCTTGCCCGGCACCAGGGTGGCTTCGACCTGGAGCAGGTCGCCGCCGACTTCGGTCCAGGCCAGGCCGGTGACCAGGCCGATCTCGTTCTGCTCTTCGGCGCGGCCGAAATCGAAGCGGCGCACGCCCAGGTACTTCTCGAGATTCTTCGAGCCGATGCTCATCGCACCGTCCTTGCCCTTCTTGAGCTTCGGGCCGGCCAGAGCGATTTCCTTGACCACCTTGCGGCAGATCTTGGAGATCTCGCGCTCGAGGTTGCGCACGCCCGATTCGCGGGTGTAATAGCGCACGATGTCGCGCACCGCCGACTCGGCGATCTTGATTTCCTCGGCCTTCAAGCCGTTGGCCTTGATCTGCTTGGGCAGCAGATAGCGCATGGCGATGTTGAGCTTTTCCTCCTCGGTGTAACCCGGGATCCGGATCACTTCCATGCGGTCCAGCAGCGGGCCGGGAATATTGAGCGAGTTAGAGGTCGCCACGAACATCACCTCGCTCAGGTCGAGGTCGACTTCGAGGTAGTGATCGTTGAAGGCGTTGTTCTGTTCCGGGTCGAGCACTTCGAGCAGCGCCGAGGACGGGTCGCCGCGGAAGTCCATCGACATCTTGTCGATTTCGTCGAGCACGAACAGCGGGTTCTTGCTGCCGACCTTGTTGAGGTTCTGAACGATGCGGCCCGGCATCGAGCCGACGTAAGTCCGGCGGTGGCCGCGGATCTCGGCCTCGTCGCGCACGCCGCCTAGCGACATGCGCACGAACTTGCGGTTGGTCGCCTTGGCGATGCTCTGCCCCAGCGAGGTCTTGCCCACGCCGGGCGGACCGACCAGGCACAGGATCGCGCCCTTCATGTTCTTGACCCGGGTCTGCACGGCGAGGTATTCGAGGATGCGTTCCTTGACCTTCTCCAGGCCGAAGTGGTCGGCGTCGAGCACGTCCTGCGCGGCCTTGAGGTCCTTGCGGATCTTGCTGCGCTTCTTCCACGGCACGCCGAGCAGCCAGTCGAGGTAGTTGCGCACCACCGCGGCCTCGGCCGACATCGGCGACATCTGCTTGAGCTTGTTGAGTTCGGCCTTGGCCTTGGTTTCCACCGGCTTGGGCATGCCGGCCTCGGCGATCTTGCGCGCGAGCTCGTCGACGTCGTTGGGCGCGTCGTCGATCTCGCCGAGCTCCTTCTGGATCGCCTTCATCTGCTCATTGAGGTAGTACTCGCGCTGGCTCTTCTCCATCTGCGACTTGACCCGGCCGCGGATGCGCTTCTCCAGCTGCTGCACGTCGATTTCGCCGTCGACCAGGCCGACCAGCTGTTCCAGGCGCGCGCCGATGGCATGGGTCTCGAGCAGCTTCTGCTTGTCGCCGATGCGCACGCCCAGGTGGGCGGCGACGGTGTCGGCCAGACGGCCGGGCTCGTCGATGCCGGCCAGGGTCTGCATCAGCTCCGGCGGCAGCTTGCGGTTGGTCTTGACGTACTGCTCGAACAGGCCCATCAGCGAGCGCGCGATCGCCTCGACTTCGCGTTCTTCGCGATCGATCACCGGCTCGACCAGTTCGGCCTGGCCGGACAGCGCGCCGTCGCGTTCGAGGACGTCGCCGACCTTGACCCGCGACACGCCCTCGACCAGGACCTTGATGGTGCCGTCGGGCAGTTTGAGCAGCTGCAGCACCTGCGCGAGCGTGCCGATCTCGTACAGATCCTCGGCGACCGGATCGTCGGTCTCGGCGGATTTCTGCGCGACCAGCAGGATGCGCTTGTCGGACTCCATCGCCAGATCGAGGGCGCGGATGGACTTGTCGCGGCCGACGAACAGCGGGATCACCATGTGCGGAAACACGACCACGTCGCGCAGCGGCAGCACCGGCAGTTGCAGGATTTCGTGTTCGGTACGGTCGGACATGCGGACTCCAGATGTAAGCGTTAGGCAGCCACTACGGCGGCCACGCCCGATTTATGGGGTTGGCGCCCGAACGATGCAAGCACGACATTGGTCCCAACCTCGCCGGCATGCGCCAAACCCTTGCCAATCAAGACATTGAAGCGAATACGGCACTCTACGTTCCAGCCAAGCGTTCAGTATCACAAACCACTGACATGCCATGACCCGGATGCACGGAATCCGTCGCCGCGGGGCGGCCGCGCCCCACCCCACTGCTGGAATCGCCGCGCCCCTCAGCCGCGACGAGGCGGCGCCAGAGCCGAACAGACGCTGCCCGGGCCAACGGATCGGACCGGCCCGGCTCGGGACCGAGGCCTGGGAGCGACCTGGGAGCGGCCTGGGGCTTGCTGGGGCTACCGGCGCGGTTCCGGGCGAGCGCCCTGCCGGCGGCCGGCCTGCGACGCCGCGGGCCCTGACGGCCTGCGCAGGAGTCACCAGCGGGATACGCGCGGGCGGGAGCGCCTGCGCCGGGCGGACCGGATTCGAGAGGCGGCCGGCCTCAGCCCCCATCCAGTGAACGACCGCGGCGTGCGCCGCGCCGCTCAGGCCGGCCGTTACCGGCCCCGGATGGCGAACGCCCCGGCAGGGCCGGGGCGTTCGGGGTTCACTCGGCGGCGGCCACTTTCGGCTGCGCCGGAGGCGTCTGGTAGATCAGGTACGGCTCGGACTTGTGCTCGATCACCGACTCGTCGACGACCACCTTGCTGACGTTTTCCAGCGAAGGCAGCTCGTACATCGTGTCCAGCAGGACCGACTCGACGATGGTGCGCAGGCCGCGCGCGCCGGTCTTGCGCTTGAGCGCGCGGCGGGCGATCGCCGCGAGCGCGTCGGGACGGAATTCGAGCTCGACGCTCTCCATCTCGAACAGCTTGCGGAACTGCTTGGTGATCGCGTTCTTCGGCTCGGTCAGGATCGAGATCAGCGCGGCTTCGTCGAGCTCCTCGAGCGTGGCGACCACCGGCAGGCGGCCGACGAACTCGGGGATCAGGCCGAACTTGATCAGGTCTTCCGGCTCGACCTCGGCCAGGATCCGGCCGATGTCGATCTTGCGCTCGCTGCTCTTGACCTTGGCGCCGAAGCCGATGCCGCCGGCCTCGGTGCTGCGCTGCTGGATGATCTTGTCCAGGCCGGCGAACGCGCCGCCGACCACGAACAGGATGTTGCGCGTGTCGACCTGCAGAAATTCCTGCTGCGGATGCTTGCGCCCGCCCTGCGGCGGCACGCTGGCGATGGTGCCTTCGATCAGCTTCAGCAGCGCCTGCTGCACGCCTTCGCCGGAGACGTCGCGGGTGATCGACGGGTTGTCGCTCTTGCGCGAGATCTTGTCGATTTCGTCGATGTAGACGATGCCCTGCTGCGCCTTCTCGACGTCGTAGTCGCACTTCTGCAGCAGCTTCTGGATGATGTTCTCGACGTCTTCGCCCACGTAACCGGCTTCGGTCAGGGTGGTGGCGTCGGCGATCGTGAACGGCACGTTGAGCAGGCGCGCCAGCGTTTCGGCCAGCAGCGTCTTGCCCGAACCGGTCGGGCCGACCAGCAGGATGTTCGACTTCGACAGTTCGACGTCGTCGTTCTTCTGCCGGCTCTCGATGCGCTTGTAATGGTTGTATACGGCCACCGCCAGGGTGCGCTTGGCGCGCTGCTGGCCGATCACGTACTGGTCGAGCACCTCGAGAATCTCGCGCGGCTTCGGCAGGTGGCTGCGGGCCGACTGCGCCTTCTCCTCGAGCTCCTCGCGGATGATGTCGTTGCACAGCTCGACGCATTCATCGCAGATGAAGACGCTCGGGCCCGCAATCAGCTTGCGGACCTCATGCTGGCTTTTACCGCAGAACGAGCAATACAGGATCTTGTTGCTGTCGCCCGTGCTGCGTCCTTGTCGATCGTCGGTCATGCTTTGGCCCGTTGGTGCTCAGTCGTACTCATATTCCCGAACGGCCATCTCGGCAAGCGCCTGAATGGCCGGTTCGGCTATCGCAGCCCGAGAATAACACACCCCCAGGCCCCGCCCTGCGGACGGGACTGACGACGGTTATCCAGTGCGATCAAGGGTTTGCGCGTCTTGGCGAACGGTCAGGCGGCCTGAACCGAATCGTCCGGACGGCGCTCGAGGACCTGGTCGATCAGGCCGTATTCGCGCGAGGCTTCGGCGCTCTTGAAGTTGTCGCGCTCGGTGTCGCGCGCGATCGTCTCCAGCGCCTGGCCGGTGTGCTTGGACAGGATCTCGTTGAGGCGCTGACGCAGGGTCAGGATCTCGCGGGCGTGGATGTCGATGTCCGTCGCCTGACCCTGGAAGCCACCGAGCGGCTGGTGGATCATCACCCGCGAGTTCGGAAGGGCGTAACGCTTGCCCGGCGCGCCCGCGGCGAGCAGCAGCGCGCCCATGCTGGCGGCCTGGCCGACGCAGATCGTGCTCACGTCCGGCTTGATGTACTGCATGGTGTCGTAGATCGCCATGCCGGCGGTGACCACGCCGCCCGGCGAGTTGATGTAGAGGCTGATGTCCTTTTCGGGATTTTCGGCTTCCAGGAACAGCATCTGGGCCACGATCACGTTGGCGACATGGTCGTCGACGCCGCCGACGAGGAAAATCACGCGCTCCTTGAGCAGGCGCGAATAGATGTCGTAGGCGCGTTCGCCGCGGCTGGTCTGCTCGACCACCATCGGCACCAGATTCAATGCTTTGGTTCGGTTATCCATTTCAACGGCACCTATTGGCTGACGTGGAGTGCGCTTGTAACGCAAGCGCGGTCCGGCCAACTTGGGGCCGGCCGGACCGCAGCGCAAGAGGCGCGACTGCCAAAAGCGGCATTACCGCCTGGCACGCCCGATCGGGAACGCTCGAAAGCGTCCGGTCAGGCCGGACGAATCGCTTCGCTGAACGACAGCGACTGCTCGGTGTGCTGGGCGCGCTCGGCGATCCAGTCGATCACCTGCTCTTCCATCACCCGGTTCTGCAGGCCGGCCATCAGCTGCTGGTCGTTGCGGTACAGGTCGATCACCTGCTGCGGCTCCTCGTAGGTCGAGGCGATCAGGCGCAGGGTCTCGTTGACGCGCTTGGGCTCCAGGCGCAGCTCGTGGCGGCGGGCGATCTCGCCGACCAGCAGGCCGACCAGCACGCGCTTGCGCGCCGCGTCCATGTAGTTCAGGTGCGCGTCGGCCGGGGCTTCGATCTGGCGGCCCTGGCGGCGGGCCTGCTCGACGGTCTGCCAGACCATGTCGCGGGCTTCGTTCTCGACCAGCTTCGGCGGCATTTCGACCGACTCGTAAGCGGCGATCAGCTGCTCGCCGACTTCGCGGCGCAGGCGGGTCATCAGCGCGCCCTTGAGCTCGCGCTCGAGGTTGGTGCGGATGTCGCTGCGGAACTGCTCGGCATCGCCGCTCTTCACGCCGAAGCTCTTGATGAACTCGGCGTCGACTTCCGGCAGGACCGGCTCGGAGACGTGGTTCAGCTTCAGGTGCACGCTGGCCTTCTGGCCGGCGAGCTGCGGAGCGCGCCATTCGGCAGGGAACTCGACTTCGGCGACGGTTTCCTCGCCGGCCTTGAGGCCGATCAGGGCGTCCTCGAGCGGCTTGAACATCGACTCCGAACCGATCACGGTGCTGCCGTGCTCGGCGCCTTCGGCCGGCAGACGCTCCTCGCCGACCTGGGTCCAGGTTTCCAGCTCGACCACGTCGCCCTCTTGAGCGGCGCGGTCGACCGACTTCAGGGTGCGGCGCTGCAGGCGCAGATTTTCGATCATCGCGTCGATGTCGGCGTCGGCGACCTCGGCGACGTGACGCACGATGTTGAGCTTGGCCACGTCGATCTCGCCGAAGTCCGGCACGACCTCGAAGGTCGCCACGTAGGACAGCGTCTCGCCGCTTTCGTTGGCCGGCTCGATGCGCGGGTTACCGGCGATCTGCAGCTTTTCCTCGCGGATGGCGTTGCTGAAGCCTTCGCGCAGCATGCCGTCGAGGATTTCGGCCCGCACCTGCGCGCCGAAGCGCTGCTCGATGACCTTGGTCGGCACCTTGCCGGGGCGGAAGCCCTTGATCTTGGCGCCGCGCGCGATTTCGCGCAGGCGGCCGCCGACCTGGTTTTCCAGGTTCTCGGCCGGGAGGCTGAAGGTCAGTCGGCGTTCGAGCGAGCCCAGCGATTCGAGCGAAACTTGCATATCCACTCCTGCGACCACGGCACTCGCCGCAGCACGATGTTGATGATCTTGTCCGGCCGCCGTTATCGACGAGACCCTCGTCGGCCAGCGGAACTTGCTAGTTTGGCCGATTACGGGCCGGGCTGCCAGCGCCCGGGGGCGGAACAGCCGTCCGGGCGGGGTTGTGGGGCCCACAACGGCGGAATTCGCGACCTGGGTCGCAGCCGGGGGCGGTTTGGGGGCCGGCGGCGGGTCCGGTTGGCCGGTAGTGCTGGCCGGAAAGCGACCGATCCGGGCCGGCGAGCCGCTTGGATGACGGGCCGAGGCGCGGATGGCTGCCGGCGCGATCTACGCGGGGCCGGTCGCTGCCTGCCTGCAGCAGGAGCCCGGCTGGAGGTTTCGGCCATTGGCGCCTGCACGGCGGGCGGCTGCCGACCCGCCTGCGTGGTGCGAAAGGCGGGACTCGAACCCGCACGGGGGTTACCCGCTGGAACCTAAATCCAGTGCGTCTACCAATTCCGCCACTTTCGCCCAGGGCCGGCATCGCAGGGATGCGGCCGACGCATTCTAGCGGTCGCGCCGGGAAAAAGCGCCTGGCGATCGCGCCGCCCGCCGCGCCGTCAGGACGCCGCGCGCAGCTCCCGCCAGGAGGCGCCCAGGACCCGGGACGCCGAACGCAGGAACAGGATCGACAACGCCGCGGCGATCGCAAGATCGGGCCAGCCCGCGCCGAAGAGCCACACCATCAGCGTGGCCGCGACCAGGGCGAAGCCTTCGTAGATGTCGTTGCGGGCGCACTCCCAGGCCGAGGCCAGGTTCACGTCGCCCTCCCGGTATGGCGACAGCAACCGCAGACAAACGTAGTTCGCCGCCAGATTCAGCGTCGCGGCGATGCCCATGCCCTCGAACAGGGGCATCGCGGGGTGCCACAAGCGCCAGGCGATCTGCACGGCCACCGCGACCGCCGCCGCCAGGATCAACAGGCCCTTGAACAAGGACACTCGCGCCTTGGACCGGCGGCTCGCCCCGACCACGGCCAGACTGAGGGCGTAGGTCAGCGCGTCGCCGAGGTTGTCGAGGCCTTGCGACAAGACCGATGAGGACCGGCTGTACCAGGCCGCGAAAACCATCATCGCGAAGGTGGCCATGTTGATGGCGAGCACGATCGCGAGGACGCGGCGCTGCCTGGCCTGCATCGCCGCGACGTCCATCACTTTGCCGCAACCGCAGCACTCGCTCATGCTCGTTTCGAACCGGTCATGTGATGGCCGAAGAGTATCGGACCGCAGGCGGGTTCGTCCGCACCGGGCGAACGCCGCAAACCGCGGGAAACCGGCGCCGGAGCGGTCGAGGCGGCATACACCCACCGGCTTGCGCAAGGGGCGGCCCGCGGAGAGGCCGGCTTTCGGGCGTGCCTGCCTGTAGGCAAACCCGATCCAATGGCGGGCACAAATCGCGGCCAAAGAAAAGGCACCTGGATCGCTCCAGATGCCTTTCGATTTGGTGGGCTGTCAAGGATTCGAACCTTGGACCTATTGATTAAGAGTCAACTGCTCTACCAACTGAGCTAACAGCCCGGTGAAACTAGGTGCGGAACTATACAGAAAAAATCAGTACCGCACAACACCTTGGGGTGGAAGACGGGATTTGAACCCGCGACCCCCGGAATCACAATCCGGTGCTCTAACCAACTGAGCTACATCCACCATAAACCTGCTGCTGCAACCTGCGTCATTGAACCACGAACGCAGGTTCGCGAAAACTTTTTTGGCGCGCCCGGCGGGACTCGAACCCACAACCACCGGCTTAGAAGGCCGGTGCTCTATCCGGTTGAGCTACGGGCGCCAGATTACATCTTAACTGACGGCCGAGCCTGCTCGATGGATGGTCGGGGCAGAGGGATTCGAACCCACGACATCCAGCTCCCAAAGCTGGCGCTCTACCAGGCTGAGCTATACCCCGAGCCGGGACTCCCGCGACACGCCAAGACCGCGAAAGGCCGCATAGTGTGGGCGGCGCTTTGTTTCCTGTCAATCGTGCATCGCCGCCGCGGCACCGCCCTGCCCGAGCCGGCGCCGCTTGTGCGATGTATGCTTCGACCCCAGCTAGTATTCAATCTCAAAACCGCGTTTCCCAAGGAGCAAGACCATGCGCAGCGGCAATCCCGCATTGAAGGATTCGACCTTCCTCGACCTCGGCACCGGCTCGGTCGTGCGCGGCGGCGACCAGGTGATGACCCTGAACGGTACGGTCAACAAGACCGGCGTGTTGTTGCTGCTGACCGTCATCACCGCGTCCTTCGCCTGGAGCCAGGTCCAGATCACCGAACTCGGCGCGGTCGGCGCCGGCCCCTACGTCTGGGGCGGCGCGATCGGCGGCCTGATCCTGGCCCTGATCACCACCTTCAAGAAGACCTGGGCGCCGGTCACCGCGCCGCTGTACGCGCTGGTCGAGGGCTTCTTCCTCGGCGCGATTTCCTCGATCTTCGAGGCGAAGTTCCCGGGCATCGTGATCCAGGCGGTGATGCTGACCTTCGGCACCCTGTTCGCGCTGCTGTTCGCGTATCGCTCGGGCCTGATCAAGGCGACCGAGAACTTCAAGCTCGGCGTGGCCGCGGCCACCGGCGGCATCTTCCTGATCTACCTGGCCACGATGGTGCTGGGCCTGTTCAACATCAACATCCCGTACATCCACGAATCGGGCCTGATCGGCATCGGCTTCAGCCTGTTCGTGGTGGTGGTCGCGGCGATGAACCTGGTGCTCGATTTCGACTTCATCGAAACCGGCGTCGAACAGGGGGCGCCGAAGTACATGGAGTGGTACGGCGCGTTCGGCCTGATGGTGACCCTGGTGTGGCTGTACATCGAGTTCCTGCGCCTGCTGTCGAAGCTGCAGTCGCGCAACTGATTACGCCATTCGCCGATTGAGAAAGGGCGCCTTCGGGCGCCCTTTTCTTTGCCGGGATTCCTGGCGTCCGCGCGGGCCGACCGCGCTCGCCCGCCCTGGCCTTCGAAGCGCCGTGCAGCGCCTGCTCCGCAAACGACGACGGCGCCCCGGGGCGCCGTCGTTGCATCGCTGCGAAACCTTACGATCGGATGCGGCCTTCTCAGCCGCGGCCCGATCAGAACCGGTCTTCGTCGTCGGTCTCGAACTTGCCTTCGTAGCCTTCCGGCGGCGGCGGCTGGTCGCCGACGGTCCACAGGCGCTCGAGCGCGTAGAACTCGCGCACGCGCGGCAACATCACATGGACGACGACGTCGCCGAGGTCGACCAGTACCCACTCGGCCTCGCGCTCGCCCTCGACGCCCAGCGGCATGACGTCGAGGTTCTTGGCGAACTTGACGACTTCGTTGGCGATCGATTTGACGTGGCGGGTCGAGGTGCCGGAGGCGACGACCATGTAATCGGTGACGCTGCTCTTGCCGCGCACATCGATTTCGACGACATCCTTGGCCTTGAGTTCTTCGACCGCGGCGTGGACCGTCTTGAGCAACAACGCGATCGGCGGCGGCGGGTTCGGCAGCTGGGTCTTGATGACTTGGGCTTGGCTGGTCAAGGGGAAATCGGCTCTGCGTGACGGGATGTGTGCCGGGATTATACCGAAGCGCCGCGCAGCGCTATCACGCCGTATAAACCATGGCGTTCTATGTAGCCGGCGACGGCCGCCGGAACGTAGTCGCGCCAGGGCTTTCCGGCGGCGATCAGCGACCGTACCTGGCTGGCCGATTCGGCATGGAGCGGCTGGTTCAGGCGAAATACCCGCCCGGCCGGGGCCTGTCGTAGCGCTTCGACCTCGGCCGTCTCGCGACCGTCTGCGAACGCGATGCGCTCGTCGTCGAGGGGGCTGCCAGGGCGCTCGGCGACGACGAAATGGGCCAGGCCGAACAAGGCCTGCCATTCCTTCCATTGCGGCAGGTCGAGAAAGCTGTCGGCGCCGACCAGCAGGGCCAGCGGCTGTTCCGGCCCGACTTCGGCGCGGACCTCGCGCAGGGTCTCGACCGTGTAGGAACGGCCCTGGCGGCGCAGTTCGCGCCGGTCGACCATCAGCTCGTCCTCGCCGGCTACGGCCAGGTCGAGCATGCGCGCGCGATGCTCGGCGCTGGCGCCGGGCAAGGCGCGGTGCGGCGGATCGGCGGCCGGCATCAGGCGCACCTGGGCGCGCAAGGTGTCGCGCGCGGCGCGCGCGATCGCCAGGTGACCGTCGTGGATCGGGTCGAAGGTGCCGCCGTAGAAGACCAGCAAGCCCATGGGCTACGACTCAGGCGCCCGACACCGCGAGCAGGCGCAGTGCGCGCGGCTCGGCGACGGCCAGCAGCAGGCGCTCCAGCGCGACCCAGGCGTCGCCGCTCTCGCGGCCCTTGGCCATGCGGTCGACCCGGCCCGCCTGGGCCAGCAGGGCCTCCCAGCGGCGGGCGTCGTGACGCTGCAGGGCGCGGCGATACATGGGCTGTTTCGAGTCCCAGATCCGCTGCGCCTTGAACTCGGCGTTGATGTTGCCGCCGCGCGCGTTGACCCGCGCGAGCGCCGCGGTGCGCTGCAGCTCCATCACCACCATGCCGAGCAAGGCCGGCACCGCCTCGCCTTCGGCGCGCAGGCCGGCGAGCATGCGCGAGACCTGCCCGCCCTGCCCGTTCATGGCCGCGTCGAGCACCCGGAACACGTCGAAGCGCGCGGCGTCGGCGACCAAAGCCTGCATGCGTTCGAGATCGATGGTCTCGCCGTCGGACAACAGGGCGAGCTTGTCGACCTCCTGCGCGGCGGCGAGCAGATTGCCCTCGACCCGCTCGGCGAGGCTCTGCACTGCGTCGCGATCAGCGCGCAGGCCGCGCGCGCGCAGGCGGCGCTCGATCCACTCCGGCAGTTCGTGCGGCTTGATCGCCCAGGCGACGGCGAGGTGGCCCACGCGGGCCACCGCCTCGCTCCACTTGCCGCCGTGCTGCTTGCTCCATTCGCCGGCGCTGATCAGCAGATTGACGTCGTGCGGCGGGTCGGCGCAGAAATCGGAAATCACTTCGGCGCCCTCTTTGCCGGGCTTGCCGCTGGGCAGGCGCAGCTCGATCAGGCGCCGGCTGGCGAACAGGCTGGGCGCGCGGAACGCGCTCGACAGCGCGTTCCAGTCCGGCTCGCGCTGGTTGCCTTCGGCTTCGAACACTTCGCGCTCGTCGATGCCCTGCTTGCGCGCGGCGGCGCGCACCGCATCGGCGGCTTCGAGCACGCGCAGCGGCTCGGGCCCGGCGATCAGATAGACCGGCCGCAGGGCCTCGCCGTCGAGTTGGGCGAGCAGGCGCTCGGGCGTCAGTTCCATGGTCGCCGACGCAGGCAGGCGGCGAAGATCAACGCCGTTCGGTGACGGCGCCGATGCGGCGCAGCACCGCGGCGCTCATTTCGCGACGCATTTCGCGCATCAGGATTTCGCGCTCGCCTTCGGTACCGATCGCGTTGACCGGGTTGGAGACGTAGTCACGCGCCAGCTCGATGCTCTGGCGCGGCACCAGCGCGGTGCCGTCGGCCTTGCGCAGCTCGAAGGCGACGGCGTAGCGCAGGCTGTATTCCTGGACGCGGCCGAGTTCGTCGAGCGCGGCCGGGGTATCGCCCCAACGCTCCGACAGCAGGTCGAGCACCGCCACTTCGCTGGAGTCGGCGGTCGCCGGCACCGCGCCGGCGCGGGTCAGCGCCTGGGCCAGGGATTCGGCGAGCGGGCTGTAACGGTCGGCGGAGACCACCCGCACCGGGCCGAGGTCCGGCGGCAGGGTCAGCGCCTGGCGCAACTGGAAACCGCAGGCCGACAGGGCCAGCACGAGGACCGCCAGCGAAGTGCGGGCAGTCGCGCGGAGAAAGGGGGTGCGAGGCGTCATGTGGCGAAGTCTGGACGAGGCGGCTTCGGGCATCAATAGGAAGCCTGAACCGCATTGGCGCCGAAGCGGTCGCAGCCGGCGCTGCGTCCGCGACCGCACTCGGAACCGGCAGGTGCGCCGGTCCGTCGCGCTTATGGCGGGCCCACGATGGGCTTGCGCGGCTCAGTAAGCGATCGCGTGCCCGGCGAACAGCGCCTGCGGCGTCTGCGCGCCCGGCAGGGCCATCAGCCGGTCGAGCCAGGCCCGCACCGCCGGCCAGCGCTCCGGCCAACTGCGCATCGCGAAACCGGCCGCTTCGGCCCAGGGCTCGACGGTGAAGAACAGATAGCCGCTGCAGGCGACGTCGGCGATGCTCGGCGCCTCGCCGGCCAGCCACGGCGTCGCGCTCAGCTGCGCCTGCAGGCGGTCGAGGTCGGCGAGCGAGCGGCGGTCGTACCAGGCCAGCACCGCCGGGTCGTAATGACCGAACTGGCGGCCGTAGCGCGAGTGGGCGATGTTGAGACTGACCCGGTTGGCTTCCCACGACAGCCATTCGCGCACGTGCAGGCGCTGTTCGACGGTATCGCCGTCGAGCGCGCGGCTGCGGGTCGCCAGATAGTCGAGGATCACGTTCGACTGGCACAGCACCAGACCGTCGATGCGCAACACCGGCACCTCGCCGTGCGCGGCGAGTTCGCGGAACTCCTGCGAACGCTGCTCGCGCGGGCGGCGGATGTCGACGTGGCGCTGTTCGAATTCGATCCCGAGCAAGCGCAGCGCCAGCGCGACCTTGTAGCTGAAGCCTGAGTCGGGGTGGCAGTAGAGGATGGGGGTCATGGGATTCGAGGAGGTTGGAGGTAAGAGCTGAAAGCCCGGAGCTTGCGGGCTGAGAGCAGCCCCCTACCCCTGCTTCGAAGGGGGAACGGCAACAGCGGGGACGACGGCGCCGCCGACGGCCATCGCCGCCGCGGCGACCAAGCGACGACCAGGCGACGCGGCCGCAAAGACAACGACGCGACCGCCCGGCCGATGTCCCCTTTTTAGGGGGGACCAGGGCGGAGTTGCTGTCGCTGTTGTCGCTGTTGCCGCCTTCCCCGCTCCGCGCGCCCGACTCAGCTCGCGACGATGTTGACGATCTTGCCCGGCACCACGATCACCTTGCGCACGCTCAGGCCTTCCATGAACTTGACCACGTTCGGTTCGGCCAGGGCCAGGCGCTCGGCCTCTTCCTTAGCGACGTTGACCGGCACCTCGATGGTGCCGCGCAGCTTGCCGTTGACCTGCACCGCCAGGGTCACCGCGTCGCGTTGCAGCGCCGAGGCGTCGACCGCCGGGAACGGCAGGTCTTCGAGCAGGGTCTCCTCGTGCCCCAGCACCTGCCACAACGCATGGCTCGCGTGCGGGGTGATCGGGTTGAGCAACAGCACGATCGCCGCCAGCGCTTCCTGGCGCAGGGCGCGGCCGTTGTCGCTGGCGTCGTCGAACTTGCCCAGGTGATTGAGCAGTTCCATGACCGCGGCGATCGCGGTGTTGAAACTGTGGCGGCGGCCGTAGTCGTCGCCGACCTTCTGGATGCACTCGTGCAACTGCCGGCGCAGGGTCTTCTGCGCGGCGTCGAGGGCGGTCAGGTCGAGCGCCGGCGCAGCGCCGTCGGCGGCGTGGCGATGGACCATGGCCCACAGGCGGCGCAGGAAGCGCGCCATGCCTTCGACGCCGGCCTCGTTCCATTCCAGCGACTGGTCCGGCGGCGCGGCGAACATCGAGAACAGGCGCACCGTGTCGGCGCCGAACTTGCCGACCATCAGCTGCGGGTCGACGCCGTTGTTCTTCGACTTCGACATCTTCTCGGTGCCGCCGATCTGCACCGGCTCGCCGTCGGCCTTGAGCACCGCGCCGGTGATGCGGCCGCGTTCGTCGCGCTTGACCTCCACGTCGGCCGGGTTGATCCAGTCGAAGCCGCCGTTGGGCTGCGTGCGGTAGAAGGTGTCGGCGATGACCATGCCCTGGGTCATCAGGTTGGTCGCCGGTTCGTCGCTGTCGACCAGGCCCTGGTCGCGCATGAGCTTGTGATAGAAGCGGAAGTACATCAGGTGCAGGATCGCGTGCTCGATGCCGCCGATGTACTGGTCCACCGGGGTCCAGTATTTGGCGCGCTCGTCGACCTGCTGGGCCGCGCCCGGCGAGGTGTAGCGCGCGTAGTACCAGCTCGACTCCATGAAGGTGTCGAAGGTGTCGGTTTCGCGCTCGGCCGCGCCGCCGCAGTTCGGGCAGGTGGTCTTGCGCCACTGCGGGTCGGCCTTGATCGGCGACGCCACGCCGCTGAATTCCACGTCCTCGGGCAGCACCACCGGCAACTGCTCTTCCGGCACCGGCACGTCGCCGCAGCTCGGGCACAGGATTACCGGGATCGGACAGCCCCAGTAACGCTGGCGGCTCACGCCCCAGTCGCGCAGGCGGTAATTGACCCGGCGGTTGCCGCGGCCTTCGGCTTCGAAGCGCGCGGCCAACGCGTCCAGCGCCTGCTGGAAATCCAGGCCGTCGTAGTCGCCGGAGTTGACCAGCCAGCCGCGCTCGGTCCAGGCGCCCTGCTCCTCGATGCCGTGCTGGAACTCCTCGACCACCTGCACCGCCGCGCTGGTGCCGTAGACGTCGACCGAGGCCGCGCCGCCCAGCGCGCTGCGCATCGGGTCCTTGTGCAGGGTGGCGACGTCCTCGCCGATCTCGGCCAGCGCGTCGCGCACCGCGTCGGGCACGATCACGGTCTTGATCGGCAGCTGGTAGCGCTTGGCGAACTCCCAGTCGCGCTGGTCGTGGCCGGGCACGGCCATGACCGCGCCGGTGCCGTAGTTCATCAGCACGAAGTTGGCGACGAACACCGGCAGTTCGTCGCCGGTGATCGGGTGGATCGCGCGCAGGCCGGTGTCGCGGCCGCGCTTTTCCTGGGTTTCCAGTTCCGCTTCCGACACGCCGCCCCGGCGCAGCTCGGCGATGAACTCGGCCAGGTCGCTGTCGCGTTGCGCGGCGAGCGCGGCCAGCGGGTGCTCGGCGGCGATCGAAACGAAGGTCACGCCCATCAGGGTGTCGGGACGGGTGGTGAACACCGTCAGCGGTTCGACCGCGGCGCCGTTCTCGTCGCGCACGTCGAAGCGGATCTCCAGGCCTTCGCTGCGGCCGATCCAGTTGCGCTGCATGGTCTTGACCGCTTCCGGCCAGCCCGGCAGCGTGTCCAGGCCGTCGAGCAGTTCCTGGGCGTAGTCGGTGATCTTGAGGAACCACTGCGGGATTTCGCGCTTCTCGACCAGGGCGCCGGTGCGCCAGCCGCGGCCGTCGATGACCTGCTCGTTGGCGAGCACGGTCTGGTCGACCGGATCCCAGTTGACCACCGAGTTCTTGCGGTAGGCCAGGCCCTGCTTCATCAGCCGCACGAACATGCGCTGCTCGTGGACGTAGTAGTCCGGCGTGCAGGTGGCGAACTCGCGCGACCAGTCGATGGCATAGCCCATGGTCTTGAGCTGCGCCTTCATGTGGGCGATGTTGGCGTAGGTCCACTTGGCCGGCGCGGTCTTGTTCTTGATCGCGGCGTTCTCGGCCGGCAGGCCGAACGCGTCCCAGCCCATCGGCTGCAGCACGTTGAAGCCGGTCATGCGCTTGTAGCGGCTGATCACGTCGCCGATGGTGTAGTTGCGCACATGGCCCATGTGCAGCGCGCCGGAGGGATACGGCAGCATCGACAGGCAGTAGTACTTGGGCTTGTCCGACCTTTCGTCGACCTCGAACGCGCGGGTGGCGTCCCAATAGCGCTGGGCGGCGGTTTCGACGCTGCTCGGGTCGAAGGCCTTGGTTTCACTCTTGGGGTCGTGCGGGGCGTGGGGGACGTCGGTAGACACAGGCGGGCATGAGCAAAAGGACAGGACCGGCAAGCCTACCGCAGCGCACCAAGCCCCGCCATGCGCGGACGGCCGCGAGCGGCGCCCCGGACCGGTTCGCCCGACCCGGCGACGCGCCCCTGCGGCCTGCCCCGGGCGTATGTCCGGCGGTCGGCCCGTCGCTGGGCAAAGACGAAGGCCGGCCCTCGCGGACCGGACTTCGCTTTCATGCTCGCCGCGCGGGCGCAGCGCCCGATACGGCGCCGGCGTGCGCTCAAACGCACTCGAACGCGACGATCTGCCCCTTTTCGTTATAGATCGGTTTGACGGTTTTGCCCATCGGGCAGAACTTCGGCAGATTGCCGATGGTTCCGCCGGTGGTGCGGTCGGGAGCCGGTGCGGTGCGCACCTCGGTGGCCTGGGCGGCCCCGGACAACAGGACGGCGGCGAGCAACAGCGACAGCTTGGTCATGACGGTCGACTCGTTCTGGACGAACCGGATGGATGCCGCCGGAGGCCTGTGCGGCCGATGCGGGCCTCCGGTCCGGCCGGCCCGCATCGGCCCTCAACTTGCAGTCAAGCATGACCCTTGGCAACGGTGCGCGGCCGGATCGGCGGCTAAGATCGGCCAACTTCGTCCCGGAATCCGCATATGACCCGTCTCGCCGTCGCCGTCATCGCCGTCCTGTCCGCCGCCCCGGCCTATGCCGCCCCTGCCGCCGCAGCCGAGCCGATGGCGCTGCAATGCGGCCGGTTGTTCGACGCGCGCAGCGGCAAACTGCTGGAATCGCGCACCGTGGTGGTGCGCGACGGCAAGGTCGAACAGGTCCTCGACGGCCGCGCCGAGGCGCCGGGCGCGCGCACGGTCGACCTGTCCGGCCACACCTGCACCCCGGGCTGGACCGACCTGCACGTGCATCTGGGCGACCAGTCCAGCCCGAAGAGCTACGAGGAAGACTTCCGCCTCGACCCGGTCGATTTCGCCTTCCGCTCGGTCGGCTACGCCAACAAGACCCTGATGGCCGGCTTCACCAGCGTGCGCGATCTCGGCGGCGAAGTGAGCCCGCACCTGCGCGACGCGATCAACCAGGGCCTGGTCGCCGGCCCGCGCATCTGGGCCGCGGGCAAGTCGATCGCCACCACCGGCGGCCACGCCGACCCGACCAACGGCTACAACGCCACGCTCTCGCACCTGCTCGGCCCGCCCGGCCCGACCGAGGGCGTGATCAATTCGGTCGACGAGGCGCGCCAGGCGGTGCGCCAGCGCTACAAGGACGGCAGCGACGTGATCAAGATCACCGCCACCGGCGGCGTGCTGTCCTACGCCAAGTCCGGCGACGCGCCGCAGTTCACCGTCGACGAGGTCAAGGCCATCGTCGATGCCGCCAAGGACTACGGCTACCGCGTCGCCGCGCACGCGCACGGCACCGAAGGCATGAAGCGCGCGGTGCTCGGCGGGGTGACCACGATCGAGCACGGCACCTACATGACCGACGAGGTGATGTCGCTGATGAAGCAGAAAGGCACTTGGTACGTGCCGACCATCTACGCCGGCCGCTTCGTCGCCGACAAGGCCAAGATCGAGGGCTACTTCCCCGAGGTGGTGCGGCCGAAGGCGGCGCGGATCGGTTCGCTGATCCAGCAGACCGCGGCCCAGGCCTACAAGAACGGAGTCAAGATCGCCTTCGGCACCGACATGGGCGTCGGCCCGCACGGCGACAACGCGCGCGAATTCCTCTACATGGTCGAAGCCGGCATTCCCGCCGCGGTGGCCCTGCAGGCGGCGACGATCCGCGCCGCCGAGGTGCTCGGCGTCGACGACCAGGGCGTGATCGAGGCCGGCAAGCGCGCCGACATCGTCGCCGTGCCGGGCAATCCGCTCGAGGACATCAACGCGGTGATGAAGGTCGATTTCGTGATGAAGGACGGCCAAGTGTTCAAACAGGCCCTGTAGGCGCGGCGCCGCATCGTCGCGAACGCCGCCGCGTGTCGGCTTTCGCAGCGCTCGCCCGTTGCAGTTCACAGAAAAGCCGCCTGCGCGCCGCGCACGGCGGCAGCGCCGCCATGCCCGTGAACTGAGTCACGGCGGCCCCGCCGCATGCGTGTCATAAGCATGGCGCCGGGCACGCCCCGGCGCAGGAGATTCGACGACGCAGCACAACGAGGCGCTCGCGCCCGTGGAAAAGGAGTTCGAATGAAATCGTTCTCGCTCGCCGCCGCCGTCTGCGCGGCCGCGCTCGCCAGCATGCTCTCGACGACCCAGGCACTGGCGGCGCCGCCGTGCCCGGAATGTTTCTATCCCTATCGCGCCTGCATCCGCGCTGCGGTCACACCGGAAGAACAACTGGCCTGCGAGGTCGAATACAACGACTGCCGGGCGAGCTTTTGCGAGTTCACCGCCGCGGCCAACGATGCGCTGCGGCCGCGCGAGCGCGAGCAGGCCACACCGGTCGACACCGCGCGCATCGTCGAAACGCGGCAAAGCGCGCGCTGAGTCCGTCGTCGCGCGGCTCGGGAACCCCGCGCCGTGCGACCCGGGACCGCCGTCGCCGCAGCAAGGTCGGCTGCGGACCTCTCGTCCGCGGCAGGCGCCGATACGATCGGCCTTGCTGCGGCGTCGGCACCCCTCGCAGGAGGGAGACGCGCGATGCGTCGCGCTCTTGCCCGTGCGGCATCGAAGGCGCGCCGTCGTCCGTCAGCTACCGGGTGGTTCGCCACGCGTGGTGGCTACATAAGCGGCCAGCCAGACCAGCAAGGCCAGGCGTTGCGCGATCGGCGCCGGCCATACGCCGAGATCGGCACCGAACACCGCGGCCAGCACCAGCGCGCCGGCGAGCGCCGCGACCGGCGCCAGGCCGCGCGCTTCCGGCCGACTTCGCGCACCGATCGCGAGCAAACCCGCGCCGGCCACGAAGGCGAGCCACCACAGCATCCACGCCGTCGCATGCAGGCGGCTGGCCTGCGCGTCCAGATCGGTCGGATCGAGCGCCATCGCACCCTGCGCCGCCCAGGCCAGCGCCGACAGGCACCACAGCCAGGCGCCGATGCGCGCCATCGCGCCGCCGCTGCGCAGGCGCTCGCGCAGCCGCCAGGCCACCGCCGCCAACACCAGGCCCGGCACCGCGAAACCGAACAGATTGAACGCCCCGGCGTGGGCGATGCCATCGGCGCCGAGCAGGCCCGGCGGGTGCAGCCGATGCGAGTAGCCTTCGAGCGCCGCGCCGAACCCGAGCAAGGCGCCGAGACAGCACAGCGCCGCGGCCGCCGCGAGCGCCTGGATGCGGCCGTGGTGCACGGCGACGCCGGCCACTGCGCCGACACCCGCGCCGGCATTGGCACCGGCTTTGGGGTCCCCGCCGTTCGGGCTCCGGCCGTTCGAGTCGCTGCGGTCCAAGTGCCGGCGGTTCGGGTTCGCTGAGCGTTTCATCGCGTCATGCTAGCGTGCGCACCCGCGGCGCGCGCTTGCCTTGCGCGCGATCGCCCCCACTTCGGGTTCCAACCCGCGCATCACGCAGACGAGCCAGACGATGACCGCAACCGCCAAGCCCCACGTCTTCGACGCCACCGCCGACCGCTTCCAGGAAGAGGTGCTGCAGAAGTCCCTGCAGGTGCCGGTCCTGATCGATTTCTGGGCCGAATGGTGCCAGCCGTGCAAGACCCTGGGCCCGATCCTGGAGAAGCTGGCGGCCGACTACAACGGCGCCTTCGAGCTGGCCAAGGTCGATGTCGAGGCCGAGCAGCAACTGGGCGCGGCGTTCCAGATCCGCTCGATCCCGACCGTGTTCCTGGTCAAGGGCGGCCAATTGGTCGACGGCTTCGCCGAAGCGCTGCCGGAAAGCGCGGTGCGCGAGTTCCTCAAGCACCACGGCATCGAACCGGCCGAAGCCGCCGCGCCGGTCGAAGAAGCCGTGGCCGAACCGGCCGCGGTCGACCCGCACAGCGAGGTCGTGCGCTTGCGTCACGAGGTCGCCGAGCAGCCCGACAAGGCCGAGCTCAAGCTCGACCTGGCCCTGGCCCTGCTCGCGACCGGCGCCGCCCAGGAATCGGAGCAGTTGCTCGACGCCCTGCCGGCCAACCTCGCCACCGACGACCGCAGCCTGCGCGCCCGCGCCCGCCTCGGTTTCCTCGCAGTGAGCAAGGACGCGCCGCCGATCGAGACGCTGCAGGCCGCCATCGCCGCCCAGCCCGAGGACCCGCAGGCCCGCTACCTGCTCGGCGCGCGCCTGATCGCCGCCGGCCACGGCCAGGCCGCCCTGGATCAGTTCATCGAGCTGCTGCGCCGCGACCGCGCCTACCAGGACGGCCTGCCGCGCAAGGCCCTGATCGACGCCTTCAAGGTGATCGAAGACCAGGACCTGGTCGGCCAGTACCGCCGCAAGATGGCCTCGCTGCTGTTCTGAGCCGCCCGCTCGAAGGCCGGCTGGGCTTTCGTCCCTGCCGGCCAGGCCCATCCAGGCCCGCCTGGTCCGAGCCGTCCGGCTGGACCCATCACTTGACTATACGCATCCGTATGGCAGGCTAGTCCGGCCTTCTCCAGTCTCGACCCCATGAAAGCCAGCACCCTGCGACACGGACTCAATCTGTGGCCGCCGTTCCTGTTTTCCGGCATCCACGTCGCCGCGATCGCCCCGGACTACCGCCACGCCGCGGTCGAGCTGCGCATGCGCCCCTGGAACCGCAACTATGTCGGCACTCATTTCGGCGGCAGCCTGTTCTCGATGACCGACCCGTTCTGGATGCTGCTGGCGATGAACGCCCTCGGCCGCGACTACATCGTCTGGGACCGCGCCGGTTCGATCGAATTCGTCAAACCCGGGCGCGGCACCGTGCGCGCCGAGTTCCGCCTCGACGATGCGGTGCTCGAGGAACTGCGTCAGGCCACCGCCGGCGGCGACAAATACCTGCGCTGGTTCGACACCGATGTCGTCGACGCCAGCGGCGAAACAGTCGCCAGGATCCGCAAACAACTGTACGTGCGGCGCAAGCGCGACAAGCCGGGCGCGAACGGCGCCGAGCGCGGCTGACGCCGCACCATTCCGCATGCGCCCCCTACGTATGGTGCGATCGCGGGCCTGGGGCCCTGCAGCGATTGTTGACCGGTTGCTCATCTTCGAGTGGCGCCTGGCGGCGCGAACGCGACGCCAGTGGACCAAGGTCCAGCGGCGGATCCATTCGTCACGACTTGTCATGGCGGCCCGGCACGAAGCACACTAGCCGCTTACGCGGGCACTGCGACAGCGTAAGCTGTGCAGTCGCGACACGGGGCCGCGAATGTCTACAACCACAACGCAATCGGATGAAACCAGCGCGCCGATGCCGGAGATCCCCGGCTATCGACTGCGCCAGATCATCAACCACGGCGGCTTGTCCACGGTCTACCTGGGCGAGCAGATCGCGCTCGGCCGCGAAGTCGCCATCAAGATCATGCTGCCGCACGCGCTGGCCGACGAGGTCAGCCGCCGCCGTTTCGAGAACGAAGTCCGCACGATCGCGCGTCTGGAACACCCGCACGTCGTGGGCATCCACGAAGTCGGCCGCACCCGCGAGGGCCTGCCCTACTACGCCATGCCGTTCCTGCCGCGCGGCCACCTGGGCAAGCGCATCGAGCAAGGTTTCGCGCGCGGCGAGAGCGAGGTGATCTCGATCGTCGAGCCGCTGCTGTCGGCGCTCGAGTACGCCCATTCGCGCGGCGTCGTCCATCGCGACGTCAAGGCCGAGAACGTCCTGTTCGACATCACCGAGCGGCCGCTGCTGGCCGACTTCGGCATCGCCCTGCGCCGCGGTTTCGGCGCGCGCATGACCGCGACCGGCCTGGCCGTGGGCAGCACCGCCTACATGGCGCCGGAGCAGGCGCGCGGCGAAGAAGTGGACGGCCGCGCCGATCTCTACAGCCTCGGCGTGCTGTGCTGGGAAATGCTCACCGGCCGGCTGCCGTTCGAGGCGCAGGACGCGCTGTCGATGGCGGTCATGCACGCGCAGAACCCGATTCCGAAGCTGCCGCCGCCGCTCAAGCACTGGCAGCGTTTCATGAACTGCGCCCTGGCCAAACAGCCCGACCAGCGCTTCGGCAATGCCGCCGAAATGGCCGCGGCGGTCAGCGAGATCAAGCACCGCGGCGAACTGTCGCGTCTCGGCCGGGTGGCCGCGCGACTGCGCCCGCTCAAGCGCTGGGTGACCCCGGCCTGGGCAGGCCTGGCGGTGGTCGCGATCGCCGTGGTCAGCATCGCCTTCGCCCTCAACCGGGTCGAGAAGGACGGCTTCTTCCGCGCCGAACTGCCCGCCGCGAACAAGAGCGGCACGCCCCGGATCGACAACGACCCGACCCAGGCGATGATGGCGCCGTTGCCGCAGGCGCCGTTGCAGGAGTCTTTGCAGAACGCGCGCATCTACATCGGCCAGGGCCGCCTGGCTTCGCCGGCCGACGCCAACGCCTACAACAGCCTGCTCACCGCCTGGCACCTGGACAGCACCAGTCCGGAAGTCGGCGTGGTGGTCGGCGAATTGACCCAGGCCTTCGCCGACGAGATGGCGCGCGACCTGCGCGAAGGCCGCGACCAGCGCGCCCGCGAGCACCTGGTCAACGCCACCGCGCTCGGCCAGCAGACCGGCACCGCCGATTCGGCGGCGCAGCGCAGCCTGCGCGAGAAAGCCGCGCAGGCCCTGGAAACCCGGCTGGAACAGGCCGCGCGCCGCGGCGACGGCGCCGATGCCGGGCGGGTGATCGCGCTGGCCGAGGAGTTCGGCCTGCCGCGCACGGTTTCGAGCCGTTTGATCGCGCAGGCGCGCGGCGTCGCCGGCGACGGCACGGTCGCGCGCGGCGTCGCCACGATCGGAGCGGCCGCGCCGGCCAGCAACGTCGCGGTGAGTTTCAACCCGCGCCCGGTCAGCCGCGGCGAGTACGCCCGCTTCGTCAGCGCTAACCAGCGCGCGCCGGCGTTGTGCCGCGAACGCGCCTCGCTGCTGCGGGTGATCGCGCCGAAGGACTGGAAGGCACCGGGCTTCGACCAGACCGAGAGCGAACCGGTGGTCTGCGTGTCGACCGCCGACGCCGAGGCCTATGCGCGCTGGTACAGCCAGCAGACCGGGCGCCACTACCGCCTGCCGACCGCCGAGGAAGCCCAGCGCATGTCGGGCGGCGGCGGTCGCGCCCTGTCGATCTGGTCCGGCGATTGCGGCCGTACCTGCCAGCAACGCCAGGTCGGCGGCAGTTCCTGGCGCAGCGGCTCGGCCCTGCGTCCGCTCAACGCCACCCGCGGGTACGACGACGTCGGCTTCCGCCTGGTGCGCGAGCGCTGAGTGCCGGCGAGCTCGAGCCTGGCGATCGTCGCGACCTGACGGCGAATCACTCGAGGCTCCTATCCCCCATTGGGAAGAGCCAGGGGGATTTGCTTTGCTACGCAGATGGTCGCGATCTGAAGCCGCCCCCCCCCCCCCCGCGCCAGCCAATCCCACCCGGCCTCGCACGGCATCGAGCGCAGCCCCTCGCAAAGGCGGCGAACTCCCAAAGGGTTCCCCAAGCAACCCGCGCAGCCACATGTTCTCCGTCGCGGTCCCCTACAATCCGCGCCATGCGCATGTCCAACCTGCAACGCCTGTTCCTCACCGGCCTGTTGACCCTGCTGCCGATCTGGCTGACCTGGGTCGTGGTCAAGTTCGTGTTCGTGCTGCTGTCGGACATCAGTCAACCCTTGATCGGGCCGCTGCTGCAGAACTTAGCTCTCGTCCATCCGCAAGCGCTGTCTTGGCTCGGCTCCGGTTGGGTGCAAACCGCGATCGGCCTGATCGCCACGCTCGCGGTGATCCTGCTGTCGGGGGTGATGACCCGGCGGGTGATCGGCCAGACCGTGCTGCGCTGGTTCGAGTCGCTGATCAAGCGCGTCCCGCTGGCCAGCACCATCTACGGCAGCGCGCGGCAGTTGCTCGACATCCTGCAGACCAAGCCCGACGGCACCCAGCGCGTGGTGCTGATCGACTTCCCGCATAACGAGATGAAGTCGATCGGCTTCGTCACCCGGGTCATGCGCGAGCAAGGCACCGGCCGCGAACTGGCCGCGGTGTACGTGCCGACCACGCCGAACCCGACCTCGGGCTATCTGGAAATCGTGCCGGTGGAAAAAATCACCCCGACCGACTGGAGCGTCGACCAGGCGATGAGCTTCATCATCTCCGGCGGCGCGGTCTCGCCCGAGTCGATTCCGTTCTCGGTGCCGTCGCCGAACACCGCGTCCCCGGCGAAACCGGACCCGACCGAACCACCACGGGAGACGCCGGCATGATCCGAGCTTCCCTGCACGGCCTCGCTGCCGCCCTGCTCGCCTGCCTCGCCTGCATCGGCGCCGCCAGCGCCGCGCCGGCGGCATTGACGCCGCATCGCATCGCCTTGGACGACGGCCGCAGCTTCAGCCTTAACCTGCCGGCCGAACTCGAGATCGTTCCGGCGGTGCAAGGCCTCAAGCGGGTGCGCTTCTTCGCCCGCAGCCCGGACGGGCGTTTGTTCGTCACCGACATGCACGACCTCAGCGACAACCGCCGCGGCCGCGTTTACGCGCTCGACGATTGGGACGAGCAGCGCGGGCGGTTCGGCCGGGTCTCGGTGTATCTCGACAAGCAACGCAACCCCAACAGCGTCGCCTTCCACACCGACGCGCAGGGCCGGTCCTGGCTGTACGTCGCCAACACCGACAAGCTGCAGCGCTACCGTTACCGCAACGGCGATCTCAAGCCCGCGTCCGAACCCGAGACCCTGGCGAGCTTCCCCGACTACGGCCTGAGCTACAAATACGGCGGCTGGCACCTGACCCGCACGCTGGCCTTCGGCGACGGCAAGCTCTACGTCTCGGTCGGCAGCAGTTGCAACGCCTGCATCGAAAAGGAAGACGTGCGCGCCGCGGTGCTGCAGATGAACCCCGACGGCAGCGACCGCCGCATCTACGTGCGCGGCCTGCGCAACGCGGTCGGCCTGCTGTTCCGCGACGGCCGGCTGTACGCGACCAACCAGGGCGCCGACCATCTCGGCGACCACAAGCCCGACGAAACCCTGTTCGCGCTGCGCGACGGCGCCGATTACGGCTGGCCGCACTGCTATCACAGCAAGGGCCGCGCCTTCGCCGACCCGAAGTTTCCGCGCAAGTCCGGCTGCGCCGCGGTGCCCAGGCCGTTCGCGTCTTTTCCCTCGCATGCCTCGGCGCTCGGCCTGAGCTGGTTCCCGCCCGCCGACGGCGCGCTGGTGCAGAACGAATACCTGGTCGCCCTTCACGGCGGCAGCAAGCTCAGTCTCGATCACGGCTACCGGATCGTCAGGGTCGGCGCCGACGGCCGCAGCGGCGGCGAGTTGGTCAACGGTTTCCTCGCCAAGGGCAAGGTGCACGGCCGCCCCTGCGACGTGCTGCAGGCCGGCCGCGACCGTTTCTTCTTCAGCGACGACAAGAGCGGCGTGATCTATTACGTGAGGCCCAGGCGATGAGCGCATCCGGGATAGAAACCGCGGCCGCGATCCCTAGCGCCGCCGGCGAAGGCACCCGCACTCTGCAGGACCGCGCGCTGCGCTTGTTCATCGTGCTGTCGGCGTTTTTTTGCGTCAATGCGGCGCTGGCCGAATTCATCGGGGTCAAGATCTTCGCCCTCGAGGACACCCTCGGCATCGCTCCGCTGCAATGGAATTTGTTCGGCCAGACCGGCTCGCTCAACTTCACCGCCGGCACCCTGCTGTGGCCGGTGGTGTTCCTGATGACCGACGTCGTCAACGAGTTCTTCGGCCGCCGCGGCGTGCGCCTGATTTCCTGGCTCGCGGCGTTGCTGATCGCCTACGGCTTCGTGTTCGCTTTCGCCGCGATCGCGCTGGCGCCGGCGGCGTGGTGGGTGCAGGCGGCGCAGGCCCAGGGCGTGCCCGACTACCAAGCCGCGTTCGCGGCCATCTTCGGCCAAGGCCTGTGGAGCATCGGCGGCTCGCTGGTCGCCTTCATGGTCGGCCAACTGATCGACGTCGGCGTGTTCCACCGCATCCGCCGCGTCACCGGCGAGAAACACATCTGGCTGCGCGCGACCGGCTCGACCGCGGTCTCGCAACTGGTCGACAGCTTCGTCGTGCTCTACATCGCCTTCGTGCTCGGCCCGCAGCACTGGCCGATCCCGCAATTCCTCGCGATCGGCTCGGTCAACTACGTCTACAAGATGCTGGCCGCATTCGCGATGATCCCGCTGATCTATCTGCTGCGGCTGTGGATCCATCGTTACCTCGGCGAAGCCCGCGCCCGCCAGCTGCGCGACGAGGCCGCGGCGGACTGAGCCGCTGCCGGCAGGGCGCGGCTCAACCCAGCCCCATCGCCTCGCGGATCCGGTCGCGATAGCTGGCCCCGCTGCTCAGGCGCCGGCCGTCGACCAGGCGCAGCAGATAGCGGCCGCCGTCGAGCGGCTCGATGTCGCGCACGGCCTGCAGATGGACGATGCGCGAACGATGGATGCGCAGGAAGCGGCGCGGGTCCAGCCGCGCCTCGATGCCGTTCAGAGTTTCGCGCAGCAGATAGGCCTGGCCGCCGGCGTGCAGTTCGACGTAATTGCTCTGCGCGATCGCGCAATCGATCTCCTCGACCGGCAGCAGGCGCAGGCGCGCGCCGACCGGCACCGCCAGGCGCTGCGGATAGCCCTCGCGCGCGCCCTCGCCCGCCCCCTCGCCGCTCGCCGCCGCGCGCAGCGGGCGCTCGGTCTGCGCGGCCCGCGCGCGCCGCACCCGCGCCAGCGCGGCGCCGAGGCGTTCGGCCGAATAGGGCTTGAGCAGATAGTCGACCGCGTCGGCGTCGAAAGCGCGCAGGGCGTGCTCGGCATGCGCGGTCACGAACACCACCTGCGGACGGCTCTGCGCGGACAAGGCCTGCAACACGCCGAAACCGTTGAGGTCGGGCAGGCGGATGTCGAGAAACACCACGTCGGCCGGCAGACGGCGCAAGGCCGCGACCGCGCTGTCGCCGTCGGCGCATTCGGCGATCACCTGCACGCCGGTTTCCAGCCCGAGCAAGCGGCACAGGCGTGCACGCGACATGGCCTCGTCGTCGACCACCACCGCACGCAGCGGCGCCGGCGCGAGCAGGGTCATGCTGCGGCTTCCAGCGGCTGCCGGCACCGGTACGGCAGCTCCAGGCGCACGCAGGTGCCGCCGGCGGCGCGCGCGCCGATGTCGAAGCGATGCGCGTCGCCGTACAGGCCCTGCAGGCGCGCGCGGGTATTGCTCAGGCCGATGCCGGCGCCGTGCACCGCCTGTCCGGCGCCGCCGTCGTCGCTGACTTCGAGGATCAGGCAGTCTTCGCGGCGTTCGGCCCGCACCGACACTTCGCCGGGCGTGCTGCGCATCGCCACCGCGTGGTGGATCGCGTTTTCGACCAGGGGCTGCAGCAGCAACTGCGGCACCTGCGCGTCGAGCAGGGCCGAGTCGATCGCCCAATGCATGCGCAGGCGCTCGCCGAGGCGGATCTTCTCGATGCCGATGTAGTGATCCAGGGCGACCAGCTCGTCGCGCAAGGCGATCTCCTGGCGATGCGAGCGGTCGAGGCTGTGGCGCAGCAAGGCGCCCAGGTCGACCAGCATGCGGTCGGCGCCGTCGGGGTCGCGGTGCACCATCTCGGCGATCGAATTGAGCGCGTTGAACAGGAAGTGCGGGTTGAGCTGCGCGGTCAGCGCATCGAGCCGCGCCCGCGCCAGCCGCGCTTCCAGTTCCATCGCCTGTCGTTCGCGGCGGCGCGCGCGTTCGGCGTAGACCAGGGCATGGGCGACGCCGACGATCAGCCAACTCGTCAGCAGGTTGTTGAGCACGCTGGCGGCGAGCAGTTCCCCCAGCGGCGGCAGTCGTTCGTACCAGCCTATCCAGCCGTTCAGCGCGACCACCGCCGCGGCGCGCAGCACGATCACCACGGCCACCGCGAGACCCTGCATCGCCAGCGCCGCCATCACCCGGCCGCGTTCGATCGGATGGCGCCCGACCCAGGCGAACATCGCCAGGGTGATCGGCACCCACAGCCAGGCGCTGGCGAGGTGTTGGCGCAGGGTGTCCGGCCAATCGGCCGGCTGGCCGGCGGCCTGGTGCATGGTCACGACCTGGCCGACCCAGACGAAGCCGTTGAGGGTCCACCAGCCCAGCACCAGCAACACCAGCAGCGGCAAGCGATCGCGCATGGACGGGGATGCTGGACCGGCGCCGCGGCGCTTGCAATCGCCGGCGCGGGGTTGGTCCCTCGATCCGGCCGATTCGTCCCGGCCCGATGCACGAGCCGTTCGCGCCCGCGCAGGCTGCGGCCACCTCCCCTGGAGAATCGCCGCCATGCGCCGTCTGTCGCGTCTTTCGATCGCCCTCGCCGCCCTCGCCGCCCTCGCCGCCGTCGCCCTGCCCGCCGCGGCCGCCGACACAGCCGCGGGCTCTTGTCCGCCGGTAACGAAATTCGCCGACGGCGTCATCTCGACCCCGCAGTGGGAATGGCGCCTGAGCTTCACCCCGAGCCGCCTGCGCGCCTACTGGTCGACCAGCAAGGGCTGGTGGCCGGGCACCCGCGAGCGCGCGACCATCATGACCTCGCAATGGCGGCCATCGGGCTGGAGCGCGCCGCAGGTCGCGCCGTTCTCCGGCGTGCACAGCGACATGGACCCCTCGGTGTCGCCGGACGGCCGCTACCTGGTGTTCTCCTCGGAGCGGCCGCGGCCCGACGGCCAGGCGGCGAAGATGGACCTGTGGATCGCCAAGCGCGGGTTGCGCGGCTGGGGCGAACCGCGCCACCTCGGCGCCGCGGTCAACAGCCCCGGCGACGAGCTGTACCCGAGCACCGACCGCAACGGCAATGTGTATTTCGCCAGCGACCGCGACGGCGAATTCGACATCTACCGCAGCGAACGCCTGCGCAACGGCGACTACGCGCCGGCGCGCAAGGTCGAAGGCGGCGTCAACACCGCCGAACGCTGGGAGTTCAATCCGGAAATCTCCCCCGACGGTCGCATCCTGCTGTTCACCCGCCTGGATTTTCCCGGCGACCCGCTGCCCGACCTGGGCTATGGCTACGGCGACCTGCATGCGGCGCGGCTCAAGGATGGCCGCTTCACCACCGCCAAGAACCTCGGCCCCTGCGTCAACACGGTCTGGGACGAATTCCACCCAACCGTGCTGTGGGAACGCGGCCTGCTGTTTTATGCGCGCGACATCGGCCGCCCGAGCGATTTCTATCAGACCCGCCTGCAGTTGCCCGACCTGGAGGATTGACCGCGCGGAGCGCTGCCGAGGGCTGCGCGGGCGCTGCCGCGCTCGCGCATGACCCCGCGCATGACCTTCGGCTCATGCCCCGGCAAGGCATGCGCGAGAGCCTGCGGGTCCGTCCGCATCGGCCAAGACATGACCCCGCCTCCGTTCCGCCGTCCGGGCCCGCGCCCGGTCCGCCTCGCTTTGTCCGCCGCGCTCGCCGCGGCGCTGTGCCTCGCCCTGCCCGCGGCCGCCGCTGCGGACTCGTCCGCGGCTGCGCCTGCCGCTCCGGCCGCCGCACCCAAGCTCACCGTGCAGACCAAGGGCGAAAAGCTCAACCGCCTGTACGAGCAGTACTGGGAAGAAAACCTCCAGCTCAACCCGCTGCGCGCCACCGCCCAGGGCGACACCCGCTACAACGACCAGTTGCCGAACTTCCTCAGCGCCGAGTTCCGCAAGCGCTCGCGTGAGTTCTCCGAGCGCTGGCTCAAGACCATCGAGTCGGTCGGCTCGCAGGGCCTGTCCGACCAGGACCTGCTGAGCTACGAGATCTTCGTGCGCGAAATGAAGATCAACCTGGAATCGGACCGTCATCCGGGCTGGCTGCAGCCGGTCAACCAGTTCTACAACTTCGCCGCCAGCATCGCCCAGCTCGGCTCCGGCACCGGCTCGCAGCCGTTCAAGACCGCCGCCGACTACGACGCCTGGCGCAAGCGCGCGGCCAAGGTGCCGGCGGTGTTCGACCAGCTCATCGCCAACAGCCGCGAAGGCGTCAAGCGCGGCGTGGTGCAGCCGAAAGCGCTGATGACCAAGGTGCTGCCGCAACTGGATGCGCTGATCAAGGACGACCCCACCGCGACCTTGTTCTGGAAGCCGGTGAGCGAATGGCCGGCCGGCATCTCCGAGGCCGACAAGGCGCGCCTGAGCGCGGACTACCGGCGGATGATCGAGACCGAGCTGATGCCGGCCTACCGGCGCCTGCGCGACTACATCGCCAACGACTACCTGCCGCACGCGCGCGACAGCGCCGGGCTCGGCGCCCTGCCCGGCGGCGAGGCCTGGTACGCGTTCAACGCGCGCCGCTCGACCACCACCACGATGACCCCGGCCGAGATCCACCAGATCGGCCTGGACGAAGTCGCGCGCATCCACGGCGAGATCGGCAAGATCCGCAGCGAGGTGAAGTTCCAGGGCTCGCTGCAGGACTTCTTCAAGTTCATGCAGACCGACCCGCGTTTCACCTTCAAGGACGAGCCGGCCCTGCTCGCCCATTACCGCGGCCTGGAAGCGCGCATCGGCAAGCAGATTCCGCAGTTGTTCTCGCTGACCCCGAAGGCGCCGTTCGAGATCCGCCCGGTCGAAGCCTTCCGCGCCCAGTCCGCGGCCGGCGGCTCCTACATGCGTCCGAGCGAGGACGGCACCCGCCCGGGCATCTTCTACGTCAACACCTACGACCTGCCGACCCGCAAGACCTGGGACGCCGAAGACCTGTTCCTGCACGAGGCCATCCCCGGCCATCACTTCCAGCTCGCCCTGCAGCAGGAACTGACCGGCCTGCCGAAGTTCCGTCGCTTCGGCGGCGAGACCGCCTTCAGCGAAGGCTGGGGCCTGTACGCCGAATCGCTCGGCAAGGAACTCGGCGTGTACGCCACGCCCTACGACTACTTCGGCTATCTGCAGAACGAGTTGTGGCGCGCGATCCGCCTGGTCGTCGACACCGGCCTGCACAGCAAGGGCTGGACCCGCGAGCAGGTGATCGCCTACATGCTCGAGAACTCGGCCGAGAGCGAAACCCAGGCCACCGCCGAAGCCGAGCGCTACATGGCCATTCCCGGCCAGGCCCTGGCCTACAAGATCGGCGAGCTCAAGATCATGGAACTGCGCAAGCGCGCCCAGAGCCGGCTCGGCGCGCGCTTCGACATACGCGAGTTCCACGCCGAAGTGCTGAAGGACGGCTCGGTGCCGCTGGACGTGCTCGACCGCAAGATCGATCGCTGGATCCAGTCGAAGCAAGGTTGATCCAGCAAGGTTGATCGAGCAGGCTTGAACCAGGCGGGTCCGCAGCTTGCGGCCCCGCTGCCCGGCGGTGCGGCCATGACTCGACCGGCACCGGCGACGGTCTGCGCTACCCGCGCGACGCCGCCGCACGGCGCCGCACGGCGCTAATGTGCTTTTTGACTCACTGGGTTTCTGTTCATCTGCACGGCCCCGGCGCGGCTTTCCCCGCCGACCGGGTTTCGGGCAGGATGAGGACCGGCCCACCTGGATCGCATCGCCTGCCGCCCCCTGTCCCGCCCTCACCGGCCCAGCCCCTGCAGGGCCCGCCTGCATGCCGGCCGCCTTCGCCCAGGTCCCCCGGCGTCCCGCGAGTGGCCGGCGGCAGCGCCCGCCCGGGCCGGTTCCCCGGCCGGGGCGGCAGCGCCGGTCGAACCGGTCGACAGCAGAAAAAGTGTGACTGAGGCCGCATAATTAGCGGTTGCTGTACCTCGCCGTCCACGGTGCCCGCTGTCCCACCCAGCCTCGGAATACGGATGTCCCTCATTCCAGCGCCCCAATCCTTCGCCGCCGTCGCGCGCGCCGCGCCGCGCCGCCTTGCCGCCCTGGCCTTCATCCGCCGTCGTTTCGCCGCGCTGTCGGTCGTGCTGCTGTTCGCCTGCACCGGCCTGGCCCAGGCGCAGGACTGGAGCTATCGCGTGCGTCCCGGCGACACCCTGTGGGACCTCGGCGCCAAGCACCTCAAGAACGGCATCAACTGGCGCCGCCTGCAGGAACACAACCGCATCGCCGACCCCTATCACCTGCCGCCGGGTACGCGCATGTTGTTCCCGGTCGGCTGGCTGCGGATCGAACCGGCCAAGGCGCGGGTCATCGCCGTGCGCGGCGCGGTCAGCCTGCTGACCTCGGAGAAAGCCACGGCCGCCTTGGTGGTCGAAGGCATGCGCATCGGCATCGGCAGCCGGGTCGAAACCGGCCCCGGCGCCAGCGCCACGCTCGAGTTCGCGGACGGCTCGCGGCTGATGATCCAGGACAACAGCCGCATCTCCTTCGACGAGCTCAGCAGCTACGGCAGCACCGGCATGGTCGATACGCGCATGCGCCTGCAGCGCGGCCGCACCTTGAACCGGGTGAACCCGGCCAAGGGTCCGGCTTCGCGCTACATCATCGACACCCCGTCGGCGACCTCCAGCGTGCGCGGCACCCACTTCCGGGTCAGCGCCGGCGACGAGGGCGCGCCCGACGCGACCGAAGTGCTGGAAGGCAAGGTCGCGGTCGGCAACCAGCGCACCCAGGTGATGCTCGACCCGGGCTTCGGCACGCTCGCCGCGGCCGGCGCCGCGCCGTCGGCGCCGATCCGGTTGCTGCCGGCACCGGCCCTGAGCGCAGAGTCGCTCGAACAACTGCCCGCGACCCTCGCCTGGGCGCCGGTCGACGGCGCGGTCGCGTACCGGGTCGAAGTGGTGCGCGACGACGCGCCCGAAGTATTGCTGTTCGAGGCCCGAACCTCCGACACCCGCCTGCGCATTGACGACCTGCCGGCCGGCCGCCAGCGCGTGCAGGTGCGCGCGGTGGCCGCCAACGGCCTCGGCGGGCGCGACAGCAGCCGGGTCTTCACCGTCAACGACCAGCCGGCGCCGCCGCTGACCATCAGCCCGCTCGACGGGCAACGGCTCAACCTGCCGCGCCCGCGCTTCGAATGGACCCGCGCCGAGGGCGCCGAGCGCACCCGCCTGCAGGTCGCCGGCGACGAACAGTTCGCCCAGCCGGTGATCGACACCGAGGTCGCCGGCCAGCGCTTCCGCCCGTCCGAATCGCTCGCGCCGGGCAAGTACTATTGGCGCGTGGCCTCGCGCGACGGCAATGGCCATGCCGGTCGCTACGGCAATGTCCTGCCGTTCGAGATCAGCGATGCGCCGGTCGATCCCGGCCTGGAGGCGCCGCAGGCGGCGAAGGGTATGCTGACCCTGCGCTGGCAGAAGGGCGAGCCGGGCCAGCGCTATCGCGTGCAGATCGCGCGCGAACGGGATTTCTCCAAGCTGCTGTTGGAAGAGGTGGTGGACGTGCCGCAGATCGAACTCAAGCGTCCCGGCGGCGGCACCTGGCACGTGCGCGTGCAGACCATCGAGGACGACGGCTACGCCGCGCCCTACGGCCCGCCGCAGGAAATCCGCCTGCCCTGCCGCCTGTGCTACGGGGCCGGCGCCGCCGGTGCCTTGTTGCTGCTGCTGACCTTATGAGCCCAACGGCCCGGTCCAGGCTGTTACGAGGCGGCGCCGCCCTGCTCGCCGCCGGCCTGGCCGCGCTGTTGACCGTCACCGGCGCGGCCTCGCGCCTGGACGAGGTCTTCTACGACCTGCACCTGTCGAACTGGGGCTATGCGCCCGACGACGACGTGGTCATCGTCGCCATCGACGACCGCAGCCTCAACGAACTGGGGCAGTGGCCGTGGCCGCGCGACATCCATGCGCAGATGCTCGACCGGCTGGGCTATGCCGGCGTGCGCGGCATCGCCCTCGACCTGGTGCTGGCCGAACCCGACCGCACCGGCGACGGCCACGACGCCGCGCTGGCCGCATCGATGCGCCGGGTCGGCCGGGTCGCCCTGCCGGTGACCACCGCGCCGCTGCGCCAGAACGGGCCGCTGGTAGAAGTGTTGCCGACGCCGCTGATCGCGACCGCCGCGACCACCCTCGGCCACACCGACATCGAGCTCGACTCCGAAGGCACCGCCCGCGAGATGTACCTGCAGGCCGGTCTCGGCGAATCGCGCTGGTCGGCGCTCGGCCTGGCCCTGATCGGGCTGGAACCGAACGTCGTGCCGCAACCGCTGCCGGGCCTGCGCCGGCCCGCCTCGGTGCAGGGTTCGCCGTATCAGCAGACCCGCGACCACCGCGTAAGGATCCGCTTCGCCGGGCCGCCGGGCACCTTCGCCCAGGTCTCGTATTCGGACGTGCTCGACGGCGAGGTGCCGGCCGAACTGCTGCGCGGCCGCTGGGTCGTGGTCGGCGTGACCGCGACCGGCCTGGCCCCCAGCTATCTCACCCCGATGTCCGACGTGGCCCGCATGGACGGCGCCGAGTACCAGGCCAACGTCATCGAGATGCTGCTGCACGATCGCACCATCGTGCCGATGCGGCCGCTGTGGCAGGCGCTGCTCGCCGCGACCATGCTGTTCGCGGTGGTGCTGTTGATGCTGCATCCGCGCTTCCAGCGGCCGCTGCTGGTCACCGGCGTGGCCGCGCTGGCGACCGCGCTCGGCAGCGTCGCCCTGCTGCGCCTGGGCAATGTCTGGTTCGCCCCGGCGACCACCATCGCGATGATCGCGCTGGCCTATCTGCTGTGGATGATCGCCCACCTGCGCCACTGGCGCCGCGAAGCCAACCTCGACACCCTGACCCGGCTCGGCAACCGCCGCCGCTTCGACCACGTGCTGCAGCGCGAACTGGCGAGCGCCCGGCGCACCCGTGCGCCGCTGTCGCTGGCCCTGATCGACGTCGACTTCTTCAAGGCCTACAACGACTCCGAAGGCCACCGCGCCGGCGACAAGCTGCTGCGCCAGATCGCCGAGATCATCGGCTCGCACGCGCGCCGCCCGCGCGATCTGGCCGCGCGTTTCGGCGGCGACGAATTCGCGGTGATCCTGCCCGACACCCACGTCGAAGGCGCCGCGCGCGTCGCCGACGGCATCCTCGAGGACATGCGCAAGCTCGACGCCCGCTACGGCGAAGGCCATGCCGACCAACGCGTCAGCCTCAGCATCGGCCTGTACACCTGCGTGCCCGGCGTCCACACCCATGCCCGCACCGTGTTCGACGGCGCCGACTCGGCCCTGTACCGCGCCAAGGAAAACGGCCGCGACCGCCGCGAAGCGACCCGCTTCGGCGAAGTCTGAGCGCGACGGATTCCGGCCGGCGACGCTGGTCGCCGCCCGCCACTCCGGCGCGCCGCTCAAATCGCACTGCGCACCCGCTTCGTCGCGACGCAGCCGAACGACGACGTCATCGCGCGTCTCCGCGCACCGATCGGCCGCCAACCGCCGGCACGCATTCGAGGCGCGCCTGTCGCGACGCATGGCCGCCGAGCGGACGCAAAAAAGAAAGGGCCGGCAATGCCGGCCCTTTCGATTCAACGATGCGACGAACCGCGTGGCGGATCGATCAACCGACGCTGCGGTCGCGACGCTGGCCGGGCTGCGCGCCTGCGCCGCCGCGGTGCTGCTTCGGACCGGCATGCGCATGGCGCGGGGCCGGCTTGCCGTGCGGACGATGCGCCGGCTTGCGCGGTCCATTGTTGCCGCGATTGCCGCCTGGGCTGCGCGCGCCCGGTGCATCCGAACCCATGCGGATCGGACGCGACGGCTCGTAGCCGGGCACCGTCACCATTTCGATGTCGTCCTTGAGGATGCGCTGGATCTGGCGCAGCAGGCCGCCTTCGTCCGGCGAGACCAACGACAGCGCTTCGCCGGTGGCGCCGTTGCGGCCGGTGCGGCCGATGCGGTGCACGTAGTCTTCGGCGACCATCGGCAGGTCGAAATTGATCACCAGCGGCAGGCTCGGGATGTCCAGACCGCGCGCGGCGACGTCGGTGGCGACCAGCACGCGGGCCTTGTTCGCCTTGAAATCGCGCAGGGCTTTCTGGCGCTGGGCCTGGCTCTTGTTGCCGTGGATCGCGACCGACTTCAGGCCGGCTTCTTCCAACTGCTCGGCCAGGCGGTTGCAACCGTGCTTGGTGCGGCCGAACACGATCACCTGGTCGTTCGGGCGCTTGGCCAGGATGTCGATCAGCAGGTCGCGCTTGCGGCCGCCGTCGACCGGGTGCACGCGGTGGGTGATGGCATCGGCGACCAGGCTGTTGGCGGCGATCTGCACCTGCTGCGGATTGCGCATGAACTCCAGCGCAAGCTGCTTGATCTGGGTTTCGAACGTGGCCGAGAACAGCAGGGTCTGGCGCGACTGCGGCAGGCGGCCGAGGATGCGCTTGATCGCCGGCAGGAAGCCCATGTCGAGCATGCGGTCGGCTTCGTCCATGATCAGCATCTCGACGCCGTCGAGCTTGGCGCTGCCGCGCTCGAGGTGGTCGATCAGGCGGCCCGGGGTGGCGACGAGCACGTCGACGCCGCGGCGCAGCGCATCGAGCTGCGGGCCCATGCCGGCGCCGCCGAAGATGGCGTGGATGTTCAGGCGCAGGTACTTGGCGTAACCGCGCAGGCTGTCGCTGACCTGCAGCGCGAGTTCGCGCGTCGGGGCGAGGATCAGCACGCGCGGCTTGCGCTGGGTGTTGCCCTGGGTGGTGGCGAGGCGGTGCAGCAGCGGCAGGCCGAACGCAGCGGTCTTGCCGGTACCGGTCTGGGCGCCGCCGAGCAGGTCGTGGCCGGCCAGCGCGAGCGGGATCGCCTCGCTCTGGATCGGCGTCGGGGTGGTGTAGTTCTGTTCGGAAAGCGCGCGCAGCAACGCGGGCGCAAGCCCAAGCGATTCAAACGTCATGTTGGAACTCCAGTGGTTCGCGATGCGGCCTCGCCCGGCGCCCGTCGAAACGGGCGCACGATCGAGACGATCGCGTGATGACCCCAGCGTTCCCTTGAACCGCGCTGCGAGTATCTGATTTGACGGCGCCGGATGCTCCGGGCCGTGTCTGCGCTACGAAAGACGTGCGGGATAAATAGTCGCGCCGGCGAATCCGAGAACTCGGTGCGGGGCGACAGGCAACCTGGGAAACGTACCCTTGCGGGGAGGCAGCCGTGCGCTGAACGGGGCGAACTCTACGCGAAACCCCGCGAAACCGCCAGCCGCGGCGGCGGGCGCGCGTCAGGGGGCGGTCATGGTGGGGTCAAGGGCCCGGCCTGGGTGGGTTTGGGATGGACGGGGCGGCCTGGAGCGCCGGGGTGGCCTTGCGGGGCCGCGCGGAGGTCGGGAGTTGCCGTCGGGTGCTGCTCGCGCCAGGCCGCGGCGCGCATCCACTTTGGGTTGCATTCGCCCGGATCGATAACCCGAAGTTGCATTGCGGAGACTCGCCTTTGCAGGAGCGAGGTGAGTCGCGACACGGGACGCGCAGAAGCAACAAGGCCGTCGTCGTCCGTCGAAGCGGCGTGTTTCCGCCAGGGCAGGAGCGGCGCGAGCCGCGACCAAGGGACGCGCCGAAACGACAATGCCAATGTCACCCATCGAGGCGGCGTGCCTTCGCAGGGTAGGAGCGGCGCAAGCCGCGACATCGCCGCGACGTTTTGCGGCGCATGGATCAAGAAAGATCAGGATCCAGATCAAGTCCGACCAGCGCAGCGCAACGAAACTATCACCTGTAGGAGCGACGTGAGTCGCGACCGCGGGACACGCAGAGAAGGCAAGGCCGTCGTCGTTCGTCGAAGCGCGATGCTTTCGCCAGGGTAGGAGCGACGCAAGTCGCGACATCGTCGTAACGGTCTTGCGACGCCTCTTTCGCCTAATCGATCAACATCAAGATCAAACCCAAAGCTTCCGCCACTAAAGCGGCGGATTACTTTCTTTTGTCATAAGCAACAAAAGAAAGGTAACCAAAGAAAAGTGCTTTGTTTTGAATCAAGGGCCCGCGTGTTCGATGCCGACGCGGGGCTCTACATACGGGACCTCCCTGTCCCGATGAAAAACGGCCCGCATCCCTGCGGGCCGCCCTCCGGGTCTTCTAGGGCCTTCGCTAGCGCCAAGCCACGCACGGCAACGGCAACGGCAGAAGCGATGGCAACGGCCGTGGGCCCTCGCCCCCTACAACCGCTGGCGGTTGTCCGCCGAGACCCGGTCGATCAACTTGTTGTACGGATCGAACCCTACCTCGTACGGCGCTTCGTCGACGACGATCTTGACGGTCGATTCGCCTTCGGTGATGCGGCGGCGTTCCAGGTGCAGAGGTTTCTCGTCGGCTTCCTCGCCCGAGGGGCCGCGCGCGAAGACGCCGATCTCTATCCAGTCGTCGAGCCGGGCCGGGCTTTCCTTGCCTTTGCCGTCGACGTAGACCTTGCCGGCATGCAACTGCATCGCCACTTCGTACTTGCCGTCGGCGCGCTTGACACTGCTCGCGCTGACCACGCGGTTGTCGTAGAAGGTGATCTTCTCGAACAGGTCGGTGATCAGGGCCTGCTGCTCGGGCTTGGCCTCGGCGCGCAGGTAGTCGAGCAGTTCGGCCGAGGTGGTGTAAGGCGGCGGCTGGAAGGCCTTGTCCTGCAGGAAGCGTTTGAGCGCGCGGTTGACCGCGGCTTCGCCGAGCTCCTCGCGCAGGCGGTAGAACACCAGCGAGCCCTTGCGGTAATGCACGTAGGGCTGGTTCTCGACCCGGTACAGCGGCAGTTCCTCGACCCGCTCGGCGCCGCGCTCTGACAGATAATTGTCCAGCTCGTACTTGAGGAAGCGGCGCATCTTGGCGCGGCCGTAGGCCTTCTCCATCACCATCAGCGCCGAGTACTGCGACAGCGATTCCGACAGCATGGTCGAACCCTGCAGGTCGGCGCCGATCACCTGGTGCGCCCACCACTGGTGCGCGACTTCGTGCGCGGTCACGTAGAACACGTAGTCGATCGCGCTGGTGTCGCGCAGGTCGGCGATGAAGCCGATCGATTCGGAGAACGGAATCGTGTTGGCGAAGCTCTGGGCGAACCGGGCGTAGCCGGGGAACTCGATGATGCGGACCTGGCGATGCTGGTAGGGGGTGAACTCGGCCTGGAAGTAGTCCAGCGATTGCCTGACCCCGTCGATCATGCGGTCGACGTTGTAGGCGTGCTTGGGGTCGTAGTAGACCTCGACCGGAATGCCGCCGTGTTCGACGCGCTTGACCTGCCACTTCGCCGACAGGTAGGCGTAGAACGGCAGCATCGGCCGGTCCATCGCATAGTCGAAGCAACGGCGGCCGCCGCGGCGGTATTCGCGCCTGAGATACCCCGGGGCCAGCGCGATCTGGTCGGGCGCGGTGCAGACCGTGGTCTTGAAGTCGATCCAGTCGGCATCGCCGCCGATGTAGTGGTTGGCGCGCGCCGCCTGGTCCTCCAGCTTGGCCATGCGCTGCACTTCGGCGACGCCGCGCTTGCGCCGCTCGTTGCGGTCGGCGAGCTGGCGGTTCTCGTTGTAGCCGAAGTGCGGGAAGGCCGTGGAGTTGAAGAAGCTGCCGTTGGCGACGATGGCCTTGTTGTCGGGCTCGTTGCTGAAGCCGCGCTGCGCATACGACTGAGCGAAGCGCAATTCGCGTTGTTCGCCGGGCTGCATCGGCCGGTCCAGCTTGTAGATGCGATAGCCCAGGCGCTCGTCGTCGTGGCTCAGCCGGGCACCGCCGAATTCCAGCGCGGTGATGCGCTGCTGCGGATCGACCGTGAGGTGGAATTCGCCGATCGGCTGCGGATGCGGGTTGACGATGCGGTAGCGGCCCCGGCTGGCCACGCTCAGGGTTTCCGGACGCAGGTCGACGTCGACCTCGACGGCGAGGATGCGCGGCTGGGCCAGGCCCTTGTACTTGCGGTACTCCTTCTCGTAACGCACTTGCTCGTCCATCGCCACGTCCGAGGGCAGGTAGCGGTTGAGCAGGTTGGTGTTCCAGAAGATGTAGCTGCCGGCGGCGACCCAAGCCAGTGCGAACGCCGCCAGCGCCAGACCGGGCCCGCCGCGCAGGCGGCTGCGCGCCAGGGCGAGGCGGCCGCGCAGGCTCGGCGATACCCCGCGCACCCAGAACGCCGCGGCGAGGGTCAGCAAGGCGGCGACGAACAAGCCCCAGTACGCCTGGAACCACAGGCGCGCGCCGAGGAACTGGCCGTAACCGTTCATGTCCGAGTACGGCGCTTCGGGGGCGCGGCTGAAGTTGTACAGGTTGTGCTCGAAGTGCAGCAGGCCGAACGCGGTCTGCAGGATCACCACCAGGATCAGCGCGCCGTAGCCGATGAACTTGTTGTTGGTCAGCACCTGCAGCACCAGGGCCAGACCGCCCATCAGCACGAACGGGATCGAATCGAGCAACAAGGCCTTGAGGTACAGCAGCGGTTCGAGCTGTCGATAGCCCTTGGCGAGTTGGTAGCCGATCGCGCCGAGGCTGCCGACGGCCTGGAAGATCAGCACCACCAGCACCAGGGTCGCGACCTTGCTCAGCAACGGCACCCAGTTCGGCACCGGCATGGCGTCGGTGACCTCGGCGAGCTTGGCTCCGCGCTCCTTGAACACCAGGTCCCCGGCGTAGAACATCACGATGAACACGACCATGAAGCCGAAGGTGTCCTGCAGCGCGCCGATCATCACCGAGGTGGTCGGATAGGTCTCGGTGCCGAACAGGCTGCGCATGGCGCCGGCGCTGCCGAGCAGGTTGGCGACCGCGAACGCCAGCATGATCAGGAACGGCACGCTCTTGAGCACGCCGACGATGTCGAAGCGCAGCGCGTGCAGGAACTGGACGACCGCGGTGCCGGCGCCGAACCCGGGCCGCGCCCGCGGTGCGACCACGGTCGAGGGCGTCGTCGCCGCCGGCGCGGAAGTTTTCTTGCGCCGGAACCAGCCCTTGCCGGTGGCGGTGCGCTGCGGTTTGAACAGGGCGAACGCGGTCGCCGCCAGGACCAGGCCGATGCCACTCCAGACCAGGCGATTGGCCAGCAGGAACCGATCGAGGCTCGGGATCGCGGTATTGAGTTCGTTGGAGGACCAGTAGCGCAGGGTGCGCCGCAACGCGGTGATGCCGAACGGGTCGATCATTACCGCCAGCCACTCGTTGTCGAGGTCGGCGGCCAGGCCGCGGCCGACGCGGTACAGGATGAAGAACGCGATCACCCCGAGGTAGACCACCAGCAGGTTGCGCGCGGTCACCGCGAGCAAGGCCAGCAACGCGCCGATGAACAACAGGTTCGGCAGCACCACCACGCACAGCCCCCAGACGTAGGGCAGCAGCGAGAACGGCCCTAGCCGCTCGGGGTCGATCCACGGCATCAGCGGCGCGATCATCAGGCCGACGGCGACCATCGCGAACACCAGCAGGCAGGCGACCAGGGCGGCGGAGAAGCGGCCGATCAGGAAGTCGCGCTTGCGCATCGGGCTGGAGAAGAACAGGTCCGCGGTGCCGAGCTCGAAGTCGCGCAGCAGCGCGCCGGCGACGAAGCTGGCGATGGCGAACAGGCCGAGCAGGCTGAAATAGCTCAGCGCCGTGATGACGGTCGACGGCGCATTGCGATTGACGTTGCCGATGGCGCCGCCGATCTGCACCGCGTCGGAGCTGGTCATCGCGAAGGCGAGCAGTCCGAACAACACGGAAATCAGCCACAACAGCGGCGCACGCAGCTGTTGGCGCAACTCGAAACGGAAGAATTCGGCGATCATCGTCGGCGCGCCCCGCTCAAGCCGCGACGCGCGCGTTCTGGCGCAGTTGCTGGAAATACACGTCTTCCAGGCCCGGCGCGACCGGTTCGAAGCCCTCCTCCGGCCGCTCCTGGCTGAACACATGGATCACCGGCTGGCCGGCGACCAGGCGCGTCGACAGCACCTGGTAGCGGGTTTCGTAGCTGGCCAGGCTGGACTTGGTGACCTGCTTGCGCCAGACCTGCGCGCTCAGCGCGGCGATCGCCGCGTTCGGCTCGCCGGTCAGCAGGACCTTGCCCTTGTTGACGATCGCCATGGTCGGACACAGGTCGGTCACGTCTTCGACGATGTGGGTCGACAGGATGACCGCGACGTTCTCGCCGATCTCGGCCAACAGGTTGAGGAAGCGGTTGCGCTCCTCGGGGTCGAGCCCGGCGGTGGGCTCGTCGACGATCACCAGGCGCGGATCGCCGAGCAGCGCCTGGGCGATGCCGAAGCGCTGGCGCATGCCGCCGGAAAAGGTGCCGAGCTTCTGCTTGCGCGCGTTCCACAGGTTGACCTGGTGCAGCAGGCCGTCGACCGCCTCGCGCCGCTGCTTGCGTTGGGTCAGGCCCTTCAGCACGGCGAAATGTTCGAGCAGGTCCTCGGCGCTGACCTTCGGGTACACGCCGAAGTCCTGCGGCAGATAGCCCAGCTGCCGCCGCACTGCGTCCTTGTCGCGCAGCACGTCGATCGGGCGGCCGTCGGCGCCTTCGAGAGTGGCGCTGCCGGCGTCGGCCTCCTGCAGGGTCGCCAGGGTACGCATCAGCGAGGACTTGCCGGCGCCGTTCGGGCCGAGCAGGCCGAACATGCCGCGCGGGATGTCGAGCGAGATGCCGTCCAGGGCGCGCACGCCGTTGGCATAGGTCTTGGTGAGATCGCGGATGGTGAGCATCGATGAGTCCCATGCGAAGGGAAGACGGCGCGGCGCGGATCGCCTGGCCTTTCCCGACGCGATCGATGCTAGCGGCCGCCGCGCCTACGCCCATGGGCGTTTCGTCGTCATGACCGATGGCAGGGTCGGTGCCGCGGACCGCGACCGGCGGACGCGGCGCGGGTTGCTTAGCCAGCTAACCGGCCAGCTGACGCGACTGCAGACGGTAGTCGCGCGGGGACAGGCCGTAGCGCTTCTTGAACGCCATCGACAGATGGCTGTGGCTGGCGAAACCGGTCTCCAGCGCAATGGTGGCGATATCCTCGTCGCTGTCGCGCAGGCGCAGACACACCCGGCGCAAGCGTTCGCCGAGTACGTACTGGATCGGCGTCGCGCCGAAGGCGGCGCGGAACGCGATCAACAGCCGGTGCACGCTGAGCCCGGCGAGTCCGGCGAGCACCGACAGGCGGATCGGCTGGTCCAGTTGCGCCTGGATGTAGTCCTCGATGCGTCGCCGTTGCGCCGGCTGCAGGCGCGGCGCGGCCGCGGCCGACGCGGCCGGCCCGCATGACCCGCTTGGCCCGCCCGACTTTGCGCCGTACTCGCGCAACAGATGCAGCGCCAGCGCCTGGCCCAGCGCTTCGCGCAACATCGCCGCCAGATCGTCGCCCTGGTCACTGAGCCCGGCCAGGCGCGCGGCCAGGCCGTGCACGAAAGGATCGCGCTGCTTCATGCGCGCGGCGAGAGCGGCGGCGCCGTCGCGGCAGGGGCCGAAGCGGGCCGGATCGATGGTGAACTCGGCGTAGGCGATGTCGCCGCCGAGCGCTTCGCCCTGGTAGCGCCGGCCGGCCGGGATCAGCCACAGGTCGCCGGCTGCGGGCGGCAGGCGCATCCGCCCGGCGCCCTCGATCCGTGTGTCCAGGCGCCGCATCGCTCCGTCGAGATGGACGATCAGGGTGTGGCGGTCGTGCTGCAGGCGCCACTGGGTCGGCTCGGCGATGCTCTCGGAGGCGAAGGCGAATTCCAGGCCGGGCGCCAGGGTCAGCTCGCGATTGAACGCAAGCCGGCGCGCGCCGAGCCAATCGCGCACCGCGGCCGCGCCCAGGGCCGCTTCGCCGCGGGCAGTGGCGTCGGCCGCCACGGTTGGCGGAGATGTTGAAAGCGGCTCGGACATCGTGGAAGCGCAACGGGCGTGGGGAGAGCTAAACATGACTCCGGTCACATTCGCGTCAACGTCCGCGACGGCATCCCCGCCCCGCCCCCCACTCAACGGAGTTCCATCCTATGCCCGATCGTTCCCTCCACGGCAAGGCCGTCGTCATCGGCGGCGGCGCCAAGAACCTCGGCGGCCTGATCTCGCGCGAGCTCGCCCAGGGCGGCGCCGCCGGCATCGCCGTCCACTACAACAGCGACGCCACCCGCGCCGCCGCCGAGGACACGGTCGCCGCCGTGCGCGCCGCCGGCGCCGACGCCTTCGCCCATCAGGGCGACCTGACCCGGCCGGAGGAAGTCGAAAAGCTGTTCGACGCGGCCAAGGCGCGTTTCGGCAAACTCGACATCGCCATCAACACCACCGGCATGGTCATCAAGAAGCCGCTGGTCGAGGTGACCGAGGACGAGTACGACCGCATGTTCGCGGTCAATGCCAAGGCTGCGTTCTTCTTCATCCAGCAGGCCGGCAGGCAGTTGGCCGACGACGGCAACGTCTGCACTATCGTCAGCTCGCTGCTGGCCGCGTACACGCCGTTCTATGCGGTGTACCCGGGCAGCAAGGCGCCGATCGAACACTTCACCCGCGCCGCCTCGAAGGAATTCGGCGAGCGCGGGATTTCGGTCAACGCGGTCGGCCCGGGGCCGATGGACACGCCGTTCTTCTACCCGGCCGAGTCCAGGGAGTCGGCGGCCTACCACGCCACCGCGGCGGCCCTGAGCAACCGCACCGCAAGCGGCCTGACCGAGATCCGCGACATCGCCCCGCTGGTCAAGTTCCTGGTCACCGACGGCTGGTGGATCACCGGCCAGACCATCTTCGCCAACGGCGGCTACACCACCCGTTGAGCTATGCCGGCGCGGCGCGTGCACCTCGCCTGCACGCGCCGCCGCCAATCATGGGCCGATGCCTGCCCTGCGCCCGCGCAGCCACGGCCGCGGCCACTCACAGGGGGAATGCGATGCATACGCTGATGGTGATACTCGGTGGACTGGCGTTGTTGGCGTTATGCCTGCTGGCCGCGCGGCTGTCCGGCGGCCCGGGCCCCAGGCCGATGCTGACCGCACTCAAGCTGTTCCTGCCGCTGTGGTTCATCGGCGCGGCGGTCAACCTGTGGATCGGCGTGTCGCGCGCCGGTTACAGCGTGGCCGAGGAGCTGCCGATCTTCCTGCTGGTGTTCGGCGCGCCGGCCGCGGTCGCGCTGCTGCTATGGTGGAAGCTCTCGCACGGCTAAGCTGCACGGCCGAACCGCAGACGCCGCCATGACTCCTGCCCGCACCACCCTGCTGCGCAACCGCGAAGGCCACGCCAAGGTCGGCTTCAGCGAGCTGTTCTTCGACCTGGTGTTCGTGTTCGCGATCACCCAGTTGTCCCACGCTCTGCTCGAAGACCTCACCGCGCTCGGCGCGCTGCGCACCGGCCTGCTGTTCCTGGGCGTGTGGTGGCTGTGGATCTTCACCTCCTGGGTCACCAACTGGCTCGACCCGGACAAGGTGCCCGTGCGGGTGATGATCTTCGCCCTGATGTTCGGCGGCCTGCTGCTGTCGTCGTCCCTGCCGCAGGCCTTCGGCGAACGCGGTCTCGCCTACGGCCTGGCGTTCGCGGCGATGCAGGTCGGGCGCACCGCGTTCATGCTGTGGGCGCTGCGCGGCGGGCGCAACCCGGGCAATTTCCGCAATTTCCTGCGCATCCTGATCTGGATGTCGATCTCGGCGGTGTTCTGGGTGCTCGGCGGGTTGGCCGATCCGGAAGCGCGGATCCTGTGGTGGCTGGCCGCGGTGACGATCGAATACCTCGGCCCGATCACCTATTTCCCCGTGCCCGGCCTCGGCCGCTCCTCGCTGTCGGACTGGGACGTCGAGGGCGCGCACCTGTCCGAGCGCTGCGGCTTGTTCATCATCATCGCCCTGGGCGAATCGATCCTGATCACCGGCGCCACCTTCGCCAAGCTCGACTGGAACCCGACCACCGTCGCCGCGTTCTGCGCCGCGTTTCTCGGCAGCGTGGCGATGTGGTGGATCTATTTCGATAGCGGCGCCGAACGCGCGACCCACCGCATGCTGCAGCAGACCGACCAGACCCGGCAGGCGCGCCAGGCCCGCAACGCCTATACCTATCTGCACCTGCTGATCGTCGGCGGCATCGTGGTGTGCGCGGTCGCCGACGAGCTGGTGCTGGTTCACCCCGACCACGCCGACGCCGCCGGCGTCGCCGCGATCATCGGCGGGCCGGCCTTGTACCTGCTCGGTTGCGCCTGGTTCAAATGGGTGACCAACACCCGCGCCTTTCCGCCGTTCTCGCATTGCGCCGGCCTGTTGCTGCTGGCCGCGCTGGCGTTCGCAAGCGGGCCGTTGCATTTGTCGCCGTTGATCCTCGGCGCGTCGACCAGCGCCATCCTGACGATCGTCGCGGGCTGGGAGACCATTGCCCTGCGGCGCGGGTCGCGCGAGGTCACGCCGGCGGCGCATTGATCGCCGCGGAGGCCGGCGCTGTCGCCAGCCTGGTAGCGGCGCAAGCCGCGACAGTGCCGCAATCTCGCGTCGCCTTCGGTGTATCCCCGTAGAAGCGAGGTGAGTCGCGACCGCGGGACGCGCAGTGGCGCCAAGGCCGATGTCGCCCATCGAAGCAGCGCGCTTTCGCAGGGTAGGAGCGGCGCGAGCCGCGACATCGCTGTGGCGGTCTTGCGGCGCATCTCTCATGGACGATCAAGATCAAGATCAGGACCAAGATCAAATCCAAAGCTTCCGCCACTAAAGCGGCGGGTTACTTTCTTTTGTCTAAAGCAACAAAAGAAAGGTAACCAAAGAAAAGTGCTTTTCTTTGAATCAAGGGCCCGCATGATCGATGCTTCCGCAGGGATTTTTCATACGGGACATCCCTGTCCCGATGAAAAACGACGCGCATCCATGCGCGTCGCCCTCCGGGTCTTCTTTGGCCTTCGCGAGTGCGTGGCGACGCACAGCAACAGCCAAACAACAAAACCGGAGGGCGGCGACGCCATCCCCTGTAGGAGCGGCGTAAGCCGTGACCACGGAACGCGCAGAACCAACGAGGCCGACGCCGCCCATCGAAGCGGCGCGCTTTCGCCCGGGTAGGAGCGGGGCAAGCCGCGACCGCGAATCTGCGGCCGCCGGCGCGGGTGCGGGTTGTGTGGTCGCGGCTTACGCCGCTCCTACAGTGGCCGATACGCGTTGCCGTTGCCGTTGCCGTGATTTTGATTTGCTTTGATTTGCCGCTTTGCCGGTCAACAGAAGACCCGGAGGGCGGCCCGCAGGGAAGCGGGCCGTGCGCAAGCAGGCCATGGATGGCCTGTCTGGAGCATCCCTGCGTCGGCACCGATCGTGCGGGCTTGTGCACTTGCAAGGAGAAGCACTTTTCTTTGGTGACTTTCTTTTGTTGCTTTGGACAAAAGAAAGTTACCCGCACCCTTTAGGGGGCGGAAGCTTTGCTCTTGCTTCACCGCGCTGCGGCAAGAAGCGTCGCAACCGGAGAGGGCGCGGTCGCGACTTGCGTCGCTCCTACCCTGGCGATAACACGCCGCTTCGGCGAATGATGATGGGCTTGGCACCTGCGCGCGTCCCTGGGTCGCGGCTCACGCCGCTCCTACAGAGGCTACGGCCAGAAGCGCCGCAACCGGAGACGACGCGGTCGCGACTTGCCTCGCTCCTACCTTCGCGAAAGCACGCGGCTTCGATGAGCGGCGTCGGCGTTGCCTTCTATCCGTTCCGTGGTCGCGGCTCACGCCGCTCCTACAGGAGCTGCCACCCGACGCGCTGCGAAATCGCCATAGCGCGGTCGCGGCGTGCGCCTCTCGGCCCACATCGATTGCTTTTTTGCTTAGAGACCGTACGAAAGCTTTGACATCGCCGCGCCATACGGATAATTTGCGCCAGCCAGTGTGACTTCAGTCACACATATGGCGAGAGCCAGCGCTCGTTCCACCGGCGCCGGCTTCGGCGATGACCTACAGGGGACCGTATGCGAAGTCAGCAAAACACCGTACCGCGCCAGCGGCTCGGCGAGCACGCTCATGCCATCGTTTTCGCTGCCGGCCAGGATGGCGCGAGGTTCTTGCCGGTCCGGCGCCCGGGCACCGTTCTTCGCACACTGGCCTGGTGGTCGGCCGTACTGGTCGCCCTGAGCGGCCTGCCGGTGTCGGCCTCGGAGCAGAACGGCGCCGTCGACACCGCCTTGAACCGCGTCAGCTATGCCTCGGCGCTGACGGTGACGGCGGTGACCAACGGCGGCACTCCGGGCACCACCTCGACCAGCATCGGCGCGAACGCGTTCGACGGTAATCCGGCGGGCGCCTACGACCCGCGCATCAACCTGACTTCCAACACCTTCAATTTCCTGACGCCCTCGCCCTCGAACTCGGCGGTCACCGTCGCCAGCGGCGGCCAGGAAGCAGCCGGCACCCTGACCTTCAATTTCAGCCGGCCGGTAGTGAACCCGCGCTTCCACTTCGCCCGCCTCGGCGGCACCGGCGGCAGCGCCGGCAACAGCACGACCTTCCTGACCGCGACCGGGGGCGCGACCTGGACGGTGATCGGCGGCGCCCTATCGACGGCCCTCGGCAACACGCGTTTGCGCGCCTCCTCGACGACTCCTTCGGTGACCTGTACCGACCCGGCCTCGACTTCGGGTTGCGGCACCGCGCAGCTCAACGGCACCTTCACCTCGGCCGTCTTCAACATCGGCCTCGGCAACCCGACCACGCTCGCCGGCACCATCACGGCCGACGGTTATGGGGTAACCA
>NZ_JCAXEE010000005.1:0-337093 GCF_059758755.1 Lysobacter sp. GQ73 | reverse complement strand
ACTCGGGACTCGGGACTCGGGACTCGGGACTCGGGACTCGGGACTCGGGACTCGGGACTCGGGTGGTTAGATTCGGGGCTAACCCGAAAATATTGGGTCGTCGTTGCTGTTCTCAAGCCGGATCGCTGACCACAGGCCGCGCGTTCGAGTCCCGGCTCTTGATCAGTAGCCGCGCTTGCGCCGCAGCCGCCGTGCGATACCGGCGCGCGCGATCAGGGCGAACGCGCCGCCGAAGGCGAAGCCGGCGAGGTGCGCCGACCACGCTACCGCGCCGAAGGCCGGGCCGATGAAGGTGAAGACCACCTGGAGCAGTGCCCAGACCCCGATCAGCAACGGCGCCGGGACTTTGACGAACTGCAGGAACAGGCCCAGCGGCACCACCACTCCGAGCTTGGCGTTCGGGAACAGGGCCAGGTAGGCGCCGATCAGGGCCGAGACCGCGCCGCTGGCGCCGATGATCAGCCGGTCCGGGGTACCGATCGCGATCACCGCGGCCAGGTTGGCCACCGCGCCGCCGAACAGGAACAGCGCCAACAGCCGCCAAGGGCCCATGGCGCGCTCGGCCGGCAGCCCGAAGATCAGCAGGAACACCAGGTTGCCGAGCAGGTGGGCCCAGTCGGCGTGCAGGAACAGCGCGCTGAACAGCCGCAGCGCGCTGCCGTCGCGGATCGCCTCCAGCCAGGCCAGCGGGCTCGACAGGCCGCCCGACAGCGCCCCCCATTCAAGCATGAGCCGGCGCTGCTCCGGGGCCGGCAGCACCACCGCCGAGACGATGAAGCACAGCCAGAGCAGGGCGAACAGCAAGGGGGTGGCCCAGCGCAGCCGGGTCCGCTCGCGCGAGGGAATGGCGACGAACACGGCCTCAGTCCCGCCCGCCGGGCACGGCGAGGCCGGCTTCCGGGAGCCGGCCGGAAGGCGGAAACGTCCGTGGGGCATGGCTTTGCGACATCGGTACGGTACGGGTTTGCGGTCTTGGGCGTATTGTTAGCGTTCGGTTAATAGCCGCGCTATAGTGCATACGGCGTCGTACGTCGGGAGGGGTTTCCGGCGGAACCGGGCCTAACCCGCGGCACCGTGCATACGGCCGTGTTAGACGAAAAAAATACTCCAACGGAGACTACACGCATGCAACCCTCACAACGCATCTCCCGCCTGACCGCACTCGCGCTCGGCATCGCCGGCGTCATCAGTGTCGGTTCGGCCGGTGCGACCGGCTTCCAGATCCGCGAAAACAGCATCCGCAACCAGGGCCGCAGCTTCGCCGGCAGCGGCGTGGCCAAGAACGACGCCGCCGTGGTGTCGAACAACCCCGCGGCGATGGTCAACGTGGACTCCACCACGATCCGCAGCGACATCACCATCATCGACCTGACCGCCAAGTTCACCGGCGGCGGTTCGGCCGCAGCCGGCAGCCCGCTGGCGCGTCCGCTCACCGGCGGCAACGGCGGCGACCCGGGCGACGCGACGCCGGTTCCGGCGCTGTCGCTGGTGGTGCCGCTGACCGGTTCGTTCGAGAAGCTGACCCTCGGCGCCAGCCTCAGCGCGCCGTTCGGCCTGAAGACCGAATACGACAAGGACTGGGTCGGCCGCTACAACGCCGTCGAGTCCGAAGTGAAGACCATCGACCTGACCTTCTCGGCCGCGGTCGCCCTGACCGACCGTTTCTCGGTCGGCGCCGGCCTGATCTACGAACGCGCCGAAGCCACCCTGACCAACGCCGTCGACTTCGGCTCGGCGATCTGCCGCGTCAGCGTCGCCGCCTGCGTGACCCCGAACCCGGTTGCCGCGCCGTTCGGTCCGCAGAAGAACGACGGTTTCGCCAAGGTCAAGGGCGACGACTACGGCATCGGCTGGCTGCTGGGCTTCCACTTCCGCCCGACCGACAAGTTCTCGATCGGCTACTCGCACCGTTCGGAAATCGATCACGAGCTGGAAGGCACGATCGACTTCACCAAGCCGGGCAATGTCTCCGCGCTGTTCGCCGCGCGCGGCATCACCCAGTACAACAGCGGTCCGGGCGGCGCCAAGCTGACCACGCCGAGCGTCGACACGCTGAGCCTGCAGTACGAGTTCACCGACCAGTTCCGCATGATGGCCGACATCCAGGCCACCGATTGGCATTCGCTGCAGTCGGTCGACATCGTCCGTTCCAACGGCACGCCGGTCACCAGCGAAGCCTTCGGTTGGGAAGACACGATGATGTACGCGCTCGGCGCCGAGTACGACCTCAGCGATACCTTCACCCTGCGTGGCGGCATCGCGATCGACGAAACCCCGACCAACGATCATGCGCGCACCCCGCGCCTGCCCGACAACGATCGCAACCTGTACTCGATCGGCCTGACCTGGGCCGCCAGCGAGCACCTGAGCGTCGATGCGGCCTATACCCGCATCACCATCGACAGCCCGACCATCAACACGGTCTCCAGCAGCGGTTCGACCCTGCAGGGTTCGTACAAGGGCCACGCCGACCTGTTCGGTCTGGCCGCTCAGTACAAGTTCTGATCGACGCGGCATCGCAGTAAACCTAAAGCCCCGCTTCGGCGGGGCTTTTTTTATCCGAGGCATTCGCCGGCGATGTTCGCCCGCGTTTTCGCCCCTCGGTTCGGCGAGCGGTCGAGTCGCGCATGCCCGAGCCGGGCGCCTATGCGAAAATCCCTGCACATGCCGCCGGCACAGAGCCATGCGGCGGTTTGCGGCCTCCGCCGCGCCTCCAGCCCGCCGCAGGCCGCGGCACAGGACGACTCCTTGAGTGCCGACGTCTCTTCCGATTCCTGCCGCATCGTCGTCGCTGCGCTGTTGTGCGGGCGCGCGCAGCCCTATACGCGGCCCGGCAGCATGAGCGCCATCGCCAAGACCGCGCTCGCGGGGCCGGTGCGTATCGGGGAGATGGGGCTGGAAGGCGACGAGCAGGGCGACCGTCGGGTCCATGGCGGTCCCGACAAGGCCGTGCATCACTACCCCTTCGATCACTACCGCGCCTGGCGCGACGAACTCGGTCCGCACGCGCTGCTCGAGCGCCCCGGGGCGTTCGGCGAAAACTTCAGCAGCGCAGGACTGACCGAAGCCGCGGTCTGCCTCGGCGACCGTTTTCGTTGCGGCAAGGCGTTGCTGGAAGTCAGTCAGGCGCGCCAGCCGTGCTGGAAGCTCAACGATCGTTTCGCGGTAGCCGACATGGCGCGACGGGTACAGGCCAGCGGCCGCACCGGCTGGTATTACCGCGTGCTCGAAGCCGGCGAAGTCGAGGCCGGCGACGTGTTGGATCTGGTCGAACGGCCGTGGGCGCAATGGAGCCTGCAACGCATCGCCACGATGCTGTACACGCGCACCCTGGATCGCGAGGAATTGCAGGCCGCGCTGGCGCTGCCGCTGGTGCCGTCCTGGCGCAAGCTGGTCGATGCGCGGCTCGCGCGCGGCACGGTGGAGGACTGGAGCTCGCGCATCGACGGGCCGGCGGTGCCGTAAACGGCTTCGGCGTGGTGAAGCCGGACTGGGCGCGGCGCAGCCTTTGCGACTCGTTCGGGCTTTACTTCGACCGCCGGCGCGACACGGCGCCGTATCCATCCCTCGAGCACCAGGAGCCGCAAGGCATGAGCGAGATCAAGTTTTCCAACGAAGAAAAGGCGCTGATCGTCGCCAAGCTGCAGCGCTACTTCAGCGAGGAGCTGAAGCAGTCGATCGGCCGTTTCGATGCCGAATTCATGCTCGATTTCATCGCCGACGAGATCGGCGCCTATTTCTACAACCGCGGCGTGCTCGACGCCCACGCATTGCTGTCGGCCAAGTTCGAGGACATCGGCGACGCCTTCTATCAGCTCGAACAGCCGACCGACTTCAAGCGTTGAGGCGACGCGTGGCGGGGTGGGTAGGCCGTGCGGTTTCGGAAGCGTGAGCGATGGCGGCGAGGTGAGCGCGGGGCAGACGAGCCCAGTCGACCCTGGCCCGGCGAGCGCGCGCCCTCCAGTGGGCGATGCACCGTCGCGCGCCTGCAGTGCCGGCCCGGGCCTGCGACTCAGCTCGCCCGCGATGCGGGCGGTGCGCCGAATTCGTCGCGAGCGAAGCAGGCTCGCGCCGGCAGGCTGATCACCAGCACCGCTTCCTGCTGGAAGCGACGTTTGTATTCGTCGGCGATCTCGACCACGCGCTGGCGGCCGGTCGCGGTGTCGGCGTGGATAAGGTCGATCGCGCGCGAGTCTTCGCGCTCGGTCTCGCCGCTGGCGCCGCGCCATTGGCCTTGCGCCTGGTAGATGGTCAAGCCGTCGGGAAAGCGCGGCGTCACCACCTCGGCGAGGAAGGCCTGCCATTGGCTGTCGCTGACCGGGCCGGACGGACTGTTCATGCCGAACAGCACCCGGTCGAGCCGGCGTTCGCCGCAGGCGCTGGGGTCGCCGGGTTTGACCGGCAGGGGAGCGAGCGAAGCGCAGGCGGTCAGGGTGCATAGCAAGGCGGCCGACAACAAAGGTCTGCAGGACATCGGCGTCTCTCCCTGGCGAATGCGCCCATCTTGCACTCGGCGTCGGCCGCGGCGCGGGCACGGGCATGCGGTTATGCGATGGGTGTCGCAGAGCGGCGCGAGCCGCGATCAACCGAAGAGTCGTACGTCAGCATAGCGCCCGAAGCCCGGCCAAGCGGACTCGATCTCGAAGCAGAGCGAACGGCCGCGCTGCGCCCCGATCGCCGCATCGGGTGTCGCGGCTTACGCCGCTCCTGCAGTGGAAGACGAACTCTCCAAACGGACACGGCGCGACCCTGAGGCCGCGCCGTGTCGGTTGTCTGGCTCGATGGACCGCGCCTCGGCGCGGCCAGGGATCAAGCCATCGCGATCAATCGCCCAAGGTCAGCAGCGAGGCGTTGCCGCCGGCCGCGGTGGTATTGACGGTGATGGTCTTCTCGGTGGTGAAGCGCGGCAGGTAGTGCGGGCCGCCGGCCTTCGGGCCGGTGCCGGACAGGTTCTGGCCGCCGAAGGGCTGCACGCCGACGACCGCGCCGATCTGGTTGCGGTTGACATAGCAGTTGCCGACCTTGACCCGCGCGCTGATGCGCTCGATGGTCTCGTCGATGCGCGAGTGGATGCCGAGGGTCAGGCCGTAACCGGTCGCGTTGATCGCATCGATCACCGCGTCGAGCTGGTCGGCCTTCCAGCGGATCACGTGCAGCACCGGGCCGAACACTTCCTTGTGCAACTGGTCGAGCGACTTCAGGGCGTAGGCGCGCGGGGCGAAGAAGCTGCCGTGGGCGCTGTCGGCGTCGACCGGGACTTCGGCGATCTTGACCGCTTCCCGGTCCATGCGCGCGGCGTGCTCGACGAGCATCTTCAGCGCGTCCTCGTCGATCACCGGGCCGACGTCGGTCGACAGCAGGCCGGGGTTGCCGACCTTGAGTTCGGCCATCGCGCCGGCGAGCATGGTGGTGACCTTGTCGGCGATGTCTTCCTGCACGAACAGCACGCGCGCGGCCGAGCAGCGCTGGCCGGCCGAGGTGAAGGCCGAGCCGATCGCGTCCTTGACCAGTTGCTCCGGCAGCGAGGACGAGTCGGCGATCAGCGCGTTCTGGCCGCCGGTCTCGGCGATCAGCACGCCGATGGCGGCGTCGCGCGCGGCCAGTGCGCGGTTGATGGCGCGTGCGGTGTCGGTCGAGCCGGTGAAGGCGACGCCGGCGACGCGCGGGTCGCGGGTCAGCGCCGCGCCGACGGTGGCGCCGTCGCCGGGCAGGAACTGCAGCACCGCTTCCGGCACGCCGGCTTCGTGCAGCAGCTTGACCGCGTAGTAGCCGATCAGGTTGGTCTGCTCGGCCGGCTTGGCGATGACGCTGTTGCCGGCGGCGAGCGCGGCGGAAATCTGGCCGGCGAAGATCGCCAGAGGGAAGTTCCACGGGCTGATGCAGACGAACACGCCACGCCCGGACAGGTGCAGGGTGTTGGACTCGCCGGTCGGGCCCGGCAGCGCTTCCGGCGCGAACAGCTTGCGCGCCTGCTGGCCGTAGTAGCGCAGGAAGTCGACCGCTTCGCGCACTTCGGCGATGCCGTCGGGGATGGTCTTGCCGGCTTCCTTGGTGCACAGCGCGATGTATTGCGGCATGCGCTGCTCGAGCAGGTCGGCGGCGTGTTCGAGGATCGCGGCGCGGCTGGCGGCCGGGGTCGCGTTCCAGGCTTCCTGCGCGGCGACCGCGTTGTTCAATGCGCGCTCGACGGTGGCGCTGTCGGCGGCCTGCCACTGGCCGACGGTCTCGCGGCGGTCGGCCGGGTTGGTCACGGCGATGTTCGGACCGGTCACGGTCGCGCCCGGCACCAGCGGCGCGGCGCGCCAGTCGCCGACGGCGGCGTTGACTTCGGCGGCGAGGGTCTGCAAGTGCTGGTCGTTGGCGAGATTGACGCCCATGGAATTGGTCCTGTCGTTGCCGAAACTGCGATACAGATCGGCCGGAAGCGGAATGCGCGGGTGAGGGATGCTGTCGAACGCGGAAACGGTCTCGACCGGGTCCTGGATCAACTCGTCGATCGCGATGCTTTCGTCGGTGATGCGGTTGACGAAGCTGGAGTTGGCGCCGTTCTCGAGCAGGCGGCGCACCAGGTAGGGCAGCAGGTCTTCGTGCGAACCGACCGGCGCGTAGACCCGGCAGGGCACGTCGAGCCGATGCGCGGGAATGACCTCGGCGTAGAGGTCGTCGCCCATGCCGTGCAGCTTCTGGAACTCGAAATGGCGCTCGCGGCCCATCGCCTTGGCGCGCTGGTGGATCGTCGCGATGGTCTGGGCGTTGTGGGTGGCGAACATCGGGTAGATCGCGTCGCCGGCTTCGAGCATGCGGCGTGCGTTGGCCAGGTAGGACACGTCGGTGTTCGGCTTGCGCGTGAACACCGGGTAGCCGGGTTGCCCGTCGACCTGGGCGCGCTTGACCTCGCTGTCCCAGTAGGCGCCCTTGACCAGGCGCACCGGAATGCGGCGGCCGGTCTTGCGGGCCAGCTCGGCGATGAAGTCGATCGCCTCCGGCGCGCGCTTCTGGTAGGCCTGGATCGCCAGGCCGTAGCCTTCCCAGCCGTCGAGCGAGGGGTCGGCATAGGCCGCGGCGATGACGTCGAGCGACATCTCCAGGCGGTCGGCTTCCTCGGCGTCGATGGTGAAGCCGATGCCGTAACTGCGCGCCAGCTGCGCCAGTTCGAGCACCCGCGGGGTCAGCTCGGCGAACACCCGCGCGCGCTTGGCGTGCTCGTAGCGCGGATGCAGCGCCGACAGCTTGACCGAGATCGACGGCGCGCCGAACACGGCGTCCGGGTCGGCGGACTTGGCGCCCGACTGCGCGCTCTTTCCGATCGCATGGATGGCGTCGCGGTAGGCCTGCAGGTAGCGCAGGGCGTCCTTGGTGGTCAGCGCGCCTTCGCCGAGCATGTCGAAGGAGTAGCGGTAGTGGGCGTTGTCGCCCTTCTTCGAGCGCGACAGCGCCTCGCCGATGGTCCGGCCCATGACGAACTGGTGGCCCATGATCCGCATCGCCTGGCGCACCGCCAGGCGGATCACCGGCTCGCCGACCCGGCCGACCAGGCGCTTGAAGGCGTTGTGGACGTCGCGCTTGGTGTCGTCGTTGAGGTCGACCAGCTTGCCGGTCAGCATCAGGCCCCAGGTCGAGGCGTTGACCAGCACCGAATCGGACTGGCCCAGATGGCGCTTCCAGTCGGCTTCGCCGAGCTTGTCGCGGATCAGCTTGTCGGCGGTGTCCTGGTCCGGAATGCGCAGCAGCGCTTCGGCCACGCACATCAGCAGCACGCCTTCCTCGCTGCCGAGGTCGTACTGGCGCATGAAGGCTTCGATCGCGCCCTGGTCCTGGGCGCGGGCGCGCACCCGCTGGACCAGCTCGGCGGCGGTGGCCTGGGCGGCGTCGCGGTCGGCGGCCGGCAGTCGCGCCAGTTCGAGCAGATGGCGGACGTGTTCGGCTTCGTCGCGGACCCAGCCGGCGGTCAGGGCCGCGCGCGGCCCCGTCGGCGGCGCGGGCAGCTCGGGGCTGATCATGGCGCCCGAAGGCGGCGCGTCGGAGAGCGCGGCGCTCGAGCGCGCCGGCGGACCGTCGTGGGCGACGGTGGAAGAGACGTTGATGGACATCGGACCCGGCACTGGGGTGGGAAGTCCGGCATTTTAGAGCTTTCTATCGGTCGCGGCCTGTACCGGATCGGTTCGCGGGGCTCCGGCGCGAGCGCCCCGTCGCAACCGCGGCCAAGCGGTGGCCGCGATCGGCCCGGAGGCGGCGCGGACCTGCGGCTGCGACGCTTCCGGCGCCCCGATCCGCGCGTTGCGCGCGCCGGACCACCGTAACTTGCATCCGTCACGCTCGCGATCGGCCGTCGCCGACACCGTCGACAGGCGCCGAACTGGCGCGCAAAGCCTGTCGCTGCGGGGCGCGGGCGGTTTCCGGACCGGTTGGGGCAAGCGCCTCCGGGTTGCCGCAGGACGGGGCGGCCGCTACCATTTCTCGGTTATCCGTAGCGCCGATGCCGGCGTGATGGGCCCTCGACAGGGCTCGCCAGCCACCACCTTCCGCATAGCCCCTCGCCCAGGACACCGGCGCGGACGGGGCGGGAGGGGCAGCCCGCGGAGCACGAAAACGAAAACCACACTGATTTTTCGGGGCTCGAACTGATGAAAGCCGGTCGTTTCAAGCAGTGGGCAGCGGGCGTCGCCGCATCGGCGTTGCCTGTCCTTGCGTTTGCTCAGGCGGCCGATCCCAAGCCGTGGCAGCTGAATATGGGCAAGGGCGTGACCGCCCAGTCGATGAACGCCTACTCGGCGCACATGTTCGCGCTGTGGGTCTGCGTGGTGATCGGCATCCTGGTCTTCGGCGCCATGGCCGTGGCCATGTTCAAATTCCGCAAGTCCAAGGGCGCCGTGCCCGACAAGGACTTCACCCACAGCACCAAGCTCGAGATCATCTGGACCGTGGTGCCGGTGGCGCTGCTGGTGCTGATGGCCTTCCCGGCCACCAGCAAGCTGATCGCGATGTACGACACCCGCAACGCGGCGATGACGGTCAAGGTCACCGGCTTCCAGTGGATGTGGAAGTACGACTACCTCGGCGAGGACGTCTCCTTCACCAGCCGCCTGGACCGCAAGAGCGACCAGCTGCGCCAGGCCGGCAAGCTCGTCACCAAGGCCGAGCACGAGCATTACCTGCTCGACGTCGACAACGTCCTGGTGCTGCCGACCGATACCAAGATCCGCTTCGTGATCACCGCCAACGACGTCATCCACGCTTGGTGGGTGCCGGCGCTGGGCTGGAAGCAGGACGCGATCCCGGGCATCGTCAACGAAGCCTGGACCGAAATTAAGGAGCCGGGCGTCTACCGCGGCCAGTGCGCCGAGCTGTGCGGCAAGGACCACGGCTTCATGCCGATCGTCGTGCGCGCGCTGCCCAAGGCCGAGTACCAGCAGTGGCTGGCCGGGCAGAAGGCCAAGAACGCGCCGGCGCCCGCCGCCGCGCCGGCGGCTCCGGCCGCTGCACCTGCGGCCGCTCCGGCCGATGCCGCTCCGGCTTCCGCCGCAGCCCCGAACACCGACACCACGACCGCCGCGGCTTCGCCCGCCGCGATCGCCGGTTGATCGTCAGCATTCTTCAGAGGTAGGCCATGGCAGCCACGCACCCCGTCGCCGATCATCACGATCACCACGATGATCACGCCCACAAGCAGGGCTTCATCGAGCGTTGGTTCTTCTCGACCAACCACAAGGACATCGGCACGCTGTATCTGATCTTCAGCTTCGTGATGTTCATCATCGGCGCGGCCATGTCGGTGGTGATCCGCGCCGAGCTGTCGCAGCCGGGCTTGCAGTTCGTCGAGCCGATGTTCTTCAACCAGATGACCACCATGCACGCGCTGGTGATGATCTTCGGCGGCGTGATGCCGGCCTTCGTCGGCCTGGCCAACTGGATGATCCCGCTGCAGATCGGCGCGCCGGACATGGCGCTGCCGCGCATGAACAACTGGTCGTTCTGGATCCTGCCCTTCGCCTTCACCCTGCTGCTGATGACCCTGTTCCTGCCGGGCGGCGCGCCGGCCGGCGGCTGGACGCTGTACCCGCCGCTGTCGCTGCAGGGCGGCAGCAACGTCGCTTTCGCGATCTTCGCCATCCACATGATGGGCATCAGCTCGATCATGGGCGCGATCAACGTCATCGCCACCATCCTCAACATGCGCGCCCCGGGCGTGGACCTGTTGAAGATGCCGATCTTCTGCTGGACCTGGCTGATCACCGCCTTCCTGCTGATCGCGGTGATGCCGGTCCTGGCCGGCGCGGTGACGATGCTGCTGACCGACAAGTTCTTCGCCACCTCGTTCTTCAACGCGGCCGGCGGCGGCGACCCGGTGATGTTCCAGCACATCTTCTGGTTCTTCGGTCACCCCGAGGTCTACATCATGATCCTGCCGGCGTTCGGCGTGGTGTCGGAGATCATCCCGACCTTCAGCCGCAAGCCGCTGTTCGGCTACCAGGCCATGGTGTACGCGACCGCCTCGATCGCCTTCCTCTCGTTCATCGTGTGGGCCCACCACATGTTCACCGTCGGCATGCCGCTCGGTGGCGAGATCTACTTCATGTTCGCGACGATGCTGATCGCGGTGCCGACCGGCGTGAAGGTGTTCAACTGGGTCACCACCATGTGGCGCGGTTCGATCTCGTTCGAGGCGCCGATGCTGTGGGCGATCGCGTTCGTGATCCTGTTCACCATCGGCGGTTTCTCCGGCCTGATGCTCGCGATCGTGCCGGCCGACTTCCAGTACCACGACACTTATTTCGTGGTCGCGCACTTCCACTACGTGCTGGTGACCGGCGCGCTGTTCTCGATCATCGCCGCGGTGTACTTCTGGTGGCCCAAGTGGACCGGCCGGATGTACAGCGAGCCGATGGCCAAGTTCCATTTCTGGTGGACGATGATCTTCGTCAACCTGCTGTTCTTCCCGCAGCACTTCCTGGGCCTGGCCGGCATGCCGCGCCGCATCCCGGACTACAACGTGGTGTTCGCGGACTGGAACCTGATCAGCTCGATCGGCGCGTTCGGCATGTTCGTCACGCCGTTCATGATGGCCTTCATCCTGCTGCGTTCGCAGAAGGTCGGCGCCAAGGCCGAGGCGCGGGCCTGGGAAGGCGCGCGCGGTCTGGAATGGACCGTGCCGAGCCCGGCTCCGCACCACACCTTCGGTACGCCGCCGGTGATCCGCGACGGCGATCTGGCCCACGGCGACATCACCCACTGAACCCGACAGGACACAGGACCCCGCGACCGGCTCCGGCAGCGACCGCTTCGATCCGATAGCGCGCTGCCCGGCCCAGGCGACTCAAGATGACCCAGCCCCACGACCAGCACGACCTCGCCCATCGCCGTTCGGCCGCGCGCCGTACGGCGTTGTGGTTTGGGCTGGCCGCGGTGGCGGTGTACGTCGCCTTCATCCTCAGTGGGGTGCTGTCCAAGTGAGCGCCGACGACGCCAAGGCCAACGCCGAGGTCCGCCGCCAGGCGAGCCCGAAGATGATCCGGCTGATGGTGCTGGTGGCACTGGGCGCGTTCGGTTTCACCTTCGCCCTCGTGCCGATGTACCGGATCGCCTGCGAGAAGGTGTTCGGCATCCGCCTGGAACGCGGCGTGGTCGAGGCGAAGGCGGCCACCGCGCCGGTCGCCGACCGACTGGTCACGGTGCAGTTCGACGGCAGCGTCAATTCCAAGCTGCCCTGGGACTTCAAGCCGCAGCAGTTCAGCATGCAGGTGCGTCCGGGCGAGCAGTACGAGACCACTTATTACGCCCGCAACACCACCGACCGCGCCATCGTCGGCAGCGCCTCGCCGTCGGTCGCGCCGGCGCGGGCCTCGGGCTATTTCAACAAGACCGAATGCTTCTGCTTCACCGCCCAGACCCTGCAGGCGGGCGAGTCGCGCGACATGCCGGTGCGTTTCATCGTCGACCCGAACCTGCCGGCCGAGATCAAGACGATCACACTGTCCTACACTTTCTCCAAGAACGACGTGCTCACGGCGCGCCTGCAGCAAGGAACGGTGTCCAAGACCGCCTCCTCGCCGCTGTCGGCGCCGTAAGCGGCTCAGCACCATTCAAACCAGCACCACTTATCACTGGAACGCCGCCATGGCCCACGCTCACACGCCAGACGCCAACATCTACTACGTGCCGCACAGCAGCCGCTGGCCGTTCCTCGGCTCGATCGGCCTGTTCACGACCATGATCGGCGTCGCCAGCTGGCTCAACGAAGTCAGCTGGGGCAAGCCGGTGTTCTTCGTCGGCCTGGCGATGATGGTCGGCGTGCTGTTCGGCTGGTTCGGCGACGTCATCCGCGAATCGGTGCGCGGCAACTACAACAAGCAGGTCGACGTCTCGTTCCGGATGGGGATGATCTGGTTCATCTTCTCCGAGGTGATGTTCTTCGCCGCGTTCTTCGGCGCGCTGTTCTACGCCCGCACCCTGGCCTTGCCGTGGCTCGGCGGCGAAGGCGACGGCGTGATGACCAACAGCCTGCTGTGGCCGCAGTTCAGCGCCGCCTGGCCGAGCGCCGGCCCGGCCGAAGTCGGCGGCGCGTTCCAGACCATCCCGGCCTGGGGCCTGCCGCTGCTCAACACCCTGATCCTGCTGACCTCGGGCTCCACGGTCACCGCCGCGCACCACGCGCTCAAGGGCGGCCACCGCAAGTCGCTGCTGTTCTGGCTGGGCCTGACCGTGCTGCTGGGCTGCGTGTTCCTGTTCTTCCAGGCCGAGGAATACATCCACGCCTACACCGAGCTCAACCTGACCCTGGGTTCGGGCATCTACGGCTCGACTTTCTTCATGCTCACCGGTTTCCACGGCCTGCACGTGACCCTGGGCACGATCATGCTGGCGATCATCTGGTTCCGTTGCCTCAAGGGCCATTTCGACAAGGACAACCATTTCGCGTTCGAGGCGGTGGCCTGGTACTGGCACTTCGTCGACGTGGTCTGGCTCGGCCTGTTCCTGTTCGTGTACGTGCTGTAAGCGCGAGCGCAGGAGCGGCAAAGCACGACGAGAGGCCGGCGCTGCCGGCCTTTCGTTTTTTGAGCCGAGGGTGGGCGTGGCCCCCGCGCGGCCGCGGCCGGATGCCGATACCGACGCCGGCAAGACGGGCCTACCTGTAACTTGTCGGGACGTCGTTCCCGCGAAGGCGGGAATCCAGGCACTTCGGGCGTGCTTGCCCGACAGGATCAATTCGGGTTGGAGCCGACCCCGTGCGGTTCGATCCAGCCCATCCACATCGCGAACAGGATGATGGCGATCAGCGCGATGGACAGCGCGATGCGGCGGGTCAGCGCATTGACCGTGCGCTTGCTCCCGCCTTTGTCCACCAGCATGTAGTACAGGCCTGCACCCAGGTTCCAGAGGATGACGATCAGGAAGCCGACCACCAGCAGGATCTTCAGCGACTCGTTCACCGCGGGCTCCTCAAGTGCGCGCCGGACGCGCGCGGCTGCGATCGGTGGATTATCGCAGCCCGCCGGGAGGATGGGGTGAGCCGCCGCGGCACCCTGCTGTTCGGCTGGACGCTCGCGCTCGCCGCGATCGCGCTGTTCGCCAACCTGGGGCTGTGGCAGGCCCGGCGCGCGGTCGAGAAGCAGGCCATGCTCGATGCCGCCGCCGCGGTCCTGGGCGCGCGCGTGCCGCGGCCGCTGGCTGCGGCCGGCGACCCGGCGCGCGTGCGCGACTACGACTGGGCGGTGGGGCAAGGCCGGTTCGACGAGCGCGGCGCGCTGCTCCTCGACAACCAGCAGCGCAACGGACGTGCCGGCGTGCGCGTCTATCGCATCTTCGTGCCGGTGCAGGGCGGGCCCTTGCTGGTCGACCTGGGCTGGTTGCCGCTCGGCGGCGATCGCAAGCTGCCGGCCATCGCCCGGCCGGACGGCGAACTCGGCTTGCGCGGGCTGCTCGCGCCGCCGCCGTCGACCGGCCTCGCGCTGGGCCCGGGCCTGGGCCGCGAAGGCGAGGCCTGGCTGTTGACCCGGGTCGAGCCGAAGGCGATCGCCGAAGCCACCGGCCTGTCGGTGCCGCTTGCGCCGCGCGTGTTGCGCCTCGATCCGGCGCTCGAACTCGGCTACGAGCGCGACCTGGAACTGCTCGCCAACACCTTGCCGCCGGACAAGCACCGCGGTTACTCGCTGCAGTGGTTCGCGCTCGCCCTGGCGGTGCTGGTCACCGCCCTGATCCTCACGTTCCGCCCTCGGCGTCGACAACCATGACCACACCCGACCCTTCCTCGCAGCGCAATCGCAACCGCCTGGTGCTGGTGCTGATCGCGGCGTTCTTTTTCGTGCCGATGTTGATCGCCGGGATCATGCGCTTCACCGATCACCATCCGGCGGCGAGCCGCCAGCACGGCGAGCTGCTCGAGCCCAAGCCCGACCTGCGCGCGCTGCGGCCGCGCCTGGCCGACGGCCGCGTCTACGCCTGGAACCCGCCGGCGCGGATCTGGCGCATCGTGGTCGCGCCGGCGCCGGATTGCGCCGCGGCCTGCGTCGAGTTGTCGCAGCAGCTCGATACGGTCTGGCAGCTGTTCGGCAAGGATGCCGACCAGGTCGAGCTGCTCTGGCTCGGCGAGCCGCCGGCCGGGGCCAAGCGCCCGCCCAGCCTGCGCGTGCTCGGCCTCTCGCCGGAGCTGCGCGCGCAACTGCCGCGACTGAACGACCCGGCCGGCCTGCCGCTGTACGTGATCGACCCGAACGGCTTCGTGATTCTGCGTTACGCTCCCGGCACCGATCCGGGCGGGCTGCGCGCCGACCTGGCCAAGCTGCTGAAACTGATGTGAGCGGCGCGGCACGAGCCGGTCGCGGCAGCGGCCGGTAGTCGGGCGCCGATCCGGCACCCAGAGTTTGCAGGAACGAGTTTTCGAATGAGCGCAACCCACAAGCCCGGATCCTCCGATCCGTTCACCAACGGCCTGAGCAAGACCGGCCTGTCGAAGAATTTCCATCGCATCGCCTGGCTGGCGGTCGCTCTGGCGCTGTGCGTGATCGTGTTCGGCGCCTTCGTGCGCCTGTCCAACGCCGGCCTGAGCTGCCCGGACTGGCCGACCTGCTACGGCCGCGCGGCCTGGCCGACCAGCGCCCACGAAATCACCGACCACGTCGCCACCGCGATCCGTCCGGTCGAGGTGCACAAGGCCTGGCGCGAGCAGTTCCACCGCATGATCGCCGGCCTGCTCGGCGTGCTGGTGCTGATCCTGGCGCTGGTGTCGGCGCGCAAGCGCGCCTACGGCGTGCCGCAGGTGATCGTCGCGGCCGCGCTCGTGGCCGTCGCGATACCGCTGTACATGAAAGGCCAGCATGTCGCGGCTTCGGCATTGGCGATCGTCGGCGAGGCGATCCTGCTGGCCGCCGCGCTGCGCTGGAGCAATACCGATCTGTCGCGGGTGTCGGCGCTGACCCTGGCGGTGATCATCTTCCAGGCCCTGTTGGGCATGTGGACGGTCACCTGGCTGCTCAAGCCGGTGGTGGTCATGGGTCATCTGCTCGGCGGCCTGCTGACCTTCTCGCTGTTGGTGTGGACCGCATGGCGCGCGATCGGCCAGCCGATCCGCCTGGCCGACGCGTCGAGCGTGCGGCGGCTGCTGATGCTCGGCGTCGCCGTGCTCGGCGTGCAGATCGCGCTCGGCGGCTGGACCAGCGCCAACTACGCCGCGCTGGCCTGCGGCAACGATTTTCCGACCTGCGTCGGCCAGTGGTGGCCGCGCCACGACTTCGGCGAGGCCTTCGTGCTGTGGCGCGGCATCGGCGTGGACTACGAAGGCGGGATCCTCGACGGCGAGGCGCGCATCGCGATCCAGCTGGCTCACCGCATCATGGCCGGCGTGGTGTTCGTCTATCTGCTGGGCCTGACGGTGAAGCTGCTGCGCACGCCCGGCATGCGCGGCTGGGCGAGCCTGCTCGGCGTCCTGACCCTGGCCCAGGTCGGCCTGGGCATCGCCAACGTCAAGCTCGGCCTGCCGCTCGCGGTCGCGGTCGCGCACAACGCCGGCGCCGCACTGCTGCTGTTCGCGCTGGTCTCGCTGCTCGCCCGCCTGCGCACGCCGGAGGTCTGATGAACACCGCCAAGCGCCCGACCGCCAAGCAGTACTGGGACCTGACCAAGCCGCGCGTCGTCGCGCTGATCGTGTTCACCGCCTTCGTCGGCATGTTCCTGGCCGTGCCGGGCTGGCCGCCGCTGCGCGAATCGGTGCTCGGCTTCTTCGGCATCTGGCTGGCCGCGGCGTCGGCGGCGACCATCAACCAATTGCTGGACTCGCGCATCGACGCCAAGATGGCGCGCACCTCGTGGCGGCCGATCGTCGCCGGGCAGGTCTCACCGACCCAGGCGCTGGTGTTCGCGCTGATCCTGGCGGCGTTGTCGATGACCATCCTGGTGGTGTGGGTCAACGCGCTGACCGCGTGGCTGACCTTCGCCTCGCTGATCGGCTACGCGGTGGTCTATACGGTGTTCCTCAAGCGCGCCACCCCGCAGAACATCGTCATCGGCGGCATCGCCGGCGCGGCGCCGCCGCTGCTCGGCTGGGCCGCGGTCACCGGCATGCAGGGCGAGTGGGACTGGGCCCATGCGCTGCTGCTGGTGCTGATCATCTTCGTGTGGACGCCGCCGCATTTCTGGGCGCTGGCGATCTTCCGCCGCGCCGACTACGCGCGGGCGATGGTGCCGATGCTGCCGGTCACCCACGGCGTCGAGTACACCCGCTGGCAGATCCTGTTCTACACGATCCTGCTGACGGTGGTGTCGGTGCTGCCGTGCGTATTCGGCATGAGCGGTTACTTCTATCTGTTCGGGGTGTTGGTGCTGGACGCGGTGTTCCTGTACCACGCCTGGAAGCTGATGAACCCGCCCGACGAACTGTACGCGATGCGGGTTTTCAACTACTCGATCGTCTACCTGATGGTGTTGTTCGCATTCCTGCTGATCGACCACTGGCTGCCCTCGTCGATGCAGTCGGCGCCCTTGCTCGAACTGCAGCGAATGCATTGATCGTCCGCGCCGCGCCGGCGCCAGTCACTAGGGGACCACCGTCGATGAAGCACCGGATCGTCCGTTCCGTCGCGGCGCTGCTGCCGCTGTCGGCCCTCGCCGCCGCGCAGGCACAGGAGCCCGCCGCGCAGGCGCAGGGCGCCGCACCGCCGCGCGAGCTGGTGGTCACCGCGGCCAGGCTGTTCGATGCGCGCAGCGGGCGGCTGACCGACCACCCGCAGGTGCTGATCCGCGACGGCCGCATCGCCGAGGTCGGCCGCGCCGGCGACGCGGCGCCGGCCGGCGCGCGACGCCTCGACCTGCCCGGCATGACCCTGCTGCCGGGCCTGATCGACATGCACACCCACCTCGACGCCGACCCGACCTACGGCGGCTATACCGGACTGCAGTTCAACGACCGCTTCTGGTCGGTGCTCGCGGTCAAGCACGCGCAGGACACCCTGGCCGCCGGTTTCACCACGGTGCGCAATCTCGGCGCCGATGCCTGGAACGATGTCGGCCTGCGCCAGGCGATCGACGAGGGCAAGCTGCGCGGCCCGCGCATCGTCTCGGCCGCCTACGGTTTCGGCGCCACCGGCGGCCATTGCGACTCGACGTTCTTCCCGCCGTCGATGCAGCAGCGCAGCCCTTACAACGCCGACTCGCCCGAGCAGGCGCGCCAGCACGTGCGAGAGCTGCGCAAGTACGGCGCACAGGTGATCAAGATCTGCGCCACCGGCGGGGTGTTCTCGCGCAACACCGAACCCGGCCAGCAGCAGCTGAGCCTGGAGGAGATGAAGGTGGTGGCCGACGAGGCGCATCGCTGGGGGCTCAAGGTCGCCGCGCATGCGCACGGCAGCAGCGGGATCAAGGACGCGATCCGTGCCGGCATCGACACCATCGAGCACGCCAGCCTGATCGACGAGGAAGGCATCCGCCTGGCCAAGCAGCACGGCACCTGGCTGTCGATGGACATCTACAACACCGAGTACACCCAGGCCGAGGGCAAGAAGAACGGCGTGCTCGAAGACAACCTGCGCAAGGACCGGGAAGTCGCCGACATCCAGCGCGAGAATTTCCGCCGCGCCCACCAAGCCGGGGTCAGGATGGTCTACGGCACCGACACCGGGGTCTATCCGCACGGCCACAACGGCCGCCAGTTCGCGGTGATGCAACGCTACGGCATGAGCGCGGCGCAGGCGATCCAGGCGGCCACCGCGAACGCGGCCGAAGCGCTGGGCCGCCAGGACGTCGGCCTGATCGAGAAAGGCCGCTGGGGCGACATCATCGCAGTCGCCGGCGACCCGACCCAGAACGTCGCCCTGCTCGAATCGGTGCCGGTGGTGATCAAGGGCGGCGAGGTGGTCAAGGACGCGCGTTGAGCCGTTCGGCCGCGCGCGGCCGGACTCAGTCGGCGACGTCCTCGGCCGGTTGCGCCGGCAGCGCCCGGCGCGCATAGCGGCGCGCGAGCTGGGCGCAGACGATCAGCTGGATCTGGTGGAACACCATCACCGGCAGCACGATCGCGCCGAGCGCGCTGCTCGCGAACAGGATCTTGGCCATCGGCACGCCGGTGGCCAGGCTTTTCTTGGAGCCGCAGAACACGATCGCGATTTCGTCCTCGCGCGAAAACCCCAGGCGGCGCGCGGCGAAGGTCGTGGCGAACATCGCCACCGCGAGCAGCGCCGCGCAGACCGCGAACACGACGTACAACGCCTGCACGGGCGTGCTCTGCCACAGCCCGGTGGCGACCGAGGCGGCGAAGGCGGTGTAGACCACCAGCAGCACCGTGCCCTGGTCGGTGTAGCGCAACAGCGCGCGCCGGCGCTCGACCCAGCCGCCGATCCAGCGCCGCAGCAGATGGCCGGCGACGAAGGGCAGCAGCAACTGCAGCACGATCTTGCCGATGGCCTCGGCCGGATGCGCCATCGCGCCCTGTGCGCCGGCCAGCGCGCTCATCAGCAGCGGCGTCAGGAATACGCCGAGCAGGCTCGAAGCGGAGGCGCTGCACACCGCCGCGGGCACGTTGCCGCCGGCCATCGAGGTGAAGGCGATCGAGGACTGCACGGTCGAGGGCAGGGTGCACAGGAACAGCAGGCCGAGATACAGCTCCGGGGTCAGCAGGCGCCCGGACAAGGGTTTCAGCGCCAGGCCGAGCAACGGAAACAGAACGAAGGTGCTGGCGAAGATCAGCAGGTGCAGGCGCCAATGCAGGGCGCCGGCGAGAATCGCCTCGCGCGACAGCCGCGCGCCGTGCAGGAAAAACAGCGCGGCGATGGCGAGGTCGGTGAAGCGGTCGAGGGCCGCGGCCGGCGCGCCGCCGAGCGGGAACCACCAGGCCAGCGCGACCGCCGCCAGCAGGGCCAGGGTGAAGCTGTCGACGCGCAGTCGCTGGAGCCAACTCATCCGGTGCTCGCCTCGCCGGGCAGGTGCGGCAGACTCCGCATTCTGGCCGGCAGCGGCCGGGCGGTCCATCGCGCAATCGCCGAAGCCCGGCGGCTGCGCTTGCTTCGGTCGTTGAGCGCCGTTTTTCCGGGCCTCGACCGCGAGCGCTGACGTACACCTTTGCGGTGGGTCGCGGCTTGCGCCGCTCCTACCCGGAGCGGCGCGGGTTCGCTCAACCTCTCAGCAAGGCCGCACGCGCTCGGCGATCTCGGCCGAGCTGTCGGGGGTCACGTACCAGCGGCCCGGGTCTTCGTACTCGAAGTCGATCGCGACTTCGGCGTCGGCGCGGTGGATGCGCACGATGCAGACCCGCCATGGCGCCTTGCCGGCGACCTGGGTGACCTTGCGCAGTTGTTCGAGGCGGTTCTCGATCTCCACACCCGACGGCGTCAGCGGTTCGCCCGGCTGGCCTTTGTCGTAGCGGAAGCCGTTGAGGCGGCTGATGCCGTCGCCGTACCAGGCGATCAGCGCATATCCGTCCCAGGGCCGCTCGCTGGCCTTGGGGTCGACCACGATCAGGCGTGCGATCTCGCCGAGCAATTCGTCTCTGTTCATGTCCTGCCTTGAGCGTTAGGAAGCGGCTTCGATCAGGTCGTCCATCTGCCCGGTCTCGACCCGATCGTAGCTCTGGCCGGCGCGGTTCTCGAAGGTGACGCGCTGATCGTAAACCCTGTCGCCGTCGGCGGGATCGATCACGTCGTAGGAAATGCGAACACGGTCCGGTCGGTCGGCCTCGCGCGGGGTCAGGTCGATGTCGATGCGCACCTCCATGCCCTGGTCGACCCAGGCCGCCCACTCGTTCTCGAGGGTCTTGTAGGCGCCCATGTTGAAGTTGCCGTTCTGCGGGAACAGGTTCTTCAGGCCCTGGTCGGTGACGAAGCGGTGGCCGAACACGTGCCCGCCCTGGTCGCCGTCGACGCCGCGGCCGGCGGCGGTGCGCTGGGCTTCGGTCTCCTCGTCGCTGCGCTCGATCCCGCTGAACACGGTGCGCAGGGTGCCTTCGGCGTGGATCGGGCGGCCTTCGTCGTCGACGGTCCAGCGCGCGTCGTTGACCTCGCCGGTGTCCGGGTTGACGACCGTCGCCGAAATTTCCTCGGTCTCGCCGCGCGTGCCGGCGTCGAGGCCGAGCCAGTCCTTGAGCCGGCCGATCAGCCCGTCGGCGGCCTCGGCGAGGCCGTTGCCCACGCCTTCGCTATCGATTCCTTCATTATCGGCGCCTTCGGCATAGGCCTCGCGCACCGCGGGGCCGCTGCGGCGTTCGACCGCGGCGGCGATGGCATCGCGCCCGAACGCGGTCTCCAGCTTGCGCAGTTGCGGCGCGTCGAGCGTGCCGGCAAGTTCGTTGGCGAGGCCCTCGCGCTCGGCCACCGGCATCGCTTCGACTTCCGCGCGCAGCCCCTGCAGTTGCGGTGCGGTCAATGCATCGACGGTCGCGCGCGCCTGCGCCGGCTCGGCGCTGCCCAAGCGCTGCGCGGTCGATGCGGCGAACGGTTCGATGCCCGGCGAGGAGCGGTCGAGGTGGACGTTCGGGCTGATCGGGTCGGTCATCGGGCGGGCCTGGCTGCGCGTCAGCCTGGAATCTAGCCAGAATGTGCCGATCCGCCCATTGGGGGAAACCCCAGGAAAACGTGACAGTTCAAAGACTTCGTGCCCGCGAACGGGCGCGTTGGGTCACTTCGCGTGCGGGCCGCCGCCGATCAGGTGCTGCTGCCAGAAGGTCATCATCGCCGCGCCGAAGTAGTCGGTGTTGGCCTTCTTGTGGAAGCCGTGGCCTTCGTCGTCGAACATCAGGAACCACACCGGCACGCCGTTGCCGCGCACCGCCTTCACGATCTGCTCGGCCTCGGTATAGGGCACGCGCGGATCGTTGCGGCCCTGGGCGACGAACAGCGGCGCGCGGATCTTGCCGGCGTTCCTGAGCGGCGAGATGCGCTCGAACACCGCCTTCATCTCGGGCACGCGCTCGTCGCCGTATTCGGCGCGGCGCAGATCCCGGCGATACGACTCGGTGTTGGTCAGGAAGGTGCTGAAGTCGGAGATGCCGACCACGTCGACGCCGGCGCGGATGCGGTCGCTGTAGTGCATCAGCGAGGCCAGCACCATGTAGCCGCCGTAGCTGCCGCCGTACACGCCGACGCGCTGCGCATCGAGTTCGGGCTGGGCCGCGATCCAGTCGAGCAGCGCGCCGATGTCCTTGACCGAGTCCTCGCGCTTCTCGGCGTTGTCCAGGCCGAGGTAAGTGCGGCCGTAGCCGGCCGAGCCGCGCACGTTCGGCACCAGCGTCGCCACGCCGAGCTCGTTGGCCAGGAATTGGGCGTTGGCGTTGAAGCTCGGCTGCGCCTGCGCTTCCGGGCCGCCGTGGATCTGGATCACCACCGGCAGCTTGGCGCCGGCGGGAATCTTCGCCGGCCGGTAGTAAAACGCCGGGATCGTGCGCGGCCGGCCGTCGACGCGGTCGAAGGTCGGATAACGGATCAGGCTCGGCGCCACGAAGCGGCTGGAGTCGAGGCCGCCGACCTCGCTGCGGGTCCAGCGCACCAGCCGTTTCGCGCCCAACTCGATCACGTACACGTCGCTCGGCGAGGTGGCGGTGTTGATCGACACGGCGATGCGCCGGCCGTCGGGCGAGAACTCGGCGCCGCCGATCACCCCGACCGGCAGCGCCGGCAGCTCGATTTCTTTATGCCCGGGCAGCGACAGCAGGTGCAGCTTGCCGATGCCGTCCTCGTTGCTGACGAACAGCAGGTGGCGGCCGTCCTCGGACAGGCTGAGGTCGCCGACGTCCCAGGGAATGCCGGCGCTGAGCACCTCGAACTTGCCGCTCGCCGGCTCGTGCCGGCGCAGGGTAGCGAACTCCTGCGGCTTGCCGTCGAGGATTTCGTTGGAGACGTAGTAGACCGCCTTGCCGTCCCTGGAGAAGCGGAAATCGCTGATCGCCGCCTTGCCGCCGTCGACCGGGAACAGCTGCAGCTTGCCGCTGTCCAGCTCGACCAGGCCCGGATAGGTTTCGCTGGCCGAGACGTACTTGCTCACCAGCAGTTGTTTGCCGTCCGGCGAGAAATCCGAAGCGCTCCAGGTGCCGCCCTCGGTCACCACCGCGCGCGCCTTGCCGGTGGCGAGGTCCATCACCCATACGTCGGTGTCGCGGCCGTTGCGCACGGTGCTGCTGTAGGCCAGTTGCCTGCCGTCGTGCGAGAAGCGCGGGTCCTGGTTGCGCGCCTTGCCGTCGGTGAGCAGGCGGGTCTCGCGGCTGGCCAGGTCGAACCAGTGCAACTGCCAGAACTCGTTGCCGCCGACGTCCTTGCCGAATACGAAGCCGTCGAGCGGTTTCGGCGCCGCCACCAGGCCGTTGAGCGGCTCGCGCTGGAAGGTCAGTTGCTCGCGCATGCCCATGGGCTCGCAGACGCGGTGCGCCTGCTGGGTCTCGGCGAAGCGCGTGGCGATCAGCAGGCAGCCGTCGGCGGTCCAGCCGCCGAGGCTGGCGCCGCGTGTGTTCTGGTAGCGCTCGAGGCGTTCGAGCAGGGCCGGCGCGATCGCCGGCAGGTTTTCGCTGACGCGGTTGCCGTGGTGCTCGCGCACGACGGGGTCTGCCGCGTGGGCCGGCAGGGAGACGACGCAGGCCACGGCCAGCGCAGCGACGGACAAGGCATGGCGCAGCGACATCGGCGTTCTCCCCGGGAAGGGTGCGGGCGCTCCGCGGCCGCGGAATTCTGGCGTACCCCTCCCGAGCTTAGCGCGCCCGCCGCGGCGCGATCCGTCCCGAAAGTCACGGCTCGGGCGCTGGCGCGTTTGCCTTAGAGTGCCGCGACAGCGCGTGACCGAGCGCACGAATCGCCGCAGCCGCGCGCGAGGGTTCATTCCAGGGAGGATTCGATGATCGACAGAAGGACGTTTCTGATTGGCGGCGCCGGCGCGCTCGCCATTGCCTGGGCCGGCGCCGGCTCGGCCGGGGCTAGCTCGGCCGACGATGTCCGGGCGGACAGCCCGGCGCCGCGTTGGCCGCCGTACGCGGACGCGATGGTGATCGACGGTTGCGGCTTCATCGCCGGCGACGACGGCGCGCCGGGCGCGGCCCTGTCGGCGCGCCTGATCGACGACGCGCGCCGCAGCGGCCTGCGCGTCATCCAGACCACGGTCGGCCCGGTCGCGCAGTACGAAGGCGCCTACGAGGAGACGGTGCGCAGTATCGGTTTTTGGGAGAACGAGATCCTCGCCCATCCGCAGGTGTTCATGCCCGTGCGCAGCGGCGCCGACCTGGCGACCGCGCGGCGCGAGAAGAAACTCGGCGTGGTCTATCAGTTCCAGGACAGCGCGCCGATCGGCGAGAAGCTCGAGCGCGTCGACGACTTCCACCGGCTCGGCGTGCGCACCGTGCAGCTGACCTACAACCTGCGCAACCTGGTCGGCGACGGTTGCCTGGAACCCGGCAACGCCGGCCTGAGCCGCTTCGGCCATCGCCTGATCGAACGCCTCAACGAGCGCCGCATCCTGGTCGATCTGGCCCACAGCGGGCGCCGCACCGCGACCGAGGCGATCGCCGCCTCGAAGGCGCCGGTGCTGATCAGCCACACCGGCTGCGCCGCGCTGGTCGATCGCCCGCGCAACAAGACCGATGCCGAGCTGCGCGCGGTCGCAGACGGCGGCGGCGTGGTCGGCATCTACCTGATGCCGTTCCTGCGCGAAAGCGGCCAGACCACCGCCGCCGACGTCGTCCGCCACCTCGAACACGCCCTGCGGGTCTGCGGCGAAGACCACGTCGGCATCGGCACCGACAACCTCGTCTCGCCGGTGCGGCTGAGCGAGAAATACAAGCGGCAACACCGCGAGGCGATCCAGGAGCGGCGCCGGCTCGGCATCTCGGCGGCCGGCGAAAGCGAGGAGGTGTATCTGTTCGTGCCCGACCTCAACACGGTCGACCGCTTCGAGACCCTGGCCGCATTGTTGTCGGCGCGCGGACATTCCGATGCGCGCATCGGCAAGATCCTCGGCGGCAACTTCGCCCGGGCGATGGCGGAGGTGTGGGGATGAGGCTTCGGCGCGTTTGCGATGCTGAGCCGTTGCCGCTGTAGGAGCGGCGTGAGCCGCGACCGACCGTAGAGGCGATCGAAAGCGCTGCGACCGAAGCCAGGACAATCGGCTGGCTTTTGCGTGTCGGCACGGTTTATTCGGACCTCGGATAGGGCGCTGACGTTCACCTCTTCGGTTGGTCGCGACTCACGTCGCTCCTGCAAGCGGAGCGGTGCTCAGGGCCCCGGCGCTTTCGCCAACCGGGCCTGCTGCAGCGACAGCAGCTCGCGTTTTTCCTCGCTGCTCAGGCCGACTTCGCGGTGCTGGTGCTGCAGCTCGGCCAGGCGCTGTTCGATGGTCTGCTTGTCGAGCTGGGCGACCGCGTCGAGAAACTCGCGTTGCAAGGTGTCGTCGTCGCCGGGCAGGCTGTGGCTGGCGAGCTTCTGCAGGGCGCCGGCCTGCTCGTGGCCGGCGAACTGTTCGAGCAGCGCACCGGTGCTGATTTCCGGGCGTTGCTGGACCAGGTCGACGATCTCGACGAGCAGGTCGATGCCGGGCTGGCGCAGTTCGGCGAAGCGGTAGGGCGGGGTCAGCGCGGCGGCCAGCGAGGGCTTTTGCAGCAACACCGAGATCGCGCTGCGCACCAGGCTGCGCTTCGGCGTCGGCGCATGGCGCCCGCCGCCGCCGTGCGCGCGCTGCGTCGGTACGTGGGTGTCGGGGCTCGAAGCGCGCGCGCCGACCCCGGTCAGTTCGGTCAGGCGCTGCTTCATCAGATCGCCGAAGGCGCCGTCGGGAATCTGCGCGAGCAGCGGCTTGGCGCGTTCGGCCAAGCGGCCCTTGCCTTCGAGGGTGTTGAGATTGACGTCGGCGGCGAGCGAATCGAACAGGAACTGCGACAGCGGCGTGGCCTCGCGCAGGCGCCGGTCGAAGCCCTCGGCGCCTTCCTGTCGCACCAGCGAATCCGGGTCCTCGCCGTCGGGCAGGAACAGGAAGAAGGCCTGGCGCCCGTCCTTCATGCGCGGCAGCACCGACTCGACCGCCTTCCAGGCCGCGCCGCGGCCGGCGCGGTCGCCGTCGAAACAGAAATACACGTCGGCGGCGTTGCGGAACAGCAGCTCGGCGTGGTCGGGCGTGGTCGCCGTGCCGAGCGTCGCCACCGCGGTGTCGACGCCGTGCTGGAACAGCGCGATCACGTCCATGTAGCCTTCGACCACGATCAGGCGCGGGATCTTGTTGTGGGTCTGGCGCACCTGCCACAGGCCGTACAGTTCGCGGCCCTTGTGGAACAGCGGCGTCTCCGGCGAGTTGAGGTATTTCGGCCCGTCTTCCTTGTCGAGCACGCGGCCGCCGAAGGCGATGGTGCGCCCGCGCCGGTCGTGGATCGGGAACATCACCCGGTCGCGGAACTTGTCGTAGACGCGGCCGCTGTCGTTCTTGGAAAACAGTCCGGCGCGTTCGAGCAGGCGCATGCGCCGCTCGTCGGTGCCGAGCGCATCGCGCAGCGCGTTGAAGCCGTCGGGCGCGTAGCCGATGCCGAAGCGCTCGCGTATGTCGGCGCTGACCCCGCGGCTGTCGAGATAGCCCTGGGCCTTGCCGCTGTGGGCGTATTGTTTCTGGAAGAAGCGCGACGCGGCCTCGACCGTGCTGAACAAGTCCTGGGTGTCGGAGTCTTCGTTGCGCGCGCGGGTGTCGCGCGGCACTTCGACGCCGACCCGCTTGGCGAGCTCTTCGACCGCGTCGAGGAATTCGAGGCGGTCGTAGTTCATCAGGAAGCTGATCGCGGTGCCGTGCGCGCCGCAGCCGAAGCAGTGATAGAACTGCTTGGTCGGCGAGACCGTGAACGAGGGCGAGCGCTCGTCGTGGAACGGGCAGCGCGCCGAGTATTCCTTGCCCTGGCGTTTCAACGGCACGCGCGTACCGATCACCTCGACGATGTCGGTGCGCGCCAGGAGGTCGTCGATGAAACCGTCGGGAATGCGGGCCATGCGTAGGGCGCCCGCGAGGGGGCGGCGTTGCTCGTCGTGGTCTGACCGGAAGGCGTCTAGGATGCCATGCGCGGCCAGCGCGCGACGGTTCGGGTCGTGGCCGCTCGGCCTCGCAGGGGCGTCGGCGGCGCCCTGTGTCGTCGCTACGAGGCCGGGAGGTCGACCCCGGCGATCGCGCATTCGTCGGCCAGGCGCCGGCGCACGCGGGCGCGTTCGTCGAGCATGGCGGTGATCAGCGCCCCGAGCAGGAACACCACCGCGCAGTAGTACATCCACACCAGCATGATCACCAGGCCGCCGGCCGGGCCGTAGGCGGTGCCGAGGCTGGCCTGGCCGAGGTAGAGGCCGATCGCGCTGCGCCCGAGCATGAACAGCCCGGCGGTCAGCGCGCCGCCGAACAGCGCCCGGCGCCGGCTGACCGGACGGTCCGGCAGCCAGCGGTACATCGCCGCGAACACCAGGGTGTACAGCGCGAATGAGACGATCGCGGCGACCACCGGGAGCAGGTCGGGCACATAGGCGATCAGCAATTGCAGCGCCGCCTGCACCGCCATGGACACCACCAGCAGGAAACCGACGCTGATGACCATGCCGAACGAGAGCAGGCGCTTGCGCAGCCAGGCGGCGATCCCGCCCAGGCGCTTGGCGTCGCTGCGGAACACCCGGTTGAGCGCGGCCTGCAACTGGCCGAACACCACCGAGGCGCCGACCAGCAGCGCCAGGGTGCCCATCAACGCCGCCAGCGAGCCGGTACTGGGGCGGTTTTCGGCGTTGGCTACGATCAGCCGGGCAGTGTTCTCGACTTGGTCGCCGACCAGCAGGCCGATCTGGTGGAAGAATTCTTCCTGCGCCGAGGGATACAGCGCGGTGGTCAGCCACAGCAGCATCAGCACCAACGGCGCCAGCGACAGCAGGGTGTAGAACGACAGGGCGGCGGCCAGGGCGAGGATGTCGTAGTCGATGAAGCGCCGGGCGAACTTGGCCACCCAGCTTTGTTCCAGACGCGCCTGCAGGGCGTGGATGCGCTGCATCGGGCCTTGATCGGCGGCCGCATCGCGGTCGGGCGGGCGCTCGCTGGAGGAACGTTCGGGCGGGGTCGGGGACATGCGGCTCGCGATGACGGCGGACGGATCGCCGATGTCAGTATCCGGGGCCCCAGGTTAGCGAGGCGTGGGCGCGCTGTGCAGGCGCGAGGCAACGAAACGGCCGGGCGTAAGGCCCGGCCGTTCGTGTGCAGCCGACGACAACGGCCGCGATCGGCGGTCATCCGCCGCTATCGGCGGCGATCAATCCCTGAAGTAGTGATCGCGTTCGGAACCTTCGTAGCGGCCCTCGCGCAGGCAACAGTTCCTTGAACCTCCGCATGGAGCCGCAGGGGCACGGGTCGTTGCGGCCCAGCTTCTCGACCAGTTCCTTGTCGCCGTGGACCAGGCGCCGGCCGCGCTTGACCCGGGTTTCGGACGGGAAGCCCTTGCGGCGCTTACGCGTGGTATCGCGGCTCGGCTCGAAAGCAGCCGGTATTGGTGTGTTGACGCTTCATGGTGCACCTCCGGGTGTGCGGCCCTTGCGGGCGGGTTGCGTGGCGGGCAGCCCCAGCCACCCCTCTTCCCGCAGGCGAGAGCGAGGGGCTTGAGCGTGGTTCGAGCGCAGCAGCCTCGAGCGAAGCGGCAGAGGCCGCCGGTACGCGAGGTTTGAAGCCGCCGGGCAGGCCGGCCAGTCCCGTCTCCCGCGCGCGGAAGAGGGGCAGGGCGAGGGCCGGCCCGAAGCCGGGCCCTCGCCCATCGGGCGCGAACTCAGCCCGCCAGGCGCTTCTTCGCCAGCGCCGAGACCAGGCCCATGTCGGCCTTGCCGCCGAGCCTGGCCTTCAGCGGGCCCATCAACTTGCCCAGGTCGGACGGCGCGGCCGCGCCGACTTCGGCGATGACTTCCTCGAGCACGACCAGGATCTCGGCTTCGCCGAGCTTGGCCGGGACGTAACGCTCGATCACCACGATCTCGTCGCGTTCGATCGAGGCCAGGTCCTCGCGCGCGGCCGCTTCGTACTGGCTGACCGAGTCGCGGCGCTGCTTGATCATCTTGTCGAGGATCGCGATCACCGCGGTATCGTCGAGCTCGATGCGCTCGTCGACTTCTTTTTGCTTGAGCGCGGCATTGATCAGGCGGATCACGCCGAGGGACTGCTTGTCGCCGCTCTTCATCGCGGCCTTCATGTCGTCGGTGAGGCGTTGCTTGAGGCTCATGATCTGACCTTGTGGGTGCGGAAAGGGGGAGGGGCGCCGGCGGGCGCGGCGCCGGCCGCGAGGGCCCGGCAGCGCCGATGCGGCAGCGTGATGCGGTTCCGGTACGCGCCGGCTGGAAACGCAAAAAGCCGGCGGCGCCCGAGGCGCGGCCGGCTTGATGGTCGTTCCCCACGAGCGCCGGCGGCGAAGCCGGGTCGCGCGGAACGAACGATCAGTACAAGCGCTGGCGCTTGGTGACGTCGCGCGACGAACGGCGCGCCTGGCGCTTCACCGCCGCGGCGGCCTTGCGCTTGCGCTCCTGGGTCGGCTTCTCATAGAACTCGCGCTTGCGGGTCTCGGCCAGTACACCGGCCTTCTCGCAGGTGCGCTTGAAGCGACGCAGGGCAAACTCGAAAGGCTCGTTTTCGCGGACTTTGACGCTGGGCATACGTAATCTCGTTAACGGGAACCGGCCCGGGCAGACCGGGAGAGCCGCGCATTATAGCGATGCTCCGGCGGAAGGTGCAACATAGGCACCCATGAATCCGACATTCTCCCAGAAAACGGCGTGCCAGGCAGGGTGCCGATGAAAGTCCTGGGCATCGAGACCAGCTGCGACGAGACCGGCGTGGCGGTTTACGACACCGAAACCGGCCTGCGCGCCCATGCGCTGTACAGCCAGATCGCCCTGCACGCCGAGTACGGCGGGGTGGTCCCCGAGCTGGCCAGCCGCGATCACGTGCGCAAGCTGCTGCCGCTGATCCGCCAGACCCTGGCCGAGTCCGGCCTGGAGGCCGGCGAGCTCGACGGAGTGGCCTATACCGCCGGACCCGGCCTGGTCGGGGCCTTGCTGGTCGGCGCCGGGGTCGCGCGCGCGCTGGCCTGGGCCCTGGACGTGCCGGCGATCGGCGTGCACCACATGGAAGGCCACTTGCTGGCGCCGCTGATGGAGGACGACCCGCTCGGCCGCCCGCAGCCGCCGTTCGTGGCCCTGCTGGTGTCCGGCGGGCACACCCAATTGGTCGCGGTCGACGCGATCGGCCGTTACCGCCTGCTCGGCGAGACCCTGGACGACGCCGCCGGCGAGGCCTTCGACAAGACCGCCAAGCTGATGGGCCTGCCGTATCCCGGCGGCCCGCAACTGGCCGCGCAGGCCGAACTCGGCCGTCCGGGCCTGTTCAAGTTCGCCCGCCCGATGACCGACCGGCCCGGCCTGGACTTCAGCTTCAGCGGCCTCAAGACCCAGGTCCTGCTGGCCTGGCGCGGCAGCGACCAGAGCGAGCAGACCCGCGCCGACATCGCGCGCGCGTTCGAGGACGCGGTGGTCGACACCCTGGCGATCAAGTGCGCGCGCGCCCTCGATGCGGCCGGCTGCAACACCCTGGTGGTCGCCGGCGGCGTCGGCGCCAACCGGCGCCTGCGCGCGAAGCTGGCGGCGATGGCTGACCAGCGCAGCGGCCGCGTGTGCTTCCCGCGCCCGGCGTTCTGCACCGACAACGGCGCGATGATCGCCTACGCCGGCGCCCTGCGGCTGCAGGCCGGCCAGCACGAGAGCGCCGCGGTGAAGGTGACCCCGCGCTGGGACATGGCGTTGTTGCAGGCTGTGTAGCCTTTCTCGGGACTCGGGACTCGGGACTCGGGACTCGGGACTCGCGAAGGCGGTGCGATCCCGCCTACCATGGCCGCGCTTTTCGAGTCCCCAGTCCCCCGTCCCGAGTCCCCGCCCCCATGGACCACGTCTTCATCGAAGGCCTCGAAATCGACGCCGTGATCGGCATCTACGACTGGGAGCGGCGCATCCGCCAGCCGCTGGTGTTCGATCTCGAGATGGCCTTCGACAACCGCGTGCCCGCGGCCAGCGACGCGATCGGCGACACCCTCGACTACAAGGCGATCAGCGACCGCATCGTCGGCTACGTCGCGCAGTCGGAGTTCGGCCTGGTCGAGACCCTGGCCGAACGCGTCGCGGCGATCGTGCTGGACGAATTCGGCGTGCGCCGGGTCCGGCTCAAGCTCAGCAAGCCCAGCGCGATCCGCAACGCGCGCGCGGTCGGGGTGATGATCGAACGCAGCCGCTGAGCCGTCGCGGCGCGCCCGCCGCGCCGCCCGGCTTCGCCACTCCGCTTTCGCGACATCGATTTCGCGCCGCCGGCGCGTACGCTCTTGCGATTTCCGGCCGCAGGTTCGAGGATGCCCCGGGATCATTCATGGGGGCATGCGATGTTCGAGAAACTTAGCCGCAGTTGGGAACTCGCCAAGGCCAGCGCCTCGGTACTCAATTCGGATCGCGAACTGCTGGTGTTTCCGGTGGTGTCGGCGGTGTGCGTGCTGATCGTGCTGGCGACGTTCCTGATCCCGGCCACGGCGCTGGAGATCTTCTCCGACGGCTTCGGCCCCGGCGCCGCGCTGTTCGCCTTCACCTTCTACTTCTGCCAGTACTTCGTGATCATCTTCTGCAACTGCGCCCTGGTCAGCGCGGCGATGATCCGCCTGGAAGGCGGCGACCCGACCGTCGGCGACGGCTTCCGCGCCGCGGCCGCGCGCCTGCCGGCGATCGCCGGTTACGCCGCCATCGCCGCGACCGTCGGCATGATCCTGCAGGCGCTCAAGGACCGCGACAACAACTTCATCGTGCGCTTGATCGGTGGCGCGCTCGGCGCGGCCTGGACGATGGCGACCTTCCTGGTGGTGCCGGTACTGGTCGCCGAAGACGTCGGCCCCATCGATGCGGTCAAGCGCAGCGTCGGCATGTTCAAGCGCACCTGGGGCGAGAGCGCGGCCGGCATGGTCGGCATCGGCCTGGCCACCGGCACGGCGATGCTCGCGGTCGGCGTGGCCGGCTTCGGCCTGGCCTATGTCCTGGGCTTGGTTTCCTCGGCGCTGGCGGTGCTGCTCGGCGCGGTGACCGTGCTCGCGTTGCTGGCCCTGGCGGTGTACCAGAGCGCGCTCGGCGGCGTGTACTCGGCGGCGTTGTACCGCTATGCGGTCGACGGCGAAATGCCGGCCGGTTTCGAAGGCCTGCAGTTGGAAGCGCGCGCTCGCTGAGCCGCGCGCCGAATCCCGCTTACAAGACCGGTTCGTCTGCGTCGGGAAAGCCGACCAGGATCCGGTCTTCGTCGCCGGCGCGGTCCGGGTAGAACCAGACCACGGCCGCCTCGCCGACCCGCGGCAGGCGCACCGGGTCGAACAGGCCGGTCTTGGTGACCCAGCGCTCGACGCCGGTGTGATCGGTGAAGCGGGCGACGAAGCGCAGGCGCATTTCGTTGTAGATCTCCAGGCCGGTGTCGTGGACCTCGGTGATCACCGCGTCGCTGCGCCGGCCTTCGGCCAGCAGGCGCCGGATGCGCGCGGCGCGCGCGCGGCGTCTCTCGCGTCGGCATTCAGCCAACCCCGCTCAGGCCGTCGCGATTCGCCGCGGCTGCGCCGGGGCCGTATCCTGTCGGCCTGTTTCCGAAGCGCCTGCGACGCCGCCCCCGACGTGAATTCCTTCGATCTGCCGACCCCCGATGCCGATGCGCTCGCCCACAGTGCGCGCCTGGCGGCCCTGATCCGCGAACAGATCCTCGCCCACGGCGGCGCGATACCGTTCTCGCGTTTCATGGAACTGGCCTTGTACGCGCCGGGCCTGGGGTATTACAGCGCCGGCGCGAGCAAGTTCGGCCCCAGCGGCGATTTCGTCACCGCGCCGGAGATCGGGCCGGTCTTCGCCGCCTGCGTTGCCGAAGCGGTGGCGCCGGTGCTGCAGCAGATCGGGCCGTCGGCGCGGTTCCTCGAGCTCGGCGGCGGCACCGGCGCGTTCGCCGAAGTCGCGCTCAAGCGCCTGCTCGAACTGGATGCCTTGCCCGACCGATACGCGATCCTCGAACCCAGCGCCGAGCTGCGCCATCGCCAGCGCGAACGCCTGCGCGAGCGGCTGGTGCCGCCGCTGTTCGATCTGCTCGAATGGCCGGACGGACCGTTCGGCGACGAGTGGGACGGCGTGCTGTTCGCCAACGAAGTCATCGATGCCCTGCCGACGCCGCGTTTCGCGATCCGCGACGAGGAAGTGTTCGAGGAGTACGTGACGATCGACGGCGACCGCTTCGCCCGCGAGCTGCGCCCCGCCGACGATTTCCTCGCCCAGGCGGTGCGCATCGCCGAACGCCGCCTCGAACGTCCGCTCTCCGACGGCTATCGCTCCGAGTTGTTGCCGCAACTGCCGTACTGGATCCAGGCGGTCGCCGGCGGCCTGCGCAACGGCGCGATGCTGTTCGTCGACTACGGTTATGCGCGCGCCGAGTACTACGCGCCCGATCGCGTCGACGGCACCCTGCGCGCGTTCTACCGCCATCGCATGCACGGCGACCCCTTGCTGTGGCCGGGCCTGCAGGACCTCACCGCCTCGGTCGATTTCACCGCCCTGGTCGAAGCCGGCGTCGCCGCCGGTTTCGATCTGTCCGGTTACTGCTCGCAGGCCAGCTTCCTGCTCGGCAACGGTCTGGCCGGGGTGTTGCAGCGGATCGAAGGCATCGAGGACGAGGTCGAAAAGCAGCGCCGCCTCAACGAGGTCAAGCGCCTGACCCTGCCGAGCGAGATGGGCGAGCGTTTCCAGGTCATGGGCTTCGAGAAGGGTGTCGAGTTCGGCGTGGCCTTCATGGCCGGCGATCTGAGTTTCCGCTTGTGAGCGGGGCCGACGAGTACGGCGCGCGCGGGGTGTTGCGCGCGTTCGAGCGGCCGGCGCTGTGGTGCGCGCTCGGCCTGGCGATGATCGCCGCGGTCGCCGGCGCGACCCTGTTGCCCGCGCACGACCTGCCGCCGACGCCGTTCTCGGGGTTCGACAAGATCGAGCATTTTTCCGCGTACGCGGCGCTGTCGGCCTACGCGACCATGCTGTTCCCGCGGCTGCGCCCGCAGGCGATCGCCGCGGCGGGCCTGATCGCGCTCGGGGTGGCGCTGGAGTTCGCCCAGGCCGGCCTGACCGATTCGCGCACCGGCGACGCCATCGACGCCGCCGCCAACAGCCTGGGCGTGTTCGCCGGCCTGTTCGTCTCGCTGACCCCGGCTTCGCGCTGGCTGCAGAAACTGGACCGCCGGCTGGCGCGCCGGCGCGCCTGAGGGGGCGGGGCACCGCGCCCAGGACGCAGGCGGGCGGCGATTTCGGCCCGCCGCTGTTAAGCCACCCCGGTCCGCCGCCTGGCCGAAAACTGGTTGCCGCTGTATCGGTTAGTAGAGAACGGTCACAAAGGCATATTCGGCACAGTCACATGACCGCTTGCGCAAAGGTTAAATATTTGTGAGGCTCGCCGCGGGCTCTCCGGAGCCTGACCTCATCCTCGCAAGGAACCGATCATGTCCGCAGTGCACCGCAACCGTCTGGCGCTGGCCGTAGCCGCCGCCGTGGCCGCCAGCGCCTTCGTCCCCTCCGCCTTCGCCCAGGAACCCGCCGCTCCGGCCAGCCGCGAAGCGACGACCCTCGACGCGGTGCAGGTGACCGGTTCGCGCGCGCGCGGCCGCGCCGCCGAAGAGACCGCCGCACCGGTCGACGTGATCGGCAAGGAAGAGTTGAACGCCACCGGCGCGACCGAGATCGGCCAGATCCTGCAGATGCTGGAGCCCTCGTTCAATTTCTCCCGCACCTTCGTCAGCGACGGCACCGACATCCTGCGCCCGGCCACCTTGCGCTCGCTCGGCCCCGACCAGGTGTTGGTGCTGGTCAACGGCAAGCGCCGCCACCAGCAGGCGCTGGTCAACGTGCAGCAGACCATCGGCCGCGGTTCGGCCGGTACCGACATCAACGCCATTCCGCTGTCGGCGATCGAGCGCATCGAAGTGCTGCGCGACGGTGCCGCGGCGCAGTACGGCTCGGACGCGATTTCCGGCGTCATCAACATCATCCTCAAGAAGCAGACCGAGGAAACCCAGCTCTCGTTCCAGGCCGGCAAGTACTACGCCGGCGACGGCGCCAACTACCAAGGTTCGGTCAACACCGGCGTCAAGCTCGGCGGCGACGGCGGCTACCTCAACTTGTCGCTGGAATACCGCGACCGCGCCGAGACCAACCGCGCCGGTCCCGACAGCGCGCGCGTCAGCCCGCCGCGGGTGACCCAGCGCCTAGGCGACGCCGACGCCACCGACGCCTATTTCTGGTTCAACGGCGGCCTGCCGGTCGGCAACGGCGAGTTGTACTGGTTCGGCGGCCTGTCCAAGCGCGAAGGCGATTCCTCCGGCTTCTTCCGCAGCCCCGGCGACAATCGCACGGTGCCGGCGCTGTACCCGAACGGCTTCCTGCCGAACATCCTGACCACCGTCGACGACACTTCGCTCGCGGTCGGCTACAAGGCGCCGATCAACGACAACTGGGATTGGGACATCTCGATCAACCGCGGCCGCAGCAAGTTCGGCTTCGAGGAGAGCAACTCGGTCAACGTCAGCTGGTGGTACGAGCCCAAGCCGGGCGGCGGCATCTACGCCGAGTCGCCGACCAAGGCCGACACCGGCACCCTGCAGTTCGACCAGACCACCTTCAACCTGGATTTCCGCGGCACCCTGAAGGGCTTCAACGACAATCCGCTGTACCTCGGCACCGGCGTGGAATATCGCCAGGACGACTACCAGATCCGTCCCGGCGCGCCGGTGACCTACACCTACGGCCGCACCAACAACCGCGCGATCCCGATCGTCGGCCAGACCGGCGACACCGCCCAGCCGGGCATGCAGGGTTTTCCGGGCTTCTCGCCGAACGAAGCGGTCGACGACGGCCGCCACAACTACGCGATCTACCTCGACGCCGAAACCAACCTGACCGACCGGTTCCTGCTCGGCGGCGCGGTGCGCTACGAGGATTACTCCGACTTCGGCAACACCACCACCGGCAAGCTCTCCGCGCGCTTCGACGCGACCGAACAGTTCGCGGTGCGCGGCACCGTCTCGACCGGCTTCCGCGCGCCCGGCGTGCAGCAGCTGTTCTACAGCCAGCGCTCGACCAACCTCAACGCCGCCGGCGTGCTCACCGACACCCTGACCGCGCGCCAGGACAGCGCGGTGACCCGCGCCTTCGGCATCGAGCCGCTCAAGGAAGAAACCTCCAAGAGCGGGTCGCTGGGCTTCGTGTTCAAGCCGAACGACCGCTTCTCGCTGACGATGGACGTGTTCCGCATCGACATCGACGACCGCATCATTTTCTCGAGCAACATCCAGCCCGAGAGCGTCGGCACCAACGGCCAGCCCTGCGCCCCCGGCAACGGCAACTGCCCGATCCGCGCGATCCTCGATCCGATCGGGGTCGGCCAGGTGCTGTTCTTCACCAACGCCATCGACACCCGCACCACCGGCCTGGACGTGGTCGCCAGCCACAACACCGAGTTCGCCGGCGGCTCCAAGCTCAACCTGACCGCGCTGGTCCACTTCAACAAGACCGAGGTCAAGGAGCGCCGTTCGCAGTCGACGATCCTGTCGCCGGAAGCGCTGTTCGACGATACCCAGGTGACCCTGATCCAGGACGGCCAGCCGCGCGCCCACCACGTGCTGCAGGGGGTGTACGAAATCGGCAAATGGGAATGGACGGCGCGCGCGAACTACTACGGTTCGGTGGCCGGCGAAGGCTTCACCCCGGGCGTCAAGCAGCGCTGGGGCGGCAAGTGGCTCGGCGATCTGGCCGTACGCTACAAGTTCAACGCCAAGACCAGCCTGACCGTCGGCGGCAACAACATCTTCGACACCTATCCCGACAAGTGGGACACCGTCACCGGTGCGCCGTTCCCGCAGCTCGGCTTCAAGTACGGTTGGGAAACCCTGCCGTTCGGCATGAACGGCGGCAGCTACTACGCGCGCATCGATTACCGCTTCTAAGATCGGCCGCGTTGTCGCACCGAAGCCGCCGCGCATCCGCGCGGCGGCTTTTTTGCGTGGTGCGCCGGATCGTTGCGTCGCAATGCGACGCGGCGTTGGGTTGGAGCCGCGACAGGCGAAGCCGTGTACGCGAGCGCTCAAGCCGAACACCGGCTAAGTGGTGCGACCTATCGGAAAGCCGCCGTCTGTCCGGGCTTCGGATGCGATGCTTTCGATCGCCGCTGCGGCTTGTCGCAGCTCACGCCGCTCCTACAGGGCCCGACGGCCCGGCGTTCGTTCGTGCAGCAAGCGCTTACTCCGCCGCGGCCTTGCGCGCTGTCGCGATCGCCTCGATCCGCGCGCGCCGCATCGCTTCGCCGACTTCCGGGCCGGCCAGGCCGGGCGCGATCTCGTTCGCGCGCACCTGCATCGCCGCCTTCAGCGCGGCGCGCAAGGCCGCGCCCGACGGATAGGGCTGGTCCTGCAAGCCCAGGCGGCCGCGCTTGTCGGCTTCGCAGACCAGACTCATCTGTTCGATGCGCTTCGGGTTGCGGAAACCGTCGCACCGCGCGATCAGCTCGTAGACGCTGCGCGGGCGCATCTCGGCGAGTCGGTGCACGTTGAGGTGCTCGCGGCAGACCGCTTCGGCGAGCAGGCGGTGCTCGGTCGGCACCTTGAGCCGTTCGCACAACGCCTGCAGCGGCTCCAGGCCGCCGTGCTCGTGGCCATGGTGGCGCGGCAGCAGTTCGGCCGGCGTCAGCGCCTTGCCGAGATCGTGGGTCAGCGCGGCGAAACCGATCAGGTCGTCGCCGGGTGCGAGTTGCGCGGCCATGTCGAGCACCATCTCGGTGTGGATGCCGGTGTCGACCTCGGGGTGGTACTCGGCGCGCTGCGGCACCCCGTACAGGGCCTCGACTTCCGGCAGCACCGCCGCGAGCGCGCCGGCGTCGTGCAGGGTGCGCACGAACGCCGACGGCCGGGTGCAGCCCAGTGCGCGCCGCAGTTCCTGCCAGACCCGTTCGGCCACCAGCGACGACAGCTCGCCGGACTCGGCCATCTGCCGCATCAGGGCCATGGTTTCCGGCGCGACGGTGAAGCCGTGCTCGGCGAAGCGGGCCATGAAGCGCGCCGCGCGCAGTACCCGCAGCGGGTCCTCGACGAAAGCCGGACCGACATGGCGCAGCACGCGGGCCTCGAGATCTCGCGCGCCGCCGTAGGGATCGACCAGGCTGCCGTCCTCGGCGCGGGCGATCGCATTGATGGTGAAGTCGCGCCGGATCAGATCGTCTTCGAGCGTCACCGACGGGTCGGTATCGACGACGAAGCCGCGGTAGCCGCGCCCGGATTTGCGCTCAGTGCGCGCCAGCGCGTACTCCTCACCGGTCTTCGGATGCAGGAACACGGGGAAATCGCGGCCGACCGCCTTGAAGCCTGCGGCCAGCATGGCCTCGGGCGTTTCGCCGACGACCACGTAATCGCGATCACCGGCCGGCAGGCCGAGCAGGGCGTCGCGGACCGCGCCGCCGACGAGATAGGTTTTCATGCTTGTCTCCGCGGGGTTCGGGACTTGGGACTCGAGACTCGGGACTCGAAAGAGCGTAGCTGCCGACCCGGCAGCGCAAGCGAAATCTTGCTTTACCAGTCCCGAGTCCCGAGTCCCGAGTCCCGAGTCCCGGCCCTTCAGCGCGGCGAATTCTGCGCGAGCAGGGCGACGATGTCCTCGGCCCCGGCGCTGCGGCCGAGATGGCGGATGATCGGCGTGGCCTGGCCCGACACCCACAGGCGCAGCTCGGCTTCCAGGTCGAAATGGCCGGCGGTCTCGAGCGAGAACATCACGATGCTGCGGTAGGGCAGGCTGAGGAATTCGGTCTTGCGCCCGGTGACGCCCTGCTTGTCGACCAGGATCAGGCGGCGATCGGTGAACACGATCAGGTCGCGGACCTCGCCGAACGCACGCTGCACGGTTTCGCCGGGCGCGAGCAGGGGGCGAAAGTCTTCGCCGACTTTCTCGGTGGACTTGGCGCCGGCATGGCCGAGCAGGGTGTCGAGCAGACCCATGGGGATCTCCTTGCGATGGGCAGTGGCGAGCATCCTAGCGCGCGCGGTGTTTGGCGGCGATGAGTGGGATCGGGCGACGCCGGCGTTTCACGGTGGCGGCGGCGCGAGCCGCGAGCGCGGGCTGGCGGATCGCGGCGCGGGCTCGGGTGGTGGCGCGGTCGCGACTTGCGTCGCTCCTACCCCAAAGCGCGGCGTCGTTTCCCTGCAGGAGCGGCGTGAGCCGCGACCGCGGGCTGGCAGATCGCGGCGCGGGTTGGGTGATTGCGGTCGCGACTTGCGTCGCTCCTACCCCAAAGCGCGGCGTCGTTTCCCTGTAGGAGCGGCGTGAGCCGCGACCGCGTGACGGCAAATCGCGGCGAAGCAATACATAGGCGAAGAGCGAGGAGCGCAGGGTGCAGTGCGGCACCCGCCGTGCGGCTCAGCCCGCGCGCGCGGTCAGTCCGAGGATTTCGGGCAGGTGCGACAGCACCGGAGTCGGGGCGATGCCGAGTTTGAGCAGGCCGTTCTCGATGCTGGTCGAGTCGGTCTGCAGCGAGCGCCAGTTGTCGCGGCTGATCGGTTTGCCGGGCAGCCATTCGCCGATCTCGGCCTGCAGCTTGCCGAGCGATTCGGGCAGCGGCAGCACCGCGCGCAGGCGTCGACGCGCGCGCGCGGTCGCGCGCACGATCTCGGCCAAGCTCATCACTTCCGGTCCGACCAGGTTGTAGCTGCGGTGGATATGACGGTCGTCGGCCAGCGCGTTGACGAAAGCCTGAGTCACATCGCCGATCCAGACCGGTTGGAAGCGCGCATTGGCGCGGCCCATCGGCAGCAGCGGCGCATAGCGCAGCAGTTCGTCGAAGCGGCAGAACAGGCCGTCGCCGGGGCCGGCGATGACCGAGGGGCGCAGCAGGGTCCAGGCGAGCTTGGAGGCGCGCACGCGCTGCTCGGCGCGGCCGCGCGATTCCAGGTAATGGCTCTGGCCGGTACCGGCGTTGAGCGCGCTCATCTGCAGCAAGCGCGACACGCCCATGTCGCGCATCGCCTCCAGCAACGCCTCCAGCAGCTCGACGTAGACGTGCTCGAAGCCGGCGCCGCTGTCACCGCGTTCGTTGAGGATGCCGACCAGGTTGACCACCGCGTCGACGTCGTCGAGCACCGCGCGCAGGAAATCCGGATTGCCGACGTCGCCTTCGATGATGCTGGCCTCGCGCGACAAGCGCTTCTTCTTGGCCGGGTCGACGCCGCGGCTCAGCACGGTGATGCGGTAGTGCTCGCGCAGCAGCTGTTCGACGAGATGGCGGCCGACGAAACCGGTACCGCCGAGAATCAGAACATGACGACGGGGCATGGCGACGGACTCACTCCTGCTCGGCCGGTACCGGCCCGGTCGCGGCGGCGGTCGCGGCCGGGCAGGCGAACGACTTGCGCTTGCCGGTGGCGATGCCGCGCATGCGGTCGCTGACGTTGTGCGCGTCGCCGTTGAGGCGCCAGTCGTAGATCACGCTGAAGGCGAGCACCCGCGCGACGTATTCGCGGGTTTCCTTGTAGCTGATGGTCTCGATCCAGAATTCGGGCTCCATGCCCGGGCGCTGCGACTGCCAGCGCGCCAGCGGCGCCGGGCCGGCGTTGTAGCCGGCCATGGCGAAGTAGGGTTGGCCGCCGTACTTGTCGAGCAGCTGACGCAAATAGGCGGTGCCGAGGATGATGTTGGTCTCCGAGTCGTACAGGCTCGCGGCGCCGCCCCAGGGCAGGCCCAGGCTCTTGGCGACGGCCGCGCCGGTGCCCGGCAGCACCTGCATCAGGCCCATCGCGTTGGCGCCCGAGCGCGCGGTCGGGTTGAAGATGCTCTCGGCGCGGATCTCGGCGGCGACCCAGGCCGGGTCGATGCCGTTCCTGGCCGACTCGCGACGGATCGTGTCGCCGTGGTGCAGCGGAAAGCGCAGGTAGTACAGGCGCTGTTCCTGCGGAGTTTTGTTGAGCGAGAACACCGCGCGGTCGAACCAGTTGTAGCTCTGCGCCACCTCGATCGCGATGCGGCGCTGGGTGTCGTCGTAGCGGCTCAGCGCGTCGTCCCATTCGCGCACCGCCCAACCGGCGCGTTCGATCCGGAACAGGCCCATCGCCCGCTGCAGGGCCGGGTCGCGCGCGACCGCGGCCTTGGCCGCGGCGCTGTCGTTCGGCTGCACCGGACACAGCGCATACGGCGCGCCGAGCCGGTCGGCGGCCAGAAAGCCGTGGAAATCGGTCTTCTTCGCCGCTTCGCGATACAGGCGCGCGGCGCTGGCCTGATCGCCGGCGCGCTCGCTGAGGCGGGCCTCGAAGTACTGCCAGCGCGAATCGGCGCGTTGCTTGGCGCCCATCTTCTTGATCGCGGCCAGTGCGCCGGCCCAGTCGGAGCGCGCCATTGCTTCGCGCGCGCGCCACTCGTGCAGGCGTTCGTCGTAGGCGACCTCGGGCACGGCGTTGAGGCGGCGCGCCGATTCGGCTTCGTAAGACGCGACCGACCACAGCGCGGTCTGGTACAGCACCCGGCCGCGTTCGGCGTCGCCGAAGCCGAGCGCGTTGGCGTACTTCGGCAACTGTTGTTCGGCGCTCGCCGGCTGGGCCTTGGCGAGCTTGGCCAGCCCGTAGGAGGCGATCTTGCGGCTGCGTTCGGTCTTCGGCCAACCGAGCGCGCGTTCGTTGACGTTGTCCAGGAACGCGGCGTAATCGTTGGCCAGTGCGAGTTGATCCGCCGGCAGGCCGCGCGCGGCCGAACGCATCACCGCCGGCTGCCACTCGGCGGCGGCGGCCTCGATGCGCTCCCAGCGCAGTTCCGGCGACAAGCCGCCCTGGGCGGCGAGCACCGCGAACGGGCCGTCGCAGCTGTCGGGCAGGGACTTGCCGCTGCTGCGCCAGATCGCCTGCGCTTCGCGGGTCCAGCTTTCGTCGGTGCGGCCCAGCGCCTGGCGCGCGTTCAATTCGGCGCAGCGCAGGCTGACGCTGCGTTCCTTGCCCGTGGCGCTCTTGGGCGTCCAGGCGGCGAGGAAGCTCGGCCAGTCTTCGCGGCGTGCGGTCGCCGCCAGCCAGATTTCGCGGAAGGCCTCGCCGGAAGCCTCCTTGCCGCGGCGGGCGAGGAAATCCTGGGCCCGGCCGTTGTTGACCGTGTCGATGCCGCGGCGCAGGTTGGCGTATTCGATCCAGCCGTACAGCGGATGCCGGGCGAGATCGGCGTACTGGCCGCTGTCGAACTGGCCGCGTTCGGCCGCTTCGATCGCGGCGCGCACGCGCGGCAGCAAGGGGTCGACCGCGGGCGCGGGCAAGGCGTTGACCACCGGCGCCGGCTTGACCGCGGCCTGGGACGGCGCCGAGGCCGGGGTCTGGGCGCAGGCGGTGGTGGCGAGGGCCGCGGCGAGCGCAGCGATGACGAGTGTGTAGGGGCGTGGCAGCATCGCCGGACTATAGCCCAGCACGCATGAATGCCTTATGTGAACATCGGCTGTCGATGCGCTGCCTGCGAAGCGCGTCGCAGCTTGCGTGGCGTTGGCCCGAAGACGCTGGCGCCATCGCGGCTTCAGGATCGTGCAGGCGATGCGAAGCGGCGTCGCGATCGCAGTGCACGCCGGAGCCGCGGCGATGAGTCTCGTCGCTGTCGTCGCGTCGTCGTGCCGCCGCCAATCGCCGCATCGCGACAGGCAGTCGCGGCGCGGCGTTGCGACCATGTAGGCTCGAACCTGATCTCGCGGAGCATTCGACGGTGACAGCCTGGTTGGTCTTTCTCGCATTGGGCGCCGTGGCCGGCGTGCTCGCCGGCTTGCTCGGCATCGGCGGCGGCCTGGTACTGGTCGCCGCGCTGGCCTGGCTGGCCCCGTTGATGGGCATCCCGCAGGACGCGGCCATGCACACCGCGCTGGCCAGTTCCCTCGCCAGCATCGTGCTGACCGCGACCGCCTCGGCGCGCGCCCATGCCAAGCGCGGCAGCGTGATGTGGCCGACCGTGCGCTGGATGGTGCCGGGGCTGCTGCTCGGCGGCTGGCTCGGCAGTTTCGTCGCGGTGCGCATCGACGGCGACTGGCTGCGCCTGATCGTCGCCGGCTATTGCCTGATCGCCGCGGCGCAGTTGCTGTTCGGCAAGAACGGCGCGCCGCTCGCCGACGGGGCGCCGCCGCCGCAGGGCTTGCCGATGTCGGCCGCGGGCGTCGGCATCGGCGCGGTGTCGGCGGTGGTCGGCATCGGCGGCGGCAGCATGACCGTGCCCCTGTTGGTCTGGCGCGGCGTCGCCCCGGTGCGCGCGGTCGGTACTTCATCGGCCTGCGGGGTGGCGATCGGCCTGGCCAGCGCGGTCGGCTACGCCTTCAATGCGCCGCCCGGGGCTTTGCCCGAACACGCCATCGGCTATGTCTACCTGCCGGCGGCGATCGGCGTCGCGGTCGCCTCGGTGTTCGCCGCGCCCTACGGGACCCGGCTCGCCCACAAGCTGCACGGCGACACCCTCAAGCGGGTATTCGCCGCGTTCCTGATCCTGGTCGCGGTCAGCCTGCTGCTGGGCGGCTGAAGCGCGAGCGCGGCCGCGCTGCGTCGTCCCAGCGCCGACGACCTCGCCACTATCGCGCCACTATCGCGCCCCTATCGCGCCGGGAGCCGCGCGAGCGGTCGGCTGAACGGGCCAACCCGATGCGGCCATAAGCGACGTACGTCTCAAGCCGCGGCCGATCCCGATCAGAAGTGGGACCCAGTTGGCAAGTAGTCCCTATTTGCGCCTTGTGGCGGATTCACGAATTGTTTACAACCTCCCGGTGCCGTCCGCACGGATGGACGGCGTGCCAATAGCCATCAGAGCTACAGCCACATTCTTGAGGGAGAGAGAGTCGATGAAAGTGTCGCGTCGTCATGCCTTGGCGAAAGCCATTCAGTTGTCCCTGCTGGTCGCCCTGCCGGGGCTCGCAGCCGCCCAGGAAGCCGCGCCTGCCCGAGACGCCACCACGCTGGACACCGTCCAGGTCACCGGCACCCGCATCAAGAAGGCCGAGATCGAAAGCCAGGTCCCGGTCCAGACCCTCACCCGCGACGACATCGAGCGCACCGGCCTGACCTCGATCGGCGACGTGGTCCAGGAGCTCACCGGCGCCGGCTCGGCGCTCAACACCAAGTTCAACTCCTCCGGCAACTTCGGCTTTTCGCCCAACGGCGACGGCGTCGGCGCCGGCTCGGCCCAGGTCGACCTGCGTCACCTCGGGCCCAAGCGCGTTCTCGTCCTGGTCGACGGCATGCGCTGGGTCAACGAGTCCTCGGCCTCCGGCGTGGGCGCGGCGACCGACCTCAACACCATTCCGCTGGCCATCGTCGAACGCATCGAAGTGCTCGAAGACGGCGCCTCGTCGCTGTACGGCTCCGACGCGATCGCCGGCGTGGTCAACATCATCACCCGGCGCAATTTCGACGGCGGCCAGATCACCCTCAACTACGGCCAGTACGGCGAAGGCGACGGCGAACTCAAGGGCTTCGACGCGGCCTGGGGCCACAACACCGACCGCTCCAACCTGTTCCTGGGCTTGAGCTACGTCGACCAGGACCCGGTGTTCTCGCGCGACCGCGAACTCTCGCGCGTGCCGGTGCCGGGCCTGGGCGTGGAAACCGGCAGCTCGGCGACGCCGAACGGCCGTTTCATCATCACTCCGGCGACCCCCAGCTCCGCTTGCCCGCTGACCGATACCGACGACGATCCGAGCACCCCGTCGATCCCGTTCTGCAACATCACCACGCCCAACGGCAGCAGCTTCCCGAACGGCGTGCGCTACCCGCAGGACTTCATCGGCTTCACCGGCGCCAACCGCTACAACTTCGCCGAACAAAACATGCTGCTGACGCCGTCCAAGCGCACCGGCGTGTTCGGCCAGTTCCGCTTCCACTTCAACGACAACGTGCAGGCCTACGTCAAGGCGCTGTACAACCGTCGCGAGTCGGTCAACCAGGCCGCGCCGGAACCGCTGTTCCTGGGCCTGGACGCCGGCACCGGCAACCCCTGGTCCGAGCACATCACCGTCTCGCGCCTCAACCCCTACAACCCGTTCGGCTTCGATCTCACCACCGAGGGCGCCAACCCGAACCTGGTGCTGATCGGCCGCCGTCCGGTCGAGGGCGGCCCGCGCATCTTCGAGCAGGAAGTCGACACCAAGTACATCGCGGCGGGCGTGGAAGGCAGCTTCGACGCCGGCGACCGCACCTTCTTCTGGGACGTCAACTTCGCCAGCAACAAGAACGAAGCCGAACAGACCAACCGCGGCAGCTACAACATCCGCAACATCAACATCGCCGTGGGCGACCCGGCCGTGTGCGCCGCGACCCCGGGCTGCGTGCCGCTGAACCTGTTCGGCGGCCCCGGCACGATCACCCCGGCGATGCTGCAGTGGATCAGCCCGATCGTGCGCGACCGCAGCGAACAGAAGCTGCAGACCTTCACCGCCAACCTGTCGGGCGACCTGTTCGAAGCCTGGGCCGGCCCGCTGTCGTTCGCCGCCGGTTACGAATACCGCAAGTACGAAGGCTTCTATTCGCCCGACGCGATCACCGTGGCCGGTTACTACAACGGCACTCAGTCGCTGCCGACCCAGGGCGAATACGACGTCAACGAAGCCTACGTCGAACTCAACCTGCCGCTGATCAAGGAAGGCAGCTTCGGCAAGAGCCTCGACCTGAGCCTGGCCGGCCGTTATTCGGATTATTCGACCTTCGGCGGCCAGTTCACCCCGAAGTACGGCCTGCGCTGGCAGGTCGCCGATGAATTCCTGCTGCGCACCACCTACGCCGAAGGCTTCCGCGCGCCGTCGATCGGCGAACTGTTCGGTTCGGCCAGCCGCGCCGACCTGCAGCTCAGCGATCCCTGCCTGATCTCGATCACCGGCTCGCCGGCGACCGGCAACCGCGCCAACTGCGCCGCCCTCGGCGTGCCGGCCGGTGCGACCCAGGCCAACAGCCAGATCTCGGTGCAGACCGGCGGCAACGAGGACCTCGAGCCGGAAACCGCGCGCAGCTTCACCGCGGGCTTCGTCTACAGCCCGGCCTGGGCCTCGGGCGTGCCGTGGTCGGACAAGTTCGACTTCGAGGTGACCTTCTACCGCCATTCGCTGGAAGGCGCGGTGCAGGCGATCGACGCCCAGACCCAGCTCAACCTGTGCGTGCAGACGCTCGACCCGACCTACTGCAACGGCATCACCCGTTCCAGCGTCGGCGGCATCAACTCCTTCGAGAACAAGCTGACCAACCTGGGCTCGATCAAGACCTCCGGCTGGGACATGGACTTCTTCTGGACCCTGCCGGAGACCTCGCTCGGCCAGTTCAAGGTCAGCTGGCAGAACACCTTCGTGACCCAGTACGACGCCGTCGGCGCCGCCGGCCAGGTGCAGCCGCGCCGTCCGGGCGTGGAAGTCAACGACAGCGCGATCCCGGAGTGGACCTCGAACGCGAGCCTGTCGTGGAAGCGCAACGCCTGGACCGCGTCGTGGACGATCCGCCACATCTCCGACATGACCGAAATCTGCCAGGCCTCGGCGCTGGATTCGCCGTACTGCGACGATCCGGTCTCCGGCGACAACAAGCTCGATGCGATCACCTACCACGACCTGCAGGTGGGCTATCACATCGACTGGCTGAAGGGCCTGCAGATCACCGGCGGCGTCAACAACGTCGCCGACAAGGACCCGCCGGTGTGCCTGTCGTGCTCGCTCAACGGTTACGACGCCTCGACCTACGACATCCCGGGCGGCCGTTTCTTCTACCTGCGCGCCGACCTGCGTTTCTGATCGACGCACCGCGACCGGCGCAGGCCGGTCGCGGGGTGGGGCTCGCTCGCTTTGCAACAAGAACGGCCGGTGCCTGCACCGGCCGTTTTGTTTTTGAGCGAGCGTTCGCAAGTCCGCTGTAGGAGCGGCGTGAGCCGCGACCGTGGGACGCAGAGAAGTAACGCGGCCGTCATCATTCGTCGAAGCGGTGTCTCTATCGCCAGGGTAGGAGCGGCGCAAGCCCCGACCGCGCCGTCTCCTGTCGCGCCGTCACCGGCCATGAGGCGGTCAAGCAATATCAACAGCAAAGCTTCCGCTCCCTAAAGGGTGCGGGTAACTTTCTTTTGTCCAAAGCAACAAAAGAAAGTCACCAAAGAAAAGTGCTTCTTCTTGCAAGGGCACAAGCCCGCGCGATCGAAGCCGCCGCAGGGATGCTCCAGACAGGCCATCCATGGCCTGCTTGCGCACGGCCCGCATCCCTGCGGGCCGCCCTACGGGTCTTTATTTGGCCGGCAAAGCGGCAATCAAAATCTAGGCAACGGCAACGGCAACGGCAACGGCAACGGCAACGGCAGACGCGTCGTGTCTGCTCTTGGGTAGGAGCGGCGCAAGCCGCGACCACGTGACCCCGATCGCCCGCGCCGCCAGCCGCAGATTCGCGGTCGCGGCTTGCGGCGCTCCTACCACCGGCGAAAAGGATGTCGCTTCGATGGATGGCGTGGGCGTTGTTGCCTCGGCGCGTCCCTTGGTCGCGACTTACGTCGCTCCTACAGGGGGAGGGCGGATTCCCTGCGGGGATCTAGGCTGTTGCTGTGCGTCGCATCGCACTAGCGAAGGCCATAGAAGACCCGGAGGGCGGCCGGCAGGGATGCGGGCCGTTTTTCATCGGGACAGTGAGGTCCCGTATGAAAGATCACCGCGTATGCATCGAACGCGCGGGCCTGTGATTCAAAACAAAGCCACTTCTTTGGTTACCTTTCTTTTGTTGCTTTAGACAAAAGAAAGTAACCCGCCGCTTTAGTGGCGGAAGCTTTGGGTTTGATCTTGATGTTGATCGATTAGGCGAAAGAGGCGTCGCAAGACCGTTACGACGATGTCGCGACTTGCGTCGCTCCTACCCTGGCGAACGCATCGCGCTTCGACGAACGACGACGGCCTTGCCTTCTCTGCGTGTCCCGCGGTCGCGACTCACGTCGCTGCTACAGGTGATAGTTTCGTTGCACTGCGCTGGTCGGACTTGATCTGGGTCCTGATCTTTCTTGATCCATGCGCCGCAAAACGTCGCGGCGATGTCGCGGCCTGCGCCGCTCCTGTCCTGCGAAGGCACGCCGCCTCGATGGGTGACATAAGCATCGGTGTGATCAGCGCATCCCGTGGGATGGATTCGTCGCGGGCGCCGCCGCCGTTGCGATCCGGCCGGCAACGCGCCGGCTTATTCCGAACGCAACGCGCTATGCGGAACGTCGAGCTCCAGCGACAGCGCCAAGTGGTCCGACAACGCGGCGGGCACGGCGCGGGCGCCGGCGAAGCCGAGGCCGTCGCCGAGCAGAATGTGGTCGATCGCGCGCTGCGGACGCCAGCTCGGGAAGGTCGGCAGGGCGCTCGACGGGGGCTGCAGGCGGGTGTTGCGGAACAGGGCCTGCATCTCGGGGCGGTCGGCCGAGCAGTTGAAGTCGCCCATCAGCACGGCGTGCGGGTGGTCGTGCAGCAGTTCGGCGATGAAGGCCAACTGCGAGGCGCGCGAGGCCGCGCCGAGCGAGAGATGCGCCACCGCCACGGTCAGGCCGTCGTCGTCGTCGCCGTAGTGGGCGACCAACACGCCGCGGCCGGAGATGCGTCCGGGCAGGGGATGATCGACGACCTCGCGCGGTTCCAGCTTGCTCAACAGGCCGTTGGCGCTGGAGGCGACGTTGGCGACCCGGCGATTGGGCTGGTGGCTCCAGTATTCGAAGCCGGCGCGCTGGGCGAGGTAGTGGGTCTGGTTGGTGAAGCCCGAGCGCAGGCTGCCCGGATCGCTTTCGTTGAGGCCGACGATGTCGTGCTCGCCTGCCAACTGGGCGATGGTGTCGAGGCTGCCGCGCTTGTTGCCGGCGGGCAGCACGTGCGACCAGCTGCGCGTCGCGTAATCGCTGTAGCGACGCGTGCTGGAACCGGCCTGGATGTTCGCGCTGAGCAGGCGCAGCCGGCGTGTATTCATACGGAGCGTCGGGCGCGGGCCCGATCAGCCCTTGCTCGCCGGAGCCGGAGCGGCCGCGGCCGGCGCCGGTGCGGCTGCGCCGGCCGGCGCCGCGCCCTGGGCCGCGGCGCGCTCGCGCGCGACCAGGTGATCGGTGATGCGCAGCATGTCCTCGAAGCTCTTGCCCTTGACCAGATACTTGCCGTTGACCACCAGCGAGGGGCTGGAGCTGACGCCCGAGCGCTGCATGAACTGTTCGGCGCGCTTGAGCTTGGCGTTGATCGCGAAGCTGTTCATGGTGCCGATGAAGTCCTGCGGCTTGGCGCCGAACTTGGCGTAGAACTCGCCGAACTGCTGGTCGGTGACGCTCTGGTAGGGCAGCGACTGGTCGATGTGCACGGCGCGGAACATCGCCTCGTGCGACTTCTCGAGCAGGCCCAGGGTCTGCGCGGTGTAGAACGCCTTCGCGAACGGGATTGGATTGGCGCCGAACGGACCCGCGATCGGGGTGAACTTCACGTCGGCGGTCTGCTTGGCGCGCCAATCGAGCACCTGCGGTTCGAACTGGGCGCAGTGCGGGCAGGTGTAGCTGAAGATCTCGGCGACTTCGATCTTGCCGGCGACCGGCTCGTAAGGCTGGCCGGCCGGGATTTCCTCGTAGTCGGTGCCGACCACCGGGGCCGGGCCGGCCGGCGGCGTGGCCACGGCGGCGGGCTGGATCGTCGTCGCTTCCGGTGCGGCCGGAGCGGCGGGCGCGCCGTCGGCCGGGGCGGTGGCGGTTGCCGCGTCGGTCGCGGCCGGCGCGGCGGTGTCGGCCGGGGCCGCGGTTTCGGTCTTGGTGCAGGCGGCGAGCGCGAACAGGGCGCTCAGCACCAGCGGATAGCGGGACAACGTAGCCATACGCGAATTCATCAGGGAAATCTCCGCAATACGATCAAAGGAGTGTGGGCATCGGCGCCGGGCTGCAGTGCGGGTCGCGATGCCGACAGGGAGCGACGTTCAGGATAACGGCCGCGGCAGGGAAGAGGGAGTGTAGGACGTAGTCGGAGTGCGAAGGCCGCGCCGTAGCGAGCCGGGCCGGCCGCACCCGCGCCGGGTCAGCGCTTGCCGGCGCGTTCGCGCGCGACCAGATGGTCGGCGACGCGCAGCATGTCGTCGAAGCCCTTCTGGGTGGTCACGCGGTACTTGCCCGCGACCACCAGCGACGGCGTGCCGTCGACGCCGGCGGCCATGATGAAGGCCTTGGCGCGCTCCATCGCCTTGGCGGTGGCCGGGCCGGTCATGGCCGCGGCGAAGGCCGCGCGGTCGGCGCCGTGTTGGGCGTAGAAGCCGGCGATCTCGTCGGTCGAGGCGTTCTGGATCGGCAGGCGGTGCTGCTCGTGCAGGGCCTTGAACATCGGCTCGTGGGTCTTGCCGAGCAGCTTCATCGATTGCGCGGTGTAGAAGGCCTGCGCATACGGATTCCAGTAGCCGCCGAACGGCGCGGCCAGCGGCACGAAGTTGACGTCGGCCGGCTGCCTGGCGCGCCATGCGGCCACCTGCGGCTCGAAATGTGCGCAATGCGGGCAGGTGTAGCCGAACACTTCGACGACTTCGACCTTGCCCTTGACCGCGGCGAACGGCTTGCCGCCTTCGATCTCGACGTAGTCGACGCCGGCTTCCGGCGCCGGGCCCGCGGGCGCGGCCGTCTTGGGCGCGGCCAACGCCGCGAACGGAAGCACTGCGAGCAGGAACAGGGAGGCCAGGCGTGGATTCATCGGAAAGTCTCGTCGGTGGCGGAATGAGCGGGCGTCGGCCCTGGGCGGAGCCGGGCATAAAAAACGCCGGCACCAAGAATAGCGGCCGGCGTCGCAACAGGAGTAACGATGGGACTGCGCTGCGCGACAGAAGTTCCACGGCCGCGGCAAGCGGTGACGGCGGTCACCTTCTGCGCGGCCGGGCTTCGCCGGTCCGCTTCGGCAGCCCGCCGAGCGGGCGCGCCGGCCGCCGCAACGAAAAACGCCGGCCTGTCGCCAGGCCGGCGTTCACGGGTTGGCGCTGGCGCGCGGCTCAGCCTTGGGTGGGCTGGGCCGGAGCGGCCGCCGGCGCGGCGGGCGTCGCCGCCGGAGCCGGAGCGGCCGGGGCGGGCGCCGGAGCGGTCGAGGCCGGAGCGGCTGCGGGCGCCGGCGCATCGGCGGCGGCGACGTCGTCGGCGCGGTCGTGCAGGCCCTGCAGGTAGCTCGACAGCGAGCCGATTTCCTCGTCGCTGAGCTGCTTGGCGACGGTGGCCATGATGTTGAACAGGTGCGGGTCCTTCTGCGTAGTCGTGCCGGCGCGGTATTCCTCCAGGCGACGCTGCGAGTAGGCGGCCTGCTGGCCGGCGATGTGCGGGTAGGCCGGGCCGGGGTTGCCGGCGCCATTCGGGCCGTGGCAGGCCATGCAGGCCGGGATGCCGCGGGCCTTGTCGCCGTTGCGGAACAGCTGCTCGCCGACTTCGTAGAACTTCTTGCCCTGGTTGACGCCCGAGGCGATCACGGTGTCGTCGGCGACGCCGGCGCCGGACTTCTGGGTGGCGAAGTAAGCGCCCAGGTCGCGCGCGTCCTGCTCGCTGAGGGCGTCGGCGAAGGGCTTCATCGCCGCAGCCATGCCGGTATTGCGCTCGCCGCTCTTGAACAGGGCGATCTGGTGGGCGATGTAGCGCTCGCTCTGGCCGGCCAGGCGCGGGTACTGCGGATCGGTCGGGTTGCCGTCGAGGCCGTGGCAGGCCGCGCAGGTGCCGGCCTTGGTCGCACCGGCCTTGACGTCGCCCCAGGAGGCCTTCGCCGCGGCGTTCAGCGGCGCGGTCTGGACCGGCTCCTTGTCGGGGATCGGCGTGACCGTGGCTTGGGCGTACGCAACGGCGGCGGCCGCGAGGGCGGCGAGGCCGACGAGGCCTAGAACGCGGGCTTGGCTCATGTAGCTGGGCTCCGAACTACTGGCTTGCTGGGTGGCAGGCTGAAAAGGGCGTACTGGGGACCGGACTGTGCGCGAGCTGCCGCCACCGGAACCTCGGAATTATCTTCGCCGGCCCCGACCGGGTCAACGCGGATTCAGTCTGCGGCACGCCGGAGGGGTGGGCGTGCGATCCTAATGACATGAACAATCCCCTCGCCCGTGCCCGTTACCTGCTGTCGGCGCACAACGTAAAGCAGCTCCCGCCCGACGGCGGCTACGAGGTCGCCTTCGCCGGCCGCTCCAATGCCGGCAAGTCCAGCGCCCTCAACGCCATGTGCCAGCAGAACGCCCTGGCGCGGGTGTCCAAGACCCCGGGCCGGACCCAGCAGCTGGTGTTTTTCGACGTCAGTCCCCTGTATCGCGGCCCCGAGCCGGCCCCGGAGCCCGACCGCTTCCTGGTCGACCTGCCCGGCTACGGCTACGCCAAGGTCCCGCAGAACCTGCAGGCGCACTGGCAGGCCTTCCTGGACCGCTACTTCGGCACCCGCGAGGCCCTGCGCGGGCTGGTCGTGGTGATGGACATCCGCCACCCGCTCAAGGATTACGACCGGCAGATGCTCGGTTACGCGGTCCAGCGCGGCCTGCCGGCGCATGCGTTGCTGACCAAGGCCGACAAGTTCGGCCGCGGCCAGCAACAGCAGCAGCTGATGATGGTGCGCAAGGAGCTGAGCTCGGCGTTCGGCGACACGGTCAGCGTGCAGACCTTCTCCGGCGAGTCCAAGCAGGGCGTGGAAGAGGCCTGCGCGGTGGTCTCGCGCTGGCTCGAACTGGTCCCGCCGCCGGCGGCCTGAGCCGGCGGTCCGCGCCCGGCCGGCTGGTTTTGTTGCAAACCCGGCTGGCCGCTCGGCCCGCGCCGACTGCGTTACTTCCTGGGTAGAAGAACTTCCGCGCGGTCTGCGCGGAGGGCGATCTTCGGCTCAAGGAACGAGATGGACACGATCACCGACCCTCAGACCATCCTGGCGGCGGGCGCCTACGGCACCGCGCTGCTGTTCTTCGCCTACGGCGCCTACGCGCTGCTCAAGACCCGCAACGCCGAACAGAACAAGAACGTGCGCTGGTACCTCGGCATCGGCGCGGCGGTGGTGGTGGCGATGATCGGCTTCGACACCCTCAAGAGCTGGCGCGCCGGCGAACGCGTGGTGCCGAACGTCTACCTGACCTTCTCGCCGCGGTTCTCGGCGATCGACCTGCCCGACCCGGAGATCATCTATCGCGGTCAGGCCTTCGCGCCGAACGCCGCCATCGAGGTGGCCGACAACAACAGCAGCATCAACATCTCGGTCGATTCGATCATCAAGAAGGTCGAGGGCCTGCAGCGGAACAACCGCGACCTGCAGAACGCGGTCGGCAGCGCGGCGCTCGCCAACCAGCCGGCCGAGCTGGCCGAGGAGATCGCGGCGGCCAAGAGCGATGGCGTCGACGCCTGCAGCGGCGGCGATCCGACCCTGTGCGGCTGGAAGCTGCTGTCGGAGGGCCAGCTCGACAGCGCGCAGCAGACCCTGGTGCAGGCGGTCAAGGACACCCCGGCCAGCGATCCCAAGAGCCGCGCCACCGCGCTGAGCGGGCTCGGCGAGATATACGTCGGCCAGGGCCGGATCGCCGAAGCCCAACTCGTGCTGGGCAAAGCCGCCGCGCTCGGCAACGAGGGCGCAAAAAAGCGTCTCGACACGCTGGCCTTGCCGCCGAGGGAGCTGCGCATACGGCCCGTGCCGATTCCTGCGCCGGGCTCGACGCCCACACCGACGCCGCGCCCGGCGCTGCAGCGCGAGTCCCTGCGGCGCGAAGCGCACACGGCCCGATTACCGGCGCGCGGTTGAGGCCGAGCGGCGGATCGCCTGGCCGGCGGCCGCTGCGCCGGCGGTCTAGGGCGTCGGCGCGGACAACGGCCGGCTGGCGCTGATCTCGCCGCGCGGATCGTAGTCGCGCGCGGTGTCGCGCACGCCGTCGCCGTCGCTGTCGAACTCGCCGCTGACCGGGCGTTCGTCGACGTAGTCGATGCGCTTGACCAGTTGGCCGCCCCGGTCGAACCACTGTTCGCTCTGCAACACGCCGCGCTTGAAGGTCTGCTGCCGGTCGACCTGGCCGTCGCCGTCGTAATCGGCGCTGCGACCGGCGAGTTGGCCGTTTTCGTAGCGGCTCGCGGTCTCGCGCACGCCGTCGAAATCCTGGTCTTCCTCGATCTCGGCCGCCAGGCCGCGATCGTCGTAATGAGTGCGCTGGTCGGCTTCGCCATCGCCGTTGCGGTCGGCCTCGGCCCGTCGCAGGCGCTCGCCCTCGTAGAACAAAGCCTCGTCGGGCCGGCCATCGCCGTCGTAGTCGACCGGCTGCTGGCTGCTGCGCGGTTGCATCGCGATGCCGGTGGCGATGGCGCCGCCGAGCGCGCCGGCGATCAGGGCGAACACGATCCCGCCCAGGCCGGCGCCGGTGTGGCGCGAGGGCAGGCGCTGATTCAAGGGGCGGTAGAGGTTGCCGCTCTCGACGTGCTCGGGCGTGGCGTCGTCGCCGTAGTCGCGGTCGGCCTCGTCGCCGGCCTCATCTTCGTCGAGCGGCAACGCGGCGTCTTGCCAGGCCTGAATGACGGCGCGCGCGCGTTCGGCGTCTTCGTCGGCGACCTCGACGCGGACCGCGCCGCCGACCGGCAGCAGGCCGGCACCGCCTTCCAGCGCGCCGCCGAACACGAACGAGCGGATGCCTTCCTCCGCCAACAAGCCGCGCACGAGCTGCGCGTCCGCCGAATGGGCGGCGTGGTACACGATCTGCATCCGGATGCTTCTGTTCGTGGACCGTTTCGCCGCGAAGCCGGAGTATGCCGCCTGATCGAAGTGTGTCGCGAGCTCAGCCGGCCGCGCGCGCCGCGAACACACCGTAAGGCGGCAGGCGCAGGCGGTCGCCGCTGCGCTCGCCCGAGGGCAGGCCGTGGCCGCGATCGACCTGCCAACTGCCGGCCTCCGACAGCGCCAGCTCCGCCTCGGCGCCGCCGAGGTTGAACGCCATCAGCACCGCGTCGGCACCGCTGCCGCGGACGAAGGCGATCACCGGTTCGTCGCTGGCGAGGAAACGGATCGCGCCGTCGAGCAGCGCCGGGCGGGTCTTGCGCCACGACAGGAACCGGCGGAAGCGGTTCAAGGGCGAGTCGGGGTCGTGCTGCTGGCGGGCGACGTCGAGGCCGCGATGCTCCTCGGCGATCGGCAGCCACGGCGTGCCGGTAGTGAAACCGGCCTGCGGCGTGCCGTCCCACGGCATCGGCGTGCGGCAGCCGTCGCGGCCCTTGAAGGTCGGCCAGAAGGCGATGCTGAAGGGGTCGCGCAGCGCCTCGAACGGCAGCTCGGCCTCCGGCAGGCCCAGTTCTTCGCCCTGGTAGACGCAGACCGAGCCGCGCAGCGAGCACATCAGCGCGCTGAGCATGGTGGCGAAGTGCGCCGGCTTGTCGCCCTGGCCCCAGCGCGAGACCACCCGCTGCACGTCGTGATTGGAAATCGCCCAGCACGGCCAGCCTTCGAGCATGCGCTCTTCCAGGGTCTGGGCGGTGCCGCGGATGTGCGCGACGCTGTAGTCCTCGGTCAACAGCTCGAAGCTGTAGCCCATGTGCAAGCGGCCGTCGCGGGTGTACTCGTCCATGGTCGCCAGCGAGTCTTCCGAGGAAATCTCGCCGAGCGACACCGCGCCCGGATAGCGGTCGAGCAGGGCCCGCAGCTCGGCCAGGAAATCGAGGTTCTCGGGCTGGTTGTTGTTGTAGTAGTGGTACTGGAAAGCGTAGGGGTTGTCGGGGCTGAAGCCGCGCCCGACCCGCAGTTCCCGCGCTTTCGGCGGGTTGTCGCGCAGTTGCGCGTCGTGGAAGCAGAAGTTGATCGCGTCCAGGCGCAGGCCGTCGACCCCGCGGTCGAGCCAGAAGCGCACGTTGTCGAGCACCGCCGCGCGCACCGCCGGGTTGTGGAAGTTCAGATCCGGCTGCGAGGCCAGGAAGTTGTGCAGGTAATACTGTTGGCGGCGCGGCTCCCACTGCCAGGCGACCCCGCCGAACAGGGACATCCAGTTGTTCGGCGCGGTGCCGTCGGGGCGGGCGTCGGCCCACACGTACCAGTCGGCGTATTCGTTGTCGCGGCTCTCGCGGCTGCGCTTGAACCACTCGTGCTGGTCGGAGGTATGGCTGAGGACCTGGTCGATCATCACCCGCAGGCCCAGCGCATGCGCCTTGGCCAGCAAGCGGTCGAAGTCCCCGAGGTCGCCGAACAGGGGGTCGACCGCGCGGTAGTCGGCGATGTCGTAGCCGAAATCGATCATCGGCGACTTGAAGAACGGCGAGACCCAGATCGCGTCGACGCCGAGATCGGCGACGTAGCCTAGCTTGTCGATGATGCCGGGCAGGTCGCCGACGCCGTCGCCGTCGAGATCGCGGAAGCTGCGCGGGTAGATCTGGTAGATGACCGCGCCGCGCCACCAGGCGTGTTCCTGCGCTGCGGCGGGGGTCGGAAGATTGACGGCTGACAAGAGGCGCCCCTGATGGCGTATGCGGTCTTCGTGCTGCACTGCCGCGATGCGCGCCAGCTTACCGCCGGGCGCATTCGCGGCTCGCCGGCCTGCATACGTATTCATGGCCAAACGACCGATGAAGTGCGACATGAATGCGACTGCCGGTCATGAATACGTATGCATAAACCGCAGCGGGCGCGATCGCTTGCCTAACATGCGCCTCAGACCGAAGGCGCACGACGCCCAGGCAACCGCAGCGCGCCGCAGTGCGCGCGCGGACGGCACACAGCTACTGGAGGGGAGCATGTCGAGAACGAACCGGGCTTCAAAGAACCAACAACGCCACCTGCTGACCATGGCCCTGGCCTCGCTCGGCCTGTGCCACTCGTGGACGGTGTGGGCCGCCGATGCGCCCGCCGCGCAGGAGGCCCCGGCCGCGGCCAGCGCCGAAGCGCCCCCGGCGAGCGCCGCGCACGAACTCGACGCGGTCCAGGTGACCGGCAACCGCCGCGTGCAGTCGATCCAGAAATACGCCGGCACGATCCAGTCGTTCAGCGGCGAGGACCTGACCAAGCTCGGCATCAACACCGATTTCCGCAACCTGCAGGCGGTGGTGCCCGGCCTGCAGATCACCCGCCAGGAAGGAAAGTACGAAATCTTCCTGCGCGGCATCGGCGCGGCCGATTCCGACTTCTCCTCCGACCCGTCGGTGGCCACTTACTACAACGGCATCTACCTGCCGCGTCCGCGTTCGATCGGGCCGATGTTCTTCGACGTCGACCGCATCGAGGTCAACAAGGGCCCGCAGGGCACGGTGCGCGGCCGCAACGCGACCGGCGGCTCGATCAACGTGATCTCCAAGCGCCCCGAACTCGGCGTGACCAGCGGCGGCCTCAAGGTCGGCGCCGGCAACCACGACTTCACCACCGCCGAAGGCGTGTTGAACCTGCCGATCGGCGACACCTTCGCCCTGCGCGCGGCGCTGTTCGACGAAGAGCGTTCGTCCTACATCAAGAACGGCTACCCCAGCTCGCTGTTCGCGGCCGAAGGCCCGAGCGCGCTCGACAACCAGGCCGCGCGCCTGTCGATGCTGTGGGAGCCCAACGACAAGTTCTCGGCTTACGTGATGCTCGACAAGGTCAGCGAGCGCGGCACCGGCGACCCGGGCCTGTTCGCCGAGCGCGGCCTGGCCGCGGGCTACGATATCGACGACCTGTCCGACCCGTTCCGCCAGTACTTCCGCACCGCGGGCAAGACCAGCAACGACATCGAAGGCGTCGCCGGCACCTTCACCTATGCCTTCAACGACGCGGTGTCGGTGGAGTTCAACACCTCCTACCGCAAGTACGAGTTCGACAACCGCAACGCCTCGCGCGAATGGCAGCTCGGCCCGGTCTATCCAGGGTCCGAGCGCGAGGCCTATCACAACCCCGAACGCCTGGCCTGGTACGACACCTTCTATCAGTCCGACAAGTCCAGCTCGACCATCAACGAGCTGCGCTTCTTCGGCGACACCGGCAAGCTGATCTGGTCGGCCGGCCTGTTCAACTACGAAGAGAAGTACGACTACACCTCCTGGGACGTCGGCAACGGTTACTTCGGCGACTGCGACTGGTGGCGCCCCGGCACCGTCTGCGGTTGGCAGGACGGCCTGGGCGGCGAGAACCGCGGCGACGACTCCAAGGTCGAGTCGAACGCGGTCTACGCCGACTTCAGCTTCGCCGCGACCGATTCGCTGCGCCTGATCGGCGGCGTGCGCTACACCCGCGACAAGAAGACCGCGCGCGAATCCAACATCAAATACCAGTTCGTGATCCCCGAGGAGCTGTTCCAGCAGTTCACCGGGCAGCCGATCGACACCACGACCAATCCCTACACCACCGGCCTGGTGCTGGGTTCGCCCGGCTTCCAGCTGGCGCCTCCCGGCCGTCGCGGCGGCGGCGACCCGAGCGTGTGCACCGGCTGGACGCCGGCCGAGCTGCGTTGCGGCCCGGGCGCCGATTCGCTCGACTACTTCCTCGGCGGCATCCAGAACTTCGGCGCGCAGGACAACTGGGCCCAGTTCCTCACCCGCAACCGCGACCAGATCGACGTGATCGCGCGTTCGGATTTCCCCGGCGGCAAGAGCGTGGACGTCTACGAGGACAGCTACGTCGACTGGCGCGTGGGCTTCGAGTACGACCTCAACCCGCAAGTGATGCTGTACGGCACGGTCTCGACCGGCACGCGTTCGGGCGGCATCAACCGTCCCTTGCTGCTCAACGACGGCAGCGCGCTGGCGCCGACCTTCGAGCCGGAAGAACTGACCTCGTACGAAGCCGGCATCAAGGGCGACTACCTGTGGGGCGAAACACCGCTGCGCCTGAACGCCTCGGTGTTCTACTACGACTACCAGAACAAGGTGCTGCAGAACCTGATCGACGTGCCGGCGCCGACGCCGACCAACCCGAACGCGACCAGCCGCCAGGTGTTCAACGACAACGCCGCCAACGCCAGCGTGCTGGGCCTGGAGCTCGAAGGCCGGGTCGGGCTGCCGCACGGCTTCGACCTGGGCTACAACTTCACCTACCTCGACGCGACCTTCGACGACTCCAAGGTGCTCGATACGCGCTCCGGCGGCCTGGGCCTGATCGTGCCGCTCGACGGCAACCGCCTGCCGAACACCTCCAAGTACAACGCCAACCTCAGCCTGTCGCAGACGATCGACATCGGCCGCGGCGCCCTGAACTCGTTCGACTGGACGATCAACCTGACCTACCGCTCCGACTACTACCTGACCGCGTTCAACAGCCGCGGCTTCGGGCTGGACGCCGCCGGCAACGTGATCGAGATCCCGTTGGCCGACATGCCGTTCAACAACGGCTCCAACCCGGCCGCCGGCGGCGGCCCGGCCAACGGCATGGCGATGCGCGACGACGTCGGCGGCTTCACCACCGTCAACGTCTCGGCCGGCCTGAACTTCGGCGAGGACAACCAGTTCCGCATCGACGGCTTCGTCTCGAACCTCACCGACGAGGTGTACTCGGGCAAGGGCTTCGTCAACAACGCGACCAACATCCGCTACCTCAACACCCCGCGGATGTACGGGATCCGGTTCTCGTCGCAGTTTTGAAGCACAAGCGAGAGCGAATCCAGGAGCTCGAGCAAGTCCTCCTAACCCCCCGCCCTACAACGGGGGGAGCAGAACGCAACCTCGGGTGAAGCGATCCGGTTCCAGGCGGCAGCGCTGCGCTGGTCCTCCCCCTTTGACAAAGGGGGACAAGAAGGGGATTCGCTTTTCGCTGTTCCCGCCACATCGCCGCGCGACGCCCCGTGCCAATATCGATGCGGTCCCGCGGCATTTCGCACCGCTCCGACGAAGCGGGGGCGAGGGGGACGCGCTCTTCCCATTACCGCGTCGCCGCCCGGCGCTTCATGCCAGTATCGAGCCATGACCGAACGCATTGAGCGCAGCGCCACGTCCCGCAAGCCGCAGCTGTCGTTCTGGCAGATCTGGAACATGTGCTTCGGCTTTCTCGGCATCCAGTTCGGCTTCGCCCTGCAGAACGCCAACGTCAGCCGGATCTTCCAAAGCCTCGGCGCGCCGATCGACGACATCCCGATGTTGTGGATCGCCGCGCCGCTGACCGGGCTGATCGTGCAACCCATCGTCGGCTATCTGTCGGACCACACCTGGACCGGCCTCGGCCGCAGGCGCCCGTATTTCCTGGTCGGCGCGGTGCTCGCCACGCTGGCGCTGCTGGCGATGCCGAACTCGCCGACCCTGTGGATCGCCGCCGGCCTGCTGTGGGTGCTCGACGCCTCCATCAATATTTCGATGGAACCGTTCCGCGCCTTCGTCGGCGACCAACTGCCGACCTCGCAGCGCCCGAGCGGCTACGCGATGCAGAGCTTCTTCATCGGCGTGGGCTCGGTGGTCGCCAGCGTGCTGCCGTACGCGCTCGCCCACCTCGGCGTGGGCAACACCGCCGGCCCCGGCGAGGTGCCGGACACGGTGCGTTACGCCTTCTACTTCGGCGGCGCGGTGCTGCTGCTCTCGGTCGGCTGGACCGTGCTGCGCACCCGCGAATACCCGCCCGAGGCCTTGCAGTCCTTCGACGACGCCTTGCCCGAGCCGCCGCGGCCCGGTCGCGACCGCGTGCGTTGCGCGCTGTTCGGCGCGTCCTGGCTCGTGGTCGGCGCGCTGGTCGCCACGACCATTTCGATGTACGGGCTCGACCGCCAGTTGTACGTTCTGGCCGGGATGATCGGCGCGTTCGGTCTGGCGCTGTTGGTGCGCGGCATGATCGGCGCCGGCGGCGGCTTCGCCACGGTCATGGACGACCTGCATTCGATGCCGCCGACCATGGTGCGGTTGGCGGTGGTGCAGTTCTTCTCCTGGTTCGCCCTGTTCGCGATGTGGATCTACACCACGCCGGCGGTGACCCAACTGCACTTCCACAGCAGCGACACCACCTCGGCCGCCTATAACGAAGGCGCCAACTGGGTCGGCGTGCTGTTCGCGGCCTACAACGGCTTCGCCGCATTGGCGGCGATCGCGATTCCGTGGATGGTGCGGCGCTGGGGCTTGCGCTGGAGCCATCTGTGCAACGTCGCTCTCGGCGGCCTGGGTCTGATCTCGATCGCCCTGATCCGCGATCCGCAGTGGCTGCTGCTGTCGATGCTCGGGGTCGGTTTCGCCTGGGCTTCGATCCTGTCGCTGCCGTACGCACTGCTGTCCGACAGCGTGCCGGCGACCAAGATGGGCGTGTACATGGGCATCTTCAATTTCTTCATCGTGATTCCGCAACTGGTCGCGGCCAGTCTGCTCGGCTTCCTGCTCAAGACCTTCTTCCATGGCGAGCCGGTCTGGGCTCTGGCGATCGGCGGCGCGAGCCTGTTCGTCTCGGGCCTGTGCGTGCTGTGGGTGCGCGAGCCCGGCGTGGAGGCTGCGGCATGAGGGCGCTGGCGTCGATCGCGTTGGGTCTCGCCCTGGCCGGCTGCGCGCACGGCGCGCGCGAAACGCCGCCGGCGCGCGAGTACTACGGCACCTTGGAACCGATGGCGAGCGACGCGGTGTACTTCGTCGTCACCGATCGCTTCGTCAATGGCGACCGGTCCAACGACCAGCGCGGGCAGGGCGGGCCGGACCCGCGCACGCGCAGCTTCGACCGCCCGGTGCCGGGCGCGCCGCCGGACGAAAGCGACAACATCGGCTACCTCGGCGGCGACTTCAAAGGCCTGCTCGACAATGCCGGCTACATCCGCGACCTCGGCTTCGGCGCGGTCTGGCTGACGCCGATCGTCGACAACCCCGACCAGGCCTTCACCGGCGGCGACGCGGTGACCTGGGGCGGCGCCTTCCAGGATCGCGGCAAGACCGGCTATCACGGCTACTGGGGCGTCGATTTCTATCGTCTCGACGAGCACCTGCCGAGCCCCGGGCTCGACTTCGCCGCTCTGACCCAGGGGCTGAAGCGGCACGGCCTCAAGACCGTGCTCGACATCGTCGCCAATCACGGCTCGCCCTCGTTCACCATGCCGGTGGACCAGCCCAAGTACGGCGAGATCTACCGCGACGGCGTGCTCGTCGCCGACCACCAGAACCTGCCGCCCGAGCAGCTCGAGCCGGCGCGAAACCCGTTGCATCGTTTCTTCCATGCGCAGAAGGATCTGGTGCAGTTGTCGAACCTCGACGACACCAGTCCCGCGGTGCTCGACTACTTCGTCGGCGCCTACTCGCAATGGATCGACCAGGGCGCCGACGCCTTCCGCATCGACACCATCCGGCACATGCCGCATGCATTCTGGAAGGCCTTCGCCGAGCGTATCCGCGCCAAGCGCCCGGGTTTGTTCATGTTCGGCGAAGCCTTCGATTACAAGGCGGAGAACATCGCGCCGTTCACCTGGGCCGAAAACGGCGGCATCAGCGTGCTCGATTTCCCGCTCAAGGAAGGCCTGGCGCAGGTGTTCGGCGCCGGCAGCCGCGGCTACGAGGCCTTGTCGGACCGCCTGTACCTGCGCGACGGCCCGTACGCGAACCCGTACGAGCTGATGACCTTCTACGACAACCACGACATGCCGCGCCTGGGCGCGAGCGATGAAGGCTTCATCGACGCGAACAACTGGTTGTTCACCGCGCGCGGCATCCCGGTGATCTATTACGGCTCCGAGACCGGCTTCATGCGCGGCCGCGCCGAGCATGCCGGCAACCGCAACTACTTCGGCCAGGAGCGTGTCGACGCCGCCAAGGCGCACCCGATCCATGCCGCGCTCAAGCGCATCGCCAAAGTGCGCGAGGCCTCGCCGGCCCTGCAGCGCGGCCTGCAGTTGAATCTGCTGCTGCAGGGAGACCGCGCTGCGTTCTATCGTGTCTATCAGCATGCGGGCGAATCGCAGATCGCCTTGGTGTTGCTCAACAAGGGCGATTCGTCGACCACATTCTGGATTCGCGACTACCTGCAGGCCGGGCTTTGGCGCGCGGCGCTGGGCGGCGGCTCGATCGAAGTCGGCGAGGACGATTCGCTTGAGGCTGAGGTGCCGGCGCACGGGGTCGAGGTATATCTGCTCGATGCGCCGGTGCGGCGGGCCGATCTGGCGGCGGCCCTGGACGAGGCGATGGCGCATGCGCGCAGGCGTTGATTGGTGACCTGGGATGTGTCGCGAGTCCTTTCCTGCAGGGCGGCGTGAGCCGCGGCCGCGGGACGCGCAGAAGCAACAACGCCGATGCAGTTCATCGAAAGCGGCCTGCCGTCGCAGGGTAGGAGCGGCGCGAGCCGCGACGTCGCTATTTCCAACTCGCGGCGCAGTCGACGATTCCTTTGTAGGAGCGGCGTGAGCCGCGACCGAGCCGTCATGGTCTTGCGGCGCGTCTTTCAAAGATCAGGATCAAGATCAAATCCAAAGCTTCCGCCACTAAAGCGGCGGGTTACTTTCTTTTGTCTGAAGCAACAAAAGAAAGGTAACCAAAGAAAAATGCTTTGTTTTGAATCAAGTGCCCGCGCGATCGTTGTATACGCAGGGATTTTTCATACGGGACCTCCCTGTCCCGATGAAAAACGGCCTGCATCCATGCAGGCCGCCCTCCGGGTCTTCTGTTGCCTTCGCTAGGGCGAAGCTACGCACGGCAACGGCAACGGCGCCCATTCCCTCCGAAGGATTCTCCCCTTCGTAGATGGGCAGGGGGGATTTGCTTTTGCTCCGCTCAATCCACAGCGAAACTCACTCCGCCCCGCACGACTTGCGCACCACCAGGGTCGTCGGCAGGCGGATGCTGTGCGCTTCTTCGTCGCGGACGAGTTTCATCAGCGTGTCGACGAGCAGTTCGCCGGCCTGCTTGGTGTCCTGGAAGATCGTGGTCAGCGGGGGATGGGCGAAGCGGGCCATGGGGATGTCGTCGAAGCCGATCACCGAGACGTCTTCGGGCACGCGCAGGCCGTGTTCGGTCAGGGCGCGCATGGCGCCCAGTGCGATCAGATCGCTGGCAGCGAATACGGCGTCGAACGGCAGGCCGCGGGCGAGCAGTTCGCGCGCGGCGGCGTGGCCGGCGTCTTCGGAGCTTTCGGCGTCGACCTGCAGGGCGCGGTCCAGCGGCAAGCCTGCGTCGTTGAGGGCTTGCTCGCAGCCGAGGAAGCGGTCGAGGAATTCGGGGTAGTGGCTGGAGGCGTCGCCGAGAAACGCGACCCGGCGCCGGCCCAGCGAGATCAGGTGCGCGCCGGCCTGGTGGCCGCCGCCGATGTTCTCGCAACCGATCGACAGCCCGGGCTGGTCGGGCAGCACCGCGCCCCAACGGACGAAGCGGGTGCCCTGTTCGACCAGCTTCTGCAACTTGCCCTGATAGGCCAGGTAGTCGCCGTAGCCGAGCAGGATCAGGCCGTCGGCCTTCATGCTGTCTTCGTAGTCGGCGGCCCAGTCGTCGGACAGTTGCTGGAACGAGATCAGCAGGTCCTGCCCGTGGCGCGCGCAGGCGCGGGTGATCGAGCCGAGCATGGACAGGAAGAACGGGTTGATGTGCGACTCGTCCGGGGTCGGGTCCTCGAACAGCAGCATCGCCAGGGTGCCGGAACGCTGCCGGCGCAGGCTGGAGGCGTGGCGGTCGACCTTGTAGTTGAGTTCGCGCACCACCGCTTCGACCCGCTTGCGGGTATCGGCGTTGACCAGCGGGCTGCCGCTGAGCACGCGCGAGACCGTGGCCTGCGAAACGCCGGCGAGGTGGGCGATGTCGACCGAGGTCGCCTTGGACTTCTTGCGCATGGGTCGAGTGTAAAGCCGGGACTCGGGTTTCGGGACCCGGGGCTCGGTTGGAGCGGAGGCGGGTTCGCGGAGGGGACTAGGCTCTTCGAGTCCCGAGTCCCGAGTCCCGAGTCCCGGCTTTTAGTCCAGCCGCGGATCCATCCACCCGCGCAAAGCGTCGACGGCGGTATTGATCGCCACGATCAGCGCGCCGATCACCAGCACCACGCCCAGGACCAGGGTGTAGTCGCGGTTGAGCGCGCCCTGGACGAAGTAGCGGCCCATGCCGGGAATGCCGAACACCTGTTCGACCACGGCCGAGCCGGTGACGACGTTGATCAGCGCCGGCGACAGCCAGGCCACCACCGGCAGCAGCGCCGGTTTCAGCGCGTGCGCGAACAGCAGGCGGGTTTCCGACAGGCCGCGTGCGCGCGCCGCACGCAGGTAGTCGGCCGACAACACATCGAGCATCGAGGCGCGGGTCAGGCGCGCGCAGTAGGCGATGTTGGGCAGGGCCAGGGCGATCACCGGCAGCACCACGTTGTCCCATTCGCCCCAGCCGCCGGCCGGCAGCCAATGCAGGGTCACCGCGAACGACAGCACCAACAGCGGCGCGACCACGAACTTCGGGATCGCCAGGCCGAGCCCGGCCAGCAGCATCAGGGCGCGGTCGGTCCAGCCGCCGGCACGCACTGCCGCCCACACGCCCAGGGTCACGCCGAGCCAAAGCGCCAGCAGCAAGGCCAGCCCGCCGTTGAGCGCCGACACCGGCAAGGCGTTGGCGATCAATTGGTTGACGGTGTAGTCGGGGTACTGGAACGAGGGCCCGAGATCGCCGCGCACCGCGTCGCCGAGCCAGGCCAGGTATTGCATCGGCAGCGACTGGTCGAGCCGGTACTGCGCGTCGAGCGCGGCCTGCACTTCCGGCGGCGCGACCTTCTCGGTGTCGAACGGCCCGCCCGGGGCGGCGCGCAGCAGCACGAAGCACAGGGTCGCCAGCAACCACAGAGTGATCGCCGCCTCGAGCAGGCGCGCACCGAAACGGGCGGCGACGGGATGGCGGCTGCCGCCCGGGGTGACCATCAGACGGTCACGTCGAACAGGCGGCCGACCAGGCTCGCCGCGGCCATCGCCAGCGCGCCCCAGAACGCCACCCGCACGGCGCCGCGCAGGACCGGCGCGCCGCCGGCCCAGGCCGCGAGCGCGCCGGAGATCGACAGCGCCACCAGAGTGGTCGGGATCGCGACCGTCTCCAGGCGCCCGGCCGGCGCCGCCAGCACCGCGGCGATCGGCAAGGCCGCGCCGCTGACGAAAGCCAGCGACGAGGCGAGCGCGGCCTGCAACGGCCGCGCGCGCAAGGTGTCGGTGATGCCGAGCTCGTCGCGGGCATGGCTGCCGAGCGCGTCGTGTGCGGTCAGCTGGCGTGCGACCTCTTGCGCCAGCTCGGGCGTCAACCCGCGCTGGACGTAGATATGCGCGAGTTCGGCCAGTTCGCTCTCGGGGGCCTCGCGCAGCTCGCGCCGTTCCATCGCGAGGTCGGCGCGCTCGGTGTCGGCTTGCGAACGCACCGAGACGTACTCGCCGGCGGCCATCGACATCGCCCCGGCGACGGTGCCGGCGATGCCGCTGGCGAGGATGGCCGAAGGCGCCGCGCCGCTGGCGGCCACGCCGACCACCAGCCCGGCCACCGAGACGATGCCGTCGTTGGCGCCGAGCACCGCTGCGCGCAGCCAGCCGACGCGGTCGGAGCGGTGCGACTCGAGATGGCGGGCGCGCGAGTGCGCTTGGGCGGACGGGGCGCGTGGGGTCATGGCGTCAGGCTCAGCCAGCGGCTCGCATGCCGGTCCAGCGCGTTCGGCTCGAAGCCGCGCACGCGCCGCGACACCAGATGCTTGGAGCTGTAGAAGTACAAGGGAATCGCCGCATCGTCGTTGAGCAGGCGCTGCTCGGCCGCGCGCAGCCAGGCATTGCGCGCGGCTTCCGACTTCGCCGTATCGGCCTTGGCCAGGCGCTCGCGATAACCGGGGTCGTCGTAGCCCATCCAGTTCAGCGGGCCATCGCTGCCGAACGCGGCCAGGAAATTGCGCGCATCGGCGAGATCGCCGATCCAGCCGCCGCGAAACACCTGGGTGATGGTGCGCTGCTTGCGGTTCTGCACGAACACTTTCCATTCTTCGTTGCGCAGGCGCACCTGCGCGCCGAGGGTCTGCCGCCACATCGCCGCGACCGCGAGGGCGAGGCGGCGGTGCGGGGTCGAGGTGTTGTAGCGCAGCTCGATCACCAGCGGCCGCTCGCTGGAATAGCCGGCGTGGCGATACAGCGCGCGCGCCTGCGCTTCGCGCTGCGCTTGCGGCAGCGTTGCCCAGGTCGTTGCCGCCGGCGTATAGCCGGCGATCCCCGGCGGCACGATGCCGTAGGCCGGGGTTTCGCCCAGGCCGGTGACGTAGCGGGTGAGCTTGTCGCGATCGATCGCCATCGACAGCGCGCGGCGCAAGGCCGCAGCGCGGTCGTCGCAGTCCGGCCGGGCGCAGACCTCGCTGCGGAACGGCGGGCGAGTGACGTTGAGGCCCAGCCAGAACGCGCCGAGGTAAGGCGACAGGCGCAGTTGCGAACCGAAGCGCGCGCGCAGCGAGGCCAGCGGCTGCGGCGGCACCACCTCGGTGAGGTGCAGGTCGCCGGCGGCGAAGCGTTGCAACTCGGCGGCGGCGTCCTCGGTGACCTGGAAGCGCACGCGTTCGATCGCGACCGCCGCGGCGTCGTGGAAGCGCGGGTTCTTTTCCAGCAACAGATTCGCCTGCGGCGTCCACGCGCTGAGCCGGTAGGCGCCGTTGGACACCAACTGCCCGGGCCGAGTGTGCTGCGCGCCGTGCCGCTCGAGCGCGGGCAGATACACCGGAAACGCGATCGGCAGGGTCAGCAAGGCCGGCAGCGAGGCGCTGCGGTTGAGTTGGAAGCGCACGCTGCGTGGGTCCGGTGCCGACACGCCGAGCCGGTCCGGAGGCAGCGTGCCGGCCTGCACCGCCTGGGCGTTGTCGAGCGCGTCGAACAATTCGCCGAACGGCGCCGCGGTGGCCGGCGCAAAGGCGCGGCGGAAACTCGCGACGACCTGCCCGGCGTCGATCGGCTCGCCGTTGCTCCAGCGCAAATTCTCGCGCAGGACGAAGGTCCAACTGCGGCCGTCGGCCGACACCGACCAGCGTTCGGCCATGCCCGGCACCAGCCGGCCGCGCGCGTCCTCGGTCACCAGGCCTTCGTACAGGTCGCGCAGGACGTTGCCGCAGGCCACTTCCTGACAACGGTGGGCGTCCAGGGTGCTCGGTTCGGGACCGTTGCCGCGTTCCAGTTGCGACGGCGTCGGCTGGGCGAGCGCCGCAGGCGCGCAGAGTGCGGCCAACAGCAGCACTCCCAGCAGCAGGGCCGACAGAAATCCTCCCGCCGGCCGCCCCCCTAGCAGATCGGCCGGCGACACGGCTGCACCATAGCGTTGCAAGGCGGGCGTTGTTCGATGCAAGGCTGGGTCTACACTGCCGGGGTCTTGCGATTGTAGGCGACGTCCCGCATATCCAGACCTTGATTCAGACAATGTGGCAAGCGGCCGGCCTTCGCACAGCGAGGCGCCGGCCGTGGCCGCTGGACCGTTTCGCGACGGCCGGCGGCTCTCCGCGCCCCGGGGGCGCGAGCAGGGCATCCCGCCTTGCAGCAGGTTTTGCCAGCGAGGTGGATGTGTCCGGTCCCAGCCAAGTCAAAGATATTGAGATTCCCGATATCAAGGGCGGCGGTCGCGCCATGCTCGTCGAATACCTGGCTTCGGGCGCGTGCCCGGATTCGGACTGGAAGATCGGCACCGAGCACGAGAAGTTCGGTTTCCGCACCGACGACCTGCGGCCGCCGACCTTCGACGGCGAGCGCGGCATCGAAGCCCTGCTGAAGGGGCTGGTGCAGTTCGGCTGGACGCCGGTCGAAGAAAAGGGCCGGGTGATCGCCCTGACCCGCGACGAGGCCTCGGTGTCGCTGGAGCCGGCCGGCCAACTGGAACTGTCGGGCGCGCCGCTGGCGACTCTGCACGACACCTGCGTCGAGGCCGCGACCCACCTGCGCGAGGTGCGCACCGTCGCCGAACCGATGGGCCTGGGCTTTCTCGGCATGGGTTTCCAGCCCAAGTGGCGCCGCGACGAGATGCCGTGGATGCCGAAGGGCCGCTACAAGATCATGCGCGAGTACATGCCCAAGGTCGGCTCGCTCGGCCTGGACATGATGACCCGCACCAGTACTGTGCAGGTCAACCTCGACGTGCGCGACGAGGCCGACATGGTGCGCAAGTTCCGCGTCTCGCTGGCCTTGCAGCCGATCGCGACCGCGTTGTTCGCCGACTCGCCGTTCACCGAGGGCCAGCCGAACGGCTATCTGTCCTACCGCTCGCACATCTGGACCGACACCGACCGCGACCGCACCGGCTTGCTCGATTTCGTGTTCGAGGACGGCTTCGGTTACGAGCGTTATGTCGACTATCTGCTCGACGTGCCGATGTACTTCGTCTACCGCGACGGCGAGTACATCGACGCCAGCGGCCAGTCGTTCCGCGATTACCTCGACGCCAAGCTGCCGGCCTATCCGAACCAGCGCCCGACCCTGAAGGACTGGGCCGATCACACCACGACCGCGTTTCCGGAAGTGCGCCTGAAGAAGTACCTGGAGATGCGCGGCGCCGATTCCGGCCCCTGGAACCGCATCTGCGCCCTGTCGGCGTTCTGGGTCGGCCTGCTGTACGACGCCGAAGCGCTCGATGCGGCCTGGGACCTCGTGCTCGACGTCACCCCGGCCGAACGCCACGCCCTGCGCGACGGCGTGCCGAAGCACGGTTTCCAGCTGCCGTTCCGCGACAGCAACGTGCTCGAACTGTCGCGCCGCGCGCTGGAGATTTCCGCGCACGGGCTGAAGCGCCGCGCGCGCCTGAACGGCCACGGCGCCGACGAGTCGATCTATCTGGAACCGCTGATGGAATTCGTCGCGTTGGGCAAGAGCCCGGCCGAGCGCAAGCTCGAGTTGTTCCATGGGGCATGGGGTGGAAATGTGGATGCGGTGTTCAAGGAGTTTGCGTACTGAGGTCGGATGGGGCGCGATGTTTCGATCTAGTGGCGCGCCTACGCAACCCTTGTAGGAGCGGCGTGAGCGGCGATCGCACTGCCGCATTTTCGCGGCGCGGCTGCCTGGAGGCCAGAGTAGGAGCGACGCAAGTCGCGACCGCGCCGCCACGACCTCGCGGCGTCACTGGCCGTAGCCCCTTGTAGGAACGGCGTGAGCCGCGACCCAGGGACGCGCGGAGGTGGTGCCAAGGCCATCATCATTCGCCGAAGCGGCGTGTTATCGCCAGGGTAGGAGCGACGCAAGTCGCGACCGCGTTGTCTCCGATTGCCGCGCTTCTTGCGACAGGGCGGTGAAGCCGAATCAAGAACAAAGCTTTCGCCCCTAAAGGGTGCGGGTAACTTTCTCGTCCAAAGCAACAAAAGAAAGTCACCAAAGAAAAGTGCTTCTTCCTGCAAGGGCACCAGCCCGCGCGATCGCAGCCGGCGCAGGGATGCTCCAGACAGGCCATCCCTGGCCTGCTTGCGCACGGCCCGCCTCCCTGCGGGCCGCCCTGCGGGTCTTCATTTGACCGGCAGAGCGGAAATAAAAATCTCGCAGCGCAGCGCAACGGCAGACGCTTCGCGTCTGCTCTTGGGTAGGCGCGGCGCAAGCGGCGACCACGAAACTCCGAATGCCCGCGCCGCCTGCCGCAGATTCGCGGTCGCGGCTTGCGCCGCTCCTACCCCGGCGATAGCGCACCACTTCGATGGATGGCATAGGCTTTGATGTCTCTGCGCGTTCCGCGGTCGCGACTCACGTCGCTCCTACAGGGATGGCGACGTCGCACGCGCCAGTCGTTTGCGACTGCGCCTTTGCTTTGGCTGTGCGCCGCCTCGCACTAGCGAAGGCCATCGAAGACCCGGAGGACGGCCCGCAGGGATACGGGCCGTTTTTCATCGGGACAGGGATGTCGCGTATGTGGATCCCTGCGCTTGCACCGCTCGTGCGGGCTTGTGATTCAAAGAGAAGCACTTCTTTGGTTACCTTTGTTTTGTTGCTATAGACAAAAGAAAGTAACCCGCCGCTTTAGTGGCGGAGGCTTTGGGTTTGATCTGGATCTTGATCGATTAGACGAAAGAGCCGCCGCGAGACCGTATCAGCGCGGTCGCGGCTTGCGCCGCTCCTACCCCGCGAGAGCACACCGCTTCGACGAGCGGCGACGGCCTCGTCATCTCTGCGCGTCCTGCGGTCGCGGCTCGCGCCGTTCCTACCCGCGCCGCCGCCGCGCGTGACCGCGGTGTCCCCCATCAAACTCAACCCCGCCCCCCACGCGCGCCACTGCGCAACGCCGCAATCGCCCCGATCACGATCAGCGCCGCGCCGGCCAAGGTCGACGGGCGGGCGGGGTGGGCGAACAGCAGCCAGTCGAGGGCAGCGCTCACCGGGACCGCGACGTACATCAGCGGGGCGAGGGTGGAGGCGTTGTCCATGCCTCGATAGGCGAGGTCGCGCAGGGATTGGCTGCCGAGGCTGCACAGCGACATGCCGAGCAGGGCCAGCACCAGCACCGTGGTCGATTCGGTGCTGAGCGGTTGCGGCGGCAGATGGCCGAGGCCGAAGACGGCGAGCGGCAGGCCGACCAGCGAGGCCTGCATGTAGAGCTTGAACTGGTTGCGGAACGGCGGCTGGTGTTGGGCGCTGCGGTAGAACAGCACTTGCGAGGCGGCCATGGCGAAACCGCCGAACAGCGAGATCGCGGCGGTGCTCTGCAGGCCGCGCAACGCGGGCTGCAGCACCACCAGCACGCCGGCGAAACCGATCGCCAGGCCGCACAGCGCCGCCGGATGCAGGCGTTCGCCCAGCCAGACGCGCGCGATCAGCGGGATGAACAAGGGCCCGGTGTTATACAGCAGCACCGCGTGCAGCAGATCGCCGCGCATCGCCGCGAGCACGAAGCAGCCTTGCGAGATCACCACGCATACCGCCCGCACCCAGCCGGGCCGGTCGGCGCCGGACCAGACCGCGCGCCAGTCGTCGCGGCGGGCCAGGGCGACCAGGCACAGGCCCGGGACCATGAAGCGCAGCCAGGTCACCAGTTCCGGCGGCAGACCACGGGTGTAGCGGCTCAGCAAGGCAAGCAAGGCCAGGCAGATCGAGGCGCTGGCCATCAGGCCGGCGCGCAGGGCCAAGGGACGGGTCGCGGCCGACACGGCGACGGCGGGCAAGGAGGTTGCGGTCATGTGGTAAATCTATAGGGCCTCTCGGTCCGTATATATCGAGAAAATCAAGAGCAGCGGTAAGTAAAAATGACCACTTCGGATCCGCCGTCGCGACGTCTCCCGCCCCTGCGCGCCCTGCAGGCCTTCGCCGCGGTGGTCCGATACGACGGCATGCGCCGCGCCGCCGACCGCATGCACCTGAGCCATGCGGCCCTGAGCCAGCACATCCAGCACCTGGAGGAAGCCTTCGGCCTGAGGCTGCTGGACCGCAGCGGCGGCCGCGCCCGGCCGACGCCGCTGGGACGCGAGTACGGCGAAGCCCTGATCGCCGGGTTCGAGCAGATCGAGGCCGCCACCGCCCGCCTGCGCATGCGCGGCGACGAAGGACGGCGCTTGATCCTGGGCGCGCCGACCAGCCTCGGCGTGAGCCTGCTGTTGCCGCGCATCGAGGAGTTTCCGGCCTATGCCGGGCTCGACCTGCAGTTGTTCTGCCCGGCGACCGCGCAGGACCTGGCGCAGGGCCGCATCCACGCCGCCTTGCTGCACCGCGAACCGCAGGCCGACGGCCTGCAAGGCGAGCTGCTGTTCGAACAGGCGATGCTGCCGGTGGCGGCGCCGGAACTGCACGCGCGGCTCGACCGCGAGCGCTGGTGGCAGGACCCGCTGCCCGGCGCGCGCTTGCTGCACGTCGTCAGCGAAGGGTGGCGTCAGGACTGGCCGAGCTGGTTCGGCGACGACCCCGCCGTCTGGCCGCTGCCGCATCTGCGCCTGTCTTCGCCGATGCCGGCGCTCAGCGCGGCGCTGGCCGGGCAGGGCATCGCCCTGATGTATCCGCGCCTGATCGCCGAGCGCCTGGCCAGCGGCGAGCTGCTGCCCCTGCCGCTGCCGCAGGCGGCGCCGGTCAAGCGCGTCTATCTGGCCTGGTTGCCGCAAGCGCAGGGCAGCGCGCGGCTGGGGCATCTGCGCGACTGGCTGGCCGGTCTGTTGCGCGCCGATGACGATGGCGAACGCGCGACGGCCCAGTGCGCCGAAGCCGCGCCGACGCCCGCGGCCACCCCCTCTGGCGCGGCGCCGGCCGAATCACCACACTAGCGCCCGAATATCTCGCAAGGACCGCGTCATGCCGTATCTGGGCTTGGGGTTGCACGTCATCGTCGCGCTGTGTTTCGCCGTGCACGTGGTGCGCAGCGGGCAGGATCGGTATTGGCTGATGATCCTCTTCATGTTCCCGCTGCTCGGCAGCGTGGTCTACGGCTTCGCGATCTGGCTGCCGGAACAGCGCCACAGCCGGCACGGCCGCGCCCTGGTCGGCAACGTGCGGCGCCTGCTCGATCCCGATCGCGAACTGCGCGAAGCCCAGGAGGCATTCGAGACCGCGGCCACCACCGACAATCGCCTGCGCCTCGCCGACGCCCTGTTGGCCAAGCAGCGTCCGGCCGATGCGGTGCCGTTGTATCGCGCTTCGCTCAGCGGCATCCACCGCGACGACCCGGGGATCCAGGTCAAGCTCGCCCACGCGCTGCTCGAAAACGGCGAGGCCGCGCAGGCGCAGGCCTTGCTCGACGAACTGATCGCGCGGCGTCCCGACTTCCGCTCGCCCGAAGGGCATCTGATCTATGCGCGTGCGATCGCCGCGCAGGGCGACCGCGCCAAGGCGCGCGACGAGTTCGAGACCCTGCTCGGTTACAGCAGCGGTTTCGAACCGCACGTGCGTTATGCCGAAACCCTGGTCGGCTGGGGTGAACTCGGCCGTGTGCGCGAGCTGTGCGTGCAGGCGCAGACGCGGGCCAAGCGTTTGCCGGCCTATGCGCGGCGCATGAACAAGCCGGCGCTGGACCGTCTCAAGGCGCTCGAGAAGCAAGCCTCCGCGCCGTGAGGCCGGGATTGCCGGCCATTGTTTCCGGTGAAATCGTTTCGTTTGTAAGCGATTGCCGCTAGAACCGATACGCATATCGCTAGAACCGGGGCGCGGGCCAGCCTGAGGCGATGGTCTCGGCGGTGCCGGCGGATCGATGCCGGCTCGCGTGAAAAAGCCGCTTGCGCAGGCCTCCCAGGCGCGTGACGCGAGCCGGTGCGGACGAGACGATCGACGATCGCCGCGCGCGTCGCGCCCGAGGCTGCGGCAACGCAGCCGCCGCGCCGGTGTTGTAGCCTTGTCGGATGAATGTCCTCCTCGATACCAGCGACGAACCCTTGCGCGCCGTAGACTTCGCCTCGACCGACGCGCTGCTGCGCGACGACGTCAAAATGCTCGGCGCGCTGGTCGGCGAAATCCTCGCCGAACAGCGCGGACCGGAGTTTCTCGACGAAGTCGAGCGCCTGCGCCGCGCCGCCATCCGCCGCCGCGAAGCGCAGGCGCCGATCGGCGCGCTCGCCGACGCACTGGCCGATACCGACCTGGAGCAGGCCAGCGACCTGGTGCGTGCGTTCGCGACCTATTTCCAGGCGGTCAACCTGGCCGAGCGGGTGCACCGCATCCGCCGCCGCCGCGACTACGAACGCAGCGGCGCCGGCGCCCAGCCCGGCGGCTTGCGCGATGCGCTCGGGGTGCTCTCGCGCCAGGGCGTCAGCGCCGAAGAAGTCGCCGCCTTGTTGCCGCGCTTGCGCATCGAACCGGTGTTCACCGCCCACCCGACCGAGGCGGTGCGGCGCGCCTTGCTCGAAAAGGAGCGCCAGATCGTCGGCTGCCTGGTCGACGACATCGACCGCGGCCGCACCCCGGCCGAACGCCGCGCCGACCGCGAGCGGATCCGCGTGGCCCTGACCGCGAGTTGGCAGACCGCCGAGGCGCCGGCGGCCAAGCCGAGCGTCGCCGATGAGTTCGAGCACGTCGGTTTCTATCTGTCCGACGTGCTCTATCGCGTGCTGCCGGTGTACTACGAAATGTTCGAAGAGGCGCTGCGCGAAACCTACGGGCCGTTCGCGCCGCTGCCGGACGTGCTCGGCTTCGGCACCTGGGTCGGCGGCGACATGGACGGCAATCCCAACGTCGGCGCCGACACCATCGCCGCGACCCTGGCCGGCCAGCGCGCGTTGGTGCTCAATGCCTACCGGCGCGAGCTGGGCAGCCTGGCCGAGTTGCTGAGCCAGTCGGTCACCCGCGTGCGCATCGACGACGCCGTGCTCGCCCGGGTCGAGGACTATCGCTACCAGTTGCCGAAGGCCGCCTCGCTGCTCAGGCCGCGCCATGCCGACATGCCTTATCGCAACCTGCTCAGCCTGATGGCGGCGCGGCTACAGGCCACGGTCGAGGAAAGCGTGCACGGCTATCCCGATGCCGCGAACTTCCTGGCCGACATCGCCCTGATCGAACGCAGCCTGGCGACGAACCAGGGCGCGCATGCCGGCAGCTTCGCGGTGCGCCGCCTGCGCCGCCGCGCCGAGTGTTTCGGCTTCCACCTCGCCAGCCTCGACCTGCGCCAGGATTCGGGCACCCACGATGCCGCGCTGGCTGCCCTGCTCGACCTGCCGGAGTGGGCGAGCCTCGACGTCGCCACCCGCGCCGCGCGCCTGCACACCTTGCTCGACGGCGACGCGCCGCCGGCGCGCGCCGCGGCCGCGCCGGCCCAGCCCACGCTCGACGTGTTCCGTGCCGTCGCCCGCCTGCGCCCGCGCTACGGCGAACGCGCGTTCGGCCCCTACATCGTCAGCATGAGCCGCAGCGCCGCCGATGCGCTGGCGGTGCTGGCGCTGGCCAAGATCGCCGGCTGCGTCGACCGCGACGGCCGCGTGCCGCTCGACGTCGCGCCCCTGTTCGAAACCGTCGACGACCTCGACGCCGCCGCCGACACCTTGCGCGCGCTGTTCGCCGATCCGATGTACCGCGCCCATCTGCGTGCGCGCGGCAACCGCCAGGTGGTGATGCTCGGCTATTCCGACAGCGCCAAGGACGGCGGCATGGTCGCCTCGCGCTGGGCTCTGCACCGCACCCAAAGCGCGCTGACCACGCTCGCCGCCGACAGCGGCGTGCGCATCGCCTTCTTCCATGGCCGCGGCGGTTCGATCAGCCGCGGCGGCGGCAAGACCGAGCGCGCGGTGATCGCCGCGCCGCGCGGTTCGGTCGACGGCTATCTGCGCCTGACCGAGCAGGGCGAAGTCATTCACCGCAAGTACGGCATTCGCGCGCTTGCCCTGCGCAATCTCGAACAGACCACCGGTGCGGTGCTGCGCGCGACCCTGCGGCCGCGCCCGCCGGAGCCGCGCGGCGACGGCTGGCGCGCGATGGCCGCCGAGCTGGCCGCCGACGCGCGCGCCCATTACCGCGCGCTGGTGCATGAGGACGAAACGTTCCCGGCATATTTCCGCGCCGCCACGCCGATCGACGTAATCGAGCGGTTGCGCATCGGCTCGCGCCCGGCCAAACGCGCCGGTATCGGCGACATCGGCTCCCTACGCGCGATTCCCTGGGTGTTCGCCTGGTCGCAGAACCGCGCCGGGCTGACCGCCTGGTACGGCGTCGGCACCGCGCTCGAACAAGCCCTGGCGCGCCACGGTCGCGAGGCCTTGAACGAGATGTCGCGCGACTGGATGTTCTTCGGCACCCTGATCGACGACCTCGAAATGGTGCTGGCCAAGTCCGACCCGGCGATCTTCGAACGCTATTCCATGCTCGCCCAGGATTTGCCCGAAGGCGACCTGCACGCGCGCTTCCACCCTGGCATCGCCGAAGAGTTCGAACGCACCCGTCGCGCGGTGCTGGCGATCAAGGGCAGCGACGAATTGCTGGCCGGCGATCACCGCCTGCGCCAGTCGATCCGGTTGCGCAATCCCTACGTCGACCCGATCAGCCTGTTGCAGGTCGACCTGCTCGCGCGCTGGCGTGCCGCCGGCCGTCCGGACGATGCCTTGCTGCAGGCGCTGGTCGCGACCGTCAACGGGATTGCGGCGGGGGTGCAGAATACCGGGTGATTCGGTGATTCGGTGATTCGGTGATTCGGTGATTCGGGACTCGGGACTCGGGACTCGGGACTCGGGTTCGGCATTCGGGTTCGGTCGAGTCGTGCTCCCAGGGTAGGCGCGACACAAGTCGCGACCGCGCCGTATCCGGTTGCGGCGTTTTACCGCAGAGCGGTAAAGCCACATCAAGATCTAAAGCTTCCGTCCGCTGACGCGGCCGGGTTACTTTCTTTTGCTGGCCCAAAAGAAAGGTAACCAAAGAAAAGGCCTTCCCTGCAAGGGCACCAGCCCGCGCGATCGAAGCCGACGCCGGGATGCTCCAGACAGGCCATCCCTGGCCTGCTTGCGCACGGCCCGCATCCCTGCGGGCCGCCCTATGGGTCAGCTTTTGACCGGCAAAGCGGTAAAGCGAATCAAAATCACGGCAACGGCAACGGCAACGGCAACGGCAACGGCAACGGCAACGGCTCCTACCCTCGCGAAAACACTTCGCCTCGATGGATGACATCGGCGTTGTTGCCTTCTCGCGTCCCTTGGTCGCGGCTTACGCCGCTCCTACAGAGATGGTCGACGTGCTCCGATTCCATGTTGTTGGCTTTGGCTTTGGCTTTGGCTTTGGCTGTGCGTCGCCGCGCACTAGCGAAGGCTAATGACGATCCGGAGGGCGGCCCGCAGGGATGCGGGCCGTTTTTCATCGGGACAAGGATGTCCCGTATGAAAAAGTCCCTGCGCAAGCACCGATCGTGCGGGCCTGTGATTTAAAACAAAGCATTTTTCTTTGGTTACCTTTCTTTTGTTGCTTCAGACAAAAGAAAGTAACCCGCCGCTTTAGTGGCGGAAGCTTTGGGTTTGATCTTGATCTTGATCTTGATCGATTAGACGAAAGAGGCGCCGCAAGACCGTAACGACGCGGTCGCGGCTTGCGCCGCTCCTACTCTCGCGGAAACACATCGCCTCGATGGATGACATCGGCGTTGTTGCCTTCTCGCGCCCCTTGGTCGCGGCTTAGGCCGCTCCTACAGAGATGGTTCGACGTGCTCCGATTCCATGTTGTTGGCTTTGGCTTTGGCTTTGGCTGTGCGTCGCCGCGCATAGCGAAGGCTAATGACGACCCGGAGGGCGGCCCGCAGGGATGCAGGCCGTTTTTCATCGGGACAAGGATGTCCCGTATGAAAAATCCCTGCGCAAGCACCGATCGTGCGGGCCTGTGATTTAAAACAAAGCATTTTTCTTTGGTTACCTTTCTTTTGTTGCTTCAGACAAAAGAAAGTAACCCGCCGCTTTAGTGGCGGAAGCTTTGGGTTTGATCTTGATCTTGATCTTGATCTTTCTTGAAGCGTGCGTCGCAAGACCGCAGCAACGATGGCGCGGCTTGCGCCGCTCCTACTCCCGGCGGAAGCACCCCGCTCCGATTGGGCGGCATCGGCCTGGTTGTCTCGGCGCCCCCCGCGGTCGAGACTTACGTCGCTCCTGCAGAGGCCTTCCCAAGCCGACGCGAGACCGGAGCAAGGCGATCGTGGCTTGCGCCGCTCCTACCCGGAGGAAAGCTCGCCGCTCCGATGGAGGGCGTCGGTCCGGACCGGATCTACGCGTCCCGTGATACTATCCCCCAGTATGGTAACCGGCCAGCCCTGGCCGCCGAGGTGCCGCATGCCGCATTCGCCCGCCGAGAAGAAACGCGTCCTGGCCCGGGTGCGCCGCATCAAGGGCCAGACCGAGGCGCTGGAACGCGCGCTGGAGCAGGGCAGCGAGTGCGCGGCGGTGCTGCAGCAGATCGCGGCGATCCGCGGCGCGATCAACGGGCTGATGTCGGAGGTGCTGGAAAGCCATATCCGCGAGGAACTCGGCCAGGCCGCGTCGTCGCAGAAGCACCGCAGCGCCAGCATCGACGAAGTCGCCGCGCTGGTGCGCTCGTACCTGAAGTAGGGCATCCATCGAATCCCGCCGCGTCGCCCGATCGCGACGCGCGCACCGCATCCCTCCCGCCACCGGGACGTCATTGGAGAGCACCATGAAAAGCCGCGCCGCCGTCGCCTTCGCCGCCGGACAACCCCTGCAGATCGTCGAGATCGACGTCGAGCCGCCGCGCGCCGGCGAAGTGCTGGTGCGCATCACCGCGACCGGGGTCTGCCACACCGATGCCTTCACCCTCAGCGGCGACGATCCCGAAGGCCTGTTCCCGGCCGTGCTCGGCCACGAAGGCGGCGGTGTCGTGGTCGAAGTCGGCGAAGGCGTGACCAGCGTCAAGCCCGGCGATCATGTGATCCCGCTGTACACGGCCGAATGCCGCAAGTGCAAGTTCTGCCTGTCGGGCAAGACCAACCTCTGCCAGGCGGTGCGCGCGACCCAGGGCAAGGGCGTGATGCCGGACGGCAGCAGCCGCTTCAGCTACAACGGCCAGCCGATCCATCACTACATGGGCTGCAGCACCTTCAGCGAGTACACGGTGGTCGCCGAAGTCTCGCTCGCGGTGGTCAACCCGCAAGCGCCGCTGGAAAAGGTCTGCCTGCTCGGCTGCGGCGTCACCACCGGCATCGGCGCGGTCCACAATACCGCCAAGGTCCAGCCCGGCGACACGGTCGCGGTGTTCGGCCTCGGCGGCATCGGCCTGGCGGTGATCCAAGGCGCCGTGCAGGCCAAGGCCGGGCGGATCATCGGCGTCGACACCAACCCGGGCAAGTTCGAGCTGGCCAAGTCGATGGGCGCGACCGACTGCGTCAACCCGAAGGACCATGACCGGCCGATCCAGGACGTGCTGGTCGAAATGACCGACGGCGGCGTCGATTTCAGCTTCGAGTGCATCGGCAACGTCAACGTGATGCGTGCGGCGCTGGAGTGCTGCCACAAGGGCTGGGGCGAGTCGGTCATCATCGGCGTCGCCGGCGCCGGCCAGGAGATCAGCACGCGCCCGTTCCAGTTGGTCACCGGCCGGGTCTGGCGCGGCTCCGCCTTCGGCGGGGTCAAGGGCCGCACCCAGTTGCCGGGCATGGTCGAGCAGGCGATGAAGGGCGAGATCGACCTCGACCCCTTCATCACCCATACCTTGCCGCTGGAGCGCATCAACGAGGCTTTCGACCTGATGCATGCGGGCAAGTCGATCCGGACCGTGATTCACTACTGAGTAATCGCGGCCCTCACTCAGCCCACCCTCTCCTGCGAGCGGGAGAGGGAGCTGGAGGGAAACAGCGCGGACGTTTTCGCAGTGGCGAATGCGGGCCACACCACCACCGAGGTCGTCATGCAGAAAATCGAATCCCACGCCTGCTTCGGCGGACGTCAGGAAGTCTGGAGCCACACCGCGACCACCCTGGGCTGCCCGATGCGCTTCGGCGTATACCTGCCGCCGCAGGCCGAGCGGGACGACTGCCCGGTGCTGTACTGGCTGTCGGGCCTGACCTGCACCGAGCAGAATTTCATCACCAAGGCCGGGGCGCAGCAGTACGCGGCCGAGCACGGGCTGATCCTGGTCGCAGCCGACACCAGTCCGCGCGGCGAGGGCGTGCCCGATGCCGAGGGCTACGACCTGGGCCAGGGCGCCGGCTTCTATCTGAATGCGACACGGCCGAAGTGGGCGGCGAATTTCCGCATGTACGACTACGTGGTCGACGAGTTGCCGGCATTGGTCGACGCGCATTTCCCGACCACCAGCGCGCGGGCGATCAGCGGCCACTCGATGGGCGGCCACGGCGCCCTGATGATCGCGTTGAAGAACCCGGGCCGCTATCGCAGCGTGTCGGCGTTCTCGCCGATCGCCGCGCCTTCGCAGTCGCCCTGGGGCGAGAAGGCGTTCACCGCCTATCTCGGCGAGGATCGCGAGGCCTGGAAGGCCTGGGACGCGACTGCGCTGGTCGCCGGCGCGCGCGAGAAGCTGCCGCTGTTGATCGACCAGGGCGGCGACGACGAATTCCTGGTGCCGCAGCTCAAACCCGAGCTGCTGCGGGTGGCCTGCGAAGTCGCCCGGCATCCGCTCCAACTGCGCATCCGCCCGGGCTACGACCACAGCTATTACTTCATCGCCAGCTACATCGGCGAGCACATCGCCCACCACGCACGCGCCCTGCACGGCTGATCCGGGCGCGACCCTGCGGCGCCGCCGCTTGCCGCGACGGCGCCTAGATTCGCAAGCTCGCGATCAGGCCGCGGTCACGTCGCGCAGCTCCCAACCGCTGCCGGCGAGCAGGCGCAGGCGATGCTTGATGACGTTCCCCGACAATGAAGTGACGACCACCAGGTCCTGGCGCAGGTCGCGCTGTTCGCCGTGCACGCTGGCGTCCGGGTCGGTCGCGCCGAGGCTGGGGTCGACCTCGTCCGGCTCCGGCTGCTTGGCCCGCCAACGTTCGAACAGGCCGTCGTGGCGCAGGGCCGCCTGCAGTTCCTCGGCGAAGCCTTCCGCGCTGACCGCGCGAAACGACAACGCAGCGTCGCTGCCGCGAGCGCGTTCGGCATCCGGCAGCGTGATGTAGTAACGGGTGGCCATCGTGGCGCCTCGTGCGAAGTTGTCGTTAGCCTATGCCGGCCAACATTGTTGGTTTGTGAACGCGCGAATTCGAGCGCTTGACGGCGCTCGCTCAGCGCGCCGGGACACGCGGGCGCCGTCCGCCTCCGCCCTGCGCCGGCCCATCGCGCTCGTCCGCGGACTCGCTGCGCAATGTCTCGATCAACGAATAGACCCACGGCCGCGTGGCCAGCAACAAGCCGACGCTGCGCCGTTTCGACGGCGGCAGACTGAGATCCAGTTCCGCGGCTTCCTTGAACTCCGTCTGCAGGCGTTCGAGCTTGCGCCGCAGCACCGCCAGCGAAGCGGCCCCCAGTTCGCGGATGTCCAGGGCCAGCAGGGCCTCGGACGATCGGAATCCGTCGAGCAGGAACTCGCGGCTGGCCGCGCCCAGGTAGCGCGCGCGCACCGGGCCGTCGTCGCGCCAGGAAAAATCGCGCGGCACGCGCAGGCGCACCTTGTCGCCGGGCAGCAGTTCCGCCAGGGCCAATCGGTCCAGGCGCGCCAGCAGGCGGGTCAGTTCCGGCGCGCTCAGCTCGAAGCCGGCGCGTATCGCATCGGTGCGCCAGCCCTGGCAGAGCAGGTGGAACACGGTCATCAGCCGCGGCGAGCGCGCCAGTTCCGCTTCCTGTTTCGGGCTCAGGTGACGGGGCTCGTCGCGCGCGCCGCGGGCGCGGCGGGCGAGCTCGAAGAAGTCCAGGTCCAACACCGTGCAGATGCGTTCGAGCCGCTCCAGGTCGATCCGTCCGTTCGACAGCAGGCGCTTGACGGTGGGCTCCGACAGGTCCAGCGCGTGGGCGAGGTCGGCATAGCGCCAGCCGCGCTCCTTGAGCACGGTCTTGAGCGCGGCGAGGAGGCGTTCGCGTTCGGCCATGGCGGCAAGGTGCCTGCAGTCGGGATGCCGGGGATCATAATCCGATACCCGATCTGACGGAGTTGCGGTTTCCGATACCGGCCGGCCAAGGTGGAACGGCCTCGCCGCCACGGTATCCGCCATGTCCGCCGCCATCGCACCGCCTGCTGCACCGTTTCCTGCAGCGACCCTGCACCTCAACGATGTCCACTCCGGCCTCAACCGCACCGCGATCGCCGGCCTGCTGCAGCCGCGCAGCCTCGACCAGGCCTGCGCCGCGGTGCGCGACTGCGCGCGCCTGGGCCGTTCGACCATCGCGGTGGGCGCGCGCCACGCCATGGGCGGTCAGCAATTCCTGTCCGGCGGGTGGCTGCTGGACAGCTCGGGCCTGGACCGTATCGTCGAATTCGATCCCGAGCGTGGCCTGGTCACGGTCGAGGCCGGCGTGCAGTGGCCGGCCTTGCTGGACTGGCTGGCGCGGCATCCGGACAACGCTCGCGGCTGGACCATCCGCCAAAAGCAGACCGGCGCCGACGGCTTCAGCCTGGGCGGTGCCTTCGCATCGAATATCCACGGCCGCGGCCTGGTCTTCGCGCCTTTCGTCGAGGATGTCGAGTCGATCGTGTTGATCGACCATCGCGGCGACGCGCGCATCGCCGACCGCGAGCGCAATGCCGAGTGGTTCGCGCTCGCCGCCGGCGGCTACGGCCTGTTCGGCCTGGTCGCGCGACTGACTTTGCGGCTGGTGCCGCGCACGGTGCTGCGGCGCGAGGTCGCGCTGCTGCGGGTAGGCGAGTTGATGCCGCATTTGCAGACGGCGATCGCCGACGGTTGCAGCTACGGCGATTTCCAGTTCGCGATCGACCCGGCCAGCGACGACTTCCTCGACCTCGGCATCGCCTCCTGCTACCGGCCGCTCGCCCACGCCGCGCCCGACCCCGCGCCGCGGCATCTGGGCGGCGAAGACTTCGCCCGTCTGCTGGGCCTGGCGCATACCGAGCCGAGCCGCGCCTTCGCCGAATACGCCGCGTTCTACCTGGCCACCCACGGCCAGCACTATGCCTCCGACAGCCAGCAGACCGGCGTCTACCTGGACGGTTACCACGCCGGCGTCGATGCGATGCTGGGCCATTGCGGCTCGGAGATGATCACCGAGCTGTACGTGCCGCGGGCGCGACTGGCCGAATTCATGGCCGCGGCCGCCGCCTGCCTGCGCCGTCATCGCGCGCAACCGATCTACGGTACGGTACGGCTGGTCTGCGCCGAGCGCAGCAGCATGCTGGCCTGGGCACGCGAGGACTGGGCCTGCATCGTGTTCAATCTGCATGTGCGCCACGTTCCGGCCGGCCGCCGCGCCGCCGCGGCCGCGTTCCGCGCCCTGATCGACGAGGCGCTGGCCTGCGGCGGCAGCTACTACCTCACCTATCATCGCCATGCCACCCGCGATCAGGTCGAGGCGGCCTACCCGCAGTTCCGCGCCTTCCTGCAGCGCAAGCGCGAACTTGACCCGGACCGGCGCTGGGACAGCGACTGGTTCCGCCACCACGAAGCCTTGTTTGCGCGGGCCGGCGCATGAGCGGGATGTCCCCGACCGATCAGTCTTCGATCCGCCCGGCCTCGGTCAGCCCGCAACCGGAGAACGTGTCCACCGCGATGCTGGTCGCGGCGGCAACCGTGCAGCAGGCGCACGGACATGCCGAACTGGCGCAGCAGGCGCAGCTCGCCCGAGCCTGTCTGGAGCGCTGCGGAGCGGGCGGACGCAGGCTGCTGTGGCTGGTCGACCATGCCCTGGGGCGCGCCTGCCTGAGCGCGCTGGAAGCACTGGCCCTGCCGGGCTTGCGCAGGCATTACGCTTGGCGCAAGCGGTGCATCGCGCGATGGGCCGACCGCGCCTGCGCGGACGGCGCGGCGCAGACGGTGCTGTTCGGCAGCGGCTACGACGGGCTCGGATGGCAACTGACGCAGCGGCAGCCGGCGTTGCGGGTGTTCGAGCTCGACCGCGCCGGCACCGTAGCGCTCAAGCGCAAGGCGCTGCGGCAGTTGCGAGCGGATGCATCGCACCTGCATTCGATCGCAATCGATCTGCAGCGCGACGATGCGCTGGACGCTTTGCTTTCCGACCCTGGCTTCGACCCGGCGCTGCCCACCCTGTGCGTGGCCGAAGGCGTGCTGATGTATCTGTCGTCGACGCGGGCACAGCGACTGCTGCGCGCCTTGGCGCAGCAGCTGTCGTCGCCGGTCCTGGTCGCCACGGCGATGGAATTGCGGGACGGGCGACCGCGGTTCCGTCGCGAACGGCCATGGGTACGCGGCTGGCTGCAGCGGCGCGGCGAACCGTTCCGCTGGGGCTGCGAGCGCGATGCGCTGGGCGAATGGCTGGCGGCGTGCGGCTGGCGCCTGCGCGCGTTGGCCGAGCCGGGCGACCCGGACGATCCCGACCCGAGCCCCGGCGAATGGTTGTTGCTGGCGCAAAGCGCGGCGGCATCGCCGCCGCGCTGATACGAACCGAGTGCGCGCGGCAGCGGTGCCCCCGCGCCGACCGACTGCGCGGCGACGAGGCCGCCGCCGCGCCGGTCGGTCTCAGTCTTCGTCGTGCCCGTGCGCTTCGTGCGGGCCGTGGCCCTTCGGGCAATGGCAGACCGAGGTCGGGCCGAACTCGATGCCGAAGGTCTGGCCGTCGCGGTGGCGCTGCCAGTAGAAGTTCGGTGCCTTCTCGCCCCGGTTGCCGAGCTCGGCCATGTCGGCGTCGACGTCGAACAGCCGCCCGTCGACCATCACGTAGCGGGTGTCGATGGTCGAGCGAATGTTCTCCAGCGGATTGCTGTTGAGCACCACCAGGTCGGCCTTCTTGCCGGCTTCGAGCGAGCCGAGCTGCCCGGACAGGCCGAGATAGTCGGCGCCGTCGATGGTGGCCGCGCGCAGCGCCTCGAAGTTGCTGAAACCGCCCTGCGGCAGCATCCAGATTTCCCAGTTCGCCGACAGGCCCTGCAACTGGCCGTGGCCGCCGACCTGGATCTTGACCCCGGCGTCGCGCAGCTTCTTCACCGACTTGGCGACCTGCACATGCCAGTAATCCCAGTCCGGCGCGGTCTCGCGGCGGATCGAGCGCGCATCGAGGGTCTCGCGCGGGAAGAAGCGGTTGAGCTTCTTGTCTTCCCAGACGTTGTCGCGCGCATACCACCAGTACTCGCCGGACAGGCCGCCGTAGCTCACCACCAGGGTCGGCGTGTTGCGCACGTTGGTCTGCCGCCACAGTTCGACCACGTCCTTGTACAACGGCGCGACCGGGATGTTGTGCTCGATGCCGGTGGCGCCGTCGAGGATCATCGGCATGTTGTGGTTGAAGGTCGAACCGCCTTCCTCGACCACCAGCATGCCGAGCTCGCGCGCGGCCTGGTTGATCTGCTGGTGCTGTTCGCGGCGCGGCTGGTTGTAGCTCTTGACCGAGAACGCGCCGTTGGCCTTCATCCGGCGCAGGTGGCTGCGGGCGTCGTCGATCGAGTTGATCACCGCCTTGAAGTCGCCGTCGGCGCCGTACAGGATCGTGCCGGTGGAGAACACGCGCGGCCCGACCATCTTGCCGGCCTTCAGCAACTCGGCTTCGGAGAACACGAACTCGGTGGTCGCCGAGGGGTCGTGCATGGTGGTGATGCCGAAGGCGAGGTTGGTGTAGTAGGCCCAGTTCTGCTGCGGGACGACCCCTTGGCCGAAATGCGCGGCGTGCGCGTGCACGTCGATATAGCCCGGCAGGATGGTCTTGCCGCGGGCGTCGATGACGCGCGCGCCGGCCGGCACCGCGACTGCGCCGCTGGCGCCGACCGCTTCGATCTTGTCGCCGCGCACCACCACGGTGCCGTCCTCGATCACTTCCTGCGTAGTCTCGGCATCGCGCATGGTCACCACGCGCGCATGGGTGAAGGCGACGGTGTCGCGCGCCGCGTACACCGGCAGGTCGAGGCCGACGCGCACGCCGGTTTCGTCGGCCGAGGGTTTCGCCGGCGTCGCCGGCGCGCCCGGCAGGAAGGCGAAGGCCTGGTTGAGCGGGCGCGAGTAATAGCGGTCGCCGACCATCCAGTGCAGCGACTTCGAATCGGCCGCCCAGTGCAGGTAGCTGCCGACGTCGGCGCTGACCGGCGTCACCGGCATCGCCTTGCTGTCCTTGCTCAGTTCGACCGAGCTGCCGGTGGTCATCAGCGGCGCGACATAGGCGTTGAACAACTCGGTGAAGGCGACCCACTTGCCGTCCGGGCTGATGCTGACCGAGTCGACGTACTTGAGGTTGTAGACCTCGCGCGGCTCCTCGCCGTGCAGGCCGACCGACATCAGCTTCTTCTTCAGGCCGCCGCCGGTGAGGTAGTACACGCGGCTGCCGTCGGCGCTGAACTGCGGCGCCTCGCCGCTGTCGGCGACGCGGGTCGGCTTGCCGCCGTCGGCCGACATCACGTAGATGCCGCGGTCGGCCGACCACAGGCTGCCGGTGAGGCCGCCGCCGCCGGCCTTGGCGTAGACGATGCGCTTGCCGTCGGGCGAGAAGCGCGGGCCGTAGTAGAAGCCCTTGTCCTGGGTCAGGCGCTTGCCGCCGCCACCGCCGGCGCTGGCGACGTAGATCGCGCTGAGCGCCTCGTCGGACCAAGTCGTGTACAGCAGCTTGCCGCCGTCGGCGCTGAAGCTGGGCTGGTATTCGTAGAGATTGTCGTTGCCGGTGAGGCGTTCGGGCTTGCCGTCGGGCAGGCGCTTGCGCCACAGCTGGCCGACCGCGTGGAAGACCAGGGTCTTGCCGTCGGCGCTGGTGGCGACGTCGCGGATCATCTTCGGCGCGAAGCGGCCTTCGTCGAGCTTGTGCTCGAAGCGCAGCGCCTCGGTCACGGTCTGTTCGATCGAGGCCTGGAACGCGATCGGCTCGGGCTTGCCGCTGGCCATGGCGACGCGCCACAGCTTGCCCTGCGCCCAGATCACCACCGACTTGGAGTCCGGCGTCCAGGAGAAATTCGCGTACGGCCCGAAGATCGCCCAGGCCTCCTGCATGTCGTGCGACAGCCCGTCCCAGACCGGCCGGCTTGCGCCGCTGGCCAGGTCGAGCACGTGCAGCACCGACTTGTCGCGGATGCGCTTGACGAAGGCCAGCGACTTGCCGTCCGGCGAGGGCTGCGGCCGCACCGCGCCGCCGGGCGTGCCGATCACCGTCTCGCTCTTGCCGGTTTCGCGGTCGAAGCGCTTGATCGCATAAACCGTGTCGTGGACGTTCTTGTTGTACTGGAAGGCCGGGCCGGCGCTGACGTCCTCGGAGTAATAGACGTAGCGGCCGTCCGGCGAGACCGCCGGTTCGCCGAGGTCTTGCTGATCGTTCTTTTGCTTGGTCAGCTGCAGGCCACCGCCGCCGCCCGCGGCATGGTAGATCCACAACTCGCCGGCGCCGAGCGAACGCTCGCCGGTGAAATGCTTGCGTCCGATCAGGAACTGGCCGTCCGGCGTCCACGCCGGGTTGTTGAGCAGGCGGAAATCTTCCTTGGTCACCGCGACCGGATTGCTGCCGTCGGCCTTGACCCGCCACAGGTTGTTGCCGCCGCCGCGGTCGGAGGTGAAGGCGAGCTCGTGGCCGTCGGGCGACCAACGCGGTTGCACGTCCCAGGCCGGGCCGCTGGTGATGCGCCTGGCCTGGCCGCCGCCGATCGGCAGGCGGTACAGATCGCCGAGCAGCGAGAACACGATCTCGCGGCCGTCGGGCGAGACGTCCAGGTCCATCCAGGTGCCTTCGTCGGTCTCGAAGCGCACCGTCTTGGTCGGGCCGTGCGGCGCCGAGACGTCCCACTTCTTCTCGTCCTTGTCGCCGGGCTTGCTGGCGCCCTTGGCGGTCTGCGCCGACGCGCGCGCCGGATCGGTGCCGGCCGGCTTCAGTGCGTCCTGTTCCAACTGGGCGGCGGGCGCATCGCCTTGTTTCTCGCCTTGTTTCTTGTCCTGCGGTGCGGGTTGCGGCGGGTTCTGCGCGTACGCGGGCAGGGCGAGCGCGCTGGCGAGCGCAAGGGCGAGCAGGCGGTGACTGGGCATCGAGCGGTTACCTGGGACTGACGATGGACCGAGCCTAACCCGCACCGCCGCCCGGGGCCTGGGCTAGAAGTCGTGTTCGGTGGGGTATGGCGAGGTGTCGATCGCTGTCGCCGAGTCGAGCAAAACCGATCCCCAACCTTCTCTGCAAAGAAGGGAACGCTTGCGTTGCCAGGGCGAGCTGCTTCGCAGTCGCAGCGCCCCCGACGCGAGAGCGAGAGTCCGCGAGTGCCAGAGCCCCGAAGCCGAGGTGGTCTTTCCCAAGGCGGCGAATCCACTCCCCTGTTCGGCCAAGAGGGGTTGGCGAGACTGCCTTGTCGACGCCGCATCCGCGTCGACGCTGCAGCCGCTGGACGCGCCCGCTCAGCCCTTGAAGTCGGCCTGCTCGGCGGCGAAACCGACCACCACCGCGCCCTTGCCGACGTTGACCATGCCGGTCAGGCTCATGACGCTTTCGAACAGCTCGACGTTACTGTTGCGACAAGCCTCGCGCAGGCGCTCGAAGCCGGGCAGGGCGCGCAACTCGGCGAGCTCGCCGCCGTAGCTGACGCATACGGTCGGGGTCAGCAACCCGCTCTCGGCCTTGTGCGCGGTGAACTCGAACAATTTCTGGGCGGCATTCTCGTAGCCCTTGATCTTGGCGACCGGGCCGGTCTCGCCGCGGTTGCAGTGCAGTACCGGCTTGATGTCGAGCGCGGTGCCGAGGGTCGCGCTGAGAAAACTGACGCTGCGGTCGCCGCGCACGCGGGTGCGCGCGCGCAGGTAGTTGAGGTCGCGTGGGATCAGATAGCCGTGGGTGTGCAGGGCCAGGTGCTCCAGGCGCGCGCGGATCTTCGGCGCGCCTTCTCCGGCGGCGCGTAGCCGCACCGCTTCGACTGCGGTGATGCCCTGGGCGGCGAACAGGTTGAGGGTGTCGATCACCCGCAGCGCGAACGGCGTGTTGATACCGGCCGCCGAGCGCACCGGCTTGTAGTCGTTGAGGATCGCGAAGCTGGCCTGGTTGGCGTTCTCGTACACCGGGCTGCGGGTCTTGGTGATCGTCATGCAGAACACGTAGTCGTAGTCGATCACGAGCTGGCTGACGAACAGGTCGCGCACCTGCTGCACGGTGAACGGCGTGGTCTCGGCCTCGAAACCGCGCTCGGCCAAGTGCGTATGCAGGAACTGCAGGGTGGCCTGTTCGTTGCGATGGTCGGCCAGTACCGCCTGGCCGATGCGCACGGTGATCGGCAACAGATGGATGTCGTGCCGTTCCAGGTAGTCCAGCGGCAGATCGCAAGCGGAGTCGACGACGATTCCAATGCGCATGTTCCCCCCCCGGGTAGGGCGCGTGGTGATCGGATAGGACCGCAGCATACCTTTTTGAGACATGAGTCACGCGTGAGCGCGCTCCGGGGCTTGCGTCGTTCAGGCGCGGCGACGTATCCCCACCGGCAGTTGCTTCAAACGCTGCATTTCCGGCTCGTCCAGCAGTCCGGGATGCTGCAGTGCGTCAAGAGCGAAGTCGTGGGCGTCGTTGCCCCAGAACAACTCATCTCCAATGCTCAACGTAGGAACACCGAACACCCCGGCCACCAGCGCGGCCTCGGTGTTCTCGCGCAGCGCCGCCTTGATCGCGTCGGTGCCGAGCGCCTGCGCCTCGACTCCGAGCGCGTCGATCACCGGCGCCAGCGCCTCGACGCTGTCGCCGGCTTCGCCGCGCCGCCAGATCCAGTCGAAGATCGCATCGACCGCTTCCGGCGTGGCGCCGGCGACCAGGCACAGCCGCAGCGCGGCCAGCGGGTTGAACGGATGCGCCGGCGGGAAGCGCAGGCTCACGCCTTCGCGCCGCGCCTGCCACAGCACGTGGCGGTAGGTGAATTCGCGTTTGCCGACGATCTCGGCCGGGCCCTTCTGGCCGCGCGCCTCGAGCACTGCGCCGAACGCCACCGGCACCAGCTCGACCCGGCGCTCCCCGAGCATCGGCTTGAGCTTCTGCCATTGCAGGTAGGAGAACGGCGAGATGAAATCGAAGTACCAGCGCAGCGTGGGCATGGTCGGGTCTCTTATTTCCAGGCGCCGAGGATCAGCCCGTACAGGGCGAACTGGAGGATGTGGTAGCCGCTGTCGATCATCCACAGCATCAGGCTGCGCTGGGCGAAGGCGTAGTTGATGCCGAAGCTCATCGAGACGAAGAACAGCCCGACCACGAAGCCCACCCCGAAACCGTCGGCGGCATTGGCGTTGGGCGGCAGGAACACGGCGAACATCAGCGCGGCCAGGAAGCTGCAGGCGATGGCGGTGGCGAACACGCGGCCGGGATGGCCGGGCTTGGCGTCGGGGTCGACGCCGGCCTCGCGGCACCAGCGCGTCTTGAACAAGGGCCCGTACCACAGCCCGCCGAGCAGGAAAGACGAGGCGGTCGCCGCGAGGATCGCCAGCCAATTGAGTTCGAGGGTGGGCAGAGTCATCGCGCGGTCTCCTGTCGTCGGCAAGCGACAGGATACGCCTGGGGCCGCCGCTGGGGCGCCGGGAGCGGCGCGAGCCGCGGCCGCGTGGTCTCGCCGCGTCGTCGACCCGGTCGACTACGAACCTTGCAGACGCGACCTTGCACCCGCACCCGCACCCGCCCCCGCGTCGCCGTTGCCGTTGCGCAGTCGCGGCTCGCGCCGCTCCTGCCCCGATCGCGAGCCCTCAGCGCGCCGTCGCCGGATACGCGCGCGGCAGGCCGGTGTCGCTGCGCAGGTAACGGTCGCGCAACTCGGTCTGGCGGCTGCGCATCTCGATCGCGCGGCCGTCCATCCACACCTGCAGGGCGACGTGAGCGACATCGAGCGGGTCGCCGCTCCACAGCACCAGGTCGGCGCGCTGGCCCGGGGCGATGGCGCCGACCTGGCCGGCGACGCCGAAGGCTTCGGCCGGCACCCGGGTCAGGCCGGCCAGGCCGTCGGCCCAGGGCAGCCCCGCGGCGACCGCGTTGCCGGCGAGCTGGCGCACCTTGCGCGCATTGTGCGAGGCGCCGCTTTCGCTGAAGCCGACCGCGACCCCGGCCGCGCGCAGGCGCGCGGCGTTTTCCATGCTGGCGCCGACCTGGTCGAAATCGCTCGGCAGGTTGGACAGCGGATTGACGAACACCGGCACCTTGGCCGCGGCGAGCTGCGGCGCGAGCCGCCAGGCTTCGCCGCCGCCGGCGATGGCGATGCGCAGCCGGTGCCGCGCCGACCAGCGCAGCAACTGGCGGATGTCGGCGGCGCGGTCGACGCCGAACACGATGCGGCCGCCGCCGTCGAGGTACTTGAGCAGGGTCGAACGCCCCGCCGGCGTCAGCAGCGCGGCATGGTGGCCCGGGGCGATGCGGCCGCGCGCCTCGTCGATGAGCTGGTCGAGGATCATCCACTGCGCCGCGCGCGAACTGCCGCTCAGGCCCAGGCCGTCCTTGCCCAGGCGTACGAACAGCACGCGCGGGCCGATCGGGTCGGGGCCGCCGTCGAGGCGTTCGACGCCGCCCTGGCCGGCGACGATCGAGCCGCCGGGGGCGGTGCCGACGCCGAGCAGGGTCCAGCCGATGCCTTCGATGCGCGCGACCGGGATCAACACCGAGTCGGGGTTATAGGCCAGGGTCACGTCGAACTCCGGCCGCACCGTCATTTCCTTGGTGTCGGCGCCGAGCGCGACGGTCTGGTCGACCGTGGATTTTTCGCCGGAGACTTCCTCCAGGCCGAGCTCGGTGATGCCGCCGAACAGGGTCGGGGTCAGCGGCCGGCCTGCGGCCTCGACCACCTGGGCGCCGGCCGGCGCGGACAAGCCCTTGCCGATTGCGCGCACCACACCGTTGCCGACCAGCACGTCGGTCTGTTCGAGCGAGCCCTGCGCGGTCGCGGTATGCACGGTGGCGTTGCGGATCAGCACGTTCTGCGCCGCCGCGCCGAAACTCGCACAGGCGCAGGCCAGGGCCAGCAACAGGGCGCTGCGGCGCAGCCCGCGGCCGGCCGCGCTCGCTGCGACGGCGCCGGACATGGATTCGATCCCGGGCCGGTTCATCGCACGCCTCCGGTCTGGGTCGCCGGTTGCCCGAGCAGGAAGTCCGACCTGGGCTGCCGCGACGGGTCGGCGCGGTCGTAGACGCGCGCGCCGTCGACGTAGACCTGCTCGGCCTTGGCGTAGACGCTGAAGGGGTTGCCGTTCCACACCACCACGTCGCCCATCTTGCCGGGCTCGAGGGTGCCGGTGCGTTCGCCGATGCCGAGCGCCTTGGCCGGATTCTGGGTCAACCAGCGGATCGCCCGCTCCGGCGCGATCTCGATGCCGGCCAGTCGTGCGTGCGCGATCACCTTGGCCGCTTCCTGGTTGAGGCGCTGGATGCCTTCCTCCGAATCCGAATGCACGATCGCGCAGCTGTTGGCCGGGCGGTCGACGATGGCGATGTTTTCCTGGATGCCGTCGAAGGCTTCCATCTTGAAGCCCCACCAGTCGGCCCACAGCGCGCCGCAGACGCCTTCGGCGGCCAGGCGGTCGGCGATCTTGTAGGCCTCCACGCCGTGGTGGAAGGCGCTGACCTTGAAGCCGAACTCCTTGGCCAGGTCGAGCATGGTGGTCATCTCGTCGGCGCGATAGCAGTGGATGTGAACCAGGATGTCGCCCTTGATCGCGCCGGCCAGGGTGTCGAGCTTGAGGTCGCGCTTGCCGCCGGTGTCCTTCTCGCTGTCGGCGCCGTTGCCGTTGCCGGGCTTGGCGCTGCTCTGCCACCAGCGCTTCTTCGCCGGCGCGGCGGCCTTCGGACTGGTCTTGCGCAGGTATTCGCTGGCGTCGATGAAGGCGGCGCGGTAGCCGGCGACGTTGCCCATGCGCGTGCCCGGCGGGGTGTTGCGGCTGCCGTAGACGCGCTTGGGGTTCTCGCCGCAGGCCATCTTCAGGCCCCACGGCGCGGCCGGGAACTTCATCGCCTGGTAGCTGGTGGCCGGGACGTTCTTCAGCGTCACTCCGCGCCCGCCGATCAGGTTGGCCGAGCCGGGCAGGATCTGCAGCGAGGTGACGCCGCCGGCGAGCGCGGCGGCGAAGCCGGGGTCCTGCGGCCATACCGAATGCTCGGCCCAGACGTTCGGCGTGACCGGGCCGGTCATCTCGTTGCCGTCGCTGTGCGCGCCGACCCCGGGGCTCGGATAGACGCCGAGATGCGAGTGGACATCGATGAGGCCCGGGGTGATCCACTTGCCGGTCGCGTCGACGCGGGTGGCGTCGCCGGGCGCGTCGAGGGCGCGGCCGACCGCGACGACTTTGCCGTCGCGCAGCAGCACGTCGGCGTCGTCGAGGCGCTGGCCGGCGCCGGTCAGCACGGTCGCGTGCTGCAACAGCACCGGGCCGGCGGCGAGCGCCTTGTAGGTGCTCGGGTAGGGGTCCTGGGTGTAGCGGGAGGCCGGCGCGGGTGTGGCGGCCTGCACGGCGCCGGCGAGCAGCGCCAGGCCGCAGCCGGCCAGTAACGGTCGAAACATGGATTCCCCCAGGACAGAGCGAGCGACGGACAACTTTGGAACCGTAACGGCCGCCTGAGCCCCTGCCAACCCTGACTATCGTCATGGGCGGTGCGACAATGGCCGGACAACAACAAGAACAGGCACCGACCATGAAAGAGAAAGAACAGATCGTCGAAAACTGGCTGCCGCGCTACACCGGCGTGCCCCTGGACCAGTTCGGCGAGCACATCCTGCTGACCAATTTCGGCGGCTACCTGCATACCTTCGCGCGCCTGACCGGCGCGCAAGTGGTCGGCCTGGACCGGCCGATGCCGAGCGCGACCTTCGACGGCATCACCATGATCAACTTCGGCATGGGCAGCCCGAACGCGGCGACCATGATGGACCTGCTGTCGGCGATCATGCCCAAGGCGGTGTTGTTCCTCGGCAAATGCGGCGGCCTCAAGCGCAAGAACCAGCTCGGCGACCTGGTGCTGCCGATCGCGGCGATCCGCGGCGAAGGCACCTCCAACGATTACCTGCTGCCGGAAGTGCCGGCCCTGCCGGCCTTCGCCCTGCAGCGCGCGGTCTCGACCACCATCCGCGACCTCGGCCACGACTACTGGACGGGTTCGGTCTACACCACCAACCGCCGCGTCTGGGAACACGACGACGCCTTCAAGGAACGCCTGCGCCAGATGCGCTGCATGGCCATCGACATGGAGACCGCGACCGTGTTCGCCGCCGGCTTCGCCAACCGCATCCCCTGCGGCGCGCTGCTGCTGGTGTCGGACCAGCCGATGATCCCCGAAGGCGTCAAGACCGAGGCCTCCGACGCCAAGGTCAGCGCGAGCTTCGTCGACACCCACATCAGCGTCGGCATCGAAGCGCTGAAACTGATCCGCCGCCACGGCAAGTCGGTGCGGCATCTGCGGTTCGACGAGTGATCGCTGCGGCGCCGCTTCGCGCCGCAACGATCGCAAGCCTTGATCTACAGGCGCCGACGCACAGAGCCCCTCTCCCGCACGCGGGAGAGGGGTTGGGATGAGGGCGACAGCAGCTCTGCGCACGAGCCGTGCCCGCCATCGCAAATCCGTCCTGCGGCCCTGAACCGTTTATCGATGAACGAGCGGATAACCCTGTTTTTATAGGGGTTCTGCGACGCCAAGCACACGACATCGCATGGCCTGAGACCCCCCGCGCCGACACTGTATTCCGAGGCCGGAGGACAGGTCATGGAACAGCTCATCTTCACCATCATCGGCGCCTTGCTTACCTGGGCGTTCTACTTCATCCAGCGTTTCGCCGAACGTCGCGGCACGGTCGACGCGATCGAGCGCGGCAAGCAGTTGCTCGCGCTCAAGCAGGAGCTCGACGGCGCGCACACCAGCGTCGAGGAACTGCGCCGTTTCGAAAGCCGGCTGGTCGGCAAGGCCGAAACCGCGGCGCGCATCGCCGACAGTTATTTCAGCAAGGCCGCCGCGGTCGCTCGCGACAACGAGGACGCGCGGGTCAGCGAGGCCGACATGAGCCAGCACGCGATCGCCGAACTCAGCCGCGAGGAGGTGCGGCTGCAAGGCCTGGTCGCGCACCTGCGCAAGCAACTCGGCGGCGAGGATCTGGCCGCGTTCGAACGGGCGCACGAGGCCTGGCTGACCTTTCGCGAATGCCACGCGCGTTTCGTCTCGCAGTCGTACTCGGCCGGCCCGATCCGGCCGCTGATCCACGCGGTGACGATGGAGAGCATCACCGTGGCCTGGATCAACGAGCTGGAAACGCAGCTCGGCGAGGATCAGGCGGCTTGAGGCGCATCGGGGCGGCATCCGATGGCCTGGGGTCGCTTGCGACCCCGTCGGATCGATTGCCCGGCGGGTCGTTGCATCGGGCCCATCGCGACACGGCGTCCGTTGCAGGCATGAATGGTTCGACGGTGTTGGCCCTGCGGCGACGCAGGCCGCCGATGCCGGGGAAACGCGACAGCTTCGCGTGCGGTTTGCTAGGGTTCGCCCCTGATCCTCAGCGAGAACGCGTATGTCCGTCACCGCGAAAGACGTCGTCGATTTCTGGCGCAATGCCGGCCCGGCCCGCTGGTTCGATCGCGACGACAGCTTCGACCATCAGTGCCGCGCCGGCTTTCTCGACGCTCACCACGCCGCGGCGCGGCGCGAACACGACGATTGGATCGAACGCGACGCCGAATCCGCGCTGGCCTTATTGATCCTGCTCGACCAGATCCCGCGCAACGTATTCCGCGGCAGCGCGCATTCCTACGCGACCGACCCGCTCGCCCGGCATTACGCCCGGCGCGCGCTGGAACTCGGGCACGACCTGAGCATCGAACCGGCGCTGCGCGCCTTCTTCTATCTGCCGTTCGAGCATTCCGAGCAGCTCGAAGACCAGCGCCGCTCGGTCGAACTGCACCGCGGCCTGCCGCCGAACCCGGACGGCAGCGATGCCGCGCAGTGGGCCGTCACCCATCTCGAAATCATCGAACGCTTCGGCCGCTTCCCGCACCGCAACGCCGCGCTGGGCCGCGACAGCACCGCCGAGGAACAGGCCTATCTCGATGGCGGCGGGTTCAAGGGCTGAGCCGCGGCGCGGGTTCCCTCGCATCGCAGCCCCCTGTAGGAGCGAGGTCAGTCGCGACCTCGCCACCACCCGAGCCTGCGCCACGACTCGTCGGCCCGCGGTCGCGGCTCGCGCCGCTCCTATAGGAAGCGACGCAATGGCTCTTGGGTAGGAGCGACGCAAGTCGCGACCGCGCCTCTACCGGAACCGGCGCAGCGACCCGCAAGCGCGCGGTCGCGGCTCACGCCGCTCCTACAGGAAGCGACGCAATCGCTCCTGGGTAGGAGCGACTCAAGTCGCAACAGTGCCATCAACCGAGCCTGCGCAGCGACCCGCCAGCGCGCGGTCGCGGCTCACGCCGCTCCTACAGGAAGCGACGCAATCGCTCTTGGGTAGGAGCGACTCAAGTCGCAACAGTGCCATCAACCGAGCCTGCGCAGCGATCCGCCAGCGCGCGGTCGCGGCTCGCGCCGCTCCTACGCTTGAAGCGGTTGCGACGCTTCAGTCCAGCAACCGTTGTTGCGGGGAATACGGGACGACGCGCAAGGTGCGATCCTGGATTTCGCCGACCATGCGGCCGTGAACGCGGGTCTGGCGCTTGATCTCGGTCCATTCCTCGTCGGCCATGAACTTGCTCCAGCGGTCCTTCATCGTCGTTTCGTCGGGCCATTCGAGCAGGTAGGCGAACTCGGTGCGTTGCGCAGTCTTGGTTTCCCACATGGCGACGATGCGGAAATCGTAGCGACGCATGATGCGCAGGGCGTGATCGCGGAAGCGGGCGTGGAAATGCGGTTTGGTGTCTTCGAAGATTTCGTAGATGCGCAGTTGCTGCACAGGGCCGACGGCCGTAGCAGTCGGAGTGTCGGCGGCATGGGCAAGCGAGGCGGCGCAGCACAGGGACAGAAGCAGGACGAGCGCACAGCGAAAGGCGGGCACGGCGGTAGCGTTCACAGGGAAGACTCCGGGTCGGAAAGCGCCGATCCGTGGCGATGGTGGTGCAGGCGGACGGCGGCTGGGTGGCCGCCGCCGAGCTTAGGCGATGGCCTCGCCCCGTCCATCGGCCAGAAGTCGTTATTGCGGGGATGCCGGGGCGACGTTCGCCGCGTCTCCGGCGCTTCGGGGTAGGAGCGACGCAAGTCGCGACCGCGCCCCCACCCGAACCGGCGCCGCGACCCGTCGGCCCGCGGTCGCGGCTCGCGCCGCTCCTACAGGAAAGCAGTGCCCCGGCTTGTGTAGGAGCGACGTAAGTCGCGACCGCCCACCCGAACCGGCGCCGCGATCCGCCAGCCCGCGGTCGCGGCTCACGCCGCTCCTACAGGAAAGCAGTGCCCCGGCTTGTGTAGGAGCGACGCAAGTCGCGACCGCGCCCACCCGAACCGGCGCCGCGACCCGTCAGCCCGCGATCGCGGCTCGCGCCGCTCCTACAGGAAAGCAACGCCCCGGCTTGTGTAGGAGCGACGCAAGTCGCGACCGCCCACCGAACCGGCGCCGCGACCCGTCGGCCCGGTCGCGGCTCGCGCCGCTCCTACAGGAATGCAGTGCCCCGGCTTGGGTAGGAGCGACGCAAGTCGCGACCGCGCGCCCACCCCAACCGGCGCCGCGACCCGTCGGCCCGCGGTCGCGGCTCGCGCCGCTCCTACAGGAAAGCAGCGCCCCGGCTTGGGTAGGAGCGACGCAAGTCGCGACCGCCCACCCGAACCGGCGCCGCGATCCGCCAGCCCGCGGTCGCGGCTCACGCCGCTCCTACAGGAAAGCAGTGCCCCGGCTTGTGTAGGAGCGACGTAAGTCGCGACCGCCCACCCGAACCGGCGCCGCGACCCGTCGGCCCGCGATCGCGGCTCACGCCGCACCTGCAGGAGCGGCGACGACGCCCGTCGGCCGCTTCCGGGCGCATCCGGACCCTGGAAACGAAAACGGCCGCGACGCAAGGCGCCGCGGCCGTTCTCACGGACTCGCCGTCAGATCAGTACTTGGGAATCGACCCGTCCAGGTCGGCCCAGGCATCGATGCCGCCTTCGATGTTGTAGACCTCGCGGAAACCGAGCTGGCGGAAGTGCTCGGCGGCCTGGGCGCTGCGGCCGCCGTGGTGGCACAGGAACGCCAGCGGGGTGTCTTTGGGCAGGCCTTCGAGCGCATCGGTGCCGCCGTCGAAGGTGTCGAAGGCGATGCCGACGCGGGCGATCGCGCGCTCGTCGGCGGGGCGCACGTCGACCACGCGCAGCGAGCCTTCGCCGGCGCGCGCGAGCGCCTGCTCGGGCGCGATCGGCTTCACCGCCGGCGGCGCGTTGGGGTTGGTGATGACCAGGCCGCGGCCGCGCTCGTCGTCGGCCCAGTCGATGCTCACGCCGTCGGCGCGACGGGCGTTGATCCAGTCGGTCTGCACGCGCACGCCTTCGGCTTCGACCGCGATGGCGTTGGCATCGACCGGCGCCAATTGCAGGCGCACGTTGTGGCGCGCGTCGACCTCGAGCTGCACCGCGTAGTTGTCGCCGGCGTTGGCGACGGCGTCGCGCAGCATCTGCGCGGCGGCCGGGGTGATGGTGAGCTTCGGCGGGCTACGGTCCGGGGTCGGCAGGCCTAGCAGTTCGTGCAGTTCGCCGCTGGCGGCCATCTGCTCGACGATGTCGCTGCCGCCGACCAGTTGCGCGTCGATGTAGAGCTGCGGGATCGTCGGCCACTCGCCGTATTGCTTGATGCCTTCGCGGATCTCGGCATCGGCGAGCACGTCGACGTGGGCATAGCCCTGCGGCAGCAATGCGTTGAGCGCGCCCGAGGCCTTGGCCGAGAAGCCGCACTGCGGCGCGTTGGGGGCGCCCTTCATGAACAGCACGACGCGGTTGGACTGGAGCAGGGTTTCGATGCGCGAACGCAGGGCAGGATCGAGGGACATGGAGGTCGGCCGGGCGGGAATAAAGGCAAGATGGGGGCGGGCAGTCTACGCCGCAAGGTAGGATGCGCCATCCGCCGGCGAGCCGGGCTGCCGCGGCCCCCTCCGACCGTTGGAACCGCCCGCCGCGCATGAACACCATCGTCGTCGCCCACCGTCCGCCGCGCCGTCCCGGCGCCTGGTTGTGGCTGTTTCTCGGCTCGCAGCTGCTGATGGTCGCCTTGTGGGCGCGCTACGGCTGGACGATCGGCCTGCCGGCCTTGTTGCTGAGCCACGGGGCGATGGTCTGGGGCACCCTGTGGCCGCGCTCGGGTCTGTTCAGCCCTGTGCTGTCGCGGCTGCCGACCGACCAGCGCGTGGTCTGGCTGACCATCGACGACGGCCCCTCCGACGACACCCTGGCCCTGCTCGACCTGCTCGATGCGCACCAGGCCAAGGCCACCTTCTTCGTGGTCGCGCAGCGCGCCGAGCAGCGCGCCGACCTGCTGCGCGAGATCGTCCGGCGCGGCCACGACCTCGGCAACCACAGCGACAGCCATCCTTCGGGGCGGTTCTGGATGCTCGGGCCGGCGGCGATGGCCGCCGAGATCGGCGGCGCCCAGGCGCGCTTGCAGGCGCTGGTGCCGGGGCTGCGCCTGCGCTGGTTCCGCGCGGTGGTCGGCATGGCCAATCCGTTCACCGCGCGACCGATCGCCGCGCTGGGCCTGATCCGGGTGGCCTGGAGCGCACGCGGCTTCGATGCGGTCGCGGCCGACCCGGCCACGGTGGTGGCGCGGATCGAAAAAGATCTCGCGCCGGGCGCGATCGTGCTGATGCACGAGGGCGCGCGCCACGGCCGCAATGTCGAGACCATGGCGGCGTTGTTGCGGCGGCTGCGCGAGTTGGACTACCGCTGCGTGGTGCCGTCGGTCGAATGAGCGCGGATTGCCCGGGAGCCGTTTAGATCGGGGGGGGCGCGGTCGCGGCTTGCGCCGCTGCTACCCCAAAGCCGCGTACCAAGTGCAGGAGCGGCGTGAGCCGCGACCGGCGAAGCGATGCGACCGCGATCTATCGCGCGGTCGCGCAAGCCTCACTCCGCACGCGCCGCCACGATCCGCCAGTTGTTGAACGGCGTGCGCCCGAACAGCGGGGTGAACTCGACCTCGAGCCCGGCCTCGCGCAGACGCGCGCGCAGGGCTTCGCCGTCGGGGTAATAGCGCGGCATCGCGTTCATCCAGCCCAGGGCGCGCGAGAACAGGTCGACCGCGCGGGTAATGCGCGCGCGGCCGGTGCCGTCGTCGAGGCCGGTGCGGATCACCAGGCGGGCGCCCGGGGTCAGCATCGCGATCATCGCGTCGATGGCGCGCGCCTGCGCCGGGTAGGGAATGAACTGCAGCACGTCGAGGATCACCACGCTGCCGCGGTGCTCGGGCACGCGCTGGGACAGGTCGACCGTCTCGAACACCGCGTGGTCCAGGCCGACCCGCGCGGCGGCGCGGGTGGCGCGGCGGATCTTGGCTGCATCGCTGTCGACGCCGCGGTAGGGCAGGCGGATGCCGTCGGCCAGCAAGGTGTGGGCGAGCAGGCCGAGGCCGCAACCCAGGTCCAGCAGCGGCGCGCGGGTGCCGCGCAAGGCCGCGCTGACGCCCGGGTAGAGCGGGTCGCTGCCGAGCTTGGCGCGGCTGTAGTAATAGTCCCAGCGGTTGCCGAGCGGATGCTCGGGCAGATAGGCGCGCGCGATGCGGTCCGCCTGTCCGTGGGCCATGGCTTGTACCGCTTGGTTCATTGCTGGGTCCGGGCTCCGTTCGCGGCCGTGCCGCCGGCGGCAGTGTGGCATCCCGGCGCGGTCGGCGCTCGGCTGCGGCGGCATGACGTCACAAAGCGCATCGCGGCAGGCGCGTGCGGCCCGCGTTTCGAGCTGCGCCGCTTCGACCTGCGCCGCTTCGACCTGCGCCGCGTCAGCCGGCCTGTGCCTGCAACAGCCGCTGCGCCACCGGCACGGCGAGTTCGGCCCACTGCGCGTACATCGCCGCCGACGGATGCAGGCCGTCTTCGGCGACCATCGCCGGCTCGTTGCCGCGTGCGCGCGAGACCGGAGTGATGTCGACGAAGGCCACGCCGTGGCGCGCGCAGATCTCGCGCGCGGTCTGGTTGAATACGTCGAGTTCGGCGCCGATGGTGGCCGCGCCGCGCTTGTCGCTGGCGCCGAACGGAGTCGCGCCCCAGTCGGGGATCGACAACACCAGCACCCGGTCGGCGCGGCCATGCGCGTAGCGGATCGCGCGTTCGAGCAATTCGCGGAACTCGCCGCCGTACTGCACCGCGCTGCGGCCGCGGTACTGGTTGTTGACGCCGATCAGCAGGCTGACGAAGTCCCACTGCCCCAATGGCTCGGCCAGGTCCAGCGCGAGCGCGAGCTCGTCGGTGGTCCAGCCGGTGGTCGCGACGATGCGCGGGTCGTCCAGGCCGACGCCGCGCTCGCGCAGCGCCGCGGCCATCTGCAGCGGCCAGCGCCCGGCTTCGGGCACGGCCTCGCCGATGGTGTAGCTGTCGCCCAGCGCGAGATAAGTCAGCGCCATCGCCGTCTCAGGCCACCGCGGCGCGCTGCGCCTCGACCTGCGCGCCGCGGTCGGCGTAGCGGTCGAGCACGCGCTCGATGCGCTGGAACACCTCGCGCACCTCGGCCGGCTGCGGCAGCAGGGTCACGCGGAAGTGGTTGCGATACGGCACGTTGAAGCTCGAGCCCGGCACCACCAGCACGTCTTCGGATTCCAGCAGTTCCAGCGCGAAGCGGTGGTCGTCGAAGCCCTGCGCGGCGGCGCCGACCACGGCCGGGAACGCGTACAGAGCGCCGGCGGGGGCGACCAGCTGCAGGTGGCGGCTGGCTTCGACCGACTCGATCACCGCGCGGCGCGCTTCGTACAGGCGTCCGCCCGGTTGGCACAGCGGGGTGATGGTGTCTTCGCCGTTGAGCGCGGCCTCGATGGCGAACTGGCCCGGCACGTTGGCGCACAGGCGCAGCGCGCCGAGCAGGTCCATGGCGTGGTGGAAATCGCCGCTGGCGACCGGATCGCCCGACAGCACCGCCCAGCCCACGCGCCAGCCGCAGGCGCGGTGCACCTTGGACAGGCCGCCGAAGCTCAGGCAGGGCAGCTCGCCGGCGATCGGCGCGACCGGGGTGAACTGGGCATCGTCGTACAGGATCGAATCGTAGATCTCGTCGCACATCAGCAGCAGCTTGTGACGCGCGGCGATCGCGACGATGCGCTCGATCAGCTCGCGCGGATAGGCCGCGCCGGTCGGGTTGTTCGGGTTGATCAGCACGATCGCGCGGGTGCGGCTGGAGATCAGTTGCTCGATCTCGTCCGGGTCGGGCAGGAAGCCGTTCTCGGGCTGGCAGCGGTAATACACCGGGCGGCCGTCGTTGAGGATGGTCGCGGCCGACCACAGCGGGTAGTCGGGCGAGGGCAGCAGCACTTCGTCGCCGGGGTTGAGCAGGGCGCGCAGCGACAGGTCGATCAGCTCGCTGACGCCGTTGCCGACGAACACCCGCTCGGGCGAGGCGTTGGGCGTGCCGCGGCGCTTGTGGAAGGCGGCGATGGCCTCGCGCGCGGCCGGCAGGCCTTGCTGGTGGGTGTAGGGATCGGTGTTGGCGATGTGGTCGGCGATCGCGCGCTGCAGGTGTTCGGGCGCGCGGAAACCGAAGGCGCCGGGGTTGCCGATGTTGAGCTTGATCTGCTTGCGTCCCTGGGCCTCCAGCTCGCGGGCTCGCCGGGCCAGTTCACCGCGGATTTCGTAACGGACTTCGGACAGGCGTTCGCGGGTTTTCAGGGGCGGCAGTGACATCGGGGCAGGGCTGGGTCGAAAGAGAGACCCCCAGACTAGCTGAATCGGTCCGGCGAATCAGCCGGGACGGCGATTCCAGGCCGGCGCGATCTGCGCCGGCGCGCACGGATTGGCCGGGCGGGCGGCTCCGCTCCCGGGCCCGCTGCCGGCCTGGCGCCGGGCCCTCGCCGTTCCGCTGCCGGCCGGCGACGGCAAAACCCGCGCCCGGCCTATGTAGAATCGCGCCATGCCCATCGTTCCCCGCGCCTTTGACTCCTGAACTCGCCGCCTTGCAGGCGATCGGATGGCCGATCTCGGCCGCCGACCCGTTGCCGGCCGACCCCGTCTGGCGCCAGTTGCTGCTCGACCACCCCCGAGCCCGCCCGGCGCGGGTGATCGAACAGCACCGCAGCGGCTATGTCGTGTCCGAAGGGCCCGACAGCGGCTATCGGGTCGAATCCCTGCCCGAATGGCAACGCCCGGCGAGCTACAAGAAAGGCGCGGTCGCGCCCGAGCAGCGCCCCGGGGTCGGCGACTGGCTGCTGATCGAAGGCGGTGAAGCACGCGCCAAGGTCGCGGCCCTGCTGCCGCGCTACAGCGCGATCAAGCGCGGCGCCGCCGGCGAGCACTACAAGCAACAGCTGATCGCGGCCAACATCGACACCGTGTTCATCGTCTGTGGGCTGGACGCCGACTTCAATCCGCGCCGGATCGAACGCTATCTGCTGCTGGTCCGCGGCGGCGCCGAGCCGGTGGTCGTGCTGACCAAGGCCGACGAAGCCACCGCCGCCGACGAAAATGCGGTCGCCGAGGCCACCGGCGCCCTGATCGAGCTGGCCCAGGGCGTGGCGATCCGCGCGGTCAACGCCCGCGACCGCGACGGCAGCGTCGCGGCGATGGCGCCGTGGCTGCAGCCGGGCCGCACCGTGGTGCTGGTGGGCTCCTCCGGCGCCGGCAAGTCGACCCTGACCAACAGCCTGCTCGGCATCGAGCGGATGAAGACCGGTGCGGTCCGCGAAAGCGATGCGCGCGGCCGTCACACCACCACCCACCGCGCGTTGATTCCGCTGCCGTCGGGCGCCTGCCTGATCGACACCCCGGGCATGCGCGAGCTCAAGCCGACCGGCGAGGAAGACGTCGCCGAGAATTTCAGCGATGTCGAGGCCCTGGCCGAGCAGTGCAAGTTCCGCGATTGCTCGCACGACCGCGAGCCCGGCTGCGCGGTGCGCGACGCCATCGAAGCCGGCCGCCTCGACCCGCAGCGTTTCGCCAGCTACCTGAAACTGCGCGACGAAGTCGCCGGCGCGGCCAACAAGCTGGCCAACCGGCGCGCGCAGAAGGCCGACGTGAAGCCGGCCGGCAAGGCGCCCAACAAGCGGCCGGACGACAAGCATGGGCGCCGCTGAGCGCCTTCGTTTCCCCGCAGGGCGCGGCGCGCGCGGATCGCTTGCGTTGGCGCCGGAGCCGGAGCCGGAGCAACAACAGCCCGTCGCGACCAGCCACCGAAGTCCCGCCGCATGAGCCTGCTCAGCCCCAGCCTGCACAGCGAGATCCAGCATCACGCCGCGCTCGATGCGCGCATGGTCCGGGTCGCGCGCGGGATCAAGTTGCTGACCATGGCGAGCTGGCCGGCCGGCCTGGAAGTACAGTTTCTCGAAGACTACGCGCGCGGCGTCGCGCAATTGCCGGTCATCGAGTACCCGAAGTACGACTTCAGCGATGCGCGGCGCGAACTCGAAGCGGTCGCCGCGGGGGCCGACCCCGATCATCCGCTCGGCGAGTACCTGATCGAGTCGGCGCACTCCTGGGGAGTGGCCGCGCAATTGGTCGAATCGCTGGGCTCGACCGAGGTCACCGCCTACTCGGTGCAGTTGTTCGGCAAGCCCGATGCGGCGCTGCCCGGCCAGGGGCCCAGCACGCGCGAGGCCGCCAACCATTTCATCTCGATCGCCAACGAGCTCGACCGCGAGCTGATGTCGCCGGCCGAAACCGTCGAGATCTCGGCGACCGCGCTGAGGCTGCAACTGCAGCGCGACCTCGACGACTACTTCGACGCGCGCGTGATCGAGGTGGTGCTCGACCCGGACCTGATCGCCAAGGCCGCGGCCGGCGCGACCCGGATCCGCCTGCGCAGCGGCGCGGCGTTCAGCGACTACGACCGCCATCAGCTGCTCCAGCACGAAGCCTTCGTGCATTCGCTGACCGCGCTCAACGGCCGCGAACAGCCGGTGCTGCCGAGCCTGGCGCTGTCGTCGCCGCGCACTACCGCGACGCAAGAGGGCCTGGCGACGTTCGCCGAGCAGATCACCGGCAGCATCGACATCGGCCGCATGAAGCGCCTGAGCCTGCGGATCGACGCGGTGGCGATGGCGCTCGACGGCGCCGACTTCATCCAGGTGTTCCGTTATTTCATCGATGCCGGCCAAACCCCGGCCGACAGCTTCGCCTCGGCCCAGCGCGTGTTCCGCGGCGTGCCCACCAACGGCGGTTCGGCCTTCACCAAGGACGCGGTCTATCTGCGCGGCCTGGTCGGCGTGCACACCTTCTTCCGCTGGGCCTTGCGGCAACAGAAGCTGCACCTGTGCCGCTGGTTGTTCGCCGGCAAGATGACCCTCGGCGACGTGCAGCGGTTCGAGCCGCTGTTCGACAGCGGCGTGCTGGCGCCGCCGCGCTGGATGCCGCCGTGGATCACCCGCGCCAACGGCCTGGCCGGGATGCTGGCGTTCTCGCTGTTCGCCAACCGCATCCGCCTGGACCAGATGGCGGAGGGGGATTTCAGTGAGATCGGGTGAAGGCGAGGAGTGAGTGGGGGAGGAGTGAGGAGTGAGCGGAGCCTTGCCGCTTGGCCGGGTAAGGCAGAGAGGGTGGAATGGGACCAGGGTTTCTGCGCCTACTCACTACTGTCCACTCACTTCTGGCTTCAAACCATAGGCAGCTCACCGTCGACGCGCGCGGGTGCGCGCGCTGCGGCCGATCCCGCTCGGGGCGGGGCCCGCTGGTGTACCTGGACGCGCTCAGGCGCCGCCAGTGGCTCCAGGCCCGCCGCAGTACCGTCCAGCCCGGCCCGCCCATACGCCGGCGTCGGTTCGGCGCCCGGCCGCGCCGCCGGCCCGGGCCTGCGCCGGCTTCGGCAAAGCGCCCGCGCCCGGCGGCGGGTACAACTCCAAAGTACTAAGGCTTTCGCCACCGCGGTCGCGCGAATCCGCCTCGGCGATCCTTTAGACTGCAAGTCCACCTTTCCTCGCGCCCTTGCCACGGCAGCCATTCCCTGATGTCCGACAACGATCTGAAAACCGCCGCGCTCGACTACCACCGCCTCAGCCCGCCGGGCAAGATCAAGGTCACAGCGACCAAGCCGATGGTCACCCAGCGCGACCTCGCCCTGGCCTACTCGCCGGGCGTGGCCTACGCCTGCGAGGCCATCGTCGAAGACCCCAACGCCGCCAGCGAGCTCACCGCCCGCGGCAACCTCGTCGCGGTGATCAGCAACGGCACCGCCGTGCTCGGCCTGGGCGACATCGGCCCGCTGGCCGGCAAGCCGGTCATGGAAGGCAAGGGCGTGCTGTTCCAGAAGTTCGCCGGCATCGACGTGTTCGACATCGAGATCGACGAGCGCGACCCCGACAAGCTGGTCGACATCATCGCCTCGCTGGAGCCGACCTTCGGCGGCATCAACCTCGAAGACATCAAGGCCCCGGAGTGCTTCATCGTCGAGCGCAAGCTGCGCGAGCGCATGAAGATCCCGGTGTTCCACGACGACCAGCACGGCACCGCGATCATCGTCGGCGCCGCGGTGTTCAACGCTTTGGAAGTGGTCGGCAAGAAGATCGAGGACGTCAAGCTCGCCACCAGCGGCGCTGGCGCGGCCGGCATCGCCTGCCTCGACATGCTGGTTGCCCTGGGCATGAAGCCGGAGAACATCCTCGCGGTCGATCGCGACGGCGTGCTCTACACCGGCCGTCCCAACCTCGACCCGGACAAGGCCCGCTACGCCCGCGACACCGACAAGCGCACCCTGGCCGACATCGTCGCCGGCGCCGACGTGTTCCTCGGCCTGTCGGCCGGCGGCGTGCTCAAGCCCGAGATGGTCGCGACCATGGCCGCCAAGCCGATCATCCTGGCGCTGGCCAATCCCTACCCGGAAATCCTGCCCGAAGACGCCAAGGCCGTGCGTCCGGACTGCATCATCGCGACCGGCCGTTCGGATTACCCGAACCAGGTCAACAACGCGCTGTGCTTCCCGTACATCTTCCGCGGTGCGCTCGATGTCGGCGCGACCGTCATCAACGAAGAAATGAAGCTGGCTTGCGTGCGCGCGATCGCCCAGCTGGCGCGCATGGAGTCCTCCGACCTCGGCAGCGCCTACGGCGGCGAAGTGCCGACCTTCGGCGCCGAGTACCTGATCCCGCGCCCGTTCGACCCGCGCCTGCTGGTGATGCTGGCCCCGGCGGTGGCCAAGGCGGCCATGGATTCCGGCGTCGCCGCGCGTCCGATCGTCGACATGGACGCGTACGAGGAAAAGCTCAGCCAGTACATCTACCGCACCGGCCTGCTGATGAAACCGGTGTACGACCGCGCCCGCGCCGACCGCAAGCGCGTGGTCTATGCCGAAGGCGAGGAAGAAACCGTGCTGCGCGCGGTGCAGACGGTGATCGACGAAGAACTGGCGCACCCGATCCTGATCGGCCGCCCCGACGTCATCGAGACCCGCATCCAGCGCCTCGGCCTGCGCATGCGCGAAGGCGTGGACTTCGAGTTGACCAACATCAACGACGATCCGCGCTTCAACGACTACTGGCAGCAGTACCACGCCCTGACCGAACGCCGCGGCGTGACCCCGGCGGCGGCGAAGAACCTGCTGCGTTCGCGCCCCACCTTGATCGCTGCCCTCATGGTCGAGCGCGGCGAAGCCGACGCGATGATCTCCGGGCTGGTCGGCCGCTTCCACAAGAAGCTCGGCTACATGCGCAGCATCTTCGACTTCGACCCCGGCGTTTCGGGCACCTCGGCGATGACCGGCGTGATCAACGACCAGGGCGCCTGGTTCTTCCTCGACACCCATGTGCAGGTCGACCCGACCGCCGAGCAGATCGCCGAAGCGACCCTGCAGGCGACCTATCGCCTGAAGCTGTTCGGCATCGAGCCGAAGGTCGCGTTGCTGTCGCATTCCAACTACGGCAGCCACGACAACCCGTCGGCGGCGAAGATGCGCAAGGTCCGCCAGATCATCAAGCAGCGCCAGCCCAAGCTCGAGATGGACGGCGAAATGCAGGCCGACACCGCCTGGGACGACGCACTGCGCCAGCGCATCTTCCCGAACGCGACCCTGCACGGCCGCGCCAACCTGTTCGTGCTGCCGAACCTCGACGCCGCCAACATCACCTACAACATGGTGCGGGTGATGACCGACGGCGTGGCCATCGGCCCGATCCTGATGGGCCTGGACAAGCCGGCGCACATCCTGACCCCCGCCTCGACCCCGCGCCGCGTCGTCAACATGACCGCGATCGCCGCAGTCGACGCCCAGATCCGCGCCTCGCGCGAATCCGAGCGCAAGGGCCTGGGCGAAGTCGGCGGCACCTGAGCCGCTGATTCACAGCAATAGCCGGCTGCGTCGATGACGCAGCCGGTGTCGCGGCGTCGCAGTTTGCGTCGCCATTGCAAGGTCGCGGTCGCGACACCTAGATGCCGCGGCGTGCACCGTAGCCGCAGATTCGCGGTCGCGACTTACGTCGCTCCTACAGGGGAGCGCAGCGTCGCCGCATTTCCCTGCTAACCCCGTGCCGTTCCCCCCTTTGGAAAAGGGGGGCAGGGGGGATTTGCTTCGGTGCTCCGTTTGCGTCGCCGATTGATTTGCGCGGTCGCGGCTCGCGCCGCTCCTAGCCAAGAAGCGCAGATTCGTGGTCGCGACTCACGTCGCTCCTACAGGGGGCGCAACGTCGCCGCATTTCCCTGCTAACCCCATGCCGTTCCCCCCTTTGGAAAAGGGGGGCAGGGGGGATTTGCTTCGGTGCTCCGTTTGCGTCAGCGATTGATTTGCGCAGTCGCGGCTTGCGCCGCTCCTACCCCAAAGCTGCGCCAGCAAAGGGGTAGGAGCGGCGCGAGCCGCGACCACGATGCCGAACGCTCGCGTCGCAATATTCGATGCCCGCGTAGCCCCACGACAACACCTGCGCCCGCACCAACCCCGATCACCGCGCATCAAAGCCCTTCTCCCGTGAACGGAAGACAGGTGAGGGCCGAGCGCCGATAAACCGCCTCACCCCAACGCCACCTCACCCGGCAACCACTTCAACGCGAACTCCCGCAACAGCTTCACCTTCGCCGACCGCCGCAGATCCGGATGGGTCGCGAACCACAGGTCCGCGCGCACCTGCGGCAACGGCGCAGAAATCCGCCGCACACCCGGCGACGCATCGGCCAGATAACACGGCAACAGCGCCCGCCCCAATCCGGCCTCGCAGGCCGCCAACGCCGCCGGCAAGGTATTGACCCGCATCGCGATGCGTTCGGCCGGCACCCGGTCGCTCAACCACTGCGCCGACGACAGATGCGCCAGGCTTTCGTCCAGCGCGACCCAACCGCCCTGCGCCAACGCCGCCTCGTCCAGCGCCGCCTTGACCCGTCCGCCGCGTCCGGCCGACTCATAGGCCGCGATCGAAATCGTCGCGACCTTGCGCGACGACAGCCCTTCCGGCGGCAACACGCTCGCCCGCAGCGCCACATCGGCGTCCTGCTGCTGCAGGGTCAAGAACGCATTGGCCACGACCAGATCGCAACGCAGCCCCGGCTGTTCGACACGAAACGCCGCGCACATCCGCGCCGCGACCGGTGCCAGCGTATCCGGCAAGGTGATGCGAATCCGCCCCTCGGTGCGCGCATCGCGCCCGGCGAGCTCGCGTTGCAGGCGCTCGGTTTCGACCAGCACGCGCTGCGCGCTGGCGATGGTCAGCTCGCCGGCGTCGGTCGGCGTATAACCGCGCCGGCTGCGGCGGAACAGCGCTGCGCCGACCCGCGCCTCGACCGCGGCGAGGCGCCGGAACGCACTCGAATGGTCCAGTCCCAAGGCCTTGGCCGCACCGGTCAGGCTGCCGTGCGCACCGATCGCGCGCACCAGCTCCAGGTCGTCCAGGCTCAGTCGTTCGTGTCGCATCTGCAAGCAATCCTTGTCGGTTCGCCGTGTTGGCGCGGCGTCGGGGTGCGCGGAAAGTATCGGCTTCCCGACTGGAGTACGCCATGAAGCTCTACTACGCCCCCGGCACCTGCTCGTTCGCCCCGCACATCGTCCTGCGCGAACTCGGCCTCGACGCCGAACTGCGCCGCGTGCGCCTCGGCGCCGAACCCCTGGTCGTCGCCGAAGGCCGCGACTTCCGCGAACTCAACCCGCTCGGCTACGTGCCGCTGCTCGAACTCGACGACGGCCGCGTGCTGACCGAGGGCGCGGCGATGCTGCTGCATCTGGCCGAGCTGAAACCCGAAGCGGGCCTCGCCCCTGCCGTCGGCACCGCCGAACGCGACGAACTGCACCGCTGGCTGATCTTCATCAGCTCCGAACTGCACAAGACCTTCAGCCCCTGGCTGTTCCACCCCGAGTACGGCCAGCAGGCCGCCGACGTCGCACGCGAACGCCTGGCCAAGCGTCTGGCCGTGGTCGAAGGCCACCTGGCCGACCGCGACTACCTGCTCGGCGAGCGTTTCAGCATCGCCGATGCGTATCTGTTCACCATCGTCGACTGGGTGCGCCCGCTGAAGATCGCGCTCGACCCGTATCCGGCCCTGGCCGCTTACCTCGAGCGCGTGCGCGCCCGCGACAGCGTCGCCGAAGCCTTGCGCCGCGAGAAAGCGCCATGATCGGCGAAGCCATCAAACCCTCCATGGCCTGGACCATGCTGATCGCCGCCGGCCTGATCGACGTGGCCTGGGCGCTGACCATGAAGCTGTCGCAGGGCTACACCAAGCCCGGCTGGACCGCGGCCTCGGTGATCGCCCTGATCGCCTTCGTCTGGCTGCTCGGCCGCGCCCTGACCGCCTTGCCGGTCGGCAGCGCTTACGCCGTATGGACCGGCATCGGCGCCGCCGGCACCGTCCTGCTCGGCTCGATCCTGTTCGGCGAAGCGATCACCCCGTTGCGCCTGGGCGGCGTGGCCCTGATCGTCGCCGGCATCGTGGTGTTGCGTAGCGCGCCGGGTTGATGCGCGGCGGAGTCTCCCCTGTAGGAGCGGCGTAAGCCGCGACCCCAAGTCGCGGCAAATCCCGACCTCCCACCAACGCCGCATCCGATGCCCGGTGCGGTGATCGACGGCCACGCTGTATCGCATGACCCCGTCTCCGCCGCATCCTCCAGGACACGCCGCACTGCGCCGCGGGCGATGCTCCGAAACGCAGGGCATTTACCTGGTTACGTCGGTGACCGAGGGCCGGCGGGCTTTGTTTGCCGATCCACTCCTCGCCGCTGCGGCAACCGAGGCACTGCTCGATCTGCGCTTATGGCCACGCTCGCGTTTGCTGGCATGGGTGTTGATGCCCGACCACTGGCACGGTCTGGTCGAACTCGGCGCGTGGGAAACCCTGCCGGACCTGATGCGCCGTCTTAAATCGAACACCGCGCGCCAGGTGCGCTACGTCCTGCCGCTCGCGTGCAACGTTTGGGCCCCGGCCTATCACGACCGCGCCTTGCGGCACGACGACTGCCTGCTTACGGCGGCCCGCTATCTGGTCGCCAACCCGCTGCGTGCCGGCTTGGTCCGTCGTGTCGGCGACTATCCCCACTGGGGCGCCCTGTGGACCGAAGGCGTCCCGCCAACGGCGCGCGCCGCGCCGCCGCATACCCTTTATCGACCTACCCCCTGTGTAGGAGCGGCGTAAGCCGCGACCCCAGCCGCTGCGAGCCTGCACCGCACGCCGTCGCCAGCCATGGCGTCTTAGGTCCCGATATCCCGAACCGCCCGCCACAACCCCGCTTCGCCGGTCGCGGCTCACGCCGCTCCTACAAAAACGATGGCGCTACCCCTGTAGGAGCGGCGTAAGCCGCGACCCAAGCCGCAGCGCACCTGCACCGCACGCCGTCGCCAGCCATGGCGTCTTAGGTCCCGATATCCCGAACCGCCCGCCACAACCCCGCTTCGCCGGTCGCGGCTTACGCCGCTCCTACAAAAACGATGGCGCTACCCCTGCAGGAGCGGCCTAAGCCGCGACCCCAGCCGCTGCGCACCGGCACCGCACGCCGTCGCCAGCCATGGCGTTTTAGGTCCCGATATCCCGAACCGCCCGCCGCAACCCCGCTTCGCCGGTCGCGGCTCACGCGCTCCTACAAAAACGATGGCGCTACCCCTGTAGGAGCGGCGTAAGCCGCGACCCAAGCCGCCGCGCACCTGCACCGCACGCCGTCGCCAGCCATGGCGTCTTAGGTCCCGATATCCCGAACCGCCCGCCGCAACCCCGCTTCGCCGGTCGCGGCTCACGCCGCTCCTACAAAAGCGGCGCTACCCCTGTAGGAGCGACGTAAGCCGCGATACCAGCCGCTGCGCACCGGCACCGCACGCCGTCGCCAGCCGTGGCGTCTTAGGTCCCGATATCCCGAACCGCCCGCCACAACCCCGCTTCGCCGGTCGCGGCTCACGCGCTCCTACAAAAGCGGCGCGCAACCCTGTAGGAGCGGCGTGAGCCGCGACCGCGCGACTTCGGACACCCGCGCCCCTCCAACTGACCGGCCCAGGCCCCGCATGCAACGTCTGGCCGGACCCCCACCCCCAACCACACGCCCGCGTATCCCAGCGCCACCCCATCCACGACCCGCCAATCCGCCCAAACCGACCCGCCACCCCAAGCACACCCCTAGCCAAAACGGACTATTCCACCCTTTACAGCCGCCACCGCAAGCCGTAACCCGGTCACCGTTTGTTAGACTCGGTGCTCTAATCCGTCCCCCACCTTTGAGGCGCGGCCACGGGGCCGCGAGATCGATGAATCAGCCGCTTGCCAGCTCTTTGCACGACCTGCTCCAGAACGACCCCGATCCGACCGAAACCCAGGAGTGGGTCGAGTCCGTACAGGCCGTCATCGCCCGCGACGGTGCCGAGCGCGCGCATCAGCTGCTCGAAGGCATGGTCGAAGTCACCCGCCGCGCCGGCGCGCACCTGCCGTTCCAGCCCACCACCGAATACATCAACACCATCCCGCCGCACCTGGAGGCCAAGAGCCCCGGCGACGCCGCGATGGAATGGCGGATCCGCTCGCTGATCCGCTGGAACGCCATGGCCATGGTCGTGCGCGCCAACCGCAAGCCCGGCGACCTCGGCGGCCACATCGCCAGCTTCGCCTCGGCGGCCACCCTGTACGACGTCGGCTTCAACCATTTCTGGCGCGGCCCCGAAGGCGACCACCCCGGCGACCTCATCGGCATCCAGGGCCACAGCTCGCCCGGCATCTACGCGCGCTCCTTCCTCGAAGGCCGCCTGACCGAATCGCAGCTCGACAACTTCCGCATGGAGGTCGACGGCCGCGGCGTCAGCTCCTACCCGCACCCCTGGCTGATGCCGGACTACTGGCAGGTGCCGACGGTGTCGATGGGCCTGGGCCCGATCAGCGCCATCTACCAGGCGCGCAACTGGAAGTACCTCGAAGGCCGCGGCCTGATGCCGAAGTCCGACCGCAAGGTCTGGGCCTTCCTCGGCGACGGCGAGACGGACGAACCCGAATCGCTCGGCGCCATCTCGGTGGCCGGCCGCGAAGGCCTCGACAACCTGGTCTTCGTCATCAACTGCAACCTGCAGCGCCTCGACGGCCCGGTGCGCGGCAACGGCAAGATCATCCAGGAGCTGGAAGGCCAGTTCCGCGGCGCCGGCTGGAACGTCATCAAGACCATCTGGGGCAGCTACTGGGACCCGCTGCTCGCGCGCGACACCACCGGCAAGCTGCGCCAGCTGATGATGGAAACCGTCGACGGCGAATACCAGAACTGCAAGGCCTTCGGCGGCAAATACACCCGCGACAACTTCTTCGGCAAATACCCGGAAACCGCCGCGCTGGTCGCCAATCTGTCCGACGACGACATCTGGCGCCTCAACCGCGGCGGCCACGACCCGCACAAGGTCTACGCCGCCTACCACGAGGCGGTGAACACCAAGGGCATGCCCACCGTGATCCTGGCCAAGACGGTCAAGGGCTACGGCATGGGCGCGTCGGGCGAATCGCTCAACCCGACCCACGGCACCAAGAAGATGGACGATGAAGCCGTCCGCCTGTTCCGCGACCGCTTCAACATCCCGGTCAGCGACGAGCAGCTGAAAGACGGCGCCGTGCCGTTCTTCCACCCCGGCGAGAAGTCGCCGGAAGTCGAATACATGCTCGAGCGCCGCAAGGCCCTCGGCGGCTTCCTGCCGCAGCGCCGCCGCAAGGCCAGCACCTCGCTCGCCGTGCCGCCGCTCGAAACCTATGACCGCCTGCTCAAGAGCACCGGCGAGCGCGAAATCAGCACCACCATGTCGTTCGTGCAGGCGCTCAACATCGCCCTGCGCGACAAGCAGGTCGGCCCGCGCATCGTGCCCATCGTGGCCGACGAAGCCCGCACCTTCGGCATGGAAGGCCTGTTCCGCCAGCTCGGCATCTACGCCCCGCACGGCCAGAAGTACAAGCCGGTCGACCGCGACCAGCTGATGTACTACCGCGAAGACACCACCGGCCAGGTGCTGGAAGAAGGCATCACCGAAGCCGGCGCGTTCTCCTCGTGGCTTGCTGCAGCCACCAGCTACAGCACCAACGACCTGCAGATGCTGCCGTTCTACATCTATTACTCGATGTTCGGCTTCCAGCGCATCGGCGACAGCGCCTGGCAGGCAGCGGACATGCGCGCGCGCGGCTTCCTGCTGGGCGCCACCGCCGGCCGCACCACCCTCAACGGCGAAGGCCTGCAGCACGAAGACGGCCACAGCATGGTCCAGGCCGGGTTGATCCCGAACTGCCGCAGCTACGACCCGACCTTCAGCTACGAAGTGGTGACCCTGCTCCAGCACGGCATGCAGCGCATGCTGACCGAGCAGCGCGACGAGTACTGGTACCTCACCCTGATGAACGAGAACTACACCCACCCGGACATGCCCGAGGGCAGCGCCGAGGGGATCATCAAGGGCATGTACCTGCTGAAGGACGTCGGCAAGCCGAAGAAGGGCGAGCTGCGCGTGCAGCTGCTCGGCAGCGGCACCATCCTGCGCGAAGCCATCGCCGCGGCCGAACTGCTCGACAAGGACTTCGGCGTCACCGCCGACATCTGGTCCTGCCCGAGCTTCAACGAACTCGCCCGCGACGCCACCGACGCCGAACGCTACAACCGCCTGAACCCGGAAGCCAAGGCCCCGCGCAAGCCCTACATCACCGAGCTGCTGGAAGGCCGCCAAGGCCCGGCGATCGCCGCGACCGACTACATCCGCATGTACCCGGAACAAGTCCGCGCCTTCGTGCCGATGCGCTACACCGTGCTGGGCACCGACGGCTTCGGCCGCAGCGACACCCGCGCCAACCTGCGCCGCCACTTCGAAGTCGACCGCTACTACATCGCCCACGCCGCCATCGCGGCGCTGGCGGCGGAAGGGAAGATGACCGGCAAGGACGTGGCCCGGGCGATCAAGCAGTACAAGATCGATGTGGAGAAGCCGAATCCGCTTCGGGTTTGACTCTCATCGATTGGAATAAGAAGAAAAGGCGACCTCCGGGTCGCCTTTTTCGTTCTAGGCTTAGAGGCGCGCTGCTCAGGCTTGCGTCCTGCTCCTGGTTGTGTAAGATATTCTTACATCATGTAAGGAGGGTGGTTCGTGGACGCCAAGCAAGTTGAACGGAAACTTGTTGAGGTTCTGCAGGTAATTCAGGCAACCAGTGGCCTGGAATGCCCACCAATAAGTGGCGAGACCAAGCCAGCGGAGGCACTGCCGAGCTTCGATAGCAAGATGTGGCCGGTGGCGACAGGGATGCTCGCATCGGAACTCGGAATAGAAATATCCGATGATGTAAATCTCTTCAAAAAAGAAAAGGAGAACGTCAGTCTGTCGATTAGTGACGCCGTGTCGATGGTGATGAACATTATTAATGCCAAGGCGCAGGCCGCAGGCGAAGCGGCCAACTCATGAGTACGGATGGCCAGGACTCGAGGCGGCTGCTTGTAGCGAATCGCTTACGAGAGGCAAGAAAGCATGCGGGTTTGTCACAAGGGCATGTCGCAAAAATTCTTAGCTTGCACCGGCCTGCTATTTCAGAAATCGAGGCTGGAAATCGTAGGGTTTCTGCCGAGGAATTGGCAAAGCTCGCTGAAATATATGATGTAACAAGCTCATGGCTGCTGGGTGAAGTTGCGGAAAAAATGGATGAAAACGATCCGCGACTCCAGTTAGCGGCCCGTGAGCTTAGTAAGCTCAAGTCTGACGATTTGGATAGGCTGCTTAGGCTGCTTGCTTCAATGCGTGACCTAGACTCGGGAGAGGGGGCTTCCAATAAATGAGTGTGAATCGCGTAGCGGCCTCGTCTGTTCAAACACGAAAAAAACTCGTCGAAAAGGGAATGCAGGCGTCGTTGGCTGCGCGCAAGGGTGCGGGCGTAGACATGCGGTCTCCGATATGCATTTACGCCATGTGCGAAGCAAAGGATGTAATTGTTCGTTTCAACGATATAAACATGGAGGGTATGTATGACAAAGCGCCTCGGCCCAGAATTCATATCTCAGCCTTGAGGCCACTGCCCCGCCGAGCGTTTACCTGTGCTCATGAGTTAGGCCACCATGTCTTTGGGCACGGATCATCCATCGACGAAATGAGAGAGGATCATCTTCGCGCCGCCTCCAGGCCGCCTGAGGAGGTGCTTGCGGATTCATTTGCTGCATTTACTCTTCTGCCAACACTTGGATTGCGCGAAGCATTTTCGGTTCGCAGACTTCAGCCCGGCAACGCTAGTGCCGAAGACATCTACTCTATTGCTTGCAATTTTGGGGTTGGGCAAGCAACTCTGGTTAATCACTTGGCTTATGGTGTGTCGATGATGACGCACGAACGGCGAGATACTCTTGGGAGAATAACTCCAAAGATGATTAGGACGCAGTTGTTAGGGCGGGTCGTGCCCGAGCAATTGGTTTTCGCAGATGAGTATTGGAACTCGCCACACCTGGATATAGAGAAGACATCATTACTCTTGCTGCCAAAGGGAGTTGTCGTGGATGCGACTTACCTAATGCCAGAGGGAGAGGTGCAACGGGGTCGCGTTTTTAGGGCGACTAGAACTGGGATCACGCGGGTAGCGATTCCGGGAACGAGTTGGGCAACATTCGTGCGAATAGCGCCGCTGAAATATGTGGGGTTGGCGCGATACAGGCATCTCGAGGAAGATAGCGATGACGAAGCGTAATCCACCTCAGCTTACCCCTATTCTCGTTGAGGGGAGCGTTTCCGAGGCTTGGGCTAAAGCGGTCTTGCAAGTTATCGATCACTCTGGGAGTGAAGTATCTCCCTTGATACTGAGTGTGACGAAATTCGATAAAAATGGCGCTCCCATTGAAGATGCTCAACTTCGTTCGGCCCTGGACACACTTCTTGAAATGAAGAAGTTGCGCAGTGTCGATGATGTGGCCTTCACTATTTTTCCTGAGCGGATTTGGAGAGTTGCGCAGGGAGATAGAAGCAAGCTCTTCGCGCTGTATAAAGACGCGTTCCCTCGTTACCAAGCCATGAATCCGAGGGACAATCGCAGAGGGCTATACTTCGAGCGACTGACGAGCTATGGACGTGGGCCGTGCGAAGGCAACCAGCTTGAGTGGATTATCTCCCAATATACGGGTAGGCCGGGCGTGCGTCGTTCTATGTTTCAGGCTAGCGTCTTTGACCCCGAACGTGACCATGTTAATGACGCGCAACTGCAATTCCCGTGCATGCAGCATATGAGCTTCGAGCCAACGAGCGAAGGGCTAGTGGTTAACGCGTTTTATGCAACGCAGCAGCTCTTCGTGAAGGCATATGGGAATTATCTTGGCATTTCTCAGTTGGCGGCATTCATGGCGGGGGAGATGGGCCTAGCGATGGTGAGAGTGAACGTAATCGTTGGGGTTGCCAAGTTTGAGAGAATTAGTAAAGCCGACCCAGGCTTACTACCCTTGCTTAATATTGCCCGAGACTTGATAGCTAAGGCAGCTTAAGTGGGTAAAATATTGCGCTTTGATGCCATATGGGGCATTTCGCTTGAAGCACGAAAATAAAAGATTGCCTGCTAGAAGCCACCTGGCACCTATCCAAGTTACAGAGGTCTACGATAGCTACTGGAGCTTTGCCGCGGAGAGACAGCAGGTCTATTTCAAGCGAGTTCGGGGAGAGCCTGGTCCATGGTCGCAAGATCCAGTGATATCTGTACACAAGTTCACCAATGCGTACAGAGCTTCAGACAGAGTAAGTCAGTATCTTATTCGGCACGTCATTTATAGAGATGACCTGCCGAATAGCGTGGAAGAAGTTTTTTTTCGAATAATGGTATTTAAGCTATTTAATAAGATTGAGACGTGGGAGCTTCTTGAACATACGTTTGGCGAGGTTACTTGGAAGGAGTACTCTTTCGAAAGGTACGATCAAGTTTTTTCTCGCGCGATGAAGGCTGGAGGACGAATATACTCTGCCGCGTATATTATGCCTCCTGGTGGTACTGCATTCGGGCACTCGGCTAAACATCAAAATCATCTGAAGCTGATTGAAATGATGATGTCTGAAGGACTTCCAAGAAAAATCGCCGTGGCGCGACGCATGCAGGACGCCTTCAGTCTCTTATTAAGTTATCCCACGATTGGCGACTTTCTGGCATATCAGTTTGTAACCGACATTAATTATAGCGAGATCACAGATTTTTCTGAGATGGAGTTTGTAGTTCCGGGGCCGGGCGCTAGAGACGGAATAAAAAAATGTTTCAGCGATCGCGCGAATCTTAATGAGGCGGAGCTGATTAGATTGATGGTGGATAACCAGGAGCTGGAATTTGAACGATTGGGGTTAGATTTTTGCTCGCTTTGGGGGCGCCGCTTACAGTTAATTGATTGCCAGAATATATTTTGCGAAGTTGATAAGTATGCGCGAGTTCGTCATCCCTCAGTTGCCGGGGTCTCAGGGAGGACGAAGATTAAGCAGAAATTTTCGCCTTTAGGCCCCTTAATTTCTCCATGGTATCCGCCAAAGTGGGGGGTCAATGAGAAAATTGCGGAGTCGCTAATTGTGTAGAGCTCAATCTAGATGACCGTCTGGAGGATTCGAAATGGATTTGGATTTTTATCAAGGCGAAGCACAGAGGACTGATCGCGTTCCTGGTCTTGAGGGTGGCGCTGGAAGAGAGGTCATAGTTCCGCTATTGGGTCTGGCGGGCGAAGCCGGCGAGCTTCTTAGTGAATATAAGAAATTTCTACGGGATGGTAGTTCACATAGATTCTTTGAGATTCGCCTAGCCGAGGAGTTGGGAGATTTACTTTGGTATGTAGCTAATGTAGCGACCAAGTTTAATCTTAAGCTTTCGGATATAGCGCAGCAAAACTTGGAGAAGACTCAAGATCGTTGGCTTCGAGAAGAAGCTCCTCTAGCTAGTTTCGATGCTGGATTTAAAGAGGCGCAGCGCTTCCCGCGCCAGTTCGAAGCTGAACTCGTCGAGGTGGTCGTAGATGGGAAGAAAAAAATCCGACTGACTATTGATGGAATAAAAACTGGCGACGACCTCACAGATAATGCTGATGATCCAGACGGCTACCGTTTTCATGATGTCTTTCATCTTGCGTATGTGGCCGTACTTGGCTGGTCGCCGGTTATTCGGAAATTAATGAAGCGCAAAAGAAAGGATGATCCAAAAGTAGATGAGAATCAGGATGGCGGGCGGGCTCAGGTTCTAGATGAGGCAGTTGCTGCCCTTGCCTTCGATTATGCTAGTAAGCATAACTGGTTGGATAATATTCACGATCTGGATTTTTTGCTCCTTAGGAAAATAAGAGATATAACTTCAATTCTTGAGGTGAAGGCGTGTTCGCTAGGGGACTGGCAGCAGGCCATTCTTGCTGGCTTTGCTGTATGGCGGAAGGTTCGCGACAATAACGGCGGAAGAATTTTCGTTGACTTAGATGCCAGGCAAATTAGCTACCTTGGTCCAGCGAAGCCTGATGCTTGATCGCTGAATAATAGGGTGGAGATTAATGTGGAGCTTCGGGGTCGAGCTGTAATCGGTTTTGGGATCGATATAGTCGATGTTGGCGAGTTTTCCAAGCTCATCGATGGGCTAGCTGCCAAGCATATCTCTCGGTATTTCACGATGGCGGAGCTGGCCGATGTAAGCGACAGTGTAAACAGGATTGAGCGTTTGGCCGGAAGATTTGCCGCTAAAGAGGCAGTCATGAAAAGTGTCGCTATTGGCCTTGGAGATGGCGTTGCATTCACTGACGTCGAGATTATAAGTGGGGGGCTTGGATCGCCGGTAGTCAGAGTTTATCGGCGGCTGTCTGAGTATCAGGCGGCATTGGGGATTGATTTGTGGGCGGTGAGTATTAGTCATTCTGCGGGTATTGCAGTTGCAGGTGCTTTGGCGCTTTCGAGTTCACCTGGGCGGTAGCTCGGTCTGTGTGGTGGTAGCTCGAAAGTAGAAAGTTACGATAATCGTAATTACGATTATCGTAATTGACGGATCGCTCTATCTTGGTAATTCTCTTTGTTATTCGCGACCTCGGTGCTGACCTTCTCGCGCAATAGCAAAGGAGTTTTGATATGCAGAGGCCGTCAACTGCGCGCATCAACCGCTACGAAAAGGCCGTCCACGACGCTGATCTGGCCACCGCGCGCCGCATCGCGCAGTCGCTGGGCGTCCCGCTCGCCTTCCTCTACGCCGACACCGAGGTGCTGGCCGAGGCCATCCTGACCTTGGGCCTGTTGTCCAAACCCGAGCAGCGCAAGGCCGTGGCCGACCTCAAGGCCCGCCTGACCGAGTCGGTCGCCACCCGCAGCAGGGCCTGACCCCAGCGGTCGAGCGGGCAAGGCAATACGTTCGGGCTATAGACGGCCGCCCGGCCGGCACCGAGAGTGCGTACATCGGAACTGTCGGATCGAGGTGACGCTATGGGATGGCAAGCAGTGGTGCTGGGTGTCCTGGTGATGCTCAACCTGGCAGCAACGAGACGGGTATTACGCTACGGCGGATTCTCCCCCGCTCAGCGACGATGGCAACTCGCCCTGATCTGGTTGGTGCCGCTGATCGGGGCCGTGGTGTGTGTGCAACTGGCGAAGACCGATGCACGCGAAGCCGGCTTGGCGCTTTCGCAACACGATCCTCATGAGTACCCGAGCGACGGTGCCTACTTGGACGATGCCCCATCGATCTGTGGCTGTGGCGGCGGAGGTGATGGCGGCGATTGAGCCGCCTGGCCTTAAGTTACTGAGCCGACTAGGTCACCCATAAGATCGTCGATCGGATCAAGGCTCTTCTTGTAGCGCCGCTCAAACACTTGCGTGCGGTGGTAATCCAGGTAGGTCGCCTGCTTCTGGCTGAACAAGCCGCAGTTCCGTCCTTGGCGCAGGTCCAGGCCAAGCCGCTCTATCACGTCAGCCGGCAGGTCGCCGGTGACGATGAGGCTGCCTTTGCCTTCGAAGGTGATCCAGCCGCGATCAAACAACAGATCGGCTTGGGGTGTTAGCAACATGCCGTTGTGGGCATCGGTGCGCTCGTCTCCATTTGTGCAAGCGGCCCACGGCTTGATGTGGCTGGCTCGAAGAAAGCGCAGATCTTGAATGCCCGTCAGCCGACACTGCTTCTCGACGCCGAGCAGGCGCCTGCGGAACAAGGACTGTTTGTTGCGAACTTCGACTAATCGCGAAGAGACGGTGCTGTCGAGCGTCTGATACGGGGCCTGGGGTTCTGCGACCTTGTTGCCAGCAAAGAAGGCGCCGTCTTCTACTGGGATTAGGCGAAAGACGATCGCGGTCCGCAAAGAGCCGCTAGTGTCCGGCGTATTGGGCCTCAGGTAGGACGATTGTTTGACGAACTCGCCGAGGTAACGATAAGGCTTGCTGGGCCCCATCATCTGAAATAGCAGCAGCCTCTTGCCGTCTGTTACATGGTTCTCTATAGCCCGGTTGCCGCGTGCGTACCGCATGTGCCCGTTTTGGCCTTCGCCAAAGTAATGGAAGACACGTTCGTCATCCCAGAAGTCCTCATAGCCGTGCGACTTACCCGCCTCGCCAGTGAAGGCGATGATGAAGGGCTTGTCTTTCGGCGTAGAGATCCCGCCTTGCCCCTGGCCGCCGAGTAATCCGTGTATTTCGTTGCCACGGTGGTAGAGCGCGCCAACTTCAAAAGGAAGGTCGATCACTGGGGCTTCGCCATGATTGCGTCCGATGCGGGGCGGAGAGGTGCTTAGTCTTCTAACAGGCCGAGCAACATCTTTTGCTTCTTGGCGGGCAGCCGACGGTAGCGGGCTAGCAATGCCTGCTCGTCCTGACTGTCTGCCGCCCGAGGGGACGGCTCACTGGCTTTGCGGGCCTTATCGGTCTTTGCCGAGCCAGACTTCTTACCGGTGATCAGCCAATCCAGCGTCACGTTGTCCTGGGCGAACACCTGTAAGAACAGCTCAAGGTGCCCCAGATTGGGCTCGGCCCGCCCGGTCTCCCACTTGGAGACAGTGGCCCCCGTGACCTCGAGTTCGAAGCCCAGCTTCTCCTGGGACCAGCCGCGAGCTTCGCGTAGGCCACGCAACCTAGAACCGAAAGTATCCATGGCCGGAGTCTGACCAAATCGGCAAGGACTTTCCTTTCCAAAACGGTTGACTTCCTTGATTCCATATTGGAAAGTTGTGATGTGTCCGATCTGGACATGTCAGCCGGCCCTAGTTGCCAGCCTACTGAGGAGTGGACGCATGGATGCTGCCCTGAATGCCCGTCTCGCAAACGCCCGATTTGTTCGGTACTTGAGGCCGGGCGACGAGCCCGAGCTAGCAGTTCTACAGCGCATCGCAGACGAACTGCGAGTGCCAATCGCCTACCTGTTTGCAGACTCGGACTTGCTCGCGCAAATGGTGCTCGCCTTTGGGCTGCTATCAGAAAGGCAGCAGCGTAGGGCCTTGGCGCAGATCAAGCGGCACATATTCCCACCGTCTAAGTCGCACCGCTAAGATTGCGGGCATCGCTGAGATAAGGACATCAAAGATGACATCTAAGAGTGCGGCCATCGTAGGTTTCATGGCGAATTGCTGCGTCCTGATGTCTCTCATCATCGTGGCGGCGCTGGCTTTCGCCGGTTGCTCTACCGAGGCAAACAAGCGGTCATTGCACGCCAGCGACCTCACCATTCAAACAGATGCCCACAACATTCTGCCGTCTCGCGCTTCGACGAAGGACGGAAAGCCCTATACGGGTGATGCCTACGAAACTTTCTTCGGTGACAAGCAGCCGAAGGACTGCGCCGAGTGGGAGGGTGCCTTCATCGACGGTATGCCTACCGGCGAATTCAAGCTGTACACGAATTGTGGGCAGTTGGATTCTCTCTGGCGCTTCGAGAATGGCGCATGGGGCAAGGTTGAGAAGACGTAGTCGCGAGAAAGCATTCCGGCGGGCGCTGAATAAACGGATTGACTATGGCTGGATACAAACCAGGGAAGCGACATGACCGAATCGGATTAAGCATAAACGAGAGATCCGCAAGCGGCTATTTCTCTCGGCGGCCCGCCAGAGAGACGGCACCGTCCTGCATGGTTTGCGCTGGTGCCAGCCGTGCCGCGGCCGTGGGGAGATCTGCGTGGAGTATTCCGACAGCTCCAGCCGCTGGGCCGCCTTCGAGCCCTGCACGCAATGCGCAGGCGAGGGCATCGTCGCCGCCGACGATGGGTCTCAGTTTCGGGGCGGCTGACCGTCGGCGCGCAGGGTCGGCGTCTCGGCAATCTCGACCGACGTCACGCACTGGGTGCTGACCGTGTCCACGGAGAAGGTCACCGACATGCCGTTGCCGGTTGCGAGATAGACCCCGGTGCGCCGGTAATAGTCGAGCTGAGCCGGATCGGGCCGCGTCAGCGATACCGCAAGTTGCACCGGCATGCAGGGCGTCTTGGTGAACTCGGCCATCAGGTGGCGTCCATCCTCCAGTCGGAGATAGCGCTGCACGATATATCCATCCCGTAGCGTTACGGGCGCTTGCTGCGCCGTACGCTCAATGGCCGAAGTATGGGCGGACATCGGGAACTGCTGCTCCAGTGCCCGTGCAAGCCGATCGAATCCACTGGGGCCCTCGGACAAGGGCAGGGTAAAGAAATCCTCGATGCGGTCGCCGGCGCGAGTTTGAGGCGGCTCCGATCCGCCGCGCGCGGTAGCGCAAGCAACCAATAGCAATGGCAAGAAGCACATTACTCGACGGCACCCGGACATCTTCATCGTCTTCTCCTTGACGGGGCGATCAGATTAGCATCCACGGCATGGAAGCCTGGCAGGTGGTGATATGGACGACAGAAGCGACAACATTATCGATACGCGCGATGCAGAGTATCTGAGGGCGCATGCCGGATTCCAGGGCTTGCCGGCGAGGATGCAGGGATGGATTCTTCATTCTCCTCATGCCGCCGAAGATTTCGCTCGGTTCTTCGAGAAGGGCGGGTTCGTTGAACCTAAAGACCGCGTCGGGCTGCCCTATTACCACGCGACCGAGCCGCCGCGAATCGTGGTGGACAAAGATGCGCTCGATACGCTGTGCGGCCCCGCCGCCAAACAGAGCATCGAAGCCGAGTTGGCGATGTTCACGACGCTGGCTCATGAAATTGGCCACGATAAGTTCAATCCCGGCGCCATGCCGTTCCGCGGGGGTTCTGCCGAAGAGTACGTCCAGTATCGCGCCCGGCTCGAGGCTGGTGCGGTCTTCAACGCGTTTCCGATCTTCAATGATCTGAAGGGGCATGGGGAATTCCAACCCCGATGGAGCCAACTGGGCTATGGGCAGGGAGGTGGCCTGGGAACGGCCGCCGTCCACCTGGAGTGGAGCAAAGGGCGATTGACCGACGATCAAGCCGTCGCCCAGCTTGCCGCGCCGATCCCCAACTTCCCCTACACGCGCGGCGAACCGCTGCTCGATCAGAACGCCGATGGCGTGCTGACACAGCGCGACGCCTACCTGCGCGATTACCAAGCTCTGATCAGGCACACGCCGAACCAGGGAGAGGTAGATGCAAGAGGGCGGGGCGGTGATCTACCCCAGTCGGCTCCGATGGAGCCCTCAAGCAAGGGGCATCCGGATCACGGTCTCTATTCCCAAATAGCCGGTCATGTGCGTGAGCAAGACCGACAGCACGGCCGCCAATGGGACCAGTCGAGCGAACGCCTCACTGCGAGCTTACTGGCTCTATCCAAGGAAGCCGGACTGACCCAGGTCGACCACGTGGTTTTCAGCATGCGAACCAGCCAAGTGGCTGCCGGCGAAAACGTCTTCGTGGTGCAGGGGCGGCTGGACGACCCCGCTCACCTCCGCGCTCACATGAAGACCGAAGAGGCCACGCGAACGCCGGAAAGTGCTTCATTTGCCAGGGCAGAGGCACTGAACGAGCGCATGGCTACACAGGCCACAACCTTGGCGCAGACGCAGGCACCGGAGGATGTGGTGCGCGGGCGATAGCCCGGTTGAAAGTGTCCCGTCGATCGTAGTTGTGATGGTGCAAGAAGAGCGGCGATTGGTCGGATCAAGCTTCGGGCCCCAGGAAGTCTAGGCCTCGACCGGGTAGCGCATGATCAGTGCCTGGGTGATAACCCCAGCCTGAGTAGGACTAAGTGGTGCCGCGCCTGGGCGTGCATCCGCCATGAAATGGGCGCCTCGGCCCGCAGGGTTAAACACCCGGACGCCATCGTCTGGCAGCCGCGGGCTATCGATCCACCAACCCGGCAGCGCGACCGCGGCTTTCACCGAGACCGCAATATTCATCTGGCGCAGATAGGCGGCTAGCCAGCCGGCTTGCTGCCGTGCCTGCGCGATGGCCTTTGCGTTGACATGGTCGGGAAAGCGCAGGCGCTCGCCGTCGTAGGCCACTTTGAAGTGATCTTTGCTGCCGGTCTTGGGCGGCTTGCGCACCGATTTGGTTTCGATCACGAAAACGGCCTGGCGGCCGATCACAACGTGGTCGAGATTGAAGGATTCGCATGGGACGTCATGCAAGACCGTCAAGCCCATCCCGATCAACCGATTCAACTCCTGCGCGACGAACATCTCGGCTTTCAAGCCGTCCATCCCGCGCCGACGTGCATTGCCGCTGACGACGACGCGACGCAGGGAGAACGCTGCCATGACCAGGAAGGCGGTCAGAAGCAGGACTTCGCTCGTGCCGAACTTAGCGCTGCTCCAATCGACTTTTGGCAGCGCCCATGCCGCGAGAAAGTAGGGGCCCAGAAAGAACAGGGCGATCAAGCCGCCCAGCATCGAGTCGGTGTGGTCTTCGATCCGCTTTCGTAACTGTTCCCCGGCCCCGTGGATACGCCGATCCGCAAGCGGGGATCGGCGGCCCTGGCGGTCGCGCCACAGCTTGTAGCCCCAGAGTGCTCCTATCGCGATTAGCGTAGGAATGAAGATGGAGGCGGCTACGGCAAGAACGAGAAGGATCGAGTCCATCAGATGTCCCTATCTGTGTCGTATCTACCAGCGCAGGCTCTTATATGGAACGACGGATGACAAGAGACAGGGCGCTCAGATTGAGCAGGTGAGCCGCTCGGCGGCGCCCGAAGCCCTAGCACGCGCATGGACCGCCTTGCCCTTCGGCCTCGCCCGGGTCTGAGGCCGGCGGAGGCCTAAATACTCGGGGCACTCCATTCGGTGTGTCGAGGGCCGGCAGAGATGCAGCGGCCATGGCGCTCATGCGTTTGATACGTTTAGGAGCCTTGGCGCAACCTGGAGTTGCGATAGCGCTGCCGCCTGGCGAATGGCGTCGCGCATACTGCGGCCGCACAAGTGTGCCTAGTTCACGATTGCTTGTAGACAAAACGCGTGAACGATGCGGTTCATCGAAATACGCATTGTTTCCACGGGCAGGGCTGGCGTACCCTCGGCCTGATTCCGAAGTTACAGGCATAGGCGACATGGACGGGCCGCGAAACTTGCGCATGACGCGACCACCACGGTGGGCATGGCTCGTGCCAGGTGCACTGTCCGCAGCCTTCCTCGCCTCGCCCTGTTTCGCTTCTGCGCCGCCAACTCCCTTGTCAGGCTCAGCTCCTGCCAAGGGGCTGCCCGACACGACGCCCACCGATACCTATCGCATTAGCGCACTCTCCGAGCACCCGGACCTGACCCCTGAGGAAGTCGGCCGCCGAATGTTGCGGCTACTTGACGGGCTGGGTTCCATGGATGAGCTGACGACCGAACAGGTGGTCCTCAGAACGGGTCTGCCCCTGAAGTACGCACCCAAGGGAAAGGTCTACGCGTTTACGATTCAGATGCCTGACTCGCCTTGGTACTACGGCGTGACCTATCGCGACGAACGCGAAGCCAAGATGATCGAGCTGGAGTACTCGTACCCTGAGGACAGCGCGCCTAGAGCACCCTTATGCGCTATGACGGTCGACGACTTAGCAAAGAAATTCAAGAAGGATGGCTTCTCCCTATGGATCGACGTGGACGAGTTAGGGCAGGCCTTGGCCTACTACTTCAAGCGTTCGCCACTTAGGGTTCGGGTGGTGCCGGGCGCAAGCGTTACTAACAACGAGACTGGAACGTATCGCTTATGCGTATCGCAGTTGATGATTACTAAAGCGGATTGAGGTCGAGCGGAAGCATATGAAGATCCTAATCAATTCCTCAGTGGTCTCGTTGCTGCTACTGAGTACCGGTAGCACCCTGTTAGCTGCTTGCGCCCATGCCACGTCGGTTGGCGCGATAGAGAATTCATCTGCCAAGGAGCCTTCCGACATGACGTCTACTTATCGAGCCTATAAGCCCTCCGAGCATCCGGAGGTAACGCCCGAAGAGCTATCCATGCGCGTCATCAAGTTGCTGGCGACGCTCAACTCAGTCGATGAGCTTTCCGCGGAAAGCTTGACCCGGGACCTTGGGGTTCCGGTGGTACTGACGCCATCGCGAAACTTCTACTCGTTTCGGATCGAGTTGCCCGAATCGGGCTGGTCGTACGGCGTCGCTTATCGCGACCCTACGCTCGGCGCTAAGCGAAAAGTCCTGCGCTTCGACTTCTTGAACAAGGAGGCCGGTCGCGATCCTGCACCGGTGTGTGGGCTTCCACTCGGTGAGTTCATCGCCGGACTCGAGGCCGCAGGCTACTACGGCGGCCCGGAACGCGGGGAGATCGGCCAAGTCGAGGCATACAGTTATCGCAAGGGACAGGTAGACGTCCTGGTCGGCGAGTGGCCTACCGCGGTAGAGGGTAGAAGCTGCCTGAGCTACGTGTCGGTGCATCGGGCGGACTGACGTATGGCCGCACTCAACGAGCAATTGGCGAGCGCTGTCGGCCGACTGCGGGACTATCCCAACGTCGACCCCGCTCAAGTCGACGAATTGACCCGGGCCATTCGTGCCGACCGGAAACTGCTGAGGAACCTCAACGAAGCCGCGGAACAGGGGCGGCTCGCCGCGTTTGCTGTACTGCCGAACGTGCCCGATCATTCGATCGGGAAATACGGCATTGAAACAGGTGTCGTTGGCATCCCGGCCTCGCTTTTGACAGAGGCTGGTCGTCGGGACGATCTGGTGGCTAACCTGAAGCTGCAGGATATGAGCATACGGTTTGCTCAAACACCTTATCGCGACGCTGCCGGGAGCCAAAAGGCGGTATCGCAGGAGATGATCGATAATCTGCAGCAGACCATCAACGACTCTCCAAAGCTCGCGGAGCAACTGAGATCGGCGGTTAGTGTCGAACCTCGCGCCCACCTCGAAAACTTCGCGATCTTGGATCCGGCCTTCGGGGCGGGTGGTACGTACGACGGGCACTCCAAGACCATGAACTTGCCTGCTGGACGATTGCAGGCGAAGGGGCCGGGAAATCTTGCGGGCTTCAACCCGGAGGGCCTGACGTTTACGCTCGCTCACGAAACGCAACATGGCTTCAACCACCAGGACAAACTAGACGCTTATGCGTCGTTCGATCGGTCGGTCCGCCAGATCGCCCGTGACAAGAATCCTGTGAACGACTACACCGCTCCCATCGCCAGCATCATGCAGGCAGGGCGCAAGGACGAGGCTCTGGCGGAAATAGCAGGCTGGAATGCGGTCCATAGCCGCGTCCAGCATCTCGATGGAAACGTGACCATCGAAGATATGGCCTCGCTCAAGACCTGGCAGATGGAGGATTTCCTCGAACGCGTCACCGGGCCCGACGAGCGCGTCGTCCCGAGAGCCGGAATCCAGTTCAACGAAGACCTGAGCCTCGCCCCGACCCCGGCGAATATCGAGGCCATGGGCAGGCACTACGTGGACAAACCGCCGTTGGGCTCTCCCGGCTTGCCCGAGGGAAGGACGGCGAGCCTCGGGACACATAAGGAGGCGGATTACGCAAACTATTACGGACGCAACGCGATCGAGCGGGTGATCACGATCGATCGTAAGCATGCCCACGAAGTGGATGGAGTTGGGCCGGAAATGCATATCAACATGGCGCAACTTCGGTTGGACGAACGTCTAATCGAGCGGCTTGGACTTGAGATAGATCCCCGCCCTCAAGAGCGGCAGCCTTATCACGACACCAGTCAGTCGCCTCCTTTGCTGCGACATTTCGACCATACCAGGACCGGCCCGAGCTTGAACGAGCACGTGCCGATCGACCCGGCGATCCTAGCCGACGAGCCATTGGCCAGAACGGAAACCCGACCGACGCCAGCCCAGCCCGGTCACCCCGACCACACGCTGTACTCGCAGATCGCCGCGCAAGTGAAGGAACAGGATCGCGTGAACGGTCGCAGCTGGGATCAGGTCAGCGAGCGGTTGAGCGCCAGCCTGTTATCGCTGGCGAAGGACAGCGGCCTCACCCGCGTCGACCACGTGGTCTTTAGTCAGAAGACCGACCAGGTGGCGGCCGGGGAGAACGTCTTCATCGTGCAAGGGCGATTGGACGATCCTGCTCACGTGCGCGCGCATATGAAGACCGAGGCGGCGGCGCAGACTCCGGAAGCCGTGTCGTTCCAAAAGGTCGAGGCGATCAACGAACGCGCTGCCCAACAGGCACCCGCTTCGCAGGCGCAGCAGATACAGGAAGAGCCGTCTCGGGGCTTCGGGCGTTAATCTGCAATATCGGGGCCAGGTTTGGACGTGTAAGTGAATGCCCGCGTTGCATACACATCGTCGAGTGAAGCGGGCGCCGGGTACTTCGACGCAGCCAGGCCAGATCAACCTTAGAGGCAACGCGATCCATGGTGACCGAAGGACAGGCCCGGCAACTGGTCCTGGCAGCTGGTAAAGGCACGCCGCTGGCCATCATGAGCTGTGAGCTCTCCGAGCGCGGCGACTTTTGGGCCATCGTGGCCAACACTGAGGATTACGTGTTGCACGGCAAGCTCGAGGCCATGCTGCTCGGTGTCAATGCGTATCTGGTGCACGTCGATACCGGCGGCGTCACCGTGGTAGGCAGCGCGCACCGTTGGGAGGATGTGGTCGATGACGCCCATGATCTTGAAGTGGCGGCTGGCCGGTTTTACTTGTTGATCCCGACCGGCGACCAAGACGACAGGCGCGAGACGATTCGCCTACATCAACGTCTGGCATGCTCGCTGGTGGATGCCAGGTATCTGCTTTCATCAGCGCGTGGGGGTTGGCTGACGGGAACGCGTCGTGCACTGGCCGCTGCGCAAACGTTGTTGCACGCGCAGGGCATCGCTGCCGAGATTGTGCTGAGGCCCGATGCCGAGGACGCGGTAGTGCTGGAGTCGGCGGACGTAACGTGGCCGGTGGTGTCGGAACATATCTGCCGGCGCGCCGCGTACCGCCCGAGGCTCGACCCAAAGGTGGGAACTGATGCGGTACAGGACGATTCGGGCCAGGGCTCGATTGGTCTCGCTTAGCAAAGTACAGCGCGTCGGAGCGAACAAAAAACGGGCCGCTTATGGCGGCCCGTTTTCTATGCCTGAGCGTTCGATCGAATCACTCAACAAACCGCGCCGTCCCCACGTCGTACCACGGGGTGCACAGCAGCTGGCGGCCGGCGCTGGTGTCGCCGGTGGCGGTCCAGATGGGGCCGTGGTTGGTCTTGACCGGGTTGCGGAACTGCTTTTCGTCGAACGCGGCCACCGCGACGCACCAGCGCAGGCGCTTGGGCGTGCCGTCGGTGAAGCGGTGGACGAACTGGTCGGCCAGTTCGCCGCCGGGCTTGAGTTCCACGGCGAGCGGGGCGGCGCCCAGCGGGTCCATCGCAGCGGTGGCCGGGGCGGGGCCGGGGCCGTGCAGCAGCACGGTGCCGTCGGCCTGTTGTTCGACGCGCGGTGCGCCGACCGGGCCGGGGTTGAAGGCGGCGCCGGCGCGGTCGCCGTACACGCCGCGGTCGAACACGGCCAGGGCGCGGTCGGCGCTGCCGTTGCGCAGGCGGTAGCGCACCAGCACGGTGTTGGCGTCGGCGCTGTAGTGGAACTCGGTATGCAGGCTCGCTTCCTGGCCGTCCTGCACGCGCAGGCGGGTGTCGGCGGTGGCGGTGGTGGTGTCGGGCTGGGCGTTCATTCGGGATTCTTCTGCAGGATGCGGTAGGCCATGCGCGCAGGCGGCGGCCAGCGAGGCGGCGAACACGGCGGAGGCCTTGAGCGCGTATCGCGGGCGGGCGGCGGTCGTGTGGTTCGCTGTCATCGGGCGGGCCTCGGCATGGATCGGTGGTTCGCAGGTGGGTGGGGTCGCGCCGCGCAGGCCGGGTGCCTGCGTGCGGCGGTCGCTCATCGGCGCATGCCGCCGGCGCTCTGGGCCGGTTCGGCTTGTTGCTGCTGCGCCTGGGCCTGCGCCTGGGCTTGTTGTTCCTGGCGGTCGACGGCATGGATGGCTTCGTGGCGCATGGACTGGCCAGGCGCCTGCTCGGCGAGGGCGCGGGTGGCATCGCGGGCGGCGCTGCGGTCGCCGGATTCCATCGCCTGCAACAGCGCGTCCAGGTGGGCGTGGCTGTGGTTGTGCCCGCCGTTGGGGCCGGCGCCGGTCGCGCTGGGGTTGCCCGGGGCGGAGAACGCGGTCTTGGCGTCGACGCTGTAGTCCGGACGGCGCGGCAGGCCCATCTCGTCGCGCATGCCGTTTTCGGTCAGGTTGCGCGGGTTGGTCTTGGTGTCCGGGGTGGCCGGGTTGCGGTCGAAGTCGAAGGCGACGCCGCTGTTGTCCAGGCCCACCGCCTGGCGCTCGAAGTTGCGCACGTTGCCCGAGTCCGGGCCGGTGCCGCTGTACACGCCCTGCTGCAGGGTGCCGCTGGTGATGTTGTAGGCGTGCGAGCCCTCGTGCTGCAGCACCACGGTCGGGCTTTCGAAGAATTCGCTGTGGAACGAGGGGTTGTAGCTGATCACCGAGTCCATGCCCGGGCCGGCGGTGGTGACGCCGGTGGTGGCGTCGGTGCGCAGGAAGGCGTCGGCGGTCAGCCCGGGGCCGGCATAGCCGTTCATCTCGTTGGCGAGTTCGGTGATGCTGACCTTGTGGCCGGTGCCGGTGGTGGGGTCGGCGATGCGGTCGAGTTCGCCGAGCATTTCGCGGCCGTTCGGCGAGGAGCGAAACATGTCGAGGTCGGCTTCGACGCGCTGGCGGAACGCATCCGACGAGCCAGCGGCGATGCTGACGCTGGCGCCGACGTTGGCGGTCATGTCCACTTCGATCTGGTTGTTGCGCGCGCCGCGGGCGGCGGTGATGGTGTCCTCGCTGCCCTGGCCATACACGGTGTCGCGGCCGCCGCGGTTGTCGACGGTGTCGGCGCCGGCGCCGGTGTAGACGCGGTCGTTGCCCTTGCCGCCGCGCAGGATGTCGGCGTCCTGGCCGCCGGACAGAATATCGTTGCCCTGGCCGCCTTCGAGGGTGTCGTTGCCGCGCCCGCCTTCGAGGTAGTCGCGGCCCTGGCCGCCGCGCAGAATGTCTTCGCCGTCGCCGCCGTAGACCACGTCGTTGCCGCCGCCGGCGTCGATCGTGTCGTTGCCGGTGTTGCCGAACACGTCGTCGCGGCCCAGGCCGGTGCTGATGGTGTCGTTGCCGTCGCCGCCGTCGACGCGATCGCGCCCGCGGCCGGTGGTGATGGTGTCGTTGCCGTTGCCGCCCTGCACGTCCATGTTGACGCGCACGTTGGGGCCGGCGTGGATGATGTCGTTGCCGTCGCCGCCGCGCACGCCGAGCTGCTGCTGGGCGGCGAGGGTGATCTCGTACGGCTGGCCGTTGATCTGCACGTCGAGCACGCCGTTGGCGCGCTGGCTGACCTGCACGTTGTCGTCGCCGGCGCCGCCGTTGATGACGAGCAGATCGCTGAACTGGTCGCCGCCGGTCACTTGCTCGCGGCTGATGACGATGTCGCCCTGGCGGAACAGTTCCTGCGAGACGATGCCCTTGCCGTCGGGCGTGCTGCGCGACAGGTCGGGCGGCGGACTGCCGGGCGGGACGGTGCCGCCGTTGATGACGGTGGGAGCGGGGCCTGCCATAGAGATTCTCCTTGGCGTTGTAAGGCTGACGGATGGGTAAGCCGCCCGGCGCAGCCGTATTCCTGCCGGGCGACCTCAGTTCGACGACTATAGGTGGACTGCCGGCCCGAAGGAACTCGGGGCGGCCGGCCGGCGCGACCAACGGCACTGCCTGGACAGGCGGGGCCGTGTCCCAATCGGGCGGAGGGCCTGGAAGTGGGAGCGCAGTCACAAGAAACGCGGTGGGCCCGGCGATCCGGCCACGCCGGTTGCATGGCAAGTCGGGGCACCGAGCTTGTTCAGGGCATCGGCCGGTCGTCGCCCGTGACCCGGGCGGTGGCGCGGAGGCCGCATTGCGTGCGGCTCCCATCGGCTGAACAGGCGCGGGCCTTGCCGTATCCTGCCGCCCATGCCCACCTATATCGCCTTGCTGCGCGCCGTGAATGTCGGCGGCACCGGAAAACTGCCGATGGCCGAACTGCGCGCGATGTGCGAGGACGCCGGCTTCGAGGACGTACGCACCTACATCGCCAGCGGCAACGTGGTGTTCCGCACCGCCATGACCGCCAAGCGCGCGCAGGCCGCCCTGGAGCAGCGCCTGGCCGCGTATGCGGGCAAGCCGGTCGGGGTGATCCTGCGCACCGCCGCGGAGATGGCGCGCGCGCTGGCCGCACAGCCCTTCGCGGGCGCCGCGCCGAACCGGGCGGTGCTGATTTTCCTGGACGCGCCGCCGCCGGCCGATGCGCTGGACACGGTCAAGCACCGCAACGGCGAGGAAATCGCTTTGGGCGAGCGCGAGATTTACGTGCACTACGGCGACGGCATGGCCGATTCCAAGCTCGTCATCCCCGCGGCGAAGGCCGGCACCGTGCGCAATTTGAACACGGTGGCGAAGTTGATCGAGATGGCGGGCGGTTGAGGGGCGCCGGAGCGGTCGCACCGGCCATCCTGAGCCGGGCATGCCTGCGTCCGGCGCGCATGGCGCTCGCCTTCCGGCCGCCCGGCCCGCCGTACTAAACTGCGTCCCATGCGAAATCCACTGCAAGATCAATTGCTCAAGGCCGGCCTGGTCAAGAAGGCCCAGGTGGCCCAGGTCGCGCGCGAGCAGGCCAAGCAGCGCCAGGGCAAAGCGCCGCCGGCGCCGACCGCCGAACAGATCGAGAGCGAGCGGCTGCGTGCCGAACGCGCCGAGCGCGACCGCGCGCTGTCGGCCGAACGCAACGCGCAGGCGAAGGCGCACGAGCTGCGCGCCCAGGTCCGCCAGATCGTCGAGACGAACAAGGTCAAGCGCGAGGGCGAGATCGCGTACGGTTTTACCGACGAGGGCAAGATCAAGAACGTGTTGATCAACACCGCGTTGCGCACGCAACTGGCGAGCGGCGCCCTGGTGATCGCGCGCCACGACCAGGGCTACGAGTTGCTGCCGCGCGCCGCCGCGGAAAAAGTGTATGCCCGCGACCCGTCGATGATCGCGCTCGATCACGCCGCCGCAAAACCCGACGCGCCGGCCAGCGAGGACGACGAGTACTACGCCCGGTTCCAGGTGCCGGACGACCTGATCTGGTAACCACCGGCGGTTCGCTCATCGCAGCGACACGCATCGTTGGCCTGACACTCACGCCATGCCTCCGCCACCCCCGGTGACCGCGCGCACTTACCGCTTCGGCTTGCGTTCGATCGAAGAGCGCTTCGGGGCCGGAAATTTCGACGATGCCGGCGACGCGATCGTGGAGGCTTTGCGCGATGTCTACGACTGGGCCGAGCGCTGCGCCGTCGATTTCGACTTCGACAGCGCGCATGCCAACCCTTGGTTTCATGCCCTGGTCGTAACGATAGAGCCGCTGCCGGAGTCGGCGCACGCGCGGTTGCTGGTGCGGCTCGGCGAAATCGGGCTTCAGCCTGTAGATCGCTGACCTTTGTGTGCCATCAAGTTCGATGTGCCTTCCACGAGTCGTAATACTTGTCGCTCGAAAGAGCCGCGCCGACGCCGTTAGCGATACTTTCAGTTGCCGTTGTTGCGCGGGTGCGGTTGACGTAGGCTTTGAGGCATAAGAACGATCGAGACCGCAGCGCTGTCGGCGTCTGCGTTTGGTCCGCTACGTTCAGCCATGGAGGCATCGATGCGCACCGAGTTCTGGATCTTCTCGCTGGCCGTGACGCTTGGAGCTTCCGCCTGCGGCGAGCACACGCCCCGCGTGGATCGGATGACCGCGGAGTTGCAAGCCAAGTACACGCGCAATCCGGCCCCGAAGCAGCCCTACCAGATCATCCTGACCCTGGCCGATGTGCCGGGGCCGTTCGCCAAGATAGACGGCTCTGTCTACTATGAGGCGCGCGATTGCGACTACATGCCGGACCGGATCGCGGGCTTCTTCCTGACGCCGTCGGTCGACCTGCCGATGAGCTACTCCAAGGTCGACGAGACTTCTTACGTCGCTATGATCCAGGCCGACGCGATGCTCGACGAGGATTATTTCGGCAAGGGTATATGCCATTGGGAGCTTGTGAGCGTGAATACGTCGCTTAGGGCCACCGGCGCGAAGACCGATACCAGCTATGTCGCAAACCTGATGGGCGACGAGGTGCGCGGACAAAAGGCGCGCACCAACTACTACGTCAAATACGACTACCCAGGCAGCGATCCGGAAGCGTGGTCAGACTTCGGCGCGGTCGACCGCAGCCGGTACAAGCCTGAGCTCCAGGATCAGTTGTTCACCATCACCCTGACGCCGAAGGTGGCGACGCCGTGAGCTCGGCGATGCCGGGGTATGCCCTCGGGCGGTCGCCATACGCTGGCCGCTGGCAAGGTCGGCGCAACTTTCGGTTGCCGTTGCGGCGATCTCCCACCTGACGTAGGCTCGGCCTCGTAGGCCCGGCCTTGACCCGGGCGGGTCCATGGCGGTGCTGCCGCCGGCCCGTCCTTAATCATCTCTTGCCATGGAGGCATCGATGCGCGGTGAGCTTCGCACCCTTTGTCTTCTGCTGGCGTTGAGTACTTCCGCCTGTAGCGCTCCCGAGACTGCAATGACTTCCGACAAATCCTCGCCCGATTCCGCTCCCTCGACGGCTGAGCTGGAAGCCAAGTACAAACGCAACCCGGCGCCGAAGCAGGGCTACCAGATCACGCTGAAGCTGGCCGGTGCTCCGGGGCCGTTCGGGTCGGTGAAGGGTTACGTCAATTTCGAAGCTCCGGATTGCAAATACATTCCGGACCCGATCGCGGGCGTGCCGATGACGCCGTCGCATGGCTTCGAAATGGAGCTGCAACGCGCGGACGAAACGACGTACACGGGCACCGTCTATACCGACGCGATGCTTGATGAGGACTATCTGGGCGAGGGCGTCTGCCACTGGCAACTGACCTCGTTGAATGCGCAGCTCAAGGCGACCGGCGCCGAACCTGAGACGAACTTCATCGTCAGCATGATGAATGAGGATGTGGCGGCGCAGCGAGCGGTGACGAAGTACTACTGGAAAGAGCGGTACCCGCGCAGCGAAGTTACGGATTATCCGGACATGGGCAAGGAAGATCGGAATGTCTTCCGGTCCGAGATTCGCGATGAATTGTTCACCATGACTCTATTGTCGAAGGCGATGACGCCATGAGCATTGGAAGCCAGCAATACGCCGATTTGGCGAGCGACTCTTATCGAGACCCCACGAAGGGCAAGAAGGATGTGGTGATCGGCGGCGTGCCTTACGAGATTCTCGGGCATTCCGACACCAAGTCCGGTTATCAAGGCACTATTTATCAGCGCAAGGATACCGGCGAGATCGTCGTCGCCCATCGCGGCACCGAGTTCGACCGCGAGATGGTCAAGGATGGCTTGGCCGATGCACGCATGGCGACCAACCGTACCAATGCCCAAGCCAACGATGCGATCGCCTTGACTCGGCGCGCGCTTGAAATGGCTGCGGAGCAAGGCCGCGATACGGGTCGCAAGCCCGAAGTCACTGTCACCGGCCACTCCCTCGGCGGCACCCTGGCGCAGATCACCGCGCACCACTACGACCTGCGCGGAGAGACCTTCAATGCCTATGGCGCGGTCAGCCTGGGCTATCGCATCCCGGAAGGCGGCAACCGCGTCACCAACCATGTGATGGCGGGCGACCCGGTCAGCGCGGCCAGCGACCACTACGGCAAGGTCAAGGTCTACGCGACGCCGCAGGAAATCGCGAGCATGAAGGACCGCGGCTACGAGAACACCCGCAGTATGTTCGACGCGCGCAATATGGCCGGCGCGGTCAAGGACATGGTCGGTACCTCGCACAGCATGCACAACTTCCTCAATGAGGACGCCAAGGGCAAGCCCGACCGCTCGGTGCTCGCCGATCCTCAGACGCAGCGCCTGGCGCAGCAGTACGACCCGATGATCGACAAGTACCGCGGCGACGTCGAAACCACCCGCCGGGGCGTCACCCATGTTTCGCGCAATCCGCTCGAACGGATCGGCGATGCGATCGACGACATTCGCGGCCCGGTCAAGGCCGGCGAGCCGGGACGCAGGGAAGAGCGCCATGCGCCGGCCCTGCCGCAACGGCATTCGTCGCCGCTGCACCTCGATCCCTATGCGCCCGGCAAGAGCATTCCCGACTACCTCCATCCGGGCAGGGAGCAGCCGACCGGTCCCGGCATCCCGTTCCGCAACGCCACCACCTCGATCAGCGGCGACCCCTCGACCTTCCTCGACCGCATGCTGGCGGCGTCGCAGAACGGCGACCGCGATACCTTTCGTCAGATGACCCAGGATGCCGCGTCGGCGCCACCGGGGCGCGCGCTGCGCGAGGAAGCGGCGGCGACGGTGGACCGGCAGGAGCAGGCGCTCGCCCAACAGGCGGCGCAGCAGCAGGCGCAGACGGCCGAGCAGGCGTCGCCGGCGCGCAGCGGGCCGCGCATGGCGTGACGGCGCTTCCGGTATGAAGCAGCGGCACCTTAAAGAAACAGACACGAGAGATACAGGCACGGTTTGAGATCGCACCGAGGAGCGGTTGGATGCAACAGGACGAGTTGATGGGCCTGGTCAGCAAGACCGCGGCCTTGATGGAGCAGTTCGAACGTCGCTGCGAAGAGATCGAACAACATCAACGTGCGGTCTACCAGCAACTGCTGCAGCTCGCGCAGCAAGTGCCCGGGGTGGTGCGGCAGTCGGCCGACGAGAGCCTGCGTAATCTGCCCGGCGCGGTGATGGGCAAGCTGGAAAGCGGGCTGTCGCAGCCGGTCGGCGCCTACGAGCGCCGTCTGCAGGATGCCGGCGGCCTGCTGCAGGAAGGCTCGCAGTCGCTCGCCGCCCAGCTCAAGCGCATGGAGTGGCTGCACAAGCAGCTGATCTGGAAAGTGGTCGGGGCGGCCCTCGGCAGCGTGCTGCTGTTGCTGGCCGGCGGCGGTTGGCTGCTGTGGCAGTACCGCGCCGACATCAACGAGAACCGGGTCACCGCCGACCTGCTGCGTGCGTACAACCAGGCCGACGTGACCCTGTGCGACGGCCGGCTGTGCGCCAATGTCGATACCAAGGGCAAGACCTACGGCGACAACAAGCAGTACCGGCCGGTGCAAGCCCGGCCCTGATCGGCGCACGTGCGCCTCGCTGGTCGCGGTAGCCGCGGCCGGCCTTCGTTTCCGAAGACTTCGACCATCCGACTACGCCGGCCGTCCGCGGCGGGCGCCGCGTTGCCGCGAGTCGCGGGGACGGCCGCGTTGCGGTTCCTGTCGGCCCGGCCCGGCCGCAAGAATTATCCGGGCCGGAATCAATTGAGGACCGATTGTGTCCTCGATGGCGGTTACCTTGGTCCTGCCGCGCAAGACCGGTAACCATCACTCCGAGGCCCCCCATGCTCACTCTGATCCACGCACCGCACTCCCGCTCGACGCGCATCATCAGCCTGCTCAAGGAACTCGACGCCTTGGCCGACGTCGACGTCCGCCACGTCGATATCCAACGATCCGGCCAGGCCTTCGACGGCGATGCGCGCAACCCGCACCCGGAAGGCAAGGTGCCGTTGTTGATCCACGATGGCGTCGAGATCTGGGAGAGCCCGGCGATCATCCTTTACCTCACCGACTTGTACGCCCACCGCAAGCTCGGCCCAGCGGTCGGCGACAAGGATCGCGGCCGTTATCTGTCGTGGCTGAGCTGGTACGGCGGCGTGATCGAGCCGGTGCTGCTGCTGGAAGCGGCCGGGATCAGCCATCCCTACGCCACCGCCACGTTCCGCGGCCCGCGGGAGGTGCACGCGCGCCTGATCAAGGCGCTGGCCGACCAGCCGTATCTGATGGGCGACCACTACACCGCCGCCGACCTGCTGCTGCAGTCGCCGTTCGCCTGGTTCCCCGACAGCGCGCCGTCGGACCCGGCAGTGCAGGACTGGATCAAGCGCTGCGGCGAGCGCCCGTCGGTGCGGTTCGCGGCCGAGTACGACGCCGCGCTGGCGGCCTAGCCCGCGGTGTCCGGCCGGCCCTGCGCATCGCCGCCGATGCGCAAGGTTGGGCAGGGTCGCTTGCTACGCGGGGGCCGGTCCGCTGAGGTCGGCGTCGCTCGCCGAAACGCTGCGTTCGCCCAAAGGCGCTGATCGAATGCGCAAACCACGCTTGACCTCAATCGCACTTGAGGCTTTACCGTGGCCGCTCGTCAACACGATCGAGGGCCCGGCGATGACGTCACGCCTGCAAGACATCGACCTCTACCTGCAACGCCTCGGCTACGAGCGCGCGCCGCCGCCGACCTTGGACAGCCTGCGCGAACTGCAGCTGCGGCACACCGCCGAGTTTCCGTTCGAGACCCTGGCGACCTTGTTGCGCATGCCGGTGCCGATCGACCTGGCCTCGCTGGAGCGCAAGCTGTTGCACGAGGGGCGCGGCGGCTATTGCTACGAGCTCAACCGGATGTTCCTGGCCCTGCTGCAGCAACTGGGCTACGACGCGCGCGGCATCACCGGCCGGGTGCTGATGGGCGGCCCCGAGGACGCGCTGCCGGCGCGCACCCATCTGCTGGTGCTGGTGACCATCGATGGCGTGCGCCATATCGCCGACGTCGGTTTCGGCGGCATGGTGCCGACCGCGCCGCTGCGCCTGGACGACGAGGACGCGCAGGCCACGCCGCACGAGCCCTACCGCATCGAGCCGCGCGATGGGCACTACCTCCTGCGCGCCCAGGTCGCCGGCGAGTGGCGGGCCATGTACGTGTTCGACCTGCAGCCCCAGGTCGAGGTCGATTACGAGGTCGGCAACTGGTACGTCTCGACCCATCCCGAATCGCCTTTCCTCGGCCAGTTGTTCGTCGCCCGCACCGGCCCCGGCCTGCGCAAGACCTTCAACAACGGCAGCTTCGCCGTGCACCGGCTGGGCGAAGACAGCGTGCGCCGCCAACTGGCCGATGCCGGGGCCGTAATCGAGGTGCTGCGTTCCGAGTTCGGTATCCGCGTGCCCGAGCATCCGCAGTTGCATGCAGCGCTCGAACGTCTGTTGGCGAGGTCGGCGGCGGCGTGAATGGGGCGCAGTCCGCACGGTGGTCGTCCTTCCGCCATAGCCGGGCGAAAACGCTGCTGCGTCGGGTCGCAGCGCGATCCGCTCATGTCCCTTGCCGGCAACGTTTTATAGACAGGGCTTGCGCGATACTGCGGCGGCATCGGAGCGGACGGCCATGGCCCAGAACATCTACGACGACCCGGCCTTCTTCGAGGGCTATTCGCAACTGCGGCGCTCGATCGAAGGCTTGGTCGGCGCACCGGAATGGCCGGCGCTGCAGGCGCAGTTGCCGGAGCTGCGCGGGCGCCGGGTGATCGACCTGGGCTGCGGCTATGGTTGGTTCTGTCGCTACGCGCGCCTGCAGGGCGCCGAGCGCGTGCTCGGCGTCGATGTATCCGAGAAGATGCTCGAACGCGCACGGGCCACCACCCAGGATGTCGGGATCGCGTACGTCCGCGCCGACCTGGACGAATACGAGCCCGATCCGGCCGCATTCGATCTGGTCTACAGCTCGCTGACCTTGCATTACCTCGACGATCTGCCCGGCCTGTGGGCAAGAGTCCACCGCGCGTTGGTTCCGGGCGGGCGTTTGCTGTTCTCGGTCGAGCACCCGATCTATACCGCGCCCGCGCATCCGGGATGGTCGAGCGACGCCGACGGCCGCAAAACCTGGCCGATCAACGGCTACCAGGCCGAAGGGCCGCGCATCACCCGTTGGTTCGCGCCGGACGTGCGCAAAGTGCATCGCACCCTCGGCACCTATCTCAATGGCCTGATCGCCGCCGGGTTGCGTATCGTCCATGTCGAGGAATGGGGCCCGAGCGATGCCCAGGTCGCGCAGATCCCGGCGCTGGAAGAAGAGCGCGAACGGCCGATGTTGTTGCTGGTGGCGGCGCAGCGCGACTGAGCCCCATGCCGCCTGGCGATGTTCGTGGTGCGGGACTGGTAAGCGGTGTGGAATCGAAATCGTTTCGTACCGCTGAAGATATTGTTAGGGCCGGGTGAGAACTTGGTGAGCGCGGCTCGAATCGCGTGCGCGGCGTATCGTCGATACACCGGTGCCGAGCCTCGCATCGCCGGTTCCTGCATGAATGCGTGGATGTTCATGCCTCGTTTTCGTGGCCTGTCGAAAATCGAGACTCCCCACGCACAGGAGTACGCCATGAAGCCGCTCATGCTCGCGCTCGCCTTGGCGGTTTGCATCCCCGCCGCCGTCGCGCAATCGCCGCAAGGCAGCGAAGCCCTGACCGAACACCAGATCCGCACGCGTCTGGCCGAACAGGGCTATACCAAGGTCAACGATCTCAAGTTCGGCGATGGCGTCTGGCATGCCGACGCACGCAGCGGCGACGGCAATCGCGTGCAAGTCCGCCTCGACCCGCGCACCGGCACCGTATACCCGAACGAGCAGGTCGCCCGTATGAGCGAACGCGACGTGCGTGCCGCCCTCGCCGCGGCCGGATACACCAATGTCCACGATGTCGACTACGAGGACGGCATCTGGAACGCCGAAGCCGACAGCCCGAACGGCAAGGACGTGGAGGTCAAGATCGACCCGAACACCGGCAAGGTGATCGGTGCCGAAAAGGATTGATGCCATCTGATGCGACGATGCGGCCGCTCCTATCTGGGGCGGCCGCTTTGCTGTGGGGCGGCGCGATGCGTACGCCCATGCGCGCTTCGTCGCGAGACCGAAGCCGCGCGGTCGCGGCTTGCGCCGCTCCTACCCAAAAGCAGCCGCGACGCCACATCACCGTTGGCGTGTTTTGACCTGCTTTGCCGCTTTGTCGCTTTGCCGGGCAATTGAAGACCCGTAGGGCGGCCCGCAGGGATGCGGGCCGTGCGCAAGCAGGCCATGGATGGCCTGTCTGGAGCATCCCTGCGTCGGCACCGATCGCGCGGGCTTTTGATTCAAAGAAAGGCATTTTTCTTTGGTTACCTTTCTTTTGTTGCTTATGACAAAAGAAAGTAACCCGGCCGCGTCAGCGGACGGAAGCTTTAGACCTTGATGTTGCTTTAACGATCTGCGGCCAGGGACGCAACAATCGGCACCTGCGCGGTCGCGACTCACGTCGCTCCTACAGAGGCTTCGGCAAGCAACGTCGCGAGATCAATGCAATGCGGTCGCGACTTGCGTCGCTCCTACCCCGCGAGAGTTGACGGCTTCGACCAGTGGCCTCGGCGGTGCGGCCCGTGCGCGCCCCTTGGTCGCGGCTCACGCCGCTCCTACAGAGACCCCGCCGATGGCGCAGCGAGGCTGATCGGCGCGGTCGCGACTCGCGTCGCTCCTACCCAGAAGCAACCGCGTCCGCGGCAAGCGCCGGCGAGGGGAGCGGTAAGGACCCGACCGGGCGGCCAGCGAAAAATAATTCGCGGCCGTGTCGATTGCTCCCTCCCCGGTTCGTCGTTGAAAGGAGCAGGCAGTAAAGAGATCCTCCCCGACCTGCCCGCCAAGCCAATCTCCCTTCGTCCCGATAAAGGAACCGCCATGTCCGAGCACCCCAAGATCTTCGTCAACCTCGCCGTCAAGAGCCTCGACCGCGCGGTCGCCTTCTATACCCAACTGGGCTACACCTTCGACGCCAAGTTCACCGACGAAAACGCCACCTGCATGATCGTCGGCGAGAACATCTACGTGATGCTGCTGGTCGAGCCGTTCTTCCAGAGTTTCACCAAGAAGTCGATCTGCGACACCTCCAAGAGCGTGGAGGCCCTGCTCGGCCTGTCGGCGGAGAGCCGCGAGAAGGTCGACGAGCTGGTCGAAAAGGCCGTCGCCGCCGGCGCGGTGACCCCGAAGGACCCGATGGATTACGGTTTCATGTACCAGCGCAGCTACGAAGACCTCGACGGCCATACCTGGGAAATCTTCTACATGGATCCGAATGCGGACATGGACGCTGCGCCTCAGCAGTAAATCCCGCAGACAGGCCGCGCCATGGTCGGTTGCTGCCACTCGACCGCCGCCTCCGGGTCCGGCGTCGGGCGGCGCCAGTCGCCTGGCCAAAAACATCGCCCCGGACGCCAGGCATCCGGGGCGATGGTCGTTTCACTGTAGGAGCGACGTAAGTCGCGACCGCATCCGCAATAGCGTCGCGGGTGCGAGGCGCGGGGCGCGGGGCGATCTTGGGTCGCGACTCACGTCGCTCCTACACGAGCCCGGAGCGGACAGGGAAACGAGACGCGCTCGGGGCGCGAACGCTCAGGCGCCCGGCGCCTTCAGCTCCCGCGACAGCCAGTCGTCGATCAGGCGCTTCTCGTAACGCAGCGGATCGCTGTCGCTGACGCTGCGCGCGCCCATCATGAAGCTCAGGTCGCGCAAGGTGCGCTCGCCTTCCTCGACCACCTGGCCGCTGGCGTCCAGGCGCTTGAAGTTCAGGACGATGCGCGGCGGATAGATTTCGCGGATGAACCGGGTGTCGTCGTACTGCGGACCGTGCCAGGGTTCGAAGTCGCCGGCGCGCTTGATGTCGGCGATGTCGACTTCCAGCCGCTGCCCGTCCGGCAACCGCTTCTGCGCGCGCGTACGCAGGTGTTGCGCGAGCTGTTCGACCCAGTTGCCGCGTTCGGCTTCGAAGCGATTGCGGCTGTAGCGGATTTCGGTGAATTTCGCCGGGTCTTCCCAGCGCACCGCAACCGGGCCCTGTTCGGGCAGGGCGCGCGGCGCGTCGGGATCGGTGACGTTGCGGGACTTCGCGCCGACGTCCCCGGCCATCAGCGCGGCGGCCGAGAGCAGGACGGCGAATGCGATGCGCAGGTTCATGACGGGCTCCGATGCGGTCAGGGGACGTCCCCGATTCTCCGCCTGCCGCCGTATCGCCGCCAGCGATAAGGCGTTAATCCCGCGTAGGCGGCGCAAGCTGTTGTCCCCAATTCACGATCGGCGGTGCGCTCATCAAGGTCTTATTCGCAGCCGACCCCGTCGCCGTCGCGATCCAGGTGGCGGCCATAGCCGGGATCGCCACGCCGCACCGGCGCGGCACCGGCGGCGCGCGCGGCGCTGCAATTGGCGTAAGCGCCACCGCCGTCGGCCGTCGAGTCGGTCCCGTCGGCGGCCCAGGACGAACCGTGGTTGGGCGTACGCGGCGCCGCCGGGCGCAGATTGCCGCCGCCCGCGGCAGGGCCGCGATGGCAGTGATACCCGCCGTTCTTGCGATCGTTGTGGCAGCCCTCGGCATTGAGGCCGCCGCCGTGCGCCCAGGCGGGCGAGGCGGCGCTCAGCGCCAGGGCGGCGCCGAGAGCGATGGTGTGGATGCGCATCTGGATTCCCCCGTGCCCAACCCAACGGGGCGGCACGGGGAAAGCGGCCAGCTCTTGAACCGGCGACCGGCGTTACTCAACGCCAACGGACGCAGGCGGTCGCCTTACGCCTTATGCGCGGCAGTGGATGGCTGTGGGGCGAGGCGGATGCTGCGTGGTCGCGCCTCCAGCCGATGGCGCAGCGGGATTGAGGCGACGCGGACGCGGCTCGCGTCGCTCCTACCCCGAGACAGTTCGCGGCTTCGACCAGCGACGACGGCGGTGCATGTTTACCTGTCCCTTGGTCGCGACTCGCGTCGCTCCTACCCTTGGGTGCCGCCGCTCCGGGATAGGAGCGGCGCAAGCCGCGACCGCGGGGTCGCAGTTCGCAGCGCGAGCGGCCTGGGCGATATCGCCATCACCGCCGCGATCCGTATCCGCGGATCACCGAAACCCGGGTCGCGACACGAAAGACGGCTGAGCTCGCCCTCAGGACGCAAACTCGCGCCGCACGTCGTCGAAATCCACGACCGGACGCACTTCGACCCGGCCGGTGCGGCTCCAGGGGAAGGATTCGGCGATGCGCACGGCTGCGTCCATGTCGGCCGCTTCGATCAGGTTGAAGCCGCCCAGATATTCCTTGGCTTCGGCGAAGGGGCCGTCCATGAAGGTGGTGCGCCCGTTGCGGGTGCGCAGCGAGGTCGCCTGCTTCGGCGGTGCGAGCATCTGCGAATCCAGCAGCACGCCGGCATCGCGCATGGCGTCGGCATGGGCGATGCAGCCGCGCATCATCGTGCCGAACTCGCCCTCGGGCAGGGCTTCGATCAGGCTGTCGTCGTTGTAGATCATGACCAGATATTTCATGGTGTTCTCTGGAAGGCGGGAGGGGGCGTCGATGGAGCCGGCGGCGCGTCGCGTTGTCCGCGGCGCCGAGCATAACGCCGGCGCTGCGCGCCGCAGCAGTGACGAAACTCATGCACCGCATTCCGGCCGGAATGCCGGCCGCGGTGCCGGCCGGATGAACGCGCGGTCCGGCGCTGCGATGCGGCAATTTGCAGTGCCGCAGTCGCAGTGGCTGCGATCCGGCCGCAGGGCCGATCGTCGGGCCCGGCCGCGACGGTTCGCTGATCGACGCGCGAGGAGGGCTGCGGCGACAATGCCGGCGTTCCGTAATGCTTGGCGACGCCCGATGTCCGATGTCTTCCCCTGCCGCCCCATCGCGTATCTGCGCTCACCGTATGCGCAGCGCATCGACGCGCCGCACCAGTCGACGGTGGTGCAGGGCACGCAAAGCGGCGAGGTGGTCGAGGCCCGGCTGGAGTTCGTCGACGATCTGGCGCCGGAGGCCTACGCCGACCTGGCCGGGTTCGAGCGCATCTGGCTGATCTTCGTGTTTCACCGCAGCCAGGGCTGGAAGGCGCAGGTGAAACCGCCACGCGGCGGGCCCAAGCGCGGCGTGCTGGCGACGCGCTCGCCGCACCGGCCGAATCCGCTCGGGCTGTCGGCGGTGGAACTGGTCGCGGTGGAACCCGGTGCGCTGATCCTGCGCGGCGTCGACCTGCTCGACGGCACGCCGGTGCTCGACGTCAAACCCTACGTGCCCTACGCCGATGCCTTCGCCGGCGCGCGCGCCGGCTGGATCGACGAGATCGACGCCGCGCAGGGCCGGCAGTCGGCGCCGGGGCCCAAGCGCCCGCGCAAACCCCCGGGCGGCCAGGGCGGCTGAGGCTGCGCGGCTTCGAACTCATTCCGGACCGAGGGGCTTGACCGGCCCGTCTTGGGGTTGTAGTTTCCGTTTGGGTTAATTAGCTAGTTGGTTTAGATGCAGCCCCCATAAGGCCCGACGCCGGATCGGCGCGCGGCCTCCCTTTCGTTCGAGGAACTCACCATGACCTTCGATGGCCCCGGCACAGCCGACACCGCGTCCTCCGACCGCACCACTCATCAGGTCGAAGACCACCGCATCACCCTGCGACGCATCCTCAACGCCCCGCGCGAACTGGTGTTCGCGGCCTGGACCGACCCCGTGCAAGTGGCGAAGTGGTGGGGCCCGCACGGCTTCAACAGCGAAGTGCGGCAGATGGACGTCGCGGTCGGCCGCATGTTCCGCATCTGCATGGTCGCCGCCGACGGCGCCGAGTACCCGATCAAGGGCACCTATCAGGAGATCGTCGCGCCCGAGCGCCTGGTTTACGTCGACGATTGGGACGACGACAGCAAGCCTTCGCAACAGTCGCGCGTCACCGTGAATTTCGCCGAGCACGGCGCCGGCAAGACCTTGCTGACCCTGGAGATGCGCTTCGACTCGGTCGCCGAACGCGCCGAGGCCGAATCGCAGCAGGTGATCCCGGGGTGGGGCGAGTGCTTCGAACGCCTGGACACGCTGCTGTCCGCGCACTGAGGTACGAAGCGTGCACGCGGTCGCGCGCCGGCCTGCACCGCGGCGCGCGACGGCCGTACACTGGGCGACCGCACGCGCCCGGCGCGAGTCTCGCGCCGTCCGCGTCATCGCCTCCGCGGAGTGTCCATGCCGTCCGTTTCCGAATCCTCACCGCCGTCCGTGCAAGCGCGCAGCGATGCGCCCGCGATCGTCTCGATCAAGGGCCTGACCAAGACCTATGCCGGCGGTTTCCAGGCGCTCAAGAGTGTCGACCTCGAGATCCGCCGCGGCGAGATCTTCGCCTTGCTCGGGCCCAACGGCGCCGGCAAGACCACCCTGATCAGCATCGTCTGCGGCATCGTCAACCCGAGCGCTGGGCAGGTGCTCGCCGATGGTCACGACATCGTCCGCGACTACCGCGCCGCGCGCTCGGCGATCGGCCTGGTGCCGCAGGAACTGCATACCGATGCCTTCGAGACCGTGTGGGACACGGTCAAGTTCAGCCGGGGCCTCTACGGCCGGGCGCCGAATGCCGCCTACCTGGAGAAGGTCCTGCGCGACTTGTCGTTGTGGGAAAAGCGCGGCGAGAAGATCATGGCCTTGTCCGGCGGCATGAAGCGGCGGGTACTGATCGCCAAGGCGCTGTCGCATGAGCCGACGATTCTGTTCCTGGATGAGCCGACCGCCGGCGTCGACGTCGAGCTGCGCCGCGAGATGTGGGCGATGGTGTCGCAACTGCGCGACAGCGGCGTCACCATCATCCTGACCACCCACTACATCGACGAGGCCGAGGAAATGGCCGATCGGGTCGGAGTGATCAACCACGGTGAGATCGTCCTGGTCGAGGAAAAGCGCGCGCTGATGCGCAAGCTGGGCAAGAAACAGCTGACCCTGCAACTGCAGACCGCCTTGTCGGCCCTGCCCGAGGCCCTGGCTAGCGATGCGCTGAGCCTGTCGGACGACGGCCACGAGCTGGTCTATACCTTCGATGCGCAATCCGAGGAGACCGGCATCGCCGCTTTGCTGCGGCGCCTGGGCGAGCACGGCATCGACTTCAAGGACCTGCATACCAGCCAGAGCTCGCTGGAGGAAATCTTCGTCAACCTGGTCAAGTCGCCGCGTCAGTCCGGCGCGGAGGGGCGCGCATGAACCGGCACGCGATCAAGGCGATCTATTTCTTCGAGATGCACCGCACCTTCCGCACCCTGATGCAGTCCATCGCCACGCCGGTGCTGTCGACTTCGCTGTATTTCATCGTGTTCGGCTCGGCGATCGGATCGCGCATGGTCGAGATCGGCGGGGTCAGCTACGGCGCCTTCATCGTCCCGGGCCTGATCATGATGGCCTTGCTGACCGAGAGCATCTCCAATGCCTCGTTCGGCATCTACCTGCCGAAATGGTCGGGCACGATCTACGAACTGCTGTCGGCGCCGGTGTCTTTCCTGGAGGTGATCGCCGGCTACGTCGGCGCGGCGGCGACCAAGTCGGTGATGCTGGGCATCCTGATGCTGATCACCGCGCGCTTCTTCGTCGACTTCGAGATCGTGCATCCGGTCTGGATGGCGGTGTTCCTGGTGTTGACCGCGGTCACCTTCAGCCTGTTCGGCTTCATCATCGGCGTGTGGGCCGACGGCTTCGAGAAGCTGCAGATGATCCCGATGATGATCGTGATGCCGCTGACCTTCCTCGGCGGCAGCTTCTACTCGATCGACATGCTGCCGCCGTTCTGGCGCAGCGTTTCGCTGTTCAACCCGGTGGTCTACCTGGTCAACGGCTTCCGCTGGAGCTTCTACGGCAAGTCCGACGTCGACATCGTCCTCAGCATCGGCATGACCACCGGCTTCATGCTGCTGTGCCTGGCCGCGGTGTGGTGGATCTTCCGGACGGGGTACAAGTTGAAGAGTTGAGCAGGCGTCCTTCTCCGGCAAGCGGGAGGTTGTTCCCATCCTTCTCCCGCAAGGGGGAGATTGCTCTTATTACTTCTCCCGCAAGCGGGAGATTGCTCTTATTTACTTCTCCCGCAAGCGGGAGAAGGGGGCCAAGGGCCGGATGAGGGCGAGGGGCTAGGGCGCGTATCGCTCGCCTCGCGAGTGCATGCCCTCAGCCCAACCCTCCCGTAACGAGAGGGGCTAACGAGCGGAGGGGGCAACACGCTGGAGAGCGGGCGGCCCCTGGTTCGAGCGGGCCGCGCTGTGACCGCCAGCTGCTCACCCACCTCACCCGGAGTATGCTTCGCCGACTCCGGTCCGGCCGCGTTGAACGCAGCGCGGGCGTCGCGCCGGACCGATTCCGGGAGCCTCGCGGATGCAGACGAACCAGCAGGAACTTCATCGCGGTCTGAGCGAACGCCATATCCGCCTGATGGCGCTCGGCGCCGCGATCGGCGTCGGCCTGTTCCTGGGCTCGGCCAACGCCATCAAGCTGGCCGGCCCCGGCATCCTGCTGGCCTATCTGCTCGGCGGCGCGGCGATCTTCATCATCATGCGCGCGCTCGGCGAGATGGCCGTGCACAACCCGGTCGCCGGTTCCTTCAGTCGCTACGCCCGCGACTACCTCGGCCCGCTCGCCGGTTATCTGACCGGCTGGAACTACTGGTTCCTGTGGCTGGTGACCTGCGTGGCCGAGATCACCGCGGTCGGCATCTACATGCAGGTCTGGTTCCCGGACACGCCGCAATGGATCTGGGCGCTGGCGGCGCTGATCGCGATGGGCTCGGTCAATCTGATCACGGTCAAGGCCTACGGCGAGTTCGAGTTCTGGTTCGCGATGATCAAGGTGGTGACCATCGTGGCGATGATCCTCGCCGGCCTGGCGATGATCGTGTTCGGCTTCGGCAACGACGGTGTGGCCATCGGCATCAGCAACCTGTGGGCCCACGGCGGGTTCTTCCCGAACGGCGCGCAGGGCGTGTTGATGTCGCTGCAGATGGTGATGTTCGCCTACCTCGGCGTGGAAATGATCGGACTGACCGCAGGCGAGGCCGCCAACCCGGGCAAGTCGATTCCCGATGCGATCAACTCGGTGTTCTGGCGCATCGTGATCTTCTACATCGGCGCGCTGTTCGTGATCCTGTCGCTGTACCCCTGGAACGAACTCGGCACCACCGGCAGCCCGTTCGTGATGACCTTCGAGCGCCTGGGCATCCGCGAGGCCGCCGGCATCATCAACTTCGTGGTCCTGACCGCGGCGCTGTCCTCGTGCAACGGCGGCATCTTCAGCACCGGCCGCATGCTCTACAACCTGGCCCAGCAGAAGCAGGCGCCGGCGTTCTTCGCCAACACCTCGCCCGGCGGCGTGCCGCGTGCGGCGATCCTGGTGTCGGTGGTGGCGCTGCTGTTCGGCGTGCTGCTGAACTACCTGGCGCCGAAGGAAGTGTTCGTCTGGGTGACCTCGATCTCCACCTTCGGCGCGATCTGGACCTGGGCGGTGATCCTGGTCTCGCACATGCGCTTCCGCAAGGCGCTCAGCGCCGAGGAACGCGCGCGACTGGCCTTCAAGATGCCGATGTATCCGGTGGCTTCGTGGGTTGCGCTGGCCTTCCTGGTGCTGGTGGTCGGCCTGATGGCCTACTTCCCGGATACCCGCGTGGCGCTGTACGTCGGCCCGGCCTTCCTGATCCTGCTGGTGGTGCTGTACTACGCGGTCGGCTTCCACAAGCGCGACAGCGCGGTGGCGCAGGGCGCCTGATCGCGGCGTCGGTCGCTCCGCGCTCGCGTGCGGAGAAACTGCATCGTTCGAAGCCCCCCTCCCGCGTGCGGGAGAGGGAATGCTCGCGTTTGTTCCCCGCCGACCGCCGCACCGCGCGTCGGCGCTGCCGAGGGCTTCAGCCCGCGCGCCGTTCCGCCAGCGGGAGAAACTCGCCGCGGGTTGAGCGACTTGAGAACGTCGACCGGCGCGCGATGGGGTCGAGGCGACGGCGAAGGCCATACCAGGCAAGCGGCCTTCGCTTTTCGTTATGACGGCGGTCGTTTTCCGCCGACCCGGCTTCGGCCACAATCTGCGTTCACGATCCATGCCGGCGCCGGGGAGGCGCCAGGCCCCGATGACCCACGACCGGCTCGCCACCGCAGACCTGCTGCGGCTCGCGCTCGACGCCATCCAGCAGGCGCGCGACGTCGAGGCCGTGCGTCTGCTGCAGCGCGTGCTCGAACGCGAGCCGGGCAATCTGCACGTGCAATACCTGCTGGCGATCCAGCACGCCCAGCTCGGCCTGTTCGATCGCGCCGAGGAACGCCTGCGCGCGGTGTTGGCGGTGCTGCCGGAATTCGTCGTCGCGCGTTTCCAGCTGGCGCAGTTGCTGCTGATGCGCGGCACCGCCAAGGACGCGCGCGAGTGGCTGGCGCCGGTGCTGGACCAGGCCGACCCGCTCGGCGCCTATGCGCGCGGCCTGTCGGCGGCGGCCGAGGGCGAGCTCGACCGCGCCTGCGCCCTGCTCGAAGCGGCGTTGCGCCTGCCGCAGCCGATACCGGTGCTGGCCGAGGACATGCGCCGGCTGTGCGGGCAGTGGCGCGAGGCCGTCATCGCTTGACCGCGCGGGCCGATGCTCAGGCGCGCAGATTGACCGCGAGCAGGCCGAGCACCGACACCGCGACCAGCACGAAGTGGGTCAGTTGCAGGTTGTCCTGGCGGACGTAATACGCGAACCAACTGCCGCCGACCGCCATCAGGAAGCTGGTCGCCACCAGCGCGGTCAGCGCGAGGTTGGCCAGGATCGTGGCATCGGCAGAGGTGGCGAGTCCGGCCAAGGCGGCGACCGTCGCCCAGAGCAGCACGGCCGCGACCAGTTCGGCGCCGAGCACGACGCAGAACGCGGCGCGGTGCCAGGATGCCTGCTCGACACGACGCGACAGCAGCGGGGTCTGGATCGCCGGGGCCTGCTCGAACGGCGCCATGCGCATGATCGAGGCGAGCGCGAACACGCCGTTGCGGAAGGCGATGAGATTGTTGAATGCGACCACGCTGAGCCACAGCGCCAGGCCGGCGATGAAGACGAGCTTGAACAACAACAGGCTGGCAGCGAGGGACATGCGGATCTCCGGAAGGTCGAGGCGGTGCGCCCCACCGCGGGCGCGGCATTCGGGGCTGTTGCTGTATCGACGATCCAGGAGGCAGGTTTAAGACATCACCCGCGAAAAAAGCATCCGCAGAAACATCGCGCCGTGCCGTGCCCGATGGGCAACGGCGCGGCGCGGGCAGGCGGGCTCAGTCGGCCTGCGGTGCTTCGGTCAGGTAATAGGGCTCGACCTGGCCCTTGACCTTCATCGTCATCGGGTTGCCGCGGCGGTCGAGCGACTTGCCGACCGGCAGGCGTACCCAGCCTTCGCTGACGCAGTATTCCTCGACGTTGTTCTTCTCCACGCCGTTGAAGCGCAGGCCGATTCCGCGTTCGAGCACGGCCGGGTCGTAATAGGGGCTGCGGGCGTCGTTGGAGAGGCGGTCGGGCGGGGTGTCGGTCATGGTGGCGCTCTTTCGGTAGTGAACTGACGTGGTGCGTGGGCGCCCGGCGTAGGGCAGCCGGGCGTTGGAGATTCGGCGGCCAGGATACGCGCACCGCCGCGCCCGGCCCAGTCCGTGCTCGTGGCCAAGCTCATGGCCCGGCCCGGTGCGGACCGATCGCCGCGAAAATCCGGCGCCGCGGCTAAACACGGGAAAACCGCGGGCGAAACCGCCCCGCCGCCGGTCACGCCGGCCGTGGCGAAACCGCGCCGCGCGGGCCGCGCATCGCCGCGAGCGCCCAGGCTTGGCCATTGTCGCGCGCTGGTGCAGGATCGGGCCTCGCGCCGCCGGCGCTGGAGACCCCGATGATCCTGCGATCCCCCTTGCTTGCCTGGAGCCTGTCGATGACGCTTGTTGCCGCACCCGTCGCTGCCGAACCCCGCGCGCAGCCCGAGTTGCTGGTCGGTTGCTACACCGGCGCGGTCTGCAAGGGCATCGGCCGCTATCGTTTCGACCCGGCGCAGGGACGGATCGAACCGCAGCCGCTGGAAGTGATCGAGACCGACAACCCCTCCTGGCTGACCTTTTCCGCCGACGGCCGGCGCCTGTTCGCGGTCAACGAAAACGGCCCCGACTCGGCCGACCCGGTCGGCCGCGCCAGTAGCTTCGCCCTCGCGCGCGGCAACGCGCGCTCGACGCCGCTGTCGCAAGCCAACAGCCTCGGCGACGAGCCCGCGCACGCGGCGCCGAGCCGCGACGGGCGCTATCTGTTCGTCGCCAACTACTCGGTCAACGCTGCGCCCGGCGGCACGCTCGCGGTGATGCCGGTCGACGGCGACGGCCGGCTGCAATCGGCGGTGCAGGTGCTGACCCATCGCGCCAGCCAGGCCGATCGCGAACGCCAGTTATCGACCCATGTGCATGCCGCGGTGCCGTCGCCGGACGGTAAGCACGTGTTCGCGGTCGACCTCGGCGCCGACAAGGTCTATGCCTATCGCTACGATCCGGCGCGCAGCGGCGAACGCCCGCTGCGCGCGGCGGCGACGCCGTTCCTCGAGCTGCCGCCCGGCAGCGGCCCGCGCCATCTGCTGTTCGACGCGTCCGGCCGCCATGCCTACCTCACCTTGGAAATGAGCGGCGAGGTGGTGGTGCTCGACCACGACGACGGCCGTTTGCAGGCGGTGCAAACCGTAGCGATGGATCCGGGCCGCAGCAGCGGCAATGCCGCCGCGGCCCTGCACCTGTCCGCCGACGGACGCTTTCTGTATGCGAGCAATCGCGGCGAGGACAACCACATCGCGGTGTATGCGGTCGATGCGGCCAGCGGGCGTTTGTCGGCCTTGCAGCGGCGCAGCAGCGAAGGCCGCGGGCCGCGCGAATTCGCGCTCTCGCCCGATGGCCAACACCTGGTCGTCGCCAACCAACACAGCGGCAACCTGGTGGTGATCGAGCGCGACCCCGCCGACGGCCGGCTCGGCAAGACCGTGCAGACGCTGGAGATAGCCTCGCCGTCGGACGTCAAGTTCGCGCCGGCGGACTGACCGGTCGCCGTGCCGCGAACGGCGCGGCACGACCACAACCACCATTGCGTTCTCCCAAGGCCCGGCTTGTCCGGGCCTTGTGCGTTCGGCGCGCAACACAGCGGTTCGGCCGCACTGGGGTCAGCCCGAGGATGAAGGCCGGCGGCCGCCGGAGGAAGATGACGCGGTGCAGCGCAGCGCGCGTTCCGCGCCTGCACACGACGGATCGGCGCCCGTGAGACCGCGCGCCGGCCGGCGCAGTTCAGGGGTGACGGGGGTCGCGGATCGCGATATTGCCGGGCGAAACCGCCTCGAACAGCACTTGCCAGTCAGGCAAATGCAGTACAAGGACCCCGCGGGGAATTTTTAATTCTCATGGGGAAACAAAAATGAACAAATATTCCGAACGCCGGTTCGCTACCTGCCTGCCGTCGTCGTTGTCGCTCGCCGTGGCCGGCCTGTTGGCCCTCGCCGCACCCTGGCTCGCCATCGCCGCACCGGCGCCCGAAGACCGGGCCCTGGCCCAGCGCCTGCAGATCGAGGAATCGCTGGCGCGGGTCGACCGCGCCGTCTACGCCGACTACTTCCGCCAGGCCTATGCGCGCTATCCGGCGATCCCGGCGGGCACGCTCGAAGCGGTCGCCTACGTGATGAGCCGGTGGCAGCACCTGCAGCCCGGCGCGGCCCAGTACGGCGACCAGCACCAGCACATGCCGCGCTCTTACGGCGTCATGGGCCTGTACCGTGGCGAAGGTTTCGCCGACCAGGTCGGCGAGGGCGCCAAGCTGCTCGGCGTGCCCGCGGCGCGGGTGCAACGCGATCCCTTGAGCAACATCCTCGCCGCCGCCGCCTTGCTCGATCGCGAGTTGCGCGCCGACGGCGTCGGCGCGAAGGCTGCACCGGAGGCCACGCGCGCGGCGCTGGAGCGTTACGCCGGCTTCGCCCGCGGTGGCGTCGCACGCAGCGCCATCCAGGACCACGCGCGTTCGAGCTTCGCGTTCGACGTGCTGCTGGCCCAGGACAAGGGCGTCAACGACCGCGGCATCGTCGTGCCCGAACGTGCCGTCGCCTGGGAACGCGCCTTCGACGCGCGCAAGCTCGTGCAGTTGCGCGCACCGTTCGTGCGCCTGGACCTGGCCCGCGACCGGGTCGAGGCGCAAGGCCTGAAACGCGGCGACTACGCGATCGACCCGCTCAGCGAAACCCTGACCGCGCCGAGCCTCGACAGCGCCGACACCAAGAGCACCGACTACGGCCCGGCGCTGTGGGTGGCCTCGCCCTACCACTCCACCCGCAATTCCTACGACTCGGTCACCATCCACACGATGCAGGGCTATTACGCCGGCAGCATCTCCTGGTTCCAGAACAACCCCAACAGCGTCAGCGCGCATTACCTGATCCGCAGCTCGGACGGCCAGATCACCCAGATGGTGCGCGAAGACCGCGCCGCCCATCACGTCGGCGTGCACAACCGGACCACCTTGGGCATCGAGCACGAAGGCTTCATCAACAACGCCAGCTGGTACACCAGCGCGATGTACAACGCCTCGGCGGCGCTGACCCGGCACTTCTGCGCGCGCTACAGCGCGATCAGTTGCGCCAGCGCCTTCCGCGGCCCGGCCGGCACCGGCATCAACGTCCTGCCGACCAGCGTCAAGGTCAAGGGCCACCAGCACTACAGCAGCCAGACCCACACCGATCCCGGCATCAACTGGGATTGGGCGCGCTACTACAACCTGCTCAATCCCGGCAGCGGCACCGGCACGGTGATCGACAGCTTCGAGAGCACGGTCGGCCATTTCGACACCGGCCCGGCGTACTCGGGCAGCACCACCGGCATCGCCGCGACCTCGCTCGGCGAGCGCAACTGCGCGACCCGCAAGAACGGCGAATGCTCGCTGCGCGTGCTGCTCAAGGACGACACCGCCAGCGCCAGCGACTGGGCGGTGCGGCTGTTGTCGGCCAGCGGCACGCCGGCCAGCAACGCCGCGCTGACCCGCGCCAACGGCAAGGTCGGGTTCTGGGTCTACACCGGCGCGACCGGCATGAGCGCCGCGCTCGGCATCGACGACAGCGACGGCACCGAGCGTTCGGTCAGCCGCGCGATCCCGGCCGGCACCTGGACTTACCTGGAGTGGCGCCTGGACGACGCCGCGCAGTGGGACGCCTGGGTCGGCAACGCCAACGGCGCGATCACCGCCAGCACGGTCAAGCTCGATGCGATCTGGCTGTACCGCGACCAGACCAGCTACGACGTCAACCTTTATCTCGACGACGTCCAGGTCAAGTACTGATCAGGTATCGATCGAGTACTGATCGGGTCCCGATCCGAGAGTTCCATCGCCGATCCCACCGCGCGCAGGCCGGCCTCCCGCAACCGGCCTGCGCGCCTCGGATCTTCGCGGCCGCACGCGCACCCGTTCCACCGCCCGGCGGCATGCAGCGCCTGCGGCCGGCTCGTCTTCCACAGGGGATCGTCCATGTCCGAGCACTCGCAAGCGCCCGCCGCGGCGAGCCCGCCGCATCCGCCGCGCCCGTCGCACCGTGTGCCGACCTGGCTCGCGGTCCTGGCCGTGTTGCTGGCCGGCGCGGTGTTCGCGCAATGGTTGCGCGCGCCCGCTGCGAGCCAGCGCACGATCGGCACCGGCCCGGCCGCGCCGACGGCCCATAACGCCACCGCCAGCCGCGCGCTGGAGATCCGCGTACGCGACAGCGTCAGCGGCCGCGCGCTCGAATCGCACCTGGTGGTGATCGCGCGCGGCGCCGCGGCGCGCGTGCACGACCTCGGCATCACCACCCGTGGCGGCCGCGTCGCCGACCTGAGCGAAGGCCGCTATGAGCTGATCGTCAGTGCGCCGGGTTACGACAGCCTCAGCACCGGGGTCGAAATCGATACCGCGCCGGTGCTGCCGCTGACCGTGTGGCTGCCGCCGTCGATGCCGTCCGAGGCGCTGGACCTGCTGGCGCTGAAGGCCGCGGCCTGCGCGCAGTGCGCAGTGTTCAGCGGCCACGTCTACGACCGCAGCGGTCGGCCGCTCGCCGGCGCGCAGGTGCGCAGCAGCCAGGGCGCACGTACGAGCGCCGACGGCGACGGCTATTTCGAGTTGCCCGCGCAGCTGCCGCGCGCCCTGGCGCGCGACAGCGAGGCTTTGCCGGCGACCATCGAGCTCAGCGTCAGCGCCCGGGGCTATCGCAACCAGCGCCTGACCGGCCTGCCGCTGCTCAACGACAGCCGCCATCTGATCGTCGACCTCGACGCCGGCGCCGGATCGGAAGTAGTCGTCGACCGCAGCCACGTGCAAGTGCGTGCGCGCCAGCGCGAAGACCAGCAGCGGCCGCGTTCGGCCGCCGATGCCTTGCAGGCCGAAGCCGAGGTCGCCGCCGAGCAGGACGCGGGGCTGGATCCGGCGAACCCGGCTTCGCTCGCGACCGCGCAACGCCTCGCGGCGCAGGCGGCCAGCGTGCCGGTGCCGTCGAGCATCCGGGTCGGCACCAATTGTTCGGGCCGTTCCTGCACCGGCGTATCGGTGTACGGCTTCGAAGACTATGTCGGCCGCGGCCTCGACGAAGAATGGATTCCGTCCTGGGACGCCGATTCGCTCGCCGCCGGCGCCGTCGCCTACCGCAGCTATGCCGCCTATTACGTCGCCCATCCGGTCAACAGCCGCTACGACATCTGCAACAGCACCTCGTGCCAGGCCTTCAACGGCGACAGCGTGTCGGCGACGGTCGCGGCCGCGGCGGCCACGCGCGGCGTGCTGCTGACCCGCGACGGCAGGACCGCAGCCTTCAGCGAGTACTCCTCGGAGAACAACGCCTGGGAAGACCCCGGCGACGGGCTGTCCTGCGTCAACAACGACCTGAGCTGCGGCAACGGCCGCAACGGTTCCCCGCGCAACAACTGGCCGTGCCTGTCCGACGAGGTCGGGCGCAATCGCGGCTGCTTCGGCCACGGCCGCGGCATGAGCCAATGGGGCACTCAGCGCTGGGCCGCGAACCACGGCCGCGACTGGCGCTGGATCGCCAACCATTACTTCAATAACAACAACAGCCCCGGCGGCATGCGCAACGCCTTCCTCGCCAACGAGGGCGGCGCTCCCGGCGGCGGCGCGCTCGTGCTCGACGGCTTCGAGAGCGGCGTCGGCCATTTCGCCAGCGCGCCGACCGCCTCGGGCAGCACCGCCGGCGTATCGACCGCATCGCTGGCGCAGCAGGACTGCGGCACGCGCAAGAACGGCAGTTGCTCGCTGCGCGTACTGCTCAAGGACGATCCCGCCGTGGCCACCGCCTGGGCGGTGCGCCTGCTGTCGGGCGGCGGCACGCCGGCCAACAACGTCGAGCTGGTGCGCAGCGGCGGCAAGGTCGGCTTCTGGGTCTACACCGGCGCCAGCGGGCTCAGCGCGAGCCTGAGCATCGACGACAGCGACGGCACCGAGCGCGCGGTCGGCCGCGCGATCCCGAGCGGGCAGTGGACCTGGCTGGAATGGTCGCTCGGCGACGCCGCGCAGTGGAACGCCTGGGCCGGCGCCAGCAACGGCGCGATCGACGCCGCCAGCGTGCGCCTGGATGCGGTCTGGTTCCTGCGCGATCAGACCAGCTACGACGTGAATCTCTACCTGGACGACGTCCAGATCGTGCACTGAACTCTTCAACCGCGTCGCGCCGTCGGCAACGGCGCGGCCTTCACCGATGGAGTACCTCCGCCATGAACGCAGTCACCGCAAAACGCTTACGACTTCGCGGCCTGTCCGCGCTGTTCGCCTTCGCCGCCTTGTTCGCCACCGCCGCCGAAGCCGCTCCGAACTTCCAGATGCCGTTCCCCTGCGGCCAGACCTGGGCCGGCCAGACCCGCTCCAACCATCGCCCGCAGAACGCGGTCGACTTCAATCGCGCCAACGACGAAGGCGACACCGTGGTCGCCTCGGTCGGCGGCACGGTCAGCGTGGTGCGCAACCTCGGCGACACCAGCTACGGCAAGTACGTGGTGATCGACCACGGCGGCGGCTGGAGCACGCTGTACGCGCACCTGAATTCGTACTCGGTCTCGGTCGGCCAGAACGTCGCCGCCGGCCGGGCGATCGGCACCGTGGGCAACACCGGCGGCTCGTTCGGCGCCCACCTGCACTTCGAAGAGCGCCTGAACGGCACCGCCCAGCGCATCCGCTTCAACGGCGCATTGATCAAGTACTTCGACGAAAGCGGCAACAGCACCAACTACACCAGCCGCAACAGCTGCAGCGGCGGAACCGGTTCGGGCACGGTCAACACCAACGGCACGCCGCTCAACGTGCGTTCCGGCCCCGGCACCTCGTACTCGATCGTCGGCAGCCTCGCCGACGGCACCGCGGTGACGATCCAGTGCCAGACCACCGGCACCTCGGTGACCGGTACCTACGGCACCAGCAACATCTGGAACCGGATCGGCAGCGGCCGCTTCATTCCCGATGCCTACACCTACACCGGCTCGGACGGGCGCGTCGCACCGCCTTGTTGACCGATGCGGCGGCGCTAGTCCGGCTGCCCTCGGCGACCCCTCTCCCGCCAACGGAGAGGGGTCGTGTTGCGCGCGAGTCGGCGGATGGGCCGCCCCGGGGCGCAACGGCCGCCGCGTTATCCTGCGACGAGGTTCTGCCGGTTTGAAATGCATATGAGACCCAGCCAGGTGCTGATGATCGCCCTCGTCTCGGCCGCTCTGGGCGGCGCGCTCGGCGCCCATCTGGCGCGCCGGGAGGGGGCGGCCGCGCCGGCCGCGGCTGCACCATCGTCTCCGGCACCGGCACCGGTACCGGCGACGCACCGGCCGGCCAGGATCGATGCGGCGACGGGCCCGGACTACCTGGTGCTCGGCAACGAACGGATCAGTTTCGAATCGCTGCGGCAACGCGCCAGCCGCGATCCGGCCTTCCTGCACAGTCTGCTGCAGCGCTACCGCAACGAACGCGACCTGGCCGCCCGCGGCGAACTGCTGGCCCTGCTCAATGCGGTGTCGGGCGAGGAGGTGTTGCGCTTCGCCCTGTCGCTGGCCGCCAGCACCCGGCCCGAGGACGAGCGCGACGGCCTGGAGCTGTTGCGCGGCTACTCGATGGACCGGCCGGAGGTCCGCCGGACCCTGTTGGCCAAGCTCGAACGCGGCGGCGACCCGCAGCGCATGGGCGAACTGGTGGCGATGCTGACCCCGGCGACGATGCCGAGCGAGGACGCCGCGCCGGTGGTCGCCGAATTGGCGGCGCTGGCCCGCCACCCCGACCCGAACCTGCGTGCGCAGGCGGTGCTGCAGCTCGCCCAATGGGACGACGGCGAGCAGGTCGAGGACCTGTTGCACCGCGCGATCCTCGACAGCTCGGCGGAAGTGCGTGCGAAGGCGATCGCCGGCGTGCAGGGGTCGGGCATCCGCAGCGATCGCCTCAAGGAGGCCCTGCTCGCCATCGCCGCCGACCCGGCCAGCAGCGCGGCCGACCGCGGCGCGGCGACCTTCGCCCTGCAACAGTTCCGCCTCAACCGCGCCGAGTACGGGATCTGGCGCCGTGCCCAGGCGCAGGCCGACGAGGACGGCGGCGAAGGGCGGTGAGGCCTTTGGCGGGGTGTCGGCCGGGGTGCGCTGCGGGTGGTTTGGCGCGAATCGGGGTTCCAGGGGCCGTCAGGGGGCGGGTTCGCCTCCGCTTTGGCGGCCGTATGGCATCAGCGAATATGAACGTCGTTCAGGTTGGATGCAGCGAGCGGATTTCGTTTATCCGGTGCCAACGCGTCCAATCGCCAGAAATAAAATTGTAAAATCGATATAAATCAATAGGATGAAGGTGCGCCGCCAGTCTGTCGGGGCGGTTCTGCGCCGCCCGGCGGCCGAAGGCATGTTCCAAACCGTGCGCTGGATCGCCTAATCGAATGAACGCGGATACGTTTCTCCAATTGATTTTCCCTCTCGACGCCACTACGGTGTACGAGCTGAGTTCGTCAAGGGTCACCGTAGGTCGTGACCCGATGCCGTAGATCGCTGATCCACTCCATCGTTCCACCTCGCTTCCTCCTTGCAACCAGCCCCAACGCCGCGAAAGCGGCATTCCAACACAACGTTTCAAGGAGTAAGCAACATGTCGGATCGTGAGATCGGTACTGTCAAGTGGTTCAACGACGCCAAGGGTTTTGGTTTCATCAGCCGCGAGAGCGGCGATGACGTGTTCGTGCATTTCCGCGCGATCCAGGGCCAGGGCTTCAAGAGCCTGCAGGAAGGCCAGAAGGTCTCCTTCGTCGTGACGCAGGGCCAGAAGGGCCTGCAAGCCGACCAGGTGCAGGCGGTCTGAACCCTCGGGTTCAACGCTGACCTCGCTGCCCGCCGCAAGGCCGGGCGGCATCGGGAAGCCCGGCGCAAGCCGGGCTTCTTCGTTTTTGGGCCCGGCCGTGCCGGGTCTGTTCATTCCGAGGCCGAGCAGGTCGCGCCTCTGGGTTCCAAGGCCTGCGGTGCCGGGCCTGGCCGCATCCGTCCCTCGCTCCGGCTTTCCAATCCGGCCGCCAGGTCGCACCATTTCCTACCCCACAGCGACCCAAAGCCATGAGCGCACCCGATAACGACTCCGACTACGAAGGCGACGAACCGCTCGAGTTCGCCGGCGGCGACAGCGACGAGGAGCTCGACGAAGAGGCTCTGGTCTGGCAACTGCTGTTGCTGATCAACCCCGGCGACGAGGACACCGCGCTGCAGCAGTTCGCGCGCTACCGCGAAGCCTGCGAGGACGATGCCGACGCCGAGCCGGCCGAGACCATCCAGGAGGTGATCGACTGGACCTCGGGCTATCGCGTCGACTGGAAGGACACCGGCTCGTTCGTCGATGCGATCGCGCAACTGGCCTCGCGCTGGAACCTGCGCGTGGACTGGGGAGTGGAAGACCCGACCGACGAGGAGTTCCTCGACGCCACCGACGTGCCCGAGCTGATGGCCAAGGCCTTCGTGCGCCTGCGCGAACACGGCTACACCTTGTGGAACCGCGACACCGGCGCCGACATGTACGCCGGCTGGATCACCCTGCGCCGCGACGACGAGAACATGGAAGCGGTGGCCGCCGCGCTCGGCATCGACATCCGCCTGGGCAGCGACGCCTACTGATCCGCGGGTCGCGGCAAACCGTTCCTACCGCTGTGCTTCGGGGCAGGAGCGGCGCGAGCCGCGACCACGACCTCGCAAGAGCCCGCGCCTGCTTCAACCGCTTACGCGTCGGGCGTATTCCTCAATGCCGGCAGAACGCCGCCAATCGCGGGTGGCGTTCCTCGAACGCCCCGAGCCGGCCGAACACGCCGTCGAAATAGCCGACCGCGATGGCGACGATCTTGCGCAGCTTATGTTCCTCGCACACCAGCACGCACAGCACCTGGTGCAGGGTCAGCAACTCGATCAGCCAGTGCACCGACCAGCGCGAAGCGTTCGAGCGCAGCGCGTGCACGGCGTTGCGCGAGGCGTAGTAGCGGCGCCAGGCGACGTGGTTGCTGGTGGAAAATATCCCGCGCTTGACGAAGCGCCCGACCTGCTGGCGCATCTCGACCGCGGCGTTGACGTAGACCGGGATGCCCTGGCGGGTCGCGCGCAGGCCGTACTCGATGTCGACGTACTCGATGAAGTAATCCTCGCGGAACGCGCCGAGTTCGCGATAGGCCGCGGCCGAGATCGCCGAGCCGGAGGAAATCACGAACAGGGTCGGGATCAGGCCTTCGCGGCGCTCGTCGATCCGTTCCGGCCGCGGCATCCGCCCGGCCGGCGAGAACACCGGCAGATAGCGGCCGAGGTTGGCCTCGAACACTTTCGGCCCGAGCACGAAGGCCTGGCTGTCGACCCGGGCGCAGGCCTGCATCATCTCGGCGAAGAACTCCGGTCCCAGCTGCGAGTCCTGGTCGAGCAGGAACACCACCTGGCAGCCGCGCGCGAGCAAGGCCTCGACGCCGCGGTTGTAGGCGCCGGAGATGCCGCCGGCGTTGCGGTTGAACAGCACCTCGATGCCGGCGCCGCGCAGGCGTTCGTGCAAGTCGGTGTCGGCCTCGGGCGAGTTGTCGACCGCGACGACGTGACGGCAGGCCGCATGCGCATGGTCGAGATGAATCAAGTGCGAGGCGTCCGGATGCCACAGCACGAACACCACGCCAAAGGCACGAGGATCGATCGCACGCTCGGCCTGAGCCGGCTCGACCGCGCGGTCGCCGGGCGGCGGCCCATACGGCGCGTCCGCGTCGAGGTCGCGATCCACCTTCATGCGGCTTCCCGCACCGACAGGATGTCGGTCTCGGCCGGCTTGGCGGTGCGGCCGCGCTCCCACAGCGAGGCGATGACCTGGTCGCGGATCGCTTCGGCCTGCTCGCGCGGCAACGAGTGCTCGTCGGACATGAAGCTGAAATCCAGTTCGCCGGCGAAGCCCGACATCAGCACCGAGGTGGTGGTGCGCCAGGGCAGGTGCAGGCTCGGGCTGTACACGGTTTCCAGGTGGAAGCCGTGGTAGTCGCGCGGCATCTCGATGCGGCCGACGTTGGACAGGGTCACGTCATAGGCATCGAGGTCCGAGCGGCGTTCGGCGATGAACTGGTCGAACACCGAGTGCAGCAGCTCCAGGCCGATGAAGAACTCGTAGACGTTGCGGGCCAGGCGTTCGATGCGCTGATTGAGGCGGGCCTTGAACGCGCGCGCCTGGTTCCAGTAGCCGGCTTCGTCGATTTGGTCCGGCGGGGTGCGGTTGTCGAGGGCGACGATGGCGCCGGGCGCGGACGCGAACAGGCTGTCGGCGCTGAGCCGCGGCAGGAACTTGCGGATGTCGACCGGCACGAACACCTTGCCGTTGGCGCGGTCGCCGCGGATGGTGCGGAACGCCAGCGAGAACGCGACTGCGATCGCGGCGAACACGGTTACCCCTTCGGCGCGCGCGCGCTCGGCCAGGGCCTGGCTGGCTTCGCGCGGCAGCTTCCAGCGCAGTACGTAAAACTCGCCTTGCGGCACCGGCGCGCGCTTGCGCCGCACCGCGAAGAACAGGCGGAACGCCATCGCCTTCCAGCGCGCATTGCGCTGGGCGCGGCGATCGTTGAGCACCTGCGCGGGCAACAGATCCTCCATGCCGTTGACGCTGCTGTGGCGGCCGATGTCGAGGTCGGGGCAGTCGCACAGGGCCAGGGTTTCGCGCAGCAGGGTCACCATCGACAGGCCGTCGCAGATGCAGTGATGACAGGTCAGCAACAGCTCGCCGCCGTCCTGGTCGTAGACCCAGACCGCGCGCATCAGCGGCGCGCGTTCGCTGGCGAAGGCGGTCTCGCGTTCGACATGCGCTTCGCGCTGCCAGTCCTGGTCGCTGTCGCGCACGACCAGGCGCAACGGAATCGGTGCGGGATCGTCCTCAAGCACGATCTGCGGCGCGTCGCCGTCGAGCACGGCGCAGCGCAGCATCGGGTGCTTGAGCTGGATGCGGTCCAGCGCGTGGCGCAGTTGCGCCGGGTCGAGGCGGCCGCGGATGCGCGCGGCCTGGACCAGGGTGAACGGGGTTTCGCGGTCGACGTACATGATCCGCTCGCACAGCATCATCTTTCGTTTCATCGTGTTCTCGAGATCGGGTGACGCCAGCCGGGCCCTCGAGCGCGGCTGGCCAGGGGAACTCGGTGCGGCCGTCAGCCGCTGCGCGGTGCGGCTCCCTCGCCCGAACGGGACGAGGGAGCCGCGGCGACGCGCCCGCCGGCGAGCCCGGCGGCCGCGATCAACGGTCGCGGTCAACAGTCAGGAATCACCGCGCCGTTGTTGTCGCGCGCCTCGTCGTTGCCCCAGCGGCTCAGGTAATACGCCGACACCCAGGCGCCGGCCGGGCCGACGTCGAGATCGGTCTTGAGCCAGTAGTGGTTGTAGCTGGTGCCGACGCGCACTTCCTGACCCCAGGCCTTGCAATAGACGTAGTTCGTGCCCTGGTAAAGGGTGCCGACCGGAGTCAGGGTCGATGGCCATTTGTACCCGGTGGCGTTGGCGAAAGTGTCGACCCAGTACTTGCCCGGCGGGTTCGGCGTGCCGCCGCCGTTGATCAGGCTGTAGTAGCTCGACCACGGAAAATACTTGCCGGGGTCGTAGCGGTTTTCGTTCTGGGTCAGCATGCCGTGGCCTTTGATCCGCACGCTGTCGGGCACCAGATGCCAGCTGTCGTAGCCGGGGCCGTTCCAGGCCGTGCGGCAATCGATGCCGCGGCGCGCGCACAGGCTCTTGGTCAGGCGCGCGGAGGCATTGAGCATCGCCGCCGACCAGTTGCCGGCATCGGCGGCGCGGCCGTCGTGCTCGATGCCGACGGTGTAGTAGTTGTGGTATTTCGCGTGCCAGGCCTGGCGATTCTCCGCCACCATCTGGGTGATCTGGCCGTCGGACTTGCGAATCAGGTAATGCGCCGACACCTGCGCGCTCGGGTTCTGGAACCAGGCGATCGAACCGGCGTAGGAGCCTTCCATGGTGTGCAGGATCACCGCGCTCATCGCGTTGGAGGCGGTGCTGTAGTTGCTCGGACTGGCCGGGTTCCAGACCGCCTCGCCGAAGTCGACCGCCTTGGCGCCGACCTCGGTAGCCGGCCGCGCCGGCCGACCGCCGTGTTGCCCGGCGAGTTGATCGGCGAGCGCGCGGTCGACCCGCACGCGGTCGGCGCCGGCGTCGAGCAGCAGGGCCGGCGCGCGCAGCTTCTGCAATTGTTCGGCGTCGAAGGCGTGTTCGAGCTGCAGCGGTTGCGCCGGGATTTCGACGCCCTGCGCGCTGACGCCGCGTTCGAGGGTCTGCAGCACGCCGTAGGCGAAGCTTTGGCGCGCGTAGTCGGCGATGCCGCCGCTGGAAGCGCCGTAGCCCGCGTAGCGCGCCAGCACCGGCGCCAGCGCCTCGGGCCCGGCGAGGGCGCGGCTGCGCCGCTCGCCCTGGCTGGCGGCGAGCGCCCGGTCGAGCAGGGCGGCGCCGGCGAGGATATTGCTTTGCGGGTCGTCGATGACCTGCTGCGCGCTGCGCCCGATCAGGCGCGCGCCTTCGCCGACCTGATCGGCGAAACCGCCGCCGTGGTACAGGCCCATAACGCCGTAGGAACGCGGCATGTGCACGTCGCGCGGGTTCTGCGCCTCGGGGGCGACGTGGTTCCAGCCGGTTTCGGCGTATGCGATGGCTTCCAGCGAACCGGCCGGCAGGTTCGGATAGCGCGCGTAGGCGCGTCGGAAATACTCGGGGTACGACGCGCGGCGGGCTTGCGCCAACACCTGCGCCTGGGTCTTGTCGAATTCGAAACGCAGTTGGTCTAGGTCGGGACGGCCGGCGGCGCCGGCGAGCGCCGAGGTCAGCAGCAGCGAACAGCCCAGGGCTGCGGCGAGTGAGTGCACATGCATCGAACGATCTCCTTCGGAGTATGTAGTCCGTGGAAAGCCGCGTATGGATCCCGTTCGTTCATTGTCGTGAGCAACCGCAGGGTTTACGTGACCCGTTGCCGGAAACCGGCGCGTTGCGACGCGCCGTTCTGTGCCGGCGCTTCCAGTCCGGCGCTGTAAGGCGCGCGACGCCGGATATTTCAGTTCGATGAATGCATCGCTGCGGCGTACGGACGGGCGCCGATTGCCGCCCCGCTCGGGCGGCGTACTCGCAGTCTCATCGAGCCGGGCCGCGTTCGACGACCGGCATCGTTGCAGTAGAGTGGGGCGGCCGATGCGCTTGGCGCGAGGCCGGTGTTGCCTAGCCGTTCAGAGGCTCGGAAGTGCGCGCATGGCGTGCGCCAAGTAGCTACGCGCAGCGTGGATGCGCGCCGCGCCGGGGCCCGCAAGTCGATGCATGCGAAGTCGGGTCAGGAAGAGCCGTAGTACCAGGCCGCGTAGGGCGTGTTCTTCACCAGCCGCCGGTTCAGGTCGGGCGAGCCGTCCTGCCACCAGACCGAGCCGCGTTCGCCGAGCGCGACTTTGGCGGCATGGACGCGTGCGCGGGCCGCGCGCAACGCGTCGTCGTCGATGGCCGCGCGCACGGCGCGGCGCGCGGCCATCAGTTCCTGCACCAGCGTCTCGCGCTGCTCGGGCGACAGGTGCGGATTGGTCGCACGCCAAAGCCGTTCGTTGACCACCAGATATCGGCCGTCCGGCGTCCGCCGGGGTGTGGCTGTCGAGCCCATCGAGTCAGGTCCGCCGGGGCGCGGCTCAGCGCAGGCTGACCTCGGCGACCTTGTCCTGGTAGTCCTTCTTCGGGTCGACGCCGAGCAACAGTTTCACCCCGGCGAGCAGGTTGTTTTCGTTGAGCCAGATCTCGGCGCGCTCGGCATCCAGGCGCAGCAGGGTCAGTTTGGGATCGTCCTTGCCGCCTTCGAACCAGGCGGCCACGAACGGGTTCCACAGGCGGTCGATGACGGCGCGGTCGCGATCGACGCTCAAGCTGCCGGAGATGCTCGCGAACAGGTCGTGGTCCTTGGCCGAGAACGCGGCGATCGCGCGGTGGCTCGAGGTGAGCTGCTGGGCGAGGGCGTTGTCGGTCGAGGTGAAGAACCACAGCGGGCTGCGATCGTCCTCGAACTGCGCGGTCATCGGCCGAGTGTGGCTGTCGTCGACGCCGTCCAGCCCGAGCATCACGGTGCGGTCGGATTTCAGCGCCTTCCAGAATTTGGCGGCGAGTTCCTGATCGGTGTGCATGGTGGTCCTCCGAGGTGGGGAAGTGCTGCGATCGAAGCAGGCTTCCAACCTAGGTCGGGCGATGTAAGCCGACGGTGAAACGCATGTGAGTGCGCGGACGCGCTGGCCTCCCGCAGTCCGATTCGGCGCTGCGACCGCGCGTTCACCTGCTCTCGACGTGCGCGCGCCGGTCTTACCAGCTGTCTTCGAGCATGCGCGGCTTGCACGCCAGGTAGGCGCCGACGATCAGCACGACGAGGCAGGCGCCGAGCATCGCGAACGGCCACAGCCAACCGTGGCTGAGATCGTGCAACCAACCGAACAACAGGGGACCGAGGCAGCTGAGGGTGTAGCCGAGTCCTTGCATGAAGCCCGACAACGCGGCCGAGCCGGCCGGCGTGCGCGTGCGCAGGTTGATCAGGGTCAACGACAACGGGAAGGTGCTCGGGCCCAGGCCGATCAGCGCGACCCACAGAAAGGTCAACTCCATCGGCGCGAGCAGCAGGCCGGCGAAGCCGCCGAGATAGGCCAGCACGCAGGCGATCACGATCGGGAACGGGTTGGCGATGCGCACCGCGAGCGCCGGCATGCACAGCGCGCTGATCATGCCGAGGGTCGAGAACAGCGCGACCATGCTGCCGCCGAGCGCGGGGCTGCCGCCGGCTTCGATCAGCAGTTTCGGCAGCCAGGTGAACATCGAATAGGTGACCAGCGAAGTCATGCCGAACATCAGCGCCATGCCCCAGGCGACCGGCGAGCGCCAGACCCGGCCCGGCGCGGCGGCGGCCGCGGGCGCGCTCAGTTCGGGCGCTTCGTCGCCGAGGCAGACCGCATCGTCGTGAGCCCGGGCGAGCGCGCGCGCCTGCGCCGAGCGGCCGCGCGCCTGCGCCGAGCGGCCGCGCGCCTGCGCCGAGCGGCCGCGCGCCTCCATCCACAACACCATGATCCACGGCAGCGCCGCGGCCACCGCGACCAGAGACCAAGAGCCCAGCGAGGTGCGCCAGCCGGCGGCGTGGGCCAGCGGCACCGCCGCCAGCGCCGGCAGGATCGTACCGAGCTGCAGCACGGTGATGTAGGCGGTGCTGACCGTGCCGACGCGGTCGGCGAAATAGCGTTTGACCAGCGGCGGCAACACCACGTTGCCGATGCCCATGCCGGCCAGCGCCAGCGCCGAGGCCATCAGCAATTGTCCGGTACCGCCGACGAAGGCGCGCGCGAGCAGGCCGAGCGCGGCCATCGCCATCGCCAGCAAGGCGGCGCGTTCCAGACCGATGCGGTGGGCCAGGGCCGGGGTGGCCACGCCGAACAGCGCGAACGCGGCGGTCGGCACCATGCCGAACAGGCCGGTCATGGTCGAGCCGAAGCCGAACTCGCGCCCGAGCGCGTCGAGCAACGGGGTCAGCGAGGTGACCGCGGTGCGCAGGGTGAACGCCGACAGGACGATGCCGATCAGGACCCAGGCGCGTCCCTGCCACAGCGGGCGTGCGATCGGGGCGGGGACGGCGAGGGTGGCGCTCATGGCAGGGGTCGTCGGTAAAGCGCGCGCCGGCGTGCGCTGCACGCGGCCCGCTCGGAAGCTGGAATCGTCGGCGCCGCCGTGGGCGACGCGCCCGCGGCCGCGGGCAGGCGATGGTGAGCGGACAGTGTGGCCAGTCGCTCCGGCCGGCGCCAGCACCTGCGCGGCAACGGTCAGTTGCGGCAAAGTCGCGCCGCCTTCGCGGCGGCGTCACGCGCGTTGCGCTCCGGCGACATTCCCGCGGCGCGGCGCGGTATCGTGGCGGTGTTGTATCTAGCCGCCGACGGCGAGGGCCGGACGGCAGGTCTCGGACGAATTCGAGGGAGCGGGGAGCGTGGTGGCAAGCAACGAGGTCCAGGACGGCATCGGCCCGGCCGACGGCGGCATTACCCTCAGCGCGACGGCGGCTTCGGCACCGCCCGAGCTGTCGCCGCTGCCGTATCACGCGGCCCTGGTCGCGCATCTCAAGCGCGCCGAAGCCGAGGTCTGGGCCTGGGCGTCCTCGCTCGGCGTACAGGCCCAGCATGCGCAGGAACTGCGCGCCGAATTGCTGCGCAAGACCTACCGGCTGACCCCGGACTCGCATCCGCAGGCCCATGCGATCTGCGCGACGGTGATGCAGCGGCTCGGCATCGAGGCCGCGGCGACCCTGTACCAGGCCAGCGACGGCGCGATGGGCGCGAGCCTGTGGTACCTGCCCGGCGAAGCGCACGTGGTCCTGCACGGGCCGGTGCTCGAACGTCTCGGCGAAACCGAACTGAGCGCCTTGCTCGGGCACGAACTGGCGCATTACAAACTGTGGGCGCTCGACCGCGGCGACTACCACACCGCGCAGCGCATCCTCGACCATTGCATGGCCGACCCGCAGGCCGCCGCGAGCCATGCCGAGAGCGCGCGCCTGTACAGCCTCTACACCGAGATCTATGCCGATCGCGGCGCGGCGATCGGCGCGCAGTCGCCGATTCCGGCGATCGCGATCCTGGTCAAGGTGCATACCGGCTTGGGCAGCGTCGATCCGGCGGCATACCTGCGCCAGGCCGAGGAACTCGAATCGGCCGACGGGCGCCGCTCCGAAGGCCATTCGCACCCGGAAAGTTATCTGCGCGCGCAGGCGGTGGAGCGTTGGTGGCGCGGCGCCGCCGATACCGATGCCTGGCTGCGCGCGCGCCTGCAAGGGCCGCTGTCGGCCGACCGCCTCGACCTGCTCGACCAGCTGGCGCTGAGCACCCTGACCCGCCGTTTCATCGCCCGCCTGCTGCGGATCGAAGCGCTCGGCGGCGAGCTGGCGCAGCAACAGGCGCGCGCCTATTTCCCCGACTGGAGCGCCGACGAAGCGGCCGCCGGCGACGACGAGCTCACTGCCGAGCGCATCGACGACAGCGTGCGCCGTTACCTGCACTGCGTGATGCTGGACTTCGCCCTGATCGACGAGGCGCAGCGCGACGCGGCGGTGTTCGAGGCCGCGCGGCTGGCGCACAGCTTGGGCGGCCACAACGAATTCATGGCGGCGCTCAAGCGCGACGCCGGCTTCGGCAAGCGCGAGCTCGACAAGCTTGCGCGCCGTCTCGACCAGGAGGCGCGCGCATGAACGAGCCGGCGAACGAATCGACCCAGCCGCCGGCGAACGAGCCGACGATCAGCCCGGCCATGCCGACCGAGGCCAGCAGCCTGCGCGCCGTGGTCGAGGCCCAGCGCGGCGCCGGGTTGGCCACCGATGACGTCTTGTTCCTGGCCTTGCCGCTGTTTCGCGCGGTGGCGCAGTTGCATGCGCACGGGCGCGTCGCCGCGCTCGGCGCCGACGACATCGTCCAGACCGCCGGCCAGGGCCTGAGCCTGCGCGCGCCCGATGGGCGCCTGCCGCGGCTCGAACTGGATGCGATCCGGCGCCTGCAACCGCCGCCGGGCTCGACCCTCAACATCGTCGGCGAACTGCGCGTCACCCAGGACGCCGGACACGGCGCACGGGTCGAGAACCTGCAGACCCAGCACGACGCGTCGCAACCGATCGAGCATCCGGTGTACCTGCCGGGCTATACCTCGTGGGAGCTCGCCCTCGGCCATCACGACGAGATCGGCGATATCTTCCAGCTCGGCCAAGTACTCGCCAGCCTGGCTTGCGGGCTCGATTTCGACGACGGCGACGACCTCGACCTGTTCGCCGCGCAGCGGCAGAACCTGTTCCGGATCAATCCGCGCCTGAACCCGGTGCTCGCCGCGATCGTGGTCGAGATGACTGCCCTGAACCGCCACGAGCGCGCCACCGACCTGGCCTCGATCGTGCGCCGCCTGGAGACCTATCGCGATCAGCCGGTGAGCCTGGACGTCGAACGCGTGCTGTCGGGCACCCGGGGCGAGGTCTCGCGCCGGGTCGCGGTGCTGTCGCATCTGCGCGACCGTTTGTTCGACCTGTCGCGGCGCAATCGCCTGCTGCAGTTCCGCCCGACCCAGGCCAGCGTCAACCTGACCATCGCCAGCGTGCCGATCGTGCTGCAGCTCGGCAGCATCCGCCCCGAGCAACTGTGCACCTGGGGCGGCGAGTTCGCCGACGAGGTGATCGCCGGCAAGGCGGTCAGCCTGCATCGCTGGCTGCGCTTCGAGGACCAGCCGTATCTGCCGGGCGCGCTCGACCGCATCGCCCAGGAAACCCGGCGCGACCGCGCCGAGTACGGCTTCAGCCATCTGCGGCTGGTGGTCGCGTTCCTGCGCTGGCACAACCTCAAGGAAGACCCCGAGCAGCGCCTGGTTTCGCCGCTGCTGTGGCTGCCGGTCGAGCTGGTGCGCAAGAAGGGCGTGCGCGATCAATACGTGATCCAGTGCGAAGACGGCGAGGCCGAGTTCAACCCGGCGCTGCGCCATTACCTGCGCCAGCTTTACGACATCCGCCTGCCCGAGACCGTCGACCTGCAGAAGGTCTCGCTGGAGTCGATCCACGCCGACCTCGCCGCGCAGATCCGCGCCTCCGAGCCCGGGGTCGAACTGCGCCTGCAACGCAAGCCGGCGATCGAGTTGATCCGCCGCAAGGCGGTGCAACGCCTGCAGCAGTACCAGCGCCGCAGCGGCGGCCGCGTGCGCAGCGACGGTCAACGCCCGGACTTCAGCTACGAACGCGACGACTACCGGCCGCTCGGCCTGGCCTTGTTCCGCCAGCGCGTCCAGCCGAGCCCTCTGCCGTTGCGCGGCGCGGTCGGCGCCGCGCCGACGCCGACTCCGCTGCACATGAGCGCGAGCGCCGAGGAGATCGAGCACACGACCTACGCCCTGCAGGACGACAACGGCCATGCCTATGCCTGGGACTTCGACCTGACCCAGGTCACCCTGGCCAACTTCAACTACCGCAAGATGTCGCTGGTGCGCGATTACGCCCAGCTGATCGAAGAGGGCGCCGTCAACCCGGCCTTCGATAAGGTGTTCTCGATCGAGCCGCGCGAGGTCGACATCGCCGCGCCGCCGCCGATCGCGCCGGCCGAGCAGTGGAACGTGATCGCCAGCGATGCGACCCAGACCGCCGCGGTGGCCCTGGCACGCGGCGGCCGCAGTTTCATCATCCAGGGGCCGCCCGGCACCGGCAAATCGCAGACCATCACCAACCTGATCGCCGATTACGCCGGCCGCGGCCGGCGCGTGCTGTTCGTGTGCGAGAAGCGCGCGGCGCTGGACGTGGTGTTCCACCGGCTCAAGCAGGCCGGGCTGGACGAGCTGTGCTGCCTGATCCACGACTCGCAGACCGACAAGAAGGCCTTCGTGCAGAACCTGCGCGAAGGCTACGAGCGCTGGGTCGCCCAGCCGCACCAGCACGAGCGCCTGAGCCAGTTGCGCGCCTCGACCCTGGACGAACTGGCCGCGCAACTCGGCCGGATCGATGCGTTCGAGCGCGGCATGGCGCAGGTGCCGGAGCGCCTGGCCTGCAGCGTGCGCGCGTTGCTGCGGCGCTCGATCGAATTGCCGCCGTTCGCCGCCGCGGATGCCGGCACGTTCGGCGCAGCGACGCGCGAGCGGCTGCCCGATTACGCGGTATGGGAGCGCCATCGGGAGACCGGCGAGCGGCTGCGCGCCTTGCTGCAGGAGCGCTTCGGCCTCGACCGCCTCGCCGGCCATCCGTTCGCGCGGCTGTCGGCGCGATTGCTCGGCGACGAGCGCGCCTATGCCGAGACCGTGGCCTGCCTCGACGAGTGCGAACCGCTGCTCGACCGCCTCGATGCGGCGTTCGAGGACGAGAGCAGCCTGCTCGATCCCCAGCGCAGTCTGGCCGATGCGGTGCAGGCGACGTCGATGGCCCGGCAACTGCGCGATGCGCGTCTGGCGGCGCATCCGGACCTGCTCGACGCCGGTTCGGCCGCGAGCGCGCAACTGCGGCGCGAGCGCGACGAACTCGATGCCCTGGACCGGCGCCGCGCCGAGGCCGGGCAGGGCACCGTGCATTGGCGTGTGGCGTTTTCGCCGCAGGACACCGAGGCCGCCCTGGTAATCGCGCGTGGCGAGGAAAGTTCGCTGTTGCGCTGGCTCAAGCCGTCGTGGTGGCGCCTGCGCGGCGTGCTGTCGCGCAGCTACGATTTCGCCCAGCACGCGGTGCGCCCGAGCTATACCCAGGTGCTGCAGGCCAAGGCCGCCCATCATCAGGCGGACGCGGCTTACCGGCAGGCGGAGGAGCGGTTGCGCGCGAGCCTGGACACGCCGGCGGCAGCATCCTGCCTGGCCACGCTCGATCAGTGGACGGCCGCATCGGCGTCTTCGCCGGTGCTGCACGAGTTGCGCGACCGCCTGCGTGCGGCGCCCGACCCGCTCGCCCATGCCGCGCGCGAAGCCGAGTACGCCGATGCCCTGCGCCGTCTGCAGGAGCTCGTCGACGGCCGTCTCGACATGCCCGCCGACGTCAGCCTCGGCGAACTCGCCGAATGGACCCGCGACCTGCGCGAGAGCCTCGACGACCTGCCGGACTTCCTGCCGTCGCTGCGCGCGATCCATCAGGCCGGCCCGGCCTACGCGCACGCCCTGCAGCGGATCGATCTGCCGGCGCCGCAACTCGAAGCGCTGATCGCCGACGAGGCGCTGGTGCGTCTGTACCGCGAGCAACCCGAACTCGCGCGCTTCGACGGCCGAGTCCTGGCCGAGGCGGCGCAGCGCGTCGCCCGCGCCGAGCGTCAGCTGCTCGAACGCAACGCGGCGGTGGTGCGGGCGACCCTGCACCGCAGTTTCCTCGAGCGCGTGCGCCAGTCCTCGCTCTCGGCCAGCCAGCTCGACAGCGACGGCAAGCTGTTCAAGAAGCGCTACGCCACCGGCCGGCGCGAACTCGAACACGAGTTCGGCAAGAGCATGCGTTACCGCTCGATCCGCGAGCTCGCCGGCGGCGACACCGGTCTGGTGGTCAACGACCTCAAGCCGATCTGGCTGATGAGCCCGTTGTCGGTCTCCGACACCTTGCCGCTCGCCGCCGACCTGTTCGACGTGGTGATCTTCGACGAGGCCAGCCAGATCCCGACCGAAGAAGCGGTGCCGGCGCTGAGCCGCGCCCGCCAGGCGGTGGTGGTCGGCGACGAAATGCAGCTGCCGCCGACCAGCTTCTTCTCCGCCGCGGGCGACGAGGACGACATGCAGGTGGTCGCCGAAGAAGACGGCGAGCGCATCGCGATCAACCTCGACGCCGACAGCCTGCTCAACCAGGCCGCGCGCAATTTGCCTGCCACGTTGTTGGCCTGGCATTACCGCAGCCGGCACGAGGCCCTGATCAGCTTCTCCAACGCCGCCTTCTACGACGGCCGCCTGATCACGATTCCGGACCGCCGGCTCGATGCGCGGGTGGACGAGTCGCTGAGCGTGCGGGCCGCCGAGGCGCAGGCCGCGGTGGCCGGCGTCGATGCTTTGCTGGCGCGGCCGATCAGTCATCACCGGGTCGAAGACGGCGTTTACGCCAACCGCTGCAACCTGGCCGAGGCGCGCTACATCGCCGCATTGGTGCGCGAGCTGTTGCGCCGAGAGACCGGCCTGAGCCTGGGCGTGGTGGCTTTTTCCGAAGCGCAGCAGGGCGAAATCGAATCGGCGCTGGAGGCCCTGGCCGCCGAGGACGCCGACTTCGCGATGCGCCTGGAACGCGAATACCTGCGCGAGGACGACGACCAGTTCTGCGGTCTGTTCGTCAAGAACCTGGAGAACGTGCAGGGCGACGAGCGCGACCTGATCCTGCTGAGCATCTGCTACGCGCCCGGCGCCGACGGCCGCATGCTGATGAACTTCGGCCCGATCAACCAGCGCGGCGGCGAGAAGCGCCTCAACGTCATCTTCAGCCGCGCCAAGCACCGCATGGCGGTGGTCAGCACGATCCGCGCCGACGCGATCACCAACACCCACAACGACGGTGCCGCCGCCTTGCGCGCCTTCCTGCAGTTCGCCGAGGCCAGCGCGCGCGGCGAGTCGGAACGCTCGCAGAGCGTGCTCGGCGCGCTCAACCCCGGCGCCGAGCGCGCCTTCGCCAGCGCGCCGAAGCGCGACGCTTTCCGCAGCGCCCTGATGCGAGCCTTGCGCGAACGCGGCCATGTCGTCCACGAACATGTCGGGCGTTCGCAGTTCCGCTGCGACCTCGGCATCGTCGACCCGAACGCAGACGGCTATGCGCTCGCGATTCTGCTCGATGCGCCCGATGCCGACGGCGAGACGGCTCCGGTGGACGTGCGCGAACGCTACGTGTTTCGCCCCGGCATCCTGCGCGCCTTCGGCTGGCGGGTGATCGACCTGCCCTCGAGCGAATGGCTGCGCAACCCGCAGGCGATGTTGGAGCGCATCGAGGCCAGCCTGAAGGACGGCATGGAAGCGGATCCTGGCGAGGCCGAGCAAGCGGCTGTGGTGGAGACGACGGCCGCCGATGCCGTGGGCGAGGCCGAAACCCTCTCCTTGCCGATCGACGCGACGGCACCGGATGCGACCGCGCCGCCGACCGCCGCGCCGACCCTGCGCGAGTTCTTGCTGCAACAGGGCAGCTCGAACAAGTTCTGGCGGATCGGCCAGCACGGCGGCGAGATGACCGTGGTGTTCGGCCGCGTCGGCACTCGCGGGCAAACCCTGATCAAGCAGTTCGACACCCCCGAACGCGCCGAACGCGAAGTCATCAAGCTGGTCGAGGAAAAGCTGCGCAAGGGCTACATCGAGGCCAAGGCGGACTGAGCCGGTGGAACGCTCCGATCCGCTGGTGCGGCGTGGAGCCGGTTGAACCCCCGCGGTTCCGGCCGCATCGTGAGGGTTCATTCCAACCGCCTCGTGCGCCGCCCCCCATGACCCAGACCGCCTCCAACCCGACGCCACGCGTCAAGATCGACTTCGTTTCCGACGTGGTCTGCCCCTGGTGCGCGGTCGGCCTGAAGTCGCTCGAACAGGCCATCGCCCGGATCGGCGACGAGGTCGAAGTCGAACTGCATTTCCAGCCCTTCGAACTCAACCCGCAGATGGCGCCGGAAGGCGAGAGCATCGACGAGCACCTGGCGCACAAGTACGGTCTGAGCCCGCAGCAACTCGCCCAGAACCGCGACGCCCTGCGCCAGCGCGGCGCCGCGGTCGGCTTCGAGTTCAACGCGCGCGACCGCATCTACAACACCTTCGACGCCCACCGCCTGCTGCACTGGGCCTCGACCGAAGGCGCCGCTCAGGAGCACGCGCTCAAGAACGCCCTGCTCAAGGCTTATTTCACCGACAGCCAGGACGTGTCCGCCCACGACATTCTCGCCCGCGCCGCCGCCGAAGCCGGTCTCGACGGAGCCCGCGCACGCGCCGTGCTGGCCTCCGACGAATACGCCGACGCAGTCCGCGAGCAGGAGCGCTTCTATCAAAGCCAGGGCATCCGCGCAGTGCCCTCGGTGATCATCAACGACCGCCACCTGATCCAGGGCGGCCAGCCGGTCGAACAGTTCGAAGCCGCGTTGCGGCAGATCGCGGGTTTGCCGGCGTCCGGTAAGGCCTGATCGCCAGCATTATCGGCGGACACGGGCGCGATGGCGTTCTTGTTCGTTGTGGTTCGTTGAATCCTCCGGCAGCGCCACCCCGTTCGCTATCGGGGATCGCGTTGTCGTTATCGCCATTACCGCCAGCATCGTTGATTCAAGCTCCATCCCGATTCCTGGGGTGGGATGCGCCGGGTTGAGCGAGTCTGCCAAGGTCGCACCGGTCATCGAAGCACCGTCGGCTCGTGGCGAGGGTGTATGCCATCAAGCCTTGTCTTGATCCCGTCCGATCCGTAGCATGCGCCTCGCGATCAACACGGTCGCATCCCCTCTTTGCCAGCCACGGCTCCGCGCCTGCCGGCTTCTTTTTTGAGCCGCAGCGGCGATCGAAGCTGCGCAATTGCGGCGGTCAAGACCGAACTAGCCTCTGATGCTCGTTCGCTTATATCTCGGCGGTGTTGGCGAGTAGCGATAGCGAAAATTGATGGCCGCTTCCAGGCTGGCGCTAAGCCCCGGCTATCTATCCGTCTGACGATTTCTGCAACACAAATCGTCGAATGCAGTGGCTGGCGCTTTGGGCAGGTGAGCGCCATTCGCTGCTAGTGGCAAGTTTTGGCCGCACAGCCCCTTAATGTGATTTTCATCACTGGCGCAAATCCAGGCTGACTTCAATTGGTCATGTCCGGTAATGAAGCGCGAAGAGTTGCTTATCCCGCTTCGTAAAGTTCTAATCCGCAGATTCGTTAGGTTGTAAGGGTCGGGGCGGTTATGTCGGGGATGAGCATGCGCGCATTGATGGTGTTGGCCTTGTGGTTGGGTATGTTGGTTTCCACAAGTGCCTGGGCACAGCAGACCTGCCCATCGGGGTCGGAGTGCGTGCCTGTTCGATACACGGCATGGTGTCATGTCCGAGGTGGCGGCTGCGGTCTTGGCTCACCAACCGCGACATGTCCCGAGTCCAATCATTATGGTTTTCGGACTTATGCCGACGACACCGCCTGGTCGATTGAGGTATTCAAGGCCTGCGGAGGATATGTCAGCGGGACCGCCGCCCCCGCTGCGCCTGAGACATTCAGCGACCAAGGTGTTTGGGCGGAGCCCATACAGCGGCATCAAAAATGGGACTACACGATGGTCAGCGCGAGTGGCGCGACCACGGTCAACCACTCTGCCAATGGCGGTAGTCGTAGTCCCTACTGTCCGCCGGGATTCAGTTTTCAAAGTGGCGGCACGGGAGGGAATGTATGCGCGCGCGCCCGGCCGGTTATCAGTCCGAAAAACCTCGGATGCTGCACTGGCGATGACTTGGGTCGGATGCAAGGCAATCCGATCAACACCGGAATCGGCAACAAGGTGCAGCACGAGACGGATCTAGTCGGTGCAGGCCTCCTTCCGCTTGATTTCAAGCGAATCTATAACAGCCTATACAGCCCCTATGTCTCCAGCTTTGGGGGGCGATGGAGCGGCACTTACGATCGTGCCGTAGTGAGGGCGATAGGTTCTGCCCAAGTGATCGTCGCTCGGCCCGACGGAAAGGCGTTCTTCTTCACGATGAACGGCGACGTTGGAATCGGCGACCCGGATGTCCCCGATCGCCTGCTACGGAAGGTCGACGCGTCCGGGAATGCCGTTGGCTGGGAATACACCGCTGCGGACGATAAGATCGAGCAGTACGATGTGAATGGAAAGTTGCTTTCCATCACCGACAGGAATGGCTTCTCTCATCTTCTGATTTACAGCGATGCATCGACGCACCACTCGGTGGCCGCTTATCCGGGGTTGCTGATCGCCGTTCAAGATTCCTGGGGCCGGCGACTTCAGTTCACTTATGATGGTCGCAATCGCCTGTCCACTGTCGTGGACCCGGGCGGAAGCAAGATCGAGTACGGATACGACGCGGGCGGAAATCTGACCTCACGCAAGACGCAAGACGGTCTTGTGCGTACTTATGTCTATAACGAGCCCGAACATCGTGGTTCACAAAGTCTGCCTTACGCGCTCACCGGAATCGTTGCCGAGGATGGCCAGCGCTACGCCACTTTCAAGTACGACGCGCAGGGTAGGGCGATCTCGACGGAACATGCCGGTGGCGTCGAGAAGGTCAGTGTGGCTTATGGAACAAACAATACGGCGACGGTCACCGACGCGCTCGGTGCGATTCGAACCTTTGCGTTTACGAAGAAGCATGATGTTTTCAAGCTGACTTCGATTCAGGAACCCTGTCCCGCCTGTCCGGGTGGTTCCGGTTCACGGACGATCACGCTCGACGCGAATGGCTTTATCGATTTTTCTACCGACTTAGCGGGTGTGGCCACAGATTTCGACCACAACGTCCGAGGCTTGGAAGTAAGAAGGGTCGAGTCTGCTAATCACGCGGCCACTAAGCGCACGACCGAAACGGCGTGGCATTCGATTTTTAGGACGCCTACCGAGCGACTGATCAAAGATTCGACGGGTGCTGCGGTCCAGAAAGCTCAGTGGAGTCATAACGATCGCGGCCAAGTGGTGGTCTCGTCGCAGATAGACCCGATTTCTGGGGCGTCCCGCAGTTCAACAACGACCTATTGCGAACCAGCCGATGTCGCTGCGGGGCAGTGCCCGCTGGTGGGGCTTCCGCTGAGTCAGGATGGGCCGCGGACGGAAGTCGTAGATAAGACGACATACTCGTATTACATGAGCGACGCAGCGGGCTGCTCTACGTCCGGCGCGAGTTGCGCCTACAGAAAGGGCGACCTTTGGAGGAGGGTCGATGCACTGGGTCGGGCTATCGAAGTCTTGCGTTACGACGCGATTGGTCGAGTCATTTCAAGCAAAGATCGTAATGGCGTTATCAGCGATTATGAATATTCGCCGCGTGGCTGGCTCACTGCGACCAAGGTGCGCGGTGCCAACGACAGCGTAGAAACAGACGACCGTATTACCCGCATCGAGTACTGGCCGGCCGGCACAGTCAAGAGGGTGGTGCTGCCGGATGGATCTTCCACCAGCTATGTCTACGATGCGGCCAAGCGCCTGGCCGATATCGTCGACGATGCCGGAAACAGCATTCATTACACGCTCGACGATGCGGGAAACCGGAAACGGGAAGACACCAAAACGGCGAACGGTACGATCAAGCGGACCTTGTCGCGGGTCTATAACGTTCTCGGGCAACTGCAGGCGGTAAAGGATGCGTCGCAGAATGCGACTTCCTTCAGCTACGACGCTGGCGGGAATCTCGATCAAACCACCGATGCGTTGGGTCGGATCACCGATCAGAACCTGGATCCGCTGAATCGCCTGAGCCGCACGCTGCAGGACATCAACGGCCTCGCGGTCGAAACCAAGTTCGAATACAACGCGTTCGATCAGGCCATCAAGGTTGTCGACCCGAAGGGGTTGAGCACGACTTACAGCTACAACGGATTCGGCGATCAGATTCAGTTGTCGAGCCCCGACACCGGCGTGACGACTTACGGGTATAACGCGGCCGGCCAAATGGCCAGCAAGCAGGACGCGAACGACGCCCAACCGCATACCTATACCTACGACGCCTTGGGGCGGACTAAGACCGTTTCCTATGGCAGCGGCAGCGCCGATGTCGAGTACGACTACGACACCGTCAATTCGGCGTGCACCGCCGGCGAGACCTTCGCCATCGGGCGGGTCACCGCCATGCGCACCGAAGGCACCGAACTCAAGTACTGCTACGACCGTTTCGGTCAGGTCGTGCGAAAGGTGCAGTCGATCGACGGTCAGAGTTTTACTTTGCGTTACGCCTATACCTTGGCTGGCCAGCTGCAGGCTGTGACCTATCCGGACGGCGCCGTCGCCGATTACGTGCGTGACAGTCAAGGTCGCGTTAGCGCTATCGGCGTGACGCCGGCTGGTGGTGTCCGGACTGTGCTGCTAAGCAACGCGACCTACGAGCCGTTTGGTCCGGTTTCGGGGTGGACCTACGGCAACGGCCGCAGCCTAGCGCGCACCTACGACCAGGACTACCGCGCCAAGACGATTCTCGACAGCGCCGCCGGTGGCCTGTCGCTGTCGTACGGTTACAACGAGGTCGGCCAGCTGACCCAGCTCAAGGACGGCCTGCAAAGCGCCGCCCTGGCCCAGTACGACTACGACACCTTGGGTCGCCTCAAGATCACCCGCGACGGCCCGACCGGCACGCCGCTGGAGACCTACGGCTACGACGCCACCGGTAACCGCACCAGTCTGCTGCATGCAGGCATCACGACCAACTACACCTACCCGAGCACCAGCCATCGCCTGAGCAACGTCGGCGGCGTCAGTCGTGGCTACGACGCGGTCGGCAACACGACCAGCATCGGAGGCACGGCCAGGGAGTTCGTCTACAACCCCAACGACCGCATGAGCCAGGCCAAGCAGGCCGGTTCAGTGGTGATGGGATACCGCTATAACGCCAACGGCGAACGTGTCGCGGCTACGAGCAACGGTACTGGCCCGGTCAATATCTTCACTCTGTACGATGAGGAGGGGCATTGGATCGGTGACTACGATGCCAGCGGTGCGGTTAAGCAACAAGCCGTCTGGTTAGGCGATGCACCGGTTGGCCTGGTGATCGGCGCAGGCGCAACGCAGGCCCTCCACTACGTGCAACCCGATCATCTCGGCACCCCGCGTGCCGTCATCGACCCGAGCCGCAACGTCGCGGTCTGGACTTGGGATGCAAAGGGCGAGGCCTTCGGCAACAACTTGCCGAACCAAGATCCGGATCAGGACGGCACCGCGTTCGTGTTCGATATGCGGTTCCCGGGGCAGCGCTTTGATGTAGCTACGGGGCTTAACTACAACTATTTCCGGGACCACGATGCGGCTACCGGCCGTTATGTGCAAAGTGATCCTATCGGATTGCTGGCCGGGACCGCTACATATGCATATGTTGGAGGTAATCCCCTCAATTTATCGGATCCTTCCGGCCTGGCTGAATATATTAGCCTGGGCAACGGGTATGCAGGTCGGATTGATACTTTTGTTACAACCGGTGGTGTCAGTTCTTTCGAGATACATGTATTTAAGCCATCTGGGGACGAAATTGGCTTGTATGGGCCAAAGGGATGGTTTAATAAGCATGGGTTCAAAGGCAGGCCTGCTGAGCTTCCCGAATTCGTTGACCAAGCATGTAACAGGCATGCGATTCGCATGGGACGGAAGATGGGCTTAATTCCGGCGAAAGGAACGGTAGATATAAGGCGAGGCAAGTGGAAGAAGTTTTTGGCGCATCTGCCGGGTATAGCAGTTTTCATTGAGGCAGCTACGCCAAGCCCAGAGCGAGCTTGCGGAGTATATGGTGAAGAATCTCAAGAGTGCCAAATCTTGTGAATAGTAAATTTAAATATATATATGAAGATAAGAATGGGTTCATTCGTTTTGATCGGTATTTTGACTATTTGAAAAGCATTGAAGGGGTTTTGCCTGAGTCAACCTATGCTTTTTTTTCAAATGTTGATAGATATTCGTGCGCCTCCTCGGACTCCTTGCACGACGCGTGGTTGGACATAATTCAGGTCGCGCAAGCTGGTGTTGGGCGTAATGAGGATTTTTCCATTCGGATTGTTTTGCTAGGCCCTTATCACGACAGAAAATTTGAAGTGGTCTACTCAGGCGTTCGTGGTTTTGATTTGAAGCATAATGCCGTCAGGCGCAGGCCGGGCAGGCAGGATTTGATGGCCCATGAATTACGTTTGAGTCCGGAAGGGCATGTTGAACATGTAATCGACTTCGATGATGGACTCAGTATTTATGTAATTTGCTCTTCAATAGTGGTCGAAGAAAATACGCTCGTTTAAGTTCGTTATGCGAACTTATTCGAGCTGTTAAGGCAGCTGGCCTATTCGTGCGGCCGGATACTGAGGACGCTTCGCCGGTGATTGACGGCATCGGACGTGGCTCGCTTTACATCACCACGGCTATCTATCCCGTTCTGGGGTAACGCTAAGGATCATTTCCTGTGGTGGCAGCCACCTGACACTTGACCTGGGGCGGCTTAAAAAAGAGAATGATCGTTCATTCTTTGAAGTGGCCGCGGTCCGTCCGACCGCCACAACGTCCTGAGGCTCCCCCATGCCGTCGCGCAAGTCCATGTCCTATAAGGCAATTCTCACCGTCTCCGTGCTCGCTCTGGCGCTCGCCGCCTGCGGCAAGGGAGGCGATCAGCAGGGCGGTCCCGGCGGCCCCGGCGGCCAGAAGGGCCAGGTCACCGTGGTCACCCTCAAGCCCGAGACCGTCACCCTGACCCGCGAGCTGCCGGGGCGCACCAGCGCTTCGCTGATCGCCGAGGTCCGGCCGCAGGTCAACGGCATCGTCGAGAGGCGTCTGTTCACCGAAGGCGGTCTGGTCCGCGCCGGGCAGCCGCTGTATCAACTCGACGACAAGACCTATGCCGCCGACCTGGAAACCGCACGGGCCACCCTGGCGCGCGGCGAAGCGGCGTTGAACTCGGCGCGGCTCAACGCGCGCCGATCCAGCGACCTGGTCAAGATCGACGCGGTCAGCAAGCAGGACGACGAGACCGCGATCGCCACGCTCAAGCAGAGCCAGGCCGACGTCTCGGCCGGGCGCGCGGCGGTGCAGAGCGCCAGCGTGATCCTCGGCCGTGCGCGCATCACCTCGCCGATCAGCGGCCGCATCGGCAAGTCGGCGGTCACCCAGGGCGCGCTGGTCACGGCCAATCAGGCCGAACCGCTCGCGGTGGTGCAGCAACTCGACCCGGTCCACGTCGACATCAGCCAGTCGAGCGCCGAACTGCTCGCCCTGCGCAAGCAGATCGCCGCCGGCACCCTGACCGAGGCCACCACGCCGGTGACGATCGTGCTCGAGGACGGCAGCAAGTACCCGCTGAAAGGCAAGCTCGCGTTCTCCGAGGTCACCGTCGACGAAGGCACCGGCAGCTTCCTGCTGCGCGTGGTGGTGCCGAATCCCGACAACATCCTGATGCCCGGCATGTACGTGCGCGCCCTGATCGGTACCGGCGTGCGCCAGAACGCGTTGCTGGTGCCGCAGCAGGGCATCTCGCGCGATCCCAAGGGCGCCGCGACCGCGATGGTGGTCAACGCGAAGGGGCAGGTCGAGCCGCGCGAGGTGCAGGTCAGCCAGGCCATCGGCGACAAGTGGCTGGTCGAAGGCGGTCTGAAGGCCGGCGACAAGGTCATCGTCGAGGGCCTGCAGAAGATCGGCCCCGGCATGCCGGTCGACGCGACCGAAAAGGGCGCTGCGCCGGCCAAGCCGGCCGCGGCCCCCGCCGCGCCGAAGCAGTAATCGGAGAAATTCATGGCACGGTTCTTTATCGATCGCCCGATCTTTGCCTGGGTCCTGGCGATCATCATCATGCTCGGTGGCGCGATCGCGATCACCCAGCTGCCGATCTCGCAGTACCCCACCATCGCGCCGCCGACCGTATCGGTGAACGCCTCCTACCCCGGCGCCTCGGCCAAAGCCGTCGAAAACTCGGTGACCCAGATCATCGAGCAGAACATGAAGGGCATCGACGGCCTGATGTACATGTCGGCGACGAGTTCGTCCGACGGCCAGTCCGGCGTCACGCTGACCTTCGAGAGTGGCACCGACCCCGACATCGCCCAGGTCCAGGTGCAGAACAAGCTGCAGCTGGCGACGCCGTTGCTGCCGCAGATCGTGCAGCAGCAGGGCGTAAGCGTGTCGAAGGCGAACTCGGCCTTCCTGTTGGTGATCGGCTTCGTGTCCGAGGACGGCAGCATGAGCGGCGCCGACATCGCCGACTACGTCGCCGCCAACCTGGTCGATCCGCTCGCCCGCGTCGACGGCGTCGGCAGCACCCAGCTGTTCGGCACCAAGTACGCGATGCGCATCTGGCTCGACCCGGACAAGCTCAACACCTACAAGCTGACTCCGGCCGACGTGATCACCGCGCTGCGCGCGCAGAACGCCCAGGTCGCGGTCGGCCAGCTCGGCGGCACGCCGTCGGTGAAGGGCCAGCAGCTCAACGCGACCATCACCGCGCAGGACCGCCTGCAGACCGCCGAGCAGTTCCAGAACATCGTGGTGCGCGCCAACAGCAGCGGCGCGGTGCTGAAGCTGTCCGACGTGGCCCGGGTCGAACTGGGCCAGGAGGACTACAGCACCATCGCCCGCTTCAACGGCAAGCCGGCCACCGGTATCGCCATCTCGCTGGCGACCGGCGCCAACGCGCTGGCCACCGCGCAGGCCATCCAGGCCGAGCTCGAGCAGCTCAAGCCTTCGTTCCCGAAGGGCCTCAAGGCGGTCACGCCGTTCGACACCACGCCGTTCGTGCGCGTGGCGATCGAGGAAGTGATCAAGACCCTGCTCGAAGCGATCCTGCTGGTGTTCCTGGTCATGTACCTGTTCCTGCAGAACTTCCGCGCCACCCTGATCCCGACGATCGCGGTGCCGGTGGTGTTGCTGGGCACGTTCGGCCTGCTCGCGCTGTTCGGCTACTCGGTCAACATGCTGACCATGTTCGCGGTGGTGCTGGCGATCGGCCTGCTGGTCGACGACGCCATCGTCGTGGTCGAGAACGTCGAACGCGTGATGAGCGAGGAAGGGCTGTCGCCGATCGAAGCCACGCGCAAGTCGATGGACCAGATCACCGGCGCCCTGGTCGGCATCGGCCTGGTGCTGTCGGCGGTGTTCGTGCCGATGGCCTTCCTGGGCGGCGCCACCGGCGTGATCTACCGCCAGTTCTCGGTCACCATCGTTTCGGCGATGGCCTTGTCGGTGCTGGTCGCGATCGTGCTGACCCCGGCGCTGTGCGCGACCATGCTCAAGCCGATCCAGAAGGGCCATCACGCGTCCGACAAGGGCTTCTTCGGCTGGTTCAACGACAAGTTCGACCGCGGCAACAAGAAGTACCAGAGCGCGGTGCACGGCATCGTCACCCGCACCGGCCGCTTCATGATGGTGTTCGCGGCGATGGCGGCGCTGATGGCGGTGCTGTTCTTCCGCCTGCCGTCCTCGTTCCTGCCGCAGGAAGACCAGGGTTTCCTGTTCACCATCGTGCAGGCGCCGGTCGGCGCTACTCAGGAACGCACCGGCGAAGTGCTCAAGAAGGTCGAAGAGCAGTTCCTCGGCGACGAGGCGGTCGACTCGCTGTTCACCGTGCAGGGCTTCAGCTTCGCCGGCAACGGCCAGAACGCCGGCATGGCCTTCTCGCAGCTCAAGCCGTGGGAAGAGCGCGAAAGCACCTGGGGCGACCGCTGGCGTTGGCTGACCAGCTTCGGCAAGACGCCGATGCCGGACAACAGCGTCAACGCCGTGGTCGGCCGCGCCATGGGCAGCTTCATGCAGATCAAGGATGCGTTCGTGTTCGCCCTGGCGCCGCCGGCGGTGTTCGAACTCGGCAACTCCAACGGCTTCGTGTTCTACCTCAAGGACAACGGCGCGCTCGGCCACGATGCGCTGGTCGCCGCGCGCAATCAGTTCCTCGGCGCGGCCGGTCAAAGCGCGCTGCTGCAGAACGTGCGTCCGAACGGCATGGAAGACACGCCGCAGTTCCGCGTCGACGTCGACAACCAGAAGGCTTCGGCCCTCGGCCTGAACATCGCCGACATCAACTCGACCCTGCAGGCGGCCTGGGGCGGCCAGTACATCGACGACTTCGTCGACCGCGGCCGCGTCAAGCGCGTCTACATCCAGGCCGATGCGCCGTTCCGCATGGCGCCGTCCGACTTCAATCGTTGGTACGTGCGCAACGACAAGGGCGAGATGGTGCCGTTCTCGGCCTTCGCCACCACCCGCTGGGAGTTCGGTTCGCCGCGCCTGGAACGCTACAACGGCGTCTCGGCACTGGAAATCAACGGCGAAGCCAAGCCGGGCGTGAGCTCGGGCGAGGCGATGGCCGAAGTCGAGAAGCTGGTCGCGCAACTGCCGGCGGGCATCGGTCTGGAATGGACCGGTCTGTCGTTCCAGGAGCGCCAGGCCGGCGCGCAGACGCCGCTGCTGTACACGTTGTCGCTGTTGATCGTGTTCCTGTGTCTGGCCGCGATGTACGAAAGCTGGGCGATCCCGACCTCGGTGCTGCTGATCGCGCCGATGGGCATCCTCGGCACCGTGCTGGCGACCTGGATGCGCGGCATGGAGCGCGACGTCTACTTCCAGGTGGCGATGCTCACTACCGTGGGTCTATCGAGCAAGAACGCGATCCTGATCGTCGAGTTCGCCAAGGAAAACCTCGAGAAGGGCATGGACCTGATCCAGGCGACCCTGGCCGCCGTGGGCGACCGTCTGCGCCCGATCATCATGACCTCGTTGGCGTTCGGTCTCGGCGTGTTGCCGCTGGCGTTGGCGAGCGGCGCAGGTTCCGGCGCGCAGCGCGCGATCGGCACCGGCGTGCTCGGCGGCATGGTCGTGGGCACCTTCCTGGGTATCTTCTTCGTGCCGCTGTTCTTCGTCGTGGTCGAGAAGCTATTCGTGAGAAAGAAGAAACATGCGGCCAAGGACACCCCTGCGCCCTCGCAGCCGGCCGCGGAAGGAGCGCAGAGCCATGAATAAGTTCGCCATCCATGCCCTGGCGCTCGCGGTGACGTTCGCCATGACCGGCTGCGTCAGCCTGGCGCCGAAGTTGCCCGCCGCCGATGCGGCGATCCCGGGCGAGTGGCCGTTGCCGCCGACCACCCAGGCGTTCGCCGGCACCGCGCCGGCGGCCGCCGGGTCGACGACATCGGCCGACCCCGCGACGGCTTCAGCCGTCGCGGGGGCCGACATCGGCTGGCGCGATTTCTTCGTCGACCAGAACCTGGAAGACCTGATCGGCCGCGCCCTCGACAACAACCGCGATCTGCGCGTGGCCGTGCTCAACGTCGAGAAGGCGCGGGCGCAGTACCGCATCCAGCGCGCCGACCGCCTGCCCGCGGTCGGCGTCAGCGCCGAGTTGCAGCGCACCGGCGGCGACAACCGCCAGGTCACCGACGTCTACACCGCCGGGGTCGGCATCGCCAACTTCGAGCTCGACCTGTTCGGCCGCGTGCGCAGCCTGAGCCAGGCCGCGTTGCAGCGTTACTTCGCCGAAGAGGAAAACCGCCGCAGCGCCCAGCTCAGCCTGATCGCCGAAGTCGCCAATGCCTACCTGACCCTGGCCGCCGACCGCGAGCTGTTGTCGGTGTCGGAAGCGACCTTGAAGAACCAGCAGGCCGCCTACGACCTGACCGAGAAGCGTCGCGAGCTCGGCGCGGTGTCCGGGCTGGAAGTCAGCCAGGCCCGCACCCAGGTCGAGACCGCGCGCGCCGATGCGGCGCGCTACGCCGGCCAGGTCGCGCAGGACATCAACGCGCTCAACCTGCTGGTCGGCGAGCCGGTCGATGCGGCGCTGTTGCCGCAGCGCCTGACCGACGGCACCACCGGCATCGGCGCCTTGCCGGCCGGCCTGCCTTCGGAGGTGTTGCTGCGCCGCCCCGACGTGCAACAGGCCGAGCATCTGCTGCGCGCGGCCAACGCCAACATCGGCGCCGCGCGCGCCGCGTTCTTCCCGTCGATCAGCCTGACCGGCCTGCTCGGCAGCTCCAGCAACGAGCTGTCGGGCCTGTTCGACTCGAACACGCGCGTGTGGACGGTGAACCCGGTGGTCAACATCCCGATCTTCCAGGGAGGCAAGCTGCGCGCCGGACTGGGTTCGGCGAAGGCCGATCAGGGCATCGCCCTGGCCCAGTACGAGAAGGCGATCCAGTCGGGTTTCCGCGATGTCGCCGATGCGCTCGCGCTGACCGCGACCCTGGCCGAACAGCGCCAGGCGCAGGAAGCCCTGGTCGAAGCGGCGGCCCGCGCCGACCAGTTGTCGACCGCGCGCTACAAAGCCGGCCGCGACAGCTACCTCAACCAGCTCGATGCGCAGCGCACCCTGTACGCCGCGCAGCAGGGCCTGGTGTCGACGCGCCTGGCCGAGCAGGCCAATCGCGTCACGCTCTATAAAGTCCTTGGAGGTGGCTGGAACGAGCGCAGCCAATGAGCACGACGGGCAAGCCCACCGCCAAGGCCGAAGCGCGCGCGCTGGCTCAGCGCGAGCGCATTCTGACCGCGGCCCAGAAATGCTTCGTCGTGCATGGCTTCCATGCCGCGAGCATGGCCAATATCGCCGATACGGCCGGCATGAGCGCCGGCCTGATCTACCGGTATTTCAAAGGCAAGAACGACATCATCCTGGCGATCATCGAACGTCAGCTCGAAGAAGCGCGGGCCGATATCGCCAAGCTGCACGCGACCAGCGACCTGGTCTCGGGCATCGCCGAAGTCTTCCAGCAATGGCAGGCGAACGATCCGAACATCACCAGCGCGGCCTTGTTCCTGGAGCTGACCGCCGAGGCGACCCGCGACGAGGAGATCGCCGCCGCGACCCATGCATCGGACCGGGTGTTCCGCTCCGATCTGGCGGCCTGGTTCGCGCGCAGCGCCCAGGACGGCGGCCTCGGCATTCCGAAGGCCGCCGTCGATACGCGCGTGTTGATCCTGCAATGCCTGATCGAAGGCCTGGCGATGCGGGCGATTTCGCAACCCGACCTCGACGTGGAGCAGGTGAAGACGGCGCTGAACGAGTTCTTGCCGAATCTGCTGACGGCGTGAGTCGAGCGGCACCGTAAGTCGTCGTGTCGTTGGCGACGGTGCGAGAGAGGCCGCCTTCGGGCGGCCTTTTTGTTTGCCGCGCAGGCGATGTAGCGCCGTTATCGAGGTGGCGCGGTCGCGGCTTGCGCCGCTCCTGCCCCTTGGCTGCGCAGCTTTTGGTAGGAGCGGCGCGAGCCGCGACTACGGACCAACCACCCTGCTGCGCATCAACCCTGCAGCCTCTTCGCCAATTCCCCCACCGTGCGCAGCGCGGCTTCGATCTTGCCGTCCCAGGGCTGCCCGCAGCTCAGGCGCAGATGATGGCTGTAATCGCCGCGGTTCGAGAACAGATGCCCGGGCAGGGTGCCGATGCCGTGTTCCAAGGCGGCCTCGAACAAGACTTGGCCGTCGATGTCTTCGGGCAGTTCGATCCACAGGGTCATGCCGCCGGCCGGTTCGGCCACGCAGGTGCCGTCGGGCCAGTGATCGAGCAAGGCCTGCCGGTAGGCCCGTGCGTTGTCGGCGAGGGCGCGGCGCAGGCGGCGCAGGCCGCGCTCCACGTCGTGGCGGGCGAAGTGCTCGATCAGCGCCATTTGCGGCAGAGTCGCGGTGGCGACGGTGGAGAAACTCTTGGTGCGCAGCAGCTCGGGCGTGCGCCGCCCGCCGAGCATCCAGCCCACGCGCAGGCCCGGCGCGAGCATCTTCGAGTACGAGCCGCAGGTGACTACGTGCTCGCCGTCGTCGTAACGGCGCAGCGGCGAGGGACGTTCGCCGGAGTAGGCCAGTTCGCCGTACAGATCGTCTTCGATGAGCACCGTGCCGTGCGCGGCGCAGGCGGCGACCAGCGCGCGCTTGTCGGCGTCGCTGGTGAGGCTGCCGAGCGGGTTGTTGAAGTTGGGCACCAGCAGGGCAGCACGCACGGCGTGGCGTTCGAGCAGCTCGCCGACCAGGGCCGCGTCGATGCCGCGGCCGGGGCGGTTGGGTACTTCGAGCACACGCAGGCCTTGCGCCGCGACCGCCTGCAGCAGGCCGTGATAGGTCGGCGTTTCCAGGATCACGATGTCGCCCGGCCGAGTCACCGTGCGCAGGGTCAGACTGATCGCCTCCATCGCCCCGGCGGTGACGACGATTTCGTCGGGGTCGATCTCGACTCCGCATTGAGCGTAGCGTTGGGCGATGCGTTCGCGCAGTTCCGGCAGGCCCTGCGGCACGGTGTAGCCGAGCGCGGTGTCAGGGTCGCGCCGCATCGCCCGGGTGATCGAGGCGGCCAGCGCCGCGCTCGGCAGCAGGGACGCGGCCGGCGTCGCCGCATGCAGCGGCACCAGGTCGCGGCGCGATTGCACGTCGAGCACGCCGAGCAGGGCCGGGTTGCGCACCGGCATCGGCGCGCGCGACAGGTGCCGGGCGCGCGGACTGCGCGGCGCCTGCATCGGCGCGGCGCGCACGTAATAGCCCGAGCGCGGACGCGCTTCGATCAGGCCTTCGCGTTCGAGCTGCTGATAGGCCTCGACCGCGGTAGCCAGGCTGATGCGCTGGTCGCGGCCCAGCCGGCGCAACGACGGCAGGCGTTCGCCGGCGCGCAATACGCCGCGGTGGATCTGGCGGCGCATGCGGTCGGCAAGGCGTTCGTAGAGCAGGTCCTGGGCCATGCGGGGACTCTCTCGGGACGGGACTGTTGGGGCGAAGACGGCCGCCGCGCTCGCGCGCCGGCGAAGCACGGTAGCGAGGATCTGTACTGGTCGAATCCGATCCTAACTGAATCTGTATTGGTGGTCCGCACCGGCCTAGGCTGTCCTTCCCCCTGCCGTCGCCGCCATGAACGCCGTCACCCCGAGCGAGTCGCGTAACGCCCTGATCCAGTTGCTGGTCGCCGAGTTGCTGATCGGTTCGGTCGGCGTGTTCGTGCACGAAAGCGGCCAGGACGCCATCACCGCGGTGCTGTTCCGCTGCCTGTTCGGCAGCGCCTTCCTGATCGCCTGGGGCGGCGCCCGCGGCCTGTTCCGCGGCCTGCTCGGCGAGCGCGCGCTGATCCGTTCGGCGATCGTCAGCGGCGTGCTGCTGGTGCTGAACTGGGTCGCGCTGTTCGCCGGCATGGCGCGTTCGTCGATCGGCGTGGCGACCATGGTCTACCACTTCTTCCCGTTCGTGGTCGTGGGCATGGCGGCGATGTTCTACGGCGAACGCACGCGCCGCGCCGACCTGGGCTGGACCGCGATCGCCTTCGTCGGGGTGCTGTGCTCGGCCGACCCGTTCAAGCTGTGGAACAGCGCCGGCAGCGGCTATCTGATCGGTGTCGGCCTGACCTTCGTCGCCGCGGTCCTGTGCGGCGCCTCGCTGCTGCTGTCGCGGCGGATCAGCCGCGAGCGGCCGTTCGCGGTGGTGCTGATCCAGTGCCTGGTCGGCGTCGTCATGCTGGCGCCGTTCGCCGACTACGCCGCGGTGGGGGTGCCGGGCGACCACTGGTTCTGGCTCGCCGGCCTCGGGCTGATCCACAGCGGCGTCTGCTACGTGCTGTTCTACACCTCGTACCCGCGCCTGCCGGTGGCGACGATCGCGGTGCTGGCCTTCATCTACCCGGTGATCGCGCTGCTGCTCGACTATCTGGTCTACGGCCACAGCCTGGTGCCGGTGCAGAGCCTCGGGGTGGTGCTGATCGTGATCGGCACGCTCGGGGTGAACCTGAAGTGGCAGTGGCGCCGGGTGCAGCCGGCGCGCGCCTGAGCGAATCGAAGCCTGTCGTTTTCTCGACCCGGGCCGCGCACGCACCGCGGCTCAGTGGGTGCATCGCCCACTCGCCCGGCACACGGAGGCGCCGGCGGGGAATTTGTCGGTGGGTCCGATGCCGATGCGTGCCTGTCGGCCGGTCATGTCGCCGGCGCATACCGGGTGGCCGGCGGTGCCGGCGGTGCCGGTACATAACGATCGGCCGGCGGTGCCGGCAAATACCCGATCGGCCGGCGGTGCCGGCCTCGCCGAATCAGTCGGATCGGGTCATTCGGCCAGAACGAGACGCCAAGCGCCTTCGACATCGCCCTCGACCTGGGTCCACGGCACGCAATTGCGGCCGCACAGGCGTTCCCAGCCTCGGGCCAGATCGTCGCGGATGTCGAACCAATGGCGTTCGCCGTGATGCAGGCGGGCGCCGATACCGTAGGTGATCGCGAGTTCGCGGGTTTCGTGGGACAGCGCCGCCGCGGACGCGGCTGTCGGGGTTAGTTCGCACTCCTGGCCGGAGTGGGAGAGGGACAGCCGGTCGGCAGTGCGATGCGTCATAAGCTCAATCCGTTGGCATTCCCCTTGCATCGGGACGATATCGGTTTTCGAGGCATCGTGGGCGCGGAAAAGTCGCGAGCGCACAGACGAAACGCGAGCACAGTCGCAAACATGCGTACAGGATGTTCAGACCAGCGCGCGGCGTTCAGAAAAAACGTAAAAAGCGCAGAGAAAGCTGAACCACGAGTGCGTCGCGCCCTGAATGCGATGGCCGGACGACAGCGTGTCGTCGTCGCTTCGCACGGGCAAGAAGACGCCGCCCGCGAGGGGCGGCGTCGCAAGCGCAAATCGGCGCTTCAACCTTTGATGCAGACCACCTGGCGCAAGGTGTGGACCACCTCGACCAGATCGGACTGCGCAGCCATCACCGCCTCGATCGGCTTGTAGGCCGCCGGCGATTCGTCGATGACCGCCGCGTCCTTGCGGCATTCCACGTGGGCCGTGGCCTCGCGGTGGTCTTTCAGGGTGATCTTCTGGCGGGCCTCGCTGCGGCTCATGACCCGGCCGGCCCCGTGGCTGCAGCTGTGGAAGCTGTCGGCCTCGCCCTTGCCGCGCACGATGAAACTGCGCGCGCCCATGCTGCCGGGGATGATGCCGAGCTCGCCCTCGCGGGCGCTGACCGCACCCTTGCGGGTCACCCACAGGTCTTCGCCAAAGTGCCGCTCGCGCTGCACGTAGTTGTGATGGCAGTTGACCGCGGTCTTCTCCAACTGGAACTTCGGCAGTTGGGTCCGCATCGCATGCAGGACCCGGTCCATCATCGCCTCGCGGTTGTGGCGGGCGTAATCCTGCGCCCACGACACCGCCTCGATGTAATCGTCGAACAGGGGCTCGCCTTCGAGCAGGAAGGCCAGGTCCTTGTCCGGCAGATGGAAGCCCAGCACGCGCCGTTCCAGCTTCAGCCGCGCCAGCTCGATGAAGTAACTGCCGATCAGGTTGCCGGTGCCGCGCGAGCCCGAGTGCAGCATCACCCATACCGCGCCGGCCTCATCGAGACAGACTTCGATGAAGTGGTTGCCGCCGCCGAGCGTGCCGATCTGCTTGTCGAACTTGTCGGTGCGCAGCTTGCGGTGCTTGCCGTGGATGACGTCCAGCCGCGACGCCAGACCCGACTTGGCCAGGCGCGTGGCGTGGCTGTCGGGCAGGCGGCGGTGCTCGCCGCCGCGGCCGTTGCCGACCGGGACGCAGTGCTCGATGGCCGAGCGCAGCTTGGCCAGGCTGTCGGGCAGGTCCTTGGCCCGCAGCGTGGTGCGCACCGCGGCCATGCCGCAGCCGATGTCGACGCCGACCGCGGCCGGAATGATCGCGCCGCGCGTGGGCACCACCGAGCCGACGGTGGCGCCCTTGCCGAGGTGCACGTCCGGCATCACCGCGACCCAAGGGCCGGCGTGGGGCAGGGCGGCGATGTTACGCAGCTGTCGCCGCGCGCCTTCGTCGACCGGCACGCCGCGCACCCAGGCCTTGACCGGCACCGCGCCTTCGTCGGCGTGCAGCAGTTCGTAGCTTGATGTAGTCATGTCAATGTTCCTGATGGCGACCGCCGGCACGGATCGGTCCGCGGTACTTGCCATGGCACCGTCGGGGCCGCGGCAGCGGCGCGTCGTATGCGTCCGGTTGGTCGTCGTTGTGGAGTCCGTATTCGAGTAATTCCGCATGGCCGAGCTGGCGCTTGCGCCGCGCATAGAGGCCGGCGTTGCCGTACAGGCGTTCGCGCCGGCCGGCGCAGTCGCCGGCCGGTCGGCCGAGGACCGCGTCGTGGGCGAAGGCGCGAACCGTACCGAGCGCACCGTGACGCGGCTGGCGTTGCCAGGACGCGGGCATGGGCGCCAACTCGATCGCATACCAGATGCCATCGATCCGGCGCAGCTGGGCGGTCGGCCCGAGCTTGCGCACCTCCGGTTCCAGCCCTAGCCGGCGATGCCGCAGGTCCCGCGCATGCGCGCGCCGCCGCTCGACCCGCAAGCGGATCGCCGCTTCGTTGCGCATCAGGCAACCGCTGTCCGGGCACACGTACAGATCGTGCCAGGCCTCGGCCAGAGGCTTGAAGCCGCCGTAACGGCTCAGGACCTGCAGCTCGCCGTCGATCCGATGCACCTGCATCGCCACGAAATCCTCGAGATGTTGGTGAATGTGTTGCTGCACGGTGTTGCGCCGGTCGACCTGCCTGCACAGCTCCGAGTAGACGAAATCCCAGCGCCGCCCGAGCTGCCGTTCCAGGTAGCGTTGCAGCGGTTTCAGGTTTTCGTTGAGCCACTTCGGATCATGGCGATGGCGGAACTTGAGGCTTTCGCGTCGGCGCTCGTCGTCCGGATCGCGCGGCGGACGCGAAGCGTGGAAACCTCCCCGCCGCGGCCGTTCGACGATCACTTTGTACATATCGTGTCGCATGAAGATTTTGTCCGATAGTCGATCGCGCCTTCCGGCACGATCGGATGGCCGCTCCGGTGGAGCGGCGTTCGCGTTTCCTGCAGGCCTACGCGCTATCGGAACCCGGACGGAATGGCCGTCCGGCCCTGCGCTCAGCCCTTGCCCTTGAGGCTTACCAACTGCGTCATGACACCCTCCAGACCGCCGAACACGGTCAACTTGTCGATCTTCTCGGTGATCTTTTCCAAAGCCTCGAGTTCCTTCAGGCGCATCAGCACCGGGCTGTCCTCGATCAACTTCGCGGTGTTGAGCAGGCTGCGCGTGGCGTTGGCTTCCTCGCGGCGGCGGATCACGTTGGCTTGCGCGGTCTTTTCCGCCTGCACCACGCCGTTGAGGATCTCCTTCATCTCGCCCGGCAGGATCACGTCCTTGACGCCGACCCCGAGCACCTCGACGCCGATGCCGGCGACCTGGCCGCGCACGTAGGCGAAGATGTCGGCGTCGAGCGAAGCCTTGTCGCCGAGCAACTCGTCGAGGGTTTTCGACGAGACCGCCTTGCGCAGGCCGTACTGCAGCTCGCGATAGACGTGCTCGGCGTGCTTGGCGACCCGGGTGCGCGCGGCGACCGGGTCGGTCACGCGCACGCTCGCCGCCAGGTTCACGCGCAGCGAGACCTTGTCGCGGGTCAGCAACTCCTGACCCGACACTTCCATCGCCTGCATGCGCAGCTCGACCACCTCGACGCTGACGTTCTTGCGGAAGTTCCAGAACGCGTACGCGCCCGGCTCGAGACGGCGCACGAACTTGCCGTCGACGAACAACAGGCCGGCCGACTCGGTCGGCACCGCGCCCGCGACCGCGATGCGGTCGAGGTAAGCGAGCTGACGCAAACGGTTGGCGACGTCCGGTTCGATCGCCAGGCCGTCGGTGAGGGCGATGCTGCGCACTTCGATCTCGGCCAGGCCCTTCCAGTACAGCTGGCGGGTGCCTGGTGCGAGGACTTCGTCGATCCGGTCGTTGCGCAGCACCAGGCCGATCTCCTGCATGCCGAGGTTGGCGAGCACGAAGTGTTCGTCCAGGTGCGCGCCCAGCCCGGCGATCAGCGCATCGGCGTCGCGTCCGTTGTACTGGGCGTCGACGATCGAGTGCAGCGTCACCTCGCGCTGGCGCTTCCAGTTGCCGAGCCGGTGTACGCCGGGGCCGAGCACGCGCTCGATCCGGCGGTTGCGGTATACCAGGGCGCGCTCGGCATCGCCGACCACGACCTTCTTCATCCAGAACATGCTGTTCTCCTTGTGGTTCCGGTGGTCCGATCCGTGGTGGTGGCCGTTGCGACCGAATCGGTCGTCGCAAGGGCGCGGTGATCCGCCGGACGCGGGGCGCCGGCGAAAGGAATAGGTAGGAAACGCCCCTGGCGTCGCCATCGCGAAACCCGCGCGCTGCCGGCGGGAGGCGATGCCGCCCGCCGCCGCGACGTTCCCTGTCGCGACGGCGGCGCCGCACCGTTGCGCGCCACGAGGGCGCGGGTCCGGCGATGGAGCCGCTGCGTCGTTCCGTCGCGCGCCGCGCGAACGCGGCGTCTGCCGAAACGCCGCACGGGGCGTTTCCCGAGTCGGAACTTTCGTTCCTGATTAACCGCCGGGAAGGCAGTTGGGATAGCGGGAGTCGAACCCGCGACAGACAGCATCGAAAGCTGTTGCTCTAACCGACTGAGCTATATCCAAAGACTGACGGGTCGGAATCGAACCGACGACCTGCGCACAAAGTCGCCGCTCTAACCGCTGAGCTACCGTCAGTTGAGAAACATCCATCCACGCACGTCGGCATACGCCACGGCAGCGCCGCGCGCACCGGACGGGCTGCGAACCCGCACCGCGGTCATGCGTTTCTTCGGATGCTTCGTATCGCCGACTGTCGCCAATCGGCAATGGGTGGGGGCGCAAGCGCCCATGCATTGCGGATCCATACCGGCCGCCCGTGCCGAAGCATCGGGGCACAGCGCCGTTGCCGGCGCCTCGACGGCTCATCCCCTTTCCTCTCGGATGCTTCGGGGCGTATGGACTCGCGTGATTCGGTGCGGATTTTCCCTTTGCGGACGCTGAAAACGAAACGCCCCCGGTGGTGAACCGAGGGCGTTCGCGTTCCTCGGGAGATCGGGGCGACCGATCTCCCTGGCGTGGGAGTCAGTCCGGCGTGGGCAGAACGTCGAGGCGACCGCGCTTCGTCGACGCGCGATCGAACAGGCCGTGGCACGAGGGCCGCGGTGCGTTCTGTTTGGCGATGTCGAGTGTGAAATGCACGGAAGGAGGTCGGTCGAATGCGTCGCTAGGACGAAGGCCGCGAACGATACGCCCGCGAAAAAACAGATGCAAGACCGTTCGTCGCCGCGCGAGCGGCACAGGCGAGCGAAGGAAGAACGGTTTTGTTTCGGAGACGATGGCTCGTCAGTCGATTCATTCCGATGAAAGGGTTTGCGCTGGTCGAAGGCGATCTGAATGCATGGGCCCTCACCCCGACCTCTCCCGCGCGCGGGAGAGGAGCCGATAGCTCCGTCGCGGCGGTGGGCTCTTCGCTACTCGCTAGCGATCCGCGCGATCAGTGCCACGCTGTCGATCACTTCGGCGAACTCGGCGCGCAGGGTGGCCAGGTGTGCGCGGCTGATGGTTTCGGCCGTGATCGTGCCGCCGTCGGCATCGACGAGGTCGAAGCAGAAACAGGCGTCGGCGACGACGAGGGTGCGGTAACCCAGGTTGCTGGCGACCCGCGCGGTGGTCGATACGCACATGTCGGTGCTGACGCCGAACAGGGCGACGGTGTCGACGCCGAGCCGGCGCAGGCGCAGGTCGAGGTCGGTGCCGATGAAGGCGGCGTTGACCGACTTGGCGACGACGGCTTCGCCCGGCCGCGGCTCGAAGCCCTGGCGGAAGGCGTTGCCGGGATGCGAGGGATGCAGGGTGGAGCCGGCATGGACCGAATCGTGGCGGACATGGATCAGCGGCCATCCGCGTGCGCGCCACGCCGCGAGCAGGCGCTGGCCGTTGGCTTCCATGGCGGGGTTGTTGCGTGGCCCCCAGGGCGGGTAGTCGAAGCCCTGTTGCACGTCGATCGGGATCAGGGCGATGCGGTTCGGTTCGGTCATGGGCGAGTCGGTTCCTGGGGAGAGGTCGGTTCTGCGGGCTGGCGCGGGCCGCCGTAGGCGCGTTGGACGAGGGCGATGCGCTGCTCGAAGCGCTGGTACCAGCGGCGGTGGCCGAGGTCGCGGGCGGCCGCGTGCTCGGCGTGTTCGCGCCAGGCGCGGATCGACCGTTCGCTGTCGAAGTAGGCCACCGTGATGCCGAAGCCGTCGGCGCCGCGGGCGGATTCGAAGCCGAGGAAGCCCGGTTGGTCGCGCACCAGTTCGGCCATGCGCGCGGCGGTGCGGTCGTAGCCTTCGGCGTCCGCATCGCTGCGTTGCGAGGAAAAGATCACCGCGTAATAGGGCGGGGCGGGCAGGTCGGCGAAGCTGGAGGCGGCCAAGGCGGCGGTTCCGGGCGGTGGCGAGGCGATGGCCTATCGTGGGCATTCGCCTGCGCCGGTCTCAACCCGGCAAAATGCCGGTCAGGCCGGCGCCCGCGCTCCCGGCGGATGGATGCCCTCGCGATGAAGACGCTCGACGAAACCGACCGCAAGCTGATCGCGCTGCTGCAGGACAACGCGCGTTCGTCGACGGTCGCGCTGGCCAGGGCGGTGGGCCTGTCGCGCAGCACCGTTCAGGAGCGCCTGCAACGGCTGGAAGCGGCCGGCGTCATCGCCCAGTACACGGTGCGCCTGGGCAGCGGCGGCGATCCTTTGCGGGCCTGGCTGCTGCTGCGTTATGGCGAGGGTTTCAGTTGCGACGACGTGGTGCCGCCGCTGGCGGAGTTGCCGCAGGTGCGCCTGATCCACAGCGTCGCCGGCGAGATCGACCTGATGGTGTTGGTGGAGACCGGTTCGCCGAGCGAGCTGGCCGACCTGCGCGAGCGCGTCGCCGCGCTCAAGGGCGTCGACGACGTCACTACGGTGCCGGTGTTGCGCACCGCCCTGGATCGCTTGTGATCGCGCACGGCGCCGGCTAGGCGCGCCGTAAGCGGGGACGTGCCGGCGCCGGCGCCGGCCGCGGCTCGAGCCGCTCCTGTATGGACAGGGTTCATTCGGATTCGACCTCGGCCAGCTTCATCACCCAGGCCGGCGTCCGCGGTTCGCCGGCGAAGAAGCCCGGCGGACGCTGCTCGCCGATCGCCCAGCGGTGCAGCCAACTCGGCCCGACCGGCCCGAGATAGGCGTCGGCGCGTTGATAGGCCGGGTCGCGCATGGCCTCGTCGAGGCCGACGAAGCGGTAGCCCCGCTTGCGCATCATCGCGACCAGTTCGCCGTAGCTGTCGGCGTTGAGCAGGTTGGCGTGGATCAGCCAGATCTGCGGCAGGGCGTAACCGAGCAGGGCGATCGACTGGCGTTCGTAGTAGTCGAGTTTGCGGCCCATGTGCTCGACGTAGTCGCGACGCAGTTTCGCCTTGAGCCTGCGCGCCTCGCGCCGCGAGATGTCCGGCGCTTCGCCGGCGCGCAGATAGGCGGTGGCCCAGATCCAGTCGGTGTTGTCGGCGGTGACCGGGGCGATGCGATAACCGTGTTCGGCCAGGAAGCGTTGCAGGCCGGCCTTGTCCTGCGCGCTGCGGCCGGCGCGCAGGTACGGGTGGCGGAACCAGCGCGGCGGTTCGCGGCCGGCGCGTTCCAGCAGCGGCCGCAGCTGCCGTTCGCCGCGCAGGATGTCGGCCTGATAGGCCGCCAGGCCGACTTCGTGCAGGTCGAGATGGCCGTGGCCGTGGTTGCCGAGTTCGGCGCCGGCATCGAGCCAGTCGCGCAGCATCGCCAGGCGTTCGGGCCGGACCCGGCCCTCATGTTCGAGCTTGCCCTCGTTGACGAAGCCGATCGCCGGGACGCCGGCGCGCCCGATCGCCGCGACCAGGCGCCGGTGGCCGTCGATCACTTCGGCATCCGGCACCGCCGGCAACTGCACCCAGGGCAGGTCGTCGACGGTCATGACGATGCGGCGGTCGGGCGCGGGCTGGCCGGAGGCCTCGGCCGCGGCGGCGGGCGATGGCCAAGCGCCGGCAACGGCGAGCAGGCCGGCGGCTAGCAGGCAGGCAACGATCAGAGGCAGCGATTTGAACGGACGCATGCGGGGCTCCGGGGCGGACGCAGCGATCATCGCTGCGTCCGCACCCGCAAGGAACCGCCTTTCGGCCTAAGCCGGCGCCAGCCGGCCAGCGACTTCGGTCAATCGAGCTTGCGCGAAATGAAGTAGTAGGCCAGATTGCCCAGCCCGCAGGCGCCGAGCAGCACCGCGACCATGCCCGGGGTGGCCTCGCGCCAGCCGGCGGCTTCGATGATGCCGAAGGCGAAGGCCAGCAGGACCATGACGATGCCCCAGCGCAAGGCGCCGTGGCGGCGGCGGATGTCTTCGTCGCGAGCCATCGAGCGCAACAGCTCTTCGGCGCCGCCGGTCGACAGCAGTTTGTTGCGGAAGCGCGCTTCGACGACGATCTTGATCGCGAAGACGATGCTGATGAACAGGGTAATCGGGATCAACAGTTCGAATTGCATGTGGGCGGTCTCCTCGGGTTCGGGTCACGAGGTAATGGATACGGGTACCTGGCGATCGGTTGCAGGCCGGGCGGCGCGTCGTCCGGGAGGCCGGAGGCGGCGCCCGGAGCGCGCGGCCGGTCGAAAGTTGACCCTTGTCATATCGCGATGGCTATCCTGATCACTGCAACCGATTGCGCCCCGACTGCATCTTGAGTGCGATGACCGGCCTCTCCATCAACGACGACCGCAGCCTGGTCGCTGCCGTCCTGGCCCAGGCGCCGGGCGCCTTCGAGCGCCTGGTGCGGGACTACCAGGGGCTGTGCTGGCACATCATCCAGCGCATGGTGCGACACCCGGACGACACCCGCGAGCTGTGCCAGGAGGCGTTCCTGCGCGTGCACCAGTGCCTGCACCAATACCGCCACGAGAGTCCCCTGAAGTCGTGGATCGGCCAGGTCGCCTACTCGGTCGCCAAGCGCCATCTCGAACGCAAGCGCATCCCGATCCTGGAGGTCGCCGACGACGAGGACGCCCTGTCGCCGCTGGACCTGGTCAGCGACGGCTTCGACCTGGAGGCGGCCTGCGCCGACGAGGAAATCGCCGCCGGGCTGCACGCCGAGATCGAGGCGCTGCCGCCGCTGCAACGCACTTTGTTGACCCTGTATCACCTCGAAGAAGTGCCCATCGGCGAAATCGCCGGCATCACCGGCCTGGCCGAGGGTACGATCAAGAGCCATCTGTTCCGGACTCGCGCCCGCCTGCGCCAGCGCCTCGAAGCCCGGTTGGGAGAATTCGCATGAACCGCAACGGCGTTCCATCCGATCGCGAACCGCATTTCGACGACGAACGCATCGCACGCGAGTGGCGGCTGCAGGAGCGCGCGCTGCAGGAAGAGCGCGCCGGCATGCCGATGAGCGTCGGCGACCCCCGCCTGGCCCAATACCGCCTGCTCAGCCGGGCGCTGCGTGCGCCGGTGATGGAGCCGATTCCCTACGGTTTCGCCGCGCAGGTCGCGCGCCGGGCGGAGTCAGCGGCGAACGCGGGCGATCGCCTCGAACGCCTGCTGCAAGGCGGTTTGCTGGGCCTGCTGCTGGTAGTCGGTATCGGCATGATGACGGCGACCAGCGCGAACTGGTTGCCGGCGTTGCAGGCGCCGTTGCAGGCGCTTCCGCAGGGCAGCCTGTCCTGGGGCCTGGTCGTGGCGGCCTGCTGCGCGCTGACCTGGGGCTGGGACGGCGCGCTGCGCGGTCTGGGCCTGGACGGCGCCGCGCAAGGGCGCGCCGCCTAAACCGGCGTTCGCGCGAGGCCGCGTCCGCACAAGCAAGCCCGCGCGTTCGCGCAGGCGGGCCGCCGCAGCACGACCGCGACGCCGCGACTGCTGCATGCGGACCGAGGTCCGCGATGCGTGGGCGCCGCCGATCTGTGACGCAGTCGCGGCTCCGGTAGGTCGATCGAGTGCGCAGCGGACGATAGGCGATGCACCTGCGGCCGTCCGCGCAGGCATCGAACCGCGTTCGAACGCCGCGCCGGCGTGCGGTCGCGCACGCATCTTTCGTGACGCCCGCGGCCTGGCCGCCTCGCGCGCGCAACGGCATCCGACCGGCAGTGCGGACATCGGCGACGGCGACAAGCGTGCGATACGTCGACGAAAACCGACACGGAAATCGCGTATCGCGACGGGGTGCGCAGTTCATCGCGCCCAGCAGCGGGCGCGTGTCACCCAAGTAACAGCCATCGCCAGACCCCCTAACCAGACTCGCTCTCAGGTGCTCGACACAGGAGAAGCGAGAGATGGAACGTCCCAAGACTGAGCGCGACGACCTCAAGGTCGCCGACGAAATGTTCGCCAACGCCTGGCGGCTGTGTCTGCCCGAACTGGAGGCGCGTGCGCGCCGCTTCGCCGACGGCCAGCGCGATCAGGCCGAGGAACTGCTGGCCAATACCGCGATCAAGGCCCTGCTGTTCATGCGTCGCGCGCCGCAGACGGTGACCGATCCCTGCGGCTTCCTGTTCGTGGTGCTGCGTCACGTATTTCTCGACAGCGTGCGCCGGCGCAGCCGCGACCGCGAGATGTTCGATCGCAACCGCGAGATCGACAGCGAGGCCAGCGGCTTCGCCCACGAGGGTCTGTCGGCGCTGCAGAAGCTCGAACTCGACCAGCAGCTCGACCGGGTGGTCGCCGCGGTCTCGCGCCTGAGCCGCGAACAGCGCCGCCTGTTCGCCTACCGCTTCATCGACGATCTGCCGTACCCGGTGATCGCGCAGAAATTCCAGATCAACCAACCGCTCGCGCGCAAGCGCGTGGAGCTGCTGCGCAACCGGATCAAGACCGCGATGGCGCGCGACTGAGCGCGCCGGCCGGGCAAAGCCGGGTACGCGGTTCGCGAGCGCATCGTTCGATTCTCGTTTCACAACGGCATTGGCCGGGCGTTCCTCCCAATCAGACTCACGACGAATAACGGAATGCACAGCGCGATCCCGGCGCCGGTCATGCCGACCCCTTCAAACCGCATCATTCAAGGACAGGCTCATGGCCGACGAGACCTCCGTCAATTCGCAGATCACCGACGCTGTCACCCAGACCAACGTCAAGGTAGTCGCCGAAGCGCCCGCGCAAGCGATCGCATCCCTGTATCAGGTGTCCAGCCATTCGGCCGGCCTGTCGCTGCAGAACGCCGTACACAGCCAGCAGGTGCTCAACCAGATCTCGAGCGCAGTGGTGTCCAAGGCGGTCGCCCTGATCATGGCGATCGGGGAGAAACCATGACGCCGCTTGCACTTGCGTCGGCGCCGGCGAGGCGAGGCCATGAATCCGATCGCGATCGCACGCCTCGCCGCGGGAGCGCCGGGCGATGAAGCCGAGGCCCGGCAAGCGCAACAACGCGTCGGGCAAGCGATCGGCTCACGGCGCGAACGCTGCGCCAACACCGTCGGCGGCGATCGCATCGCCCGCGCCGACACCTTCCACCGCCACCGTCGGCCTCGCGCCACCGGTCGCGGCATCCGCTGTCACGCCGCCTATAGCGATATCCGCCGCCATGACCATCAACGCCACCCCGCCGCCCGCACTGATCGACCCGCCCGCCGCCGATGCCGCCGCAGCCAGCGCGACCGCGGTTCCCACGCCGGCTGCCGCCGAGCCGGTCGCCGCGACGCCCGCCGCGACGCCCGCACCAGCCGTAACCGCACCCGATGCGCCGGCGGCCCCGGCCGAGCCGGCGAATACGCCGGCAACGAATGCGGCACCCGCCGCTGCGGCCGCGCCGGCCGACGTGTCGCCGGCAACCGGGCCAGCCGCCACTGCGCCCGCAAGTACGTCGACCGACGCGAGCGCCAACGCGACTCCGGCGGCCTCCGCTGCGCCGACCGCAGCGGCCGATCCGAGCGCGTCGGCAGCGGCGGCAACTTCCGCTGCCGCCGCCGCTGCGCCATCGACACCGGCGCCCGCACCGGCCGCTGCCGGCGCAGCGTCGAGCGATGCCGCGGCGACGCCGCCGAACGCCGCCGCGGCGCCGGCCTCGGCCGGCGCCCCAAGCGCGCCGTCGACGCCCGCCACGCCGCCGCCGTCGCCGCTGGCCGCGGCGCGCAGCCTCGCGATGGCCAAAAGCGTAGACCCGCCGCCGCCGCCGCCGCCGACCGACGCGCTCAATCAGCAGATCGTGCAGGCGGTGCAGTTCACCAACGCCGAGACCGCCTCGTATGCGCCGTCGCAGATCGCGACCGGCCCGGACATGATGATCAGCCAGGCCGCGGGCCTGGTCGCGCAATCGGCCGCGGCGTACTTCGACGGGGTCAGCAAGATCGCCTTGGCGAGCCAAGGCATCCTGATGCGGCAGATGACCCAGGATCTGGTCGACAACCAGCTCGAGAAAGCCGCCGAGGACGCGCTGGGCATTCTCGCCACCGACATCCTCATGGGCGCGGCCGCCGCGGTCGCCGCGGCCGCCGGCGCGATGGAAGCCGAGTCGGCGAGCTTCGCCATCGACCGTATCGACTCGAGCATCGCCAAGTACTCCTCGCTGCTGCAGAACCGCAAGGGCAGTTGATCGCCGTGCCGTCCCCGCGCGGGCGTGACCCCACGCCCGCGCCGGACCGCCGTCGCCGCACCGCACCCACAGGACCCGGGTCATGGCTTATTTCGCCCTGCCGTCGCTGACATTGCCGAGCTATCGCTTCGACTACGACAGCCCCTTCGCCGGCATCCTGCCGGTCGAAGATCCGGCGTCGGTGGCCGGCGACGCGCTGCAGCTGCCGGTGGCGTACAAGCGACAGGGCCGCGACGGCGCGTTCGAGGTGCAGGCCACCGTCGCCATCGCCCAGGGACAGCAGTTGTCGCTGGCCGCCCTGTTCGGCGGCGGCGAGGCCGACGACGCCCAGCCCGGTCGCGGCGCGGTGTCGCTGTTCCTCAAGGCGCTGGCGTGGATGGAGGAAGGCAACCCGCTTGCCGGTCTGGCCGCGCGCGGTCACCGGGTGCGCTACGAGTGCGGCGAGTGCGTCGCCGAAGACCTCTACATCGCCTGCGTCTGCCTGAGCCGCTGGCTCGGCCTGAACCTGCGCCGCGGCATCGCCGCCACCGACCCGGTGCTGTACAAGAGCGTGCGCGGCGCGCTCGAAGGTCTGGCCAAGGGCGTCAAGCCGGCCACCTCGACGACGCTCGACCAGTTGATGCCGGCGCTGCGTTACTTCAACCGCAGAGTCTACGGCGCCAGCCGCTACACGCCGCGCGACGATGTCTACCGCGCCCGCCGGTTCGCGATCGGCAAGCTGCGCGCCGAACCCGATGGCGAAGCGCGTTATCTGCAGTGGATGGCGATGAGCTTGCGCTATCTCGAACTGCAGGGCGTCGCGCACGTGCAGGCGGCCATCGGCGAGGACGACATCCGCGCCGCCAACGCGGTCGCGGCGAGCTACAACCAGGCCCGCCAGACCCAGTACAAACTGCTGGCGCAGACGTCGGCGGACGGCGCCGATGCGCAGGCGCTCGGACGCGAACTCAGTGCCAGGATCCTGCCGCTGTTCGAGGACCCGACCCTGGGCGAGGTGATCGGCATCGACCTGCCCGGCGGCGAGCACGAGGCCGGCCGCTACGCCGAGTCGTTGGCCTTCCTCAGCGCGCAGCTGCAGGTCGAGCCGGGCCCGGAGCTGACCCGTTTCTTCGGCGCTGGCGCCGGCGCGCGGGCCTTGCAGCTGACCCAGCGCATCGACTGCGGCCCAGGCACGGGCGTGGCCTCCGACAACCGTTCGATGATCGGCTACGCCATGGCGTACTCGCTGCGGCTGCCCGGAACCGGGTTCTATCGCGCTTATTCGGACTATGTATTCGCCTGCCTCGCCGCAGCCCAAGGACGCCAGGCCGAGGACGCGCCCGGCGCCTCCGGCGCGCCGCCGCATCGCAGCCGCGACGTGTCGGGCTTACTCGACGAGATGTTCGGCAACGACAGACTCACCTGCGACGGCCTGATCTTGCGTCGCTACGACCTCGCCGGCGCGCGCACGCGCGCGCGGGTCGACGCCGCCGGCCAGCGCAGCGCGATGGCCCTGTGCGCAGCGTTCGACCGGCCCGCTTCGGCGCAGGGGCCGAGTTACTACGAATCATTGACCGCGAATACCAGCCTGCTGGGGTTCCGGCTCGGTCAGGCCGGCCACTACCGCAGCTTCATCGCCGCCAAGTACCCGTTCGTCGCGTTCGACACCCGCCCGGACGGCAACGCGATCGTCGCGGCGGCGGACCGGTTCGCCTCGGCCGGGGACTCGCGGCTCGATGGCTACATCGACACCGACCGCCTGCGTGCGGCGAGCGAGCGCTGGATGTACGCCGGCGCGCAGGCGCTGAGCGCCACCCAGATCGGCCAGCTCATGAAGCTGGTGCGCGATGCCGCGACGCTGGCCGACTTGTTCGTCGGCGGCAGGCCGGTGCTCCAGGAACAACTGAGCGCGGCGACCGCCTTGATCGCCAGCGTCGCCAACCTCGACCGCGCCTACGCCGCGTTCCAGGCGCTGGTCGAGGCTCTGGTTGGCGACAGCCCCTTGCGCAGCGTCTGGTTCGCCGCCTTGAGCAGAGTCCTGAACCTGTTCATCAATTGGCGTTCCTACTTGCTCGGGTCGAATGCGCCGGGTGTCGAACATAGCGACATCCAGGACGAATTCCTGCGCACGGTCGTGCTGCTGGCCTACGAGCTGGTGCCTTTCGACGCTTCCGCGCCGGCCCAGGCGAGCCTCGGCGCGCAATTGCAGCAACTGGTGGCCAGCGTCTCGGCCGTGTACTGGCAGGCCACGGTCGGCCCGCTCGCGGGCCTTGCCGGCACGCGCCAGATCACCGCGGCGATCGCCGGATACAAGGCGCCGGCGTCCGTCGTCACCGTCACGCGCAAGCCCGGTCCGGCCTGATCGGCGACCGCATTGCGTATCGCATCCCTTGTAAGACCGGAGTTCGCAATGGACGAGAATCTGCATTACCTGCTGCACGAGGAGCTGGAAGGCCTGTTCGATCAGCCGGCGGCCAAGACTGCGCAAGCGGCATCGCAACAGGCGGTGGAGCGGGCGGTGTCGGCAGCGCAAGCGGCATCGGGCGAGGCGATGACGCCCGCGCCCGCGGCGGAGCCGGCGGCAGATCCGGTGCCGCCGGCCGAGCCGGCCGCGGACGGCGACGAGCTGATCGAACGCTTCCTGCGCCCCGATGTGCTCGAGGCCTTGACCAGACTGGCCGGGGTCTCTCCCGAGCAGGTCCTGGCCGCCTTGGCCAAGCTGGTCGGCGTGCAGCCGCAGCAAGTGCTGGGCGCGCTGGTGAAACAGCTGGGAGCGCGCTGATGTCGGCCGCGACTCCCGACGGCGCCGCCGTGAACGGCGCTGCGAGCAATGGCGCAGCGAGCAATGGCGCGCCGCCGCGCCGCGCGGCCGATCCGGTGCGCAGCGAACTCGATCATCACGTCGGCCTGTTGGCCTTGCGCGTGCTCGGGCGCGAACTCAGCGACGACGAACGCGCGCAGGTCGGCGCGGCGCTGGATGCGATCGACGCCGACTCGAAGGCGCGCGCGGCGGCGCCGGCGGGCGGGCCGACGGTCGGCCAGCTCGGCCGTTCGCAGGCCGGCAACCTGATCGAATCCGGGCGCCAGCGCATCGAGGAGGTGATCGAGCAAAGCCTGCGCCGCACTCATGCGACGGTGCGCAAGGACGCGCGCGCCGAACGCGAAGCCGAGGCGGCGGTGCTCGGCGCGGTCGAACGCGCGACCTCGCTCGACGACCTGCGCCCGCCCAGGCCGCAGCCGGGCGCCGGCGCCGCCGCCGAGCGGCCGATGATCGCGCAGATCGCCGACCAACTCGCGCACTTGGTGCGGCTCGAAGTCGAAGCTCGCTTCGACCAGCAGTTCGGGCCGCTCGCCAAACAACTGCAAAGCGTGATCGACGCCGCCAAGGACAACGGCCTGATCCCGAAGACCCCCAATTCCGCGTCATCGGACGAGTCGCGCGCCGATGCGGAAAACAGCGGAAAACCCGCTGCCTAACCCGACCCGGACAACCATCAAAACAGGCCGAAAGGCGCCGGGAACGGGCTTCACAACGCGATAGATGACTCGTTCTTCCAACACGTACGGCATCGGCCGTACTTCATCCCTCCAAGGAGTTCAACATGGCTTTCCCTACCGCCGTCAACGATCAAATCACCGATGCCGTCACCCAGTCCAACGTCAAGGTCATCGGCGAGGCGCCTGCCTTCGCGATGGGCTCGATCTACCAGTCGATGGCCCACTCGACCGGCATCCTGTTCGAGAACGCCGTGTCCGCGCAGCAGCAGCAGAACACGCTGGCGCAGGCGGCGGCCAACCAGGGCGTGATGCAGATCTACAGCCTCGACACCACCGCCGCCGCCGGCGCGACCGAAAAGATCGCCCAGACCGGCGTGTCCGACAACCTCACCAGCCTGCTGACCGTGCTGCGCGCGTTCAAGCCGTAATCGGCCGCGATCGCCATAGCCGCTTCGGCCCGGCCGCGACGGTCGGGCCGCAGATGCCGGTCCGCGCTCGCAGCGCGCCGGGCCGGCATCCGGGTTCATCCGCTTTTTCCTAATGCGCAATCGAGGATTTCTTCATGGCCTTTCCCACCGCAGTCAACAACCAGATCACCGACGCCGTCACCCAGTCCAACGTCAAGGTCATCGGCGAGGCGCCGGCCTTCGCCATGGGCTCGATCTTCCAGGCCGCCGCGCACTCCACCGGCATCCTGTTCGAGAACTCGGTGTCCTCGCAGCAGCAGCAGAATTCGCTGTCGCTGGCCGCCGCCAACCAGGGCGTGATGCAGATCTACAGCGTCGACACGACCGCCGCCGCCGGCGCCACCGAGAAGGTCGCCCAGACCGGCGTGTCGGACAACCTGACCAGCCTGTTGACCGTGCTCAGCTCGTTCAAGTCGACGCCGTACGCGTAATCGGCAAAGGACACGATGCCGGGCCGCTTGGCGCCGGCATCGTACCGGCTCCTGCGGGCCGGGTTCGCACTGGCGACGCCGCAACGGCGCCGCATCCGCGACGCAGCTCGATCGGCGGATCCCGTCGCTCGCCGCAGGCTCAGAACGCAGACGATCCACAGGGGGCGTTATGCAACGTGCCATCGGCCGCATGCGCGGCCATCTTCATCGCGGCCCCGTCGCCGCCCGGACTTACGCAACCGCCAGTTCGGGCACGCGGCCGCCCGTATGTGCGTGACACTCGAAGACAACATCGCCGTGCGCCGGCGTCGCTGGGGCCTGGACCGCTGCAATCTCCTGCGCGGTCTGCCGGCGACGCTGCTGGAACACATCGCCCGCCATGCCACCGAACTCAATCTCGAGGAAGGCGATGCGCTGTTCTTCAAGAACGATCCCAGCGATTTTCTCGCCTTCGTCATCCACGGGCGGATCTACAAACTGCTGTACGGTCCCGATGGCCAGGAGCTCATCGTCGACACCATCGAAAGCGGCGAGACGGTCGACGAAACCCCACTGCTCGACAATCATTCGCATACCTTCACCGCGGTGGCCTACAGTCCGACCCGGGTGCTGTTGCTGTCGCGCCGCCACTTTCCCAGCCTGACCTCGGACCCGGCGGTGATCGAGCGCGCCCATGCCTCGTTGTGCCAGCGCTTGCGGCAGGCGGTGGAAAGCCTGGAGACGATGTGCCTGCACCGGCTCGAATCGCGCCTGGCGAGGTATCTGTTGTCGCTGATGCGCTCGCAGACGCGTCCGCGCGAGGACAGTTTCGAGGTGGCCCTGCCGCCGACCCAGAGCATCCTGGCGGCGATGGTCAATGCGAGCCGGCCGAAGTTGAACGCGCAGTTGCAGACCTGGCACCGCAGCGGCCTGGTCAGCCGCAAGCGCAACATCCTGCGCATCAACGACATCGACCAGTTCCGCTGCAAGGCCTATCTCGGCCGCGATGCCGAGCGGCCGCACGCGCGGGCGCGTTCGACCGCGGCGCGCCACAACGCCTGAGGCGGACGCGCCGGCGTCCGCTTTCTGCCTACTTCAGCATCGGCCCGAGCCGGGTCCACACGTGATCGCGCAGCTTCGGCTGCGCGCTCGCGATCGGGTGCAGGTTGTCGGCCTGGAAGGCGGCGCGGTCGAGCGCGATCGGTTCGAGCAGGAACGGCAGCAGAGCGGTGCCGTGCCGGCTGGCCAGTTCGCGGAAGTTGCGTTCGAAGCCCAAGGTGTATTCCTTGCCGAGGTTCGGCGGCATGCGCATGCCGATCAGCAGTACCTGCGCCTTCGCCGCCTTGGCCGCCACGATCATGCGTTCGAGATTGGCCCGGCTCTGGGCCAGTTGCAGACCGCGCAGGCCGTCGTTGGCGCCGAGTTCGATCACCACCACGGCCGGGCGGTTGCGCTGCAGTTCCCCGGCGATGCGCGAGGCGCCGCCGGCGGTGGTTTCGCCGCTGATGCTGGCGTTGACGACCTTCCAGCCCGGCTTGGTCTTGGCGATGCGCTCGGCGGTCAGCGCCACCCAGCCCTGCGAGGCGGCCAGGCCGTAGCCGGCCGACAGCGAGTCGCCCATGAACAGCACGGTGCGCGCGGCCTTGGCCGCCGGTGCCGCGGCCGCGGGTCTGGTTGGGGTTTTCGCCGCCGCCGCGGGCTGGGCCTGCAGCGGCGCCCAGGCGCTCAGCAGCACGGCCGTGGCCAGCAGCGCGGCGCGGGCGCCACGACCGATGGCCCATTGAACGCGGCCCGGCGATGCCGCATATCGTTGTTTCCGGGCCGCGAGGTCGCCGGTGGGCGCGCGGCCGAGGTCCAGGCCGGCGCTGGCGGCGCTCGCGTCGTCGCGGCGCCCGAACTCGAGGCGATCGCGGTTGCAGTTCTTAAAACTCATTTAATAACGTCTCCCGAAGATACGGCGAGGCAAACAGACAGGACGATCATGGCAGCTTCCAACCTGGCCGATTCGATCACGGCCGATTCCATCGTGAAGGGCCGCGACGAGACCCACGCTGAAGCGGTGGCGCGCGCGCCGGCCCAGGCGCCGACGCTCGAGGTCGTCGGGCTCGGCAAGCGGGTGGCCTTGCCGTCGGGCGAACTCACCATCCTCGATGGGGTCGGATTTTCGATCGCCAAGGGCGACACGGTCGCGATCGTCGGCGCCTCCGGCTCGGGCAAGAGCACCTTGCTGTCGTTGATGGCGGGCCTGGATTCGCCGAGCAGCGGCACGGTCACCCTCGACGGCGAGCCGATGTCCTCGCTCGACGAGGACGGTCGCGCGCGCGTGCGCAGCGAGAAGGTCGGCTTCGTGTTCCAGAGCTTCCAGCTGCTGCCCTCGCTGACCGCATTGGAAAACGTGATGCTGCCGCTGGAACTGCGCGGCGACCGCGATGCGTTCGCGCCGGCGCAGGCGATCCTGGCCAAGGTCGGCCTGGGCCAGCGCCTGGACCACTACCCGCGCCAGCTGTCCGGCGGCGAGCAGCAGCGCGTCGCGCTCGCGCGCGCCTTCGTGACCCGGCCTGCGTTACTGTTCGCCGACGAGCCCACCGGCAATCTCGACACCCATACCGGCCAGGCGATCATCGAGCTGCTGTTCGAGCTCAACGCCGATGCCGGCACCACCCTGGTGCTGGTGACCCACGACGAACACCTGGCCGAACGTTGCCACCGCCGCATCCGCCTCGACAGCGGCCGCCTGGTGCAGGGGTGAGCGGCATGCCACGCACCGTGTCGCTGGCATGGCGACAACTGCGCCGCGACCTCAAGGCCGGCGACGTGCGCATCCTGCTCGCGGCGCTGGTCTTGGCCGTGCTGGCGGTGACCGCGGTCGGCTTCGTCACCGATCGCGCCGAACGCGCGCTGGCCATCGAGGCCAACCGGCTGCTCGGCGGCGACGCGGTGATCCGCTCCGATCACCCGATCGACGGCGCGCTGCGCCGTGCCGCGTCGTTGCCGGCGCTGCGCCGCGCCGAGGCCACCGAACTGCAGACCATGATCCGGGTCGGTGAACGCCTGCAACTCGGCGATCTGCGCGCGCTCGGCGAGGGCTTTCCGCTGCGCGGCAGTTTCCGCATCGTCGACCGCGTCGGCGGCGCCGAGCGCGACGCGCAGGGGGTGCCCGCGCCCGGCACGGTGTGGATGAGCCGCGCCGGCGCCGACACCCTCGGCGCGCAGATCGGCCAGAGTATCGCGCTCGGCGATTCCAGCCTGCGCCTGGCCGCCTTGGTGGTGCAGGAGCCGGACGCTTCCCTGGATTACTTCAACATCGCGCCGAAGGTGTTCCTCAACGCCGGCGATCTGCCCGCGACCGGGCTGGTCCAGCCCGGCAGCCGCATTCGTTATCGCCTGGTCGTCGCCGGCGCGCCCGGCGCGGTCGAGGGTTTCGTCGCCGCGGCCAAGCCCGCGCTGCAACGCGGCCAACGCCTGGAAACCATCGCCGATGCGCGCCCGGAAGTGCGTTCGGCGCTCGACCGCGCCGGGCGTTTCCTCGGCCTGGCCGCGCTGGTCTCGGTGGTGCTGGCCGCGGTCGCGGTGGCGATGGCCGCGCGCCGCCACAGCGAGCGGCACCTGTCCGGCACCGCGGTGATGCGTTGCCTCGGCGCCAGCCAGCGCACCCTGGTCGGCATCCACGTCGGCGAGATGGTGCTGCTCGGCCTGATCGCCAGCGCGATCGGCGTCGCGCTCGCCTTCGGCCTGCAATGGCTGATCGGCGGATGGCTGGAACAGGCCTTGAAGATGTCGATCCCCGGCGCGGGCTGGTTGCCGGCGGTGCAAGGCTTCGGGGTGGGCATGGTGGTGCTGCTCGCCTTCGGCGCGCCGCCGGTGCTCGCGCTGCGGCGCGTGCCGGCGCTGCGCGTGCTGCGCCGCGACCTCGACCCGACCGAGCCCAGCGCCTGGGTGGTCGCGATCGTCGGCCTGCTCGGGCTCGGTGCGCTGCTGTGGTGGAAGGCCGGTTCGGTCGCGCTCGGCGCGGCCATGCTCGGCGGCATCGCCGCGACCCTGGCGGTGCTCGCGCTGCTGGCCTGGGGCCTGATCCTGGCGGTGCGGCGCCTGCGTTCGCGCTTGCGCGGCAGCCTGCGCTACGGCCTGGCCAACGTCAGCCGCCGCGCCGGCACCAGCATCGCCCAGATCTCGGCGCTCGGCCTGGGCCTGATGGCCTTGCTGCTGTTGACCTTCGTGCGCACCGACCTGCTCGATCGCTGGCAGATGTCGCTGTCGGCCGATGCGCCGAACCGTTTCATCATCAACGTGCAGCAGGACCAGGTCGCCGACGTGCGCCGTTTCATCGGCGAGCAAGGCCTGCCGGCGCCGACCCTGTTCCCGATGATCCGCGGCCGCCTGGTCGCGCACAACGGCAAGGCCGTCACCGGCGCCGACTATGCCGAGCGCGGCGAACGCGCCAAGCAGTTGGCCGAACGCGAGTTCAATCTGTCGGTCGCCGACAGCCTGCGTTCGGACAACAAGATCGTCGACGGCAAGTTCTGGGCCGCACGCAAGCTGGCCCGGCCCGAGGTCTCGGTCGAGGAAGGGTTCGCCGAGGAACTCGGCTGGAAGCTCGGCGACCGGGTGGGGTTCGACATCGCCGGACAGAACTTCCAGGCCACCGTCACCAGCCTGCGCAAGGTCGATTGGGAAAGCTTCCGTCCGAACTTCTTCGTGATCGCTTCGCCGGGTTCGCTCGACGGCTACGCCGCGAGCTACATCACCGCGATGAACGTGCCGGCCGAACGCACCCGTTTCACCTCGCAATTGGTCGAGCGCTTTCCGAACCTGTCGGTGATCGACATCGATCAGGTGCTCAAGCAGGTGCGCAGCACCGCCGATCAAGTCTCGACCGTGGTCGAGGTGGTGTTCTATTTCTCCCTGGTCGCCGGCGTGCTGGTGTTGATGGCCGCGGTCAGCGCGAGCCAGGACGAACGCCTGCTCGAAGGCGGGGTGATGCGCGTGCTCGGCGGAAGCCGGCGCCAGTTGCGCCTGGCCCAGGCTTCGGAATTCGCCGCGATCGGCCTGCTCTCGGGCCTGACCGCGGCGATCGCCGCCTCGGTGCTGGCCGGTGTGGTCGCGGTGCAGGTGTTCGATCTGCCCTGGGAGTTCGATGCGCGCATGGCCGCGTTCGGCGCGGCCGCCGGCGTGCTGGCGGCGCTCGCCGCGGGCATGTTCGCCACCCGCCGGGTGCTGGACGCGCCGCCGTCGGTGACCTTGCGAGAATTGCAGGGCTGAGCGCGGACCGCCTCTGCAGCGAGCCCTCTCCCGCGGGAGAGAGGCTGGGTGAGGGCCGCGCAGCTCGGCAATCGCTGCGGCTCGCTCGCCGGCAGCTCATTGGCCGGCCGTTACTCGTCGAGGTTTCGCTCGCCAGCGACTCACTCGCTGATTTGCGGCTCCGCCTGAAAGCGCCGCGCGTAGCCGCGTTCCTCGGCGACCCGCTCGACCTCGCCGTCGGCGAGGTCCGGGGCCGCGTAAACCGCATAGACCGGGTCGTTCTCGCGCAGACCGACGTGGTGCAGGCGGTAACGCGCCTGGCCGCTGCCGGTATTGGGCGGGTAATGGCGCGGCGGCTGGCCTTCGTCGAGATCGAGTTCGCTGTTGTCGACGGTGCCGCCGATGAAAAGGGCTCGCATCGTGGGTCGCTCCTGTGGGCTGGACGATGGTCCATCCTCGCGGCCGCGGCGTTGCGTGGCGATGAAGCCGCTGTTGCGGAGTCGCAATGCGCCGGTGCGCAGGCCGAAGATCATTCGCCCGGCGAAAGATGCCCGGAAAACACCCGATGGCGCGGATGCAGGCGCAGCCACAAGGTTTGCGCCAGCAGCAGTGCGGCGATCGCGAGCGCGCCCCAGGCGGCGATCTGCGCGCCGTGCAAGGCCGACTCGGACTGCTTCACGTAGACCCCGGCCAGGCCCCACAGCGCGGCGATCGTGTAGCCGGCGTTGCCGCGCATGCGCGCGTTCAACAGCAACAGCAGCGCGGCCGCGGCGGCCAGCAGCGCCAGGCTCCAGCCCAGCATGTCGTCGGTCGGCAGCAGCCGATAGGCGACGATCACCTGGGCGGTGTTCAGGAACGCGGCCAGGCTCAACCAGCCGGCATGCAGCGAGATCGGGAACCTGGCCCAGGCGGCCTGCCCGGGCAGGGGATGGCCGTCGCGCGACAGCAACACCGCGCAGCGGGCCAGGCAGGCCAGGGCCAGCCAGATCACCGCCAGGGCCAGCCAGAACCACTGCTGGGAGAAGATCGGCATCCACAGCGCGGTCAAAGTGAAGCCGGCCGCCGCGGCCGGGCGCAGCCGGCGCAGGCCGTCGGCGTCGCGATAGCGCCCACGCAGCTGCCAGAAGGCGAACACCAGGTCGCCGAGGAAGATCGGCCCCCAGATCGCGAAGGCGTAACCGGCCGCGACCAGCAGAGTGGGGTAGCGGTCGGAGATCGTGCCGTTGTCGGGGCCGAACACGCCCTGTTGGGAAAACCAGGCCACCGCGGGCATCAACAGAGCTGCAATCAGGACGGGCAGGCGCATGAGGCGTGCATTCGGTTGGATGCGATGCCGACACCCTAGCGCGGTCGCGCGTAAAATCCGTGCGATGACCGCCATTCAGAAATTCCCGCATGCGCGTTGACCGCTCCGACGACGCGCTCGACACCCTCTTCCAGCCGCTCGCCGACGGCCTGCTGCGCTGGCCCGAACACGGCGGCGCGCTGTTCCTGCACGCGCGCGACGGCATCGGCCTGCGCCAGCGGCCGCGCCCGGGCCTGGTCTGCGAACAGGGCTTCAAGCCCGAAGTCGACGCCTTGCACCGCGCCGGCCTGGACACGGTCGACCTGGACACGCTCGATCCGGCCCGGCGGTTCCCGCTGGTGTTGGTACTGCCGCCGCGCCAGCGCGACGAGGCGCGCGCGCTGTTCGCCCAGGCGATCGCGCGCACCGCGCCCGGCGGCCGCGTGCTCGCCTGCATGCGCAACGACGAAGGCGCACGCTCCGGCGAGACCGACCTGGGGCGCATCGCCGGCCCGGTCGGCAGTCTGTCCAAACGCAAATGCCGCGCGTTCTGGACCGCGCCGCTCGACGGCCCGGCCGACCCGGCCCAGGCCGCGGCCTGGGCCGCGTTCGACCAACCGCGCGAGATCCTCGGCGGCCGCTTCGTCAGCCGCCCCGGCGTGTTCGCCTGGGACCGCATCGACGCCGCGTCGGCCCTGCTCGCGGCGCATCTGCCGAGCGACCTGCGCGGCCGCGCGGCCGATCTCGGCGCCGGCTACGGCTATCTTTCGGCCGAATTGTTGACGCGTTGCCCCGGCATCGTCGCGGTCGACCTGTACGAGGCGCAGGCGCGCGCGCTGGAATTGGCGCGGACCAACCTCGCGCGGGTGGCGACGAGCGCCGAGCTCGAATTCCACTGGCACGACGTCACCGCCGGCCTGGACCGCGGCTATGACGTGATCGTCAGCAACCCGCCGTTCCACGGCCAGGGCCGCGACGAGCGCCCCGACCTCGGCCGTCGCTTCATCGCGGTCGCCGCCGAGGCGCTGAACCCCGGCGGCCGGCTGTGGCTGGTCGCGAACCGCCATCTGCCCTACGAATCGGTGCTCGACGAGCGCTTCGGCCAGGTCCGTATCGTCGCCCAGCGCGGCGGTTTCAAGGTCGTCGAAGCGATCAAGCACACCAAGGCCTCGGCCAAGGCGCGCGCATGAAACTGGTCAAGCTGATCGCCAACCTGGGCTATGGCAGCCGCAAGGAGGTCACCGCGATGTTCCGCTCCGGCCGCATCACCGATGCGCAGGGCGAGGTGTTGTACGCCGACGACAAGGTCGCGCACGAGGCGATCCGCCTCGACGGCGAGCCGCTCGATCCGCCGGCGGGGCTGACTTTGTTGCTGCACAAGCCGGTCGGCTACACCTGCTCGACCAAGGACCCCGGGCGCATCGTCTACGAATTGCTGCCGCCGCGGTTTCGCGCGCGTTCGCCGTTGCTGTCCTCGGTCGGGCGGCTCGACCGCGAGACCAGCGGCCTGCTGTTGTTCACCGACGACGGCGGCCTGCTGCACCGGATCGTGTCGCCGAAGGCGCAACTGGCCAAGGTCTACGAGGCCAGCCTGGCCGCGGATCTGCGCGGCGACGAGGCCGCGATCTTCGCTAGCGGCGAGCTGATGCTGGAGTCGGAGCAGACGCCGCTGGCGCCGGCCGCGCTCGAAGTCCTCGCCCCGCGCCGGGCCCGCCTGACCCTGACCGAAGGCCGGTATCACCAGGTACGGCGCATGTTCGCCGCGGTCGGCAACCATGTCGAAACGCTGCATCGCAGCCGCATCGGCGGCCTGTCCCTGGGCGACCTGCCGAGCGGGCAATGGCGCACGCTCGACGCTTCCGATCTCGAGACTTTGTTCCGTGGCTGAGCCGCAACTGCCCGCGATCGATTTCGTCCCCGACGCGGTGTTGTTCGACATGGACGGCCTGATGCTCGACAGCGAGCGCGCGATGCTGGAAACCTGGCGCGCCGCCGCGCTGGAGCAATCGGTCGAGGCCGACGACGCGCTGTGGCTGAGCATGGTCGGCATGCACGACCGCGCCAGCTACGCGATGCTCGCCGAGCGTCTCGGCGACGAGGCCGCCCTGCGCCTGCGCGATGCCGGCGACCGCCTGTACGATGCGCGCGTCGCCGCCGGCCTGCCGCTCAAGCGCGGCCTGCTCGAACTGCTGGACCTGCTCGACGCGCACCGCATTCCGAAGGCGATCGCGACCTCGACCCGGCGCGAGCGCGCGCTGGCGAAGCTGACCTCGAGCGGCCTGATCGAGCGCTTCGGCGTGATCGTCACCGGCAGCGACGTCGAGTATCCCAAGCCGGCGCCGGACATCTATCTGCTGGCCGCCTCGCGGCTCGGCGTCGACCCGCGCCGTTGTCTGGTGCTCGAGGATTCCGAACCCGGCGTGCGCGCCGCGCTCGCCGCAGGCGCGACCCCGATCCAGGTCCCCGACCTGGTCCCGCCGCACGCCGAATTGCGCGGCCTGGGCCACCGCATCGCCGATTCGCTGTTGCAGGCGCGCGCCTTGCTGGACACCGCTTTGGGTCGGCGGGCTTCGGCGAGCTGATCGGGGTTCGCGAGGGCTGGGGCCGCAGAAGTAAAGCAGAGCAAAGGCAATCCCCTGGCCCTTTTCCAAAGGGGAAGCGCTTCGGGGGCTACGTCATCGCGTCTGGCCGTGGCCCGCGAACGCCTTGGCGGTCGCGAACCGTCGACCTTCCGGCGAACGACACCGAGCCGGCAGGGCGGTTCCCCGGCGAAGGAGGGGCAGCGGGATTTGCTTCACCGCCCGCCGCCGTCACATCCGCCAAAGCGAGTGGCGAATCAACCCGCCATCAGCTTGCGCCAGCCTTCCAGGCCCAGCTTTTCCAGAGTCGCCAGATTACGTTCGACGATCACGTCCGGATCGGGAAAGGCCGCGACCGCGCGCGCCACACTGGCTTCGCGCAGCAGGTGCAGGGTCGGGTAGGGCGAGCGGCTGGTGCAGTTGCCGACTTCGTCGTAGGCGGCGTCGGCGAACTGATAGTCCGGGTGGAAGCTCGCGATCTGGATCTCGCCTTCCAGGTCCAGGGCCGCGACGACCCCATCGGCCAGTTCCAGGAAATCGTTGAAGTCGAGGAACTCGTTCAACACCCGCGGATGGATCAGCACCGTGGTGTCGATCCGTTCCGGGTCGCTCTGCTCCAGCAGCACCAGCTCCGAGGCCAGTTCTTCAAGCAAGGCCTCGGGGGTCGCCGCTTCGCTGAGGACGAAACGCACCTGGCCTTTCGCCAGCACCGCCTTGGCGAAGGGGCACAGGTTCAGGCCGATCACCGCGCGCTCCAGCCAGCGCCGGGTCGCCGCGATCGGGTCCTCGCCGGGGACGGCAGTCGCGCTCATTTCAGTCGCGGAAGTTGTCGAACTGCAGCGGACGCTCGAAATCGCCGCCCTTGAGCAAGGCCATCACCGCTTGCAAGTCGTCGCGCTTCTTGCCGGTGACGCGCAGCTTGTCGCCGTTGATCTGGGTCTCGACCTTGAGCTTGGCGTCCTTGATGGTCGCGGCGATCTTCTTCGCCAGCTTCTGCTCGATGCCCTGCTGGACGGTGATCTTCTGGCGCGCGCGGGCCAGGTTGGTCTCGACGTCGCCGAATTCCAGGCAGCGGGCGTCGATGTTGCGCGCGACCAGGCGCGCGCGCAGGATCTGGGTCATCTGCTCGAGCTGGAATTCGCTCGGCGCCGACTGAGTGATGCTCTTGTCGTCGAGGACGAATTCGGCGTCGACGCCCTTGAAGTCGAAACGGGTGCCGAGTTCGCGGTTGGCCTGGTCGACCGCGTTGGTGAGTTCGTGGGTGTCGACTTCGGAAACGACATCGAAAGAGGGCATGGCACACTCGCTGGGGGGAGAACCGGGAAAGGGTAACGCAAGCGCGGGGGCGATATGCACTGTTGCGGCGAGCCGGCGCCCCCGCGATGCGGCCGCCGATACACTGCCCCGAACGATTCCAGGAGCCGATCCCATGCATAAAACCGCCGCCTACGCCGCCGTCGATGCGCGCACGCCGCTGGCCCCGTTCTCGATCGAGCGCCGCGAGCCGGGCCCGAACGAGGTCCTGATCGACATCCTGTATTGCGGCGTCTGCCATTCCGACATCCACCAGGCGCGCGACGAGTGGGGCGGTTCGGCCTTCCCGATGGTGCCGGGCCACGAGATCGTCGGCCGGGTCGCCCGGCTCGGCGCCAACGTCAAGAGCTTCCGGCTCGGCGACGCGGTCGGCGTGGGCTGTTTCGTCGATTCCTGCCGCGAATGCCCGCAGTGCCGGGCCGGCGAGGAGCAGTATTGCGACCAGGGCATGACCGGGACCTACAACTCGCGCGAACGCGGCACCGGCGCGCCGACCTACGGCGGCTATTCGACCCGCATCACCGTCGACCAGGACTACGTGCTGCGCATCCCCGAGTCGATCCCGCTCGACCGCGCCGCGCCGCTGCTGTGCGCCGGCATCACCACTTATTCGCCGTTGAAGCATTACGGGGTCAAGGCCGGCGACGAGGTCGCGGTGGTCGGCCTCGGCGGCCTGGGCCATATGGCGGTCAAGATCGCGGTGGCCATGGGCGCGCGCGTGACCGTGCTGAGCACCTCCGAGTCCAAGCGCGAGGCCGCACTGGCCCTGGGCGCGCACGCTTTCGCCGCAACCCGCGACAAGGCCACCTTCAAGACGCTGTCGCGCTCGTTCGACTTCATCATCGACTCGGTCTCGGGCGACCACGACTACAACGCCTACCTGGGCCTGCTGAAGTTCGACGGCACCATGGTCCTGCTGGGCATTCCGGAAACCCCGTCGACGGTCGCCGCGGGCGCGTTGATCATGCAGCGGCGCAAGCTCGGCGGCTCGCTGATCGGCGGCATCCGCGAGACCCAGGAAATGCTGGATTTCTGCGCCGAGCACGGCGTGGCTTCGGACATCGAGCTGATCGACATCGCCCGGATCAACGAGGCTTACGAGCGCATGATCAAGGGCGACGTGCGCTATCGCTTCGTGATCGATATCGCCAGTCTGGGCGCGGCGGCCTGAGGGGCTCCGGCCAACCGGCGGCGCCGCGGAGGCCGTCCCCTCGATTCGGTCCTCCCCGCGCAGGCGGGGATCCAGGGCTTGTCCAGGTCGAACGTCGAAGCCTTTGCGGCCCGGCCAGAGTGCACAGCGCCCTGGCGTTCACGGACCTGGCAAGCCGGCGGCTCGCAGGTCCGTCCGCTCACTCCGCTTTCGCAGGAATGACGAGCGTAGGCAAAGGCGTGGGCCCGAGCTGGAAGCAGCCACTCCAGGCCGCGAACGCGAGGCCTCTAGGACCGCCGTCATTGCCCCCCCAGCCTCCGCCTTCGCGCGACGCCTGCACTGCCAGCCGCTAAGCTGCGGTCATGCCTTTGTTGCTGCTGATTCCGCTGGCCCTGCTGCTCCTGCTGATGCTGTGGGCGCTGTTGCTGCCGCTCGGGCTGATCCAGCGCTATCGCTACGGCAAAGCCCGGCGCCGGGCGCTGCCGTGGGCGGTGCGCCTGGCCGCGGCCTTGTCGCTGCTGTCGTTTCTGGTCTTCTTCGCCAGCGCCTGGCTGGCCGGCTACTGGATCGCCGATGCGCCACTGTACGCGGCGCTCGGTTGGGGCGCCGGCCTGCTGCTCGGCATGCTCGGCATTGGCCTCACTCGCTTCGAGTACGAGGCCAAGGGCCTGTACTACACGCCGAACCGTTGGCTGATCCTGGGCCTGACTCTGGTGGTCGCGGCGCGGATCGGGTTCGGCCTGTGGCAGGCCGCGCACGGCTGGAGCGACCAGGCCGGCTGGTTGCCGCGCCAAGGCAGCCTGCTCGCGGTCGGCGGTCTGTTGTTGGGTTACTACCAGGCCTATAGCGTCGGCCTCGCACGCCGCCTGCGCCGGCGCGGTTGATCCTGCTTCGTGATTGCCGGCTTCGTCGACGTCGCCCGGTCGACATCAACCCGGCCGACACCGACTCAGCCGGCACCGACTCAGCCGGCACCGGCGCGTTCTAGATCGCGTCGGCCTTCGGCCGGATGACGCGCGCAGGCGCGCCGGGCAAGATAGACGATCCCGCTTCGACCGGCCGCCATGCCCGCTCCGTCATCCCAACGTTTCATGCCTCAGGCCCGCTGCGCCGCCGGCCCGCGCACTTCATGAGCGCGGCGCATCCGCACCGCCGCCGCGCGATGGCGACCATGCTGGTCGCGGTGGTGATGTTCTCGATCATGGACGCGCTGCTGAAGCTGCTGTCGGCGCATTACCAGCCGTTCCAGGTCGCCGCGCTGCGCGGCGCATCCTCGCTTCCGTTCGTGCTGACCTGGGCCTTGGCCAGCGGCGGCCTCAAGCCGTTGCTGCGGGTGCGCTGGTCGCTGCATCTGCTGCGCGGCGTGCTCGGCATCGGCATGATGGCGACCTTCGTCTACGGCGTGCACCGGCTGCCGTTGTCGACGGCGTATTCGATCTTCTTCATCGCGCCCCTGCTGATCACCGCGCTGTCCGGGCCGATCCTCGGCGAACGGGTCGGGCCGCGGCGCTGGGTCGCGATCGGCATCGGCCTGATCGGCGTGCTGGTGCTGCTGCGGCCGAGCGGCGAGGGCATGCTGAGCCTGGCCGCGCTGGCGGTGTTGGCCGCGGCGCTCGGCTATGCGATCAGCGCGATCACCGTGCGCCTGCTGTCGCGCACCGACAGCACCCAGGCAATGATGGTCTGGCTGATGGTGATGTTGACCGTCGGTGCCGGCGCCCTGGCCTTGCCGGCCTGGACGCCAATCCGCGGCGAGGACCTGTGGCTGATCGCCGGGCTCGGCGTCGCCGGTTCGATCGGGCAGTACGCGGTCACCGAAGCCTTCCGCCTCGGCGAAGCCTCGCTGATCGCGCCGCTGGAATACACGGCCCTGATCTGGGGTGTGCTGCTCGACCTGAGCCTGTGGGGCGTGTTGCCCGATTCGACGACCTGGATCGGCGCGGCCATCATCGTCGCCAGCGGCCTGTACCTGCTGCGCCGCGAACGCGTCCACGTCGAGGCCGAACATCCCTGACTGCGGCGCCGCCGCGCTCACCGAAACTCTCGCTGCCCCACGCCGGCGCACCGCGGCGCGGCGTTTCGCCGCAGCGCGCCATGACGATTTCTTCGCCGCGGCGTAGTGTCGAGGGGTAGTCAGGGGGAGAGCCGCGATGACCGCGTTGGTCCACGCGCAGGGAGCGCCGTGTTGGTTCGAGTTGGCGACCGACGACCAGGGCGCGGCCGAGGCCTTCTACTGCGCCCTGTTCGGCTGGACGATCGAGCGCACGCCGATGCCGGACGCCAGCGCGTACACGATCTTCAAGCTCGACGGCCACGACGTCGCCGGCGCCTACAGCCTGGTGCCCGGCGCCTGGCCGGGGCCGGACGGCAGCCATGCGCCGCATTGGGACGTGTACTTCCGCGCCGCCGACTGCGATGCCATGGCCGCGCGGGCGGTCGCCCTGGGCGGGCGCCTGGCCGGCACGCCGTTCGAACTCATGGAACATGTGCGCATGGCGGTGTGCAGCGATCCCGAAGGCGTCGCCTTCCTGCTCGCCCAACAGCGCGCGCACCCCGGCGTCGACCGTCTCGGCGTCGACAATGCGGTGTGCTGGGCCGAACTGGCGACGCGCGACCTCGACCGCGCCGAAGCTTATTACCGGCGCTTGTTCGGTTGGCGCATGCAGGCGCAGCCGGCCGCGGCGAGCGGTTACCGGGTGTTCTCCGACGACCGGCGCAGGCTCGGCGGGCTGATGCAGATGGGGCCGCAGTGGGGCGACATGGCGCCGCACTGGTCGATCTATCTGCAGGTGCCCGACGTGGACGCCAGCGCCGCGCGCGCGGTCGCGCTGGGCGGCCGCATCGTGTTGCCGCCGTTCGACGCCGGCGCCGACCGCATCGCGCGCCTGAGCGACCCGAGCGGAGCGGCGTTCTATCTGATTAGGGTCGCCGCGCCGGGCGCGTTCGCCTGAATTCACGACGACGCGGGCAACGACGGCGCACCCGGCCGCCGCGTGCGAACGAACCACCGCACAAACGACAACGGGCTCCCGAAGGAGCCCGTTGAAGCGGTGCGCTGTTGCGGTGTTGCGTGTTGGAGCAGCCGGTCAGGCGATCAGAAGCGCGCGCCGACGCCGATACCGACGGTCACCGGGTTGAGCTCGGCTTCGCCGACCTTGAAGCCGTTCAGCTTCACATCCGACTTGCCCTGCATGTAGCGCACGTCGGCGCGGGCGAACCAGGTCGGGGTGATGTTGAGGTCGACGCCGGCGGTCGCCATCGCGCCCTTGGCGTTCTCGACGCCCAGGCGCTGGCCGGCGATCGGCGTCTCGTTGCTGTAGTTGGCTTCGTAGTAGCCCAGGCCCAGGAACGGACGCACGGTGCTGTCGGCGGTGCGGAAATGGTACTGGCCGCTCAGCGCGATCGGCTGCGAATCGACGCTGCCGATCTTGCCGCCGCCGGCGTTGACGCGGTGGCCGAACTTGTCGGCCGAACCCCACGCCTCGACGGCGATGTTGTCGGTGATGTAGTAGCTGGCGCTGAGCGTGGCCGCGCCCTCGCCGTCGAGATCGGTGCGTACGCCGCCGATCAGCGGGTTCTTGGTCGGCTGCGAGAGCGCGTAACCGCCGACGACGGCGAAGCGCTTGCCGCTCGCGGTGTCGGTGGCGGCATCCTGAGCGAAGGCGGCCGGGGCAAAGGCCATGGCGCCCATCAGGGCAAGGGTCAAATGACGAATGCGCATCATGGAGATATCTCCTGTTGTTGTGTTGTCGATGCCTTGGGGGAGGCGAGGCGCAAGATAGCCATGCATGCATGAACCGAACTTGCCGCGCGAACGCGGGTGAAGGAACTTTCACGCGCGCATCGTGTTAGACCCTTGTTTTCAAGGGGTAAATGAACGAAATGAACCGAGTGCGACTTGCATGAACCTGCGTTCATCCGAAGATGCGCAGACGACGGGCTGCGATGTCGCGGATCGATCGATGCACGCGTTTCGGCGCAGGAATCGCAAGCGCAGCAAGGCTTCTACGCGGCATCGCGATCGACGAACGATCTCGTTCCGCGATGATGGCTTGGCCTTCGCGCGGCTAAGCGATGAACGCGTTTGCGCGAAACGCAATGCCGTCATGCCGCGTCTACGTCGCTGCATGCGCGGTCGTTGAACCGCTGCGTTCCATGCCGGGAACGCATTTCACACATCCAGCGGCGCGATTGCGCGGACTCGGCGGTTGCGCTGGTCCCGGCGCGGCCGCTCGTCGTGCGCCAACCGCCAAAGCCGGCACCGCCAACGGCCATGACGAAGGTCACGCCGCCGATCGGCACGGGCCGCGGCGGCGGCGCTGCGGCATCCTGGACCCACTTCAGCGTCGAGGACCGACGATGCGCCCGACCCACACCTTCCGATTGACCGCCCTGGCCGCACTGATGCTGGCCTGCGGTTCGAGCTTCGCCTCCAACATTCATGTCGACGCCAACTGCGAGATCGACAGCGATTACCACCTGACCCTCAACGAGCGCAGCCTGATCCTGACCCGCGAGCAGGGCGAGCCGAAGGCGATCGTGATGCGTCAGGGCCGTTTGTTCGTCGACGACCGTTGGGTCGCGCTCGATGCCGCCGACGCGCGCCGCGTGACCGAGTTCGAGCGCGGCGTCCGCGCGGCCATGCCCGAAGCGCAGCAGATCGGCCGCGAGGCCGCGGGCATCGCCTTCACCGCGCTCGGCGAAGTGGCCGCCGCGCTCGGCAACCATCCCGAGCGCACCCGCGCCCAGGTCGAGAAAGCGCGCCAGCAGCTCGATGTCCGCCTGAGCCGGGTCATCACCCCGACCCATTTCAGCGGCAAGGCGCTCGGCGACGGCATCGCCGATGCGCTCGGCGATACGTTGCCGACGGTGATCGGCGAGGTCGTCGGCGGCGCGGTCACCGCGGCCTTCAGCGGCGATGTCGGCCGTCTGCAGAAGCTCGACGACCTGGACGCCAGGATCGAGGCCGCGGTGCAGCCGCGCGCCGACGCGCTCGGTCGCCGCGCCGAAGGCCTGTGCCGGCAGATGCGCGCCCTCGACGTACTCGAAGGGGCCTTGGCGTACCGCCACCAGGGCCAGCGCCTGGAGTTGCTGCAGGTCGATTTGCCGGACAAGTCCGCCAAATCGACCAAGCCCTAGACCAAGCACTAGACCAGGCCCTGGACCAAGCCCTAGACCAAGGCACAGCCAAGCGCCAGGCCGAAACGCAGCCGATGCGCGGCAGTACTGGGGCGTACGCTGGCCTTGCTTGTGCGGGTTCCGCCGTCGCTTAGGCCTTTAGTGGGTATCGGCCCGCAACGCGGTTGGCGTGACCGCCTGCAACCGCCACAATAGGGTTTTCGCGCATTGCGGAGCCCCACGAAATGGCTGAGCTGAAGGAAGCACGCGTCCCCGACATCGGCGACTACGACGGCGTACCCGTCATCGAACTGCTGGTCGCGGTCGGCGACACGGTCACCCAGGACCAGGGACTGGTGACGCTGGAATCGGACAAGGCCACGATGGAAGTGCCGGCGCCGTTCGCCGGCGTGGTGCGCGAGCTCAAGGTCAAGATCGGCGACCAGTTGGCCGAAGGCAGCGTGGTCGCGCTGATCGAGCCGACCGAAGAGGCAGCGAAAACAGCGCCGACGCAGTCCCAAGAACCCGCCAAACCCGCCGCGCCCGCAGCTTCGGCCGCGCCCGCAGCTCCGGCCGCATCGGCTCCGGTCGCATCGGCTCCGGCCAAGGCCGAAGCTCCCGCCCCCGCCAAAACCGAAGCTCCGGCCGCAACCGCCGCAGCGATCCCCGGCGCCAACGCGGGGACCGATCCCGAAGCGATGCCGCCGCGCACCCCGCCGGTGGCGTTCACCGCCGACGAGCTGATGCCCGACAAGGTGCCGTACGCGAGCCCGGCGGTGCGCCTGTTCGCACGCGAGCTCGGCGTCGACCTGAGCCGCGTCAGCGGCAGCGCGCGCGGCGGCCGGATCAGCAAGGAAGACGTGCAGTCCTTCGTCAAGGGCGTCATGCAGGGCGGCGGCGCGGTCGCCGCGACCGGCGGTGCCGCGGCGTCCGGCGGCGGCCTCAACCTGCTGCCGTGGCCGAAGGTCGACTTCAGCAAGTTCGGCGAGACCGAGACGGTCGCGCTGTCGCGGATCAAGAAGCTCTCCGGCGCCAACCTCGCGCGCAACTGGGCGATGATCCCGCACGTCACCCAGCACGACGATGCCGACATCACCGAGCTCGAGGCGCTGCGCGTCGCGCTCAACAAGGAAAACGAGAAGTCGGGCATGAAGCTGACCATGCTCGCGTTCCTGATGAAGGCCAGCGTCGCCGCGTTGAAGAAGTACCCCGACTTCAACGCCTCGCTCGATGCCTCCGGCGAAAACCTGACCCTCAAGAAGTATTTCCACATCGGCTTCGCCGCCGACACCCCGAACGGTCTGGTCGTGCCGGTGGTGCGCGACTGCGACAAGAAGGGCGTGCTGCAGATCGCCAAGGAAACCGGCGAACTCGCCGCCAAGGCGCGCGAAGGCAAGCTCGGCCCGGCCGACATGAGCGGCGGCTGCTTCTCGATCAGCTCGCTCGGCGGCATCGGCGGCACCTCGTTCACGCCGATCGTCAACGCGCCGGAAGTCGCCATCCTCGGCGTGTCCAAGTCGGCGACCAAGCCGGTCTGGGACGGCAAGCAGTTCGTGCCGCGCCTGCTGCTGCCGCTGTCGCTGTCCTACGACCACCGGGTCATCGACGGCGCCGCCGCCGCGCGTTTCACCGCCTACCTGGCGCAGTTGCTGGCCGATCTGCGCCGCGTGCTGTTGTAAGCGCGGCCGGCATTGCGCACCGCGCCGCGGCCGCCATTGGCGACCGCGACCGCGCAGCGCACGCCGCCGCGGCGGCTTCATTCGGCGCCAGCGACGACGCCGTGATGCGTACCGGTCGCGCCGACCTCGCCCGCTCCATTCCAGACGCCCGTAGTTCTCCATAGGATCGATCGCCGTAATGAGCCGCACACCGAACGTCTTCGCTCCACGCCGTCTTGGCCGACTCGGCCTGATCGCCTTGCTGCTGGCCGCTCCGTTGGCTCACGCCGCCGATGAATGCCGGATCTCGCTCGGCCGCGGTTGGCCTCCGGCCACCGAAAACCACGGTTCGGCGGTCGAGCAGTTGCTCGCGGCCAAGGCCGAGCCGGGCCTGCGCCTGACCTACCTGCCGGCGCGCGGCGCCGAAAGCGGGGTGATGCTGATTCCGGGCGAGGGCGACTGGACCCTGCGCCATGCCACCGCCAGCGAGCGGGTGGCGGCCTGGAACTCTTCGCGCCGCAGTTCGGCGCTGGAACTTCGGGTCGACCAGGAAGTCGACAACGAAGAGGCGCCGATGCCGGCGGCGCTGGCCCAGCGGATCGTCGCGAGCTGGAAGCGCGCGCTGTCGGCCCTGGCGCCGGAGGGCAAGCCGGCCGAATTCCACGAGCAGGACCAGTTGATCTTCGTCGTCGACGGCCTGCGCGTCAGCGGCGTGCGTCCCGATTGCGGTCCGGGCGAATCGATCATGGAGCAGGTCGGCCTGATGACCGAGGCCGCCAACGAAAGCGAGTCCAAGCGCGAACGCCGCTGGCGCGCGCTGGAAGAATCGCTGGACGAGCTCGACCAGCGCCTGGCCGAGGCCGCCTCGGCGCCGGCGAACTGAGCCCGCCAGCCGCTACCCCCACGCCAGGCCGTCGCGTCGCGACAGGCCGCCCCCGCGACGGACGCTTCGAGCGCCGTCGGCCCGAGACAGAACCAGAGGACGCAGCGTCATGGCCAACAACATCGAAGTGAAGGTTCCCGACATCGGCGGCTACGACGACGTACCGGTGATCGAATTGCTGGTCGCGGTCGGCGACACGGTGAAGAAGGACCAGGGCCTGGTCACGCTGGAGTCGGACAAGGCGACGATGGAAGTGCCCTCGTCGGCCGACGGCGTGGTCAAGTCGATCAGCGTCAAGATCGGCGACAAGGTTTCCGAGGGCGCGGTGATCGCGATTCTCGAGAGCGAGGGTCAGAGCGAGGGCGCCGGCGAGGCGCCGAAGCCGGCTGCGGCAGGCAGCGCGCCGGCGCCAGCCGAAGCGCCGAAGCCCGCCGCGGCGGCAACGGCGCCTGCAACGGCCAGCGGCGCACCCGCGCCCAACACCGCCGCAGCCAGCGGCCGCAAGGCCGACGTCGAATGCCGCATGCTCGTGCTCGGCTCCGGCCCCGGCGGCTACACCGCCGCGTTCCGCGCCGCCGATCTCGGCCTCGACACCGTGCTGGTCGAGCGCTACGCCAGCCTCGGCGGCGTCTGCCTCAATGTCGGCTGCATTCCGTCCAAGGCGCTGCTGCACGCGGCCGCGGTCATCGACGAGGCCGCGCACGCCGGCGACTACGGCGTCAGCTTCGGCAAGCCGAGCATCGACCTCGACGCGCTGCGCAAGTACAAGGACAAAGTGGTCGGCCAGCTGACCAAGGGTCTGGCCGGCATGGCCAAGCAGCGCAAGGTGCGCGTGGTCGCCGGCACCGGCAGCTTCATCTCGCCCAACGAGCTGGAAGTGACGGGCGAGGGCGGCAGTCAGTTGATCCGCTTCGAGCAATGCATCATCGCCGCCGGCTCGCAGGCGGTGAAGCTCGGCAATTTCCCGTGGGACGACAAGCGCGTGATGGATTCCACCGACGCGCTGGAACTGGCCGAGATTCCGCGGAAACTGCTGGTCGTCGGCGGCGGCATCATCGGCCTGGAAATGGCCACGGTGTACCGCGCGCTCGGCAGCGAAGTGACCGTGGTCGAGTTCCTGGACCAACTGATGCCGGGCGCCGACCCCGACCTGGTCAAGCCGCTCGCCGATCGCTTGAAGAAACAGGGCGTGGTCGTGCATCTCAAGACCAAGGCGGCGGCCACCGAGGCGTTGAAGGAAGGCATCAAGGTGTCCTTCGAAAGCGCCGAGGCCGGCCAGGCCGCCGCGCTCGAGGCCACGGTCTACGACCGCGTGCTGGTCGCGGTGGGCCGCGCGCCGAACGGCGCCAAGATCGGCGCCGACAAGGCCGGCGTCAACGTCAGCGAACGCGGTTTCATCCCCGCCGACCGGCAGATGCGCACCAACGTGCCGCACATCTTCGCCATCGGCGACCTGGTCGGTAACCCGATGCTCGCGCACAAGGCCACCCACGAAGGCAAGCTCGCCGCCGAAGTGGCCGCCGGCGAGAAGAAGGAGTGGGTGGCGCGGGTGATCCCGTCGGTGGCGTACACCGATCCGGAAATCGCCTGGGTCGGCGTCACCGAGAGCGAAGCCAAGGCCAAGGGCCTCAAGGTCGGCGTCGGCAAGTTCCCGTGGGCCGCCAGCGGCCGCGCGATCGGCATCGGCCGCACCGAGGGTTTCACCAAGCTGATCTTCGACGAAGCCACCCACCGCATCGTCGGCGGCGGCATCGTCGGCGTGCACGCCGGCGACCTGATCGCCGAGATCGGCCTGGCGATCGAGATGGGCTGCGAGGTCGCCGACATCGGCCACACCATCCACCCGCACCCGACCCTGAGCGAATCGGTCGGCATGGCCGCCGAAGTATTCGACGGCACCATCACCGATCTGTATATCCCGAAGAAGAAGGGCTAACCGGCCCTCGACCCCCGGCAGTCCAGGGTAGGGGCAGCGCAGGCCGCGACCGCGAACCGGCGGTGACCGGCGCGTCCATCATGGAGTCGCGGCTCGCACCGCTCCTCCTGCCCGGCCGCACACCGGCCGCCGCACTTCGCGGCCGCGCCGCACTCATGCGGCCGGCCTCAGAACGAGAAGGTCACGCCCGCCATCGGCCCCTTGAAGCGCTGGTCCAGGCCGAGCACGCCGTCGCGACCCTCGCGCCGGGCGTCGATCTTGAACCAGTCGTAGCCGACGAAGGCGCCGATCGCCGGGGTGAAGCGGTACTCGACCAGCGCATTGGCGCGGCTGACGTCGCCTTCGTAATCGCCGAAGTCGCCCCAGTCGGCGTCGAGGTACTGGCCCTGCAGGACGAAACGCCACTTGTCGTTCGGCGACAGGGTCAGGCGCGTGCCGACCACCGGCGCGTAGCCGTCCTCGCTGGAACTGGTGCGGTAGTTGTCGGCGCCGGCCTCGGCGCGCAGCTTGCCTTCGAGCTTGGCGTACTCCACGCCGATCTGCAGGCCCCAGCTCACCGTCTCGGTCTCGACCACGGCGTAGTCGTACATCACGCTGGCCAGTTCGAACTTGGCCTTGGCCTCGGCGAAACTGCCGGCCGGAATGGTGGTGTCGTCGTAGGAAATCGCCTCGCGCAAGGTGGCGCGCTTGCTCTTGTCGTAGCCGAAGTAGTTGAACAGCAGGCGGTTGCGCTCGCTGAAGCGGAACACGCCTTCGACGCGCGGCACGGTTTCGCGGCTGCCGAAATCGAAGTCCTGGCTGAATCGGTAGGGTTCGCCGCGGAAGGTGGTGCCGGCGCTGAGCTCGCCGCTGCCTTCGACCGACATGGCGCCCAGGCGTACGGTGAAGCGATCGTCTTCGGCATGCGCGGATTGCGCGAACAGGGCGCTCGTCGCGGCCAACGCGAGCGTCAGTGGCAAAAGTTTCGGGTTCACAGGATCACTCCGTTGCGGGGGAAGCAGTACCGTTTGTGTACTGGCCCGTACATGAATGCCGCGCAATAAGTGGAGTGGCGGTGAAGAAGAACCGGATCGACCGTTGCGGCAAAGTCGGAATGCCTCAAACGGTGACCGCTGCCGCAAAAAGGCGAAGCCCCGGCGGGTCATGCCGGGGCTTCGGGGGAGCCCGCCGCTGCTTTGCCATTGACGAGGAGAGAGAGGCGGCGGGCGTTCACAGATACTGACCGGTGCTTTCGCGAAAGGTTCCGAACTTCGTCAAAGATTTCGATCAAGTCGCCAGCGCGCCCGACGAAGCCGCGGCGCGGCGGCGTTCGATCCGCTTCCAGATCTTCTCGTGGAAGTGGAAGGCCACCGTGTTGCAGGCCGGTTCGACCAGGGCCAGCGCGCCGCCGACCCAGACGCTGCCGGTCATCAGATAGCCGACCAGGAAGGCGACCGAGAAATGCACGCAGGCGAAGCTGAGGGTCTTGCTCATAGGAGCGGTCTGAATGAGAATTGTTCTCAACAATACGCCTCTGGGTTCGAAAATCAAATCGACCTTTATGTTCGATTCGATAGATCCGGACTATCAACGTGCCGGCTCGCGGCGCGCGCTTTACCTGCCGGGTAATTCAACCGCGGCGCGCCGCGGGCCATAGTCGCAGCCATGAAGCCCCCGCCGCTCCCATGGATGCCGTGTACTGCCGGGCGTTGCGCACAGTCGCGACCGACGCCGGTTGCCGCAACAGCGCCCGCGTTCTATACTTTTGCGGCTCTACCGGGCGCTTTGCGCCAATCCCATACCGACGAGTCCCGCGTGCACGATCCTTTGTCCGCAGGTCGCCGGTTGGCGTCGCGCGCGATTGCCTGGCAATTCGGCGCGATGGCGCTGGCTGCGCTGGCCTTCTACCCCTTCGGTGCGTCTCACGCGCTGGCGGCGGCGGTCGGCGGCGGCGCGACGGTCGCTGGCAGCCTCGTGGCCGCCAGGATGGCATTGGGGGGAGGCGTGCAACCGGCCGGGATGGTAGTGGGTCGGTTGTTGGCCGGAGTCATATTCAAATGGGTGGTGGTACTGGCGGTGCTCGGGCTCGGAATGGCCTGGTGGCGTCTACCTCCGCTTCCAATGCTGGTGGGGCTGCTGGCGGCGACGCTGGCGTTCGTACTGGCCAATCTTTTGAAACGATAAGGTGTCTTTCGTGAGTGAACAGACCGGTTCGGGCGGCCTGAACGAATACATCAAGCACCATTTGACCCACAACACCAGTGAGGTCTTTGGCAGTGATGCGTTGTCGAAGTTCAATTTCGACTCGTGGATCGTCGCTTTGGTGCTCGGCCTGCTCTTCATCCTGTGGTTCGGTCTGGCGGCACGCAAGGCCACCGCGGGCGTTCCGAGCAAGGGCCAGGCTTTCGTCGAGATCATTCTCGAATTCATCGACGGCCAGGTGAAGGACACCTTCCACGGCGATCGCCGTTCGGTGACCCCGCTCGCGCTGACCATCTTCATGTGGGTCGTGTTCATGAACACGATGGACCTGCTGCCGCTCGACCTGTTCGGCTGGCTGGTCCACGTCACCGCCGGTCCGGAAGCGGCGCACCACACCTATTTCCGCGCCGTGCCGACCGCCGACCTGAATACGACGTTCGCGATCTCGGCCTCGGTGTTCTTCATCCTGATCGGCCACGCGGTTTCGGCCAAGGGCGTCGGCGGCTTCGGCAAGGAACTGGTCACCGCGCCGTTCCACGCGCACGGCCCGATGAAGCTCGTGCTGGTGCCGGTCAACCTCGTCATGAACATCATCGAGTGGCTGGTCAAGCCGGTTTCGCTCGCGATGCGACTGTTCGGCAACATGTACGGCGGCGAGCTGGTGTTCATGCTCATCGCCGGTCTGATGGGAAGCATCTACACCTTCGTGCCCGGCGTGCTCGCCAACGCGGCCTGGGCGATCTTCCACATCCTGATCATCCTGTTGCAGGCCTTCATCTTCATGATCCTCACGGTCGTCTACATCGCCGGCGCCCGCGAAAGTCATTGATCCATCGCTCGACGCGCACCACCCCTCATTCGTTTTCCCTTCACCGTTTAGCACTACCTCTACCAGGAGAAGCACCATGGAGTTCATCGCCAACGTTCAGGGTCTGACCGCCATCGCGATCGGCATCATCATCGGCCTCGGCGCGCTCGGCGCTTGCCTGGGCATCGCGATCATGGGTTCGAAGTTCCTCGAATCCGCCGCGCGTCAGCCGGAGCTGGTCCCGATGCTGCAGGGCCGCATGTTCCTGCTGGCCGGCCTGATCGACGCCGCGTTCATCATCGGCCTCGCCGTCGCCCTGTTCTTCGCGTTCGCCAACCCGCTGATCGAAGCCGTCAAGCTCGCTGGCGCCGCTGGCTGATCAGGCAGAACCGTGCCCCGAGCGGGGCACGATTCGGCAATCCGGGCCGGTACTAGCCGGCCCAACGTAAGCAACGTCGAGGACCCGTCATGAATCCCAACATGACTTTCTTCGGTCAGATGCTCTCCTTCGCGATCCTCGTATGGTTCACGATGAAGTTCATTTGGCCGCCGCTGAACGCAGCGATCGAAGAGCGCCAGAAGAAAATCGCCGAAGGTCTGGCGGCTGCCGAACGCAGCCAGAAAGACCTTGCGCAGGCGCAGGAAAGCGTCGACGCGGCGCTGCGTGAAGCCCGTACCAAGGCCAACGAGATCATCGACCAGGCGCATCAGCGCGCCAATCAGATCATCGACCAGGCCAAGACCGACGCCGTCGTCGAAGGCACGCGCCTGAAAGCGCTGGCCGACGCCGAAATCGCCGCGGCCACCGATCGCGCTCGCGAGGATCTGCGCAAGCAGGTGTCCACGCTGGCGGTGACCGGCGCCGAAAAGCTGCTCAAGCGCGAAATCGACGCCAACGCCCACAAGGCGCTGCTCGACGAGCTGGCCGCAGAAATCTGATCGGATAGCCCAACGCGATGAGCCAGAACCTCACCCTCGCACGACCGTACGCCCGCGCCGCTTTCGCGGCCGCGAACGACGCCGGCCGCTCCGCCGAATGGTCCCGGGCGCTCGCCTTCGCGGCGCGCGTCGCCGGCGATCCGCAGGTGCAGGGGCTGCTCGGTCATCCGCAGCTGACCCACGCCGACGCCGTCGGCCTGGTCGCGATCGACGGCGCGGACGAAGCCTTCCAGCGCTTCCTCGCGCTGCTGGCCGACAACCGCCGTCTCGCGCTGCTGCCGGAAATCTCCGGCCAGTTCGAGGAACTGCGCGCCGAAGCCGACCGCGTGGTCAAGGCCAAGGTCACCTCCGCCAGCGATCTGCCCGCGGCCGAACTCGAATCGATCAAGGCCGCGCTGGTCAAGCGCTTCGGCCGCAAGGTCGAAGTCGAGACGGCCGTCGACGCGTCGCTGATCGGCGGCGCGGTGATCGACGCCGGCGATGTCGTGATCGACGGCTCGCTCAAGGGCAAGCTCGCGCGCCTGCAGACGGCGCTGGCCGGTTAAAGCAGCGATTCGGGATTAGGGATGCGGGATTCGTAGCGGCCAAGGCTCCGGCGAATCCCAAATCACCGATCCCAGATCCCGAACCAAAAGAAAGCACCCGCGCGTCGCCCCATCGCGATGCAGGACCAAGGAAACGACAATGGCAAGCACCCAGCTCAACCCGTCCGAAATCAGCGAACTGATCAAGACCCGCATCGAGAAGGTCAAGCTGGCCGCCGAAGCGCGCAATGAAGGCACGGTCACCTCGGTGTCCGACGGCATCGTGCGCATCCACGGCCTGGCCGACGTGATGCAGGGCGAAATGATCGAACTGCCGAACAACACCTTCGCCCTGGCGTTGAACCTGGAGCGCGACTCGGTCGGCGCCGTGGTGCTGGGCGACTACGAACACCTGCGCGAAGGCGACATCGCCAAGACCACCGCACGCATCCTGGAAGTGCCGGTCGGCCGCGAACTGCTCGGCCGCGTGGTCAACGCCCTCGGCGAGCCGATCGACGGCAAGGGCCCGATCGCCGCGACCATGACCGCTCCGGTAGAGCGCGTGGCCCCGGGCGTGATCTGGCGCAAGTCGGTCGACCAGCCGGTGCAGACCGGCTACAAGACCGTCGACGCGATGATCCCGATCGGCCGCGGCCAGCGCGAGCTGATCATCGGCGACCGCCAGACCGGCAAGACCGCCCTGGCGATCGACGCGATCATCAACCAGAAGGGCACCGGCATTAAGTGCGTGTACGTCGCGATCGGCCAGAAGGCCAGCTCGGTCGCCAACGTCGTGCGCAAGCTCGAAGAGAACGGCGCGCTCGCCCACACCATCGTGGTCGCCGCGACCGCGTCCGAATCGGCCGCGATGCAGTACATCAGCGCCTACTCGGGCTGCACCATGGGCGAGTACTTCCTCGACCGCGGCGAAGACGCGCTGATCGTGTACGACGATCTGTCCAAGCAGGCCGTCGCCTACCGCCAGATCTCGCTGCTGCTGAAGCGTCCGCCGGGCCGCGAAGCCTACCCGGGCGACGTGTTCTACCTGCACAGCCGCCTGCTCGAGCGCGCCGCGCGCGTGTCTTCCGACTACGTCGAGAAGTTCACCAACGGCGAAGTGAAGGGCAAGACCGGTTCGCTGACCGCGCTGCCGATCATCGAAACCCAGGCCGGCGACGTCTCGGCGTTCGTTCCGACCAACGTGATCTCGATCACCGACGGCCAGATCTTCCTGGAAACCGATCTGTTCAACGCCGGCATCCGCCCGGCCGTGAACGCCGGTATCTCGGTGTCGCGCGTCGGCGGCGCCGCCCAGACCAAGATCGTCAAGAAGCTGTCCGGCGGCATTCGTATCGCCCTGGCCCAGTACCGCGAGCTGGCTGCGTTCGCGCAGTTCGCTTCCGACCTCGACGAGGCCACCCGCAAGCAGCTCGAGCGCGGTCAGCGCGTCACCGAGCTGATGAAGCAGAAGCAGTACGCGCCGATGTCGATCGCCCTGCAGTCGCTGTCGATCTACGCGGTCGACAAGGGCCACATGGACGACGTGCCGGTGGCCAAGATCGGCGCGTTCGAAGAGGCGCTGCACGCGCACTTCACCAACACAGCCGGCGAGCTGGTCAAGAAGATCAACGACAGCGGCGATTGGAACGACGAGATCGAAGGCGCCTTCAAGAAGGGCATCGAAGAGTTCAAGCGTACCGGTAGCTGGTAACCAGGAGCCGGGACTCGGGGCTCGGAACCCGGGACTCGCGAAAGCGGGTTCCGCGGTGCCGGATCCAGTGTCCCGGGCTAGCAGTAACGATTCTGGCAGGGCCTCCTTCGAGTCCCGAGTCCCGAGTCCCAAGTCCCGGATAAAAAGATGGCAGGCGGACGCGAAATCAAAACCAAGATCAAGAGCGTGCAGAACACCCGCAAGGTGACGCGCGCGCTCGAAATGGTCTCGGCTTCCAAGATCCGCAAGGCGCAGGATCGGATGAAGACCTCGCGCCCGTATGCGCGCGTGATCAAGCAGGTGATCGGTCACCTGGCCCAGGCCAATACCGATTACCAGCATCCGTACATGGTCGAGCGCAAGGATCCCAAGCGCGTCGGCTATGTGATCGTGTCGTCCGACCGCGGTCTGGCCGGCGGCCTCAACAACAATCTGTTCCGCAAGCTGCTCGGCGAAATCCGCAAGTGGCAGGAGCAGGGCGTCGAGGTCGACGTGGTCACCATCGGCCAGAAGGCGTCGGTATTCTTCCGCCGCATCAAGGTCAACATGCTGGCCTCGGTCACCCACCTGGGCGACAAGCCGCACCTGGAGCAGCTGGTCGGCGTGATCAAGGTCATGCTCGATGCCTATAGCGCCGGCAACCTCGACCGCGTGTTCCTGAGCTACAACGACTTCGTCAACACGATGACCCAGCGCGCGGCGTTCGATCAGCTGCTGCCGCTGCCGGAGCCGGAAACGCAGGTCGCCAAGCACGACTGGGACTACATCTACGAACCCGATGCGCAGACCGTGCTCGATCACGTGCTGACCCGCTACATCGAGTCGCTGGTGTACCAGGCGGTGCTGGAGAACGTAGCTTCCGAGCATGCCGCGCGCATGGTCGCGATGAAGTCGGCGAGCGACAACGCCAGCAAGCTGATCGGCACCCTGAACCTGGTCTACAACAAGGCCCGCCAGGCCGCGATCACCCAGGAAATCTCCGAAATCGTCGGCGGCGCCGCGGCGGTCTAAACCATCCGGTGGGCGCGGCCTAGGCCAGCGACCACGAGCAGCATTTGAAAGTTACTGAGGAATCAAAGATGAGCAGCAGCCAGGGCAAGATCGTTCAGATCATCGGTGCGGTCGTCGACGTCGAGTTCGCACGCGAGTCGGTGCCGCGCGTGTACGACGCGTTGAAGGTCGAGAACACCGCCATCACCCTCGAAGTGCAGCAGCAGCTCGGCGACGGCATCGTGCGCGCGATCGCGCTCGGTTCCACCGACGGCCTCAAGCGCAACCTGATCGCCATCAACACCGGCAAGGGCGTCTCGGTGCCGGTCGGCGTGGGCACCCTCGGCCGCATCATGAACGTGCTCGGCGAGCCGATCGACGAAGCCGGCCCGGTCGAAGCGACCGAGCATTGGGAAATCCACCGCGCGGCTCCCGATTACGCCGACCAGTCCTCGGGCAACGAGCTGCTGGAAACCGGCATCAAGGTCATCGACCTGATGTGCCCGTTCGCCAAGGGCGGCAAGGTCGGCCTGTTCGGCGGCGCCGGCGTGGGCAAGACGGTCAACATGCTTGAGCTGATCAACAACATCGCCACCGAGCACTCGGGCCTGTCGGTGTTCGCAGGCGTCGGCGAGCGTACCCGCGAAGGCAACGACTTCTACCACGAGATGGCCGAAGCCGGCGTCATCCAGCTCGAGAGCCTGAAGGACTCGAAGGTCGCGATGGTGTACGGCCAGATGAACGAGCCGCCGGGCAACCGTCTGCGCGTCGCCCTGACCGGCCTGACCATGGCCGAGTACTTCCGCGACGAGAAGGACGAGAACGGCAAGGGCCGCGACGTCCTGTTCTTCGTCGACAACATCTACCGCTACACGCTGGCCGGTACCGAAGTGTCGGCGCTGCTCGGCCGCATGCCGTCGGCGGTGGGTTACCAGCCGACCCTGGCCGAGGAAATGGGCGTCCTGCAGGAACGCATCACCTCGACCAAGACCGGTTCGATCACCTCGATCCAGGCCGTGTACGTGCCTGCGGACGACCTGACCGACCCGTCGCCGGCCACCACCTTCGCCCACCTCGACGCCACCGTCGTGTTGAGCCGTAACATCGCGTCGCTGGGTATCTACCCGGCGGTCGACCCGCTCGACTCCACCTCGCGTCAGCTCGACCCGAACGTGATCGGCGCCGAGCACTACGACACCGCGCGTCGCGTCCAGGCCACCTTGCAGAAGTACAAGGAGCTCAAGGACATCATCGCGATCCTCGGCATGGACGAGCTGTCGGAAGAAGACAAGCAGGCCGTGTCGCGCGCGCGCAAGATCGAGCGTTTCTTCTCGCAGCCGTTCCACGTCGCCGAAGTGTTCACCGGCGCGCCGGGCAAGTACGTGTCGCTGAAGGACACGATCCGCGGCTTCAAGGGCATCGTCGAAGGCGAGTACGACCACCTGCCGGAGCAGGCGTTCTACATGGTCGGCGGCATCGAGGAAGCGGTCGAGAAGGCCAAGAAGATGGGCGTGGGCTAAGACGCCCTCCGGGCGTCTCGGGATTAGGGATTAGAGATTAAGGATTCGTAAGGCGGTACGAGGCGATTGGCCGGGTTTTGCCAATCCCGAATCCCGAATATCGAATCCCATCGAGCGAAGCGAGAAAGACTATGGCCACTACGTTCCGTTGCGACATCGTCAGCGCCGAGGAAGAGATCTTCCACGGCGAGGCGACGCTGCTCGTCGCCACCGGCGAGATCGGCGAACTCGGCATCGCACCGCGCCACGCGCCGCTGATCACGCGGCTGAAGCCGGGCAAGGTCGTGGTGACCCTGCCGAGCGGCGAACAGCTGGATTTCGCCGTCTCCGGCGGCATCCTGGAAGTGCAGCCGCAGGTCGTGACCGTGCTGGCCGACACCGCGATCCGCGCCCAGGACATCGACGAGGCCGCCGTGCGCGCCGCCAAGGAAGAAGCCGAGCGCATGCTCGCCAACCGCGGCCCGCAGATGGACGTCGCCGAAGCGCAGGCCAAGCTCGCCGAAGCGATGGCGCAGCTGCAGGCGCTGGAGCGTCTGCGCAAGAACATCAAGCACTGAGTCGCGCTGCGCGACATCGCGGCGGGTCATCGCCGCTACGAAGACGCCGGCCTTGCGCCGGCGTTTTTCGTTTCGGGACGAGACTTCGGCTGCTGTCGCGATGGAGCGCTGGATGGTCGGCTCCGCCGTAATAAGGCGAAGCCCGTCTTTGCGGGACGACCGTAGAAGAGTGGCGGTGCGCCGTCGCCTCAGCGGCGATACACCCAGTGGCGCGAGACCAGGAAGCCGACCCCGCCCAGGACGACTTCGATCACCGGCTTGGCCAGCCAGGTCCATTGCAGGCCGGCGTGGCTGTCGACGGTGCTGACCGCCCAGGTGCTGACGATGGTGGTGCCGATCCAGAGCATGACGAAGCGCCCGAACTGGCGTCGGCCGACCCGGGTGTCTTCGCTGGCGAAAGTGAAGCGGCCATTGAGCCAGAAGCCGATCAGCGCGCCGCTGATGCGGCCGGCGAGATTGGCGGCCTCGACCGGCATGCCGAGGTGGCTCAGGCCGACCATCACGCCCCAGTCGATCAGGTACTGCAGCGCACCGAAGATCAGGTAATTGCGGCCCTGCCGGGTCAGGCTCATGCGCCGGCCCCGGTCGCGCCGACGCGGCCGGGCTCCGAGAGCGCGAAGTCGGCAAGCGCGAACTCGGCGGATGCGAGCCTGGCAGGAGCGGTCGGGGCGGCGGTCATGCGCGCATTCTAGCCAGACGACCCTGTACCATCGCGCCCATCACCAGCCGGCACGACGGGAGCGGCGGTTTGCGCAGCGCAGTACTGATCCCCTGCTACAACGAAGCCCGCACGGTGGCCAAGGTCGTCGCCGACTTCCGTCGCGTCCTGCCCGAGGCCGAGGTCTGGGTGTTCGACAACGCCAGCACCGACGACACCGCGGCGATCGCGCGCGCCGCCGGCGCCCGGGTCCATCGCGTGCCGGCCAAGGGCAAGGGCAACGTGGTGCGGGCGATGTTCCGCGAGGTCGAGGCCGATGTCTATCTGATGGTCGACGGCGACGACACCTATCCGGCCGATCACGCCGCGATGCTGATCGAGGACATCCTCGAGGGCCGCGCCGACATGGTCGTCGGCACCCGCCTGGAAAGCCACGACAGCGGTTCGTTCCGGCGCTTCCACGGCTTCGGCAATCGCCTGGTGCGCTGGAGCATCGGCCGTTTGTTCGGGCAGCCGGTGCGCGACGTGCTGTCGGGTTATCGCGCGTTCTCGCGCCGTTTCGTCAAATCGATGCCGGTGCTGTCGCGCGGTTTCGAGATCGAAACCGAGATGACCGTGTTCGCGATGGCCCACGCCTTCGTGCTCAGCGAACGCACCGTGCCCTATGGCGTGCGCCCGGAAGGCAGCGAGTCCAAGCTCAACACCTTCCGCGACGGTTTCCGCGTGTTGCGCACGATCGGATTCCTGTTCAAGGACCTGCGGCCGCTGCTGTTCTTCGGCGTCGCCGCCCTGGCCGCGGGTTTGGCGAGCCTGGGCTTCGGCGCCTTCGTGGTCCACGAATTCACCCTCAGCGGCGCGGTCACCCATCCCTCGACCGCGGTGCTCGCCGCGGCCCTGGCCCTGACCGCCTTCATCCTGCTCGCGACCGGGTTGATCCTCGACACCGTCAACCGGCGTTCGAACGAGATCCTGCGCCTGATCACCGACCAGGTGGTGCGCTACAGATCGGAGTGAACGCGGTCCGCGCGAGCGGGCACAGTTCGATCTCGGCCAGGCTGTCGGCGACCCGCATGCAGGCGCCATCGACGCGCAGTCCGTACAGACTCATGCGCTCGGCCGCGACCGCGTCGACCGCGACCGGGCGCAGCAACCATAGCGGTCCCTTGTGGCCGGCGATCCGGCTTTCCACCCGCGCCTGCAGCCGCGTGCATTGCTGCGGGTCCATGAAGTTGTTGCGTATCGCCAGCGCCGCGACGCCGCGCGGCAGGAACGCGACGGCATGGCCGATCGGCGTCTCGGTGCTGGTCACCACCAGGCTGTCGGCTGGCAGCGCGGGGAATTGCACCGAGATCATCGGGCTGCGGAACGGATCGCGCCCCCAGCCCGGATGCTTGGTCGGCGCGATCGCCAGCAATGCGCCGACCACGAGCGCGGTGCGCGACCCGCGCCGCGCGAATGCGACCGAGATCACGCCGACGATCAACACCGAGAACAGCAGTTCGAGCGGATACAAATAGCGGTAGATGCTGTAGACGTGCAGCCAGAACGCATAAGCGACCAGGACGAAGGCCAGCAGCGGCCCGTACGGCGCGGCCAGGCCGCGCGGGTCGGAGGCGTTCTCCGCGATGGTCGATTCGCCGACTGCTGCGACCTCGCGCTTGCGCCGCAGCCACCACCAGGCGGCGAGCGCGCACAGGCCGAGCAACACGCGCGCGTCGGCCAGCGAGGCTTCGGAGAAATCGTTGCTTTTGCGCAGCAGGCGCAGCGGCACGTTGAGCGCATCGAGCGCGGTCGTGGGCAGGAAGCGCAGGTCGCGGCGCTCGCTGAACAGCGCATCGGGCGAGTGGAACCAGTGATTGAAATAGGGGAACAGCGGATTGCCGTGGTGTTCCCACAGGTACCAGCCCCATGGGCCCCAGCTCAAGGCCGCGCCGACCGCGCCGCCGATCGCCAGGGCGATCAGGCGCACCGGCAGCTGCTTCAGCGGTCCGGCGCACAGCGCCATGGCGATGAAACCCAGGCAGTACATGACCGCGGTGAGCTTGAGGCCGGCGGCGGTGCCGGCGAGCAGGCCGACCGGCAGCCAGGTCGCCCAGGCGCCGCGGCGGCGGAACGAATCGACCGCCCACCACAGGGCCGCCAGCACGAAGGCGCCGACAATGTGGTCGTTGAAGGTCGCCGCGGTGCCGGGATACACCGCCGCGCCGGTGATTGCGACCAGGCCGGCCATCCAGGTGCGCAGCCGGCTGCGCTGCGCCGGCATCAGCGCATCGAGCAGTCGCAGGCCGAACCACAAAGCGATGAAGCTCGGCAGGGCCAGCCACAGGGTGACCAGCCAGCCGCTCGCGCCGGCCTGCACCAGCAGGGCGAACGGCAGGTCGGCGATCGGGTTGTGCCAGGTCTGCATCTGCGCCGCGGCGATGTCGTAGTCCAGGCGTCCGTCGAGCCAGGCCAGCGGCGTGTACAAATGATAGTTACGCAGGTCCCAGTTTGCGTCCTGGCGTTGGACCAGCGCCGCGAGCAAGGTGAAGAACAGGGCGACCACCGCAGTCGGTCGCCAGGAAACGCGCTCAGCGGGCATGCAGAATCCTCGTCAAGGCAGTTGCTAAGATTCCGCCCGGACGCGGAGTGCGCGTCGAGGAACCCGAAATCCATGGCTCACGATTCGATGAATCAATTGCATATCGTCATCCTCGCCGCGGGCGAGGGCAAGCGGATGAAGTCGGCCACCGCGAAAGTGCTGCAGAAGATCGCCGGCCGGCCGATGCTGGCCCACGTGATCGAGACCGCCCGGGCGCTGCGCCCGGCCGGCATCCACGTGGTCTACGGCCATGGCGGCGAACAGGTGCGTGCGGCCTTCGAAGGCCAGGACGACCTGCACTGGGCCGAGCAGCAGCAGCGCCTCGGCACCGGTCACGCGGTGCAGCAGGCGATGCCGGGCGTGCCGCAGGATGCGCGGGTGCTGGTGCTGTACGGCGACGTCGCCCTGATCACCCCCGAGACCCTGCAGCGTCTGCTCGACGCGCCGGGCCGCATCGCGGTGCTGGTCGCCGACCTGGACGACCCGACCGGCTATGGCCGCATCGTCCGCGATCCCGAAGGCCGGGTCGGCCGCATCGTCGAGCACAAGGACGCCGACGAGGAACTGCGCGAGATCCGCACCGTCAACACCGGCATCCTGGTCGCCGACGGCGAGCCGCTGCGGCGCTGGCTTGACCGCCTCGGCAACGACAACGCGCAGGGCGAGTACTACCTCACCGACGTGTTCGCCGCCGCGGCCGCGGAATACACCCCGGCCGAGATGGTCCACGTCGCCGAGCCGATCGAGGTCGAGGGCGCCAACGATGCCTGGCAGCTCGCCCAGCTCGAACGCGCCTACCAGTGGCGCGCGGCGCGCGCGGTCTGCCTGCAGGGCGCGCGCCTGGCCGATCCCTCGCGCTTCGATCTGCGCGGCGAAGTGCAGGTCGGCCAGGACGTCGAGATCGACATCGACGTGATCCTGGAAGGCAAGGTCGAACTCGGCGACGGCGTGCGCATCGGGCCGTTCTGCCGGCTCAAGGACGTCAGGCTCGGCGCCGGCACTCTGGTGCGCGCGCATTGCGACCTCGACGGCGTGGTCGTGGAAGGCGCGGCGCAGATCGGTCCGTATGCGCGTCTGCGCCCGGGTACCGTGCTCGCCGACGGCGCCCACGTCGGCAACTTCGTCGAAACCAAGAACCTCAGCCTCGGCGTCGGCAGCAAGGCCAATCACCTGACCTATCTTGGCGATGCGGTGATCGGCGCGGGGGTCAACGTCGGCGCCGGCACCATCACCTGCAACTACGACGGGGTCAACAAATCGACGACCACGATCGAGGACGGCGCCTTCATCGGTTCCAACTCCTCGCTGGTCGCGCCGGTCACCATCGGCAAGGACGCGACGATCGCGGCAGGATCGGTGATCACTCGCCTGGCGCCGCCGGGAGAGCTGACCGTGGCGCGCGCGCGCCAGTCGACGGTGGAAGGCTGGAAGCGGCCGGCCAAGAAGAAGTAAGCGGTCGCGGTGCATCGCGGCGCGCCCTGTGGGACGCCGCGATGCCGCCTGCTGCACGAAAGCGGCTGCAGAAGCTGCACAGAGCTGCTGAATGAAACCAGAGACTTCAGCGCCCTGCCACGCCGCTGCGACTTCGATCAGGGAACGTACTCCACCGCTTCGGTGGCGCCGCTCTGCCCCCTGGCGATCTCGGTGTAGTACTGCGCCGCGGCGGTCCGGTCGAGGAACGCGTTCGGCGCCCAGATCATCACGCCCTGGTAGCCGCCGCCGGCGACGTTCTGGGCGATCGTGCGCGCTTGCGAGGCCGAGCTGAATTCCGGCGAGATGCCGAGGAACAGGCTGGACTTGCTCATGCCGTAGCCGACGTAAGGGGTCAGATAGCCGACGCTGCCGGCATAGGTCATCTCATAACCTTCGGTCAGTTGGCTGGCGGCGTTGTTGGGCGAGCGGAAGTACTGCGAGTCGGACCACAGTGCCTTGCTCAGGGTCTTGCCGGAGAAATAGGGATTGCTGCGGATCGCCTTGAGCACCGCGTAGAACGAGCTCGCGCTGCCCGAGCAGGTGGAGTATTCGTCGTCGACGTTGATGCCGTCGAGGCCGTACTTCACCACCTCGGCCACCATCGCGTTGCCGAGCCGGGTCGCGGTCCTGGAGGTCATGTTGCACGACCAGCCCGCGTTCTGATGGTTGCCTAGGTAGGAGATCTGGACCTTGATCCCGGCGTTCTGCAATTGGCGGACGGCGTCGATGTTGTCCTTGAGGATCGCGCTCATCTCCGTGTTGTAGTGCAGCACCGGCGTGTTGGGCGTGCTGCCGTTGATGTTGGCGGCGAACAGCACGAGATCGGAAAAGAAAGGCTGGCCGGTGCTCTTGACCCGGTAGTGAGCGATGTCCTTCACGTCCTGAGGCGAGGGATTATTCAGGAATACGACGTTGCGTGCGCAAGCAGCGAAACTTGCGAGAAATGCGATGAGACCGGCAGCCAGAAGCGTAGATTTGCGAAACATGGGCGAATCTCCTGTTCGGTTGTTTGGAAATCCTGCGGCTTTTTTTGCGATGCGCACGTCGTCCGGCGTTCGTGTTTCGGGGGCGACCTGTCTAGAAACGAAAGCGGGGGTTACACCCCTACATCGATCTCATGCATGGCCCGAACGCGAACGCTGAGCGAAAGCTCGCGCGCGCTTCTCCCGGCCGGCGGACTTGCGCAGCGATGCGCTCGACGGGGATGTCTGGACGCCCGGCCGGCGCATTATGTTGAGGCGGTCACGCCTGGGGTGTTGCGACAGCGTCGTCGATGCCGCGAGGAACTCCATCACGCCTCTTCGATGGGTACGGGTTCCGTCGCCACGCGCTTACCTATCGGCGCTCGAGCCGTGCGGCTCAGGCATCCGGCAGCACCATCGACACGCACAGTCCGCCGCCTTCGCGATTGAGCAGGGCGATGCGGCCGCCATGGGCTTCGGCGATCTCGCGTGCGAGCGCGAGCCCCAGGCCGGTGCCGTTGCGCTTGGTCGAATAGAACGGCAACAAGGCGTTGGACAACACCGCGTCGTTCATGCCGCTGCCGCGGTCGAGCACGTCGATGCGCCAGGCGTCCTGTACGCGGCGCAACTGCAGCCGTACGTCTTCGGGCTTGGAGCCGGATTCGTGGGCGTTCTTGAGCAGGTTGATCAGGCTCTGCTCGAGCTGGGCGGCGTCGACGCGCGCGATCGCCTCGCCTTGTACGCCGTCGTAGACGAAATCGACCTGGCTGCGCAGTTGCTCGACGAAGCGCGACCACTCGATCGGTTGCAGCCGCGGCGAAGGCAGCTTGGCGAAGCGCGCGTAGTCGCGGATGAAACCTTCGAGATGGCGCGCGCGTTCCTCGATCGTGGTCAGCGCGGTCGGCAGGCGTTCGTACTGGCCGCGGCGCAACAGCTCGGCGCCGGAGTGGGCGAGCGAGGCGATCGGCGCCAGCGAATTGTTGAGTTCGTGGCTGATTACCCGGATCACCTTCTTCCAGGTCTGCACTTCCTGGCGGCGCAGCTCGGCGGTCAGCTGGCGCAGCAGCACCAGCTCGTGGGCGCGGCCGTTGAGACGGAAGATGCGCCGCGAAAGGTGGTAGATCTCTTCGTTCTCGATGTCGCCGACCGAGAACATGCCGTCGCCGCCGCGCTCGAAGGCGTCCTGCATCGGCGTCGGCGCGCGCGCGAGCAGCTCGGCGAAGCTCTGGCCCTCCAGGCGCCGGCCTTCGCCGAGCATCTTGCGCGCGGCGAGGTTGCCGTGAACGATGCGCCGGGTCGGGTCGACCAGCATCATCGCCACCGGCGTGTTCTGGATCATGGTGTCGAGCAGCAGCTCGCGCTGCACCAGGCTCAGGCGTTGTTCGCGCAAGGCGTCGCCTAGCCGGTTGTGGCTGGCGACCAGTTCGCCGAGATCGCCGCCGCCGGTCCAATGGAAGCTGATCGAGTAATCGCCATCGCGATAGCTCGCGACCGAGCCGGCCAGGGCGCGGAACAGCGAGTTCATCGGCGCGAACGCGCGCCGGACGTGATAGATCAGCAGCGGCGCCAGCACCGCGACCACCACGGCGAGGGCGAGCCAGCGCTCGGCGAAGTAGTCCGACAGCCACAAGGTCAGCGCGGCGCCGCCCGTCAGGTAGGCCAGGGCGATGACGCTGAACACCAGACTCAGGGGAAGGCGGCGCATGGTCGGGCCTCAGTCGCGCTTGATGCCGAGCCGTTCGAGGCGGCGGTACAAGGCCTGCCGCGACAAGCCCAGCTCGCCGGCGGCCTGCGCGAGCACGCCGCCGGCGCGTTCGAGCGCGGCCTCGATGGCGGCGCGGTCGGGCTCTTCGCCGCCGTTGCCGACGCTCGGCGACGGCGCGACCGGCAGGCCGAGGTCGGCCGGGCCGATGCTGTCGCCGCGCGCGAGCAGGGCGGCGCGCTGCAGGGTGTTGCGCAGCTCGCGCACGTTGCCGGGCCAGGCGTGCGCGTACAGCGCGCGCTCGGCTTCCTCGCTCAGGCGCTTGCCGTTGGCGAGCGCGTTGTCGCGCAGGAAATGCCGCGCCAACGGCAGCACGTCGTCGCGGCGCTCGGCCAGCGGCGGAATATCGATCTGGATGGTGTTGAGGCGGTAGTACAGGTCTTCGCGGAAGCGGCCGTCGCGGATCATCGTCGGCAGGTCGGCGTTGGTGGCGCTGATCACCCGCACCTTGACCTGGCGCTCGCGATTCGAGCCCAGCCGCTCGAAGCGGCCGGTCTCGAGCACGCGCAGCAACTTCATCTGCCCGGCCAGCGGCAGGTTGCCGATCTCGTCGAGGAACAAGGTGCCGCCGTCGGCGGCCTCGAATTTGCCCTCGCGCATCTTGTTGGCGCCGGTGTAGGCGCCGGCATCGGCGCCGAACAGTTCCGCTTCGATCAGCTCGGTCGGCAACGCGCCGCAGTTCAGGGTCACGAACGGGCCGGACTTGACCGAGGAATTGGCCTGGATGATCTCGGCGATCTTTTCCTTGCCGGCGCCGTTGGGTCCGGTGATGAGCACCGGCACGTCGGCGCGCGCGACCTGTCCGGCCAGTTCGATCACCCGCGCCAGCGGCTCGGAGCCGAACACCAGGCCGCGCAGGTCGTAGCGCGCTTCCAGGTCGCGCTGCAGCTTGCGTCGCTGCTCGTGCAGGCGCGAGATTTCGCGGGCGCTGGCGCCGAGTTCGAGCAGGTTCTCGACGCTGGCGAGCAGTTTCTGGTCGTCCCAGGGCTTGGCCAGGTAATCGGCGGCGCCGGCCTTGGCCAGGTCGACGGCGATGTCCAGATGCGTCCACGCGGTCAGCAGGATGATCGGCAGGTCGGGATGGCGCGCGCGGATCGCGCGGAACAGCGCCACGCCTTCCTCGCCGGAGGTAGTGTCGGCGCTGAAGTTCATGTCCTGCAGGACCAGGCCGATGTCGTCGCGGGCCAGCAGCTCCAAGCCTTCGTCCGGCGACTGCGCGGTGACCACGCGGATTTCGCGCAGGCCGAACAGCAGGTCGAGCGCGGTGCCGACCGCCGGGTTGTCGTCGATGACCAGGACCGTGCGCATCAGGAATCCGTGTGGTTCGGGAGCGGGCGCCGCATCGCGGCGGCTCGTAATCGCCGCAGTATACGGCGCGGGCCCGGCGCTGCAGGCCGGCCCGGCCGGGCATCGTGCGAGGCGTGCGGCGCAGCGCCTTTGCCACCGGCCTGCGCGAAGCGGCAGTGCGGGCCGCGGGCCGGCCTGGCTCCTCTCGCACGAGCTGCGAGAGGAGCGGAACCTGGCCGTATCCGGCCCGGACCAGGTTCGTCGGGCGGGACTTGCTTCGTGGAGGTCTACTTCGCGACCTTGGCCGGCGGTGCGTCCGCCGGCACCGAGGCGATCCAGCGATCGATCCGCGTTTCCAGTTCGCGCAGCGGCAGGGCGCCGCCGCCGAGAATCTGGTCGTGGAAGTCGCGGATGTCGAAGCGCGGGCCGAGTTGCGATTCCGCGCGGGCACGCAGTTCGCGGATCTTCAACTGGCCCATCTTGTAGGCCAGGGCCTGTCCCGGCCAGGCGATGTAGCGGTCGGCCTCGGCCTGGATGTTCGGCTCCTCCATGTCGGAGTGGTCGCGCATCCATTGCACCATCTGTTCGCGGCTCCAGCGTTCGTGATGTACGCCGGTGTCGAGGACGAGCCGGTTGGCGCGGATCAGTTCCTGCGAGAGCCGGCCGAAATCGCTGTACGGGTCCTGATAGAAACCGACTTCCTTGCCGAGGTCTTCCGAGTACAGGCCCCAGCCTTCGATGTAGGCGAGCTGGCCGGTCAGGGTGCGGAACTTCGGCAAGGCCGGCAGGCCGCGCGCGACCGACAACTGCAGATGATGGCCGGGCACGCCTTCGTGGTAGGCGATGGCCTCGACCGTGGTCAGCAGGCGTTTGTCGGGCTCGCCGGTGTTGACCGTGATCAGGCCGGGGCGCTTGCCGTCGGGCGTGCCCGCCATGTACTGCGCGGACGAGGCCTCCTTCTCGCGCCAGGTTTCCACCGCCTGCACCTGCACCGCGGTGGTCGGCAGGGTGCCGAACAGATCGGGGAGGCGTTTCTCCATCGCTGCGATGTACTCGCGGTACAGCTCGAGGATCTGTTCGCGCGACTTGGCATGGCGGGCGGGGTCGGCCGCCATCGCCTTGCGCGCGCTCTTGAGGTCGGCGTAGCCCAGGCGCCGGGCGATTTCGGTCTGCGCGCGTTCGATGCGCTCGACCTCGCTCAGGCCGAGGCGATGGATCGCCTCGGGCGTCATCGACGACGAGGTGAACTGCTCGATCGCATACCGGTACAGGGCCTCGCCGTTCGGCACCGACCAGATGCCGTACTGCTCGCGGCCCTGCGGCGCGTATTCCTTGGCCACGAACTCGCCGAGGCGGCGATAGGCCGGGTGCACCTGCTGGTCGACGACTTCGAGGATCTGCTTGCGCAGCCGTTCGCGTTCGGCCGCCGGCACGCTGTCGGGGAATTTCTTCAGCGCCGCGGCGAACACGCTGTCCTCGCCGGCGACGTCGGCGATGCCGTTGCACTGCGCGGCGACCTTGTCGAGCAGATAACGCGGCTGCATCAGGCCGTTTTTGGCGCCCGCGCGGGCGACCTCGGTGACCTGGTCGAGAATGCGCGGAATCGCGCGCAGGCGGGCCAGGTAATCGTCGTACTGCCGGGTGTCGTTGAACGGGAAGGCCTTGACCACGATGGTCAGGAACAGATGGGTACCGTTGAACTGGTCGAGCGGCATCTGGTGGGTCTTGAGCTCGTAGCCCTCGATGTCGTTCTCGAGCCAGCGCACCAGCAGGCGGTGATTGAGCAGGTCGCTGTCGGCGAAGCCGCGGGTGTCGACGGCCTGCAGCCGCTTGAGCAGGGCGCGGGTCGCCTGGTTGCGGCGCTGCGCGCCGGCCAGGGAGAAATCGCTCCAGGCGGCGTTGTAGCGGTAGTCGCCGAAGAAGCTGGCCTGCTCCGGTAGCTCGCGCATCAGCCCTTCCCAGTGCTCATCGATCAGGGCGTTGAACTGGCGCGTGCGTGCGGCGACGTCGTCCGCCTGGGCCGAGGCCGGCGCGGCGGCGCGTATGCCGGTGTCCGCGGCGGCGGCGTGTGCGGCGGGCAGGCAGAGCGCGCCGGCGAGCGCGGCCGACAACGCGGCGATGCGCAAAGCGCTGCGGGTGGGACGGTGCGGGGAGGCGAGAGTCATGCGGGGCTCCGTGGTGGCGTGCGGCGATGAGGCGGGGCGCGGGACCCCGCTCCCGACCGGCGTGCGGACGGGCTTGGGATCGCGTCGATTGGGTAGCGGGTGCAACGAGTGAATGCGGCGGTGGAGGCCTTGGGACGCTTGCGCTCAGGCCGATCGCGTCGCCAGCGCCGGCGGCACCAGCGCCGCGCGCCGGGCCGGGCCGTACACCGCGAGTTGCCCGAGCAGCCACAGGCACAGCGCGCCGAGCGGCAAGTAGAGCCCGGGCAGGCGCGGCAGTTCGTAATAGCGCATCAGCGCCAGGTTGATCGCGAACGCCAGGGCCATGCCCAGACCGATGCCGATGCTGGTCAGCAGGAAATTCTCGGTCTGGAAATAGCGCAGGATCTGGCCGCGGGTGGCGCCGAGCGCGCGGCGCACGCCGATCTGCTTGGTCCGCTGCTGCACCCAGAAGCTGGCCAGGCCGACGATGCCGAGCGCGGTCACGATCAGCAGGGCGACGCAGACCGACGCGAGCAGCCAGACCATCGAACGATCGGTCTGGTGGAACTTGTCGCTCATGTTCTCGATGGTGTCGTTGTCCTCGTCGAGGATGCGCAAGGGGCCGTTCTTGCTCAGCGCGGCGGCGGCGCTGGCGAGCACTTCCTGGCGCCGCGCCGGATCGGTGCGGATCAGGTAGATGGCGCTGTTGTAGTCCATCTGGATCGGGAAGATCACCGAGTAATCGGCGCTGGACGCGCCGAAGTGTTCGTTCGGGCGCAGCAGGTGCTCGACCACGCCGACGACCTGGGTCGGCGCCTCGCCCCAACCGTAGAACACCTTGCCGATCGGGTCCTGGCCGGGATACAGCATCTGCGCCAGCGAACGGGTGATGATCGCCGAGGGGATCGGGTAGTCCAAGCCGGGCTCGCGGATCTTGCGGTAGCTGAATACCTCATCGGCGCTGAAGTCGCGGCCGGCGACCAGCTTGAGTCCCATCGTCTTGATGAATTGCTCGTCGCCGAGATAGGTGGTGGCGTTGGTCGTCGGCAAGGGCTGGTCTGGCTTGAGTTCCAGGCCCGAGTTCCACGACGACTGGCCGTAACGCACCTGGTTGGTCACCGTGGCGGCCTTGACTCCGGGCAGCGAGCGCAACACGGCCAAGTCCGACTGGGTCAAGGCGTCGGCATCGCCCTTCTCGTTGATGCCGCCGATCGAGAAACGGATCAGCTCGTTCTCGATCATGCCGCTCGGACGCTGCATGCGGGCGATGCGGTTTTCGATCAGGAACACCGCGTTGCAGATGATCGCGCAGGTCAGGGCGACTTCGAACACGATCAGCGCGGCGGCGGTCTTGTGCCGGCGCAGGGTGGACAGGATGGGGCGGATATCCATGACGAGCCTCGGCGGAAGATGGATCACTGACTCTTGAGCTGGATGGCCGGCGTCACCTGGCAGGCGCGCCAGGCCGGCAGCAGGCCGGCGAGCACGCTGGCGGCGATGGCCAGGAGAAACGTGGCGAGCAACATGGTCGGGTCGAGGCGGGCCAGGGCGGCATAGCTGACCGGTTGCTGGCGCACCGCCCACAGGCCCACCTGCGCCAGCACCAGGCCGAGCAGGCCGCCGGCCAGGCCGACGCTGCCGGCTTCGACCAGGCATTGGGCGAAGATCGCCTTGCGGGTCGCGCCGAGCGCGCGGCGCACGCCGATTTCGCTGGAGCGGCGCAGGAACTTGGCCAGCAGCAAACCGACCGTATTGAGCAGGCAGACCAGCAGGAAGCCGAGCGCGAGCCAGGTCTGCAGGCGCACGTCGGCCGGCACCACGCGCTTGAAGTCCAGCCACTGCATGAGGCCGTCGAGCGCCGGCGCGGTGGGGCGCTCGAAGCGTCCGGCGCTGCGTTGCTGAGCGACGTAGTTCTGCAGATACTGGCGATAGGCCGCGACCTTTTCCGGCGTGCCCAGCTCGACCCAGTAGTTCACCCAGGCGCACTTGGCGTTGATGCTGCGGTTGCCCTCGGCGTCCACGTTGTTGTCGCCCCAGCAATCGATGTTGCCCTGCGAGCTCATGCGCAGATCGCGGCTGGTCGAGAACGGCAGGAACAGGGTCTCGGGCTCGCCGAAGCCGTTGCGGTCGGCCAGGTCGTAGAACTTCGGCTGCGGGTTCCAGTCGCGGATCACCCCGACGATGCGCAGCTCGGTCTGGTCGGCCCACAGAGACTTGCCGACGCTGTTGCCGCCGCCGAACAGTTTGCGGTTGAGCTCGGCGCCGATCACCGCGACGCGGGCGCGGCGCGCGTCGTCCTCGCCGCTCCACGGCCCGCCGTACTCGAACGGCACGGCGAACATCGGGAAGAAGTCGGCCGAGGTGTAGCGCGAGTTCTGGCGGAACGGCGGCAGGCCGTCGCGGCGCGGCTCGATGGCGACATCGCCCGCGCTCATCAGCGCCTGGCGGTCGCCGCGCTTCTCGCGCAACAGCGTCTCGGCGTCGAGGCGGGTCATCTCCTCGTGCGGCTCGGCGCCGGGCGTGTAGCCGGACATCGGGCGCGGCTCGATGCGCGGGCGGAACAAGTGCTCGCTGCGGCCCGGCAGCGGATCGCCGGAGAGCACGTAGAACACGGTCAGGGTGGTCATCGCCGCGCCGATGCCGAGCGCGATGGCGACCACCATCAGCGCGGTCAGCACCCGGTTGCGCTTGAAGCTGCGCAAGGCGAGCTGGAGGTAATAGCCGAACTGGCTGTTTCCGGTCATGGCGACGTCTCAGGCGAGGGTGGCGTCGGCATCGACGGAGGCCGTCGGCATCGGGGCGCGGATCAGCGCCGGCTCGGCCTTCAGGTCGGTGGCCATGCCGTCGACGATGTGGACGTTGCGTTGCGCGCGCGCGGCGAGCTCGGGGTCGTGGGTGACCATGATGATGGTGGTGCCCTGGCCGTTGATCTCTTCCAGCAGTTCCATCACCCCGCGCGCCATCTGCGAGTCGAGGTTGCCGGTGGGTTCGTCGGCGAGCAGCAGGCGCGGCGAGCCGGCCAGGGCGCGGGCGATCGCCGCGCGCTGTTGCTGGCCGCCGGACAACTCGGCCGGGTAGTGCTTCATGCGCGAGCCCAGGCCGACCTGGGTCAGCGCCTGCTCGATGCGCTGCCGGCGCTCGGCGGCCGGCATGCGCCGATAGCGCAGCGGCACGTCGCAGTTGTCGAACAGGTTGAGATCGGGAATCAGGTTGAAGCTCTGGAAGATGAAACCGATCTTCTGGTTGCGCAGGCGCGAACGCGCATCGTCGGACAGGCCGCGCACGTCCTCGCCGTCGAGCAGGTACTCGCCGCCGCTGAAGGTCTCCAGCAGGCCGGCGATGTTGAGGAAGGTGGTCTTGCCCGAGCCCGAGGGGCCGGTCACCGCGACGAATTCGCCGTCGCGCACGTGCAGGTCCAGCGAGCGCAGGGCGTGGGTTTCGACGAGTTCGGTGCGGTAGACCTTGGTGACCTGGCGCATGTCGAGCATGACGTGTTTCCTTTGGCGTTGGGCTTCAGCGGATCGCGAACATCGGCAGCGCGCACGCGGCCAGGTAACGATGCATGCGCGCCGGGCGGCGCGGTGCGGCTTGGTTGGCGCTGCGCGCGTCGCCGGCATCGCGGGCCTGATCGAAATCGATCAGCTGATGCAGGCGCAGCGGCACCGCGTCGGTCAGCTCCTGCGAGCTCCACAGCGGGGCGAACGGGAAGTCGGCGGCTTGGTGTTGGGTATGCATGATCATTCTCCACTGATGCGGACGGTTTCGGCGTTTTCGAACTGGTCGCTGCCGGAGACGACGACACGCTCGCCCGGTTGCAGACCTTCGAGGATTTCCACGGCGTTGAGGCTGCTCACGCCGGTGCGGATGGGACGGCGGGTGGCGACGCCGTTGGCGACGACATAGGCGCTGTTGCCGCCGGCCTGCTCCAGGAACGGGCCGCGCTCGACCATCAGGGCGTCGCGGCGGGTGTCCAGGACGATGCGCGCGCTCAGGCGCTGGCTCTGGCGCAGTCCCGGCGGCTGCTTGCCGGTGAAGCGCAGGCGGCTGACCACCTCGCCGCCGACGACCTCGGGCGAGACCGCGGAGATCTGCGCCGCGAACGGCTGGCCGTTGCCGCTGGTGACCTGGGCCGGAATGCCGATCGCCAGGTCGCGGGCGAAACTTTCCGGCACCTTGATCTCGACCTCGAACACGCTCAGGTCGACCACGCTCAACACCGGGTCGTTGATCGCGACGTTGGCGCGCTGGGCGACCTGGACCTGGCCGACCTGGCCGTCGAACGGCGCGCGCAGGGTCAGGGCTTCGACCTGGCGCTGCGCCTCGACCACGATCGCGCGCTGGCGATCGGCGAGCAGCCGCTTGTTGCGGGTGTCCAGGGCGGCGCTGCGGCCCTGGCGGCCGAGGTCGCCCTGGGCGTGGCTCAGGCCGATGTCGGACTTCTTCAGATCGTCCTGGGCCTTGGCCACGTCGACCTTGGCGACCGCGCCGCCTTCGAAGGCGCGCTGGTAGCGCTCCAGGTCGCGCAAGGCGGCGACGCGGGCGATCCGGGCCTGGTCGAGTTCCTTGCGCGCGGTCGAACGCGCCAGCTCGGCGTCGAGTTCGGCGCGGCTGGCCTCGGCTTCCAGGCTGGCCAGGGTGGCCTGTTCCTGGGCGAGCTTGCTGCGCAGCTCCGGGCTGTCGATCTCGGCCAGCACCTGGCCCTTGCGGACCACATCGCCGGCGACGACCTTGAGGTCGACCGAACCGCCGGCGATCGCATACAGGATCGGGCTGTTGGCGGCGATCACCCGGCCGTCGGCGGCGATGTCGCGGACCAGTTCGCCGCGCTCGACCTCGGCGATGCGCAGGCGCGTGGCGTCGACCGAGCGGCCGCCCGCGCTCCAGCCCGACAGCAGCCACGCACCCGCGCCCAGCGCGAGCACGCCAGCGCCGGCGCCGAGCAGCCAGCGGCGGCGATGCCGGCCCTGCACGGTGGCGGTGGCGACGCGGTGGTCCTGCGCAGAAGTGTCGCGGATGCTCATTTCGGTGGGACTCGGGCTTGGCGGTTTATCCATAACCCAAGCACAACGCGTGCCAACTGCAAGTCTTTGATTTTTAAAAGGCGGACACCGCCGTCCGGGTGTCCGGCCGGACGGACAGTGCGTCCGCCGGACGTGTCCGCCACGGGGCGCGGATAGAATGCGGACATCCCCCAAGGAGTTGCCCCAGCATGTGCGGAATCGTAGGTGCGATCGCAGATCGTGACGTGGTACCGGTTTTGATCGATGGCTTGAAGCGACTGGAATACCGTGGCTATGACTCGGCCGGCATCGCCGTGTTCGACGGCGCCGACCTGCGCCGCGTGCGCCGGACCGGTCGCGTCGGCGAAATGGAAGCGGCCGCCCAGGCCGAAGGCTTCAACGCCTCGGTGGGCATCGGTCACACCCGTTGGGCGACCCACGGCGGCGTCACCGAAGCCAATGCGCATCCGCACATCAGCTTCGGCGAACTGGCCGTGGTCCATAACGGCATCATCGAAAACCACGACGAGCAGCGCGAGCGTTTGCGCGCGGCCGGCTACAGCTTCGAGTCGCAGACCGATACCGAAGTCATCGCCCATCTGATCCACTTCCACCAGTCGCAGGGGGGCGACTTGTTGGCGGCGGTGCAGGCGGCGGTGCGCGAGCTGGTCGGCGCCTATGCCATCGCCGTGGTCAGCAAGCGCGAACCCGACCGCATGATCGCCGCGCGCATGGGCTGCCCGCTGCTGATCGGCCTGGGCGAGGGCGAGAACTTCGTCGCCAGCGACGTCTCGGCGATCCTGCAGGCCACGCGCCGGGTGATCTTCCTCGAAGAAGGCGACACCGCCGACATCACCCGCGCCCAGGTGCGCGTGTTCGACGGCAACGGCGCGGCGATCGAGCGCGAGGTGCACGTTTCCGACGTGTCGCTGGCCTCGCTGGAACTCGGCCCGTACCGCCACTTCATGCAGAAGGAAATCCACGAACAGCCGCGCGCCATCGCCGACACCATCGAGGCGGTGATGGACGACGGCAAGTTCTCGCCGGAGTTGTTCGGCGCCCAGGCCGAATCGGTGTTCGCCGGCGTCGAGGGCGTGCAGATTCTCGCCTGCGGCACCAGCTATTACGCCGGCATGACCGCGCGCTACTGGATCGAAGCCATCGCCGGGCTGCCGTGCCAGGTCGAGATCGCCAGCGAATACCGCTACCGCGCCGCGGTCGCCAATCCCAAGCAACTCATCGTGACGATTTCGCAGTCCGGCGAAACCCTCGACACGATGGAAGCGTTGAAGTACGCCAAATCGCTCGGCCACGACAAGACCCTGTCGATCTGCAACGTGCCGGAAAGCGCGATCCCGCGGGCGAGCCAGCTGGTGTACTACACCCGCGCCGGCGCCGAGATCGGCGTGGCCTCGACCAAGGCCTTCACCACCCAGTTGGTGGCCCTGTTCATCCTCACCGCGACCCTGGCCAAGCAGCACGGCAGGCTCTCGGCCGAGCAGGAAGCCGAGTTCATCGATGCGCTGCGCCACCTGCCGGGCAGCATCCAGCACGCGCTCAACCTGGAACCGCAGATCACCGCCTGGGCCGACCGCTTCGCGCCGAAGCAGCACGCGCTGTTCCTCGGCCGCGGCGTGCATTACCCGATCGCCCTGGAAGGCGCGCTCAAGCTCAAGGAAATCTCCTACATCCACGCCGAAGCTTACCCGGCCGGCGAGCTCAAGCACGGCCCGCTGGCCCTGGTCGACGCCGACATGCCGGTGGTGGTGATCGCACCCAAGGACAGCCTGCTGGAGAAGGTGAAGTCCAACATCCAGGAAGTGCGCGCGCGTGGCGGCGAGATGTTCGTGTTCGCCGACCTCGACAGCCACTTCGGCGAGTCCGAGGCGGTGCACGTGATCCGCACCCCGCGCCACGTCGGCGTGCTGTCGCCGGTGGTGCACGCGATTCCGGTGCAGTTGCTCGCCTACCACGCCGCGCTCGCGCGCGGCACCGACGTCGACAAGCCGCGCAACCTGGCCAAGGCGGTCACGGTCGAGTAAGCGCATCGTCACGGCGCAGCGCCCGGGGCCGCCCGGGCGCTGCGCCGCGTTGCGGTCCGGGCCCGTGGCGGCATCCCCATCCCGGTATCACGGGCAACCGGAGGAGGCTTTCCCAGGCGGCGGGAAACTGTTGAAGTAGCGACGCACCGCGCTGCACCGGTCGAGCCGTGCGCCGGCGCACGATAGTCGTCGCCGGGCGATGCGAACCTCGCCGGGCCCTGTCCCCGCTTCATCGGAGCCGATACCAGGATGACCGATACCGAGACCCAGACCGAACAGACGGCGGCTGCCGCGGCGACGTCTGCCGCTGGAACATCTGCGGCCTACCGGAACGACCGCGCCCATGTCGTGCATTCGTGGTCGGCGCAAGCCTCGCTGGACCCGGTGGTCGTCGCCGGCGGCAGCGGTTCCCGCTTCTGGGACGAGAGCGGCCGCACCTGGCTGGATTTCTCCAGCCAGTTGGTCAACGTCAATCTCGGCCATCAGCACCCCAAGCTGGTCGCCGCGATCCAGGCGCAGGCCGAGCGCCTGTGCACGCTCGCGCCCTATCACGCGAACGAAGCCACGGCCGAAGCGGCGCGGCTGATCGCGCAAGCGGCGCCCGGCGATCTGAACAAGGTGTTCTTCACCAGCGGCGGCGCCGAAGCGGTGGAGAACGCGGTACGCATCGCCCGGCATCACACCGGTCGCGTCAAGGTCCTGTCGGCGTATCGCAGCTATCACGGCGCGACCGCCGGGGCGATATCGCTGACCGGCGATCCGCGCCGATGGGGCGCCGAACCCGGCATGCCCGGGACGGTCAAGTTCTGGGGGCCGTATGCGTATCGCTCGGCCTTCCATTCCGATTCCGAGGCGCAGGAATGCGAGCGGGCGCTGGCGCACCTGGCCGACGTGCTCATGGTCGAGGGCCCGCACACCGTGGCGGCGGTCGTACTGGAGTCGGTGGTCGGCGGCAACGGCGTCCTGGTTCCGCCGGACGGCTACCTGCGCGGCGTGCGCGAACTGTGCGACCGGCACGGCATCGTCATGGTGGCCGACGAGGTCATGGTGGGATTCGGGCGCTGCGGCGAGTGGTTCGCGATCGATCGCTGGGGCGTGGTGCCGGACCTGATCACCTTCGCCAAGGGCGTCAACTGCGGTTATGTCCCGCTGGGCGGGGTGATCATCAGCGAGCGCATCGCCCAGACCTTCGCTCACCGCGTATTCCCGGGAGGCCTGACCTATTCGGGCCATCCCCTGGCCTGTGCGGCCGCCGTCGCCTGCCTCAACGTGTACCGGGAGGAAGGCCTCATCGAGCGCGTTCGCCGCCTCGGCGAGGAGCTGGTGCGGCCCGCGCTGGAACAGCTCAAGAGCCGGCATCCGTCGATCGGCGAGGTGCGCGGCCTCGGCATGTTCTGGGCCTTGGAACTGGTGCGCGATCCGGCCAGCCGCGAACCGCTGGTTCCGTACAACGCGACCGGCGCCGACAACCGGCCCATGGCCGAGTTCGCGGCGGCGTGCAAGGACCGGGGGCTGTGGCCGTTCGTCCATTTCAACCGAGTCCACATCGCGCCGCCGCTCAACATCAGCGAAGCCGATCTGCTTACGGGGTTGGACATCGTCGACGAAGCCTTGAACGTGGCCGACCGTTATCTGGCCCAGTAGCCGGGCGTCGGCCGAGCGCTGGCCGAGTAATAGGCGAGTCTTTGGCCGAGCTCCATCCGCGCTCCGTGCAGCGCACGAACCAGAGACGTCCTGCCGCAGAAGAAGGAAGCCCGCGGATACCGGGCTTCCTTCCACGCCGCATCAGGCGGTGGCGGCTTTCTCCACCAGCGCATCGAGGCCGAAGATGTCGCGGGTGCTGTTGGAGAAGATCACCGAGAACACTTCGTCATGGTTGCGGAAGGCCTTGAACTCGAGCGAGTTGCCGCTCGGGTCGCTCAGGAACATGGTCGCGTGTTCGCCGGGCAGGTCGCGCATGCGTACGTGCGGCGGATCGATGAACGCATGCCCCCGCGACTTGATGCGGTCGGCCAGCGAGCTCCAATCCTTCCAGTCGAGGTTCACTCCGAAGTGCGGCACCCGCACGGTCTCGCCGTAGAACGCGGACCCGAAGGAGGTGTCGGCGCCCTCGCTGCCGCCGGGTGTCTGGTGGATGACCAAGTGATGACCGTAGAAGTCTAGGTCGATCAAGTTCCTGGTCGACCGGCCCTGTTTCGCGCCGAGCACGTCGCAATAGAACTGGCGGGCTTGTTCCAGGTCGTGCACGCCGATGGCCAGATGGAACTGACGGATGGCCCCGCCGCCGTGGTCGCCGGCCGGCTTCAGGACGATTTCGCCGACCGCGGCGCGTTCGGCGGCGTCGTGGCCTTCAGGCATCGTCGCAGCGTCCTGGATGTTCTGCCAGAACGCGGTCCAGGCGGTCATGCTGTCGCAGAAACCGTCCTGCAGCGCTTCGACGCTGCCGCTGTCCATGGACGCGATCTCGTCGCTGATGAGCTTGCGCAGGTTCTCGCGATGGGCGATGTCGTGCTCGCCGACATGCAGTTCCCAGAACTTCCAGGCGATCGTGTCCTTGCGCTGTTGGATGTAGGGGTTGCGCAGCAAATGCTCGTACAGCCGGGCGAGATAGATCTGGCAGACGCACTCGCCGCCCATGCCGCGCAAGCCGATGCCGTAGGCCGTGCTGTAGCCGGGGTCCATCAGGTTGGAACGGGCCTGGTCCAACAATGCGATGTTGCCGGCCAGCGCCATGCCGTCGAGCGGCGGGTGGGCGATCCCGAGGCTGCTCAGGAACTCGTCGTACAACTCCGGATGCGCTTGGGTGTGGTCGCCTTCGCCCAGTTCGTCGAGGAGAATGTCGGCGAGGAAACTGCGCATGCGGCCGGGCTGCAATCTGGCGATCAGCAGCGCGATGTCGGCGATGTAGTAGACGGTGAAGTAGCGGTACTGCACCAGCAGCGAGAACAGGCGATCCGGGCTGGCGGTTTCGACGAAGGAGAACATGTCCTTGGCTTGTTCGACGGTCGTATCCTGCAGATCGTCGGCGAGTTTCCAGAATTGATCGATGTCGACGACTTTGGTGGAACACGGCTGTGGTGGCGAAACAGTCTTCATCTTTTGGTCCGTCCTGTAATGGCAACAGTGGATGACTTGGATTGCCCGGGCCGCGGCCGATCCCCGTGCTCGCCGTGGCCCGCTCGATCGGGTGCCTGCGGCGTGGGGCCGCCGTGCACCCGTTTTGCTTCGATAGCCTTCGCCTGCGACAAAAGGCCGTTCGTGATCGCGATGAAGGTCACACGATGGGCCGGAGCGGATGCGCGGCAAGTCACGTTATCAAGGCATCGCAGCACGTTCTGCGACGCCGGGAGCGTTCGGCGAGAACGCAGCGTCGGTTGAACCGCTGCGGTGCGAAATTCGCACGCACCGGGCTCGTCGTTTATCGAAACGTCGGCTCGTCGCAGCCGCCGCGACTGGCGACGCGGTCCTCGATCGGGTGAGCTGAACAGGGGAGCGTTCGACGCAGCGTTTCGGCCCGGCCGGGCCGCGCCTGTCGCAGCGAAGATGCGATCGTTGCGCCACGCGGAGCCTTCGGACGAGCGCGCGCAGCGCGATGCGGGGTTTGCTTCTACAGCCGGTGCTGCGTAGCCGGCGCTTGCCGGTTTGTGATGCGGTGGCGGATGCCGCTGTGACTCGCGCAACTGCATCGCCCGCGCGGATGCGGTTAGCTGGGCGCGTCCGTCGAATGCACTCGTCCGACGACATTCGCGACGGACCGCGACCGCGGCAGAGCGCGCGGCTGGATGTTCTCAAACCAAAGGAGATGGTATGTCGATCGTTCGAGACTGGCTGGACCGGACCGGTGCCGGCGTTGTGGTGTCGACCTTGCTTTGCTGCGCGGCGTTCAGCGCGGGCGCTTCGGAGATGAAGGCCAATGCGGAGATGCTCAGCGCCGCCAAGCGCGATCTGGGCTTGTCCGCGATCCAGGCCGCCCGCTGGCTGCAACTGCAGGACCGGGCGCCGGCGACGGCGGCGCTGGCGCAGCGGCGCCTCGGCGCGCATTACGCGGGCACCTGGATCGAACGCGGGGACAAGGATGAAGTGCGATTGGTCGTCGCGACGTCCGATCCGCGCTCCCGGCTCATGCTTGAGGGCGCGCAAGTGCGCCCGGTGCGTTACAGCCTGGCCGAGCTGGAAGCGGCGAAAGCGCGACTGGACCGCAGCGCGCAGGCGCGAGTGCCCGGCATCAGCCGGCCGCTCGACGGTGTGCACGCCTGGCATGTCGACCCGGCCAGCAACTCGGTGCTGATCAGCGTCGCGCCGGATCGGATGGAGCGTGCGATCGACTTCGCCGCCGTCAGCGGCGCCCCCAGCGGTCTGCTGCGCTTCACCGCCATGGAGGGCGCGCCGCAAGCGACTGCGTCGGTCTATACAGGTCGCGCTTACCAGAAGAACGGCGCGCCGTCGTGCTCGGTCGGTTTCTCGGTACGGCAAGGCGCGACCAAGGGCTTCGTCACCGCCGGCCATTGCGGGACGGTGGGCGAATCGATCTGGCTCGACGGCGCGCCTGCCGGCTACATCGCGGCGTCCGAATTTCCGGTGGCCGACCGGGCCTGGGTGGCCCTCGGCGCTCAGCACGACGTGCTGCCGTGGGTGAGCATTTACGCCGGCGCGTATTTTTACGTGCGGGGCAGTAACGAGGCCCACTACAACGCGATCGTCTGTCGCTCAGGGTGGAAGACCGGCTATCACTGCGGCCTCGTCATCGCCAAGAACGTCAGCGTGAACGTCGTGGGCAGCGCGGGCGGCGGCATCGTCTATGGCCTCACCCAGACCAATGCCTGCGCCGGCTTCGGAGATTCCGGCGGCGGCTGGATCGACGTGTACGAGCACGCGCAGGGAGTGACCTCCGCCGCCAACATCCTTCCCGGCGCGGAGCACAATTGCGGCCAGTTCCTGGCGGCGACCTGGTTCCAGCCGGTGAATCCGATCCTCGAGCAGTACGGGCTCAGCCTGGTCACGCTGTAAGCGGTATTCGCGATCCGCCGCCGCATGCCGCGCGCGGCAGCGTCCTCGATCAGCCGCGTCGCCGGCCGACCGGTGGCGGTCTAATGAGCGCTCGCGGTTGCCCGCAGCGCGGTTCTGCGCTGCGACGTCATCGCAGGTCGTCGCGTCGCCAAAAAACGGAAGCGCCTGGCGTTCCCGTTTTTTTCGCCCGCATCCGGATCGCGGCCCGATGGGGCCGTGGTCTCTCCTCGCCGGTCGCCTCGCCGGATGCGCGAGACGGCGAATCCGTTTCATCCATGCAACGTCCTGCGCCGCGCAGACGCCGCGTTGTATTGCAGGTGATGGGCGCCATGGGCGCACTCAACCGATACCCAGGACCCGGCGAGGCAGGACCGCTCGCCGGACAGCGTCCCGACGCTGACTTCAAGGAGAACCGCATGCCGCCGGGCCGTCTGCTCAACCTCAACCAAATCGTCGCCGGGGTGCGCCCGGCTGTCGCGGTCGCTCCCGCCAGGCCGATCAAGATCGCCGCGCCGATCGCCGCGCCTGCGGTGGCAGCGCCTGCTGTCGTCGCGCCCGCGGTCGTGGCGCCCACGGTAGCCGCCGAAGTCGTCGCACGCCCCGCGGTGATGCCGGCGATGCGGATCAACCCGGCACTGTTGCGTGCGCAACCGGCGATCATCGCCCAGCTCGAGGGCCGCACGGTGCGGCCGCGCTTGAACGATCTGCGCCCGGGGCTGTTTCCGATCAAGGCCGACGCCGGTTTCGTGCGCTCGCAATCGCCGCATCCGATCAGCCCGAGCGCCGCGCCCGACGACCGCTGCCTGTTCGAGGACCCGCACAACCCGCAGCAGCGTTACTGGCTGCCGCGTTATCGGGTGCGCAACGAGGGCGGCCGCTACGAGATCAAGGTCGCACAGGCCCAGGACGGCCTGTGGGCGGTCAGCGTGGCGGTGGAAACCTATCCCGCTGTCGAGATCGCCGATGCCGCGCGCAGCGCGCAGATGTTGCCGATCGCGCGCAGCGCGGTGATCAGCTACCGCGCCGCCGGCACCGCGATCGAGCAACGCTTGCCGGTCGGCGAGTTGATCGACGACCCGCGCGGCGGCTGCGTGGCCATGTTGCGCCTGAGCCTGGCCGAACGCGACGCCTTGTTGCGCGCCTTCATGTCGAGCGAGTCGCAGGCGCGGTTGCTGGTCTCGCGCGGCTACACCGTGGCGGTGCCGCTGCCGCCCAGCCCGGCGCCGGATGCGCCGAAACGCCAGCTGATGATGATCAAGGGCCAGATGCTGCTGTCGCGCGCGCCGCAGGCCAGCGTGTCGGCGGCGGCCCTGTCGCGCATGCCGGCGGCGAGCCTGCGGGTGGCGCCGGCGCCGACGGCCAAGTCTGCCAGGCCGGCGATGATGCATCCGGCGCTGATCGCGCGCGGCGCGGCGATGCCGGGCATGCGCATGCACATCAAGCGCCGCGGTTTCGACGGCGAGCCGATCATCGTCCAGCCCGAGCCGGAGCCGCGGCCCGAACCCCAGCCCGAACCGCAGCCAGCGCCGGAACCGCGCTACGAGGTGTCCAACCAATCGCAGGACTGGGCGATCGCGCTGTTCTTCGATCCGGTGCTGCATCCCTATCTGTACCCGTCCGGTGCCCAGCCCGGGCCGGCGGCGCCGCGCTGGGTGGTGCATTCGCTGCGCTATCCGGCTAGCGGCGGCCGCAGCCACGCTTACTTCCAGGACATGAGCGATCCTTCGCGGATCTATTACCTGCCCGATGCGTTCAAGCTCGCGCGCCGCAGCGAGGCGCCGCATGCGCCGTCGCTGGCGTTCCGGATCGACCAGGGCACCGACGCCGAAGACGCCAAGGTCGACCTGACCTGCGAGGTGCGTCCGGTCACCGACGGCGAGCGCCTGCTCGCCGCGCGCCGCGAACTGGCGAGCAAGGTGCCGGCCAGCGCCGACAACCCGCAGCGCGAGTTCGATCTGCGCCTGCTGCGCGCCAGCTCGACCCTGCAACTGGCGCTGATGCGCGATGGCGCGATCCGCTCCGAGACGGTGCCGGCGACGATCGACTGGGACAACGGTTTCACCGTCAACGAGCGTTTCGCCTTCGACGACTTCCAGGAAATCTTCGCGGTGCTGATGTCGTTGTCGAACTCCAACCTGCTGCAAGGCAGCGTGGTGGTGTCGACCGGCATCAACGAAAACGTGATGGTGCCGGTCAAGCTCAACTTCGCCGACATGGAAGGCGAACTGTTTCAGTCGATCGAAACCCCCGATCCGAACACCGGCGCGGTGGCGGTGCGCCTGCTCAACGCCACCGAGAGCAAGCTGCGCATCGCCCGCCTGCCGACCTGGATCACCCGCGGCGAAGGCCTGGTCGAAGGCCGCATCGAGGGTCTGGACCTGAGCCAGCCGGTCGAGATCGCACCCGAGCAGGGCATCGATTTCGTGGTCCAGCCGACCGCCGCGCTCAGCGGCAGCGCGCCGGCCGATGCGATCTTCAACACCGCCTCGGTGCGCAGCATTCCCGACGGCGAGGCGATCATGAAATACACCCTGGACGAGACCATCGACCAGGAGACGGTGCGCCCGGTGCGCTTGATGACCACGCCGGAAATCCTGCTCAACGCCGGCCAGGCCGCGGGCGAGATCGCCAGCATCATCGTCGAGTTCCGCGGCAACAAACGCGCCGTGCTAGACGCGGCCAACCTCGCCGTCGACGTCGACGTGCCGGTGCCGCTGATGGACATCCTGTTGCGCCGCGACAGCGAAGGCTTCTACGAATACCGGCAGACGGTGGTGTACAAGTCGGGCCAGCGCCTGCCGAGCACGCCGTGGTGCCGCACCGACGAACCCGCCGTGCTGATCGCGGGGGCTTGAGCGATGTCGCTCTCCGGTCGCCCCGATTGGCGCATGCCGATGCAGGTCGGCGAACGCATCGCGTTCGCCGCCTACGAACGCCCCGGCGCGTTCCAGTTGCCGCCGGTGGCGCTCGCCGCGCAGGGCGCCGGCGGCGAGCCGCCGCTGCGGCTCGACATCTTCCAGCAGGACCGCGGCCAAGCCGGGCTGGAGCGCTTCTCGATCCTGTCGATCGCCTTCGCCGCCGACTTCGGCCTGGAGCAGGCGCGCGGCGCCGCGTTCGACGCCGGCCAGCACCTGGTCTTGTCGGCGCTGCCGAACGAAGGCGGCTGGCTGCGCCTGAGCGCGGTCGAAGCGCTGGATCTGCCGCCCTCGCTCGGCGAGCTATTGCCGCTCGACAGCGCCAGTCTCGGCTCGATGGGGCTGGCGGTGCGACTGGACAGTGCCGCGACCGATCTGTTCGTCGCCGCCCTGCAGCGCGGCCTGCTCGCGGTCAACGGCCAGGCCTGGCTGCGCGTGCGCGGCGTGGCCGATCGCCTGCCGCTGACACTGGATTTCGATCCGGCCGCGTTGTTGGCGGCGATCAGGGGCCTCGGCGGCGGCGCTGCCAGCGTGGATCTGGACCTGCTGCGCCGCCGATTGATCGAAGCGCCGCAGAGCATGGGCCTGGGTCTGGCCGCGAGCTCCGGCGATCTGCTCAAGGAGCCGCTCGCCGATGCGCTGATCGACCGGATTGTGACCCGTTACGCCACGTTGCTGCCGTCGCCGGCCGACGCCGCCACCGGCGTGCGCGCGGTCTTCGACGCCGCGGCGATGACCAGCGGTTCAGTGCGGTGGAACCTGTCCGAACCGGTGCTCGCGCCGCGCTTGTTCGCGGTCGAGGCCGACCCGCTCGGCCCGCTGCGCTCCATGCCGGCGGCGAGCCTGCACGACACGGTGGTGCGCCGTCACGATGTGCGCAGCCTGAGCAGTGGTTGGCGCGCGCTCACGGTGCGGCCGAACCTGCCGGAGCGGCGCATCGGCATCGTCCAGGCCCAGGTCGACGTGCAGGTGCCGGCCAAGCCGCCGGCGCGCATGTTCACGATCAAGGCCTCGGCCCGGCTCGCCGCCGCGGATCGCCCGACCACCCTGGACCTGCGCCTGTCGCCTAAGGAAGAACTCAACTACGCCTGGCAGGCCACGGCGTTGATGCTGTCGGACGGACGCGCCGAAACCATCAAGGGCCCGCTGCGCCATTCGACGCGCGAGCATCTGTTGGTCGCGGCGGACGATTTCGGCCTGCGGTTCGTGCCGGTCGAAGCCGAGCCGGTGTTCGTCGAGCAGGCCGACATCGAGGTCGAGTGCCAGGGCCTGCGCAAGGGCAAGCCGTGGTCGGCGCGCGCCAACCTGGACCGCGCCTCGGCCAGCTTCGCCTTCGCCATTCCGGCCGACGTCGAGCAGGCGACCATCCGCGCCGTTGCGCGCGCGCGCAGCGACGGCACCCTGCGGGCGATGGCGCCGGTCGAGGCCGAGCCGCTGCGCCTGGACGCCTTCAGCTTCGAGGGCAGCGGCTCGCGCGAGCTGGCCCTGCATTGCGAATTCGACGACGGCGCGCCGCAGCGGGTGATCGAGATCGCCCCCGAAGACGCCGTCGACCAGCCTGCGCGACGCAGGCAGGTGAGATTCACCCGCAGCGCGCCGCAGGCGCAGTGGACCTGGCTGTCGCTGTCGCCGTTCCGTTCCGGCTATCGCTGGCGCTGGTCGGCGCAAGCGCCCTGGTCCGAGGTGCTGCAACCCGACACGCCGCTGCGCTTGCACAGCAGCGACGCCCCAAGGACGACGATCGGAGAACGCACATGAGTGCCGGCGACAGCAGCTATCAGTACGAAGACATTCTCGGCGTGTGGGTGGCGCCGGCCGACGAAGCGGCGAGCTGGCATTACCGGGCGCGTTCGCCGGGCTTGGCCAGCGGGCCCGACGGGCGGCCGCAGTTCACCCTGATGAGCGCCGGCAGTGTGGTGATGCTGGCGCTGACCAGCGCCTGGGGCGTGCCGGCGGCGACCTTGGATGCGATCCGGGTCGAACTGGCCGCGCGGGCGCAATTGCCGCTGGAGCGGGTGACGCTGCGCCAGGCGCCGGTGACGGTCGAGGGCGCCAGCCTGCTGCTCGGCGACGGCCATGGCGCGTACGTCGCGCTGGCCTACAGCGAGTCCTCGGGCGTGCCGCCGTACCACGCCGCGTTCAACCTCATGCTCGACGGCGAGCAGGCGGCGAAGGTGCGCAAGGCCTTGCAAGGCGAACACGGCTGGATGGCGGTGCGCTACACCGTCGCCGATGCGGCGCCGATGCGGCGCAGTGCCTCGAGCTACCAGAGCGAATCGGCCGAGGTCGATCTGTCGCTGCGCTCGGACCAGAGAGACGAAGCGATCAGCGCCGGCCGATATCGGCAAAGCCGGGTCGAAAGCGAAGACGCCGGCGAGGCCGGCGATGCGCAGCAGTACACGGCCGACGCCGCCGACTGGGGCCTGCCGCGCAGCTAGGTTTGCGGGCCGGTCGCCGTCGTGCGCGGCGGCCGGCCCGGGTTGGGATCGGCCCGCGGCCGCGAACGCGCTCAATCGCGCCGTTCGCGGTGCGGTTCGGGTCCGCTGAAAGACGCGCATTGCGTCGGCGGCGATGCCGCTTGGGACAAACGACGAGAGCCGCGCGCGACGACCAATCGCGTCGATGCCCTTCGCCTTCGATACACCGGTTCGCGTCCGCAAGCGCGCATCGATGGGGGCGTGCGCGCTCGAAATCGACTGAAAAACAGCTGGAAATAAAACTGTGACCGTTGTCCGGTGCGAAGCGTCGAAGGCGTTTGAATCATTCGTACCGAACTACGTTGCGTCGCGAAGCACGTTGGCGGCAACGCACGGATGAAGCACGCAAGACAGTCGCGGAACAGGCAGGCGCGCAACAGGAACGCGCGCAATTCAGACATCGGATAAGGAGCAGGTCCATGCTTAAGATCGACAACGTAGATACGCTTCACGACCACGTGGTCTATGGCGACGACGCCAACGACTTCACCTACTACATCATGCCGAACACGCCGAACTTCGCGAAGATGGCCAGCGGCGGACTTGCGCTGCGCTTCGTCGAGTACGGCCAGATCCGCGAGGACGGCGGCAAGAAATTCGGCGGCTTCATCGCCTTCGACACCGAGCTGTCGGTCCCCGCCGACGTTCAGGCCAAGATCGCCGCCGACCTGCAGAAGAAGCTCGCCGAGAAGTACAAGGGCAAGACGCCGCCGAAGGTGGCGATCGCGCCGGTGACCTGGACCGACGGTACCGTCGAGCTGCTGCTGACCGAGGGCGGCGCCCTGGTCGAGAAGATCCGCGGCGCCGGCAAGCCGTCGATCTATGGCAAGAACGTGGCCTCGTTCATGGTCGAGCTGAGCGAACTGGGCACGGCGATCTTCAAGGAAACCCTGAGCACCGGCTCGGCTTCGGCGGTGCAGGTCGTCTACAAGATGAACTGCTACATGCGCCTGCCGGAAATGAAGGCCTGGGGCACCTGGAACGCCTCGGAGTTCTACCGCTTCGTCCAGGAGGTCAAGACCGAGGACAAGTTCTGGGGCGCCGACAGCTACAGCGAATCGGTCAATTCGAGCCGCTGGAAGAACGACATCACCAAGAGCCACTTCGAGTTCGTGCAGGCGCCGAACCTCAGCCCCGAGGACAACGCCAAGCTCGAGGCCGACATCCGCGCGATCATCAACAAGCAGCTCGAAGCCGCGGTGCAGCGCAACCTGCTCAAGGAAATCGCCGAGGTCGACCCGAACGTCAAGGAGCTGCAGGAAGGCCAGGACATCGAGAACATCCGCCGCAGCATCAGCAAGACCCAGATCGCCAACGTGCGGGTGGAGTGGAGCGAGGCCAAGGCGGTCATCGTCAACCGCAACCCGCAAGGCATGTTGCCGACGATCACCTCGCTCAAGGACGACAAGAACAAGCCGCTGAAGTGGGAGGACTACTACTCCAAGATCAACCTGGACGAGTTCCTCAAGACCGTGCAGGTGGTGATGCGGGTCAACGCCGATTTCGCCAACCTGCCGATCCACAGCGTCGAGGTCAAGATCCGCTACCCCTACGGCCCGAACAAGAAGGTCCAGGAGTTCGTCTTCACCAAGCCCGACGACGTGGCCAAGTTCGAGGCCTTCGTGCACGAGGGCAAGCGCGATTTCACCTACCAGGTGACGGTCAACTACAAGGGCGCGACGTTCAAGCAGGTATCGGAAGAGATCAAGACCGACGATACCAACCTGACCATCAACGTCGACGACCTGGGCGTGCTGGCGCTCGACATCGGCCCCGGCGACATCGACTTCGCCCAGGTGCCGCGCACCCAGGTCACGGTGCGTTACAAGGGCGGCAAGCAGCCGGTCGAAGCCAAGTTCAACATGACCAAGGACACGCCGACCTTCCAGCTGCGCAAGATCATCGGCTCGCCGCGCACCAACGACATCGACCTGGAGTTCCTGTATACGCTCGCCGACGGCCGCCAGGTCAAGAAGACGGCGAAGCAGCAGGCCAAGGAGCTGTATGTCGACGACCCGTTCTCGGCCTCGAAGACCGTCAGCTTCCGCGCCGCCGGCGACCTGACCTCCGAGATCGCCTCGATCACGGTCGACGCCAGTTACACCGACACCGCCAACAAGTACTCGCAGAAGAGCATCGTCACCCTGTCCAGCGAGATGACCTCGTTCGACTGGACCTTCCCGGTCGTCGACGAAACCCTCGGCGAGGTCAAGTACTCGGTCACGACCCTGTTCGCCGACGGCACCAGCAAGGAAGAGACCGAGAAGGTCGCCACGCGTTCGACCATCCTGGTCGGCAAGAAGCTCGAGGCGCTGGAAGTGGCGGTGGTGCCGGACCTGCTCAACTGGGACGAGCTGAAGATGGTCAGCGTGGCCTTGTCGCACGGCCCCAAGCGCATCGACCTGCGCTTCAAGCCGGGCGACGAGGAGAAGAGCTGGAAGCTGCCGCTCAACGACGGCGACGCGCCCGAGTACAAGGCCACCGTCACCTATTTCCTCACCGACGGCAAGCGCAAGGTGGTGGGCCCGGAGACCAAGACCGACCTGACGGTCTTCCTCGAGCTGCCGGCCGCCTGACCGCACGGGCCCGGCCGCTCGCCGGCCGGGCCCGGCGACGGGCGGGCGCCTCATCCGAACGTTCCATCACGCTTGACTCGGAAGGAGTCCGATCATGCTTCTCCTCGACAGCCGCACTCGCGAGATCAACGGCATCTCGGTCTTCCCGGACCATGCCGATCCCGAGCAGTGGTATTACATGCCGACCACGCCGCACCTGACCACGGTGCGCGACAACAGCCTCGGCATGGACGTGCCGCAGTTCCTCCTGATCGGTTTCCGCGGCGACGCGGGCACCGGCGGGTTCCTTAACTTCGACTGCAACATCGGCGCCAGCCAAAAGCAGCTCGACGATCTCGCGCGCGAGATCGCCAACAGCGAAAACCTGCGCAACAAGCCGCGCATCGCGCCGGTGCCGCTGGAAGACGGCTCGGTGAAGCTGCTGATGCTCGGCAAGGCCAGCGGCGATGTCGCGCCCACGCCCGGCGCCGGACCGCAGTTCGTGCTCAAGATCGACCAGTCGGCCAAGCCGGCGCTGTACGGCTCGAACCAGGCGGCGTTTTCGGTGCGCCTGGACCAGGACGGCTATACGGTGATGGAGCAATGCCTGGAAGGCGAGATCCTGCCGGTGGCGGTGATCTATTCGCTGGACTTCCTCGGCCTGCGCCCGGCCTACAACATCAGCCTCAAGGTCGACTGGGAGCGCGTCCAGAAGCACATGGACGAAAGCTTCTCCGGCGGCAACATGTTCTTCTCGACCGAGATCGGCAAGGCGGTGGACGAACTGGTCGACAACCGCGCGATCGTGCTGGAGGCCGACACCTTCGTCGCCGAGGGCGACGACACCCGCGGCATCATCGACCGCCGCGACGCCGCCCTGGCGCAGGTGCGCAACATGATCACCGACGCCTTCTTCCAGGTCAGCCTGCCGCCGTGGACGCCGGAAAAGAAGTCCGACTTCGAGCGCGGCCTGGACGCGATCGGCAAGTTCGCCGCGCAGTCCTCGGCCCAGGCCGCGGGCGGGCCGATCGGCGCGCTGATGCCGAGCTTCAGCTACAAGCGCATGGACTACAAGCGCGTCGACAAGAAGAAGCTCAACGTCAACTTCTCCGAGCGCGTGGCGATCAAGCGTTCGATCTACCCGCAGGGCCATCTGGCGGCCTTGTTCAAGACCATCCGCGAAGGCAGCGTGCCGCGCGAGCGCCTGGTCAAGCAGATCAGCCTGGACAACGACTTCTTCAAGAAGCGCCGGGTCAAGGTGATCTCGCGCGCCGACCTGGCCGCCGACGACATCGGCAGCATCAACGTGCGCGTGCGCTACGGCGACAAGCCGATGAACGCGCTGTTGGGCGCGAATGCCGGCGAGGCGAATTTCGAATGGCTGAGCCAGCTCGACCGCGGGACGATGAAGCGCGAGGTGCAGGTCGAGTACGAGGTCAGCTTCAAGGGCGTGGACGCGGCCGAGCGGCCGACCAAGCTCAAGTCCAAGCCGCAGATCTACGACGTCGAGAACATCGAGATCATTCCGCGCGATCTGTACACGATCAATACCGTGCCGGTGCTGGCCGAGAACTTCCCGTGGGAGCGCTACAGCTCGGTCGAGGTGTTCCTGCGCTATCGCGACCCGGCCAACAAGATCAACCAGAACGACATGGTGCGCCTGACCAAGGATGCCCCGGGCGGCAGTTGGAAGATGTTCATGCTCGACCCGGCCAAGGTCAACTACGAGGTGCGCACCGTATTCCACGCGATCAGCGGCGGCGACGTGGTGCGCGACTGGACCACCCTGGACGAACCGCAGGTTACGGTGCGCAACCCGTTCCCGACCCGGCGGGTCGTGCAGGTGGTGCCGAACTTCAACTGGAACGAGGTGCAGGAGGCGTTCGTCGACCTGCGCTACGTCGACCGCGCCAACAACCTGCAGCAGGAAATGCAGATGTCGTTCCAGGAAGGCAGCTCGGCGCAGACCTTCGCCGTTGACCTGCGCAACCCCGAGGTCAAGGGCGTGTTCTACAGCGTCAGCATCCTCTACAAGGACGGCCGCGACATCGAGGAGATCCCCGAGTCGGTGACCAACGGCAACCGGGTGATGCTGAAGTCGGGCATGAAGGGCCGGCGCATCGTCACGGTCAAGCCGCCGCTCGATTTCGCCAAGCGCAAGATGCGCCGCACCAAGGTTTCGCTGCGCTTCGAGGACTTCGCCGGCGGCCTGTCGTTCGCCGAGGACTTCGAGTTCGACAGCGCCCAGGCCACCGGCGAGTTCGAGTACGACTACCTCGACCCGGCGCGCATGCGCTACGAGTACAAGGCCAGTTACCTGCTCGAGAACGGCACCAACAAGAGCACCAACTGGACCGCGACCGATGCGACCGACCTGGTGCTGAAGATGCCTTGAGGTTCGCCGGTGGTTGTCCGCCCCCGCGGAGGCGGGGATCCGGTGGCCGCAGGTCGCAGGGGTCGACCCGTGCGCATGTCCGCTCTGCGGTGCGCACGGGTCGGCCGCGATTCCGCGGTTCCGGGCTGCGGCGCGCAGCGAACGCGCCAGGTCGCCGCACCGCCGCGGGTTTCGTCCCGTGGCGGCGCGGTCCGCACGTACAAGGATCGTTCCGCCGCGCGCACGCCGCCGCGAGGAACTCTCGCATTCTGGAGTTCGTCATGCTCAGCCTCGAAAAGCCGATCACCGTCGACGGCATCACCGTGTTCCGCGACCACGCCGACAAGAACCAGTTCTGGGTCCTGCCGGGTCCGCCGCAGCTGGCCGTGCGCGCGGCGGACAAGCGCAAGGAATTCAGTTTCCTCAAGTACCGCGTCGCCGACGCCGCCGCGGCCGACAAGGGCGGCGGTTTCGCGATGTTCGTGACCACCCTGCAGCTGTCGCAGCAGATGGAATCCAAGATCATGAGCCGGCTCAATTCCGAGCCCGGCGTGTCGCCCCCGGTGCGCCTGACCACTGCGACCTTCGAGGAAGGTTCGGTGCAGTGCATCGCCTTGAACGTGCAGGGAGGCGGCGGCACCTCGGCGCAGCCCGCGGCGCCCGGGACCTTCAATGCGGTCGAACATATCCTCGGCGCCTCGGTGCCGTCGATGGACGCGGCCAACCGCGCCGCCTTCAGCCTCAGCCTGTCGGCCGAGGGCGCGACGATACTCGAGCAGGCGCTCAGCGAAGGCATGACCCCGATCGGGGTGATCTACGATCTCAAGTACCTGGCGATGCGACCGGCCTTGCGGGTCACCATCACCGCCGACTTCGAGCGCATCTTCAACCACTTCAGCGCCAGCCTCGAAGGCCAGTACGCCTGGTTCAAGGCCGGCATCGACGCTGCGTTCGAGTCGCTGGTGCAGAACGGCGTGATCGACATTCAGGTCGAGGCATTCACCGACGCCGAAGACCGCCGCGACCAGGAAAAGTGGGCGCTGGACTTCTTCAAGGACGATCTGCTGAGCAAGTGGTTCGAGCCGACCCTGACCCCGGGGCAGCTCGCGACCGATGCGGCGCGCGCCGGGCCCGGTACGGGCACCGGTGGCGGTACCGGTGGAACCGGCGGTACTGGCGGCACCGGCGGCGGTACGGGAGGTACCGGCGGAACCGGTGGTGGCGCCGGCGGCACGGGCGGGGGCACCGGCGGAGGAGGTACCGGTGGTACGGGCGGAACCGGTGGTGGCACCGGCGGCACGGGTGGAGGCACTGGCGGCGGTACAGGAGGTACCGGCGGAACCGGTGGCGGCACCGGCGGTAGCGGTGGAGGTACGGGCGGCGGCAACGCGCCGGGCGGCGGCTTCAACGGCACCAGCGGCACCGGCCCCGGCGGCGGCACCGCGCCGAGCGCGCCGCAGATCCAGCCGGCCGCGCTCGTGGTCGAACTGCAGGAGCCCACGCCCTTGCCTGCGGGGCAGTCGGTCACTCACACGCCGGCCGCGAACGGTCTGGCCGAGACCATCACCGTGACCGGCGCCGGTGCGGTGGTGAAGGTCGAGAACCAAGTGGTGACGCCGGATGCGCAAGGACGCATCACCGTCACCGTCAATCCCGACTCCAACAAACTCATCGAAGTCGAATGGCCGGCGGCGACGCAGGAGCAGACCTTCGGCCTGTTCTTCGACTTCGACAAGCCGGCCGCGGCCGGCTGGCGGCTCAATCCGCCGTCGCAGCACTATCGCGCCTATGTCGAAAACACGACGACCGATCCGCGCTACCGAGATGCGTCCGGCACCTTGCGTATCGAGGGGGACGGCAACTGGAGCGGGCCCGAGCGTGGCGCCGCGCGCCTGGAAGCCTGGGTGCGCAGCCTGCCCGCGCCGCGCAACGTGCGTCTGGAAGCGTACGCCAGCCACGAGCACGTCAGCGGCGCTAACGAAACCCAGCGCAATGCGCATAACCAGGCGCTGTCGCAGCGGCGGCTGGACGTCGCCGCGGCGGTGGTGCGCCGCGCCGGCGGCAATTTCACCATCACTCCGGCCAACGCACATGGCGACAGCCCGGCCAGCGGACGTCCGGGTTCGCATTCGGCGATGGGCGGCGACCCGGACAATCGCGTCGTCCATGTCATCGGCCGTGTCGCCGGCACTACGCCGAGCCGCTGGCGCGGGCGCCTGCGTCGTCCGGCTTCGGTCGCGCCGCAGCCGCAGCCCCAACCTCAGCCGCAACCCCAACCCCAACCTCAACCTCAACCTCAGCCGCAGCCGCAGCCGCAGCCGACGGTACCGACACCGCCGACCGCGATGAGCCTGTCGTTCAAGCTCAAGTTCGTGCGCCAGGAAGAACGCAAGAAGCTGACCCTGCGCTACAACCGCGCCGAGGCCACGCGCCGCACCTATGCGCCGCAGGGCTTCTTCGGGCTGATGCTCGGCGACCTCAGCGACAAGTCGAGGTACTTCAAGGAAATCGATCTCGACGACCCGTTCTTCCGCCAGTTCGCGGTGGAGGCCAGCATGCCGATCGCGTTCGAGCCGATCGACCTGATGTCCGCGCAGGTGGCGCTGGACTACGGCGACAAGAGCAAGCCGCGCGACCACAAGCACGCCGATTTCGTGTTCACGCCGGGCGACACCGGGACCAAGCGCTTCGAGGTGTTCATGAACGCCACCCGCGACATCGACTACGACGCTTCGTACCAGTATCACTTCGACCCGCAGTCCGACTGGGCCGCCGACCGCACCTCGTACACGATCCCGGCCGCCTCGACCGAAGACCGGACCATGTTCGTGAACCCGTACGAGCACGTCGAGTTCCGCCGCATCGAAGCGATCCCGGGCGACATCGACTGGGACGTGGTCGACTCGATCGAGGTCAGGCTCCAGGCGCGCGGCTATTCGCAACCCGAGCCGAAGACCACCTTGAAGTTGACCAAGGAGTCCGGCCCCAAGACCTGGCGCCTGCGCGGCGCCAAGCCCGGCCCGGCCCATCGCGGCGTGACGTATCAGCTGGTGCAGCGGCGCAAGGGCGTGGCCAATCCGGACCCGGCGACGCCGCCGGTCGAGCTCGACGTGCCGCAGTTGATCGTCCACGACAGTTTCGAAGACGCCCTGCAGCTCGAGTTCATCCCGGTGTTCGACCCGGCCATGGTCAAGCGCGTCTACATCGACGTGAAGTACGAGGACGGCGCCTACAAGCGCAACGAACGCATCGAGATGGCCGGCGGCCAGACCGATCCGGTCAAGCTGCGCATCGCCCTGAAGAACAAGGACCTGCGCAACTTCCGCCGGCGTTTCACCTTCGTCGGCATGCAGGGACAGTTCGACCAGCGCGCGTGGATCGCCGACACCGAAGAGCTGGTGGCGGTGCAGTGACATGCGCGGCGATACCGTCATCGACATGCGCGACGATGCCGGCATGAGCTGGCTCGCGCCGATGCGGCACCGCCTCGGCGCCGACATCGCCGGCCCGGTCGCCGCCACCTTGCGGCGGCTCGGCGCGGTGCTGCCGGCGCAGGCCGCCGCCGCCGCGGACCTGCTGGGCGGCGTGCTCGCGCCGCTCGGCGGTTCGGTCTGGCCGGAAGTGGCCGGCAGTTTCAGCCGCCTGACCAATACCGGCATGCCGGTCGAGTTTTCCTGGAGTTCGCGCGAGGCGACGGTGCGCTGGACCGCCGAGGTCGCCGCGCCGGAAGTGGCCGACCGCGAGCGGCTGCTGCTGGCCGCGCGGGCCTTGGATTGGCGGGACGAGCTCGCGCCGTGGCTGGAACTTCAGCGCGACGATCCGTTGGTGTTCGGCGCCTGGGCCTCGGCGCGCCATGGCGAGGAGCGCGCCACCAAGCTGTATGTCGATTTGCATGCCGGGCGGTTGCCGGCGATCTGGCGGGACCGCTATTTCCTGCTGCGCTCGAACCTGCTGACCTGGCGAATGAGCGGGGTGAACCCCGACGGCAGCGTCGAGTTCTATGCGCTCGGCCATGAGCTGGACCGGCCGGCGCTCGCGGCGATGGCGCGCGCGGTGCTCGGCGATGCGGGGCCGTTGATGGAGACGCTCGAAACGGTGGCGGGCCATGGCGCCTTGCCGCGTCATGTCGGCATCAGCATCGCCCTGTCGGCGGACGGCCGGCCGCGCGCGTTGAGTTGCTTCGTCGTGGCCAAGAGCTTGTTCCACCACGACGACGAGGTCGCGGCGAGGTTGCGCAGCCTCGCCGACGGCGTGCCGGCGCGGCTTTACGAAGCTCTGGCCTCGGGGCCGGACGACGGGCGCTGGCGCCACGGCATGATCGGCGTGGTCGCCGACATCGCCGGCCGCAGTTGGGTGCAATGCGGGCTGCGGCCGACCTGAACCCGCGCCGTTGTTGTTGCCCAGAAAAGCAAAGCCCGGCGAGGCCGGGCTTCGCATCGACGCTGGCCGGTCCGAAGACCGGTCGGGCGATCAGTCGACCGGTGCGTAGCGCAGGGTCAGGAACCACTCGCGGCCGGGCTGGTTGAAGTACGACGAGGTTTCGTACTCGCGGTCGAACACGTTGGCCACGCGCGCCTGCAGGCTCAGGGCCGGGGTGATCGCGTACTCCGCGCGCAGGTCGAGGGTGCCGTAGCCGCCCAGGCGGGTGCTGTTGGCCACGTCGTCGTAGCGCGAGCCCGAACCGACCGCGGTCGCGCCGAGACGGAACTTGCCGAAGCTGCGATCCAGGTCGATGCGCGCGCTGTGCCTGGCGCGGCGCGGCAGGTCGTTGCCCCGGTAGAAGCCGACCCGGTTCTCGGTGTCGAGGAAGCTCGCGCTCGCCGCCAGGGTCCACTGGGCGAAGGCGGTGTCGATGCCGAGTTCGGCGCCGCGCATGCGCGCGCGGTCGATGTTGTTGGGCAGGTTGATCGACGAGTCGTAGGTGATCAGGTCGTCGGCGCGGGTGTCGAAGCCGTCGATGCGGGCGTTGAAACGCTCGCCGCGGTAGGCCAGGCCGAGTTCCCAGGTCTTGGACTCTTCCGGACGCAGGCCCGCGTTGCCGAAGAACGGGTAATACAGCTCGTTGAAGGTCGGCGCCTTGAACGCGGTGCCGTAGCCGACGGTGACGCGCCAGCGCTCGGCGAAGCTCAGGCCCCAGGCCGCGCCGCCGGTCGTGTGGCCGCCGAACTGCTCGTTGTCGTCGCGGCGCAGGCTGGCCTCGAACGACTGCGCGCCGAAGCGGCCCTGGTACTGGACGAAGCCGGCCTTGTTGTCGCGCTCGCTTTCGTCGTACACGGTGTCGCTGTCGACGCGGTCGCGCAGCCAATCGAAACCGGCGGTCAGCACGTGGCCGTCGAAGAGATTGAAATCGACTTGCAGGCTGGCGCTGTCGCGGTCGGTCTTGAAGAACCCCATCGGCACCTCGCCGAGGAAATTATCCGAGCTGTCGAGGTTGCGGCCGGCCAGCAACTGCAGGTGGACCGTTTCCGACGGGCGCCACTGCAGCTTGCCGCCGATCACCTGCTGCACGGTCTCGGAGCGGTTGACGAAGCTGCCGTCGTAATCGTTCTCGCCCTCGGCGCGCAGCGCCTGGCCTTCCAGGCTCCAGCGCTCGTTGAACTCGAGGCCGCCGCGCAAGGACAGGGCGTGGCTTTCGTAGCCGTCGCGGTCGGGCTCGTCGGTGAAGCAGCCGGCGAACACCGGGAAGCCGGCGCCGCGGCAGGCATTGATGCCCTGGGTCTTGCGGAAACTGTAGTCGGCGCCGAACCAGCCGCGGTCGCTGCGGCCGCCGAAGCCGGTGCCGAATTCGAGGCTGTCGTTGCTGCCGCCGCCGAAGCGCACGCGCGGCGCGAAGCCCTGCTTCTCGCGGCGGGTGAACACCTGGATCACGCCGCCGATGGCGTCGGCGCCGTACAGGCTCGAGCGCGGGCCGCGTACGATTTCGATCCGGTCGATCAATTCCAGCGGCAAGTCCTGCAGCGCGGTCAGGCCCGAGGTCGGCGAGCCGACGCGGATGCCGTCGACCAGCACGAGCACGTGGTCGGACTCGCTGCCGCGCAGGAACAGGGTGGTGAGCTTGCCGGCGCCGCCCTGGTTGGACAGGGTGATGCCGGCGCGGCCGCGCAGCAGGTCGTTGAGGTCGCGCGCCTGGCTGCGTTCGATGGTCTCGCGGTCGAGCACTTCGACCGGGGTCAAGGCGTCGTTGACGCTGACCGCGGTGCGGTTGGCGGTGACGATCACTTCGTCGAGGTCGGTGGCTGCGCCGGCCGGAGCGGCGAGCGCGGCGGGGGACAGCGAGAGCGCAGCGGCGATGGCGAAGGACAGCTTCAGTGCGCGCGTGGCGTACAGGACATGGGGGGTGCGGGCGGACATGGGGACAGCTCCAGCGCGCGCGCCAGGGGCGCGCGACGACGACGGCGGAAGGCGGTTGCGAGGAGGCAGCGGGCCGTGGAGACAGCCGGATAGCAGCCGCCGCGACGCCCTCCGCATCGCAACCTGTGGCGCCTCGAGGCCGGTCTCCGGACTCGCAAGCGGAGCGGCGCAGGGCCGGACTCCCGATGGCGGCGCCTTCCCGTGCCGAGCACAGTGGCGGTGGCCGCGATCTGTCTTGCTTACCGTTGCGGGGGCAGTGCCGGACTGGCGCCGATCCTCCCGCAGGAGAGGGCGCGTCACCGGCTTCCCGTTTCAACCCGTCGATCAAGCCAGCCGACGGGTCACCTCGAAGCGGTGCGCAGTCTACGCGAAGCCGGCGCCCGGAGCCAAAACGCCGGGGCGGGCGGGGCGCCCGCGAGCGGCGGCGACGGGTTCAGTCGCGCCCGTCGTCTTCGTCGCGGCCGCCGGGGCGGTCGTCGTCGCCTTCGTTGTCCCGGCTGTCGCGGTCGTCGCCATCGCCGAGGCGGGCGCCGCCTTCGAACGGGTCGTGGCGTTCTTCGACATGCATCGTGGTGTGCACCGGCGCGGCGGCCGGCTTGTTGCGCGGCGGCGGCAGCAGCGCGGTCGCCGCTTCGGCGGCCTGGATCAGCTCCTGCCGGCGCGCATCGCTGATCTCCTGCCAATGGCAGTCGAGCAACGCGCCTTCGATCGCGTACAACAGGTTGAGGGTCGGCTTGAAGCCGGCGCGCTTGACCCGCATGAAGGCCTCGACCGTGCCGATCGCCGAGATGTCCTCGTGGGTGCGCAGGCCCACCTGGCGCAGCCAGGCCGCGCTCTTGGGACCGATGTTGCGCATCTTGGCCGCGGTCATGCCAGCGCCTCCACGTACACGCGCGCCAGCGCTTCCAGGCCGGCCTGGTCGTCGGCATCGAAACGGTCCGGAACCGGGCTGTCGAGATCGAACACGCCGATCAGGGCATCGCCATGCACCAGCGGCACCACCACTTCCGAACGCGAGGCCGCATCGCAGGCGATGTGGCCGGGGAAGGCGTGCACGTCGGCGACGCGCTGGGTCTGGCGGCTCGAGGCGGCCGCGCCGCACACGCCCTTGTCGAGCGGAATGCGCACGCAGGCCGGCAGGCCCTGGAACGGGCCGACCACGAGTTCTTCGCCGTCGTAGAAATAGAAGCCGACCCAGTTGAGGTCCGGCAGGGCATGGCTGACCAGCGCCGACAGATTGGCGGCGTTGGCGATGCGGTCGCGTTCGCCGTCGAGCAGGCCGCGCGCCTGGGCGACCAGCTGCGCGTATTGCTCGGGCTTGTCGCCCGAAAGTGCGGAGGTTGTGAACATCATCGGAGTGTAACAGCGGCGTCCGCCGCCACTACCATGGCGGACTCCAGGCCCCAGGAAAAAGCGCGAGATGAGTCACACCCAGCCCCCGGTGCAGGCCGCCTCCCGACCAACGGACGCAACCGTGCCCGCGCGGTTCGCTCGCGGCGTATTCGTCACCGGCACCGACACCGGCATCGGCAAGTCGGTGGCCAGCGCGAGCCTGCTGCACGCCTTGCGCGCGCGCGGCCTGCGCGCGGTCGGCATGAAGCCGGTGGCGAGCGGTTGCGAACGCACGCCGGAAGGCTGGCGCAACGAGGACGCCCTGCTGCTGCAGGCGGCCAGCGCGCCGATGCCGCCTTACGACGACGTCAATCCCTACGCCCTGCCGCAGCCGCTGGCGCCGGAACTCGCCGCCGCGCAGGCCGGCGTCGAGATCGCGCTGGCGGCCATCCTCGCCGCGCATACGCGCTTGTCGGCGCAATCGGACACGGTGGTGGTCGAAGGCGTCGGCGGTTGGGCCGCGCCGGTCAGCGCCACGCTCGACCAGATCGATCTGGTGCGCGCGCTGGACCTGCCGGTGGTGCTGGTGGTCGGCCTGCGCCTGGGGGCGATCAACCACGCGCGGCTGAGCGCGCGCGCGATCCAGGCCGACGGCGCGCGCCTGGTCGGCTGGATCGCCAACGACATCGACCCGCGGATGGCGTGCGCCGACGAGAACTTCGAGATCCTGTGCCGGCGTTTGCCGGTGCCGTGCTGGGGGCGCCTGCCGTATGTCGCCTCTCCCGATCCGCAGGCCCTGGCCGGGCGCTTGCAGCCGCGCTTCTAGCGCCGCCAGCCGGTCTCGCGCCGGCGCTTCCGCGCGGCCGCCGGATCGCGGCTAACACGAGCTAGCCCAACAAAAGCGCAGCCAACAAAAAACCCGGCAGCCGAAGCTGCCGGGTTTTTCGTATCCGCCGTGACGGCCGGAGAGAGAGAGGGTGCGCTTACTTGGTCGCGGCGGCCGCCGGAGCCGTCGCCTTCGCCGCGGCCGTGGCGGCCTTCTCGACGTTGGCCTGGGTGGCCTTGGCAGCGGTTTCGATCTGCGACTTGGCCAGCTCGGCGATCGCTTCGTTGGTCTTCAGCGTGCGGCCGAACGCTTCCTGGCCGGTGCTGACGACGCGCTCGACATTTTCGCGAGCGATCTGCGCGCCCTTCGGCCACAGGGTCTTGAAGGCTTCCAGATCGCGGGCTTCGGCGGCTTCACCGAAGAAAGCGAAGGTGGCGTTAACGCGGTCTTCGATGGCGGCGACCTGCAGGCCGAACACGGCCTCGGCATTGTCGAGGGCCAGACGGTTGACCTGAGCGGCCGTGTCCGCGAACTGGCGCGTAGCGGCGGCGAACTGTTCGTTGAATTGCTGGTACATGGCTGAGCTCCTGATAAGGTCCAGACGGAGAACGACTGGATTGTGCGGTGCAGCATAGGCGAGCTTTTGTTGCGATGCAACATCGAGCCGATGAGCGGTCTTAAACCGTTCAGAAAGCCTTCCTGTTCAGGTAGTTAGCGCCCAAGCAGCCGTTCAGGCAAAAGCCTAAATCGAGGCCATGACCACGGCGTTGCCGGCGCCTGACAAGGCGCCGGCGCGAGGGCAGACGGCGTAGGGCGGGACCGCCCCCGGGGGCTCAGCCGCGGTAGCGGCAGCCCGCGGTGCAGGTCTCGTGGACCACGATTTCGCTCAACAGCGGCAACACCGGCTTGAGCTGGTCCCAGATCCACACCGCGAGACGTTCGCTGGTCGGGTTTTCCAGGCCGGGGATGTCGTTGAGGTAGTGGTGGTCGAGCCGGTCGTAGGTCGGCTGGAACGCCTTCTTGACGTCGGCGTAGTCCATCACCCAGCCGCTGTGCTCGCCGAGTTCGCCGCTCAGGTGCACCTCGATCCGGAACGAATGCCCGTGCAAACGCGCGCATTTGTGGCCTTCCGGCACGTTCGGCAGGCGGTGGGCGGCTTCGAGGGTGAAGACCTTGAAGATGTTCACAGCGGTCATAGTGCGGTACCGGGTCGGGCGGTGGCGCGTCGCGCGAAGGGCACGGCGTGGCGCGTGATCTGGAGCGAGGCGATCTGGAATCCTGGCCGGCGCGCATCCTGGCGACGGATACGAAAAAGCCCGCTGCGCTGGCGGGCCCGGGTCTTGCTGCGCGGCGATTCTATGGTGGCTATGGGTGGACTCGAACCACCGACCCCAGCATTATGAGTGCTGTGCTCTAACCGGCTGAGCTACATAGCCACGGGGAACCGCGAATTCTTCATGCCGGACGGGCTCTTGTCAATCGTCCGAGCGCATCGCGAGCGACTTGTTTGCCCGACTTGTCGTCCCGGCCACCCCGTGGCAGAGTCGGACACAGTGAATTTGGAGTCCGCATCGTGATCGATCCGGACGGCTACAGGCCTAATGTCGGCATCGTGTTGATGCACCCGGACGGCCGCTTGTTCTGGGCTCGCCGCGTGCATCGCGATGGCTGGCAATTCCCGCAGGGCGGGATGAACACCGACGAGACGCCGCTCGAGGCGATGTATCGCGAGTTGCGCGAAGAAACCGGTCTGCTCCCGCAGCATGTCGAAGTGCTCGGCGCCACCCCGGGCTGGCTGCGCTATCGCCTGCCGCGCCGGGCGATCCGCCGCAACGACCGCCTGGTCTGCATCGGTCAGAAACAGGTCTGGTTCCTGCTGCGCCTGACCGGCGAGGAGTCGGACCTGCGCCTGGACCTGACCGACAAGCCCGAGTTCGATCACTGGCGCTGGGTCGATTTCTGGTACCCGGTCGAGCACGTCGTGGTGTTCAAGCGCGGCGTTTATGCCAGTGCGCTGCGCCACCTGGCCCCGTTCGCGCGCCTGGTCGCCGGCCAGCAGGCGGTGCCCGCGCCCGGCCCGGACGCCCGTGCGCACGAGGCCTATCTGTCGGGCTGCCAACATCCGCGTTCGCGGACCTGCGGCGGGCCCGGCAACCCGGCCCGGGGCAGCGGCTCGGAATCGGGCAGCTGAGCTCGCCGGACCGGGCGTAGCGGCCGAGCCGGCCGCCCCGCCCGTGGCCTGTGGACTCACTTGGCGAACGGGCCGCCCGAAGCCGGCCCCAAGCCGGCCCCAGGCTCGCCCGCCCGGTTCCGGACGGTGCCTCGGCGGCTGGTTGGTTGCTGTTAATTGACAATCATTCGCATCCATGGCGGAATGGCCCTGCAGCCATTTGGCTGCATGACCGACAGCCCACGCCCGTGTACGTCTGCATCTGCAACGGAGTCACCGACCGCGACATTCGCCAGGCCGCCGAAGCCGGTTGCCGCAGCGTGCCCGAGCTGACCATGCGCACCGGCGCCGGCGCCAATTGCGGCAGTTGCCTGGAGCTGGCCACCTCGCTGCTCGAACAGGCCCGCAACGTGCGCGACCTGCCGCTGGACGTGCTGCAGCAAGCCGCCTGAGCCGCATCGCCTCCGGCCTTCAGGGCCCGGATCCGGACCAGTCTCCGGTCTTCTTCCACACCCCCGATCCGCTGTCGCCGCGCCGCCCGGCGCCGGCCTGGACCTGTCCGTTCCTGTCGCGTCCCGCGATGCGGACTCTCGCCGCGAGCGCCCGCCGGCGCCGCTCAATGACAGTGATTCTCGACTCCCGTTGCGCACGATTCGCGTTCCGTCATGGCGTTCGCGAAAGGGCTACAGTGCCGCCCATTGCAACGTCGGAGCACGGCCATGAAAGGCGATCCCAAGGTCATCGAATATCTCAACAAGGCGCTCTATAACGAGCTGACCGCGATCAACCAGTACTTCCTGCACGCCAAGATGCTGAAGAACTGGGGCCTGAAAGAACTGGCCGAACACGAGTACCACGAGTCGATCGACGAGATGAAGCATGCCGACAAGTTGTCGGACCGCATTCTGTTCCTCGACGGCCTGCCGAACTTCCAGGCGCTGGGCAAGCTGCGCATCGGCGAAAACCCGCGCGAACTGCTGGCCTGCGACCTCGCTCTCGAACTCGAAGCGATCCCACTGCTGCGCGAAGCGATCAAGTACTGCGAGACGGTCAGCGACTACGTCAGCCGCAAGCTGTTCGCCGACATTCTCGATTCGGAGGAAGAACACGTCGACTGGATCGAGACCCAGCTCGCCCTGATCGAGCGCCTCGGCGAGCAGAACTATCTGCTGACCAAGATCGAGGACGCTTAGTAACGAGTTGAGAGGAACGAGTACGAGCGTTCCTTGCTCCGGCGGGTCATCGCGTTGTCAGTTACTCGTTCCCGCGTCTAAGCGACGAGTGAAGAGGTACGAGGAACTAGTAAAGGCGTTCGCTGCCGCTTCACCGTCCAAGCAGGTATCCAGCCAGCCGCGCAACGCGCGCCGCCAGCCAGAAAAACCAAGCCGCCGGCTCGCGCCGGCGGCTTTTTCTATGGGCGATCATGGAGGAGCCGCGTTGGCGCACTTGCCCTGGCTCCTCACTCCTCACTTCTTTCAACTCGTTCCTAGCTCTCTAGGCTTACGCCGGAAGAGCTTCCGCCAGATCCACCACAGCGCCGTCCCGACCAGCAGGCTGATCAGCACCACGATGGCCAGGGTGACCCAGGGGTAGGCGAACACCAGGGCGAGGCCGCCGAGCACGGCGGCGTCTTCGGTGACCGAGGCGGTCCAGTTGCTGACCGGCTCGGGCGAGGTGTTGAGCAGGGCGCGCGAACCGGACTTGAGCAGGTGGCTGGTCAGGGCGACGCCGGCGCCGGCGGCGAGCGCGCCCGCGCCGAGTTCGCCGTCGGGCGACATCGTCGCCGCGGCCAGGAAGGCGCCGACCGGCACCCGCAACAGGGTATGCAGCAGGTCCCAGCCCGAATCGACGCCGGGGATCTTGTCGGCGAAGAACTCGCCGGCGGCGAGCAGGCCGCAGACTCCGAGTACCCACGGCGATTGGGTCGCCTGCAGGGCTTGCGGCAGGTCCAGCCAGCCGAGCCAGCCGGCCAGGCCGACGCCGAACACGGTCAGATAGACCCGGACCCCCGACAGCCAGGCGAGAACTACGCCAACTGCGAACAGGTGCGCATCGGACATCGTGGCATTCCCGTTAAGATTTAAGGTTGAGTATAGGTAAAGCCGGCGGTGTGAGCCGTCGTCGTCGAGCATGGCCAAAGTACCGCCGCCCCGTTTCGTCATCGTCCAGCAGCAGCCCGACAAGCGTCCTTATATCTGGAGCGCCGTGGGCGTGGCGTGGGCGCTGTCGCTGGTGGCGGCCTGGTTCTGGTCGCAGTCGCTGGCCGCGCCGCGGCTGCCCAAGCTGGTCGCCGAGCTGGACATCGCCAAGCGCGAGCTGCGCGACCGCCAGAACCAGCTCGACCGGCTGGCCCAGCGCGAGGCCACCCTGCAACGCTCCGACCAGATCAGCCGCGCCGCCAACAAGCAGGTGCAGGGCTCGCTGGCGCAGCGCGACGCCGAGATCTCCAATCTGCGCGCCGACATCGCCTTCTACGAGCGCTTGGTCGGCGCGACCGCGCCGGCCAAGGGGCTCAATGTGCACTCGGTTGAGTTCCAGCCCGAGACCGGCGGCACCTGGCGTTACCAAATCGTGCTGACCCAGAACCTCAACCGGGGCGCGGTCAGCAACGGCGGCCTGCAGTTCCAGGTCGAGGGGGTGCGAGGGGGCAAGCTCGCATCGGTCGGTTGGGACGAGTTGCACCAGAAGCCCAAGGCACCGATCCAGGACTATTCATTCCGTTACTTCCAGCAACTCGGTGGCAGCGTCATGTTGCCGGCCGGATTCACCCCGCAACGCGTGCGCGTCTCGCTGCGCGGGGAGAATGCGTCGATCGAGCAGCAGTTCGCCTGGAAGAGCGGCGTTACCGTAACCGGGGAAACTTAAGCGATGTTCAAGACCAACAAACCGACCCAGATCCGCGAAGGCCAGGTCGACACCATGATCGGGCCGCAGGTGGTGATCCGAGGGGACCTGCATTTCAGCGGCGGGCTGTACATCGAAGGCCGGGTGATCGGCAAGCTGGTGGCCCAGGAAGGCCAGCCGGCCAGCCTGACCCTGGCCGAGAACGGCAGCATCGAGGGCGAGGTGCGGGCGCCGATCGTGGTGCTCAACGGCGAGCTTACCGGCGATGTCTACGCCAGCGAGCGGGTGGAACTCGCCGCCAAGGCGCGGGTCCAAGGCAACGTCCACTACAAGGTGGTCGAGATGACGGCCGGTTCGATGCTCACCGGCCGTTTGATTCATGTCGACGCGCACACCGCCGCGCTGCCGGCGCCTGAAGCCTTGATTACCGCGGATGCCCTGATGGATTGAGGGGCGCCGCCCCAACCCCCAAGACGGGACGGATGAGCGACGAACCCTCCAAGCCCGTTCCGTCTTCCGCCGATCCGGTGCCTGCCTCGGCGCCTGGCTCAGCGCCTGCTCCGGGCGCTCCGCCGGGTCCGGACCCCGCTTCGGCTCAGGGTCCGGTCGAATCCTCCGCGTCCGGCGTCGCGCCACCCGCTGCCGCACCGTCCCCCGTGCACCGCGGCCGGCTGCTGGCCGGGCTGGCCCTCGCCGTGGCCCTGGCCTTCGGCGGGTGGGGCCTGTGGCGTGCGCTCACCGCCTCCGACGAACCCCCGCCGCCGCCCGCCGGGGCCGCGGCGATGACGCCGCGGCAGATGCAGGCCGAACTCGAGAGCCTGCGCCAGCGCGTCACCACGCTCGGCCGCTCCGACGGCATCAGCCGCCAGGCCAATCGCGATCTGCAGAGCGCCCTGGCCGAGCGCGACGAGGAAATCGCCGGCCTGCGCGCCGACGTCGCCTTTTACGAGCGCCTGGTCGGCGCCACCGGCCAGCGCCGCGGCCTGACCGTGCATGCGCTGAAGATGCAGCCCCAGCAAGGCGCGCCGTCGGCTTGGCACTTCACCACCACCCTGACCCAGAACCTCAATCGCGGCGCGGTCAGCGCCGGCCGGGTCACCCTCGCGCTAGAGGGCACCCGCGCCGGCAAGCTCGAGAAACTGCTCTGGGCCGACCTGCGCCAGCAGCCCGACGCGCCCGGAACGCCGTACTCGTTCAAGTACTTCGAGCAGGTCGAGGGCGACGTATTCCTGCCGCCCGGCCTGACCCCGGTGCGGGTGACCGTGCGCCTGACCCCGCAGAAGGGCGCGGTGATCGAACAATCCTTCAGCTGGGCCGACGCCACCCGCGACACCGGTGCCGGCGGCTGATCCGCAGTGTTCGCCCGGTGCGCTTGAATGCGCGCCGCGCGGCCCTCATCCTTTCCCCATGGAAACCACCCTTCTTTCCGCCGCACCGGGCTATCAATCGCTGGAGCGGCCTCTGCAGTTCTCCTCCTCGGCCGCGAACAAGGTTCGCGAACTGATCGCCGAGGAAGGCAACGACGCCCTCAAGCTGCGCGTTTACATCCAGGGCGGCGGCTGCTCGGGCTTCCAGTACGGCTTCGAGTTCGACGAGCAGCAGGGCGAGGACGACCTCGCCGTACAGACCGACGGCGTGACTCTGCTGGTCGATCCGCTCAGCCTGCAATACCTGATGGGCGCCGAGGTCGATTACACCGAGAGCCTGCACGGTTCGCAGTTCGTGATCCGCAACCCGAACGCCAAGACCACTTGCGGCTGCGGTTCGTCGTTCGGCGTCTGAGCGGCGCAGCCTGCGGCGTTGCGCGCGCGGGCGTTGCCGGAACGCTCTCTTCGAAGCTCTTGGCCTTATTCTTTCGGGGCGCTTGTCTTGAATCAGCCTTTGCCGAAACAGCCAGTCCCTGAGCGGAGCGCTGGATGACGCCGTTCGCCTTCGTCGAGGCCGATTCGGCCTGGCGCGCCGCGCTCGATCGCGCCGACCATCTGCGCGACCAGGGCGATGCCTTGACCGCCCTGTGGCCGCAGGCGCGGGTGATCGTGCTCGACAGCGCCGGCAACGCCCTCGCCAACGAGGACGGCAGTCTGTGCGCGCCGCTCGGCCCGGAACTCACCGACGGCCCCGGCGGGGTCGGCGCGGCGATTTTTCTCGGGCTGAGCGAGGACGGGCAGGCCTGGTTCGCGATCGAGGCCGAGCTGGTCGCCTTCGATGCGCCGCGGCGGGTCGACTTGCGCCGCGCCGCCGCGCATTGGCCTTGGCTCGAGGCCAGCGCCTTCGCCCAGGCCCGCGCCCTGCAGCATTGGCGCAGCCGCCATCGCCATTGCGGCGTGTGCGGCGGCGAGGTCGCCTTCTCGCGCGCCGGCTGGCTCGGCCGTTGCGGCCAATGCGGCAGCGAACACTATCCGCGCACCGACCCGGCGGTCATCGTCGCGGTCAGCGACGGCGCGCGTCTGCTGCTCGGCCGCCAGACCGGTTGGCCGGCGCGACGTTATTCGGTGATCGCCGGCTTCGTCGAGCCCGGCGAGTCGCTGGAGCAGACCGTCGCCCGCGAGGTGCTGGAAGAAACCGGCGTGCGCGTGCGCAGCTGCCGTTACCTGGGTTCGCAGCCGTGGCCGTTCCCGGGTGCGCTAATGCTTGGCTTCGCCGCGCTCGCCGAGGCCGACGAACCGCAGGTCGGCGACGAACTCGAAGAAGCGCGCTGGTTCACTCTCGACGAGATTCGCGCCGCCTCCGCGCGCGGCGAACGCGATGCCGCCGCGACGCCGGGCGAGCGCGATGCCGCGCTCGAGGACGACGGCCCGCTGTTGTCGCCGAGCATTTCGATCTCGCGCTGGCTGATCGACCAATGGCGGCTGGCCGCCGAGGCCGACGCCGGGCGCTGATCCGGGCGAGGACCGCGCTGCCGAGCGCGTTGCCGGTGCGCTCGCGACATGCGCGCCGGTACGGAACCGATGCGTCGCCGCCTGCCGCGGTCGCGGCGTCGCGCGGTCGCGCTAGAATCCGGTCGTATCGGACCGGGATTTTTCGCCATGCCAGGAGCGTTGCCGCAATGTCAGTCACGCTGATCGCCGCCGTCGTCGCGCTCGTGCTCGGCCATCTCGCTCAGTCGCTGGCCGCGTCGGTGCGTCACTACGGCTGGTACAGCGACTGGCTGCGCTGGATCGACAGCCGCCTGCCGGAAGACAGCTTCTGGCGCGGGCGCTGGGGGCTGGCGCTGGCCCTGGTGCCGCCGCTGCTCGCGGTGGCCCTGTTCCAACTGGCTCTCGCCGAGCCCCTGATCGGGCTCGGCGGATTGCTGTTCGGCATCATCGCGCTGTTCTATGCCTGGGGCCCGCGCGACCTCGACCAGGACGTCGAAGCCCTGGCCTCGGCGCGCGACCTCGCCAGCCGGCGCGAAGCCGCGGCGCGGTTCTGGCCCGAGGGCGGCACGCCCGCGCTGGACGGCGGCTCGCTGGTCGAAGCGGTGTTCCGCAACGCCCTGCGGCGTTGGTTCGGCGTGTTGTTCTGGTTCCTCCTGCTCGGCCCGGTCGGCGCGCTCGGCTATCGCCTGGTGGCGCTGGCGGCCGAGGGCGAGGCCTCGCGCCAACTCCCCGGCGAGACACTCGGCGGCGCGCGCACCCTGCTGGCGCTGCTGGATTGGCCGGTGGCCCAGTTGATGACCCTGGCTCTGGCCCTGGTCGGCAACTTCGACACCGTGCTCGGCGCCTGGCGCGAGTCCGGCGGTGCGCGCTTCAGCCTCGACAACCGTTTCCTCGGCGCGGTCGCCCGCGCCAGCGTGAAGTGCGAGCTGGCCGAGGAAGCCGCCGACTACGTCGGCGAGTCCGGGGTGGCCTCCACCACCGCCGTCGCCCTGGCCGCGTCCGAGGCGCCCGAACTGCGCGACGCGATGAGCCTGGTCTGGCGCAGTCTGCTGGTCTGGCTGGCGATCCTCGCGCTGTTCGTGATCGCCGGTTTCGTCGCCTGAGGCGAGCGCCGCCGGTTTGCCGTTTGAGACCGTCTAGCCAAAACCCCACGCCTGCGCATGGACGGGGTAGGGAGGCGCCGCTCGGCCTGCGTTTGAACGGACAGGTTTCCAGGAAATCCTGCGAGCCGCGCGAACAGCGCGTTCCCCCCGGCCGGGCCGGCGGGTCGAACGCCGGTCCAGCCTCGGGGGGGCGGACGGACCCGCGCGCCGCGGAGCCACTGACGACCCGCCGCGCAGGCAGCGCGGCTGCGACAGACAGCACGGTTACGGCGACAGAGCGATGCAATACCCGTTACGCGACAACAGGAGTCCGGTGGTCACGATCTGAACCCTGTAAGCGAGCGGCCTCGCATCGCGCCTGCGCGCCCTCACGTTTGCGGAGGACTCGATCTGGTGAATCGCTTCACGTCCATCATCCATGCCGGTTTCGCGCCAGGCATCGCGGCGCACGACGGCCAGGGCTTCGTTCACCCGGCCGGCACGCCTGGGCTAGTATCGAAGCAATTTCCTGGAGCGTGGACGAAGGTGGACGTGGGTCAGGATTCTCCAGCGGCGAACCAGCCCGCTCCGACGCGTCAGGACGACGATCATTTCATCGTGTTCCTGCGCGATCATCGCGAGCCGTTGATCGCGTTCCTGCGCAAATCCGCGGCGACGCACGAGGATGCGCAGGACATCGCCCAGGAAACGATGATGCGGATGCTGCGCTATCGCGACCAGCCGGCCGAAGCGCTGAAGATCCTGATGTACCGCATCGCGATCAACGCGCTCAACGACCGCGGGCGCCGGCAGAAGACCCGGCACGCGCCCGAGCACGTCAGTCTCGACGAGGACTATCACGCGCTGCCTTCGCAGGAACCCACCCACGATCAACGCGTGGCGACCGAGCAGGAACTGGCGCTGGTGCGTGCGGCGATCATGCAACTGCCGATGCGCAGTCGGCAGATCTATCTGCTCAACCGCATCAACGGCATGAGTTACACACAGATCGCTCGCCATTGCGGTATTTCTGTAAAGGCAGTGGAGAAGAATATCGGCCGGGCGCTCGCGCTGTTGCGCGCACGCATGAAGGACAGCGGCTTCGAGAACTTACAAGCACCATGAAGACATCAACTGCCACATCGACGGATCCGAACACGGCGCTTTCCGGCGAAGGCCGCGCCGAAGCGTGGGTGGCGCGGCTCGCCTCGCCCGAGTGCACGGCGCAGGAACGCGCCGAGTTCGATCGTTGGCTCGACGAGTCGCCGCGGCACGTCGACGACTACGTGCGCGCCGAGCGGACCCACCAACTCGCCGCGGCCCTGGCCGGCGACGAGATGTTGCAGGCGGCCGCGCGCATCGCCTGGCGCGCCACCGGCCGCGAAGCGGCGCGCTCGCGCTGGTGGGCGCCGACCGCGCTGGCCGCCTCGCTGCTGGTCGCGACCGTGGTCGGGGTGACTTGGCTGCGCACCGCGCCGGCGCCGGTCGCCGACGAACGCCATGCCACCGCGGTCGGCGAGCAGCGTTCGCTGCGGCTGGCCGACGGCACCCGGGTCTTGCTCGACACCGACTCGGCGATCGTCGCGCGCTTCAGCGAGCGCGGCCGCGAAGTGGTGCTCGACCGCGGCCGCGTCCGCTTCGAGGTCGCCGCCGATCCGGCGCGTCCGTTCCTGGTCAAGGCCGGCCGCGGCGAGATCCGCGACATCGGCACCACCTTCCAGGTGCACAAGACCGACGCGGCGGTCAGCGTCGGCCTGCTCGAAGGTTCGGTGATCGTCTCCGGCGGCGTCGCCCAGGCCTCCAGCACTTTGCAACCGGGCCAGCAGCTCAGCTACGACGACAGCGGCCGCCTCGGCGCCGCCGAACCGCTGGACGTCAAAGCCGCGCAGGCCTGGCCGGCCGGCAACCTGGTGTTCAAGAACCGCCGCCTGGACGCCCTGCTGCTGGAAATGAACCGGTACTCGGCCACCAAGCTGCGCCTCGGCGAGCCCGGCCTGGGCGAGATCCCGGTCAGCGGCGTGTTCCACATCGGCGACCAGGCCTCCTTGCTGGAAGTCCTGGAACGCGGCTGGTCGCTCAAGGGCGAGCGGAACGACGAGGGCGACATCGTCCTGCGCCGCAAGTCCGGCTGACCGGCCCCGGTGGGCCGCGTCGATGCTATGGTTGGACAGCGCCGTCAACGGGGGGCGCCGAGTTCCGCTCTGGCCTGATCGATGCGGTTGGTGGATGGTCAAGATTTCCTATGCGTTCATCGTTTCCGTCGCGCTGACATTCGCGCCTGAAGTTGGGGCCCACCAGGCGCCCAAAGGCGATTTCACGGCAGATGGCTACCGCATCCAGGCAGGCGCCCTGGATGATGCACTCAATGCCTTCGCGGCCCAAAGCCGCGTGCAGATCCTCTATTCCCCGTCGCTGGTCGCGAACCGCCGCAGCAGCGGCCTGAATGCGCATGTCTCGGCGCGCGACGCACTGGCACGCTTGCTGCAGGGCACCGGCCTCACCGCGGTGGCCGTAAACGCCAATACCTACTTGCTGCAGGCGGTGCCGAGGCCGCGACCGGTCGCGGCCCCTCGTGCGACCGTGCGGCGGGAGGCTTCCGGGCCCAGTTCGCCGACCCAGCTCGATACCGTCCACGTCACCGGCACGCGCATCCCGCGCTCGGCCTTCCAGACCTCGACCCCGCTGACCATCATCACCCGCGAGCAGATCCGCTCGAGCGGGCACCAGACCCTGTTCGACCTGCTGCGGCTGATGCCGGGCATGACCGGCCACCACCCGCGCGACGTCGCCACCGCCGGCGGCGCCTCGCAGGTGCCCTCGGCCGCGGCGGCGTCCTCGAGCCTGTACTCGCTCGGCCCGCGCGCGACCCTGTTCCTGGTCGACGGCCGGCGCATCGCGAACTACGGCCTGGTCTCCACCGACATGGGCGCGCTCAGCGATCTCAACGGCATCCCGCTGAGCATGATCGACCGCATCGAGATCCTGCACGGCGGCGCGTCGGCGATCTACGGCGCCGACGCCATGGCCGGCGTGGTCAACATCATCCTCAAGAAGGACTACAGCGGCGGCGAAGTCACCGCCAACTTCGGCGTGTCCGAGCGCGGCGACGCCGAGCAGCAGCGCTTGTCGGTCAACCTCGGCCTGCCGACCCGCCGCGGCGGCAACGTGTTCCTGAGCGCCGACCACTTCACCCGCAACCCGCTGGTCGGCAGCCAGCGCGCCTGGAGCACGGTCGACCAGGAACAGGCCGGGCTGCGGGACGCGCGCATTCCGTTCGGTTACTACTTCGGCAATTACTACGTGCCGATCAAGGGCTGCGACGACCTCGACACCGGCAGCGAGGGCCAGGCCTGCAGCCTCGACCGCGCGCGCTACGTCAGCCTGCAGCCGGGCATCACCAGCACCGCGTTCTACGGCCATTACCGCCAGCCGGTGGGCAGCCACAGCGAGCTCTACGCCGACGTGCGCGCGACCCGGGTGGTGCTGGAGATGCAGAACGCGCCGTTCTACGGCCTGGTGAGCCTGCCCGAGGACAGCCCGGATGCGTTCGCGCCGATGCCGGTCCTGCCGCTGGCCTACGCCTTCTCCGAAGTCGGGCCGGTGCGCAACCGCACCACCACCACCACCCGCGATTCGACCCTGGGTTTGCGCGGCTATCGCGGGCGCTGGGAGTGGGACCTCAGCCTGGCCCAGCGCCGCAACAAGGTGCTCAACCGCATCGACGGCCTGATCGACGAGCCCAAGCTCGAAGAGGCGGTCGAGGCGGAAAAATTCAGCTTCACCAAGAACGCCAACACCGAGGAAGTGATCGAGGAGATCTCGCCGCAGAACACCCTCGGCGGCGAAGTCATCCTCGACAGCGTGGTGGCCAATTTCGACGGCCCGCTGTTCGCGATGCCCGCCGGCGACGCCACCGTCGCGGTCGGTGCCGAGGCGCGCCGCGAACGTCTGCGCAGCCGCCCCGGCGGGGCGTTCATGCGCGGCGAGGTGGCCCTGGCGCAGAAGATGGAGACGCGCAATTCGCACCGCTACGACTCCGCGCTGTACGCCGAGATGAACCTGCCGCTGCACGAAAGCCTGTCGATCGACACGGCCTGGCGGGTCGACCACAACGGCGGCCACGGCAGCCGGGTCTCGCCGAAGGCCGGGTTCAAATGGTCGCCGTTGCAGAGCCTGACCCTGCGCGGCTCGGTCGGCGAAGGCTATCGCGCGCCGACCCTGTTCGAGATGCGCCGGCCGATGACCTTCGGCGATACCGCGATCGTGCCGTGGAATCCGGTCACCGACCCCTGCCTGATCCAGGTCAGCGAGACCGATTGCCTGGTCGACAAGCGGGCGACCGTCAATTCCAGGCTCAAGCCGGAAACCTCGCACAGCCGGACCGTCGGCGTGATCTGGTCGCCGACCGACGCCTTCAGCCTGACTCTCAACCACTACCGCATCCGCCGCAACAACGAGATCCTGGTGATCAATTCGCTGCAAAGGCCGGAGCTGCACCCCGAGGCTCTGGTGCGCGATTCCGACGGTTATCTGACCGGCGTGAACCTGTACCTCGACAACGTCGGCAGCACCGACGTGCGCGGTTGGGAGTTCGATGCCGACTACCGCTTCGAGACCGTGCGCCTGGGCAAGTTCGCGCTGCGCCTCAACGGCCATTACCTCGACCACCTGATCCGCCGCTCGCATCCGACGGTCGATGCGCTCGACTACGCCGGCTACACCACGCCGAACCGCAGCGCGCTCGGCAGCGTGCAGTGGAGCTATCGCAACTGGGTCACCACCCTCAATTTGCGCTACATGGGCCCGGCCAAGGTCGACTTCGGCGACCCCACCAAGAGCTGCTACGAGACTTGGCGGGTCAGCGGCAAATGCCGCACGCCCAGCGCGACCGTGACCGATCTGAACATCGCTTACGGCGGCTTCGAGCACTGGCTGCTGAGCCTCAACGTCAGCAATCTGAGCGACCACCGGCCGGTCAACTACGACGAAAGCCCGGGCGGCTACAGCATCGTCGACGACGACCCGGTCGGGCGCTATTACCTGGTCAGCGCGACCTATCGCTTTTGAGGCGCGCCGCGCGGCGGCGCGCGATCAGCCCGGCGCGAGCCAGGCGAACGGCCACCACGGCAGGTTGCGCAGCAACCAGAAACCCAGCAGCAGGCCGATCCAGACTTTCGCGCTGGTCAGAGTGGCGACGACCGCCTTCGGCAACGGCAAGCGATATCCCAAGCCCTGCAGCGCCAGCAAGGGCACCGCGATCATCAGCAACGGCAGCAGCGGATTCATCGCCAGCATCTGGGCGAGGTCGCCGTGCACCAGCGCGTGCAGGGCCCGGGTCATGCCGCAACCGGGACAGTACAGGCCGGTGAACTCGTAGAACAGGCAGCCCGGCAACGGGCTGCCGGCGGCGCTGGGGTCGAAACGCCGCAGCACCCACACGCCGGCGGCCGCCGCGGCCGTGGCGGCTGCGGCGGTCGCGGCGAGCGCGAGGTGGCGCGATCCGGCTTTCATCGTATCCACTGCGTCGGGTTCGACCGATCAGCGCGTCTGCATGCGCTGGAATTCCTGCAACGCGTCGCCGTACAGGAACGAGGCGCCGTTGATGAAGAACGACACGATCATCCAGATCAGGCCGAGCACGGCCAGGCCGGTGCCGACCCAGGTCCAGATCTTCGCGTTTTCCGAAGCGCGGCGCGCACCGGCTTCGTCGCCGGCGGCGTACTTGCTGTTGACCTGGCTGCCGTAGACGATCGCGACGATGCCGGGAATCGAGCCGACGATGCAGCACAGGCAGAAGGTCAACACGGTGACCGTGATCGACCAGGCGAGGTAATTCGGGTACGGCGAAACCGGTGCTCCGGCGGTCGGCTGATTCATGAGATCCCCCTCTCGAACGATGGATGCCGCGACGCGGCGGTCGGGGCATCCTAGCAGCGCGTCCGCGGCCCGGCACTCCCCGGCCCGCACTCCCGATCAGGCCCGCGCGCCGCAGGCGCGGCTAGGCGCGGTCGCCGCGCAGCGCGCGCACCTGCGCTTCCAGCGACTCGGAGGTGACGGTTTCCGCCTGCACCGGCGCGTCGGCGACCACTTCGACATGGGCGCGGAAGCGCCGCGGCAAACGCATCCGCGCCAGGCGGCCTCCCTCGGCGCGCGCGTTGCGCCGGCTCCACATGCTCGACCACATGCCGCGCAGCGCCATCGGGATCACCGGCACCGGACGCTGGTCCAGGATATGTTCGACGCCGGACTTGAACTTGGCGATCTCGCCGTCCTTGGTCAGGGCGCCCTCGGGGAAGATGCCGACCAACTGGCCGTCGTCGAGCGCGGCCTCGATTTCCTCGAACGCGCGCCGCATCACCTCCGGGTTTTCCTTCGCGCCGGCGATCGGGATCGCCTTGGCGGTGCGGAAAATCCAGCTCATCACCGGAATGTTGAAGATTTTGTAGTACATGACGAAGCGCACCGGGCGCGGGATGCTCGCGCTGAGGATCAGCGCGTCCATGTAACTGACGTGGTTGCACACCACCAGCGCGGCGCCTTCGTCGGGGATGCGCTCGGTGCCCGATACCCGCAACCGGTACAGGGTGCGCACGAACACCCAGCTCAGAAAGCGCATCAGGAACTCGGGCACGATGGTGAAGATGTAGATCGCGACCAGCGCATTGGCGATCGCCAGGGCCAGGAAGATCTGCGGGATGGTCCAGTGGAAGAACTTCTGCACCACCACGCCCAGCACTGCGGCCAGCACGATGAAGGCGGCGTTCTGGATGTTCATGCCGGCGATCACGCGCGACAGCTCGTTCTTCGGCGTGCGGTTCTGGATCAGCGCGAACAGCGGCACGACGAAGAAACCGGCGAACACGCCGATGCCGACCAGGTCCATGACGATCCGCCAACTGTCCGGCTGGGCGAGGAACCCGGCGATCTCCAGGCCGCTGGCCGTCGCCGCGCCGCTGCGGGCGAAAAACAGGTCGACCATGAAGGCGCTCATGCCGAACGCGCCGAGCGGCACCAGGCCGATTTCGACCGTGCGCGCCGACAGCCGTTCGCACAGCATCGAACCCACGCCGGTGCCGACCGAGAACAGCGCCAGGGCGAAGATGTACAGCGTCTCGGCGCCGCCGAGGTTGTCCACCGCATAGGTCGGCAGCTGCGAGGTCAGCACCGTGCCGACGAACCAGAACCAGGACACGCCGAGCACCGAATTGCGCACCGCCGGCTGGCGCCGGGTCATGCGCAGGACCTTGACCGATTCGGGGATCGGGTTCCAATTGATCTTGAGCCCCGGCTCGCCGGCGTCGGCGCGCGGGATCAGGCGGCTGACGATGTTGCCGGTGATCGCCAGGACGACGATCGCGCTGGCCGCGACCACCGGGCCGTGGCTGCCGGCGAGCTTGAAGATCAGGCCGCCGAAGATCATCCCGACCAGGATCGAGATCGAGGTGCCCATCTCGACCAAGCCGTTGCCGCCGGTGAGTTCCTCGGGCTTGAGCACCGAGGGCAGGATCGAATACTTGACCGGGCCGAACAGGGTCGACTGCAGGCCGGTGCAGAACAGCGCGACCAGCAGCACCGGCAGGTTCTGGGTCAGGAACCCGACCGCGGCCAGCGACATGATCGCGATCTCCATGGTCGTGGTGATGCGGATCAGCTTGTGTTTTTCGAGCCGCTCGGCGATCTGCCCGGCGGTCGCCGAGAACAGGAAGTAGGGCAGGATGAACAGCGCCGGCGCGAGATTGGTGTAGAGCGTGCGCTGCTCGGGACTGACGCCGAGGTAGAACAGCAGGCCGATGATCGCCTGCCGATACACGTTGTCGTTGAACGCGCCCAGGGCCTGGGTCAGGAAGAACGGCAGGAAACGCCGTTGGGTGAGCAACGCGAACTGGTTGTGCGCCATGCCGTCCTGCTTGTCCGATCAAACCCGCACGTCGATGTGCGGCTCGCGCGAAGGATTCGCCGGGCGAGCCTAACAAACCCGTCCCGGTGCCGTGTAGCGCGATGGGCGGAGTAGCGGAAAACTAGACCGCGAAGCCACGGCCCGGCCGCGACGCCCCGACCCTGTGGTCCTGCCGGGTTGCGGCGGTCGCTCCCACGACCGCTTGCCGGTCACCCGCTTGCCGGTCGCCTCGAACCCGCGGTTGCCGCCTTCTCGAGCCTGTCTCGCCGCCCGTTGCAGAGGGGGCAGGAGGGTTTGCTTTTGCGGTCGCTCAGCGCCCGGCCGCGACCTGCCAATCGGCCGCACTGCCGGTTTCCTCGCGCGCGACCCGGCTCCAGGCCGGTTCCTGCCGCCAGCGGCGCGTGGTGCGCTGGAAGAACTGGCTGTTGGGCACCTGCAGCACCGAGTCCTCGCCGCCGGCATGGATCTCCTGCAAGGTGGTGTAGATGAAATTGATGTCGATCACCCGCCCGCGCAGCCCCGGCTTGTCGCCGTTCTCCAGCAGCTCGATGTAGTCGTACAGCCGGAACGGCCGCGTGGTCAGGATCAGGAACGCGCAGAAGATGTTCGACAGCACGCTCCAGGCGGCGAAGAACGCCACCGCGCCGACCGCGACGAAGCCGGTCAGCGTCGTCCACACCACCGAACCGGAAATGCCGAGCCGGTTGAGGAACAGCAGCAGCGCGCCGATGTAGATCAAGGTGCTGAGTACCCGCCGCAGGCCCAGCCCGAACGCCGGCGCGATGTCGTAGCGGAGGCAGATCCGCCGCACCAAGTGCCGCAGCAGCGTGGTCAACAGCCAGGCCCCGACCAGGATCGCCAGGGCTTCGCCCAGCCTCATGGCGATGTAGGCGCCTTCTGCGACCGTCGGCGACATGGATGCGTGTCCTTGGCGTAGCGAATGGGCCGGCAGTGTAAGTGGACGCGGGTTAGCGTGTCGTGGTCGAAGCGACCGGCGATGTCGATGTTTCGGTTCCGGCCGTGCGCCGGATCGGTCGGGCGAGGTGGCCAGGCACCCGGAGTGCGAGGTAATGCCACGCGTCGTCCGCGGCACTCGGTTTGGCCGCGGACGTGCGCGCTTTCGTCGTGCAATGCATCGGCGATTGCGGGCACGACGCGGGCCAGGTCGAGACGGCCGCAGGTGCGGGCAAGATGGCCGAGCCCGAGAATGGCATTGCCCCTGACGTCGGAATCCGGATGCCCGGCCAGCGAAAGACAGATCGCTCCGGCCCAGGCGCAATCGGACGGATCCATGCCGATCGCAATGGGGACGTACGGGAGTTCCTCGGACAACTCGCGCGCGACTGCGGCTTCGATGTCTCGCATCGTCCATCCGTTTCGAAACGGTCCCACGAGTATCCGATTCGCGTAATGGCTGCAGCGCCGCGATTCATGGTGGCGCGGGTTCGGAAATGTCGGCGCCGGGTGAACGTCAGCGGCCGGAACGGGTGCAGGCCGTTGCGAGGAATTTCACGTCGAGCCCGCAAGGCCTCATTACCCTGGGGGCGGCACCTTAGTTGAAGAGGAAACCGGGTATGACTGCGGATACCAAGACTCCGTTGGACCAGGTCAATGCGGCGTTGAACCAGCTCAAGGAGATGCGCCACTACGCGAAAAATTACGTCGAGCAGCTGACGGCGCAGTGGCTGCTGTTCGACGGCGAGTTGAAGAAGCTCAAGCAGGCGGAAAACATCGAGGAACTGATGACGCGGCAGGGTGAGCTCTACGACGCGCTGGAGAAGGAAATCGCGGAGTTGGAGGAGGTGATGGTGGCCTTGCAGCCGGCGCCGGAGGAAGGGGTGGCGTAGAGGTTTGGCTCGCCTTTGAGGCGGACCGCGCGAATCGGGCCTGAGGCTGCGCGGCTTCGATGTTTGGCCGCGGATGCGTACTTTCTGCGCGTGCCTTGATCGCGGCTTGCGCCGCTTCTGCCCTTGATCGCTGGCGTCGGTCGATGACGGCGAGACCGATGCTTGATGCGTGTCGTCAGTCGCGGCTCACGCCATCGCTGCAAAGGGGCGGAGCCGATCTGGAAATTGAGGGCGCTTCGTCCCTGCCAATATCTTATCCCACCCGGGGCTTGCGGCAAGCCCCGGGGCGTGGTGCTCAATCGCCCGCCGTAGCGAGGCTACGCAACCGGGAGACGGGCTATGAGCATGTGGGCATCGAAATGGGCGGTGCGGGAGCACGGCGAACACGGGCGTGCGGACGATGCGGCGGCGGTTCGCAGTCGTGCGGAAACCGCCGACGGGCAGCGCGACGGGCGCGCGGCGGGCCGCCATGAGGTGATCGTCGCCGGCGGCGGGCCGACCGGGTTGATGCTGGCTGGCGAACTGGCCCTGGCCGGGGTCGATGTGGCGATCGTCGAGCGGCGTGCGAGCCAGGAACTGGCCGGGTCGCGTGCGGGCGGGCTGCATGCGCGCACTCTGGAAGTGCTGGATCAGCGCGGGATCGTCGATCGGTTTCTGGCCGAGGGACAGGTGGCGCAGGTCGCCGGCTTCGCCGGGGTGACCTTGGACTTGGGCGGGTTTCCGACCCGCCATCCGTACGGGCTTGGGCTATGGCAGAACCGCATCGAACGGATTCTCGCCGGCTGGGTCGACGAACTCGGCGTGAAGGTCCTGCGCGGATGCGAGGTCGTGGGCCTGGCGCAGGACGAGGCCGGCGTGGAGATCGTCTTGTCGGACGACAGCCGTTTGCAGGCGCAGTATCTGGTCGGCTGCGACGGCGGGCGCAGCCGGGTGCGCAAGGCGGCCGGCATCGATTTTCCCGGCTGGGACGCCACGACCAGCCATCTGATCGCCGAGGTCGAGATGGCGCAGACGCCGCCGTTGGGCGTGCATCGCAGTGGCTTCGGTATCCATTCCTTCGGCCGCGCCGAGTACGAGATCCGCGACGGCAAAGTCGTCTACGCCGACTCCGGGCCGGTGCGGGTGATGCTGACCGAGGCGCAGGTCGGCGCCGGCGGCGAACCGACCCTGGAGGATCTGCGCGCTGCGCTGATCGCGGTGTGCGGCACCGACTACGGTGTGCACAGCCCGACCTGGATCTCGCGTTTCACCGATGCGACGCGGCAGGCCGCGACGTATCGCGAGCGGCGCGTGTTGTTGGCCGGCGACGCCGCGCATGTGCATGCGCCCGATGGCGGGCAAGGTCTGCAGCTCGGCGTGCAGGATGCGGTGAATCTGGGCTGGAAACTGGCGCAGGTGGTCAAGGGGCTGTCGCCGGACCGCCTGCTCGACAGCTATCACGCCGAGCGCCATGCGGTCGCGGCGCGAGTGCTGCGTACGACGATGGCGTCGATCGCGTTGCGGCGCGGCGACGAGCGTACGACGGCCTTGCGCGAGACCGTCGCGGAGTTGCTCGGCATGGACGAGCCGCGCCGGCGCTTTGCGGCGATGTTGTCGGGACTGGGGATTCGCTACGAGCTCGGCGACGGGCATCCGCTGCTCGGGCGGCGCATGCCGGATCTGGATCTGGTCGTGGCCGGCGAGGCGGTGCGGGCGTATGCCCTGCTGCATGACGCGCGGCCGCTGCTGCTGGATTTCGCCGCGGGCGGCAGCGTCGATATCGGGGCCTGGGCGGACCGGGTGCGCGTGGTCGAGGCTGGTTACGACGGCGCCTGGGAGTTGCCGGCGTTGGGTGCGGTGCCGGCGCCGGCGGCGGTGTTGATCCGGCCGGACGGGTATGTGGCCTGGGTCGGCGACGGCGGCGATGCGGGGATGGCGGAAGCGCTAGGCGTTTGGTTTGGAGCGCCGAGTGCGACGTAGCGACGTGGCTTGATCGGGTGAAGCCACGCTGTTTCTTGGAGCGGTCATGTGGCGGTTTGCGCCGGTTTGCACGCGATGGTTCGCGGTTTCGATCGATGACGGCGGCGTTGTCGTTTCTGCGCGTTCCGTGGTCGCGGCTTGCGCCGCTCCTACCCTGGGCTGCTGGCTCGCGTAGGAGCGACGTGAGTCGCGACCGAACCGCCAGGGGCAGAGAAACGGCCGGTAGAGGAGCTCTTCCGGCCGTTTCGATTTATGCGCAGCGATGGAGGAAACTTAGGCCTCAGCCCTTCGCCGCCTGTTCGCGTTCGATCGCGCGCCAGCCGATGTCGTTGCGATGGAACTCGCCGTCCCAGCGGATCTTGGCGAGGGCGGCGTAGGCCTCGCGCTGGGCCTCGGCGACGTCGTCGCCGAGGGCGCAGACGCACAGCACGCGGCCGCCGGCGGTCAGCACTTCGCCGTCGGGGCCGAGTTTGGTGCCGGCCTGGAACACCTTGGCGTGCGGCGGCTGCGGCGCGGTCAGGCCGTGGATGACGTCGCCGGCGCGCGGCGTTTCCGGGTAGTTCGCCGCGGCCATGACCACGCCGAGCGAGGGCCGCGGGCTCCACTGCGCCTGCACGGTGTCGAGGCGGCCGTCGAGCGCGGCCTCGACCAGGTCGAGCAGGTCCGAATCCAGGCGCAGCATCACCGGCTGGGTCTCCGGGTCGCCGAAGCGGACGTTGAACTCGATGACCTTGGGCGCGCCGGCCTGGTCGATCATCAGGCCGGCGTAGAGGAAGCCGGTGAACGGCACGCCGTCGGCGATCATGCCGTCGACGGTCGGCATCACCACCTCGCGCATCACCCGCTCGTGCACTTCCGGGGTGACGACCGGCGCCGGCGAGTAGGCGCCCATGCCGCCGGTGTTGGGGCCGGTGTCGCCGTCGCCGACGCGCTTGTGGTCCTGCGAGGTCGCCATCGGCAGCGCGTGCCTGCCGTCGACCATCGAGATGAAGCTGGCTTCTTCGCCATCGAGGAATTCCTCGATCACCACGCGCGCGCCGGCCGCGCCGAAGGCATTGCCCGACAGCATGTCGATCACCGCGGCTTCGGCCTCTTCCAGGGTCATCGCGACGATCACGCCCTTGCCGGCGGCGAGGCCGTCGGCCTTGACCACGATCGGCGCGCCCTTCTCGCGCAGATACGCCAGCGCGGCGTCGACTTCGGTGTGCACGGCGTAGTACGCGGTGGGGATGCCGTGGCGGGCCAGGAAATCCTTGGCGAAGGCCTTGCTGCCTTCGAGCTGGGCCGCGGCGGCGGTCGGCCCGAAGATGCGGCGTCCGTCGGCGCGGAATCGGTCGACCACGCCGGCGACCAGCGGGGCTTCGGGGCCGACCACGGTCAGCGCCACGTCTTCCTCGGCGGCGAGCTTGAGCAGGCCGTCGATGTCGGTGGCGGCGACCGCGACGTTGCGGCATTTCTCCTCGTGCGCGGTGCCGGCATTGCCAGGCGCCACCAGCACCTCGTCGATGCGCGGCGACTGGGCCAGCTTCCAGGCCAGCGCGTGTTCGCGCCCGCCGGAACCGATAACGAGGATCTTCATGCGTGCTCCAGCGGGGGTAAGGACAACAGCCGCGGATTTTACGCGCAGGCAGGGGGCGGGGCGACCGCTGCACGGCAAGCCTGGCGCAGCGAGGCGCCGGTCAGGAGCGGCGCAAGCCGCGACCTCCGGCCGGAGAGGCGGTTCAGCAGGAGAGGTGTCGCTTCGGAGAAGCGTGTTGCGCCGGAGGGGCCGGGCTTCGAGCGGTCGCGGATTGCGCCGCTCCTACCCCCAAGCTGGCGCTCGCCGCGGTCGGAGTGCGAGCCGAAGCGCGGCAGGCATTACTGGATCAGCGCCTCGGCGCGAATCACCCCGTCCTCGCGCATCTGCGCCATGGCCAGGTCGGCCAGGCTGTCCCACAGCGGCGGCGGCAGCCGGTTCTGGCGCAGGTGCCAGAGCAGGGCCAGCGATTGGTAGCGGCCCTCGCGCCAGGTCAGGGTCGCGCGCCAGGCGGGCTGCAGGGTCCGCGGGTCGAGCAGTTCGAGCCGGTAGGCCTGTTCGGCGATTTCGCGGCCGTCGCGCTTCATGCCCTCGAGCGACACCCGCAGCACGGGCGCGCCGGCCTCGCGGATCGCCTGGGTAGTGCGGGCCTGGTGTTGCATCGCGGCGTTGCGGACGCTGGCTTGCGCGGTCTGGCCGAAGCGTTCCTCGTCGCTGCGCGCGGACAGGGCGAGGGTGCGGTAACCCAGATCGCTCAGGCGCCGTTCGAGCGCGCGCGCGAGCCGCGCGGTGGAGTCGCGGCGCAGGCCGGCGTCGAGGTTCAACGACACGTCCGGCTCGACCAGCAGCAGGGTGACGGCGCGCCCGTCGGCGCGGAAGTCGCCGAGGACTTCGCTGGCGACCGCCTGGCGGCGCGAGTGCTGCCAGCCGGCCCAGCCGGCGAGGACCACGCACAGCAGCGCCAGCACGAGCAGCTTGCGTGCGATAGAACGGCCCAGCGTGTGTCGCGACGGCGGTCGGTTCATGGCGGAGAGGGCGCGGCCGGTGGGCGGCCGCGGGAAGTCGGGAGTTCGGAATCGGCGCGGATGCAGCGCGTCCGCGCCGTTCGATCAATGGCGGAAGTGGCGCACGCCGGTGAAGACCATCGCCAGGCCGTGCTCGTCGGCGGCGGCGATGACTTCGTTGTCGCGCATCGAGCCGCCGGGCTGGATCACCGCCTTGATCCCGGCCGCGGCGGCGGCGTCGATGCCGTCGCGGAACGGGAAGAAGGCGTCGGAGGCCATCACCGAGCCCGGCACGGTCAAGCCGGCTTCCTCGGCCTTGAGCGCGGCGATCTTGGCGCTGACGACGCGGCTCATCTGGCCGGCGCCGATGCCGATGCTGCGGTGGTCGCGCGCGTACACGATGGCGTTGGACTTGACGAACTTGGCGATGCGCCAGGCGAACAGCAGATCGCTCAGTTGCGCGTCGGTGGGTGCGAGCCGGCTGACCACTTTGAGCTCGTCGCGGCCGACTTCGCGCAGGTCGCTGCTCTGGACCAGCAGGCCCGAGCCGATGCGCTTGAGATCGTGCCGGTTGCGGCCCTCGCCGTGCGGGATGCGCAGCACGCGCACGTTTGCCTTCTTCTTGGCGTAGTCGAGCACGCCGTCTTCGTAGTCGGGCGCGATCAGCACCTCGACGAACTGGCGGTCGAGGATCACCTTGGCGGTCGCCGCATCGAGCCGGGTGTTGAAGGCGATGATGCCGCCGAAGGCCGAGGTCGGGTCGGTGGCATAGGCCAGTTCGTAGGCATCGCCGCAGGCCACGCCTTCGGCCACGCCGCAGGGGTTGGCGTGCTTGACGATGACGCAGGCCGGGCGCTCGAACTGGCGCACGCATTCCCAGGCCGCATCGGCGTCGGCGAGATTGTTGAAGCTCAGTTCCTTGCCCTGCAGTTGGGTGAAGGTGGCCAGGGTGCCGGGCGCCGGCTGCAGGTCGCGGTAGAACGCGCCCTGCTGGTGCGGGTTTTCGCCGTAGCGCAGGTTCATGACCTTGACGAAATTGGCGTTGTGCTGGGCCGGGAAGGTCTGCGCGCTGCCGTCTTCGCCGATCGCCGAGAGGTGGTTGCTGATCGCGGCGTCGTACTGGGCGACGCGGTTGAATGCGGCGACCGACAACGAGAAACGGGTCCTGGCGCTGAGCGCGCCGTCGCCGGCCTCGAGCTCGGCGAGGAGTCCGGCGTATTGCGCCGGGTCGGTCGCCACCGCGACGCGGGCGAAGTTCTTCGCCGCCGAACGCAGCATCGCCGGGCCGCCGATGTCGATGTTCTCGATGATGTCGTCGAAACTGCTGGCCGGATCGGCCGCGACTTTCTCGAACGGATACAGGTTGAGCACCAGCAGGTCGATCGCGGCGATGCCGTGTTCGGCCATCACCGCATCGTCGGTGCCGGCGCGGCCGAGCAGGCCGCCGTGGACCAGCGGATGCAGGGTCTTGACCCGGCCGTCCATCATCTCCGGGAAGCCGGTGACCTCGGACACGTCGCGCACGGCCAGGCCGGCGTCGCGGATGGCCTTGGCGGTGCCGCCGGTGGAAAGCAGCTCGACCCCGCGTGCGGCCAGGGCCCGGGCGAGTTCGAGGAGGCCGGTCTTGTCGGACACGGACAGCAGGGCGCGGCGGATTTTAACCGGCGTGCCGGACAGGCGATCGGAGGTCATTCGGGAGGCAGGGCAGCGGAAGGCGCGGGAATTATAGCCGCGCAGGGCCGGAAGCCGGCCGTTCATGCGGGTAAGGGCGAGGTTGCGGGCGCAGTGGCGCTCCGCCGTAGCCGATCCTTCTTGGAGAGGCAGGCGGGGGAAGTGCTCTTCGGCTCCAAACCGACGCTGCCATCGCCCCGGCCAACGGCTAAGCTGATGCGCGACGGCCCATGCCGGGCAGTACGGAACGCACAGGGAATGGCATCGATCTACGCTTTGAAGGGGCGCTTCCAGGCGCTGCTGCGGCCGCTGGTGCGGCGCCTGCATGCGCTGGGGGTCAGCGCGAACCAGGTCACCGTCGCGGCGGGCGTGGTCTCGCTCGCGGTCGCGGCGGCGGTCGCCTGGGGCGCCGACGCACGCCCGTGGCTGTTCGCGCTGCTGCCGCTGTGGATGTTCCTGCGCATGGCGATGAACGCCGTCGACGGCATGCTCGCGCGCGAGTTCGGCCAGCAAACGCGCCTGGGCGCCTACCTCAACGAACTGTGCGATGTGGTGTCCGACAGCGCGTTGTATCTGTCGCTGTTGGCGGTGCCCGGCCTCGCCGCGGCGCCGTTGTTCGGGTTCGTGCTGCTGGCCGCGTTGACCGAATACGCCGGCGTGCTCGGCCGGATGGTCGGCGCGCCGCGCCGCTACGACGGGCCGATGGGCAAGAGCGACCGCGCCTTCGGCATCGGCTTGCTCGGCGTTCTGCTTGCCGGCGGCTGGGTGGGCGCGACGATTACGGAACTCGCGCTCGCCCTGATGGGTCTGATGTGCGTATGGACCGTGGTGCGCCGGGTGCGCGCCGGGTTGCGGCACGAGGCCGCGCCGGACCAAGCCGCGCCGGACCAGGTCGGGCAACGACAAGGAGAACAAGCATGAGGGAACATCAGGAACGCCAGTACTCGAGTTTCGACGATACCTCGCTGTTCTATCGCCACTGGCCGGCGACCGAAGCCCCGCCCGGACAACCGCGCCGAGCGATCGTGCTGCTGCACCGCGGCCACGAACATTCCGGCCGGGTCGCGCATCTGGTCGGCGAGTTGAATCTCAACGACTGCGATTTCTTCGCCTGGGATGCGCGCGGCAACGGCCGCTCGCCGGGCGAGCGCGGCGACGCGCCGGGCTTCGAGGCCCTGGTGCGCGATCTCGATCGCTTCATCGCCCACATCGCCGAAGCCCACGGCATCGCCGTCGAGCAGATCGCGCTGGTCGCGCAGAGCGTCGGCGCGGTGGTCGCGGCGACCTGGGTCCACGACTACGCGCCGCGGCTGCGCGCGCTGGTGCTGGCCTCGCCGGCCTTCAAGGTCAAGCTGTACCTGCCCTTGGCGCGGCCGGGCCTGAAGCTGATGCAGAAGCTGCGCGGCAATTTCTTCGTCAACAGCTACGTCCAGCCGCAATGGCTGAGCCACGACCCCGAACGCATCGCCAGCTATCGCAACGACCCGCTGATCGCGCGGCCGATTTCGGTGCGGGTGTTGCTGGGCCTGTACGAGGCCGCCGACCGCATCGTCGCCGACGCCCAGGCGATCACGGTACCGACCCAGCTGCTGGTGTCGGGCGCGGACTTCGTGGTGCATCGCGGCCCCCAGGACCGTTTCTACGAGCGTCTGGGTTCCAGCATCAAGCAGCGCCATCTGTTCGCGGATTTCTATCACGACACCCTCGGCGAAAAAGGCCGGGCGGCGGCGGTCAACCGCATCCGCAGCTTCGTGCAGGCGCGTTTCGCCGAGCCGCTGCGCCGCGCCGACCTGCTCGAGGCGCATCGCCACGGGCCGAGTTTCGACGAGTCGGAGCGACTGTCCTGGCCGCCGCAGCGCTGGTCGCTGGCCGACCTGCGCTGGCGTTTCGTGCGCGCCGGCCTGCGTTTCGGCGGCCGGTTCTCCGAAGGCATCAAGCTCGGCATCGACACCGGTTTCGACTCGGGCAGCAGCCTGGACTACGTCTATCGCAACCAGGCACGCGGCAGCGGGCCGCTCGGCCGCCTGATCGACCGCAACTATCTGCAGGCGATCGGCTGGCGCGGCATCCGCGTGCGCCGCACTCACCTGCACGAGTTGCTGCGCATCGCCATGCGCCGCCTGCGCGCGGCCGGCTTGCCGGTCGATGCGGTGGATATCGCCGCCGGTCACGGCCGCTATGCGCTGGAAGCGCTGGCCGGAGGCAGCGAACGCGCCGATTCGATCCGCCTGCGCGATTACAGCGAACTCAACGTCGACCAGGGCCGCGCCCTGATCGATGAGCTCGGCGCCGGCGCGATCGCGCGCTTCGACCAGGGCGATGCCTTCGATCGCAACGCCCTGGCGGCGCTGGACCCGCGCCCGACCCTGGCGGTGGTGTCGGGGCTGTACGAGTTGTTCCCCGACAACGAGCAGGTGCGGCGTTCGCTCGACGGCCTGGCCGCGGCGGTGCCCGCCGGCGGCTATCTGGTCTACACCGGCCAGCCCTGGCATCCGCAGCTCGAATTCATCGCTCGCGCCCTCACCAGCCACCGCGGCGGCGAAGCCTGGGTGATGCGGCGCCGCAGCCAACAGGAGATGGACGACCTGGTCGCCGCGGCGGGCTTTCGCAAGATCGACCAGCGCATCGACGCCTGGGGCATCTTCACCGTATCGCTGGCGCAGCGGGTCGAGGCGTGACCGCGGCGCCAGCGCCGCGTCCTTGGGGACGGGCTGTGCTGTGGCTGGCGTTGCTGGGGCCGCTGTTCTTTCTCAGCTACGGCTATGCCAATTCGGTGGCGGCCTCGCGCAGTGCGGTGCCGCATATCGTCTTCGCCTGGGAGCAGGCGATTCCGTTCTGGGCCTGGACCATCGTGCCGTATTGGTCGATCGACCTGTTCTACGGCATCTCGCTGTTCGTCTGCCGCGACCGCCGCGAGCTGGATATCCAGGCGCTGCGGCTGTTGACCGCGCAAGCGATCGCGGTCGCTTGCTTCCTGCTGTGGCCATTGCGCTACACCTTCGAGCGCCCCGACAGCGACGGCGTGTTCGGCTGGCTGTTCGACGTGTTGCTCGGCTTCGACAAACCTTTCAACCAGGCGCCCTCCTTGCATATCGTGCTGCTGATCGTGCTGTGGGCGAGGTTCGCCCGGCACCTGCGCGGCGGGTGGCGCTGGCTGTTGCACCTGTGGTTCGCTTTGATCGGCGTGTCGGTGCTGACCACCTTCCAGCATCACTTCATCGATATTCCGACCGGGCTGCTTGCCGGCTGGCTGTGCGTATGGCTGTGGCCGGAAGGCGTCGCCGCCCCGTGGCGCGGCGCGGCGCTCGCGCGCGATCGGCAGCGTTGGCGGTTGGCCGCGGTCTACTGCGCCGGCGCGGCGGCGTGCGGGCTCGCGGCTTGGCCGCTCGGCGGGGCGGCCTGGTGGCTGCTGTGGCCGGCCTGGTCGCTGGCGATGGTGGCCGCCAATTACGCGCTGTTCGGCGCCAACGGGTTCCAGAAGCGCGCCGACGGCCGCCTGAGCCCGGCCGCGCGTTGGCTGTATGCACCTTACCTGCTGGCCGCCTGGCTCAATTCGCGATGGTGGACGCGGCGCGCGCCGCAACCGGTGGCGGTCGCCGACGGCGTCTGGCTCGGCCGCCTGCCGGGCGCGGGCGCACGCGATCGGTTCGCCGCGGTCGTCGACTGCAGCGCCGAGCTGTCGCTGCCGGCATGGCGCGAGGGCGATGCGGTGCGGCCGATGCTGGATCTGGTCGCGCCGACGCCGGCGCAGCTGCGGCAGGCGGCACAGGACATCGAGCGCCTGCGTCGGCGCGGGGAGGTCCTGGTCTGCTGCGCGCTGGGCTATTCGCGCAGCGCCGCGGCGGTCGCGGCCTGGTTGCTGCTCAGCGGCCGCGCCGCCGATGTCGAGGCGGCTATCGCGACCCTGCGCGAGGCGCGCCCGGCGATCGTGCTCGGCGCGGCGCATCGGCGCGCGCTGGAGGCCGCGCTCGGCAGCGCAACCGTCGCCGGTGCGGTGCCGCCGCGGGAGCAGGCGGCATGACCGCGCCGGTCGCCACCTCGTTCGACCTGCGCGCGATGGCCGCGCTGCTGGCGCAGGGCCGGCAGCTGCGCGCGCTGTCGCTGCTGTTGCTGGCCGCGGCGCTGCTCGCGGCGATGCTGCCGAACGTTTCCGTGCGGGCGTGGCCGCTGGCGCTGAGCCTCGGCGCCGGCGTGCTGCAGTGCTATTACGCGCTGCGGGTGGACTTCGACGCGCGCCTGTTCCAGGCCGCGTCCGAGGACGAGGATAGTGCGCGTGCGGCGCGGCGGCTCGATGCGAGCCTGGTCGCGCTGGGCTTGCTCGAGCCCGGTCGCGACGGCCGCGACTGGCCGGCGCGCTGGCGCGGTGCGCGTGCTCTGATGGTGCGCCAGGCGCTCAGCCTGGTGCTGCAGGCGGCGGCCCTGGCCTGGGCTTGTCAGCGAATGTGGACATGAACGGAGTTTCCTTGGACGGGCACGATATCTGGACGCCGCAACGCCAAGCCTTGTGGCAGCGCCTGAGCGATTACCGCTTCGGCGGCGAGCGACACGAGGCCTTCGTCGAGCGCGTGGCGCATGCCTGCCAGTCGAACCGCGAAACCGCGCAGGAGGCGATCGAGGAATACCGGCGATTCTGTTTTCTCGCCGTCGGCGCCGGCCATGCGGTCACCCCGAGCGAGATCGTCGACCGGGTCTGGCATACCCACATGACCGACACCCGCGACTACTGGCTGAGGTTCTGTCCCGAGGCGCTCGAACAGGCCCTGCATCATTCGCCCTCGCTCGGCGGGCTGGCCGAAGACGAGCGCCATCGCCGCCAGTACTTCGACACCATCGACAGCTACCGTCGCTATTTCGGCGATCCGCCGCCGCGGTTCTGGGCGGCAGAGGCGCAGCCGGCGCGGCTTAGCGCGGACGAGTCGGTGTGGCTGCCGTTGACCCGGGTCAATTCGCCGTGGTTGTTCGAGCCGAAGGGGCTCGGCCCGTGGTTGTGGGGCTGGAGCGGGCTGTTGGCCGCGATCTTCGTGCTCGGCGCCGGCGGCAACGGCACGTTCGATCCGCTGGAGTGGCGCGGCGGCTGGTTCCTGGCGCTGTATTTCGCGCTGATCGGCTGGACCTACAGCGCCGGTAACGCGGTGCAGCGCGCGTTGCGCGGCCGCGACGTCCCGAGCGCGGAGGCGCCGGCCGATCCGATCGAACTCGGCTTCCTGGCCGGCGGCGCCGAGCGCGCCGCCGATGTGGCGGTGGTCGAACTGCTCACCCGCGATGCGATCAGGCTGGACTATCCGGGCGCGGCGGAGAGCGCCGCCTCGTCGCGTTCGCCGGTGTGGCTGCGCGCGAGCGCCGGCGCGGCCGGCCTGCCGTCGCGATTGCTAGGCCTGGCCAAGATCGTGCAGCGCACCCAGCAGCTCGGCGAGGCGATGCCGGCGCTGCGGGCGCATTACGCGCGGCTAGCCCAACCGATGCGAAGCAAGGGCTGGTGGCTCAGCGAGAAGCAGCGTTGGCGCGGCCGCCTGGCCGCGGCGCTGCCGATGTACGCGGTCGTCGTCCTCGGCGTGACCAAGATATCGATCGGCGAAGCCCGCGGGCGGCCGATCGGGTTCCTGGTGGTGTTGACCGCCTTGGCCGGCTTGATGGTGCTGGTGCAGTTGTGCACCGCGCAGCGCCGTACCCGCGCCGGCGATCGCGCGCTGCAGGACGCGACCATCAAGACCCGCCGCTCGGACGATCTGGCCGAGCGCGTCGCGCTGGCCGGGACCATGGCGCTGATCGATACGCCGCTGGCGGACTACCACACGCTGCGCACGCCGGTGTCGAATTCCAGCGCCTCTGGCAGCGGTTCCAGCGGCGGCGACGGCGGAGACGGCGGCGGTGGCGGTGGCGGTTGCGGCGGTTGTGGTGGAGGTGGCGATTGAACGGAGCACAGCGATGACGACACGACCCGGTTCCGAACAACCCGGCACTGAGCCAACCGGTTCCAACCAGACCGGTTCTAACCAGGCCGGCCCCAACCAGGCCGGCTCCAACCAGGCCGGCTCCAACCGGCCCGGTGCCACACCGCGCGACTGGCGGCTGGCCCTGGCCGCGCGCCTGCGCGCGCACGGTGCCACGCCCAACGGCATTTCCCTGTTCGCGATCGGCCTGTCGGCGCTGGCCGGGCTGTCGTTCTTCTTCGCCTTGCGCGACCCGCCGCATTACGGCGCGGTTCTGCTGTTGTTCGCGGCGCTATGCCTGGTCGGCCGTCTGCTGTGCAACCGGCTCGACGGTTTGCTGGCGCGCCGCGGCGGCATGGTCGGCAAGGCCGGCGAGGTCTACAGCGACGCGCCGGACCGGCTCGCCGACGCGCTGGTGTTCCTCGGCGTCGGCTACGGCCTGACGCCGTGGATGGCGTGGGCGTCCGACCTCGGCTGGGCGGCGTCGCTGCTCGCGTCCGGCACCGCCTACGTGCGCGTGCTGGGCATGGCCTGCGGTCTGCGCGAACACGACGAGGGCCCGATGCCGCGGCGCACCCGCATGATCGCCACCGCCGTCGCCGCCGTACTCGCGGCGATCGGCCTGGCCCTGGGGTATGCCGCGGTGGTCGCCTGGATGTTGCTGGCGGCCCTCGCCGCGGTGATCCTCGGCGCCGCCTGGACCATCGCCCAGCGCCTGCGCGCGATCGTGCGCGAGCTGGAGGCGCGATGATTTCGCGTTGGCTGGCCAGCGGCTTCAGCGGCGCGATCCGGCTGCTGACCGGCGCGCGCGCGTTGTGGCGTTGCGCGCCGTCGTCCGATCGCCGGGTCTATTACGGCAACCACGTCAGCCACGGCGACTTCGTGATGATCTGGTCGGCGTTGCCGCCGGCCCTGCGGCGCGAAGTGCGGCCGGTGGCGGGCGCCGATTACTGGCAGCGCGACGCGCTGCGCCGTTATCTGATCCGCGAAGTCTTCAACGGCGTGCTGATCGAGCGCGACCCGGCGCAGCGCAAGCGCGATGCGATCGAGAGTTTGTGCGAGGCGGTCGACGAGGGCTGCTCGCTGATCCTGTTTCCGGAGGGCACGCGCAACCAGAGCGACGAGCCGCTGTTGCCGTTCAAGAGCGGCCTGTATCACTTGGCGCACCGGCGGCCCGAGCTCGAATTCGTGCCGGTGTGGATCGACAACCTGGCGCGGGTGATGCCGAAGGGCAAGTTGCTGCCGTTGCCGCTGCTGTGCACCGCGACCTTCGGCGAGACCTTGCGGCTCGGGCCGGACGAGGACAAACAACAGTTCCTCGAGCGTGCGCGCAACGCTTTGCTGGCCTTGTCGGGCCACGCCCATGCCCACGATCACGGCAGCCAGGGAGCGTGCGCATGATCGAGTTGCTGCGCGGCCTGCCGCATTCATTGCTGTTGTTCATCGGCGTGGCTGCGGTGTTGCTGGTCGCGACCGCGATCGCCGAATATCTGCGCTGGCGCACCCGCGAACGGCCCAGCGCGGTGATCGCCAACCTGGTCGCGCGCATCCGCGCCTGGTGGGTGATGGCGCTGGTGGTCGGGCTGGCGTTCGTGGTCGGCCGGGTCGGCATGATCGTCTTGTTCGCGCTGGTGTCGCTGTTCGCCCTGCGCGAATTCATCACCCTGACTCCGACCCGGCGCAGCGATTACTACGCCTTGGTGGCTGCGTTCTATCTCGCCTTGCCGCTGCAGTACTGGTTGGTCTACACCGACTGGTACGGCCTGTACACCTTGCTGATTCCAGTCTATGCCTTCCTGCTGTTGCCGATCCTGGCGACGGTGGGCGGCGATACCACGCGGTATCTGGAGCGCACGGCGAAAGTGCAGTGGGGCCTGATGATCTGCGTGTTCTGCATCTCGCACGTGCCGGCGCTGATCAACCTGCGCATCCCCGGTTACGAGGGGCGCAACCTGTTGCTGATCGCGTTCCTGGTGATCGTGGTGCAGTCCTCGGACGTGCTGCAGTACGTCTGGGGCAAGCTGTGCGGCAAGCGCCTGATCGCGCCGAAGCTGTCGCCGTCGAAAACCGTCGAAGGCTTCGTCGGCGGCGTCGCCTCGGCGACCGCGCTCGGCGCGGCGCTGTGGTGGATCACCCCGTTCACCCCTTGGCAGGCGGCGGCGCTGGCCCTGGTCATCAACCTGATGGGCTTCTACGGCGGGCTGGTGATGTCGGCGATCAAGCGCGATCGCGGCATCAAGGATTGGGGCCACATGATCGAAGGCCACGGCGGCGTCCTCGACCGCCTCGATTCGGTCTGCTTCGCCGCCCCGGTCTTCTTTCATCTGATCAGGTATTGGTGGGTGTGACCGGACCGATCAGCGCGCATGCGCGCTGGTCCGGTCACACGCCCGGCCAACCGCAGCGGTGTACGCAAGCGCAATCCTCGAAATCCGGACAATCGGAAACAACTCGTAGAGTCGTAGCCCCACGCCCGCGTGGTATCGGTCCCCTTCGCCTGTCGCGGCTCGCGCCGCTCCTGCCCCGGTGCGGATTCATCGGCCCGCACGCGCATCACCGAAGCCCGGACAACCGAAAACACCCCAAAAAACGGGTCCTCGAAACGACGTGGTATCCGTCACCTTCGCTGTCGCGGCTTACGCCGTTCCTGCAGGGGTTGCGGCATTGAATTTGCGCGCGTAAGGCGAACGCAACGCAGCGGACGCTTACTCCAGCCCGTACTCGCGCAGCTTCTTGCGCAGGGTCGCCCGATGAATGCCGAGCATGGCCGCGGCGCGGCTCTGGTTGCCGTCGCAATGCTGCAGGACTTCGGCGAACAAGGGGATTTCGAGCTCGCGCAGGGCGATCTCGTAGAGGTTCTCGGTGCCGCTGCCGTTCAAGTCGCCCAGGTAACGACGGATCGAAGTCGCGACGTGGTCGCGCAGCGGAACGCGAGGTCCGGAGCGGGCGGCTTCGTTGCGGTCGTTGAGAGCGTTCAAGTGCATCCCCGTGGCAAGTGACTTCCGCCGGGGGCGACCCGATACGCTTGCAGCGCATCGCCGACGGGAGGGGGAGTCTAGCGCGCGGGAGTCGCGGTAGACAACGCGACGGTGCGATATTTCAACGGAAATCGAACGTGAACGCGACTACGCGCGGCGCCGGTTCGAGCACCTCGAATTGCACCGCGGCGCTCTGCCCCGGTGCGATCAGCTCGCCTTCCCTGTACCCCTTGCGGTAGTCCTCTGGAGAGAACGCGCGTTGGCCGACGCGGCGGCCATCGACGTCTTCCAGGCTCAGCACCAGGGTCGGCCAGGGCTGCGCCCAGCGCGCATCGTTGCGGAAACTGGCCGATACCCGCAACACGCCGGCGCGGTCTGCGACCGGCAGCACGTTGCGGTTGAGCATGGTCAGCGCGGCGGGCTCGCGCCACGCCGGGATCGCGCACGGCAGCGCGCCGCACAAGGCGCCGACCACCGGGCGCCAGCGCGCATCGGCGGCGAGTTCGTCGCGCTGTGCAAGCAGCAGTTGCACGGCCAACAGCAGCCCCAGCGCGATCGCCGCGACGGGACCGCTCCAGTGCCGGCGCGCGGCCGGCGCCGCAGCTCGGGCCCGGCTGCGCACGAAGCTCGGCGCGAGGCGCGCATTGGCCACCGCGGTTTCCGATTTGCCGGCCCGCTTGCGCACCGCGCGCTTGGGCACCGCCGCATCGGCGACGGCGCTGAGCGGCGCCAGCGCGGCGCCCGGGGCGGTCACGAGTGGCGCGTTGTCGGCGGCGTCTTGCGCGTCGGGCGCCGCCGGCTCGGACGAGGCGGCAAGAGGCCCCGCCTGGTCGTGGCGGCTGTCGTCGGCCTCGACCGGTGCCGCGGTGGCCCCGGCCTGCGTCGTCGCAGGGTCGGAGGTATCGGCCGCGGCCGGCGCGTTCGCCGCCTCGTTCGCCGGCGCTCCTGCCGAGGCCGCTGCGTCCGATGCGGGTACGGCGGCTTCTATCGAGGCCGCTTCTATCGAGGCCGCTCCTGCCGAGGCCGCTCCCAGCGACGCGTCTGTGGAGACCGGCTCAACTGCGCTCGACTCCGCAGGCGCCGGCTCGGCCGCCAGGTCGCCGCCGCAACGCGGGCAGGCCCGGGTCGGACCGTCCTTGGCGACGATCAAGGCGACGAGGTATCCGCAATGAGGGCAGGCAGCGAACATTTCAGTATTCAATCATGCCGTCGCGCTCAGCGCCGGCGTACGCCTGTGACGCGCATCCAGTCTTCGAGACGGTCGGCGCGCAGCTCCTCGAAGTCGGCGGCGTAACGCGCGAGCACGTCGTCTTCCTGGCCGGCGAGGATGCCCGACAACGCGATGCGTCCGCCCGGCGCGACGCGCGCGGCGAGGGTGTCGGCCAGGGCGACCAGCGCCGAGGCGAGGATGTTGGCGACCACCACCGGATAGGTCGCGGCCGGTTCGTCCTGCGGCAAATGCACTTCGATGCGTGCGGCCACGTCGTTGCGTTCGGCGTTGTCGTGGGTGGCGATGACCGCCTGCGGATCGTTGTCGACGCCGACTGCATGTGCGGCGCCGAGCTTGAGCGCGGCGAGGGCGAGAATGCCCGAGCCGCAACCGAAGTCGAGCACGGTGGCATCGGCGAGCGCGCCTTCGTCGGCCAGCGCGTCGAGCCATTGCAGGCACAGCGAGGTGGTCGGGTGAGTGCCGGAGCCGAACGCCAGGCCCGGGTCGAGGCGCACCACCGCCGCGTCGGCCGCATCGGCGCCCGCCGGCAGTTCGTGATTCCACGGCACGATCCAGGTGCGGCGGCCGAACTGCAGCGGCTCGTACTGATCCATCCAGGCGCGTTCCCAATCCTGGTCCTCGACCTGGCGGAACCGCACCTGAGCCCATTCCAGGCCCGGGTCGAAGGACTCCAGCGCGGCCAGGATCACCAACGCGTCGGCATCGTGCGGAAACAATGCGCTGAGCACGATCGACTGCCACAACGGGGTTTCGCCGACGCCGGGCTCGAGGATCGCGTGTTCGTTGCCGGTGTCGGCATCGGCGTCGAGCATCGTCACCGCCAGCGAGCCGACATCGTCGAGCGCGGCTTCGTAGCGCGGTTGTTCGGCTTCGCTGCAGCGCAGGGTCAGTTCGAGAAAGGGCATCGGTTACCGCGAAGGGCGAAAACGGCGGTCATTATTGACCCGTTTTGAGGCGATCAGATAGCGTGCGGCCTCTTCTCGGGAGTTCGACGCCATGGAACCGCAGGCCACGCCACCTACCGCCACCGCCCCGCGCAGGTCGTCGCGGGCCTGGATCCTGCTCGGATCGCTCGCCCTAGGCGCCTGCGCGGCCGGCGACGACACCTCCCAGGTCGGTGCCCCTCCGGCGGGGGCCAGCCAAACCGCTGCTGGCCAGGTCGATGCCGCCCGCGCGAACGCGGCCCGGGTCGGCGCCACCCAGGTGGATGCCGCCCCACTCGGCGCCCAAGGCCAAGTCGAGCAACTGCGCCTGGAGGCGGTGACCGAGCTGCCGCGCCATGTCGCGCCGAGCCCGGCGCAGACCGACGACGGCAGCGCGCCGGACTGCGCCGAGGACGCGAAGTCGAGCGAGGGGCGGGCCTCGGTCGCGGCCGGCTGGACCCTTCTCGCCGACCTGGCCTGGAAGGATTACCGCGTGGTCGGGGTGGCGCCGCGCGCGACCCGCGTGGCCGGCTTCGGCTGCATGTTCCCGGCCGCGCGGGTGCTGTTCTTCCGCGAAGGCCGGGCGGTGGCGCAATTACGCGACCTCCAGGCCGACGAGGCCGGCTCCGACAATGCCCGTTTCGATAGTGGTGTCCAGGGCGTGTTCGAGCATCGTGCGGATGCGGCCGGCCAGGCAGGTAGCGAACTGCGGGTCGGCGAATGGCGGATCGCGCGTGCGCGGGTGCTCGCGACCGCCGCCGGCCTGGAACTCGCCGCCTTGACGGAGTCGGACGCTTACTGCGCCGGCGCGGCGACGGTGCCGCGGATCGAGGGCCTGGCTCTGCCGCAGGCGCGGGCGAAGTTGCTCGCCGCCGGCTGGCGCGGCGTGCAGCCCGAGCGCGAAGAGGGCGCCGAGCGTTTTCTGGCCGGCCTGATCGAGGCCGGTTATCCCGAGGTCGTCGACTGCGCCGGCACCGGCCAGGGCTATTGCAACTTCGAATACGCCGCCGACGCTGGCCACCGCCTCGCTGTCACCACCGCCGGCGAGCACGGCGTGGACGAGGGCAAGCCCTATTGGCCGGCGGTCGTCGGCAGCGAAGTGACTTGCGCGGCGCAGGCCGCCGCGGCCCCTCCCGGGCCCGCCTCAGACGGCTGATACGCCGTCTCGCTGAAGTTGGAGATCCATCACGGTTCAGGGTGGTGCGGGCATCGCTGCGGCGCTTGACTTACTATCGGCATCTCGACGAAACACGGTTCATGCCGGTCCAATGCCCGTCCCGGCCCTCACCGGCCGGCCGGCGGACCGGGCAGCGCCCGCGGGCGCTGCGTCCCGCCCGGCATCCGCGCTTCGTCCGGTTCGTGCAAGCAGCGTAGAGGCTCAGAGAAACGGTCTTGATGTCCGATGCCTACCCTTCCGGTTACAAGCCAGGCCCTGGCGGGAAGCCGGGCGGTGCGCGCGTGTCCGGGCGTTCGCTGATCGCGATCATGGGCGTGGCCTTGCTGGCCGCGGCCTTCGTCTATGCCGGCCGGCGCAACAGCGGCGAACAGGCGGTATCGGTCGAAAGCGTGCCGGTGCGGTTCAACGCTGGGCCGCAGCCGGCGGCGCGCGGCCAGGCCGACGCCTCGCGAGACGATTCGGTGCCGGTGGCGGAAAAGAAAACCCCGCCCCGCGGCGCGGTCGCGCCATCGCCGCTGAGGGTGCAGTTCGAGCAGGCGCCGGACCTGTATTCGTATGCGCAGTCGATCCGCTTGCGCGCCGATGCCGGCGAGCCCGAAGCGATCTGGCTGCTGAGCCGGGTCTACGATTACTGCTCGAACTACGCCAGCGCGCCGGCCGACTACGGCAACGACACGCGCACGATCGAGAGCATGAAGCTGCGCGGCGCCGCGACGATGACCGAGGCGCGCAACCGGGTCAGCTCGCGCTGCGCGCGTTTCGCGCCGAGCGACAACCTGAGCTACCAGATGATCTTCCTCAAGCGGGTCGAGGCCGCCCAGGCGGGCAGCCTCGCGGCCGAGGCCTCGCTGCTGGCCGCCGGCAAGCCGCTGGAGAAGACCGAGGAATACCGGCTCAACCTGGTCGATCGGGTGCAGCGCTCCAAGGACCCGGAAGCCTATTCGGCGTTGTCGCCCGGCATGGGCATCGCCGCCAACGGCCGCCGCTGGGGCGATATGCGCGTGGCCGGCACTCAATTCGCGGAACTGGCTTGGCAGTTGGCGGCATGCGAGCTCGGGCAGGATTGCAGTCCCAAGGGTTCGTTGATGACGTCGTACTGCGCCAATGGCGGAATTTGCTCGCAAGACGCCAAACAGGATTTTGCGAGTTTCGTATACGACGCGGCGATCCCGCGTCAGGGGGCGGATGTGGTTGAAGAAATGGTCGATTCGCTGGTCGGCGAACAGAGGACGGTGCAATGAAACGCGAGCACTTCATAAATACGGCCAAGATCGGTTTCTGGGCATTGCTGCTCAGCGCGTATTCGGTCGGCGCAGCCGGCGTGATGATCGACGTGTTCGGCGAGGACTATCGCGACCTGGGACAGGTGGCGGCGACCTCGACGGATTCGAAGACCGAATTGCGTTCGCTGAGTGCGGCCCAGATCGCGGCCGTTTACCGCGCCCAGAGCGGCGCGCCCTTCTCGACCCTGCCGCCCGGCAGCACCTTCAAGGTGGTCTGGCCGGACGGTTCGAGCGAGTACGTGATGGTGGTCAGTCCATCGACGACCGGCGGCATCCAGCCGATCCCGGGCACCCAGGTGCAAGGGGCGGGCAAGAAGTCGTCGGGCAGTTCGGGCGCCTCGGGCAAGGGCCCGGCGCTGTTGCCGGCGTCCTCGTCGGCCGAGCTGACCGAAGCCGACGTGCAGGCGATGACCTCCTGGGTCGAACCGGTACTGCGGTGAGGCCGGACGGCGCACCGGCGAAGGAGCGCTGGCCGTAGGGGCGGCCTGAGCCGCGACCGCCGACGGCGGCCTCGCGGCTCAGGCCGCTGCTGCGGCGCGACCGCGCCGGCGAGCCGCGAAAAAATCAAACGGCCCGCGTCGATGACGCGGGCCGTTTTTTTGCGCGGAAGTTTTCGAAGCGGCGCGCTCGCCGCGGGCGCCGGCTCAGACGATCGATATCGTCTTTTCCTTCTGTTCCTTGAGCCGCTTTTCCAGGTAGTGGATGTTCATCCCGCCCTGCTGGAAGCCGGCATCCGACAGGATCCGCTGCTGCAGCGGGATATTGGTCTTGATGCCGTCCACGACCATCTCGCTGAGCGCCACGCGCATGCGCGCGATCGCGGTGTCGCGGTCGGGCCCGTGCACGATCAGCTTGCCGATCATCGAGTCGTAGTTCGGCGGCACGCGATAGCCTTCGTAGATGTGGCTGTCGACGCGCACGCCGGGGCCGCCGGGCGCATGGAAATGCTGGATCAGGCCCGGACAGGGCATGAAGGTTTCCGGGTCTTCGGCGTTGATCCGGCACTCGATCGCGTGGCCTTCCAGGACGATGTCGCTTTGCTTGATCGACAGCTTGCGGCCGGCCGCGATCATCAACTGTTCGCGCACCAGGTCGATGCCGGTGACCAGTTCGGTGACCGGGTGCTCCACCTGGATACGGGTGTTCATTTCGATGAAGTAGAAGCGGCCGTTCTCGTACAGGAACTCGAACGTACCGGCACCGCGGTAACCGATGCGGATGCAGGCTTCGACGCAGACCTTGCCGATTTCGGCGCGCTGTTCGGCGGTGATGCCCGGCGCCGGCGCTTCCTCGACCACCTTCTGATGGCGGCGCTGCATCGAACAGTCGCGCTCGCCCAGGTGGATCGCGTTGCCCTGACCGTCGGCGAGCACCTGGATCTCGACATGGCGCGGGTTCTCGAGGAACTTCTCCATGTAGACCATGTCGTTGCCGAACGCGGCCTTGGCCTCGGACTTGGTGGTCTGGATCGCGGCGTTGAGGTGGGCCTCGGTATGCACCACGCGCATGCCGCGACCGCCGCCGCCGCCGGCGGCCTTGACGATGATCGGGTAGCCGATCTCGCGCGCGATCTTGATGTTGGCGGCGTTGTCGTCGCCGAGCGGTCCGCCGCTGCCGGGCACGCAGGGCACGCCGGCCTCCTTCATCGCGCGGATCGCCTCGACCTTGTCGCCCATCAGGCGGATGGTCTCGGCGCGCGGGCCGATGAAGATGAAGCCGGACTGCTCGACGCGCTCGGCGAAGTCGGCGTTCTCGCTGAGAAAGCCGTAGCCCGGGTGGATCGCCTGGGCGTCGGTGACTTCGGCCGCGGCGATGATCGAGGCCATGTTGAGATAGCTCTCCGACGACGGCGCCGGCCCGATGCAGACCGACTCGTCGGCCATGGCGACGTGCTTGAGATTGCGATCGACGGTGGAATGCACCGCGACCGTGCGGATGCCCAGCGCGTGGCAGGCGCGCAGGATGCGCAGCGCGATTTCGCCGCGGTTGGCGATGACTACTTTATCGAGCATAGAGATTCCGGAACTCGGGACTCGGGACTGGGGACTCGCAAAGCCGGATCGCGAAGGGGGCCCGGCGCCATCGCTTCGGCATCGACCGCGAAAGCGGCGCCGACGCAGCGATGCGGCCGAGTCCCGTGTCCCGAATCCCGAGTCCCGCGCATGTCAACCAATGACGAACAAAGGCTGATCGAACTCGATCGGCTGGCCGCTCTCGGCCATCACCTTGAGCACGGTGCCGGAAACGTCGGCTTCGATCGGGTTGAACATCTTCATCGCCTCGATGATGCCGAGGGTGTCGCCGGCCTTGACCGCCTGGCCGACGGCGACGAAGGACGGCTTGTCCGGCGCCGGCGAGGCGTAGAAGGTGCCGACCATCGGTGCGCGCACGACGTGGCCGTCGGGCAGGTCGCTGCCGGGCTTGGCGCTGCCGCCGGTGGCCGCTTCGGTCGGCGAGTGCATCGGCATGGCCGGGGCCGGGCGCTGCTCGGCGTAGGGCGCGGCCTGCATCTGCGGCGGCGCGTAGGCATAGCCGCCCTTCGGGGTGCGGGCCAGGCGGACGGATTCTTCGCCTTCCTTGATCTCGATCTCGGCGAGGTTGGATTCCTCGAGCAGGTCGATCAGTTTCTTGATTTTGCGCAGGTCCATGGAGCGGGCCTCTGGTTGGATCGTCGTTGCGGCCCGCGCGAACGCGGCCCGGGCTGGGTGGGTGTCAGGTCGCCAGTCGCTTGATGGCGGCGTCGAGCGCATAGCGGTAGCTGTCTGCGCCGAAGCCGCAGACCACGCCGACGGCGTGGTCGCTGAAATAGCTGTGGCGGCGGAACGGCTCGCGGGTGTGCGGGTTGGACAGGTGGATCTCGATGAACGGGATCGCCACCGCGGCCAGGGCGTCGCGCAGGGCGACGCTGGTATGGGTGAAGGCGGCCGGATTGATCAGGATCGTCGCCGTGCCGTCGGTCCGCGCCGCCTGGACGCGGTCGACCAGGACGTGCTCGGCGTTCGACTGCAGGCTGTCCAGCACGTGTCCGGCGGCCTGGGCGCGGTCGCGCAGCCCGGCGTCGATCTCGGCCAGGGTGGTGCGGCCGTAGACCTCCGGCTCGCGCGTGCCGAGCAGATTGAGGTTGGGGCCGTGCAGGACCAGGAGCTTGGCCATCGGGACCGGACGGTTGCCTTCAAAGGGCGGCAGTTTGCGTGAAGCCCGGGCTGCTGTCCAGAAGTTGCCCGCCAAATCGGCGAAGTTGCCGCGATTTAAGCGGTTGTTTGAGTGGCGACTCTAGAATGCCGGCACGTTGGCCGGCGTCGCCGTGTTTTCGTGACCGGTTCGGCGCATTTGCCGGCAGGGCGGCGATTTCGCCAAAGGACCGAGAGATCCGCAGGGGTCCGCGCCGCCCATTCGAGCACGATCCCGCGCGGCCAAGCCGGTAACCGGTAAGCGGAATCGGCAGTCGCCGGCCACGCGCGGCGGGGCGGCTGGCCGACGATCGGCGGGTTTTCGTCGAGGTTGCCGCCGCCGGGTGGCGTGGCGTTACCGCCGCCTCTTCGAGCCGGACCGGGCTCAGTCGACCCAGCCCTCGATCTCGCCGTCCTCGAACGGGCCGATGCGTTGCTTGACCAGCTTGCCGTCGGCGCCGATCAGCACCGTATACGGCAGCACGCCCTTGAGGTTGCCGAGGCGGACCCCGGCGTCGCGCGGGCCCGGCGCGTCGAGCAGGATCGGGTAATCCACCGGCACCCGCTGCAGGAACGCGGCGACGTCCTCGGCGTTGTCGAGGGCGATGCCGACCACCTGCGTGCCGTGACCGCCCTGGGCCTTGGCGTAGCGGTTCAGTTCGGGCATTTCCTTGATGCAGGGCCCGCACCAGCTGGCCCACAGATTGATCAGGATCGGTCGCCCGGCATAGGCCTGCGGCAGCTGCGAGGGCCGGCCGTCGAGGCCGGGCAGGGTCAGCGCCGGCATCGCCTGGCCCAGGCTCGCCACCGCGAGGTCGGCCGGCGGCTTGGGCGCGCTGCGGGTCATGCGTTCCTGCAGGACGCGCTGGCCGAGGTCGGTGCGCATCAGCCAGCCGTCCCCGCCGAGCAGTTGCCCGGCGAGCAGGCCGAGCGCGCCCGCGCCGAGCGCCAGGGCCACGAGTTTGACCGTCGGGGAGATCGCCATCGCCGCGGCCTCAGCGGTTCGCGGCGCGCGCGCGTTGCGCGCGGTCGGCGAAGGCCGGCGCTTTTTCGAAGCCGAACAGGCGCAGCTCGCGGCGTTCGGCGCCGGCGACGAAGTACAGGGTCGCCGGCGGGCCGATGATCTGCAGCCGCTTCATCAGCGCCTGGTCGATCTCGTCGTTCGCGGTCACGTCGACCTTGAGCAGGACGAAGCCCTTCAGCGCCTCGTGCACCTGCGGCTCGGGGAAGGTGTACTTCTCCATCTCCTTGCAGGCCACGCACCAGTCGGCATAGAAATCGAGCATCAGCGGCTGGCCGGCGGCCTGCGCAGCGGCGATCTCGCGGTCGAGGTCGGCGCCGGACTTGATCTTGCGGAACGGCAGCTCGGTGCTTTGCGCGGCATGATCGCCGCGCAGGCCGGCGAGCGGCTGCAGCGGGTCGTCGCTGCCGGCGAGGGCGCCGACCACCTGGGAGGCGCCGGCCAGGCCGAGCAGCAGCGTCGCCAGCCAGGCGAAAGTACGCGGGCCCTGGCCGACCGTCTTGCCGCCGACCGACAACGCGGCCATCACCGCCGCGCCGAGCGACAGCGCGCCCCACAGCGCCAGGGTGACCGGGCCGGGCAGGATGCGCGACAGCATCCACACCGCCATGCCGATGAAGATCAGGCCGAAGGCGCGCTGCACCGCGACCATCCACGGGCCGGTGGTCGGCAGGCCCTTGCCGGCGGCGACGCCGAACGCGATCAGCGGCGCGCCCATGCCCATGGCGAGCGCGAACAAGGCCGCGCCGCCGAACACCGGGTCGCGGGTCTGGCCGATGTAGAGCACGGCGGCGGCGAGTGGCGGCGCGACGCAGGGGCCGACGATCAGCGCCGACAAGGCGCCCATGCTCGCGACGCCGAGCCAGGAGCCGCTGCGCTGGCGATTGCTGGCTTCGCTGAGGCGGCTGCGCAGCGCATGCGGCAGCTGCAGTTCGTACAGGCCGAAGCTCGACAGCGACAGCACCACGAACAGCAGCGCGAACAGCACGATCACCCACGGCGTCTGGAAGGCGATCTGCAGATTGGCGCCGGCCAGGCCGGCGACGATGCCGGCGAGGGTGAACACCACCGCGCTCGCCAACACGTAGACCAACGACAGCGAGAACGCGCGGCGCGCGCTCAAGCCCGGACCCTGGCCGACGATCAGGCCCGACAGGATCGGCACCATCGGCAACACGCAGGGCGTGAACGCGAGCAGCAGGCCGAAGCCGAAGAAGGTCAGCAGCGCCCAGTAGCGGTTCGCGCCCTTGAGCGAGGCGGCGAGCAGGCTGTCTTCGGCCTGCGGCGCGGTCGCGTCCGAGGGATTCGTTGCGGGCGCAGGCGCATCGTCGCCGGGGGCGAGGCTGGCCGCGCCGGTCGCGGGCGTCGGGTCGGTGGCGGCCAGGCCGGAAGCGGGGGTGGCGGCGGCCGCGGCGATGCCCGTGGCGTTCGCTTGCGCCGATGCGGCGGCGCTGGCCGGCGCTGCGCCGGGCGCGACAGTGTCGGCGGCCGCCGCGGTGCTTGCGCTCGGTTCGACGAGCGCGCTCGCCAGGGTTCCGCGAGGCAGCTCGAGGGTGACTTTGCGAGTCATCGGCGGATAGCAGATGCCGTCGGTCTGGCAGCCCTGGAAGTTCGCGGTGAGAGTCAGCGTGGCGGCGTCGGCCTGCTGGCGCAGCAGCGGCAGCGGCACGTCGATCTGGTCGAAGAACACGGTGACGTCGCCGAAGTGCTCGTCGCGGTGCGCGGTGCCGCGCGGCCACCGCGGCTTGCCGGCGGCGATCGCGGCCCGGTCGGTCTTCAGCGAGGTCTTGTCGCGGTACAGGTAATAGCCGCGCGCCGGGGTGAAGCGCAGCAACAGGGTGTCGCCGTCGCTGACGATGGCCTCGAAACCGAAGGCCTGCTCGGGCGGCAACGGCAAGGCATCGGTGCCGGCGTTCGCGGCCGTAGGCGCACCGAGCGGGCTGCTGCCGAGCAAGGGATTGGCGCCGCCGCGCGGGCCGAACGACACCAGCGGCGCGGCCGCGGGAGCCGGATCCACCGCCGCGGCGGGCGCGGCCAGCGCGACGTTGACGGTGCGGGTCTGCGGCGGATAGCAGATGCCTGCGTCGGCGCAGCCCTGGTATTTGACGGTAAGCCGGGTGCTGCCGGCCTTGGCCTGGCCGGGCAGGGTGGCGACGACGCGGTCGCGGTAGGTCTCGACGTCGCCGAAGAACTCGTCCTTGTAAGCCTTGCCCTTCGGCAACTGCAGCGCCTGCGCGGCGAAGCCGGCGTCGCTCTTGACCGAGATGCGGTGCTTGTACAGGTAATAGCCCGGCGCGACCTTCCACGACACCGCGATGCGGTCGGCGCCGCCGGCCTCGGCCGCGAGCACGAAGGCCTCGTCGACCGGCAGCAGGTCTTTTTCGTCGACCGCGAGCGCCGGCGCGGCGAACAGCGCGGCCAGGCAGGCGATGGTGTAGGCGAGGGCGGCGCCGGCGCGCGGGCGCCGGCCGGAAAGCAGGTCGTCGGTCATCGGTCTCGGGTCTGTTCGGCCACCCAGCGCAGGTACGGGTCGAGGCCGTCGCCGACTTCGACCACCAACGCCTCCGGCAGTTCATATGGATGCAGCTCGGCGATCCGCTGGAGCACCGCGGAGGCCAGGGCGGGGGTGGTCTTGATCAGCAACTGGACCTCGGTCGCATGTTCGATGCGGCCTTGCCAGCGATAAGTCGAGCGCACCCCCGGCCAACGGCTCACGCAGGCGGCGAGCCGTTCCTCGACCAGGGCCAGCGCGATGGCGTCGGCGGTGGTCTCGTCGGGGCAGGTGCTGAGCACCAGCCTCGGTAGCGGAATGGAGTCGGTGAGGGGCATCCGGCCAAGTGTAAGGCCGCCGCGGGGAGCGGCCTAACCCGGACCTGCTGGTTCGGGCCGGATCGGGGCCGGGCCGGACCGGACCGGACCGGACGGCACGGTACCTCGGGCTCCGTCACAGAAAGCGCTGCTGTCTGAATCGTCTCCAGGCACAGCCGAAGACCTCGCCGAGCCGCCTCGGCCAGCGCCGTCGGCGCCTGCAGGCGCACTTCCCATTGAAGAGGGGCAGGGATTTGCTCTTGCGGCGGACGCACCTAACCCCATCCAACCCCGATGGTATAAGCCCAGGCATCCCAGGAGGTGCAGCGCGTGCCCTTAACGATCCGTGCCCGATGGGCCTTGTTCCTGCTGCTGATCGCAGCGCCGTACTGCGCTGCGGTGGCCGCGCCACCGGCAGCCGCGCCCGAGCCCGGGCTTGCGCGCAGCGTGTCCCACGGCCGCTTCCAGAACATCCCGGTGCGCTTGCCGGCCGGCGAGGCGCGCCGCTTCGTGCTGTGGTTCGCCGACGGCCTCGACGCCGCGCAACGCAAGGCGCGCATCGCCGCCCTGGTCGCCGACGGTGCGATGGTCGCGACGGTCGAGGTCGCCGCGCTCGAACGCGACCTGCGCCGGGACGGCGGCGCCTGCGCGTTCTCCTCCGGCGACGTCGAAAATTTCTCGCGCTTCGTCCAGGCCTATTACCGTCTGCCGACCTACCGCCTGCCGCTGTTGCTCGGCGACGGCGAGGGCGCCGCCCTGGCCTATGCGATCGCCGCCCAGGGCGACGCGGCCGTGTTCGCTGGCGCGGTCGCGGTCGATTTCTGCCCGCGCCTGGCCCTGGCGCGCGCCGTGTGCCCGTCCCAGGCCTTGAAGCTGGCGCCGGCGCGCAACGGCCGCTCGGCGCAGCTGCAGCCCTCGGCGCTGTCCGTGCCCTGGCTGGTCGCCGCCGCGCGCCGGGACGACCGCGGCGCGCAGTGCCCGGAAGCCGCGAGCGATGCGTTCGTCGCCGCGATTCCGCAGGCGCGTCGTTTCGCCCGCGATGCCCGCGGCGATGCCACGCCGGGCCTGCGCGCGGCCTTGATCAGCCTCGGTGCGCAAGGCCATGTCAGCGCGCCGCCGCCGCCGGCCGATCTGAAGGGCTTGCCGCTGACCGAGATCGCCGCGAGCGGCAGCGTCCATCGCGACAGCTTCGCGATCTTCGTCTCCGGCGACGGCGGCTGGGCCGGCTTCGACCAGAGCCTGGCCGAACGCCTGGCGAAAGCCGGGGTGCCGGTGGTCGGCGTCGATTCGCTGCGCTACTTCTGGAGCCCGCGCACGCCGCAGGGCTTCGCCGCCGACCTCGACCGCATCGTCGGCTACTACCGCGCGCACTGGCGGCGACCGCGGGTGCTGTTGATCGGTTTCTCGCAAGGGGCCGACGTGTTGCCGGCGGCGTACAACCGCTTGCCGTCGCCGACCCGCGAGGCGGTCGCGCTGACCACCCTGATTTCGGTCGGCGAAAAAGCCGAGTACGAGTTCCATCTGAGCAACTGGATCGGCAGCAGCGGCCGCGGCCTGCCGATCGCGCCGGAGATCGCGCGCATGCCGGCGGCGCGCACGCTGTGTCTGTACGGCGCCGACGACGATGACGCGCTGTGTCCGAGATTGCCGGCCGCCGCCGCGCGGGTCGGGAAACTGCCGGGCGATCACCACCTCGACGGCGACTACGACGGTGTCGCCGCGCGGGTGTTGTCGGCGGCCGGTATCGCGCCGGGTTCCTGAGCCTCGGGCGCGCGGGTCGGGAAGCGCGCGATGCGATGCTCGCTCTCGTCGTGGCGGCGCGGGTCGAGCGAGATCAAACGGGTCACGTCGATCAAGGCCGCCGGCAGGTGCATGCCACCGGGCGCGGCGAGGTAACGGGTGCGCCAGACCGGGTCGTACTTGGCCTTGAAGCGGCGCAGGCCGACGAAGCCATAGAAACGCTCGCCGTGGCGCGCGACCAGGTTGGCGAAGCGGTTCCAGCGCCCGGCCAGCCGATGCTGCGGCAGCCCGGACAAAGGCGCCATGCCGAGCGAAAAGCGTTCGTAGCCATGATCGCGCCCCCAGCCCAACAACTCGGCGAACAGGAAATCCATCGTGCCCTTCGGCGCGGCCTCGCTGTGGCGCATCAGGTCGACCGACAACTCGCGGCCGTTGGTGGCGTTCCACAGATTGGCGAAGGCGACGATGCGGCCGTCCAGCTCCACCAGGGCGACCGGCAGGCGCTGCAGATACTCGGCATCGAAATGGCCGAGCGAGAAGCCTTTCTCCTCGCCGGATTTGTGCTCCAGCCAGTCCTCGGAAATCTCCGCGAGCAAGGGCAGCAGGGCCGCGACGTCCTCGGCCGGGGCGATGCGGAAACTCAGCCCGGCGCGCTTGCCGCGGTTCCAGGCCTGGCGCAATTCGGCGCGAGCCGGCCCCTGCAGGCTGAAATCGGCCAGCGGCACCAGCGCTTCCTCGCCGAGCTTGACCAGGCTCAGGCCGAGGTCGAGATAGGTCTGCCAATGCTGTTCGCCGACCTGGTAGAACACCGGCCGCATGCCGAGCCGGTCGGCCTCCTCGCGGAAACGCCAGATCAGCGCACGCGCCACCTCGGGCGGGCCGACCGGGTCGCCCATCGCGATCAACGAGCCGCCGTAGCGTTGCATCATCGCGAAGCCGCGCTGTTGCGGATCGAGCAGCAGCGCCTTGTCGCCGGTCAGGGCCAGATGCGCCTGGCTGTCGTCGGCCACGGCGAGGATCGGCCGGATCGCCGCGAGTTCGGCTTCGCCCGCCGCCGGCAACGGCGCGCGCGCCGCGTGCAGCAGGCGCGCCAGGCCGAAGGCGATGACGGTGACGCTGACCAGCAGCATCGCCCGCAAGGCGCGCGGCGCGTTGCTCGACACCAGGAATTCCCACCACAGCTCGTTGCGGTACTCGACGTGGCTGTAGGCGAAGAACAACAGCCAGACCGCGGCGATCAACACCAGGCCGAGATTGCGCAGCCAACGCCACGACCAGGCTTCGTCGAGCAGCGCGCCTTCGCGATAGAACTCGCGCCGCGCCGCCCACAGCGCGACCGCCACCAGCGGCGGCGCCAAGGCCAGGCTGAGGTGGCCGCCGCGCAGCCAGGCCGGCAAGGGCAGCACGACGCACACCGCCAGCGCCAGCGCCCACGCGGCATGGCTGCGGCGCTGCAGGCCCTGGCCGATCAGCAACAGGCCGACCCCGCCGAGGCTGGCGAGCAATTGCGAGGTCTCGATCAAGGGCAGCGGCGCACCGACCAGGCGATGGCGCGGTTTCGGCAAGGTGCCGTCGAGGATCAGGGCGGCGCCGAGCACGAACGCGGCGAGCGCGATCACCTGCGGCAGCCACGGCCGGATCGCGAGCCAGGCGGTGCGCAGAGCGCCGGCGCGCGCCGCGACCGGCCCGCGCACGGCGCCGACCATGCCGATCAGCGTCGCCAGGGCCAGGGGCAGGGCGTAGTAGGTGATGCGATAAGCCAGCGCCGCGGCGAGGAGAGTCGCCGGCGCCACGCCCGGCAGCAGCTTGAGCAGGCTCCACTCGAACACGCCGATGCCGGCGGGCACGCTCGACAACAATCCGGCGACCGTCGCGACCAGGTACAGGCCGACGAAGCCGATGAAGTCGGTGCCGGCGATCGGCGCCAGCAGGACGTACAACGCGCTGCCGGCCAGGGCCAGTTCGACCACGCTCAGGGCGGTCACCGCGAGCACGGTGCGGCGATCCGGCAGCCACAGCGCGTGGCCGCGCCAGCGCAGGGTGCGGCCGTCGCGCCCGACCGCGAACCACAGGCCGACGAAGCCGAGCGCGATCGCCGCGCCGATCGCGCGGATCGTCGTTTCGCCGAGCGGCAGCAGCAAGGCCGTCGGCGCCGGTTCGAACAACAAGGCGCAGGCCAGCAACACCCAGGCGCCGAACACGAAGCCGAGCGTGCTCATCAACACGACCTGGCCGATGTCGGCCAGCGACAGCCCGGCCGCGCCGTAGCCGCGCAGACGCACCGCGCCGCCGGTCAGCGCGGCGAAACCGAGCGAGTGCCCGACCGCGTTGGCGAGGAAAGCGGTGACGACCAGACGCAGCGGTTTGACCTTGCTCGCGTTGCCGCGCAGGCCGATCGCGTCGAACCCGACCAGGCAGGCATAGCTGGCGAGGCCGAGCAGGAAGGCCAGGACGATGCGGCGGTCCTCCAACTGGGCGAAGGCGTGCCGGATCGAACGGTAGCCCTGCCCGCTGAACTCCCCGGCGAGCGCATGCAGGGCCAGCGCGAGGATCGCCAGGCTGGCGAGCATCGACAGCGCGCGGCGCCAGGAGCGGGGGACGGTAGCGGCAGGAGGCGGCGGAGTCATCGGCGGGCGGTGGGAGCGACGGGCAAGCTTTCAGCAAACGGCGCGAAAGCGGAATGAGGGACCGGGCTTGGAGTGGGGCGGAGGCGGTTGGTTCCTTTGGCGGAGCTGAGAGCAAGTCCGGTCGCCGCCGTTGCAGTGGGGGCTTTATGGCTGTGGAGAGGGAGCGGGCGAGTACCGGTTCCTGCCGCTCTTGCTGCGGCCTGGGTCGGCAAGTGCAAGCGACGATGAACCATCGCCCCGTTGGGCGAAGGGGGCGAGCGCCCGGCGTGGCCCGGTGTCGAGGCGGAACCTCAACGGGCCGGATTGGCTCTGCGTCGAAGCGAGGACTGCATCGCTCTCAGCCTTGCCCGGCGATCACCCGATCCCACACCGCCGGTTCGCCGATGGTCGCTTCGAGGAAGTCGATGAAGGCCTCGACCTTGCGTGGGCGGTAGTCGCGGCTCGGGTACACCGCGTAGATGCCGATCGGCAGCAGGCTCCAGTCCGGCATCACTTCGACCAGGCGTCCGCTGGCGAGCTCCCCGGCGACGGCGAAGGTGGCGGTCTGCAGGATGCCGCGGCCGTGCACGGCGGCATCGACCAGCGGCACGCCGTAGTTCGCTTTCAAACGGCCCTGCACCGGCACCCGCAGCGGTTCGCGGTCGCGGTGGAATTCCCAGGTCGGGGTGTCGCGGAACAAGGTGTAGTGCAGGCAGTCGTGCTCGATCAGCTCGGCGGGCGTACGCGGTGCGCCGCGCCGTGCGAGGTAGCCGGGCGAGGCCACCAGGATCCGTCGCGTCTGCGCGATGCGGCGCGCGACCAGGCGCGAATCGCTGAGCGCGCCGATCCGGATCGCGGCGTCGAAGCCGGCGCCGATCAGGTCGACGAAGCGGTCGTCGAACTGCAGGTCCAGGTCGATGCCGGGCCAGCGCTGCAGGAAGGCCTCGAGGTGCGGCATCACGTACAGCCGGCCGAAATTCATCGGTAACGACACCCGCAGTTCGCCGCGCGGTTGCGCCGACAGGTCGTGCACGCGCTCGCCGGCGGCGAGGATCTGCGCCAGCGCCGGCGCGACCTCGGCGTAGTAGTGGCGGCCGGACTCGGTCAGGCTCAGCCGCCGGGTCGAACGGTTGAGCAACTTGGCGCCGAGCCGCGCCTCCAGGGTGTTGAGGCGGCGGGTGATCGCGCCCGGGGTGACCTGCAACTGCTTCGCCGCGGCGGTGAAGCTGCCGTGCTGGAGGATGGCCTCGAAGGCCTCGAGTTCGGAATACAGCCCGCCGATCATTGTTGAGTCATCCTCAATGATGAGTTGCCATCTTGATCCTATATCAGCGAACGGCTCAACAATAGTCTGAGCATTCCCCACCCAGCCGGTCTCCGGACCGCCAGCGGAGCACCACCATGGATGCCTATCTACTCCAGGGCCACAGCCTCGACAGCCTGCGTCGCGTCGACCTGCCCGAGCCCCAGCCCGGCCGCGGCCAGGTGCGGATCCGGGTCGCCGCGGCCTCGGTCAACTACCGCGACTACGCCCTCGCCACCGGCCGCTATCAGCCGGAACTGCCGCGGCCGTTCGTGCCGCTGTCCGACGGCGTCGGCCGGATCGAGGCGGTCGGCGACGGGGTCGAGGGCTACGCGCCCGGCGACCGCGTGCTCGGCCACTACACCACCGCCTGGATCGACGGGCCGTTCCGGTCGGCCAACCACCTCAGCAAGCTCGGCGGCCCGCTCGATGGCTGGCTGGCGCGCCAGCTCGTGCTGCCGGCCAGCGCGATCCTGCCCGCGCCGGCGTTCCTCGGCGATGCGGCGGCCTCGACCCTGCCGGTGTCCGGCCTCACCGCCTGGAGCGCGTTGCAACGCATGGACCTGCGGCCCGGCGCCAGCGTGCTCGTGCAAGGCACCGGCAGCGTGTCCTTGATGGCCCTGCAGCTCGCGGTCGCGCGCGGCCTCGAGGTGATCGCGACCACCGGCGATGCCGGCAAGGCCGAACGCTTGCGTGCGCTCGGTGCGCGCGCGGTGATCGATTACCGGCAGCGCCCCGGCCTGGCCGCGGCGGTGCGCGAACTCACCGACGGCCGCGGCGTCGACGGCATCGTCGACGTGGTCGGCGGCCCGCAATTCCTCGACCTGCTGCAGGCCGCCGCCGACAACGCCCACATCGCGGTGATCGGTTTCCTGCACGGCATGCAGGTCGAGGGGAACCTGATCGGGCCGATCATGGCGCGCCAGCTCAACATTCACGGCATCAGCGTCGGCAGCCGGCGCGACTTCGAGGCCTTTCTCGCCGAGCTCGAACGCCATCGCATCGAGCCGGTGGTCGGTACGCGCTACGGTTTCGACGACGGCGTCGCGGCGATCGCCTCGATGGCCGGCGCGCGCGAGCTCGGCAAGCCGGTGGTGGTGTTCGATTGAGATGCTTTTGCTCGTCGTCTCCGCGCAGGCGGAGATCCACCGGGCTTTCATGCCGGAACGTTCGGGGGGCTCCGGCACTCGGCCAGGCGCTCCAGGCCCGGCGTTGATGGATGCACGAGCCAGTGGCCCGCAAGCGCGGCCATTCACTGCCGCCTGCGCGGGGACGACGGCAGATGGTTGCGCAAGCGTCGCGGTTCCAGCGTAAAAAACGAACGCCCGCATCCGCGGGCGTTCGTCGTTGCGCGTTCCCTGGCGATCAGGGAATCAGCTGGCAGCTCGCCGGCTTGGCCGAGTTGAACAACGAAGCCGTCGCCCACTCCGGGTGATCGATGAAGGGGTTGCGGTTGCCCTGGAAGCTGAAGATCACTTCGTTGCGCGCCAGCTCGGCGGCATCCGGCGGATCGGCCTGATGCCACGACAGCAACGTGGTCAGCAAGCCCATGTAGGCCGGCGAGGACGAAGTGATGACGATCTTGCTGCGGTCGTCGGTCAGTTCCAGGTCCGGTTCGCTCTGGCCGTTGTTCGGGTCGGTGCCGCCTTCGTAACGGATCGCCATGTACAGCACGGCGCGCGCGATGTCGCCCTTGCGCTTGCCCCAGACCTGGAACGAACCGGCGTTGCCGTCGGGCGTCTTGTACCAGTTGGAGTTGCCCGGGTAGACGCCGCTGCCGCCGCCGCTGCCGTTATTGACCTCGGTGACGCGCTCGCCGCAGCCGCTCGACAGCGAGCAGTCGGCGAAGGGCTTGTTGCCGCGGTCGGCGTTGTAGCCGGCATCGGTCAGGTACAGCATGTGGGTGTCGGTGTAGGGCGCGTACGGCAGGCCGAGGTTGCCGGTGGCCGAGCCGAAGCCGAGCGAGTTCGGCCAGGTGTGTTCGCGGTTGTACTTCACCCCGGTGCCGCTGCCCGCGCGATCGGTGACCTTGACGAAGCTGCGGTTCTTGTAGGCGTCGAGGATGCGGCCGGCGTTGTTGGGATCTTCGTCGGCGATCTCCAGGATCGTCCAGGTGTTGGTGGTGCCGCCGCTGTACGGATAGACCGTGTGGCCCTTGATGGTTTGGTGCAGCGAGCAACGCAACTGGCTGGCGCTGCTGGTGTTGACGTGGGCGTAGTAGCCGGTGCCGCCACCGCCGCCGCTGGCGACGGTGAAGTTGGCCACCGTGTTGGCGGCCGGGTGCGCGCCGCCGGCGTCGCTGACCTGGCTGGCGACGACGGTGAAGGTGCAGCTTTCGCCGGCGTGCAGCGCGGTGCCGGTGGAGGCGGTGATCGCGGTGCCGCTGGACGGGTAGGTCAGGGCGACCGCGCCCGAGGTCGCGCACTGCAGGGTCAGCGCGCCGCTGGCCAGAGTCACCGCTTCGCTGAAGTTGGCGACCAGGTCGCCGGCGGCGGGGAAACCGCTCGCGCCGTTGCTCGGCGTGGTCGAGGTCACGCTCGGCGGCGTGTTCGGCGTCGAGGTGGTGAAGCTCTGGCCGTTGTTGCAGGCGCCGAAGGTCTGGGTCGCCGAGTTCTGCCAGGCGAACTGCGAATACGCGCTGCCGCTGCCCGACAACTGCAGCGAGGTGCCGGCCGCGGTCGAGCCGGATTCCGACACCGGCAGGTTGGTGCTGGTGCGGCCCGAGGCGGGGCCGCCGCTGGCGGTGATCTGGCCTTCGTAGCTCAGGAACTGGACTACGTTGCCGCTGCCGTCGACCAGCGCGAAGCCGTCGTTGGAGCCGTTCTGCAGGCCGTTGGTCGGGTAGCTCAGGGTCGCGATGCGCACGCTGCCGCCGCAGGTGACGACATTGCCGGCCGGCACGAGGTCGTTGTCGTAGGTCACCGCCGACGAGGGCGAGCTGCCGTTGTACAGATAGACGCGGTAGTTGCTCAGCGTTTCGCCGGCGGTCGCGACGATCTCGATGCGCTCGCCGACGTCGCCGGCGGAGGTCGCATCGTCGTAGTGGAATTCGTTGATGAAGACGGCGGCCGAGGCCAGCGAGGGCAACAGGGCGCAGATCGTCAGGGCCAGGCACGCGGCGCGGCGCGGCAGGGCGGGGCGTGCGGGGTGAGGGCGGTGCAGGGCGGTGGATCGGCCACGAACGGACATCGGCATCGAACGGCTCCTTATGTATTGACGACGCGCGCATGCGGAACGCCGCGGTCGATGCGCCCTCCCCGGGCGCATCCGGTCGAGTCTAGTCGTGGTTTGTGACATCGCCTGCTGTGTTGCGTCACGGTTCGCGCCCGTACCTGCGACGGGTTTCTCAAGTTGCGCTGCGCTTGCCGCCGCCGGCGACCGAACGCGCCGGGCGGCCGGTGCGCAGCTCGGCCATTTGCTCGACCACCTCGACCAAAGGCGCCTTGGCGCGCGTGGGCGCCTCGCGAAACGCCTGGATCAACCGCAGTTCCAGCGGGTCGTCGATCAACAAGGCCTCGGCGGCGGCGACCGAATCCATCGCCGTGTCCAGCGACAGGCTCATCTTGCCGCGCCCGGTCGCCAGCCATTCGAACTGCACCCCGGTCACCAGGGCCAGCTCGCGCAGGTGGGCGACGCTCGGGAATTTGCTCTGCGCCGATTCCCAGTGGCCGACCGCGCTGCGTTGCACCCCGACCGCGGCGCCGAGGGCGGCTTGCGAGAGCCCGGCGTGCCGGCGGGCGAGACGGATGCGCTGTTGCGGCGTCATGTGACAGTTCCTGTCGGGTTTGCGGCCGGGATCGCGGGTTCAGCTACCAATAGTCACCGGGTGAACGATAGACGCCCCAGCCCGTGCGTTTGTGCTGTCGTGCCGTGTCGGCAGGTCTATTTATTACAGCGACTTAGGCCGCTAAGCAATCGCGGGCGCTACCGAAAGTAGCGTAATTTCCGGTCGCGCTCTCTGGCAACCGTAGCGTGGACTTCGGATTATGGCCGCACGCCGATAAGGACTTCGGAAAGACAAGAGGTCGGTTCGGGGGGAGGGCGCCGGATAGCGCCATGCAGAGGACAGGCCATCTCCGCACCAAAGAGCGCGTTCCACGGGACGCGCTCTTTTCTTTTGTGCGCCCGGTGGACGAGGGATCATGCCGGACCGATGACGCTCATAGCGGACGCAGTTGCTCGTCGAGCGAACGGGTCTTGTCGGTGACCACGTCGCCGGTGTGCAGGGTGGTCTTGCGCTCGATCAACATCAGATGGCATTCCTCGTCGGCGATCGGGTTGTGGCGCACGCCTTTGGGCACGACGAACATCTCGCCCTCGCCGAGTTCGACCTTGCGGTCCTCCAGCTCGATCACCAGCCGGCCCTTGAGCACCAGGAACAGTTCGTCCTCATCGGCGTGGCTGTGCCAGGCCAACTGCCCCTGCACGCGGGCGACCTTGATATAGGCGTCGTCGACTTCGGCGACCACGCGCGGCGACCAGAACTCGGTCAGCGACGCGGCGATCTGTTTGGGCGAGGTCACGGAAGACATGCGGCAGTCCTGGCGGTGGCGGGGAGGGTTGCAGTCTAGTGCGCGGCGCGGCACGGCGCGCGGTAGAGAAGTCATGGGGGCCGGGGCAGAGGCGGGCGGGTCATGCCGGTGCGCGGCGACGGATGGTTCGCGGTCGCGGCTTGCGCCGCTCCTACCCAGGAGCTGCCGCAGCAGCGCGTCGCTGCGAATCTCTTCCTGTAGGAGCGACGTAAGTCGCGACCACGAAACGCGCAGAGACAACCGGGCCGCCGTCATTCGCCGAGGCGGCGCGATTTCGCCA